>NZ_JBCNJW010000020.1:0-15989 GCF_039596355.1 Fluviicola sp. | reverse complement strand
CTTACACTTATCAATATATTCCGGCTGGAACCTACATCCCGATGCAGAGTTTCTCATCGCTGATCGGTTGCCCGCTAAACGGAAGCTGGACGATTACCGTAACGGATAATATCAGTTCCGACAACGGGTATATTTTCAGCTGGGACATCAACTTCACTTCTGCGCTTATTTCTGCATCTTCTTTCACGCCAACAATCGTTTCGCAGGGGTGGGTTCCTGCGACCACTCTGGTCAGTACGGGAGCAACAACTGCAAACGTTGTTCCGACCAACCAGGGATCACCGTGTTTTACATACAGTGTAACGGATAATTTCGGGTGTACCTACACGTCTCCGCAATGTATTACGGTAAACTGTGGAACTTCTCTTCCTATCGGGTTGGTGTCATTTGATGCATGGGCACAGGACAATACTTCCGTTCAATTGAGCTGGGAAACAAGTTCGGAGCAAAATAACGACTATTTTTTAGTGGAACGTTCCGCTGATGGTTATGACGGTTGGGAAACAGTTGCACAGATTGACGGAGCGGGGAACTCTGAAACGCCGAAATCGTATGCTACGGAAGATGATTTTCCGTTGGATGGAATATCGTATTACCGACTCAAACAAATCGATTTCAACGGACAGGAACGGGTGCACGAAACGGAATCGGTCTATATCAATGTGGCAGGAGGAAGCGAATTGGTAATTTTCCCGAACCCTGCAACGAACCTGGTAACAGTGAAGGGAGATTTGGTTTCCCTGAGTAACTTCCAGTTATTGAATCCGATGGGACAAAATGTGCGGGCGAATATCCATTCCTATAAACAGGATGAGAAAACGCTGGTGCTCGATATTTCAGCTCTTCGCGCGGGAGTTTACCTCGTTAAGAGCGGTACGAAAGTATATTCTTTGGTCAAACAATAAATGAACAAAAAAGAGGAAAAGGGGTCGGCAGTTGGTCGGCCCTTTTTTGATTTGATAACATTTTCCGGGGCTGAAATTGGGATTTAATGCCTATTTTAGGGACTAAATGAGTCTTATGAAGTATTTACCGATCTTATTATTCAGCGCCCTCACGATGGGAGCAGTGAGTTCCTGCGGGGAAGAAAAATCCGAACCGAAAGTGGATGCAGGTCAGAACACACCGGAGTATAAGGCGTATGACCTGGTTCAGAATTTGGAGATCGTCAAAAAAATGCAGGTGGCTGCGGAGCGCAAGAACCAAAAAGTTTCCCTGCAGTTGAGTAAAGACCTGCTGAACGGTAAAAACGGGTACTACTGGTTCCAGGTGGTGCAGCAAATCGGTAACACGAAAATTGTCAAGATGAATGTGAAAGTGCGTGAAAACAATTTCAATGTGACGATCCTGGATGATGATAACGGAGCAGATTTGACGCCGGAGGAATACGAACGCAAGTATCCTGTGAAGGAATAAGAATCAACAATCAAATACGATCCAGGACGTATTGGATTAACCCGTTCATTTCCTGTTCATAGCCTTTGCTGAATTCCATTCTCGGTCTGTTTGCGATTCCGAGACAGATGGTGATGCACTGGTGTCCCAATGCTTTCCCCAATGCAAATAAAGCCGAACTTTCCATCTCGAAGTTCACCACGCGTTTCCCGTTAAAAGAAAATGCTTCAAGTTTTTCGTTGACTTCCGAAGTGCGCGTTCCGAGTCGGAGTGATCTTCCCTGCGGCGCATAGAATCCGGAACTGGTGACTGTAATTCCTTCGTGTGTTTTGTCCCCGGAGAACTGTTTTAGCAAGTGTTCGGAAGATGTTGAACAGTAAGGAGTGATCTCGTCCGGGAAACCGACAAAAGAATCCAGGGCTTGTGCAAGCGATTTTTCGGCTTCTGAAAAAGCAATAGGATAGAAGTGAGCCACGTTGTCAATCCCGATCGCATGACTGGACAGCAAATAGCTGTGTACATCGATATCCGCCTGCAAAATCCCGCAGGTTCCGATCCGGATGAGGTTTAACGAAGTGGTTTGCGTTTTGTTGGTGCGTTCATTCAGGTCGATGTTCACCAGCGCATCCAGTTCGTTGACCACGATGTCGATGTTGTCCGTTCCGATCCCGGTAGACAGTGCTGTAATGTGTTTTCCTTTGTAATATCCCGTATGACAGACAAACTCGCGGTGCTCCGATCGATGGGTGATCTCATCAAAAAAGGCAGAGATCGCGGCTACACGGTTCTGATCTCCGACCAGTAACACATCTGGGGCCAGATCCTTCGGGGAAATACCGAGATGATAAACATTCCCGTGTGAGTCAAGTACCAGTTCCGATGCAGGATATTTCATTTTAATTGAGAATTGAAAATTTAAAACGTACAAAGATAATTGACCATTGAGAAAAAGTGAAAAGTGGACTGAGCGGAGTCAAAGGCACTTTTCACTTCTCCCTTTTCAATTTTCAATTATTATTTGATGCTTCCGAATACTTTAGAAAGCAGATCGGTAACGCGCGCTGCAGGATATTTGCGGATTTTGTTTTCTTCCTTCTCGACCATCAGGAACAAGCCTGAAATGGCTCTTTCGGTTACATATTTATCCAGATCCGGGTTGATTTTCTGTCCGCCGGTTAAGCTCATCGCACTGTTATACTTGGAGATAATCGGATTCCAGTATTCAGTCAGTTTCACTTTGGCGATTGCATCTTTCACTTTTGGAGAGAAAGCTTCAACCAGTTTTGCGGTCGTATTGTCTTTCAGGAATTTAGTCGCTGCACCGTCTCCGCCGTTCAAAATAGCGAAACCATCAGAAATGCTCATATTCAAAATAGCATCCTTGAAAATAGGAAGTGCTTCTTTGGTGGCCTCTTCCGCGGCGCGGTTCAATGTTGTTTCAAATTTATCAACCTGGGAACCAAGTCCCCAATCGATTGCTTTTTCCTTTACTTTAAGCGCATCTTCCGGGAATGGCAGGCGGATATCTGCATTTTTCAGGAATCCGTCGGTAATGGAAGTTAAATTCACAGAATTTTGAATCCCGACGTTCAGTGCTTCTTTCAAACCTGAAATCACTTCCGAATTCGTCAGAGAAGGTGTGGTGCTCGTTCCTGTATTCAGGGTGCTTGCTGCTTCCTTCAGGGTGTCGCAGGCAGGTAATCCGATCGCAATACTACCTAATGCAAGGATTGTTGTGAATTTTCTCATGGATTATTTTTTATGTTCAAACTTAAGAATAATTTTGCCTCAGCTCAAAAACAGTACCATGATTAATGTTGAAATAATATCCATCGGAGATGAACTCCTCATCGGGCAGACAATCAATACGAATGCTTCGTGGATGGGTACGCAGCTAGCGGATAACGGAATCAAGGTTTCGTACGTTGCGACGATCTCAGATTCATGGGATGCTATTCTAACTGCACTGCGTGATGCACAGCAGCGAAGCCAGGTGGTATTGATTACGGGTGGACTCGGTCCTACGAAAGACGATATTACCAAGCAGGTGTTGTGTGCTTACTTCGAAACACAGCTGGTAATGAATGAAGCGGTGCTGCGTCATGTGGAATCGTTCTTTATTAAAAGAAACCGCCCGATGCTGGAAGTAAACAAACTTCAGGCAATGGTTCCGGAAGCCTGCGAAGTGCTTTTCAACGACCAGGGAACAGCTCCGGGAATGTGGTTCGAGAAAGAGGGAACGGTGTTCGCATCCATGCCGGGTGTGCCGTATGAAATGAAATACCTGATGGAAACACATGTGCTTCCGCGTTTGGCAGAACGGTTTCCACTGAAAAAACTCATTCAGAGAACCTACCTGACGCAGGGAATCGGGGAATCGTTTTTGGCAGAACGGATCGCAGACTGGGAAAATGAACTGAGAGCCGAAGGCCTGGATTTGGCGTACCTGCCTTCTCCGGGAGCCGTCAAATTGCGGATCAGTTCGAATTCCGGAAAGCAGGACCGCGTGGATTATTACGGAGATCAACTGCACGAAATGATTCCTGCCTATTTATATGGACAAGAAGAGGAAACTCTTGCGGAAGTAGTGGGAAAGCTTTTGGAACAGCGGAAAGAAACCGTAGGAGCAATTGAAAGTTGCACCGGTGGATCGATTATGGCTGCCTTGACGAGCATTTCAGGATCTTCGGCCTATGTGCTGGGGGGCTTGGTTACCTATAGTAATGCCTTAAAAATGAAACTGGCGGATGTGAAAGCATCTACTTTGGAGCAGTTCGGAGCCGTTTCGGAAGAAACAGTCCTGGAAATGGCAGCAGGAGGAAAACAGCAGCTGGGTGTAAACTGGTCGGTATCTGTTTCCGGAGTTGCCGGGCCAACCGGTGGAAGCGAAGAGAAGCCGGTCGGAACAGTTTGGATCGCAATCGACGGACCGGGGCGAAAAATTTCACGACAGTTCCAGTTTGGTTCGGATCGTCATAGAACCGTACAAATGACGGTACTAACGGCTTTGAATCTCCTTCGTTGCGAAATTTTAGGAATAAATATTGAAAAAAAGAGTAATTAATGTTGTCTAATTGCGGGAATTTGCTTTTCTTTGCACCCGCTTTTAGAATAAGGAAAAATAAAATACAATGTCACGAGTTTGTCAAATCACAGGAAAGTCGGTAATGGTAGGAAATAATGTTTCTCACTCAAACCGCAAAACTAAACGCAAGTTTTACCCGAACTTGTTAACGAAAAAGTTCTACGTACCAGAAGATGATATGTATGTTACATTGAAAATCTCTGCGTCTGCTTTGAGAACAATTAATAAGAAAGGTATCTCTGCGTGTTTGAAAGAAGCGCGTGAAAAAGGGTATTTGAAGTAAATCCTGATTTGGTCACAAAAGTGGTTCAATCATAAAGAATTAAGAAAATGGCTAAGAAAGCAAAAGGAAATAGAATTCAGGTTATTTTGGAGTGCACAGAGCACAAAGAGTCTGGAATGGCGGGAACTTCCCGTTACATTACAATGAAGAATCGTAAAAACACTCCGGATCGTTTGGAGATCAAAAAATTCAACCCGATCCTGAAGCGTTATACTGTTCACAAAGAAATTAAGTAAGAAGAAAACGTCGTTATTTCGTTTTGAGAGCCGGCTTGTTCCGGTAGTTCAAATCGAAACAACCATAAAACATTAACGTCATGGCTAAGAAAGTAGTAGCATCCCTTCAGAAAGGTGGAGGAAAAGAGCACACGAAAGTAATCAAGATGGTTAAATCCGGAAAAACTGGTTCTTTCGCATTCAAAGAAGAAATCGTACACAACGATAAAGTAAAAGATTGGTTTACTAAAGCCTAATTCTTTAAAGTTGTAAAACTCGATATTGTTTGAAACCTCTCCGCATTGGCGGAGGGGTTTTTTTTGTATTTTTGAAACGTATGGCATTATTTGGTTGGTTCTCCAAGGAGAATAAAGAAACACTTGATAAAGGACTTGAAAAAACAAAAGAAAGTTTTTTCGGAAAACTGACTCGTTCCCTGGTTGGAAAATCCCGTGTGGATGATGAAGTATTAGATGAATTGGAAGAAATTTTGATCAGTTCGGATGTGGGTGTGAATACCACGTTGAAAATCATTGACCGGATCAATGAACGCGTTGCGAAAGACAAATATGTTGGGACGGATGAGCTGAATCGCGTATTGAAGGAAGAAATCGCCGGATTGCTTTCTGAAAATGATTCGGACGGCCCGACAGAATACAATATTCCGGATCACAAAGGAGATCCGCACGTGATCATGATCGTGGGAGTAAACGGAGTGGGAAAAACCACCTCAATCGGGAAATTGGCGAACCAGTTCAAAAAAGCCGGTAAAAAAGTCGTTTTGGGAGCGGCAGATACCTTCCGGGCGGCGGCAGTCGACCAATTGATCATCTGGTCAGAAAGAGTCGGTGTGCCGATTGTGCAGCAGGGAATGGGTGCAGACCCGGCTTCGGTAGCTTTTGATGCCTTAAGTTCAGCCAAAGCTCAGGGAGCAGATGTTGTGATTATCGATACGGCGGGCCGCCTTCACAATAAAGTGAACCTGATGAACGAGTTATCGAAAATCAAGCGCGTGATGGAAAAAGTCGTTCCGGATGCACCACACGAAATTTTATTGGTTCTCGACGGTTCTACCGGGCAGAATGCCTTTGAACAAGCGAAGCAGTTTGCGTTGGCAACCTCACTCACCGGATTGATCATTACCAAGCTGGACGGCACGGCTAAAGGTGGAGTTGTTATCGGGATTTCCGACCAGATGAGTATTCCCGTACGCTTTATCGGAGTAGGAGAAGGAATCGAGGATTTGCAGGTTTTCCGGAAAGAAGAATTCGTTTCGTCTATTTTTGGAGAATAACAGAAAGTCAATCATTTAAATTCACTATTCACTAATTTGTAAACTAAAAACATAATTTAGCCGTTATTTTAGTGTTACTTATATTTTCATGGAGTCAAATTCCTATAACAAAACATATGGAATTCTCTCGTATTGTACACTGATAGGCTGGATTATTGCAATGGTTCAGGTATCATCATCAACGGGAGAAGAGCGCCGCTTTACAGCATTTCATCTGCGTCAGATGCTTATTCTGATGTTGGTGGGAGCGGTTGTGAGTATCATTGATACCATCCTGTTCTTTATTCCGTTTATCGGGGTGATCATCATCAATATTATTTCCATCCTGCTGTTTATTGTCTGGTTGATGCTATTGATAGGCGCTATCCGGGGAGAACGAAAATACGTTCCGGTAATAGGTCAGGCAGGTGAGAATATGCTTGGCGATATGTTTGAATAATATTGAACATTGTTGATAAATCAATGTTAAAAAATTAAATCCCAAAAGTTTGTGAATCAAAATTTTTTAGTAACATTGGATTGCTAAAACTAGGAGTGAGTACTTAACAATCAGTTATTTCCAATTTAAAGATTGTGGGTGCTCATTCAAAAATGATAAAACTGCTTTTATGGAAACTAACGGAGTAAAACTACTACGTGCATTCATCGCATGTATGTTTTTCTCGCTGCTCTCGTATGGAGTAAGGAGTCAAACAAATGGTGTTGTTCGATGCTACACAGATGAAAACGATGCAATCCTGCATGCCAACCATCCCGAATTAGAATCAAGTACCCAGTTTGAACAATGGATTCAGTCTGAAATCGCTGCGAACCAGGCGGCGGGCAAAATTATCGGTGGAGTTTACCAGATTCCGGTAGTCGTGCACGTCATTTATAACGGAGAAGCGGTTGGAACGGGGAGTAACGTGAGTTATGCCGCGATTCAGTCGCAGATCGACGTCCTGAATGAGGATTTTCGAAGAATGTTCGGATCCAACGGATGGAATACAAACCCGGTTGGGGCAGATACCCAGATCGAATTCTGTCTGTCCAAAAGAAGACCTGACGGTTCAGCCTTTCCGAACGGAGAAAACGGTGTAAACCGCATTAACCGCACCACGGCAGGATTTACTGCACCGCCTTATTCCCAAACCTATGTAGAAAATACGATCAAAGCGTATACCTATAACAACAACACTCCGACTGCAACCCGCGGATGGGATCCTGCCAAATACATGAATATCTGGCTGTGTAACCTGGGAAGCGGCTTGCTTGGATATGCTCAGTTTCCGCAGTCTCCATTAGGCGGAATGGGTTGTTCCAGCCCGGTAAACGGAACCGACGGAGTGGTTTTTCTCTACAGTTCCATCGGTAAAAGCTCGGTAACAGGGTTTGCGGCACCTTACAACGAAGGACGTACTGCAACACACGAAATCGGTCACTGGCTCGGACTCCGCCACATTTGGGGAGACGGAAACTGTACTGCAACGGATTATTGTAACGATACCCCGACTGCTGCTGCTGCGAACTATGGATGCCCTACCGGAACAAACTCCTGTACAACAGCACCGGATCAGGGGCCTGATATGATTGAGAACTACATGGATTACACGGACGACGCCTGTATGAACGTTTTTACAAATGATCAGAAACAGCGGATGCGTGCCGTCCTGGAAGGATCTCCGCTGAGATTGTCGCTGATCAACTCCGATGCCTGTACGCCGCCAAACCCGAGTGATGCTTCTGTAACGGATGTGTTTGCACCGGTTGGCGATAATTGTGCCGGAGCAATTACTCCAAGTGTCCAGTTGCGTAACAGAGGTTCCAATAACCTCACTTCTGCGACGATCTCCTACAAAATTGATAACGGAACTGCAGTTACATACAGCTGGACAGGAAACCTGACTCCGGGCTCATCTGCAACGGTAAGTTTGCCTGCTTTTACAACCACATTGGGAACGCATGCTTTCAGAGCGTATTCCACCTTGCCGAACGGAACTGCGGATCCGTATACCGTATACGATACATCGGGGATTGATTTCGTGGTTTCAAACGGAATCATGCCGAACTATACGCAGGATTTTGAAGGACAAAGTTTCCCGCCGGATGTCAGATGGCGTGTGGATAATGTAAACGGTGATTGTTACAAATGGTCTCCTGCTTCGGGAGTTTCTTCTACCGGAACGTTTACCAACAACATTGCCCAGGTGCCTTGTTTCGGAAACAGCTCCACGACGAACGAAGATTTATACACGCCGGTTTTCTTACTGCCTTGTAACGCAACGGCAGCAACCTTGAAATTTGATGTCGCTTACCGCAAGAAAACAACTACCTCGAATGATCAATTGATCGTACAGATTTCAACGGATTGCGGTGTAACCTGGACAAACGTATATAGCAAAACGGGGAATACAACGCCGTATCTGTATCAGAATGCAACAGTGCTTGCAACCGAGTATTTCCCGACCGTATCTACTGACTGGAGAACAGAAACCATCAGTTTGATGTCGTATGTGGGAACGACTTCCAAAAACATCCGCTTTCGATTCCGCGGTGTTTCGGCAAACGGAAACAACATTTTCATTGATAATGTGAAGTTCGAAGGAACCACTCCGGGAGAAATTCAACTGGCATCTGCCGGCGTGGAAGTGCTCGATGAAGGATCTTACACTTATGCGAATACACAGGCCGGAGGTTCTACAACGGCAACGTTTACCATTACCAATACGGGGACAACCAACCTGACGTTGACGAACCCGATTACGGTAACAGGAACCGGATTCGCTTTGGGAACCGGTTTCGGAACAACGACCGTGACACCAGGTTCAACAACAACCTTCACAGTAGTGTTCTCTCCGACGGCAGCCGGAAATTACACCGGAAATATTCAGTTCGGAACGAATGACTGTGACGAAGGAACCTACAATTTTGTATTGAACGGATTGGGAATCGTGAGTCCTCCGGTTGCGGATTTCTCTGCGGCTCAAACGACCATTTGCCAGGGATCATCCATCACCTTTACCAATTTGTCGACCTTTGCAACGTCTTACTCCTGGACGTTTACCGGCGGAACGCCATCAACATCTACTGCAACGAGTCCAACGGTGACCTATAACACTGCCGGGACGTATGCGGTGACATTGGTTGCGACGAATTCCTACGGAACAGATACGGAAACCAAAACAGCATATATTACTGTAGTCGGATCAACAGCATCTGCTTTGCCGTTGACAGAAGGATTCACTGCAACGACCTTTGTTCCTACTGGCTGGTCTTTGATCAATAACAATGCTTCACCAACTACATGGGCACGAACAACAACTGCCGGAAATACGCCGACAACCGGAAATTCCATGTGGTTTAATAATTATGCCTACAACGATTCCGATGATGATATTGTGCGTTTGAAACCGCTCATCTTTACCGGGCTTTCTTCTGCCCAGCTCACCTTTGATGTGGCATATGCTCCATACAACGCGGCGAACTATGACGGATTGGAAGTGTTGGTATCAACCGATTGCGGATCGACCTTTACGAGCGTGTATTCGAAATCCAATACCACTTTGGCGACCGCTTCGGCAACAACCAATTCGTTTACGCCGACATCTGCGCAGTGGAGAACCGAAACCGTAAGTTTGACTTCTTATATTGGTCAGGCAAACGTGATCATCGCGTTTAAAAACCTGTCCGGTTATGGGAACAACCTGTACGTAGACAATATCAACGTAACGGGGGTAACTGCTGCAACTCCGCCTACGCCGAGCTTTACAACAACGGTTACTTCTGTTTGTGCCGGACAAAGCATTACGTACACCAATACTTCTACCGGTTCACCGACTTCTTACAGCTGGTCTTTCCCGGGTGGAACTCCGTCTACGTCAACTGCTGCCAGTCCAACCGTGACGTATGCAACTGCCGGAACTTATAATGTGGTACTGACTGCAACCAATGCTTCCGGTTCGAATACCACTACAATGACCAATTACGTGACCGTGAACGCGGTTCCTGCCGCACCGTCAATTACTGCTGGTGGAGCAACTACTTTCTGTACCGGAGGTTCGGTAACACTGACTTCCAGCGCAGGATCATCGTATTTGTGGTCGACCGGTGCAACAACACAATCCATCACGGCAACAACTGCCGGATCGTATACGGTTCAGGTAACCAGTGCTGCGGGTTGTCAAAGCACAGCGAGTGCTGCTACGACTGTAACAGTAAATTCAGTTCCTGCTGCACCGACCATTTCTGCTGGTGGAGCAACGACATTCTGTGCGGGCGGTTCGGTTACCTTAACGTCAACTTCGGGAACGTCTTATTTGTGGTCGAACGGAGCAACAACGCAATCCATTACGGCAACAACTGCCGGAACGTATACGGTTCAGGTATCGAATGCTTCGGGCTGTCAAAGTGCGAATAGTAACTCCATTGCAGTGACTGTGAATGCGACGCCTGCCGCACCGACCATTTCTGCTGGTGGAGCAACGACATTCTGTGCGGGTGGTTCGGTTAACTTGACATCGACATCCGGAACGTCCTATTTGTGGTCGACCGGTGCAACAACGCAATCCATTACGGCAAGCACATCCGGATCGTATACCGTTCAGGTAACAAACGCTTCAGGTTGTCAGAGCGCGGCAAGTACCTCAGTAACAGTAACAGCTAACCCGGTTCCGGCGCTTTCTTTGGGAACTGTTACCAATCCGTCTTCCTGTGGAACAAATACCGGATCGATCGCTGTGAACGGAACCGGTTCGGGAACGATTTCCTGGTCGGGAACGGCAACAGGAACAGCATCGGCATCTTCGCTGCCGGCAACGGTTCCGAATCTCGGAGCTGGTTCATACAACATTATCCTGACAAGTGCTGCCGGGTGTGTTTCGAATACAATTTCTACCAATTTAACTGACCCGGGTGCTCCGGCTCAACCGGTCATTACGCCAAGTTCATTGGTGATGTGTCCGGGAAGTTCCGTGACATTGACATCGTCTTATTCTGCCGGAAACAGCTGGTCTGACGGATCTACAACACCTTCAATCACCGTTTCAACTGCCGGAACGTATACGGTTTCGGTTTCCAATGCTGGTTGTACAGCAACGTCACAGCCAGTTGTTATTACGACATCCAGTCCGTTTACTGTAGATGCCGGAGCTGACCAAACGGTGTGTGCAGGAAGTTCGGTTGTCCTTACCGGAATTTCTTCGGGATCGCCGGCGCTTTCCTGGAATAACGGAGTTCAAAACGGAGTCGCTTTCATTCCTTCGGGAACAACTACTTATACGCTTACCGGAACGGATGCAAATGGTTGTCAGAATACAGACCAGGTAATGGTAACTGTTCATGCGCTTCCAAATGTAACTTTCGGTGCATTGAGCCAGGTTTGTTCGTATACTCCGGCATTTGTACTGACCGGCGGTTCACCTGCTGGCGGAACGTATTCCGGGGCAGGAGTGAGTGCAGGAAGTTTTTATCCTTCTGCGAGCGGTACGGGAACATTCCAGATTAGTTACTCCTACACAGATGGAAACGGATGTTCCGCTACGGCACAGTCATCGATTGTGGTGGATGGTTGTTTGTCTGTTTCCGAACAGGACAAAGAAATGGTGTTATACCCGAACCCGACTTCCGGAATGATTACCCTGGTTTCAGATGTTGCTTACCAATCCATTGAAGTGGTTGATGCAGCCGGAAGAGCGGTGCTGGTTCTGAAAACAGGGACATTCGAACAGGAAAAAACAATCGATCTGACGCCTTATTCGAACGGACAGTATACGCTTCAGGTGAAAACCGAAAGCACCGTTCACAATTACCGGGTTGTCATAAACAAATGATATAACCACTACTACTTATGAAAGAAAAGCCGACTTGCAAGCGTAAGCCGGCTTTTCTTTTTTCTTAATTTTGAGTCAAAGAATCGCCCCGAAATGAAGAAACTAAAGATTAACGGCCACGGCCACATTTTGCCGGAACCATCCGAAATTCCAAAATTCATGCGTGAAAAAAAGCTGTTTTGGATCGATGACGACAAAAAGTTTATGAGACAGGATGACTGGTCGCGACCGATTACCGATCCGAGTTTCTTCTTTGATGAAAAGATTGAGTGGATGGAACGTCACGGAATTGATCACGGCGTGATGCTGAATCTTTCGCAGGTATATTGCAACGGGTGGTCGAAACAAGATACCTTTGATGCAGTTCGCTGGCAGAACGATTTCAATGCAAGTGTGCAGGAGCGAAGACCGGATAAATTCACCAGTGGGTTTGTGGTGCAGCCGCTTCATTTGGATGATGCGCTGAATGAGATTCGTCGCTGTGTCGAAGATTTGAAAATGAATGTTTTGTGTTTGCCGACACATTTTCTGGATAAAAACAACGAATGGCTTTCGGTAGTGGATGATTCCACGATGCCCTTGTTTGAATTAGCGAATGAATACAACCTGGCGATCGAGATCCATCCGTATGACGGGGAGAAAATGGTGGCTTTGAAAGATATGTACTGGCGCTTCCACCTGGTGTGGATGATGGCGCAGACTGCGGATACGCTTCACATGTATGCACTGAAAGATTTGGTAAACAAATACCCGAATATCCGTACCTGTTTTGCTCACGGCTGCATGCTTGGGCAGGCGAATTACGGAAGAAGGTTACAAGGCTTTGACGGTCGCCCGGATTTGTTCACGGAAACAAGAGACCCGAGAGCGAGTTTGGGACATCCGAACTTATTTTTCGATACACTGGTACACGATTCGTACACGCTGCAACTGCTGAAAATCCGGGTAGGGGCTTCACAGATCGTTTCCGGTTTGGACGATCCGTATCCGTTGGGAGAAATGGAAGGTGTAGCCAATTCCTACCCGGGAAGAGTCATTGATTTTGCCGTTCAGGTCGGAATTCTGGAAGAAAAAGAATCCGATGCAATCTGGTATGATAACGTGTTGCGCTGGTTAGGAAAGACTTCAATTTAATGGATTATGATGTTCCGAATTTCGTTTCTTCTCTTGTTTTTCCTGGTTCAGAGTCTTTTTGGCTTTTCTCAGGCGGGGAAAGATTCGGTGATTCACGTTCCGATAGAAACAGCCCGTTTCGTGAAAAATCCGAAACAGCACTATGGTTTCTTCGAACAGATACTTGAAAAGAAAAGCGGCGTTTATGATGTGGCGGTTTTTAAATCAGTGGGAAAGTCGCAAACCGACCTGGTCGATTTTAAAATCAACCTGGCACAGATTGGAAGCATTGATTCTGTTTTTTTCTTTGTTGGAAATGATGAACTGCGAACCTTGCGGATCAGTAGGACCAAATGCCAGGTTTTGCTGCCGGCAATGAATGCCGATTACGAAGTTCAGGCACGGCTTCGGGGAAAACTCATTGCGGTTTTGCCGGTTTCCGTTTTACCTGCGGTGGAGCAGCGTATCCGCCTTGTACCGCTGTTTCGTACAAAACTGAATCGCGACAGCCTGGAATTGACATTGAATACCTTGTTCAAAGCTGCAAATGTCCGTTTCGATGTCACGGTAGAAGCTCCTTTTGAAAATGATGCTTTTGACGGTAGTCAGGCTTTTGAGAATCCGGGTTCCGATCGTTTGAAATACACCGACCAGATGCGCCACGTGCGCGATACCTACAAGCAGTTTGAAAAGGAAAAGGTTTCGAATACACTCCTGTTTTTTGTGATCCCGGAATTTGTGAGCCGGAAATGGCAGGGCTACATGGTTAAAAACAAAGCATTGGGATTCGCGGTCGATCAGCAAAGTCAGGCCGGTTTAGCGGAAATAATTGCCGGAGAATACCTGAAAGGCTTTTTGAGCCAGGAGTCGGATGACAAAGAACCGGAAGGTGGATGGCAGCTGACACAGGAAGAATGGTTGCGTGCCAATAACAATCCGGGCGTTTATTCCCTGATCGACGATTACGAAGAGGTGGTGACCAACAACGGATTGGTGGCTTATTACTTTTTCGAGCAAAACAAAGACGGAACCATTGTGCTGAAAAACAAGAGTTTTTTGGCTTCGGTGCTGCGCCCGATGAAAAAGAACACCTATTCGTATCACCTGCAAATTGATAATTTCCTGTTCAAAACCATTTTCCGGATCAAGGGAAAACCGTTTAATGCCCTGCATCTGCTCAGTGTACTGGCATCCTTCGCCGGATTTATCTATAGTTTCCGGAAATTGCGTTCATTCCTTCGTGCAAGGATGAAAAGACCGCGCCTGGTTTCGTTTGTTTCGCGTCTGATTCAATGGTCGGGAATCGTGCTTTTTTCATACGGGCTGATCCGTTTGGTGGATTTGGGATATTCCTGGTTTGAAGTCCGCGACGGAATCATACAATCCTATTCGGGAATGGATCAGAAGAAAGTGCTGGATCTGCTTTTCGATAATACGCATCCGAATAAGCTGGAAGAAAAAAACATCGGGTCGGAACTGATCATCAAACGCAATCAGAACTATTTTCTCTACGAAAGGAAGAAAGTACTCTACTTTAAAATGAATGTTTCTGAAGAGCACGTTCCGTTAAAACTGCGTTTGATTTCGACATCGGATTCACTGAAAACAGCTCTGCTGGATGAACCGGTTTTGGCACAGAGTCATTATATCGTCGTGAAAATCTATTCTCCAAAGGGAAAATGGCTGCGAGACCAGGTATACAATCACCTGGGAGTTGACCTGACGAAAAAACTAACACTGCAAGACCCGCCAAAACGGATTCTGATCTTTGTGAACGGCTACCGTCCTACCTCATTGGGAAGTACATTTGAAGAGAACTTTGAAGACATCCGGAAATACGGGCTGGAATTCCCGAATTCCGTGAACCGTTTGTTTACGGAAGACCGCTACAACTATTGGCATCCGTGGAAACAGATCGACGACACCTTCCGTTTGCGGATTAACCCGACGGAATATTATTATGCCGACGGACACCACTCGGTTTCGACCTCGAACCACCGGAGCCTGCTCAATTTTACCACGAATTCGAGCATTTACCCGAAACGCTGCAAAGACTCGAAACACCACGTTTGCTATACAACCAATACGGTCGGGTCGAAATTATTCGGCTCTAAAAAGGCCAAAACGATAAACCTGCTGGCAACCAAATCCAATAAAAGCGGTTTCCGGATTCGTGAAAACAGCGGGCGGATTGCCGGAAGGAATCTCTATCAAATGTTGAACGAGCTGCCGAATACCTCGCGGAACGATACTTTGTACCTGGTTGTTCACAGCATGGGCTTTGCCTATTCCCAGGGAATGGTGAACCACCTGAGAGGGAAAATCAATTTCGGCGGATATTACATTCTTGCTCCCGAAAATGCCGAGGCAGGGGAAGTGAAGCTGGACGAATGGAAGCAGGTTTGGCAGTTTGGCAGCAACCTGACGAAACAACATCCGGATGCGCCATGTTTGCAGGATGGTGTTGCACCGCAGTCGGCCGTGAAAGGATTGAGTGAAAAGCAACGGATTTATATTCCAGCTTCATTATACAAACGGAAAGGGTACTTCGATTCCCACTTCATCGGGCTATACTCCTGGATTCTGCGTATTCCGTGCGGTGAGAAGGGACATATTAAGCAACGTTAGTTAATTACGAATGATCAATTACGAGTTCCGAATGAACGGACAATTTATTTTTGCATTAGGCATTAGGCATTAGGCATTAGGCATTAGGCATTAGGCATTAGGCATTAGGCATTAGGCATTAGGCATTAGGCATTAGGCATTAGGCATTAGGCATTAGGCATTAGGCATT
>NZ_JBCNJW010000019.1:0-31683 GCF_039596355.1 Fluviicola sp. | reverse complement strand
GCTTTTTTTATGCCCTAAACTTGCTACTTTTCCCTGCCCCTGAAACAACCCGGCCAATAACCCGAATTCCCAATTTCCCAATATGGGGACGGGAATACAAAGCTTAGACGATATTGCGCAAAATATCTGCCGGAACATCGATCCATTTATTTTCTGTCTCCTTTTTCAAAAAGCAACAAGAGCAATCCTATATCGTCATATTGCTATATCTAGTACTGAAATCACGACACGTTAACCTGATAATAAGAACCGCCACGCAGAATCTAAACCAAATCCTGAATCAAATTCATCCCCATACCCCAAATCTTTCCCCTAACAATCCCCCAACACAATGACCCGAATTCCAAATAGGAGGACATGGAAAAACATGGGATTGAGCCGTATTCGAATCCGATTGAACTCAATCTGCAGAACGGGGTGTCACGATCTCATCTTATCCCGATTCAGGACGCAACATGCATGTAAACCCGTGTTCTTGAAGACAGCATCTGAAATGCATCCGGTTAGCTTTTGCCAACTTCTGCGGGAAACGAAGAAAAATGAGTCACAAAAACAATTCTGACCTTAGAAATCGGCTATAAACAGATCACCTAGCCATTATTTCCGTACTTTTGCCCAAACTGAAGCAAATGGTATTATCAATGACCGGCTACGGAAAAGCAAGCGGATCCTTCCAGGGGAAGAAGATCGTTGCGGAAATCCGATCCTTAAACAGCAAAAGCTTAGATTTAAACGTGCGTGCAATTCCCTTGTACCGCGAAATCGAATTGGAAAATCGTTCAATAGTAGCGGAATTGCTGGACAGGGGAAAAGTGGAATTGTCCATTTCCCTGGAGAATTCGGGTGAAACCAAGAATTACACGATCAATAAGGAGCTTGCTCAGGCTTATTACAAAGATATTAAGGAAACTGCCGAGCTACTGGGAGAATCTACCAATGATATTCTTGCGTTGGTTTTGCGTATGCCGGAAATTTATACCAATGATAAGGAAGCACTTTCAGACGAGGAATCTGCATTTGTTCAGAGCCTGGTTCGCGAAGCTTGCCAACATCTGAACGAATTCCGCAAACAGGAAGGTGACCAACTCAGAAAGGATTTCGAATCGAATATTCAACGCATTGATGAATTACTGGGAGAAGTTCCCAAATACGAAGCAGCACGAATTGAAGCAGTTCGTGAACGCATGAAAACCGGATTGGAAAAGATCTCCAACCAGGCAATCGATTTGAACCGTTTGGAACAGGAAATCATTTTCTATATTGAGAAAATGGATGTTTCGGAAGAGAAAATGCGTCTTTCGAATCACTTAAACTATTTCCTGGAAACTATGAATATTCCACTTTGCGGGAAGAAACTGGGGTTTATTACACAGGAAATCGGACGGGAGATCAACACACTAGGGAGCAAATCCTATCACGTGGAAATGCAGAAACTGGTTGTCGAAATGAAAGATCACCTGGAGAAAATCAAAGAGCAAGTTTTAAATACCCTTTAAAATGAAGTTTGATCCAAGTGCCGGTAAATGCATTATTTTCTCAGCCCCGTCAGGAGCAGGAAAAACAACGATCGTACAGCACCTTTTGGGTAAAATGCCTGAACTGGCTTTTTCCATTTCAGCGTGTAGCCGTGATCCGCGTGGAGAAGAAGAGCATGGAAAACACTATTACTTCCTGGGAATAGAGGGCTTCAAGCAGAAAATTGCAGATGAAGCATTCATCGAATGGGAAGAAGTATACACCAATAATTTTTACGGGACGCTGAAATCCGAATTGGAACGCATCTGGGCCGATGGAAAAACAGTGGTCTTTGATGTAGACGTTGTGGGAGGTTTAAACCTGAAGCGGATCATCGGGAAAAATGCCCTGGCAATCTTTGTACAACCGCCGTCTTTTGAAGCATTGGAGCAGCGTTTGAGATCACGCAGTACGGAAACAGAGGAGAAAATCGCCATGCGCCTGGCAAAAGCACAAATCGAGCTGGATCGCGCACCCGATTTCGATTACATCCTTCTGAATGACGAACTGCTGAGAGCATGCAAGGAAGCAGAGACACTGGTGCGAAACTTTATTTCGGGAAAATGAGAGTAGGATTGTATTTCGGAACGTTTAACCCGATTCATGTCGGTCATTTGGTCATCGCAAACTACATGGCGGAGTACACGGATATCGACCAGGTTTGGATGGTGGTAACGCCTCAAAATCCCCTGAAGCTGAAATCCTCCCTGTTGGCAGATTATCATCGCTTAGCGATCGTCAATGAAGCCATCCAGGACAATGCGAACCTGCGTGCGTCAGACATTGAATTCAAACTTCCGCAGCCCAATTATACCGCAACCACATTAGCATACCTCAAAGAGAAATACCCGGCGTATGAATTTTCCCTCATCATGGGAGAAGACAACCTGAGAACGTTCCACAAATGGTATAACCACGAGCATTTGCTGGAACACTACCGCTTTTATGTCTATCCAAGGGTTTTAACGATCCAGGAAGAGGAAGAAGTACAGGAAATCGGGCATCACCCGGAAAACGGATTCAAGAATCATCCGAATATTATCATGTGCGAAGACGCGCCGGTCATGAAGGTTTCATCCAGTTTTGTGCGACAAGCCATCAAAGAAGGAAAAGATGTCCGCTACCTGCTGACAGAACCTGTCCGCAAGTACATCGACGAAATGAATTTTTACCGTTAAGCTGCTTTTTTGCGTTTGAACAAACGCGCCGCAATCTGCTTACGGAAGAAAAACATCAAAATCAGGTAAGGAATTGCAATCAGGAACAAAATCCCGGTGTTGATAGACGAACCGAACGAATTTTCATTCAATTCACTCCCTTGCTGAGCCAGGAGTTTACATTGTGAGCAACCCTGTCCGAAAGCAAAATCAACTGCGATTAATGCGATTGCAAGTAAAAACAATCCTTTTTTCATGCTTCAAAAATACAAACAAACGCTTAGAATAAAGGTGCTTTTTTAGGATTTAACATAATGAAAGCGTCGTATTTCAAGAGATTTGTCGAAGCCGGATTATCGTCTCATTCCAGGAAACGAACGGAAAGAAAGCATTGAATCCTTTGGCTTTACCAAAAAGCGCTTGTCCTTTGGATGGAGCGGTAGCGTAATTCGGTCTTTTTGATGTAAAACAAGGGAAGAAAAGAAATGCTTGTTAGTGAGTGGCTTTGAATGAGACGAGCCTTTTGCACCACTTTTTGGCGACTGAAAATCAATTATAAGAGTTCCAGCAACTCTTTTTTGCTCAATTGTTTGAGTGTGCTGATATCCGTATGTACCAAATCGGTCACCAATTCGCGTTTGCGTTTCTGCAACTCGAGGATTTTCTCTTCGATGGTGTTGGGTGTAATAAAACGCACAGCCACCACTTTCTTCTCCTGTCCGATGCGATATGCGCGGTCGATGGCCTGGTTTTCAACTGCCGGATTCCACCACGGATCGAGCAGATAAACATAATCGGCCTGCGTTAAATTCAATCCCGTTCCTCCGGCTTTTAAACTGATGAGAAACACGCGTACGGATTCATTTTCCTGGAATGCCGCAACAGCTTCTTTTCGTTTCCGGGTTTGGCCGGTCAGCAGGGAATAGGAAATAGCACGTTCGTCCAGCGCTTTCTGAACCAATTGGAGCATGCCCACAAACTGAGAGAAAACCAGGATTTTGTGGTGTTTCTTCTTGTCTTCGATCTGTTCCATCAATTCCCCTATTTTCGCCGACTGATCGCCGTAAGAAACCCCGTTTTCATCGATCAGTGCCGGAGAATTACAAATTTGCCGCAGTTTGGTTAACCCGGAAAGTACGTGCATGCTCTTTTGTCCGTCCAGGAAATCCGGTTCGCTGAGCAGGTATTCCTTTAACTCGGTTTTATAGACATCGTAAACGCGGCGTTGTTCGTGATCCATTTCGCAATAAACGAGCATTTCCGTTTTCTCCGGAAGTTCGGTCGCAACCTGTTTCTTGGTACGGCGCAACAAGAAAGGGTGAATGCGTTTCTGCAATTCCCGCGCGCGCTGGCTGTCCTGGAATTTGTCGATCGGAACGGCATAGTGATCCTTGAACTGTTTCAGCGAACCAAATATGCCCGGATTGCAGAACGACAAAATCGCAAAGATGTCGAGCGTGTTGTTTTCGATTGGAGTTCCGGTTAAAACAAAACGCTGTTTTGCCTGTAGCAAACGGACGGTTTTGTACCGCTTCGAATCCGGGTTCTTGATTGCCTGACCTTCGTCCAGAATCACGGTATCGAAGACAAACTCTTTCAGGTAGCGGATATCGGAAAGCAAGGTTCCGTAGGTGCTCAAAACGATGTCGTATGCCTCGAAATGTTGCGTGCTTTTATTTCGATTACTGCCGTGAAGCTCGATAATCCGTAAATGTGGAGTGAATTTTGCGATTTCTTCCTTCCAGTTGAAAACCAGTGAAGTTGGAACCACGATGAGATGGGTTCCTTTTTTCTCCTCCTGTTTCCGGGAAAGATAGGCGAGTAATTGAATGGTTTTTCCAAGTCCCATGTCATCGGCGAGTACTCCGCCGAACCCAAAATCATTCAGAAAATGAAGCCAGTGATACCCCTCGCGCTGGTAATGCCGGAGTTCGGTTTGAAAGGCTTGCGGTAAGTCAATTTCCGGGATGCGTTCAAAATGCGAAATCTTGTCTTTCAGTTCTCCGATGTGCTCTAAAACTGCTCCATCAATTTCGTCGGCTTCAAACCAGTCTTCGATAAACTGGTACGACGTTTTGGGAATGCGGATCACCTCGTCAACCAATTCTCCGCCCTGGAAAAACGTTGCAAAACGATCCAGCCAATGTTGGGGAAGCAGTGCGAGTTGTCCATCGCCCAGTTTCACATAGCGTGACTTCTGAATGATACTCCGCTGAATTTCCTTCAGGCGGATCCGGTTGTCGCCGACACGGATGTGTGCTTTTGTTTCAAACCAGTCAATCCCGCTGATGATCTGCACAGACACCTGCATGCTTTTCGGAATCAGCTTCAGTTTAGTCAATTCTTTAAACCCGTGGATTTCCAATTCGGCCTCGCTCCAGGATTCAAATGCATTCAGGAACCAGTCATTTTCCAGGAACTGGCTTTTATGCAGGTAAAAGAAATCACCTCCCAGCTGGTATTCAAAGTCCTTGTGAAGCCGGATAATCTGTCCGAGAAAATCGAGTTCCAGTTCTTCCTCCCGCGGAATCTCAAACGAATTTCCCGTTTGATCAATCGTCAAAAGCTTCCGTTTGGAAAGTACGGGAACCTCCACCTTTCCATATTCCACTACCGGGGTGATGTGAATGTAATGTTCACTATCCGTGAGGTAAATGCGCTTGGCGCGAATCGTTGCCAGTTCGCTTTGTTTGACCAGTGCCCGTGTCGCCTTTTTCACATAGGAATAATTCACGCTGATCACATTTTCAAGCGGCACGAGAAAACGCGTATGAAACTCATCAAATTGTGATTGATGAATGATCATCTTGTGATGATTCTTCCGGAAATAAGCCAGTGTGCGGACGTAATTCCAGTTTTTGATCAAATATAAATCGTGTCCGCGCCGGATAAAAACGTCGCTTTTCATCTTCACCTGGTCAAAGGGAATATGCAGATTATCCAGTTCAATAAAACCGGTTACTTCGTAAAATTCTTCGTTTTGATCTACGTTCAGATGCAGAAAAAGCGGTTTATCGTGAATCCGGATCGCTGCATCCGTTCCCTTCGGTAGTTTGGCATCTTGTGCTTCGACCACTTCGAAACGGTTGAAAAGCGGTTTGGCAATCAATACCGATCGGATGATTTTCAGGAACGTTTCTTCATTTCCAGCCGGATTCCGATAGAGATGATGCTTCACGCTGAGCATTCCGAGCGCAGTATACGCCTGGATGATTTCCGGGTCGTTTTCCTGCAAAGCTGCTTCCAGCGCATTCAACTGTCGGATTGGGTGTTTGATTTTCCCGCCTTGAGTCAGAGCACTTTCATAGAGCTGGAAATCGAAGTTTCCTTCACTTGCCTGCGCATTGAAAGCAATGAACCGGTTTGGAAGTGCAGCGGGCAGACTTTCTGGGGAAAAAGGCACAGGAGCCAGTTTTTTGCTGAGTTCATCCTTCTTTTCCTGGTTTAATTGGATCAGTTCAGGACTAACGGGAGCGATCTGCAGTTTCCGGTTTTCATAGGAAAGCAGGAAAAGTGTTTCCCATTTCGTTTCGCCACGATAAGTGTCGGGGTCAATTCCATAGGAAAGGGCGGTTTGTGCGATTTTTTTCTTTCGGGCGGTTTCATCGAAAAACACGCGAAAATCCGGGTATTCCATGACGCGGTACAACACCAACGCCTGGTGATCACACAATTTTTTCCCGTTTCCGCCACAGGTGCAGCTCAACGCAATGGTGCGATCCTGTTGTGTGAGGATGACTTCATGTTCTGCCCGGAAACCGTAGTTACACAGAAAAGTTCCGTGATCAATCCCGATTTCAACGGCATGAACCGACCCGGAACTGAATTGCAGCATCCGGATCACATCGGCTTCCGCATATTTCAGCAGTGTTCCGTAATTCAGCTCATCAAAAGCCAAATCGCGAAAAAGAAATACCTCTTCGTCATCATGCGGATCGCTGGAACTTAGCATGGCGTGAAGATAGCTAAAAGCACACGGTTTTCTGTTTTCGGGAAGTTGCCATCAGCAATTTTTAGTTAATTTTAGTCCAATCAGCTATAAAATACACATTCAATGAGTTCATTGTGGAAGGTTTTCGTGACCGAAAAAGGAAAGAAGTGGATTGATACGGAAGTACTTCTGATACATCCGGATGCGGGAGATTTTCCGGAAGACCCGGCTTTTGCTTTGGCATTGCTGACTTCAGAGGCTTACGAATTTGATAAAGAATACAACCGTGTGGCAGCATCACCGCTTGCAGCCGAAATTCCGTTCGACGATTCGTATTTACCCGGATCACTGGGGCCGATCGCGCATAAATTCATTGAGAAAGTAGTGGTCTATGAAGCCCGTAATGTTCCTTTCATAGAGGAGGAAGCACATGAAAAAGTGGGGCAAAAAGTCAAAGATAATCTCGGAATTGATGAAGATCACGAGGATTGGGACGACGAATGGGAAGAAGAATGGATCAATTTTTGGGATGATGCGGATAACCGTCCGTTGGCAAAATACCGGATTTGGGTTACTGACGAACAATGGATTGAACACCTGAAAGTCGGAAAACACTTCGATACCGCTTCCTTTAGTGAAGTTGGCCCGTGGATTCGTGAAAACCGCCTATTCGTTCCCGAAAACGATTAATCAGACACTTTTATAGAGCAAGTACCTGCTCGATTTCTGCAATAACTCCCGGATCTTCAATCGTTCCGGGAATCGTGTATTCCGTTTTGTTTACCAGGTTTCGCAAGAGATTCCGGAGTGTTTTTCCACTCCTGGTTTTCGGCAATCGCTGTACGAAATAAACAGATTTCAGTGAAGCTACCGCACCGATTTCATTCCGGATTTGTTCTTTGACCAATTTTTCCAATTCCGGGTGTACTCGGGTTTCGCTGTCTTTCAAAACGACGAAAGCAACCGGTACTTCCCCTTTCAGATCATCGGCTCCGCCAATAACGGCGCATTCGGCAGTGCAGGACATCGCAGCAATAATTTCTTCCATTTCCGACGTGGAGAGCCGGTGTCCGGCTACATTGATCACATCGTCGACGCGCCCGGTGATGAACACATAGCCGTCTTCGTCTTTGTAACCGCCGTCTCCTGCAAAATAATAACCCGGAAACTGGGAGAGATAACCGGCGTGGAACCGGGCATCGTTTTTCCAGATTCCCAGTAAACAACCCGGAGGAAGCGGCAACTTAATGGCAACGAGTCCCTGTTCGTTTGCCTCCACTTCTTTTCCATCTTCATTCAGAATGCGAATGTCGAACCCGCAAACGGGTAGGGAAGATGAACCCGGTTTAACAGGAACAGGTTCCAGTCCCTGCATATTGGCAATCATCGGCCAGCCGCTTTCGGTCTGCCACCAATGATCAATGACCGGAATTTGCAATAGGTTACTGGCGTATTCCAACGTTGCCGCATCACAGCGTTCGCCGGCGAGGAAGAGTGCTTGAAGTGTTCCGGTCAATTCCGGTTTGTAATGTGTGCTGTCCGGGTCGTCTTTCCGGATAGCACGGATAGCGGTCGGTGCCGTGAAAAATGCTTTCACCCGGTGTTCGTGAACAATGCGCCAGAACGTACCGGCATTGGGCGTTTTGATTGGTTTTCCTTCAAACAGGATAGTCGTTGCTCCAGTCATCAGCGGTCCGTAAATGATGAATGAATGTCCGACCACCCAGCCGATATCCGAAGCAGCCCACCAAACATCTCCCGGATGGATGTCGTAAATGTATTTCATGGAATACCGAAGAGCAATGGCGTGCCCCCCGTTATCGCGCAAAATGCCTTTGGGTTTGCCCGTTGTTCCGGAAGTATAGAGCACGTAGAGAGGATCGCCGGATCGCAGTTCGACATAAGAAGCGGGAGTTGCGTTGTTCAGGAGTGTATGAAAATCTTCAAATGCCGGACTCACCAAAACAGCTGCTTCGTTCCGCGTATGCGAAATGAGGATTTGAGGTTTGTGTGACGCCAGTTCGAGTGCTTTCTCTACAATTGGATGATAGGGAATAATGCGGTCAATTTCGATCCCGTAATCGGCGGTGATTACTGCTTTTGCTTCCGTGTCATCGATGCGGATCGCCAATTCGTGTGCGGCGAATCCTCCGAAAACAACAGAATGAATGATCCCCAGTCGCGCGCAGGCAAGCATGGCAATACTTGCTTCCGGGATCATCGGCATGTAGATGACTGCGCAATCTCCTTTTTTCAGGCCTTTGGCAGCGAGTACGCCTGCAAATTTCGAAACCAGTTCGAGTAATTCCGAATACGTATACTTTGTGACCCGGTTCGTTACGGGAGAATCATAGATCAGGGCTGTTTGTGAACCGCGCCCGTTTTCGACGTGGTAATCGAGGCAGAGGTAAGACGTGTTTAAGGTTCCATCGGCATACCAGGAAGCAGTCCCGTCCGGATTTTCGGAAATTGTTTTTTGAGGTTTCTGAAACCATGTAACGAGAGAAGCCTGTTCTCCCCAGAATTGTTCGGGATTGCTGATACTTTGCCGGTAGGCCGTAGCGTAAGTTTTCATGATCGGTTTATTCCGCGTTTGAGTATGACTCTAAAGTTAGGCAAGCTGCACGGGATTTCAATGAGATATGTTGCTAAATAGCTATAGGTGTCGGTTTGATTGAATGGTTCGTTTTCAGGAAAATAAAATAGTTCAATAGTTCGATAGTTCGATAGTTCGATAGTTCGATAGTTCGATTTTGAATTTAAATCCTTTGAACTTTTTGATCCCATTGAACGGTTTTTCCGATTTGGAATGACTTATCTCAAGAATAGTTGGATATTTGTAATTGAGTATTATTCAAAGTAATTTGAACCGATTGGAAAAGAAAAAAATAACCAATGGCATAGCCCTCGGATTAATTATCCTCCTGACGCTGGTCTTCCAGGGAAAACACCTGAATGAAGTTCCTTCGTATACGCATACCTGGGCGCAGAACGACCGCCTGGCGCTGGCAAAGGGCTTTGTCCGCAACGACTTGAATTTCTTCAAACCCGAAAATTACATTCTCAATCATCAGTTTCCCCGGAACTGGACATACCCGAGCTATTCGACTGTAACGGCTGTTGAATTCCCGGTTCACGATTATGTTCCTGCCGTTTTTATGAAGCTGTTCGGGACGAAAGAACCCTGGGTTTTTCACCTGTACATCCTGCTCTACAGCATCGTCGGACTGTACTTCTTGTACCTGCTGGCCGAGAAAATCTGTGATTCCCAGATCAAAGGAATGCTGGTGGTGCTTTTCGCCATTACCTCGCCGGTCTATACCTTTTACCAGGGTGGATTTTTACCCACAATTCCAAGTATTTCCAATACAATCATAGCGTTTTATTGTTATTCGCTGTATTTTGAGAAACAGTCCCGGCGCTGGTTCAGGTGGGCATTGTTCTTTTTCACCCTGGCAGCCTTGGCCCGACTCACATTTGTGATTCCGTTCCTGGCAGTGCTTGGTTTTGAGCTGATCCGCATTTTTCAGAAAAAGGCAAAATTCTGGCCGAACATCCTCGGAGTGGTTCTTTCTTTTGCAGTTCTTGCGGCAGCGAAACTCTACAACAATTTCCTGCGCGAAAAATATGGTTCGGATTTCCTGAATGAATTACTGCCAGCCGCAGATTGGGAAGAAATGAAAATCATCCTGAAGCAGATGTGGGAAAACATGGTGCTGTCCTACTTCTCGATCAAGCAGTATTTCCTGTTGCTCCTGCTTAGCATTTTGGTCGGAATCGCATTCCTGATCCGCGAACGAAGAAGGGGAAATCCCTTTTCTGCCTGGTGGCTGGTCTTCCTTTTCTGGCTGACCGGTGTGTGTCTGTTCTGGTTTGCGATGGCAAAACAATTCTACGCACATGATTACTATTTCCTCGATACATTCTACCTGCCGGCCGTTTTCTTTGTGATCCTCTGCCTGGCAATTTTACCCAAACCGCAGTGGCAGAACGGCAATGCGATCATGGCTTTGTTTGTGGCCTATTTCGGAATTGTGGCATTTCAGGAAACGCATACGTTTCAAAAAGAAAGAAGGCTGTATGTTGCCAACGATCGTTTTACGGGGTCTGTCATCAACTTTACCGGTTCCGATGAATTCCTGACAAAAGCAGGGGTTTCGCGGGAAGATACCATGCTGGTGATTCACACGTATGGTCCGAACATTCCGTTCGTGCTGATGGATCGCGTGGGATTGGCTGTTGTGGGTAAAAACCCGGTGGATATCCGGACGGGAATGTCCTGGAAATGGAATTATGTGGTGTTTCAGAAGCCATATTTTATCGACGATGTATTTGCCATTTACCCGGAGGTTCTGAAAGACCTGGAATCGGTTGCTACGAATGAAACCCTGATTCTCTGCAAGCGAAAAACAGACACCATTCCGCAGGATTTGATGCAATTTATGGGAATCAAACAACCCTACAAAACTATCCGGGAACATTTCCTGGCCGGCGACAGTGTTGAACATGTGGTCATAGAAGCTGATCCGGATCATGCAAAGAATGCAGTCGGGTTGATCGGTGAAGACGAAGTGTATGGATTCTCACAAGATTTCACCAAACAGGTTGGCCCGGATACCAAAGGACGAGTTCTCAAAATCAACGGAAAATTCCTGCGCCGGAATGACAACCCGGTTTCCATCATTGTGGCTTATTCGAAAAATGATCAATTGCTGTACTATCAGACGATAGACCTGAACCCGGTTTCGACCGTGAATGAATGGGCGGAAAAAGAATTTATTTTGTTCCTTCCTGAGCGGCAATCGGCAACGGATAAATTGAGTTTTTACATCCACAATCCGAACCGAAATGTGGTTCTGCTGGATGATTTTGAGTTTAAGTTTTATCGAAATTAATCCTGTTCGGGAGAACCGCAGATGAAGGCTTTTGTAGATCGAATTGTGGCGTATGTGGACGAACGCGGACTGAACTATCAGCATGTCTGCGTAGTGGTTCCGTCGGAGCGTATGATTGCCTATTTGCAACGCGCATTCTACGAATTTCACCGGAAGCCGATCCTTTCTCCGAAGATTGTAACCATTGACCGCTGGATCCAGGATGCGAGTCCGTTTCCGGTTTTGGATAAAACGAGCCTGTTGTTCGAGTTGTATGAAATCTTCCGGGTTGATCCGGTGGAAATTGATGTGGACACTTTCGATTCGTTCATGACCTGGGGGCAAACGCTTTTAAGCGATTTTGATGAAATTGACCGCTACATGGTCGCACCGAACCAGTTGTTTAAAAACCTGCGGGATATCCGCGAAATCGAAAACTGGTCGTTCAACTCCACGGAAGAATTGTCGAAAGGGCAAATCCAGTTTATGGCTTTCTGGGACAAACTGAAGCCGTATTACCAGGCTTTGGAAGCGCGACTGAAGGAAAAGAAGGTCACCACCAAAGGAAAAGCTTACCGCGACTTTGCCAACCAGATTGAACATGCTTTTGAAGAGGACAAAGATGTGCACTTCGTTTTCGCGGGATTTAACGCACTTTCCGAATCAGAAATTTCCCTGATGCGGCAGTTTGTGATCATGGGAAGAGGCCATATCCTGATGGATTCCGACGAGTTTTATTTCAATGATCCGATTCACGAAGCCGGGCAGTTTCAGCGGGAATTGTGCAAACGACTCGAAGTGCGTTCCTTGCCGTTTGTTGAAAATCACCTGTTGACCAAGGAAATGGAGATCCGGATTGTGGAATGTGCGCAGTTTACTTCGCAGGCGCAGGTGGTGGGAAGCGAATTGAAAAAACTGACGCGTGAACAGCTCAATGAAACGTTGATCCTGTTAGCGGATGAAGGTCTGTTGAGTTCCATTCTAAAGCATTTACCGGCTGAAATCGAACAGGCAAATATCACCGTCGGGTTACCTTTGCGCCAGACATCGCTGCGTTCGTGGGTTGATCTGATTTTCCGTTTACAGGAATCGTTTACACGCCGGGGAAACAGCAGTATTTACTACCGGGATTTCATCCAGTTTGCGCATCATCCGTTCATTTTGGGTGTGCTTTCCGCTGCTGAAAAACGGGAAATCCAGGAAATTGAATCGCGGATTATCAACCACAACTGGCACTTCCTCGACCGCAAAAAACTGGATTTGAGCGAGCGTTTGTCGGAATTGAACCGCCTGATTTTCGAACCGTGGAAACAGGATTGGCTGCAGGGAATCCGGATTATCCAGCAATTGAATGAAAAGCTGGATTTGTGGCTGGAAGAAAAAAACGAACTGGAACGGGCAATTATCCGTCGTTTTGCCAGCGCTACGGTCGTTTTGCAGAATATCATGAGTCAAAATGCGCCGAAGATGAGCCTGGGATCGTTCCGGAGCCTGTTTAACGGGAACTGGAGCAACGAAACGATCGCTTATTTCGGAAATCCGCTGGAAGGATTGCAGATTATGGGGTTGTTGGAAACCCGCGGACTGGATTTCAAACGGATGTTTGTTTTTGGTCTGAATGAAGGGGCAATGCCTCCTCAAAATATGATCAATACGGTCATTCCGATGGATTTGAGAAGTTTCTTTGGACTTCCTACACCGCGGGAAAAACAAGGACTTTTTGCGCACCACTTTTACCGTTTGCTGCATGCGGCGGACGAAATGCTGATTACCTATTCGAGTGCTTCGGAATCCGTAGGATCGAGTGAACCGAGCCGCTATATTCAGCAAATTCAGCTGGAACTGGCACAGGTGAACCCGGGAATCCGCATCCAAAAAGCGTTTTACACCGCCGGAAACCAGGAGAAAATCGAAACAACTTCCATCCCAAAAACCGATGAGGTGGTCAACCGGATTTATGAAGTACTCCGGGGCGGTGTGAGTTTCTCCATGCTGGATAAATTCATGACCTGTCCGTTGGATTTCTACTACCGTTACGTACTTCGTTTCGGGGAGGAAAATAAGGTGGAGGAAGACATTGAGAGCAGTACGCTCGGTACGATTATCCACTATGTTCTGGAGAACCTGTTCGCTCCGTTTATCGACCGGTATGATGAGGAAGGGCGTAAAATTTCCGGCAAAGTGATTACGGAAGAAGACCTGGCGAAAATGGAAAAGAAGATTCCGCTGCTGGTCAGTAAAAGTTTCGAGAAGCATTTTTCCGAAGACCAGAATTCCTGGCAGACCGGAACCAACCACATCAATTTTGAAGTGGCGAAAGAAATGGTTCAAAATGTGTTGCGCAGAGACCGCGCTATTTTGAAGGAAAATCCGGAAAAAGCATTGTTTATTCTGGGTTTGGAGAAGAAACTGGAGACCACGATTTCCATTGATTCGGAAGATCAAAGCATTCCGGGAAGTACTTTTGAGGTAAGACTGTCGGGGATTTGCGACCGGATCGACCAGTTTGACGGCGTTCACCGCATCATCGATTACAAGTCGGGGAGTGTGAACCAGGAAAAAGTGGAACTCAAAAAAACGGCCAGCCAGGAAAACTACGAAAGTGCCATCCTGGTCAATAAGCGCAAAGGAAATTCGGATCAAAAACACGTGTTGCAGCTACTGATTTATTGCTACTTGTACTACAAATCAACCGGAATCCTGACTGACAAGGCAGGAATATTTTCATTCCGTTCCGTTAAAGAGAGCCCTCACTTTTTGAAGCTCCCGGATGATATCCAAAAAGAAGATATCCCGGATTTACTGGAGCGTATTTTGAAACAGACCATTTCGGACATGTTGGACAGAAACCACCCGTTTGTGCATAACAAGGATTCGAAGTATTGTGCGTATTGTAATTGATGGATTGAGCAAACCACATAGATACATAGTTCACATAGCCGGATGATCATTTATCTGCGGAAATCTATCTGATCTGTGTGAAATAAACCGCAAAGGTGCAAGTGTGCAAAGAGTTATTCTGAAATAGCAATATTTGGTTTGGTCTGCGGAAGAACACACTCAAGTAGAATATTTTTGTAACATTTGCAGCAACCTAAGATTACATGAAAACCATGAAAATCCGCTTCATATCATTTTGTTTGATTTGCTTCGCCATACTCGGCTGTTCCCAGGAAACCGTGAAAGTAAAAGGAGATTTACCTGCTTACGAAGAGTTGATTTCGTCTGTGGAAAAACAACGCGCTGCTTTTGAAAAGGAATACGGGAAGGCAGCAAATGAAGAAGATCGAAACCGCATTGAAGAGAAAGCATCTTTGTACCTGTTGGACAAAATCACGCACGATTTCTTTGATCAGTGGCAGGGAACCGAATGGGACTTTAACGGAACAACACGCACCCCGCGAAAAGGGAAAATAGCGTGCGGTTATTTCATCACGACGGTTCTCTCCGATGCCGGGTTTCAAATTCCGCGGGTCAAATGGGCACAGCAAGCTTCCGAATACTACATCACACACATGACTTCCGATGTGAAACGCTTCAGTAACCGGACACCTGAATACATGCGGGACTATTTCTTGAAAAACCCGGATGGATTGTACGTTGCAGGTTTGGACAATCATGTGGGTTTTGTTTGTAAATCGGGTGATGAGGTGACATTTACGCACGCCAGCTATTACGATCCGAAGATTGGCGTTCAAACAGAATCATTGGTTGGAGACAATCCGTTTGCGAAGTCGGCTTACCGGGTTGTGGGTCGGATTTTGAACCGGGAAATGGTGCAGAAATGGATTTTGGGAGAGGCTTGGGAGGAATAAGTATTCGTATCGGATGATTTCAAAAAGATGGATAGACATCCCGCAGTGGCGGGACAAGTTATATCTATTTGACCAGTGATATCAAAAGATCCGGAGCAGTTTTTTAGACTTTCCCTGAACGATTTCACAGGGCTTAACCACTTCATCAGGTGGTCGTTAGATGCCAAAAATTTGTGTCCCGATAACGATCCGGAAGCGGGGCTTGCTTTAGCGCGTTTTTATCCCCTGAAACCCTGGAAACACATGGGCTGTATGCAATATCGCGAACATGCGTTTTTAACCGGAAAACACCTATTCCAAACCGGCATTTTTCAGCGTCTCATCAATCCCTTCCAAATCAGTGTAAAACTCTTCTCCGAATGCCCGGATCAGCGGCTCTTTCAGGAACTTGTAAACCGGAACATCCAGTTTTTCTCCACAGGCGCAAGCAGGCTTGCAGATATCCCATTCCTCGTAATTGAGTGCCATCCCTTCGCTCAGTTTTTTCACGCGGATCGGGTATAAGTGGCAGGAAATGGGTTTCTTCCAGGTGGTTTTTCCCGCCAGATAAGCTTGTTCGACCGCACATTTGGTAATTCCCTGTTCATCGAAATATACGAAAGCACATTCCTTTCCGTCGACTAAAGTCGTTGCGGGTTCGTTCCACGGATCAATGTAAAAAACACCCGACTGTTTCACTGCTTCAATTCCTTCCGGACGCATGAATGGAATTACGTCATCCAGGATTTCTTCCATGATATCAACTTCTTCGAAAGTCAGGGGAGCACCGCCATCTCCTTCCACGCAACATGCACCTTTACAGGCATTCAGATCGCACACAAATTTGCGGTCAAAGATTTCTGTTGAGATCAGTTTATCATCAATTGCTACGATCATAGAACAAGTTATTTAAAGAATGTGACAAGTTGGTTTAAATCTTCGAATTGCGCATCGGCAAGGATCAGTTTCGGCTCTGGGTGATGCGTTTTTTCAGGAACACAGATCACGGTCATGCGTGCGGCTTTCCCGGAAATAATCCCGTTCAGGGAATCTTCGATCACCAGGCATTTTTTGGGTTCTACGCCGAGGTTTTTGGCTGCCGTCATATAAACTGCAGGATGAGGTTTCCCGAAGGCTTCGTATTCTGCCGAGTGAACCGTCTGAAAGAAGGAACGGATTTGCAGCGTGTCCAGGATACAGTCTATCAACACCTGGTAAGACGATGTGGCCAACCCGATTTTCAATCCTCTTTCGGTGAAAAATTGCAGCGATTCAACCACGCCCGGAAGTGGGGTAGCTCGTTCTGTCAGTAATTCAACCATACGCTGAATAATTCCATCTTCGACCTCTTGAGGTGTTTTCCCCGACCACGGACTTTCGTGATACCAGTATGCAATCACTTCATCGATGCGCAGGCCCACCGTTCGCTGAAAGTCTTCCTTGGTCAGCGGACAGCCCACACTTCTGAACACGTCTTCCATGGCGATTTTCCATAAAGGTTCTGAGTCGGTTAAAACACCGTCCATATCGTAAATGACCGCTTCGTAATTCGTCAGTGTCATGGATTTTTTTCTGTTGGTTTAATCACGTACATATTTCCTCCGCCTACCAATTTCTGGCGTTCGTCCGCGATATAGATTTTCCCGGAAGAATGAACTGCCAGGGCTTCTTTCTGCGTAATCGGAACCAGGATTTGATGCGATTCGTATTTGGCTCTTCCGTTGTCAAAACTGTGTATGATAAACCGGTTGTACGTCAGGATATACAATTTTCCGTCGTGGATATCGGCTGCGGTAACGGCGTCCCGGAACCAGTCGCGTTTCCCGATGACCATATAGTATTTCTTCGTGGCTTTGTACGTTCCGGGTTTGGTTGGAAGGGTATACACGAAGCACTTCCCGTCAAACGGTTCCGAGCGGCATTTGGTAAACAAATACAAAGAGTCATTGTAAAAACTCATTGCTTCGCAGTCAAAATACTTCTGGCTTAATTTCGGAGGAAAGTCGGTTTGTTCCGGGTAGGAGAAATCGATGAATTTAGCTTCGACGTTTTCATTGTCAAGCACTTTCTTCAGACTCACTTTCAGAACCCGGAGATCGGTACGCACGTTTTTGTTATTTCCAAAATCCCCCACGTAGAGATTTCCTTTCTGATCGAGGGTAATATCTTCAAAGTCGATATTCTCCGCATTGAGAATAGATACTTTGTGGCGGATGCTTCCATCAAGGTTTAACACAAACAATTTGGGGTCGTTTCCACCATCGTTGTGTGCAATCAGCGTTGAATCGTTCGCGAAAACCCACCCCGAGATTTCTTTTAAATCTTTGGATAAGCGTGTTGTTTTTGGAACAGCTGCCGAAACAAGAAAGATGCTTGCAAGAAGGAGAGCAAGATTTCGCATGCTGCAAAAATAAGAAGAAAAAGCGATAGCTTTTGAAGACCGAGCTACAACAAACGTTAGTGCGGCAGTAGCGATGGAAAAGCGATAGCTTTTGAAGACTGAGCTACAACAAACGTTAGCGCAGAGTAGCGATGGAAAGCTGCTGCGGAAAAGAGCTACAATCCCGTGCATCCGGAACTGGTACAAATACGACGAGACGAAATCGCGGTATCTGAACGCACCATAATTGTGAAGTTCAGCGGTTTCTATAACAGAAAATACAGATTTTAGTTCAGAACAGCCTCTACCCAGGATTTTCCCCACTCCGCCATTTCTACTTCAGACCACAATTGTGGGTAGAAAATGCGTTTCTGGAAACGTGGCGGAAGGTATTTCTGCCAGTTGGTGCCACCCGTTGCCGCGATATCTCCTTTATCTTTCTGAAGGTAACGAACCGCCGATTTGTAGTGAACCAAAGGCCAGTTGATGTTTACGTTTACATCGTTCTGTTTCAGGGCGTGGATTACCTGTGGTAATTCCTGGTCTTCCGGAGACAGACGCAGGTAGCACTGCCACAGGTTGTCGTTTCGGAGTTCTTCACCCAATTGGATGAATTCGTCGCGGTAACGGTCTTCGAACTGCGTCAGTGTCAGGGTTTTCTTCCCTGTTTCGATATCTGTCGCGCCTTCTTTCCAGTAAATATTCTCAAACAATTCGGAAATAGTTTCTTTCCCGGTGTATTTGTTGCGGTGATCTTTGTGAACCAACTGAATGAAATCCGTAGAGTGAATCTCAATCTTGCGGTATTGTGCCGATTGGAAACCGGAAGCAGGAGCAAGAGACAAACGGAATTTCAGGAATTGTTCGCGCTGCATTCCGTCAACCATGATCTCGAAACTTTTGGTCAAAGCTTCAAAGTAGCGATTGATTCGCTGAACGTGTTCCACAAAGAACGCTGCGTCCAGGTTTTTACGATCGGAAACCTGACGGAATTCATGCAGACACAACTTGAAGTAAAGTTCTGTTACCTGGTGGTACATCAAAAACACCAACTCATCCGGAAAATCGGTATATGTTTTTTGAAGTGATAACAGGGTGTCTACCTGAATGTAGTCCCAGTAGTTCGGCATGCGCGAATACAGCAAACTATCCAGGTATGTAACTAAATCCTGACCTTGCGCATCATACTTCGCCTTCAGAAGCGTAATTCTCTCTAAGATTTCAGGAGTTAATTCCATAGCATTTCCAGATTTTAGCTAACAAAGATATGCGAAAGCCCTGTATTAATCGTGAACAAAAACGTGAATATTTGAACATTTACTTTTTGCAACCTTTGCCCAGACTAATCTTTTAGTAAATAAACCAACATTACTTTGCCTTCACCAGGTCGTGTTTCAAACCTTCCCATTCTACTAAATGAAGTTTTACGGAGCCTACCGGAATTTTCGCTTTCACCAGGACGGGGATGTGGTTTTCATCTTTGGTAACCCAGAAATTCAGGTCATCCTGCTTTTTAAAAACACGTCCTGTCTGTACCACCGGAGCGAATTTCATACAGTTGAATTTCCCTTTTCGAATCGAAATTTTCTCATCCCCGAGGTATTTTACCTTCAAAGGCCAGATTTCATCATCCATAAAACATTTGAACTCAAACGTATCTCCGACTTTTGCTGATTTGAAATTCAGTGTGCGGGCATAATAGAAGGAAGAAATCATGTCCTGGATTCCGGCAGGAGTAGTGAAGTCTTTTTCACCGTTGTGCACTTTTTGCTTATCCTGCTTGAACGCATAATCCTGGGAAAGTTTGTACCCGCCTTCTTCCACGCGGCGCACAAACTGCCATGGAAAGATTCCTTTTTTGTCGATATAACTTTCGTAGACGTCATTTACCTTGAAGACCGCATTGAAGCCACCCAATGTACGACCGGTTCCTTTGATATGGTATAGCTCGCGGCTTCCATTTCCTTTTTTACTCGTTTCTTTCACTTCGAGTACAGCTTCGCCGGCATCTATGAAACCATAGGTAATGCGGTAGCGCAATTTTTCGCCCGATTGAAACGAATCGTTTGAAACAGAAGGCAGGGCGATTTGCATGCTGCTCGATAATCCGATTGTCAGAAGAATGGCTGAAGAAATGATCCAAGTTGTTTTCATGACTTTAAATGCTATTGTTGAACGGAAGATAACAAACTAAATGCCAAAAAATTCGCTTTGTTCCCTATCCGGAAACAAGAACGAATTTTCTTACCAAAAGATACACTTTTTTTGATTAGTTAGAAAGGGATTTTGTCTATTTGTTTGTACTCCGGTGACGATATAAAATGATGGATAGACATCCATCTATTTTCCCAGCGGCAGCAAGGGTTTCAGCCAACTTCATTACACACAGGAATCACAACGCTCCATCACAAAATACTGATCTCGGTTCTCCGGTTTTTGGCTTTTCCCTGCGGAGTAGCATTATCCGCGATGGGTTGATCTTCCCCGAAGCCTTTTGCAGTCATCCGGCCGGCATCGATTCCCTGACTGATGAGGTAGTTCCGCACTGCTTCGGCGCGTTTTTGAGATAAAAGTTGGTTGGCCGCGGCATCGCCGTCACTGTCGGTGTGTCCCGAAATCTGGATTTTCAGGTCTTTTTTGCGCTTCATAATTTCCACCAGGTTCTTCAGCACCGGGTAACTTCCGGGTTTCAAATCTGCTTTCGCCGTTTCAAATTGCAGGTTGTTGAATGAAAACGTACTTCCCGGATCGTATTCGATCACCAACTCTGCTTCCTGGAAAAATTCTCCGGGTTTGAGCGGAGGAATTTCCATGCTGTTGTATTCGATTTCGTCCCCGATGCTTTGAATGCGGATATCGTAAACATCTCCGGCCGGAAGTTGAATAACAAATTGTCCCGCCGGATTGGTGATTCCCGAAAGGCTTTGCTTTGATTTCTGACCAACGAACAGAATTTTATCGTTCGCATATGGTTTTCCGTCAAAACCTTTCACGGAAACTTTTACGGGGGCTTTTCCTGCTTGGGCGGTCAGTGTGAATGCGCTCAGGAGAAGAAAGAAGGAAAGGACTGTTTTCATATCGTGTTTTTATAGTGAATGTCTGATTTTGCAGAAAGTAACGACCCGCACTGAAAAAACAATTCCAAAAAACAAAAAGGCCGCCCGAAAAAGAAGTGTTTAAAACGTTCCCCGCAGATGCACAGATAGTGTATGGCGGACGCCTCAGCGTCCGCCATTTAAGTCCCGACTTTTCGGGAGTAGGTGAACAATTAATCTGTATACCTGCGGAAAATATAACATCATCCGGTTACAGGTTCTGGCAACATGGTTGAAGTACATGATGAATCAGTACTTCACTACTTTGGAAGTGACATCCTGCGAGTGGGAAGTAACGCGTACAAAGTACATTCCCGGTGCATAAGACGCCACGGAAAGTTGGTACGAATCCACCTGGTTGGTCAATTGATCCGAGCTTAGTAATTGCCCCAGGTCATTGTACAACTGAATACTTGTTCCGGATGTGAGTCCGGGATCACTTGCGATGTAAATCAGTCCCTGATCGGAATGATACGAAATGAGGAAATGGTTTTCCGGATCCGTCAATCCGAGTCCGCAAATCGTTGTGACCTGAAGCGGGAAAGTGATCGTATCGACCCCGCAGCTATTGGATGTTGTCAATTGTACGGTCACAATTCCGTCGACTCCGAATGTGGCTGTTGGTGAAGAACTGTTCGAACTTGCAGGTGTTCCTCCGGGGAACGACCAGCTGAAGTTATCTGCTCCGCTTGAGTTACTTCCGTCAAAGGACACGGATGTAGGGCAGGCGACCGTGCTGTCTACAAATTCGATGAGTGCCGTTGGTGTATTGTTTACATTGATCGTAATCGTGGATGTGCTGCTGCAACCGTTTAGAGAAACTCCGGTAATGGCATAGGTCGTGGTCGTGGTTGGATTGGCTGTTACGGTTGATCCTGCAGTGGTCGTTAAACCGGTTGGTGGCGACCAGGAATAGCTTGAGGCTCCGGATGCCGTCAGAATCGTGCTTGATCCGTTACAAATGGTGTTTGTTCCGCTAACGGAAAGAGAAGGAGAAGCATTTACAGTAATGTTTACGAAAGCAGAATCGAAAAGAGAACATCCGCCACCCACAACATAGAGAATCGCCTGGTAACTTCCGGGGGTAAAATAGGAAACATCTACCGTAGGATTAGACGGAACGACGGACGGCGTTCCCCCAGGGAAATACCACAACAAAGTGTCCTGGTAAGTACTTCCTGCTGCGCTGAAATTGATCGGGTTTCCCTGGCAGATATTCAACGTGCTCGGTGTGATCACGGCCTGTGTTGGCGTATTGGTCAGAAATGGATGAATATAGAGAGAAGCACTCAGGTTCCAGGATCCGGCAGTGGTGTACTGATACCACGTGTTGTTGGATTGCTGTTCCCAGATTGCGGAAGGTGTTGTTTGCCCGGTCGAATTACTCACGATACTCAAGGTATCTTTCACTCCGGCTGCCCACTGAAGGTTGGTTAAACCGACGGAAACAAAGAATTTTTTGGAAGCCGGTAAGGTAACCGGGTTATTCACAAAACTGACCTCGGTATAAAAACCTCCGCTGACATCCGTCATAATCTGTCCCATCGTGATGTTGGTCGTTCCCAATAATGTTCCGGGAGTTCCGCTGGTTCCGTCATAGACATAGACCGGAACAATCTTCGCCGGATTGGCGGAATAGGCTCTTCCGAAAGCAATCCAGACATTGTTCAGCACCGTATTGGAGGAAGCGGATGCATCGAAATACATGGCCTTCTGCTTGTCGAGGTATACGTTCATTCCGTTAATCCAGCCGTCTGCACCAACGGTTGCCCCGGTATAATAATTGGACGGAGTCCAGCCGGCCGGAGTCGGTAAATTGATCTGCTGGCAGGAGGATGCCGCGCCAACGGTAATGTAATTGGTTTTGGTCTCAGAGTCGGAACCGTTGGCGTTTGTAACGGTGAGTGTGACGGTATAGGTTCCCGGAGTGCTGTAGGTGATTGACGGAGGATTTTGCCCGCTGAATGAAGCCGGTGTTCCGCCTGTGAAAGTCCAGTTCCAGGTAGTCGGATTGTACGTGCTTAAATCGGTGAACACAGTGGATCCTCCTGCGCTGAGGGTGGTGTTGCTGGCACTGAAATCTGCCACGGGAGGATTGCTCAGAGAAGCGGAAACACAAGCCATAGCCGCCGCCGCGTCGATTCGTCCGCTTCCGAGCTGACCCACATATGACGGGTTTTGTGCATTGATGTTTGCAGCCGTTGAAAGCAGGCAGTTGATCAGGTCGTTGTTCGGCATATTCGGGTTCAGGGATTTCATCAAACCTGCAAGCCCGGCTACCATCGGAGAAGCCATCGATGTTCCGGATTTGTTTCCGTAGGAATTTCCGACCGTGGTGCTGTAAATGTTGTTTCCCGGTGCGGAAACATCGATCCAGGAACCGTAATTGGAAAAACTGGCTTTGGCATTCGTGCTGGTAGTGGCGGCTACGGAGACCACGTTGTTGTATGCGGCAGGATAGAATTGACTGCTCACATTATCATTCCCTGCGGCCGCGATCAAAATACAGCCTTTTCCGACGGCGTAGTTGATGATGTTTTGTGCTGTAATCGAGGAACCTGGCCCTCCCCAGCTCATGTTGATGATGTTTGCCCCGCTTGAAGCAGCGTAGACAATTCCGTCGTAACCGTTCGTGATGGAACCGGCACTGTTGGTGGATTTTACACACATCAGTTTACAGCTGAACCCGATAGAAGCCACGCCGGTTCCGTTGTTGGAACGGGCGGATGCAATTCCGGCTACGTGTGTTCCGTGGTCGAACGTGCTACCCGGAGGATTCGGGTTATTGTCGTTGTCGCTCACATCGTATCCGTTGATATCATCGACATATCCGTTGTTGTCGTCATCGATTCCGTTTCCAGGAATTTCTCCGGGATTGACCCATAAGTTTGGGGAAAGATCGGCATGTGTGCGTTCAACAGCATCATCTACAATCGCAATCACGACATTGCTTCCGGATGAGAAATAGTTCCAGGCTGCAGGAGCATTGATATTGGTGAGACCCCACTGCGAGCTGAAAGAAGGATCATTCGGAGTAAGGCACATGCGGTCGAGGGGAACCTTTTCCGCGTATTCAACTCCTTTGAGCTGCTCCAGTTCTTTGATGCATTTTTCGATATCCTGTATGGAAGACAATTCCAGCAAATAGGTTCTTTGAAGGATTTCAGAAGTCTTTGCGGCATAAAAAGGTTTCGAGAGGTTGACAAACCCATATTTTGAAACGACTGATTCCAGTCCCGGGATCGATTGAGCGGGAATTTTGAAGGGATCTTCTTTCAGGGGCTGTGCAATGCGGACTTCATTGTTCAGTTTCAACCAAATCTTGCCATCCTGGTAGTTGAGATGAACTGTTTGTGCAAACAATCCGAGCGGGATGAGTGCCAGTAAAGCGAGTAGTTTTTTCATAAGTTTACTTGTTTAGCATCTGCAATTTACAACAAAAGTTTTGACATACAAATAGTTATGCTCCGGGCTAAAACTCGCTTAAAATCGTTACATTCGAACTGGTAATTGACTCATTGAAATGAATTTTACACGCTTCAAGATTATCCTGATTTTTCTTTTTTCCATCCTGTGTGGGTTGGTTTTCAAATGGCTGAACTGGTCGTGGGAAGAATGCGTTTTATTCAGCTGGCTGATTTTCGCCGGCTCATATCTGCTGGAAGCGGTTTTGGTGATTTTGCTGGTTCCTTCGCGGAATATTGTCAAGAAATCGCGGGAAGAAGATTTGGGAGTCTGGCTTCAGTTCGTGTTGCTGGTAATTATTTGTTCCACGGCACTGATTGCGATTATTTTCTGGAACAGCGACCAAACACATTTCAGTAAGCACAGCCCGCTTCACGAGGTTTTTTTCATTGCTTCGGTGACACTTGCATGGCTGGTACTGCACTTATCATTTACGTTTCGCTACGCACATTTGTATTACGGCGATGAGAACGAAAAGTACTCCAGGCATGCGCGCGGACTGGATTTTCCGGATGATGAACACCCGGATTACCTCGATTTTGCGTATTACTCGTTTACCATCGGGATGACGTTCCAGGTTTCGGATGTGGTAACGAAATCGAAAGGAATGCGCCGGCTGACACTGGCACACTCCATGGTTTCGTTTTTGTTCAATACGATCCTGGTCGCGATTACGATCAATGAGATTATTAACCTGTAAAATGGGATAGAAGCAGCCTGAGCGGAGTCAAAGGCTGCAGGTTCTAGCCCGCTGCCGGTACTTCTTCTTCTGTCTTTTTGGGGAAAACAATCTTCCGTTCCAATTCTTTGGTCGGAATGAACGGCTTGCTGGTGAGCGGGAAGAGGTTCATCAATTCGCCGCTGTAGTAGAATTCGTAACACAAACCGCCGAAAGTATATTCCTTATCACCCACTTTGAATGTGGATCCGCCTACTGCCGGATTTTCCTTCGGCTTGCTTTTTTGGAATCCGAGGTTGTACAATGTTCCGAGAATCTCCGGGCGATAGGCTAGGGTGTAGCCTTCTTTTTCCCAATGCGACTGGAATTGACGCAGGAAAAACGCAGTATACAGATAGGAATAGAAATGATCGCCGCCTTTCATCAAACGCTGAATGGTGAGGTGCTTGTGTGCTTCAATGGTGTCGTTGACCAATTCGGGGAATGAATCTTTCACGTTCAGGCATTTCTGGTAGTAATCTCCCGGGTAAAACGGACTCGATCTTTCATAGAGGTTTCGCTCGATTTTCAATGCTGTGTTCTGAAGAATCCCCGTTACGCCATATCCCCGATTCGTTGTCAGGATCAGTCGGTTGTAGGGAACAACATACTTCTTAAACTGTTCGCGGGAAGAATTGAACATGCGGATTTGCTCACCTACGAGACACATCACGATCAGGCGCGACTCCACACCGGTAATGCGCGAAACGGAATCAATGGCTGCGCTGTCTGCTCTCACGACATTGCAAAACTCCTTCCACTCGCGGTAGTTTGCCCACGGATAAATGGAAAGCGAAGCTTCGTTTGCCTGTTCCTTGAGTCGCTGCAACTCCCGCTGATATCCTTTGTGATGTTTCATGCGGAGGTTTGCCGCATCCAACATGCGCAGTGCAATGGTCGGATCTCCCGATCGTTCGAAAGCATCCAGGATTACTTTTGCGTTGTACGGATAGTATTTTGCCAGCAGCCCGATGTTTTGATACATCTCGCGTTCCTGGCGGGCAAAGGTCAAACTGTCGGTTTGGAATCCCTGGTTGTATTTATCCGCCATTTTCGAAAAATAACGGCTGTTCAGATCCACGTTTCCGCTGTCGTTGGTCCATTTGAATTTAGCAGCGAGCGCAACACCGATCAGTGCCAATGCAAACAATGCCAGTAAATGGATGACTGTAAAATAGCCGCGACGCAGCCATTTGTATTTTCTTTTAGGGGGTTGTATCTGAGCCTGGATAGGAGAATCCTGATTTTCCATTGATATAATTTCTGCAAAAATAAGCGCTTGTACGGTAAGTAGAACGAAAAGTTATCATTCGTGTTATTTTCTTGAATAGCCGTACGGAAGTTTCTCTTTTTCGTTTGATTAAGGAAAACCACGTTTCTTAATAATGAAAGAAAAAGCATTTCAAATTTTTTCCGACTTTTGTTTACCTTTCCTTTTTCTCAACACAACCGGTAAAATCAGTAATGGAAAACCCTTTATACAATCCCCGGGAAGTTAAAAAAGAGCTGACGGTTCTTTACAAACATTTCCCGGAGGTGAAACGCCTGCTTCGTTCCTTTGGTTGTGATGCGCTCACCGCCGAAGATATTTTCCAGGAATCCCTGATTATTTACCTCAGAAAGAAGAGCGAACCTGGTTTCGATTTTCAGCTTGCACCGATCTATTTCATCAAACAAACCTGCAAGTTGCTGTGGTACAATGCCGCGCGGAAAGGACAAAAACAAGGAACCATGAGCCTGGATTTTGACCTGGAAGAAACTCCGGATGCCTGGATGGAAAAGGAGTTACAATACAAACAACTCGAATCTGCTTTGGCAAAGATCGGGAAGCAGTGTAAGGAGTTGTTGCACTTGTTCTACGGCTTGGGTTGGAACATGGTTGACATTGCCAAAAAGCTGGATCTCCGGAACGATAAAGTAGCGAAAGCACAGAAATACCGCTGTATTCAGAAAGCCAAAGACCTGGTGCAGGAAGCGCAGTTGAACGTTGAATCAAATCCGTTTTAAGTCATGGGAGCGAACTGGAATCAATTGATTGAGCGTTATTTGAATAACGAACTTTCGGCGGAAGGAAAAGAAGCTTTCGAGACGGAATTGAAACGGAATCCTGAGCTTCAGAAGGAATTTGAATTGCACCGGCTGACACACGAGTTGATTCAGCGGAGTTCGCTGCGCAGGCTGGTAGAGCAATCCGGAAAGTGGTTTCACCTGAAAAAAATCCTGGTGAAAGGCGCTTTGGTGCTTGCCGTTGCGGGGATTTTGGCTGCAGCAGGCTATGTGTTACTGATCCGGAATGACCAATCGAAAACGGAAGCAACAGAACGACTGGATCAATCCATGTTGGAGAAACTGGACAAATACCTGGCTTTTGACCGCATTGATCCGCAGTATTTCCGTTTTACGGGAAAATCGGATGTGTTTTTGTCCGAAAGCGGGGTGCTGCTTAGTTTAACAGAGAACTCCTTTTTACTGGATGGAACATCATACAACGGCGAAGCACTTGTTCAATGGCAGGAAGTACAAACTCCGGCAGAGATTGTGAAAGCCGGATTGAGTACCACGTCGGGAGACCGCTTGCTGGAAACACAGGGAATGTTCAGCCTGAATGCCTTTACCCCGGAAGGAAAAAAGCTGGAATTGAGCAAAGAAGGTGTGTATGTCCAGGTTCCGGTAGATGAGGTCAAAAACGGGATGAAGCTCTTCCAGGGAGTTCCGCAGAAAGGAGGGAAAATTGACTGGCAAAACCCGGTGGAGCTGGAGCGGATTCCGAAACAGAAATCCATGTCGGAAATCGATCTGTATCCGCCGAAATACGAACCGAAACTAAACGAACTGAAATGGTTTACGGAGAAAAAGAAGCGGGATAGCTTGTATTTGAGTTTTGAGGAGGAACAGGCGGAATCAAGATCAGATATAACAGAAATTGTCTATGATTCTAACTATGAATCAATTAAAAAGAAAGAGCTGCTGGTGGGATCCGGAACACCCGTTTCTGCTTATCCTGCAGACCAATACCTGAGGGGAAAGCTGCTTTTTGAAACGAAATGCTCTACGTGTCATATGGTTCATAAAAACACGACAGGTCCCAAATTATTCCGCGTTCGTGAGAAATGGGCAAATGGCGGCGCAAAAGAAGGTTCTATCTACCAGTGGGTTGCAGACTGGAGTCGTGCGGCTGCATCTGATCCATATGCAAGAGAGGTTTCGAGATCCCAACCGATTGCTATGAACCAGTTCCCGGAATTAGCAGGGAAAACGAAAGATATAGATGCCATTTTCGATTACATTGACGGAATTCCGTTTCCTGGCGTTGATAGTGTTGCGGCACCGTCTCACATTCCGCCCTCCAAAGTGCTCGCCATTTGGAATCCGAAATTCGACCACACGATTTTGGCTACACAGGATTTTGAAGACCGCATGAAAGCCATTCACCAAACCTGTAACGAAAAAGTATTTGATGTGTATGCCAAAAACCTGCATGAACCCTTGTGGAAACTGGATGAACGCGTAGTGAAAATGGGCTATGCGCATTTCCGGTCTTTTGCAGACCAGCGCGTGGGGAAAGTGGAATTGGATGCCGCTCATCAGAAAAACCTGGATGCGTTCTACGAAGAAGCCGTGAAAACGATTCGCGAACGCGGGAAGAAAGAACTGGAGGCGGCGTTGAAAAAGGAGCGCGATTGGGATGATGCGTTGCACGATGAACGGGAAAAGGAGTTTGTGCGAAAAGGGTTGCTGGAGCGTTTAAGCGCATCAGAAGAAGCAAGATTCAACCTCGTACACGTTTCTAAACAATTGGGGAAGACCGTTGGTTTTTCAATGACAAGTGCAACGACTGCTTCGGGAGGCCCGCCTGATTCAGGAAGCGTGCCGGAAGAAACTCACATCAAAGGAGGACCTGCGATTGTCAATATCGACCGGCTAACAGAGGAATTGCTTTCATCCAGGAGTTCAGTAGATGTTTACACCCTGGATAAGAGTAAGAAGGCACAAATCCGTTATAGTGAATTCAAGACCGATGTGCGGTCATTCAAGGATTTTGATCGTCTGTATTTTTACCTGTTCCCAAATCGTTTGAATAGTTACGAACGTCTGGATTTTGTAAACGGTTCATTGAAATATACGCTCAATGATGGAATGAGATATTCAGGACTCGCATTCGGCTTGAACAAGGATGGTTTTTTCCTGTTTGAAATTCCTTCATTGGAAAACGGTGATTTAGGATCAATTAAGCTTCAGCAAGTGACGGAACGGGAATTTGAGTCGCGTTTGAAAAAACTGAATGAAGCCCGTGGTGTTCATGCTGTTCCGGTGGCTGATGAACTTAGCTGGCTTTTCAGGGAAAAAGCGAATTACCAGGTGCAGAGACAACGAAGAGAAAATCGGCAGTTTAGAAAGGTGATTCGTCCCACAATTTATGTTTGTTTGAGTACCGAAGCTGAGAATCCTGTTTCCGTTGGTATTGAAGAAAAAGTGTTTGATGTAACTGACTCACCGGCAGAGTTTCCGGGAGGGATGAGCATTTTACGCAGATTTCTGTCAGAGAATATTCAATTTCCTCAATCGGCTCTCAATAGAAATTTTTCCGGGAAGGTTTATGTGAGATTTATTGTTGATGCAGACGGAAAGATTTCGAATGCAACCATCAAAAGAGGAATTCCGGATTGCCCGGAATGCGATGAGGAAGCATTGAGAGTCGTCAAAAAAATGCCTGCGTTTAAACCTGGAGTTGTGAATAATCGGAATGTAGCATCGTATTTTACACTCCCGATCATGTTTAGTTTGCAATAAGGGAATGAAGGTGACCAATCAATCCCTTTTTCGCTCTTCCAACTCCCTTTGCAGCGTCGAAATGCGTTCGTCCTTACCGCTGTGTTTCCAGCCCGGTGCTTTGAAGATGTAGCTGAACTTCGCTTTCCAGGTTGGAGCTTGTTTCACGTCGTGAACCATGTCGCGGAATTCGTCGAATACGATGTGAAACACATGGTAGGTATGGATGTTGTGCAGAATGCCGTATTCGCTCGTTTTTTGTCCTTCGGCTTTGTAGGTTCCGAAAAGATGATCCCAGATCATGAAAACCCCGCCGTAGTTTTTATCGAGGTCTTCGATTTTGCGGGAATGATGCACGCGGTGATTCGACGGAGAGTTGAAGACCCAATCGAACCAGCCCAATTTGCCAATCGCATCGGTATGTGGCCAAAATTGGAAGATGAGGTTCATTTGATGCATCATGGCGATCATAATCGGGTGGAAACCGATGAGGATAAATGGAATGTACCAAATATCCCGGTAGGCAATTTCGAACCAACCCTGGCGTAACGCTATGGCAAGACTAAGATGCGTTGCAGAATGATGATTGACGTGACCTGTCCAGAACAAGCGGATTTTATGACTCAAACGGTGATGCCAGTAAAACCCGAAATCCTGCACAATCAGAACGAGCAGCCACAGCCACCAGTGTTCGATGTGCCATTTCCAGGTAAAGAAATCATTGAAGTTTTTGATCCCGAAATAGTCGGTCAGGCGGAAATTGTTGTAAATCCAGAAGTAAAACGAAAGCGTAATGGCCTTCATCCCGAAATCGAGCAGCACCGCTCCAACTCCCAACCCGATACTGGACACACCGTCTTTGATGATTCCTTTGGTGAACAGTTTCCGGGGAATCTGGTACAGGAATACCTCGCCTAAGATCATGAGAACAAACCCCGGGATGAAATACGTCACCGGATCGGTAAAATCCAGCGGACTGAATAAGCCGTGGTCGTTAAAGAAAGCGGAGATTTGTTCTTTCATCTTTGGGAAATGGAGTTATACCTGCCGGGAAGAAATGATTCCGCGGACTAAGAAAAATTGCGCTGCAACATAGGTCGCCATAACAACTTGCTCCATGATGGCCGTATAGGAAACAAAGAGGTTGAATGCCAGCAGGGAATCGGAAACGACGAACAAAACCGCACCAGGAATGAGCCATTTGTTTTGGGTACACAAACTGAAATAAGCCATCGTTGAGATCGTGATGCCGTAAACGATAACCGGCACTTCCATTTCGTGCAGATACGGATGCAGGAAGTACAGCAGAAATCCGAGGTATACCAGGATGAAAGGCAGATACCCGTATCGGTTTGCAGTTTTGAGCCGGATGAAACTAATGATATACAGCACATGTGCCAGCAAAAAACTGCCCAATCCGGGAAGGAATGCCCATTTGAAGAGCAGGAGGGTGTCACCCAGGAAGCTGAAAATCAACCCGGCGAAAAAGAATGGATTGACGGGAGTCTTTTGACCTTTGGTTGAAAGATAGATGGCGGCAATGACCGGAACGAGTAGCGGCTTGGTAAAAAAACGCAGTTCGTGCCAGCCTTCCCGGGAAATGAAGATCAAATCCGCCAGGAACAGGATTCCCAAAATACCCGCCAGGATGTTGTTTTTCATAAGGAGTTTGTTTTACAGCCAATGTAAGAAATTAAAGTGATTCTCTAAAAAACAAGTTTGGACGTGATGCGGCGGGATATATGTATTATTCACACCCAAACCAATTTACAATAGAAACTTTGTTATATTTTCCCGCAAATACACAACTATTGGAGGCGCTTACCAGTGGGATTTATGTACTTTAATCAGGTGACTACAAAAAGTACTTGTATGATTCATAATTTCAGTTCCTGCTAGCAGGAACTCTTTGTCTTTCCCACAAATGCGCAAATATCTGATGCGCTTACCAGTCGCATCTTTACGCTGTAAACAATAACATTCA
>NZ_JBCNJW010000018.1:0-55186 GCF_039596355.1 Fluviicola sp. | reverse complement strand
CAGTCGGAGCCCTACCAGTTTACCATCTTCGAACCCAAAGACCCTACTCCTAACTTCTACCCCGTAGCCTTCAAAAATGACGGGCAGACTTATTCTGTGGTCAATGATCAGATCGGGCTTGTTTCGGATGAAATCGGGGAGTTGAAACTGACGATCCAGGTTTACAAAAACGGTCAGTTGGTAAAGAAAGCACTTCTGAAAGAATACACGCAGGGAGAAGAAGAGGAAGAAGGAACGCAGCAACCGGAAGTCAGCAAATCTGGCAACGGCAAGCGCTTTTTCATTTTGAATATCGGTGCGCTGGATCTGCAATCCGGGTACTATACCGTTGTATGGACACCGCGCAATACTAAATCATTCACCTTCAATTTTAGAAAAAACTAATGGGGTTTGTAAAGCCGGCAGTAGTCTTTACTGCCTTGATAATGGTGTTTACCGGATGCGGAATCAGTAAGAAACGCATCAAACTGGAGCCGGAAAATTACCTCAAGTGGTATGGCTCTGCTGAGAATGTACATACGGCTTCCGATACCGTAGGAGAATTGGTCTACAACCTAAGGCTTTTTCCGAAAGAAGTCAATATCGCTTTATGTGCGATGAAACAGTGTGAACCTAAAGACGTCCTGGTGGCTTCTTTGGAAGAGCGTACGATGATTACGAGTTTCCTGTTTGAAATCAGAGGAGTAAATACTCAGAAAGACTTTTTCTCCATCGCGGGAGTAAGCGGAATCAGTAAAAACGACCGGGTGATGTACCTCACCAGTGGAATCAAAGAAGATTTGAAAGGACTCTCTGCGCATGGCGATACACTGAATTGTGTATCCGTGATGTATGAACCGACTATCAAAGGTCAGGCTAAATTGGTCATCGATATCGATAATCCGAAACAATACGTGATTAGAGAGGTGATCTATTCTGACAGGGTCATCAGCGGGTCACGCATCAGCCTGAAGATGCCGGTTTCATCCAATTCCAACATACCAACCTTGAATCTTAAGAAATATGAATAACAAGAATACGATCCAAATCCGTAAAGAAAGCAGAAGTTTAGCCTGGTTTCTCTTACTGACATTCAGCTGGAGTGTCTTTCAGCCGGCCGTTTCATTTGCAGGTGGCCCTGCACAGCCGGAAGCAAGTGCTTTTACACCGATTGGTGTTTCGGACATGGTGGATCCTTTCACCGGGGATTTCACCTACAATATTCCCTTAATGGATATTGAGGGTTACCCGATCAACATTGCCTACAATTCAGGTGTTACGATGGACCAGGAAGCATCCTGGGTTGGTTTGGGCTGGAACCTGAATGCCGGTGCCATTATTCGGAACATGCGCGGGATTCCGGATGATTTCAACGGTGATCAGATTGTCAAGGAAACGAATACGAAGCCTGTTACGGATATCAGCGTAGACTTGCAGTTGAAGCCGGAGATTTTCGGGTTCAACCTGGAAAGTAATTCTGTAGGTTCCCTGTCATATAACGCGAGTTTGAGCTACAACAGCTACACCGGATTTGGTGCTTCTCAGGGAATCAGTTTGTCGTTCAACCTGGGAAAAGCAATGGGAGGTTCTGCAATGGCTGGATTTTCCCTATCCGGAAGCAGTGAAAACGGAGCTTCTTTTTCGCCAAGTATGTCTTTGAGTTATGGAGGCTACAAAAACGCACAATATGACGTCTCAAAAACAGCTTCTATCGGTACAGCATTTAATTCCAGAGCGGGATTGCAGAGCGTGTCTTATGGATTCTCGATGGAAAAAACTAGGTATGACACACGCAAAGTAACTTTTGATGGAGAGGATTTTGAGGTTAGAGGAAATAAAAAGGGAAGTGGTTCGCTTGATGCCAGCGGATCCTTTAACATGGGCGTCAATCAATATTCCCCAACTCCCGGAAACTCTACGGTAGGCGGATCACTGGCAATCAATGCCCGGTTATCAGGAAGTATTTTTGGAGTAGATGCACAGGGAAATATCGGTGTATCGGTAGCGAGAACCTGGATTCCAAATGATCAAAAGAAGACTTACACGAATGCTTTCGGTTATTTCCATCACGAAAAAGGATTGAACAATAACTATGCGCAGCTGGATTTTAACCGCGACAACGATCAGCCGTTCTCCAAATACAGTGTGAACCTGCCTTCTGCATTTCAAACGTATGATATTTTCAGCGTTCAGGCACAGGGAACAGGAGGAAGTTTCCGCCCGATGCGAAACGATGTGACTTATGTTTTTGATAAGATGGTCAACACCTTCGATGTGGGTGTGAACGGTGGATTTGAATTGGGAGCCGGAGCATTGTTGGATGCAGGAATCGATATTCAAATTCCAATTACCAGCGTTTCACAGGGGATCTGGTCAAATTCCAATAATGCGATGACCAGGTTGGGAAGATCCAGAGCTTCGGGAGATGTTGCACCGTTTTACCAGTTTATTGAGGCCAATGAATCTTCTGTACAGCAAGATAACCTGATGACTTCTCAATTTTATGGTGATAAGCCTGAGAAACTGGAATTGACCGGTTCGGAATTATTCCCGAGACTATCCGGAAGTTTGAACCAGCAGGGAACGATCAAATCGATCAGTAGAAATAAGAAAACGGCACGGGAACTGACGAATAATCAGTTGTATTTCCTTACACGGGAAGAAGTTGCTGCCGGAATGGGAGTGTTCCCATTGAACCCGTTGGTTACGCAGGGAAATGCAGGACACATTTATGAAATTACCCAATTGGGGCAGGACGGAAGACGATACGTTTTCAGTTTGCCGGCATACAATTACTTCCAGGAAGATGTGACTTTTGCCATCGGTGATGGAATGTACAGCGATGACGGAATCAACTACGCGAATGACAATTCGGGGATAATTACCTATTCCTCTTCGGATCCTACCTTGGATAATACACGGGGAATCGATCATTATTACAGCAGTATCACAACTCCGGCATATGCACACTCCTACCTGCTTTCGGGTGTATTGAGTGACGATTATGTAGATGCAGATCAAGTACAAGGGCCTTCGATAGATGACCTTGGATCATATGTAAAATTTGATTACGAGAAAGTAACGGGGAATCAATGGAGGTCTCCTGCGGCTGTTTCGTCCGGTTTCCACAATGAAGGAATGCGTTCCGATCCTACGGATGACAAGGCAAGTTTTGTATATGGGAAGAAAGACTTGTATTACCTGTATAAGGTAGAGACGAAAAACTATGTGGCAATCTTCAAAACAGAAGCCAGACACGATGGGAAAAGTGCTAAGGACAGAGATGGAGGTTTTGCTACCGGTACGGCCAATGATAGTAAGCTCTTACGAAGTATTACATTGTACTTAAGAAAAGACTACTATGCGCATGCTTCTGACTTGTCTCAGGCCAACCCGATTCAAAAAGTGGAGTTTGATTACGACTACCACTTGTGTAAAGGTTACCCGAACAACCCGAATACAGCAGAAGGAAAACTGACCTTAACGAAAATCAGTTTTACATATCAGAATTCGCAAAAGATGCTGAATCGAAATTATACCTTCGATTATTCATCAAGGAATCCGGATTACAACCTGAAAGGGAGTGACAGATGGGGAACCTATAAGAATCCTGTTTACTCCACTACTGCGGTTGAACAGGATATCAGCGCTCCGTTGAATAATTCCGAATATCCGTATTCGGTTCAGGATAAAACAGAAGCAGATAACAATGCTTCGGCATGGGCGCTGACGAAAATCAAACTTCCGTCGGGCGGAGAGATCAATGTGACGTATGAATCGGATGATTACCAGTTTGTGCAGCACAAGAAAGCAACTCAAATGTTCCAGATTGTTGGAGTACATTTTGATAATAGTCACAAATACGCATTTAATTCCCGTACACAAACAGGGTATGATTTCCTGGATTTGGTAAAACCTGGAAATGCCAATCCGAAATTGTTGTTTGCACTGGATCCGAGTGATCCTGATCCGAAACATTATGCCTACAAGGGACAGCAGCTTTATTTCAGAGCCTTGACCGAGCTAAATCCTGCCGGAGCAACCTACAAGGAGAAAACAGAATTCATTTCGGGATATGGAATTGTGGATCATGTCGGTACGGAAACCGTAGATGGAACTGTTTATGGAGCAATCACTTTAAGAGGAGAAAAGCTAAAAGATGCTGATCCGGAGATTTATTCACCGATTATCAAACAAGGAATCTTGTTCGGACGTGCTCAATTGTCGCGAACCTTTACCAAACCAAGCTCTATGAATTCTGCTCCGGGAGATGCTCCTGCAGGAGTGGAAGCAATTGTCGATTTGGCAAGTGCCATGGTGGAGCAGATGGGTTCATTCCAGGAATTGGTAACCGGACCAAACCAGCGTATTTTTGAAATGGGTAAATGCAAGCGCTTTGTGCCATTGAAATCATGGATGCGTCTGAATTGTGTTTCCGGACATAAAATGGGTGGCGGAAGCCGTGTGAAAGAAATCCGCATCAAAGACAACTGGAGTCAGATGGGAGGAAGCTCTTCTTCCGAATACGGACAGCGATTTACCTATGAACTGGAAGATGGGACATCATCCGGTGTGGCTTCCTATGAACCGCAGTTGGGTGGAGACGAAAACCCGTGGCATACTGCATACATCGTAAACAACAAAAAGCGTTTGGCGATGGATGATAAGATGTACATCGAAGACCCGATCATGGAATCGCAATTCCCTTCACCATCTATCGGTTATTCCCGCGTGGTGATCGAAGACTTGAACAGTTCGGAGTTGGGATCCCGCGGAACAGGAAAAGTGGTGAAAGAGTTTTATACTGCGAAGGATTTCCCGACGATCGTGAAAGCGACCAATGTGGATGTTTTGCCGAAGAACTCATTCTTACCGTTCCTTCCGAAATACCAGTACCTGACCGCAAACCAGGGGTTCTCCATTGAGTTGAACGATATGCACGGGAAACCGAAGAAAGAAAGCGTATACGGTCAGGGACAATTACAGCCATTGTCTACTATTGAGTACCACTACCAATCCGAAGAATTGGCATTGGGAGGACAGGAGAACAAACGGTTGAAAAATCAAATTACGGTCATTCACCCGGATGGAACAATTTCCCAGGAAACGGTTGGCGTGAGATACGATGAAGTAGCCGATTTCAGAGAAAGCAGAACCGTTTCACAGGTACCAAAATTCTCGATTAACACGAATACATTCTACATTTTTATCCCGTTGATTATTCCAACGATTTATCCAGGGTATGACCGCAGTACGAATCGCTTCCGGAGTGCAACGATGAACAAAACGATCCAGAAATTCGGAATCCTTGAGAAAACCGTTGCAAACCAGGACGGAAGTATTGTGGAGACTAATAACCTGGCGTATGATTCTCAGACGGGGCAGGTTTTGGTGACACAGACAACGACCAACTTCAACGATAAAGTGTACTCATTGAACTACCCGGCTTACTGGAAATACGAATCTTTTGGTCAGGCATCGAAGAATATCATGTATTCCTACCAGGCGGCTTCGATCAGCAATACCGGATTTACTGCCATTCCTGCAAACCTCAATTATTTTACAGAGGGGGATGAAGTTTCCGTGAAATTGTCTTATACCACGATGAAGGGTTGGGTTTTGGAGAAAAACGCAAACGGAATCCGGATCGTAGATATGAGCGGAAATCCGATCAGTGGAAGCAATGTGCTGATCAAAGTGTTGAGATCCGGTTACAAGAACAAGCAGAGTACTTCCATGGCAAGCATGACTTCCCTGAGCAACCCGCTGACATCTTTCGGTTCCAACCAGTTTTCCCATGTGTTGAATGCCGGAGCTGTAGAGTTCGGGCAGGATTGGAAAACATACTGTGACTGTTTTGATCCAAGCAGCGGAACATCGATCCGTACCACCAACCCGTATATTTTGGGTACAAAAGGAAATTGGAGACCAATCCGTTCATACACGTACCTGAGCGGACGTACGCAAACCAACTACGACGGAAATACCAATGTCCGGAAAGATGGAGTGTTTACAGCATACAGTCCTTTCTACAAATTGGGAAGCGGAAAGAAATGGGAGAAAGACGGATTGAACTGGACCTTCGTATCAGAAGTAACGCAATTTTCACCAAACGGAATGACGATGGAAACACGTGATGCTTTGGGTCGTTATTCTTCCAGCTTATTTGGCTTTAACAGTACATTGACCACAGCAGTTGCAGCCAATGCCAAGATGCAGCAGATTGCAACCGGTTCTTTTGAAGACGTAGGTTACAACAGTTGTAATGAGCAGGGATATTTCGGAAAAGTGATGGATGGAAGCGGTAATCCGATAGCTATTCCGGGTTCGGCGATTACTACCGCTCACTCGCATACCGGAGCTACCAGTATCAAAGTATCACCGGGAGCGGGAGTGACCTTCCAAAATATCATTTCAAGCTGTGAATACAAACCGGATTGTGATCTGAAACTGAGCTGGAATCAGAAACGCGATGTGAAGATTGAAGGAGGAACCGGTCCATACACCATGGAATTTGAAGCAGACGGAAATGCATTTGCACAACTAAGCACCAATAACACCATTGGATTCAATATGGATGAAGGAAATAATGCTTCCAGTCTGATGATCACGGTAACGGATTCAAAAGGCTGTAAAATGGGAATCTTATTTACGGTAAAAGACAAGAAACTTCAGTACGAGTTAATTCAATTTTAAAGATGAAACAAGCAATCTATTTGATCTTATTCCTGACTGTCTGGACGAACAGCAGTTGGGCTCAGAATTACTTAAGTAATTATTCTGCAGACAGAGCTTACAACTTGTGCTACAATGTGCATGATACGGTTTTCAATTCAAACAACGGGTTTGTTTGTCTGGGAGGAAGTTCTACGCTGTACTATTCCTTTACAACCAACGCTGCTTTTACGTGGGGAACACCGATCGTTTTGCAGTTCCGGGCAACAACGGGAGCGTCTCACGCCAGTTCGTATAAAGTATATGGTCCGTTTGAATCGGGAGAGGATTTCGGAGCTGCCATCGCAAATGGAACGGCTTCGGTAATTATTGATGATCCGATGAGCACCCCGACCGGATACTGGAAGCCGGTTGATCAGGTCAACACCATTGCGAATAAGAAATACATTCTGGCCATTACGGTTCCGGGGTGTAGCGGAACACTGAGTTTCTATACGCATGGAGCTGACTTCATCTGCAGCGAGTTGTTTGATTGTGAAAATTGTCTTCCGAAGTTTCAACCGGTAGATGACCGCTATGTGGTATCTGCCTGGATTAAGGAAGATAAGAATCCGAAGGCAACGACCTATACGAATGGATATTTGCGTGTTACTTCCGGAACCGCCGCTCCGGTATCATTCTACGGCTCCGGCCAGATTATCGACGGATGGCAGCGCATCGAAGGAATTGTGCATACGGACAATGCAGGAAACCTGAAGATTGAACTGCTTTCGAATGCCGGAGATGTTTTCTTCGATGACATCCGGGTTTTTCCTTTTGATGGTTCGATGGTCACGTATGTCTACGATCCGAAAACACTGAGATTGGTCGCCGAACTGGATGAACGCAACTACGCCAAAATCTATGAGTATGACGAAGAAGGAAAGCTCGTTCGCGTGAAGAAAGAAACCGAAAAAGGGATCATGACCATTCAGCAAAACCTTGAAAATACTTCAACCGGATTTTAAGATGAAAGGATATTTAGCAATTCTCATAGCCGTCACCTGGATAGGCAATGTGGGGGCACAACAACTCACAGAAATTTCTTCGCAGGACTTCCTGAAGGAAATGAAACCGGTGATTGAGAAAATGAACCAGAGCAACTGCAAGTTGAAGTTTAAGAAAGAAATCTACAAGGATCTTCGTACGAATGAACTGATTTCTACTAGTACAGGCGTTGTTTATTACGGTTCCGGGAACACATTCCGGATGGAAAATGAAGGAGTTACCATCATTCAGACAGGAGATATTTATGTCATTATCGACTCGCTGGAAAGCCTGGTTCAACTAACCGAACCGGATAAAAACTTTAGTCCCGCCATGGCAGTGGGGAACTTCAACCTGGAAGCGTTGTCCAAATTTAAACTGAGCTATTACAAAACCACAGCGTATACTACGTATAAGGTTATTCCCGACAACCTTTCGGAAGGAACGATCGAATACCAGGTGGACAATAAGTCTGGCTTGATTTACCGGTTCAAGGTTTCCTACCCGCCGGCAAATTATTTTTCCGAAACAATTGATGATGAAACCGTGGAAGAACCCTACGCGGTAGTCACTTACGAACCGATGGAGAAAATCAAGAATCCCGCAAAGCTTTTTGACCTCGCTCCATACGTTGTTGCCAGCGGAGACGGAAAATACGTTTTAAGCGATAAGCTGATCAATTATGAACTTTATGATGCAAGATACCACCCGATCAAATAAGAATTCAATGAACGCCCTATTTAGAAAAACAGCAGTCCTATTTTTGTTTCTGACAAGCTTTTCCGGCTTTGCTACCGTACTGCCTTTTACCAGCGGTATTGTCAAAACACCGGTTTCAGGAAGTCCGCAGGTTGAAAGAAACACGTTGACTGCAACAGCATTTACAACCATTACACCGACCTCGGGAAATACGAACTTCGTTGACCTGAGTAGAAAAGGAATGTTGAGTTTTGGTGTGGATCACCATTACCCGACACCTTTTACAGCATATACTGCTGAAATCACGGTGGTTGTGAAACGATACCCGACCGCTGGCGGAAGTGCTTTGGCAGATACAACCGTCATTATGGATGTTACGTATCAGCCGAATAACCCGGATTCGCTTACGTTCCAGGACAAACACACCGTTACATTCGGGAATGTGGAGGCATTTAAGTTTGTGATTAAGGAGATTAAAATCAATGGAAGTAATGTGGATATTCTTCCGGCGAACCTATACCTTCAGGGAGACGTTTTTGTGGATCGTATTTACGAATTTGAAACAAAAACAACGACTGTTACTCCATCTCAACTCGGGTTAACCATTCAGAACCTGGAAGACCTCGATTGTGATGGTTACAGGGAAAAACTCACGGTATCCTGGAACGCGATAGAAGATGCTGAAGAATACCAGCTGGAATGGGTGTACGTAAACGATTACGGTTTCACCACTACAGCTCCGAATGTTGATTTCCGGAATAATTCTACGCGAATTACCACCACGAAAACGTCTTACGATTTGTCTATGATTTTTGACAAGGGATACATTTGTTTCCGTGTACGTGCTGTGGGGCGTTCACATGTTGCGCCTTACCGCTTTTTATTTACTGCCTGGTCTACCAATGACGGTTCCCTTGCTGCAAATACAGTCACACCGAATTATCACATCACGACTCCGTTTGATCCATCCAAGAACTGGCAATACAGCGCAACTTTTGCCGAAGAAGGGAAGAAAAAAGAAGTGATTTCCTTCTTTGACGGTTCATTGCGCAACCGCCAGATGGTCACTAAAATCAATTCGGATAAAAATACCATTGTCGGAGAAACGATTTATGATCACCTGGGAAGACCGGTTGTTCAGGTGCTCCCAAGCCCGGTTACAACCTTGATGTGTAGTAACCAGGGTGCAGAAACGGCATTGCGTTATTATGAGAATTTCAATCAGAATTCGATTGGAAATCCCTATGCGGCGAATGATTTCGAGCAATTGAATCCGCCGAGTGAATGTAATCCGATGGCGGCTAACGAAATGGGAACCGGAGATGGTGCTTCCAGGTACTATTCTTCCCAGAACCCGAACCTGGTTGGAAACCCGGGGTATGTTCCGAATGCGGAAGGTTTTCCGTTCAGCCAGGTAGAATATGCTCCTGATAATACCGGTAGAGTGTACCGTCAGGGTGGAGTGGGCCGTGATTTCCAATTGGGAAGCGATCACGAAACCAAGTACTTCTACGCTCACCCGTTCCAGGAACAACTGGATCGTTTGTTTGGCTCGGAAGTAGGAGATGCGACACACTATCAAAAGAATATGGTCATTGATCCGAACGGACAAGTGAGCATTTCTTACCTGGATCAGGAAGGAAGAGTCATCGCAACATCTCTTGCCGGAAAGGTTCCGGATAACCTGCAACCGCTTCCATCTGCTGCAGAAGCAGGTCCGTTGAACGTGGATTTGTTGGCGAAAGATGCAACTGGAAATTCCGCTTCGAACGTTACTTCTCCGGATGGTAAATCGAAAGTCTTTAACCAGACCATTGCACTGAGTTCCAAATCGGATGTGACCATTCACTACGATATGAATATCGCTCCGTTTGAGAATACCTGTTTACCGGAGAACGTTTGTTTTAATTGTATTTACGACTTGAAAATCCAGGTACGAAACCTGTGCGGGTCATTGGTTTCTCCGGAATACATTTCCAACAAGAAAATCGGTCAGTTTACAACAGGTACAAATAATGAATTGATTTTCCAGACAACTTGTAATGCGTATACGGAAGATGATACGTTTATTATTGAGGGGCTGGAGCCAGGAACGTATCAGATTTCGAAGATTCTGACTGTAAACGAAGAAGCGATTGAAGAATATATTGACATGTATGTAACGGATTCACTGGATCTGAATACGTGTTTCACGACTTACAATGAGTACCTGAATCAGGTGGCTGCGGCTTCCAATATTGATAATTGTAACCAGGATTTCTCGTGTGCTCAGTGTGTGGCTGATTTAGGGCCTTTACTGGCTTTCCTGGAAGCTGGAGGAACAGAAGCAGAATACCAGCAGGCATTGGATGAGTGTAATGCTCCTTGTAAACCGATTTCATATTACGAAACCATGCGTTTGGTATTGCTGGCAGATGTCATGCCGGGCGGACAGTATGGTGAATACCTGAACAACCAGGGGAATGAACAAGTGGGGAATTTTCCGTTATCTGTTTTGAACCCGTCGAATACTTTGCCGAAAGCAAGTGCAACTCCAGCGAATCAGGCTTTCTGGAAATATCCGAAATACGATATAGAAGCAAGCATCCAGAATTTCTACTTTGAAGAAGACGGTGTGACGAAATCCCGCATTCCGTTGACCGGCGTAGTGATCAATAATTTAAACCAGGTGACTTCTTCAAACCCTGCGGTGGATGGATTTGCACCGATCAACACAAAGGTGTTCCTCGACCCGCAAACGAACGAATACTATACGTACCCTCAATACCTGGCAGATGTAGAGGATTTTATCGAGTACTACCTGGTAAACAGCTCTTGGGCAAATTCCCTGGTAATTTATCACCCGGAATACCCGATTTTGAGCATCTTCAAATCATTTACAGAGAAAAACAATCCAGCTGATCAATACTCTTCCGAGAGTTTTGACCAGGAAATGATGACCATCAATACCTTCCAGGATGCTGTTACGAACGGATTTATCGACGGTTCTACCAATATGGTGAATGCCTTTAACATTGCGAGTTCCACACTTCCGTGGGATCCGTATTCCGTTTACAATTCAGCGGCACTGCAAAGCAAGATCACCAACTATACCCAGATCAACGGAGTTTGGTTCTCCATGATGGAGGTTGCAGCGATGATCACGCGTTGTCCGAACGAACTGGTAGGGTATATGCCTTCCGCATCTTGTACCCAGTTCGGAACCAATATCGGAACCGACCCGGTTCATAATACAGAAATTCGTGATGCGGAATGGATGGCTTTCAGAGGATTGTATTATTCTGCGAAGCAAGCCCTTCAGCTGGAATATGCAAAAACACAATCATTGACCAATCCTTCTTATTACGGGTACAATGAGTGTATCGGAAATGATAACTTCAACCCATTTGAGAATGGATTCATCACCATTGCTTCAGGGTTACCGTTTACTGTAAACGGAGGATTCTGGAACACGATACAGCCTTGTAACATCTGGAATCACCTGAAATACATCAACAAGCAGAAACGTTTCGGAAATCCGGTGGATTATGTAGACACCGATCCGCAGCAGGCCGCTTACCAGATTTATCTGCAGACAGGACAATGCCCGGTAGGGTCGTCTTTCCAGTTATTACTGAACCAGGTGGCACAACAGCATTTGCTGGAAAGCGACCCAATCAATATGAATACACTCACAGCAACCAGTGCTGTATTGATGTCTGCCCAAAACTATGAAGTTTCCGGTCCGCTTCCGGCTTTGACCTGGCACCAGATCACGAACAGTACGGGTGTACTGGAAGTACTTTGGGAAGAAACAGCTACTTCTGCTCCATACGCCACATTCCGTTTGGTTCAAAATACATCGATCACGCCAACTTTTGCCTGGAATGAGATCATTGCCTTCAATAACCTGCAGTTTACCACTGTCAGCAGCGGATTGTATTCATTTACCGTCGATGTGAAGGTGAACCAGGGCGGAACTATTTTTACCCGTCAGTTGACCGGAAACACGACTTTGAAAATCGGAAACTGTTCTTTCCCGGATCAGTGTTTATTGAACGACCAGGGGAAAGCAGTTGAAAAGATGATGAAATTACTGGCTTCAGGTTCACAACTTACCAGCACATCTTACGTAACCGTTTCTTCTGCACCTTACAATTTCCTGTATACGCAGCAGTTCCAGTATACAGTCAGCCCAACGACTACAGGAGTTGCGAAGTTCCGGTATGTTCCTTCCCTTCCGGGATTTGAATTCCTGGACGGAACGACCACTTTGACACTTGGAATCAACGCTGTTGAACCGACAACGTTCAGCATGTCATCCATGAACCTGATCGCGAGTATTTCTGAAATGATTCCGGGGCCAAACAATACCTTCAAACTGGTTTGTCTGGACGCAAGCGGAAATCACCTGGTGACCCTGAGTTGCGATGCAATCCGTGCTACAGGAAGCGGCTTTACTGGAATTCCGATGGGAACATGCGGCCTGGCAGATCCGATCCTGTGCCAGGGAACAGAATACAAAACATTTAACGACCTGGAAGCCTTGTTTAAAGATGTATTGGTGAACCAAAATGCACCGTTTGATTTGGTATTCAGCCAGCAATGGTCGAACAACCTGATCGGGCAATTGCCGTCAAGTCCGGCAACGCTTCACAGTGTGGAATCTACTTCCGGCGGAAGAAAACGGTTGACCTTCACGATGCCGGGTTCCTGTAACCTGGTGTTGTCGAGCAAAAACACGTCGGTGAATTTCAATAACATTACTGCTGTTAGTGCCATGCACTTGTTACCGGCAACCAATTCCGGCGGGGCGAATTATGATTTCTATCTGAAAGTGACTTACACAAACGGTTCAACTACCGTGAATGATACGTTATTCGGAACATCGTGTTTCAAACTGAATGAATGTTCGGATTGTGAGAAGGGTGAAGCGCGTGATTATACACCGCAAGAACTGGAAACCATCACAAACAACCTGATGATTTCCGGAGTTCTGGAAGAAGACAATACCATTATTTCCTATGTGGATTATAAATCGGTCGTAGATGGAACCAATCAGCGTCTGAACTGGAATGAAGGTGATCCGTATTACTTGAGAGCCATCAGCTACCAGGATTACTTTAATAAAGGATTGGCTTATTCTATCGGAGGATACATTCAATTCGCAACCGGTTATGTGGAAGGAATGGACGGGTATTACCTGCTTGAAAATCCGTTCAACTATGTGGATAAATACGGGAGCGGTAAGAACCTGACAGCGTCCTATGAGCGCTATACGGAAGCAGTGAATAAGTACAACGATAACAGAACTGCAAATAACCTGCTTACGATCGCTACGGTTGGTCTTTTTACCTTTGCGCAAACGATTTATTCCGATGATTGCAGTGATTATGTCAATTACCTCAAAACGGAGATGAATCAGACGGCTTCTGTTTTGCCGGTAGATAACTACCCGAATGCACAGGATGCAAAGATTGATGAAGGCCAGTGTAAAGCATTGTATGTGAAATACCTGAATGCGTATCAAGTGTTTGAACAGCAGCAGCAGTCCAATGAAACATGTTTGAATTACCATATTACGATGCCTCTGGTTCCATACCAGGCATTTATCGATAACAACCTGTGCTGTTCTTCCTATGGAATTCAGCTGGTGCAGAATTACACGAATTCATTCGCCGATTCGACTGCGTGTCCGGGGCCGCTGCCTGTGGTGGATGACTGTACGTCTCCGGAGGAAGTAGATGCCGGAAAATGCCGTGAAAACTGGTCCTTGTATCTCAAGTACATTGATACCTATAATCATTCGGATTGGGCCATTGCCAATCATTCCGAACTGGCTGTGTTGTACCCGACATTTAAGACCTTTATGCAAATGGGGTATTGTGATTGTGTGTCAGACTACAATAATTACCTTCAAACATACATCAAACAAAGTACGGAGACAGAGCCGGAAACACCACTTCCACTGCCTCAGACTATTGATCAGTTCTGTGGTCAGACCGAACTGGATTATGGAAATACTCCGTGTCAGAATGAATACGAAGAGTACCTGCATTGTGTAGCGTTGTACAACGATAAGGCAGTAGAGGGCGGAAAAGAATATGTAGTGACCCTCGTGAAAATGGAAGCGTTTTATCAAAACGACCTGTGTTTCTGTGTGGATCAATACTGTTCGGAACTGAATATGGTCCTGGACGGATTGAAGCATTTTGAGCGCATGCCGGACTTGTATACGTTCTGTAAAGACAACCGGGAAGAACCGTGTGTTCGTGCAGGAGATACCATTGCTTATGAAACATTTGAAATGGAATTTGACGATCCGTGTACCGAGTTCTACCAAAGCAACAATGAGGTCAATGCATTGATCGCTTACAACGAACAGGTTCAGAATTTCCAGACCACCCTGGCAGAGCAATACATCAAACATTGTATGGCTGCGATGGAAAATATGACCCTGGAATACAACGAAATCGAACATCATTTTACCTTGTATTACTACGACCAGGCAGGAAACCTGATTCGTACAATCCCGCCTGAAGGAGTTGAAATGCTCGATATTTCGGATGCATCTTTAAAAACGAGAATCAAACAGGATCGCCAGAATAATACGCACCAGGTGATCACCAATCACCGCATGGCGACAACCTATCTGTACAATTCTCTGAACCAGCTGGTGGCACAGAACATGCCGGATCAGGATGCGATGAAGATTTTCGAAGCAGTGGCACCAAACGGACTGCCAACCGGGTTGAATACAACTGCCATTCAGATGGTGGATGCCAATATCGGTTACCTGACAGGGTATATTGAATATCCTTCGCTTCCGTTCCACAACCGCGGTTATTTGTACAAAACAACCAACGGCGGATCCAACTGGATACGGATGAGTCATGTGCTGGGGGCAAACTTCAAAGAAATTGCGATGGTGGATGCATCTACCGGCTATGCTGTTGCCAATGACGGCATGTTGTTGATGACTTCTGACGGAGGATTCAACTGGGATTTAATGGACACCTATTCTGCCGGAGTCTTTGAAGACTTTGCAGGATTGGATGTCGCTGCTCCGAAAGCATTTGCACTTTCAAAATCCGGGCGAATCCTGGAGCTGAGCGGTTCTTCAGTTGCGACGGTGTATGATTTGACATTACCTTCCGGTTTGACAGTCAATGAAGTGAAAGACTTCACTTTGCAGGGAGTTTCTCCGGTATCGGGAACCACCCTTTTGATTGCGAATATTACGAACAACGGTTTGACCTATGATGCTGTTTTGAGACGGGTAGGAGCAACAACAACCATTGAAAATTCCCAGGTAGCAGATTTGAAAACCATCGGATTCTACTCCAATGACAATGGACTGGCTGCCGGAGTAGATGGGAACTTATCTGCTCTTTCCGGTACGGGACCAGCTAATTTCACGCAAAAATTAGGACAATCCGGAACGGCTGGAACGATCGACCAATTGTTTATGCTGACAAGCCAAATCGGGCTTGCACGGATCGAAGAAAACGGAACCAAAGTCATTCGTAAAACCACCAATGGAGGAATCAGCTGGGATGCTTTGCAAAATGACTATGCTAATGCTTCACTTGCCCTGATCAAACAAGGAACTTCTTCGAAGGAAATCCTGGTTCAGGGGTACAATACATTAACGTCTCAATCATACACAAAATCCGTGATTCTGTTTTCGAACGGAAATGTCTCAGAAGTAGATCAAACGCCAAACATTCCGCAAGGAATTGAAATAAAGAACGTAACGGCTTACGTAGACGGAACGAATGTTACTTATTTCGGAATCGGTGCGGATCAAAAACTGTATCGTACCAATACGTTTACATCCGGTGCAGACAACGTGGTTTACACGCCGGTTTCCGGTGTAGCACTTTCGGGAACCTTGTCAGCGAAAAAGATCCTGGCTTTGAAAGACGGAAGTGGCATCTCCATTGAAGTACTGGCTTCCGACGGAAATGTATACCGTTCGGCAAGCACTTCCCTGACCGGTGGGTATTCCGGATTCACTGCTGTGAGCGGAGCAAGCTCCATTGCGGCGATTGATAAATTGAGTACATCCGGAGGAGAATACACCCTGGCTTATGCAGGAAATACACTGTATGGAAAAGCTGCAGCAAATACAACCTTTGTTGCTTTCAGTACGACGATCAGCCCGGGAACTTCTGTCATCGAAAACCTGGTGGTTCACGGAACGAAAGTTTCCCTGGTCGGAACAAACGGAGGCTTGTTTACCAGCACTTCGGGCATTGTGACAGTCGGAGCTCCGATTACCTTTACAGACCGTAAGAATCACGCATATACCGATCTGACCAGTATTCGTACCAATGGAAACGATGTGATCATCACAGGTAAAAACGGATTGGTAGCCTCCCGCGCGAAAAGTACGGCCGCAGCAACCAGTTATGTGCGTCCGGTGGGAACCACTGAAGACATCTATGAATCCGGCTACCGTGTAAACGGGTCGAATACCTTTATCGGGTTGGTCGGATCAAACGGATATTTCACGGAGCAACAAGTAGTGAGCGGTTCCTGGACCCAGCAGCCGGCTTTCTACACAGCTTCCGGAGTTCCGGTTTCCACGTTTGCCAACGGAAAAGACCTGCGCAGCGTTGCCTACGACGGACAAAGCGTGCTCCTTGCCGGAGAGCAGGGAATGGTCTTCTATTCGGCGAACATCAATACGGCGTTTTTGACGACGGTGAATCCGTTGACGGCCCATACCCTGAACAGTGCGGTATTTATTCCGGGTTATGCAGGGGCAAAAGCCCTGGTGGCAGGAAACCAAAACGAACTGATTTTGTATAATGCCCATTTGGGAACGCGCATTACCGGGATTTATCCATCCAAACTGAAAGACGTTCATTTTGAGAATAATCAATATGGAACAGTTGTCGGAGATAACTATTTTGGGCGGACAACGGCAACAGGTGCAACATCCTGGAGCGTCATTGCCCCAGAACCACTCAGCCTCGTTTCTTCCAATGCGTTCAGTGTTCGAAAGATCGTGACCAAAATTGCTGCTGACGGAACACCGAATTTCCTGATCGGAGTAGACAATGCTATTCGCCTGATGCAGGGGAATACACTGGTGGATGCAGCAATCTTCGGATCATCCATGCTTTCCGATATCCAGTTCAACAAAACAAGCCCGCTGTTGGGTTATGTTGCAGCTGATCAGGAATTGTGGTCGATTGAGTTGACTCCGTCATCATTATCTGCTTCAACGTTTGGGATCTCGTATTCACAAGTATACAATGCTCCGCAGAATATCCGCGCGATTCACATCTTCGAAAACCATTCGGTAGCAATGGCGGGAGAAAACGGGATGATTGCTTACCGGAAATTCAGTGACGGTTCTTCTTTCCTTCTTGCAAGCGTGTCGGGAGTGAACTTCAACGAAATCTATTTCAAGGATAATAAGAACGGATTTGTAGTTGGAGATGCCGGGGCTTTTTACTACCTCACTTCAGGCGACAACGATCCGGTGACGCATGAATTGAATGGTACGGTTGCTTACGATCCCGAGCTGACTTTGGATCCGATCCTGAATAACAACACCGGCTACACTATCCGTGCATTGGCTTTCAGCACGCTGAACAAAGCGGTCTACGGTGGAGAATACACCAATCCTTCCGATATAACGAGTAAAAAAGCCTTTGTGCGCAGCCTGAAACAGGAAAACAACCTCTACACGGCCCGTTTCTTCTACGACCGTCTGGGACGCATTGTGGTGAGTCAAAACAGCCGCCAGCTGGCAGATAACAAGTACTCCTATACCTTGTATGATGCGCTGGGACGTGTATACGAAGCAGGCGAGAAGCATGAAAACACGTACGCAGCTCCCTTTGCATCTATTTTCGGAACCTATGTGGGCGGATCGTTTGTTCCGTCTGTGATCGATGATGCCAAACTGAAGGACTGGCTGGACAAGGAATCAACCGAAACCCGCAAGGAAGTGACGAAAAGCTATTACGATGTGACGAACCCTGCTATTGCAGCCTTAGGATTGCCAATCACGCTGGACGAAACAACTCAGCGCAAGCGCATTGTACACGTAACTTATGAAGCGGTTTACGATGCGAAGGATGAAACCTACGATCATGCTACGCACTACGATTACGACATTCACGGAAACGTGAAAACCGTCTTGCAGGACAACCGTTTGCTGAAAGACATCACCAACATTGCACAGCACCGCTTCAAGCGGGTAGACTATGTTTACGACCTGATTTCCGGAAACGTACACCGGGTGGATTACGAAACCGGGAAAGCTGATCAGTGGCACCATGCATACAACTACGATGCGGACAACCGCATTACGGACGTGTATACCTCTACCGAAACTCCGGTTACGACCGTGAACAGTTCGATTGCGAGCTTGCAGAACGAGCCGGAAATCAATGCCCTGTGGTACAAGGAAGCCGATTATTCCTACTATGCGCATGGGCCGTTGGCGCGAACCGTATTGTCTGACGAAGAAGTACAGGGACTGGATTATGTGTACACGCTCCAGGGCTGGATCAAGAGTGTGAACAGCAATACGCTGGATGTGAACCGCGATCCGGGAGAAGACGGGAAAGGCCTGTCTCCGAACCACAACGTGGCACGAGACGTCTTCGGGTATAGTTTGCACTATTTTGAGCATGACTACGCCGGTGCGATCGGGGGGAATAATTCCTTTGTGGCACAACAGGCTTCCTCTGATTTGACCGATAACAGTTTTGACCTCTATAACGGGAACATTGCGCGAATGGTGACCACGATCACCGATCCGAATGACCGTACGGTATTGCCGTTGGGGAATGCCTACCGTTATGACCAGCTCAATCGCCTGAAAGAAGCGCGTAGCTATAACTTCCTGGATAAGGAATCCAACAGCTGGATGAATGGAGGAACCCAGATGTATTACAATGCCTTCCAGTACGATGCGAATGGAAACATCACACACCAGCTACGCCGCGATGAAAATGATGCGGATATCGATGATATGACGTATTTCTACGAAGGCATGAATGGAGTTTTGGATAGTCAATCCGCGAATCCATCCATGAAAGTGAAGCGCAACCGTTTGTATTTTGTGCGCGACAAAGTCGATTACGACGATAACGATATCAACCCGGGAATGAGTGTAAGCAACTATGCATATGACGGGGAAGGTCGCCTGATCAAAGACGAGCAGGAGGAGATTGCGCAGATCATCTGGCGGGTAGACGGAAAAGTTAAAAAAATTGTTCGAAGCTCCGGTTCTGCGAAGAAAAACGTATCTTTCGACTACGATGCCATGGGACACAGAATCGCGAAGCACTTATACAACTCAGAAGATACGTGGTTGAAATCCACCTATTACGTATTGGATGCACAGGGCAATACGATGGCTACCTACGAGCATGTGTTAGACGTGGAAAAGCAAACCATTACGTTCGCCCAAACGGAAAAACACCTCTACGGAAGCAGCCGTCTGGGAATGCACACGGAAAAAGTACCGATGTACGGTTCTCAGAACAGCACGTACTCTATGCGCAGTGTGACGCACCACATCGGGGAACGCACCTACGAGTTGAGCAACCACCTGGGGAACGTATTGAGCGTGATTTCAGATAAGGTGATTCCGCAGGAGGACGCAGGTGGTGGAACGGTTACCTTGTTCAATGATGAGTTTACAGCTAGTGGGAATCTCCTGGGTTGGGAACCGGATGATGATGCGATTGTAAGTAGTGATGCACTCGGTGCTGGTTTTACATTAACTGCAAGTGGTGGAACACTCAATATGAATTGTGGAACGGACGCAAACCTGAACGGAAAAATGTATAAAGCATACACTTTCACAGCAGGTGTTAACTATACATTGACATTTGATTATACCAGTACTACCAATTCGTATGCATTAGTTGGGGTATTTAGCTCAAGCTCAAGTATGGCTATAGCGCCTGTCAATTTCGGTTCAAACACAGTTACATTTACAGGAGATGGTCAATCAGGTTATGTTGGCTTCATTGTACAGGCTCAGGGATTGGCTACATTTGATAATATCAACCTAACTTATTCTTCGTCTGCGGCTCAGGTTTACCTGGCAGATATCCGCCACGCACAAGACTACTCCCCATTTGGAGTAACGTTGCATAAGCGTGATTTGAGTTTGACGAGTGGATCCGGAAATGTGCCTTATCGATACGGGTTCAATGGAATGGAGAAAGACGATGAACTCAAAGGTGAGGGGAATAGTTATGATTTTGGGGCAAGGATGTATGATTCAAGATTAGGAAGATTTTTAAGTATTGACCCTAAATCATCGGCTTTTCCATTTATTTCATCTTATTGTTATGCCGCTAATAGTCCAATTGTTTTTATTGATGAGAATGGAGAAGGTCCAATAATAGGTTGGCATGTTAAAAGTATGTCAAGAAATGACGAAACAAAGACTTATACAATTGAGTATGATTTAACTGTTTCTAGAGATTTTTTACTTGTGAATATGAGTTCATTGAATTTAACAAATGCAGAGGGCTTACAAATTGCACAAGATATTGCAAGTAAGTGGGCGGCTTCGGATTTTACGTTTTTAATAGATTCAAAAACTGCAGTAACAGAAATGTTAGATTTCTTAATTAGAAAGCAATATGGACACATACCTAAAGATTATAAGCTAGAGTTTAAAGTTAATGTCGATTTTATTGCAGGAAATGTAGCATATCAAGCTACTCAAGATCCTTCTAATATTAATTCGTCTGAACTTTTAATCGGAATTGTTGATCAGATATCACATGGATCGGGAGAAGTGGGTTTATCCTTAAGTAAGGATGCTATATTGGTACAAAAAGAGTATATTTCCCCTTCGAATAGAACTTTATCCAGTGGAGAAGAGTTAAAAGCATCTAATGTTCCTTCACATGAACTTGGTCATGAAGATGGGGCAGGTGATACCTATGATGGCCCATATAATGGGTGTGGTATAATGGGGAAGGCTGGTAATGTTTTTAATTTATGTGAAGCAACGAGGAGACAATTGGCTGTTCAATTACTTATCCGAGCCAGAGCGGGACATGATATTTTGATGGGAGAAAGGAGTGTAGCGGGATATACTTCTCCTATTAACCCTGAGTGGTATCAAAAAATGGTAAATTCGAAAAAAATCCCTTTTGGTAAGATCAGCATTGATCCTGATCTTAAGGGTACTAATGGAGAGAAACTTAAAGACATGAAAGTTGAATTTGGAGGCTAGATTATTTTTATTATTAATGATATTCTTGTTGTGTGGATGTTCTGACGAGCTCCCCGCAAAAGATTTGGAAACCGCAATGGCGGAAATTGAGAAAAATCATATGATTGACACTGTTCGATTTAATGATTCTTTATTGATTAGAAAATACACAGATGACAATAGACTCTTTTTATTTCGAAAGAAAAAAGAATTGGGAACACTTTTTAAAGTGGATGAATACTTGGAAATTTATCCAGATAAAATGAAATACTTGCCTAGGTTAAATGAATCTGATTATATGTTTGGGTATGGTGAAACAAAATTTTCTAATTCATGCATTATCTGTCATGACCCTCAAAGGATTAATTTGCAAAAGTGGGAGTATATTGAAAAGAGTGAAAAACCGAAGATATTGCTAGTGAATAATTCCAATTATTATTTTTTAAAGAGTAATACTTTTCACTGGAATTTATCTCTGATGCAGGACTATGAAAAAAAATCATTAAAGGAGTATATCGGTACCATTTCAAAAATTAGGTAATGTAGTGCTGTCTCATCCCGATTTCTATGGATTAACCAAATGAAAAGGAAAAATCTTTTTGATAAGCTTGATCTTTTTTAACGACTGCAAAAATTCTGAGTATTAATTTGTTTCTAATGGCATTAATTACAAGCATTTTGTTCTTTCCCTGACTCACTTTTCTAATAAAGTAGTCTTGAAGCTCACCTTGGCTACGTCTAAGTAATTCTTAGAAAACCGTTACGAAATTTCGTAATTCATTAAAAAACAAACGATTTAAAAACGAGTGCTTAGCAAGTGCTCGTTTTTTGTTTTTTTGAATACTGTGTGTAAGTAAATGAATAGCGAGTTTTAGACTCTTCAACCTGTTTAAGTTCTCTTTTCAATTACATTTTAAGGTACAATGGGTGTTTTTATTGATTTCACGACGTTTTTTCGCAGCTTCCAGAAAGGAAACTCTATGAGAAATTAATAAATCAGCACCCTCCAATACTTCGGCAGGAGTGTAAATCCCAAGTCCATAATGAGGTTTTTCAAAGTTGTATTCGTTCATCCAGTTTTGAAATTCTTTTTTTAATTGATCTCCGTTGGCAATGTGTCTCAGATACAAAACGGGAAAGGCTACATTTTTAGGGAAGTTTACAAATGCATTCAACATGTTTTTTCAGATTGGTTTTTTGCAATTAATTCTCATTAGTGTGAAACAAGTGAATGGTTTTCGTATTTTCAGCACGTGAAAGCAACTTTCAATGCTCCGACTTCTTCAATCTACCTGGCATCCCGAAAGGAACGATTCGGGATCCGCTATGCACAGTGCCTGTCCCGACCTGTAAGTGTCGGGAATTACTCCCCATTTGGAGTAACGTTGCATAAGCGTGATTTGAGTTTGACAAGTGGAACAGGAAATGTGCCTTATCGTTATGGGTTCCAGGGGCAGGAAACGGATGATGAGATTAAAGAGACTGGGAATAGCTTGAATTTTGAATACCGTATGCATGATCCGAGATTGGGAAGGTTCTTTGCTATTGACCCATTAACTTCAGACTATCCATATTATTCCCCATACCAATTTGGTGGTAATCAAGTAATTTTGAGTAAGGAGATAGAAGGACTTGAACCTAGTATGGATGCTAATAAAGCTACACCAGGGAAAAAGTATGAAGCAACAAATAAATCTGAAAATGATCCAAATGTCACAAGGTATTATAAGTGGGTTGCTCATAAATCATCCAATGGATCTGCTCAGTGGTTGCAAACATCTGATGCACCAAGAATCGTTAGGAATTCAATGACCAAGAAAACGTTGTCTGAAGGAGCTTCTAAACTTGGAAAGGCTGCTGCACTAGCACAAAAGAAAGCAAAGCCTGAGAAAGTTGGAACACCTTGGATGAAAACTGCTCTTGAAGAAAAAGATGCTAAGGTTGAAGAAGTACCATTAGGTTCAAATTCTGGTCCAAAGGTGGATGTATATCTTGCATCAGCAAATGCTTCGTCTCCAAATGAGTGGTGTGCCTCTTTTGTTCACTGGTGTTTGAAACAAAATGGCATTGAAGGAGCAGGAGCGGGTGGACGTAATTATCTTACTTGGGGTATTAAATTAGAAACTCCCAAGTATGGGGCAATAGCAGTTTTCAAGAGTGGACACGTCGGATTTTACATGGGGACTAATGCTGATGGGACATTAAAAATTCTTCACGGAAATTGGTCTAATAAAGTGAAAATATCTAGTGGTGTATACGACCCGATATATCCAGAAAAAATACAAGAGTATCGTTTTCCTAAATTATAATTCAATTATGAAAGTTTGTCTGTTTAGTTTATCCTTTTTACTGTTTTCTTGCTCATCTTCAAATAGTGAAGTGAAAGAGATAATTGTTAAAGAGAAAGTAGAAGATTCTGTTTCGAATTCGTGTAAAGCCCCTTTCCAGAAGTTTTGGACTTCTTTTGCCCGGTCGCTCGAGAATAGTGATACAATTGCTCTTAATAATCTTTTAGATGACACAGTGCTTTTTTATGGAAGAGAAGATCGTGATCCGAGATTCGATCTAACAAAAAAAGACAGAATAATGAAGGTGCTTGATATATATAATACGGGAGGATTTTATGATGATAATAAAGATCTATCTGTTAGTTATAAGGATTTTTTTCAAGGTAAAGAATCCTTAAATGAATATCGAAATTGTAAAGATGAACAAGAAATTAAAGACTTTGTTTTCCGAAAGACCGCTGGAGGTGAATGGAAATTGATTTTAGTTTATTGTAATACCAATAAGTAGTTATATAGGTAGTGTCTTCAAAGAGTTGGTATTTGAAAATGAAAACAACAACAAGTTGTTTTTCAGTAGATTATTGGCTTTGTAATACAAGAACAATCAAAAATGAATGAAGGTGTTCCATTGTGAACACCTTTTTTCGTTCTTAGAAATACTTAAAATCGCGTAAATGGGTATGTGATGTATACAAAAAGTTGTTCAAATGAATTTTAAAAATTGTCATCCAGAACAAGTGATAAAATATGGTAAAAGCAGAAAGAGAATTCAGAGGTATTTCTGTAATATGTGTCAGCACGTCTTTCAACATGAATATACTTATCATTTTTTTGGAGTTAATTGCTCAAAAGTGAGAAGCGAATAGTTGATTTACCTATCTTTAAAAGATGAATTGACCATAGAACCCACTCTTTCGACTATGAGAATCCCGAAAACAAGGGTCGACCAAGCTAATACAATTCGAACAGCCAATAAGAACGTTACCAACAAATTAATTTTTAATGTATGAAGATTATTATTCTATTTATTTTCGGTTTATCTGTTTCAAATCTGTTAGCTCAATCAGATATAATCAATTTGTCCGAAATATCGGCTAATTCTGATATAATTATATCCGAGCCCTCTAATAAAATAGTAAAAGGCTACTTCAAAAAGCGAAATTGTATCTTTTCAATGAAATTATTTGACCCGGAGTCAGAATCATTTAAGTTGGTGTTTACATCTTTGAACCTAAGTCATGACTGTTGGAACCCTGAGACATCAGATGAGGTTTATTTAAAAATGTTATTTTCTGAGTTAGAAATAGTATGTGAAAATTTAAAATTGAATAAAGAAATATGGATGCTTTTAGATGAATCCATAAAATCAAAAAATTATGAGTTTAACGAATCTTTAGGTGATGTAACATTAATTACCGGAAATGATAATTACTCTGAGGTATCAGTGAGAATAAATCATTTTCAATTTTATGGATTTACTTTTGATTTTTTAGTTAGGAAATAGGGTCGTGTAGCTAGTGTTTCAATAGTGTTGATAAGCCTGTTTCTAAGAGTTAGTCATTTGATTTTAAATGGAATTAAGAAAGTTAATACTAGTATGTACCGGATTATTGGTTTTATTATCATCCATCCAGTCAAAGAAAAGAGATGATCTCACAGGGGGTTATGAGTATGTAAGCTGTAGTTCAGCTTCGGTGAAAGAAGATTCAATCCGCTTTTTGCTTGAGTTTAATAACAACAGGGTAGAAGCGTTGATCTTGAATAAACATAACAAGGCATTTGGTTCTACAAGAAATATGAACTATCGTTTTATTCGTGAGCATGCAATTGTAATGGAATCTTTTGATCCCAGGGGAATGTCTTTTTCAGAAAATATTAAAACAACCGGTTTGTATAGTGTATTCCTTGATTTTTTTGATTTTGATACTTGTCAATATAAAATCAATAATGATCAATTGGAAATTTTCAAAACAGGTCAAAAAAGTTCATTTACCTTCAAAAAATTAGCTTGTACAAAGATAAGCAGGCACCGAATTTTTGGTAGTCCTCGTTATTGTGGTGAGTGATTGATGTTGTCCAAGCCCAATAGCGTTTACCTGAACTCACGCCTGAGTTATATTTAAACCGATAAATTCTTAAACCCAATCTGAAAACACAAGATTGGTTTTTGTAATTAATGCTCAGTAGTGTGAAATAGTTGAATGGTTTTTGTATTTTCAACAAGTGAAAGGAATTGATTATGAAAATATGGGTTTTTGCTTTTTTTTCAATCAGCCTGTTTTGGATCACGGGTTGTGATTCTGGCTCCGGGACACTTGGTTCTGCAGGAGATACGCACTTAAATTGTTCCGGTAATGATGTGCAACAACGCCTGGATGTTTTATCAGAGATAACTCCGTACCAAATTCAAGCGAAGGACACTGCAGCGGTTAATTGGTGGCAGGAAGGAGGGTATGATTTTTTGACCTATCGCTGCCTGAATCTTCAAAAAAGACTCTACATGATCACGATCGATTCGGATAGCCCCACGGAATCACATATAAGTATTCGGGCTTATTACAACCGAACTAAAAAAGAATGGGTTGGTGCGAAAGAGTTTACACCTGCCGATACTTACCGCGCAGAGAAGGCAATGGAGCAGTTGTCCGGTAAAATGAGCAGTTGTCTTTGAGGAGAGGAATTGTATCGATCGAGCCTCACTGAAATAATTATGACTTTCATTCCGGTTTAGGCTAAGTAATTAACAGTTAATTTTGATGCCATGAATCAACTCATGAATAACTGAAGGATGAATCAAAAAATAAAGACAATGCTTTTTTTGCTTGGATTTGTAGTGATAATGAGTTTATATCATTTTTGGGAAGAATATCATCGCAATGAAATGTTGAAGATTGGAAATGAAACTTTTGGAGTGATAGTATCGATTGATCCTCCACCCGTTCACGGATCTCCTTCAGCAAAAATAGCCTATACCATTAAGCATAAAAAGTATGTTTTTGATGAAGATGGCAGCTTTTCTTTTATGGAATTAGGTGATACCGTATTAATCAGGTATGCTCTAAAAGACTATTCTGTAGCTAAGGTGGTTGACAAGTATTATATGAAGAAATACAAATATCTGAGAGAAGAGTAGCTGCAAGCGAATGATCTAAAGCAATAAAATACCGCCATGTATACAATTGTTATTTCGATCGTTTGGGCACTTTTGCTTATAATCCATCTCGGATTAAAGCTAGATTTGTTCGTGTTACCTTTACGCCAGATACAGAGTTTAACGAATCAAACAGACAACACAAGAGTCATTAGTTATAGTCTGATACATTGAAAAAAGCTTATCTAAAATATTTTTCTCATTTAATATTAATGACGAAACATGATTCAAAACTTCCTGAAATGTATGGAGTTGCTTCCGTTTTTATGCTTAGTTTTCATAACATACTGAACGTAATAACAGTGTCTAATTTGATTATTTTAAATAAATCGTTCTTCATTAAAATTTTGCCGGAGGTAGTAGTGACTTTTTTTAAAAGTTACAATTTATCGATCGTGTTGTTTTTTTGTATACTGTTGATTTTAAATAATATCTTGCTATATAAGCAGGCAAAGAATCTGGGAACAGAATATGATAAGGTAAAATCAGGGATTTACGCGTTTTCATACTTTATTTTTACATGGTTTAGCTGGCTGTTTGTTGCTACATATGATCAATGGTGAGTACAGTTTTAAAGTCGAAAAATGTTCTTTCGGATGCCCATTCCACTCAGCTAATTCCCCGTTCCACGAAATCCGGACACCATAAAAATTCAATTTGAAAAGCATTTTATAGAAAAAATAGTGTATTTTTCAATTTGAAAATTCGTGTCGATATGAAAAAAAGATGGAACAATCTTCTTTTTGAACGCATTCTCTTTGCTGTCATCGGTCTGCTGCTGATCTTTGTTTGTACGACCGGGTACTGGGTCTACGACCGGCTTTCGCAGGTTTCAGAGAGCCCTTTGCCAACCGATTTGAAAGAAAATCGCCGCTTCATTGTGCGGGATTTGAACAACAACATGCTCAAGGCAGATAACCTCACGTATTCCTATCTCTACCAAAACAACGTGAATGCACCGCTCGATTTCGAAATCCTGGAATCACAGACCAGGCGGAAAATTGCCCTGCTGCAATCCTACAAACCAGCCGATTCGACTTACCAGGCGCAAATCCGGACGTTGAACGGACTCATCCAGGCGCGGTTTTTCAACCTCGATACACTCATGAGTATCAAAAACGAGAACCGGGTCAATGAAACGATGGCAATCGTTGAAAACGAGGTGGAAAATGCCAGTGAAATGGCGAAAATCAAAATGGAAATCCGGGACCAGGTCAATGCGCTTCAAACGCCGCAGCAACAGCCTGTAGCAACTCCTCCGGCTCAAGCGACCACGCCTGCTCAGGAAGAGAGTAAAAAGAAATGGTTCCAGAAGAAGAAAAAAGCAGAAACACAGTCTCAACCGCAAACACCATCTCAGCCACAGCCGGTGGTGCATCAGCCCGCTCCGGGAGTCCGGATCAAAGCTTCGGATATTGCAGTGGCAAGTACCAATGAGATTGCACAGAAAATCAAATCGGTAAAAACAGCGGCGGTTTCCAAAGAATCCCGGATGAACCTCTATAAACTGAGCCTCGAGCAGGAAAACAATTTGTTGAGTAAGGAGATCGGGCAGATTTTCCAGGCCATTGAACTTTCCGATAAAAAAGAATTGTTGAAGGAAACGCGTCATGCCAAGCGGGTTGCGGCAGAAACCAACCAGATTATTTTCCTGTTTAGTATCATCTCCATCCTGCTCATTGCCATGATCGTGGTGTTGATCATTACCTTGTTCAACAAAGCGAAGCAAACGAATTATCAGCTGAAGCTGGCAAAAGATAAAAGTGACCAGCTTACAGAAGCAAAATCTCGGTTCCTGGCAACGATGAGCCACGAAATCCGGACCCCGCTCAATGCCATTTCCGGGTTCACCGAACAGCTTTTCTTTGAACCGCTGAATCAGAGTGCGGCGAAAAAAGTGAAGATTATCCGCAATTCCGTCAAACACCTTTCCCAGATCACGAATGAGATTCTTGATTTGTCGAAGCTGGAAAAAGACCACATTCAACTGGAGAAAACAGCATTCAACCCGGCAAATGAGATCATGATGCTCCGCGAACAGTATGAACTGCAGGTGAGCGAGCGAAACAACCGCCTGGTGGTGGAATTGGATGAAAAACCCTTCCCGAATGTGCTCGGGGATCCGCTGCGTTTTCGTCAGGTCATTATTAACCTGATCAGCAACGCGAATAAATTTACCAAAGACGGACTCATCACGGTCGATTTGAAATTCAAAGAAACGACTCCCGGAAACATCCGCTGCCTCATCGAAGTGCAGGATCAGGGAATCGGGATGTCCGCAGCACAGAAAGAACGCATTTTTGAACCGTTTGAGCAGGCAGACCTCACCGTGACGCGAAAATACGGCGGAACCGGTTTGGGTTTGAGTATTACGAAACAAATCATCGACAAGCAGAATGGCTCCATCCGGCTGAATAGTGAAGAAGGAATCGGAACGACTTTCTACATTGAAATTCCGTTCGAAATAACCGACGAGAAAATCGATGCGCCGCGTGCGCCTTCCCGCACTGATTTTTCTTTCCTGAAAGACAAATGCGTGCTGATCGTGGACGATGAACCCTTTAATCGTACGCTCTTACGAAGTATGTTTCACGGCGTAAACGTGAAATTGCTGGAAGCAGTAAACGGTCTGGAAGCATTGGAATCGCTCAAAAATAATGATATCGATTTTGTGTTGCTGGATGTCCGTATGCCGGAAATGAACGGCCACGAACTGCGTCAGAAAATGGCGGAAATGGAAACCCTGAACCGGATTCCGGTGGTGGGGCTGACTGCCACGCTGGACGAAGGGAAACGACAACACATGCTCGATTCCGGCTGGACGGAAGTGCTTACCAAGCCGGTGAACCCGGAAGAATTACGCCGCATATTATTTCAAATATATAAAGACCACAGTATGGGAACTGAATTAGATGAGGCAGACTTTAAGAGCCTGCAAAAGCTGACCAATAACAACGATAGTTTCTACAAGGAATTGTTGCAGACCTTTGTTAGTTCTACCGAAAACGGTTTGTTGAAAATCCGGGATTTGATTCAGTCGGAAAACTGGAGTGAAACGTCTGAACTGGCCCACCAGCTGGCGGCACCGTTCAAACACTTCGGAGCAAACAACTGCTACACGACGCTTAAGGAGATTGAACGCATGGGAAAAGAATCCAACATGGATGCTTCTTCCATCAAAGAATTGATCGAAGTGTTCGAAGAGCAGGCCAACCACATCATTGTACAGGTGAAAGAAAAACTAAACGCAGAAAATTGATATGGAAAGCGGCATCACACAGCGCATTTTCATCGTTGAAGACAACGATTGGTACCAGAAATTGCTGGTACACACGGTTTCATTGAACCCCGATTACGAAGTAGAAGCGTTTTCAACCGGGAAAGACCTGCTTGCACGTCTGAACAGCGAAATCCCGGATTTGATTACGATGGATTACCGCCTGCCGGATATTTCAGGCGAAGAACTGCTGGAAAAGATCAAATCCGTGAGTCCGCCGGGAACGCAGGTGATCGTCATTTCGGAGCAGGAAGAAATCGAAACGGCAGTGAGCTTATTGAAACTGGGAGCTTATGATTACATCGTCAAAGGAAACGATATCCGCAACCGTTTGCTGAATACCCTTTCCAATGCACAGAACCAGACGAAACTCCTGAAGAAAATCGAGAAACTGGAGCAGGAAGTTCAAACGAAATACAATTTCAGCGATACGATCATCGGTCAAAGCAGCAAAATGCAGCACATTTTCATGCTGCTTCAGAAAGCGGTTTCAAACAACATCACCGTTTCCATCACGGGTGAAACCGGAACCGGGAAAGAGGTCATCGCGAAAGCAATTCACTACAATTCCATCTATAAAGACAAGCCCTTTGTTGCGATCAACGTAGCGGCAATCCCGAAAGAATTGTTCGAAAGTGAATTGTTTGGACACGAAAAGGGATCTTTTACGGGTGCAAATCAAACACGGATCGGGAAATTTGAAGAAGCGGACGGCGGAACATTGTTCCTGGACGAAATCGCGGAGTTGGATCCGGTGTTCCAGGCAAAGTTGCTGCGTGCCCTGCAGGAACGTGAAATTACGCGGGTAGGAGGAAACAAAGTCTACAAGTTCAATTGCCGGATTATTGTTGCAACACACAAAAACTTGTTGCAGGAAGTGAAGGCGGGAAATTTCCGCGAAGACTTGTATTATCGTTTGTTCGGTCTTCCGATTGAATTGCCACCATTGCGTGAGCGTGAAAAAGATACCTTATTGCTCAGTAAAAGCTTCGTAGAGCGTTTTTGTAAGGAAAACGGGATGGAAGTGAAGAAGATTAGTCCTGCTGCACAAAACAAACTGCTGGCTTATCCCTGGCCGGGGAATATCCGCGAATTGAAATCTGTGATGGAACTGGCAGCTGTGATGTCGATGCACGATGTGATCGAAGCGGACGACATTGTGGTGGCAAGTGCCGATATTCTTTCCGGGATTATTGCGGAAGAAATGAGTTTGAGAGCGTACAACCGGAAGATTGTACAGTTGTTTTTGGACAAGTATAGTAACAACACCAAATTGGTTGCGGAGAAACTGGACATCGGTCAAACGACCATTTACCGCATGCTGAAAGAGGAAGAAGAGGATTAGATTTTTTCAAAATGAAAATATTTTTTTCAAAATGAAAATAAATGGAATGCGTGCCGTTTCTGAAACCGTTGAAAATCAACGGTTTTTTCTTTTTCAGGCGCTTTGGCACATTCTTTAGAATAGATCAAACAGAAAATCACTTTTGAAAAAACGATTTCAGAGATAGTGAAGCAAGGTTAAAGAAAAGCTGAGTTATAAAAATAGGAAGTATTTCCGTTTGATGTTGCGGCACAGGGTCTCGAAACCGGGATCCGGCTGCACACGCAAGCCAAGTGATACGACCAACGATTTTTGCAATAGTGTAGACTTAGGAATGATGGTATAGTGGGTTTGAATTACAACATTCCTAAGGCACCTGTTGCGAAAGATAAAAGAGATTACGAAGAAAAATTATAAGAGTGTGCTATCAATCATAACGCTATAAGTTAGGTAACAATTAGGTTAGTTTAGGTTTCAGTTTAGGTTTAATTTAGAGGTATACATGTACAGGTTGATAGTGAAGTACGTGTGGTAGCTACACCCCCCGATGGAGAAATTCACCGGGGGTTTGTATTTTATGGGGTTTTGATAAACGATTCTTCCTCAGGAATTGGCCATTAACCAGGAACTGATCCCGGTTGCTGAAAAGGATAAAATGGAACATACAACGCGCTTTTCCAACCGGAGCGTAACGATCAATATTGCGTGATACAGCAAACTCCCGGCAATTGCAAAGAGCAGAAACACCATATCTCCTCCGGATTTCCCTTTTTGGGAATAAAACAACAGGAGCGTTGTAATTCCCGGAATCAGCAGGTACCAGCCGGAATAGATCAACGATTTTTTCATGTAACAAACGATTTGAAGCCGAAATTACTCTTTTTCGAAGCGAAACATCCCGGGAGTCCAGCTTGTGAGCCTGCTTTCATTGATTGCCGGGTCAATGACAAAATAAGTGGGGTTGAAGTTTAAAGACCAGGGTTTTGCTTCAAATTCTTCAATGGGGTAAAGCTGTTTGAATGGACCGCAAATGTCTTTGGAGCAAATCCGGATCACACAATTGGTATCTACGGATCGGCTTACGGAGTAATGGAGAAGTTCTACCGTGCAAGGAAAAAACAACATGCTTCTGCGCGGGTCTTTGCAATCTCCGATCAGGGTGTAGGATTTTTCCCGGATCGAATCAAGCAGGCGGATGGGAATTTGACTGATCACAAACGTGGTGTCGTGTTGAATCCGAAGAGCAAGGTCTTGCGGATTAACAATTGTATTCGTTGGATCAAGTCTGAGAAAATAAGCATTGTAGCCGCCCAGGATGAGCAATCCGTTTTGGTTCTCTATGCTTTGCGCATGCAGCTGGAAGAAAATAACCAGGAAAGCGATTAAGGTGATGGATCGTTTCATGGAAGGGAAGATACGGAAAATGTTGATTCTTTGTCATACAGATACTTCAAATCCACCGGTAGCTGATCGACTCGCAGCATTTCATGATTGTTTGGTTTTAAATGTCCGGAGAGTAGTCTCCACTCCCCGGATAAGGTTTTTAGTTACAGCAATCTGCTTTCAGATGCACTGTGAAATCCATCAAACAAAACTAAAAATTGATGTTGAATTCTTCCAAGACCTCCAAGCATTTTTCTTTCAAATCTTCAAGCTCGTTTGGATCATGATATATCTTTATCAGCTGATTAGATAATGTATCGGGTATCGAATCGCAGAAATAGAGTACACTTGCTACAACATTAAATCTCCATTCATAATCATTGCCTTGCAAAATTTCTAGTAAAGCCTTCTCCAATTCGTTTACATAAGGTCTCACAGCCCTACTTACTTCTTTAGCTACAGGCCAGTTTATATCCTGTAGCCAAATAAGTATGTTTTTTTGGTTATTAATAATAAATGATCTATCGATATTTTCAAACGCTTCTATATCAAATTTGTCAATTGGTACTCTCATATTATGGTTTTTTTCCCGGAACCGGAACTTTAATTTCTCCTCTTCTGGACCTTGAAACTTTTTTAGTTAAATAATGTACTCCTTCCTGATTCAATAAACCATCCTTTAGTTTCTCTCTTGAAGCAGCCCATCTTTTTCTGTTTTCAGTATTTAGTGTGGTAATAGTGACATGCCCGCCTCCATCAAAAACTACTGTCATACCTTCTCTTCTAAGATCCTTAACGCTTAATTTTTGGACTTTACCTCCACCTTCACCAGCCGCTTGTTCTGGTGTCGTAGCAGCAGATAGACCTGGAATAGGGTATTTTTTAGATTCAAGATCTGATGGACGCATCGTATACGTCTTATCTGTATTGGATCCTCCTCGATAAATATATTCGGGTTCATCGTCTTCGTCAACATCTGTTCCTGGATGTTGTCGTTCTTATGAATCCTGATACTGTTACCATTTATTGATCTTAATGAGCTACTTTTTGATCTAAATATGTGCCTTCAGAGTATATTTTTAATAATTTCTCGGCTTCAATTCTTACGGAGGAATTATACTTGTTTGCCAGATTTTTAGAAAGATTTATGTTTACTACTTCCGTACAAGAATTTGAATCAGATAAGTAATTTTTTAGACCTTTTACCTGATCTTCTCTGACCCATTTTCTTGATATCTTTTCAGGATCTAATGCAAATTGATAAAGTCCATCCGGTTTCGCTTTAAGAAACTGAATAAATTCCTCTGGGGTAATGTGCATTAAGTACACATCCTCTTGATTGATAGGAATAGATTCTTTATGACTATTTCCGCATCCCCCAAAACTTAAAGAGGTAGCAAGTAGAATAAATAAATTACTACCTGCAAATATTGATTTAATTAGTTGTCCCATTTTTCTTTCTAATTGCTGCTTTAACATCTGCTTCCGTTACTTCTCGTAATTTTCTTTTCGAGTTCACCGTACCTTGAATATCTACTTTGTCATCAGGTTCTGGAGTGAAAAAACCGTGACCTACTGCTCCGAGTTTTTTGTATGTATTATAAACATCACCTTCTTTATACGTGGCTAAATTCTCATAACCGTTCTTCGATTCAACTTTATCTTCTGAAGCATTTTTTCCAGTCCAAACGGCGCTATGAATGGCAACACCATTTTTATCATAATAAACAATGATATCTCCTTTTTTGATTTTTGAAAAGTCTGATTTTAGTCCACTTTTCATATTTTTTCCATGTGATTTGCCTTGCTTATCCAGGATTATGTTATTAGATACTTCCTTGTCTGAATCGACAATGAACTGTTTATCCAGTGAGCTTTGACCATGACAATTATAAAACTGACCGTATGCAGATACATCGATAGATTTTCCTGTTTTTGTATCTTTCGCGGCTGTAATAAGTTGCACCTTGGTTTTTTCTCCACAATCATTGTAAATATATACTTCTTGTACCGTAACTGCAATATCCGAATTCGTTGGCCATTTAGTTTGAAAAGGTTTTGAATTTGGGACTTTTGTATACAAAATATTTCCATTTTTATCCCTTAATACTCTACCATCAATATCTGTAATTGAATTGGGGTTATTGGCACAAAAAGCGTAAGTACTAATATTTGGATAATAGTCTGCCAATAAATCTCTTGAAAACCATCTTCCTAATCTAGGATCATACAGACGGTGCTCGTAGTTATAACTGTTTCCAGACCCTTTGACCTCGTCATCCATTTCCTGACCCTGGAATCCATAGCGGTGCACTAATGTACGAGTAATTGTAGTAACAGCATCGTTATTTGTAATCGACACATCATCAAAGTAGTACGTTCCGGATTGACGTATCTGGATAAAGACATAACCAGTCGTACTCGTAAAGTTCGCCGTATAGGTACCATTACTGCTTGCTGCAACGATCGTAGTCGGAGAACCGGAATTGCTCGTCATACTCGGACAATTGTAGAAAATCACAATATTCACAGTGGAAGTGGTGCCTTTGTCGATTTTCACGCTGAAAGTATGATTTGCCCCAGGTGTTACAGCAAAGAACTGGTTCGCTCCGTGAGTGGCGTTGGTACTGACTACCTTTACACGCTGCGTACTGGTGTTATCCAAAGACAGGGTAGAGCCGCTGAAGTTGTACCAGCCGTCAACTGTGGTAGTTGTACCTGAAACAACTACTGTCGAGCTTTCAAAATTCGAGCTGTAAATCACCTGTGGAGCAGGAATGGTTTCTGTCTGCGGAGCAGGCTTGAAATCACGTCCTTTCAGGATGACCCCAAACGGACTGTAATCGGTCGACTGGCGAATATCTGCCAGGTAGATCGTAGAGCCCGGATCAACATAAGTCAGTTTGATATTGTCAAATGTAGCCAGTCCCTGGGCTTGTACAATGAACCCGATATAACCTGATTCCCCGTTCCCTGTAAATGTGACGGTGTTTGAACCGGAGTTAACAAGCGCAATGGTCATATTGGAACTTGCGCTAAATGCACCTATCATAGCAGATGAACTGGTAGAACTCGTATAGTTGAATGTGAGTGTATAAGTTGCGCCTGCAATAAAGTTATAGGCTTTATACATTTTCCCATTCAAGCTTGAGCTTGTTCCACAATTCATGTTCAGGGTTCCACCACTGGCAGTTAATGTGAATCCTGCGCTGAGTGGGTCACTGCTTACAATCGCGTCATCATCCGGTTCCCATCCCAAAAGGTTTCCGCTAGCCGTAAACTGATCATCAAATGCCGTGACTGTTCCCGCACCCGGAACTTCTTCCGGAACAATTTTATCAGAGATTACCGTTAACACGTTCCCCAGGTGATTGGATAATTCGTAGCGTTTATCACCGATGTGATGCTGAATGGTACCCATGGAGTACACGTCGTTTTGAGTGCCTAGTAATGGAATGCGTTCTGTGTGCATTCCCAAACGCGCAGAACCATACAAGTGTTTTTCGGTTTGCGCATAGGTAACACTTGATCCGCTTACATTGATCTCACGCTCATAAACACTCATTACGTTTCCTGCACCATCCAGAATGTAATAAGTCGAGTTCTTTAACAAATCTGCATCTGTATAGACATGTTTCGCAATACGACGGCCCATGGCATCGTAATCAAAGGAAGTGTTTTCTTTTCCGGAACCGGAATTCCGGGTGATCTTCTTCACTTTTCCATCTACGCGCCAGGTAATGCTTGCTATTTGCTCCTGGACATCACCGACTAAACGTCCTTCGGCATCGTAGGTATAGTTCCCGGCAGACTGGTCATCAATGTCATCCGTATAATAAGTTGAATTCACATTGTCGTCCACATATAAGAGACGGTTTCGCGTTTTTCCGAAGCTGTTTGCCGGATAATGATACGTCAGGTTATCAATATCGTCTTCATTCTCATCAATGCGCGATTGTGTCAGAATGTTTCCGTTCGCATCATAGGAGAAGAGGTTCCGGTACATTTTGTCGTGACTGCTTCCCGACTCCCAGCTATTCGTTCCAAAATTGATGTTATCAAAACTGTAACTTTCGGTCAATCGGTTCAACTGGTCGTATCGGTATGCATTTCCCAACGGTAAAATGGTGCGATCGTCCGGTTTGGTAATCACTGTAATCATGCGACCAATATTTCCATTGTACAAGTCTCTCGAATAACTCAGTACGTCGCTTCCGGTTTGGGCTGCAACGAAGGTATTGTTACCACCAATTGCACCTGGATAATCGCCATCAAAATGATGTAAACTATATCCGTAAACATCTTGTGCCACTGCATGATTGTTACTCAAACCGGCTCCGTCCATCCCTGGATCCCGGTTCGGATCAAGGGTGTTGGAGTTGACGGATTTAATCCATCCCTGAAGGGTATACACATAATCGACTCCCTGTACTTCGTGGTCACCCAATACGATTCGCGCTAACGGCCCGTGTGCATAATATTCGTAACGAGTGTCACGTTCCCACATGGTATTCAATTCCGGTTCGTTTTGGATGGAAGCAATGGATGAATTGGTTCCGGTTAATGGAGTTTCTGTTGTAGTATATACGTCCGTGATACGGTTGTCTGCATCGTAATTGTAGGTATGATGCCACTGATCGGCGTTTCCGGTTTGGTAATCTACGCGGTTTACGTTTCCAGAGATGAGGTCATAAATGTAGTCCAGTCGTTTCAAACGGTGATCGCCGATTCCTGCCATGTCCTTGATCAGGCGGTTATCCTGGTACAAAGTCTTCACATTTCCGTGAATGTCGTAATCGTAGTGTGTTGCGTGGTCGTATTCGTTGGCATTTGCTGAATAAACTGCGGAATAGGTCATGTGTACAATGCGCTTGCGTTGCGTGGCAGTATTTAAGCTGGTCAAAGAAGTCACCTCGGTGCTGATCACCGTATTGGTTTTGTCATAATGGATTTTTGTGACTTCTTTTCTGGTCGTAGCAGCATTCAGGTTTAACCAGTTATCCCGTTTGGTGTCATCAATCACATTCGGAACAGTGATACCTCCCACATTCGTTCCGAAAATAGAAGCAAACTGAACTCCTGAAGCATTCTCACTTTTCTCGCCGGCTTCATACACACGTCCCAATGCATCATACAAGGTATACGAGTATTTATCGTCGCTTTTAGATGCGGTTCCGAACTGACGGGAATTCTGGCTGGCAACAATGCGTCCGAGGCGGTCGTAGAAGAAACGCATGGTATACAAGCCGCTTTCGAATTTCAGGTTGCGAACCATTGCCTGGTTAGCATTCGCGTTTGCATCTGTGAGGAAGTTTCCTCCATAAATTGCGGTGTTTTGCGAACTGAAAGCAATTGCGTTGATATTATACAGAGCAGCAGATATTGCCAGTGGATCCGTGAAGGATTGATTGGTTGCGGTGAATCCGGAGCTCAGGATATCATGTGTTACGTTGTCGTTATTCGGAGAATTTAATCGGTAAACGATCCCGGCATTTCCGACAGCCAACCCAATTTTGTTATCCAGGAAGTAAACGTCTCTGAATGTTGCTCCAGAAACTGTTGCAAGTGCATAGTTGGTTCCGGTGTCGAAACGGAAATAGTGAATTTTTCCAGCATCACCGACCATAATGGCCGATTTGTTCTCAAATACATGAATGGCACGGATTGCACTTGTTCCTGTGTAGCTTGCCGTGGACAATACATACGAATAAGTTCCGCCCGATGCCGTGAGGTTAATTTTTGCCAGGCTATTGGTATAAGCTACATAACCGAATAAGGGGTTGCTTTTCGAGAACTGAATGTCATTGACAGTTCCTGTTAATGCGGAGTAACTGATCGTTCCGTTATCCAGCTTCAGGAAGCTGTTCACTCCTCCGATGAGTGCAAAATGCTGACCTCCGGAACCGGACTTCGTCCAAACCTTTGTTAAACCAGTAGTTCCCACAATGGTTGGAGCTGCGTGCATGCGCCAGTTCAACCCTCCGTCAATAGTGGAACGGATAAAGTAGTAATCTCCGATAATGGTTCCGAACTGACCGTTTTCGAAATGCACGTCGTTGAGTTTCGGACCAAATACCCGGTTGATGCGTGTTCCGAAGTTACTGTTGAAGCGGATCACTTCTGATCCGGAACCTACTGCCGTTGCTTTCACGGTGGAACCTGTAATGAAATCAACTCCATACAAGGTTTTATTGGATGGGTTGGATCCCGGAGTAAAGAAATCCGTTGTAATGTTAGCGGTATAGTAAGACGAACCGTTTTCTCCGACCAGGAAGACCGAAAGGCCATTTACCGCGATATCGTTGATGTCGTTTGCAGCACTGTGCTCCGAAACGCTCAGTCCTGTAGTTGTGTAGAGTGTTGCGTCCAAACTCCAGGTGGTCGATTTCAGCGTAGCCAGTAAGCCATCTGCTCCTGCAATCAGGTAGTATGGAACGCTGGACGAAACATACTCGTTTGCTGTAGAGATATTGGAAACAGAACCGATCGGACGCAGACTTACCGTATTGGTCGTTGCACTTACCGGACGGGTAAATACCTGCCCGTTTTGACCTGTAATCAGGATCATGGAAGCTGTTTTACGCAAGCTCGTTATTCCTGTCAGACGGTGTTGCGTGCGATCTGTAAATGTAAGAGAAAGCGCTCCGCTGGATGTAGGAATTGCAGAGATGGTACTGGTTGTGAAAATGCCGCCATTCGTACCGGCAATAGTCACATTGGAGCCGTGAACAGCCAGTTTTGTAATGGTGGATGTTCCCGGATTTAAAGTCGAAGAATAAAAATAGAATGGTCCGGAAGAGGTTCCTGCCTTGCCATAAATCTGTTTGTCTGATGACCGGTATGCCAGTACATAATCCAATGATGAAATCGTGATCTTGTCCATGGAAACGAAGTTGGTATTCGTTCCTGTAACTGCTGCAAAAGGATCGTATGTTCCTCCGATTGTAGATACAGACTTCGAGCGATAAATGACACCGCTTACAGCCAATACTTCTACAGCTACTCCCGTACCCGATTTCACGACTACCATTTCTTTCGGCATAGTTGCCCCAAAGGATGCAATTTGTGTATACGTTACATCTGCAGACATTCCGGTAAATGTATTCGAACGGAATAGTTTGTAATCTCCACCCGAAAGGCCAATTGCAAAGTACGTCAGGTTGGTTCCGTCGTTGTAAGTTGCCGTAACATTGAATTGGTATGTTTGGGCAAGGGATGGTGTTTGATCGATTTCTCCGAATGTGCCTCCGGAGCTGATCAGGATGTTTTTAGTGTAACAGGTGTTCAGCGGAGCTCCCGTATTTCCGGTAAGCATGACCTCCAGGGTAGTGGCAGTTCTTCTGATCAAACTGAGGGTTGCATTCGTATAAGTTTGCTGAAGCGGACCCCAGGTCAATCCACCGTCTGTTGTCTTGCGGATAACTTTTACACCATTTTCTGTGATGCGCGCAATACCAACTGAAGCGTCGAGCATGTAAATCTGATCGATTAATCCTGCTGTACCCGAAAGTTTCAATTGCTGGCGGTAAGCCGTTGATGTTGCCCCGTTGAGGTAGGAAAGATTCCCGTCGTCTCCGGCAATGATTCCGTCGGTTCCGTTAATGAATGAAATAGCACCTAAGTTTCCGACCAGGGTTTTGTCAACCACATATCCTGAGCTTGAATTGGTAATCACTACCGCATCATAATTCACAGAAGATTCTGTCAGAGTAACGAGGTAAAGGATTCCTGTCAGAGAGGAAACATTCCCTTGCAGGGTGAAATCTTTCCATTCGACAACGCTGTAAGTTCCCGTCGGAGGTGCTGCGTATAAGGTCATCACTCCGGCAGAAGTGATCTTTTGAATGCGACCGCTTACTCTTTCAAGTACATAGGCATCCGTACCGACCACTTCGATCGCTGAAAATTCAGCAGAGAAAGTCGTATTTACCAGATCCCAGTTTTGACCGCCATCAGCGGTGATCAGGATAATTCCTCCGGTACCGATTGCATACCCGACAGTTGCAGAAGCCATTTTTACTTCTTTCAACTCTGAACCGAGTGTGTTTGTAACGCGCACCCAGTTCAAACCGCCGTTGGTTGTTTTGAACAGGTATCCGCGGCTCAGCATTGGTACGCCTGTAACGTTCATGTAACCGCTCAGGTATCCCTGGTTTGCATCCAGCATTTGAATGGCAGTTGTACTCAGGGCAATCGGAAGGCCGTTCGGTAGTGTTAAATCAAAGACCTCCATTGCATCCTGATCCGGCATGTTTTGTGCCACCAGCTGGTTCAGGGAGTTATACAAATAAGTGGTTGCCATGCGGTGATTGGTGATCACCTGGTGTGTATTATTCTGACGATCGGCCTTAATGGCATTTTTCGTAGTGGTATTACTGATATCAATCAGTTCAACTCCTTCCGGCGGAACCGTTTTCACCAGGTTTCCTGCCTGGTCGTAGTAGTAAAGCGTAAAGTGATGTTCAATCTCATTGTATGTCAAAGACAGGTTTTCAACTGCCTTCATACAATGTGCAATATACTCCGTACCCAGCTGCGTTTGGAGTAATTGAACTTGCTCGTTGTAAGCAATTTGGGCATTAACCTCATTGTTGCTCTGGTAGAACTCCGTACAAGGATCCGTCAGGGTTACGTCGAATGTTTCAAAATGAACAGTCGGCGTATCGATCACACAAGGAACTTCCTGACCGGATAAGCAGAATTGGTAAAGATCCGTCATGTCGCCGGAGTTGTATCCGTTTACTGCAAGGTTCAATTCGGAAACATACTCATCTACGCAGTTGCACAAACCGTTTTCAACAAATACATCGTAATCGATGGTCGGTAACGGTGCTCCGGGGCCTTTTAGCTTGTTGAACTGTTTTATGGCAAGAACATATAAATCGTAAGATGAGGTACAATTACTCTGCTCTCCGGATGTCATTTGTGCACAGTAATCTCCGATACTCAACGGATGTGTCAGATTTTCAGTTGGAGCCGCAGTGATGTATTCGAACAAATAGGTAATGTAGTTCGCAAAACATTCACAGCTATACGATGTCTGGGTCGCTACAGACAATGAAATATCGTTGGCTTTCGGCCATGGAGCCCAGTTGTTGAAATAACCAACTACACGGGTGTATTCCGAATAGACTTTCGTACATAGCGGAACGTTACTGCTGTTAAACGCCCCGCAATCAGGAGTTGGAATGTAAACAGTTGAACTGCAGTCGTCTGTTCCAAGAATGGCAATAAATTGTCCGATCAAGCTGGACAAATCCATAAAACCGGATGCGCAGCATAAATTGGAAGCTACAAATTCCTCGTATGAGATCATGGACAAGGTCGCCTCCGGATTGATACAACCGATCGCCTTCAAGTGGGTAATAGCCAGGTTGTATGCACTCTGATAATCTTCGTACATATCCAGGCAGTAAAGCTCCGAATTGTTCGTAATGGTAGTCGGGAACTCATCATTCAGTGCATCGAAGTCGATTTCACCGTCCGTTTGTTCGGCACTTGCCGGCCCGATTTCATCTTCATTCGGAGTTTGCGTACATCCGGAACAAACCTTCAGGTTGAAACAGGAAGAACCATCAATGGAATCCTGGTAAGTAGCTCCGCCATAAGCGTAAGTGATGTACAAACGGAACGTATTGTAGGAACCATAATAATTGGATTCCAGCAGACGGACATCATCTACCGAAAGAATGTTGTTGTAATTGAAGTTCGGACTTGATCCGCTATAGCTCAGCAACAGATCACAAGAACCCGGAAGGTCGTATGTCAGTTTGTCTCCCGAAACAATTCCAGGGATGGAAGTCGGTGTAGCCGGTAGCTGGCTGTTCAGTGTGGATGTCCACAAGGGAGTATTGTACAAACTGAATGGAGCATCCTGGTTTACCAATGAGAATTCCAGAACGGCCATCAGATCGTCATAGGTATCGTATTCCACTCCGGTACATAAGATTGCATTGTCCAGTCCGCAATCACCGACCGTCATGATTTTATCGTCAGACCGGATGAGGTCACAGTAGAGTTCACCCAGGTAAGCGCCCGAAGCGTTGTTGCAGACAAATTTCAGGGTGTTGTTGTGGCATGGGATGATTTCCGCGATTGAACCGATAGAAGCGATGCTGAATGCAGACGGAGTTTGGTTCAGGATTTTGATTTGAACCGTTGACGAACCATCTGTAAGCTGAAACCCCGGGATTGCACTGTTGTATTTCCAGTTGATCGTACCGCTGGTATAGGCCGGATTGATCGTGTACTTTACAGCATTGTTGACGAATGTCACATACGGGGTTGCCATCAGGCTCACATTGGTCGTGCTGGATAAGGTTCCCATCTGAGCCAGTGTATTAGTAATACTTTCCAGGGCTTTTCCGAAATCATTCAGTTTACAAACATCCGGGAACGTACAATTCCCGATTTTGAATGAAGTTGATCCGGTAAGCGTCTGCGTATACAAAACACCGCTGATGCTTACTTGCGCCGTAACGGTAAATTCGTATAAACCTCCGCTTACATGTGTGAAGTGAAGATTTCCGAAACCGATGATATCTGACCAGCTGTAGGCCATGCTTCCAGGATCCTGCACCAGTGTAAATTCTCCGAAGTAACTGGATCCTTCCTGCCATTCTACCTGTAATGTGGAACCGCTCATACTGGATTGATACCAGGTTAACGTAGGAATGGAAACCGGCGTTTCGAAATCCTGCATGGATAAAATCAGTCCTGAAAGTGAATTCAGGGCGATTGTAAAGTTATTATCATCTAAAACTCCTGTTGAAGCAGCCTCAGACAAAATGCGTTCAAAGGTTGTTGCGATCGGACACTGACCTGTCAGAATGTATTGCTGATAAGCAATTTGACTCGGATCGGTGTTGACGTTTGCCAAAGTATTTCCGAAGCGGACTTGCTTGTATTTATACAAGGAATAAGTGTAGGCCGCACAAGGCTGAGCCGGGTTAATATACCCTCCGGCGATAAACGGAGAAGAGAATGGAGTGATCTGTAAGAAATTGTTTTCAAACGGGTTAAACGATTGATTTCCGATACATCCGTTATAGCCCGGATTGATGGTTCCCAGCGCATCTGCCTGAGCAAGATCGTGCTGCAAGCCTTGCTTAGCCGCCAGGTAAAGCCCGCGGAAAGTCATCCATTCATCGTCGCGTAATTGTGTGTTTTGAGTGGAGGTATAGCCTACAACGTCTTTTCCCCACTCGAGATCCGTGGGGCTCGGTGTTGTACCGATCAGGTTATTTCCCCCGCGGTTCATCATAGCTGCTACCTGCATCATGGAATAGCTGACACTATTGATCGTTGTGTAGTTGAACACTTTTGCGTTCATCCCGGACGTGTTCACATAGTTGGAGAAAGGATCCCACGGATAACTTCCGTTGATTGTCAGGATGTTATTCAAACGGCTGTTAACTGCTACAGAAGCATAATTTGGGTTGATGAAACCTGCAGTAACGGCATCTGCCCAGGTATTCACGCTCATCATTTTCTGATCAAAAGATTCGGAAGTATACGGATCGGTGTTGTTTACTTTCACATAGAAACTTTTGTAGGTCATCAACATCGGGTATTCCGGGTGATAGTAAACCAATGAGTTTGCCCAATACGGATTTGCACTGTAGTAATTCACAAAATCACTCAGATTGGCAAGGTATTGCGGATAGGTATAGTAATTTCCGGTAACCGGATCCAGGAAAACCTGGCTACCCAGTGTAAGGGAAGATTGAACTGCAGGTGTGGACGCAGTGATTACATTCGATACAATGGTTACATTGTCCAAAGTAATCCGGGAGCGTGTTACACCGTCCGAATCAAAGTAATAGTTCTGAATCGCGGATTCTACATCATAACGCGGATTACGCCAATGCGCATTCGGTGATTTCGGAAGGCTGTTGCCCTGATTGAGAACAGAAAGCGGATAGAGTGTTTCATCTATCTGGTTCAGGTTATTCAAATATTCTCCGTATTGTCCGTTAGGGCGCATATCCATTAATAACATGTTGCGCATGTTTTCATAATAGGAAGCAGCTTTACAGGGAGCATTACAAGCAGCAAGCTCTTCGTTGTATTGTTCTTCAGTTCCCCCGGCTTGAATATATTGTAGTAAGCTTCCGAGGTTTGCGGCACATTCCGCACAGCTGAAATCATCCTCACAATCACTGATATTGGAATTCTCACCCACCTGTTCCAAAATGGTTTGGTAATCCTCGATACAGGTATTCACGCCAGATTCCGGATCTGTATACATGGCCATGTATGCATCCAATGCTGCCTGGTTGACTGTCAGACGCTTCGTGATCTGGTAGGTTCCCACGGGCAGGTCTTCCATGATGAAAGAACTGCTTGATGAATAATTTCCGCAATCTGTCTGGAAAGTGACCTGGTCATCTGCTCCTACGGTAAAACGACCGGATAACTTGTTTGATAATTCTATCGGGCTGACTAACTGTCCGCATAAATCACGCACCTCGATCTGCAGATCGTATACACAGTTGAAACACAGGCTTCCCAAACATGGATTTGTGTAAGGCCCAACCGCAATATCGTATGCAATGGTTACATCCGATACGGAGCTTAGTGAAATGGTTTGATTGAAAACTTTGGAAACGCCATCCGAATTGAGCTTGTTGGAGCTTGAATTCCCCTGGGCATCTTTTGCAAACAAGTCCACGGATAACGGAGCAATTTCATCTGCAGAAGGAAGGGCGCTCAGGTTATTTGGCGCCTGTCCTGCAAGTGAAGTTGCGACTACTCTTCCTTCCTGGTCGAGATAGGAAACACTCACTTGTCCGTTGGGGTCAATCACCATGTTTTTCTGGTAATGAGCTGCATCGCCGACTTCAGAACCAAACAAACGATCCAGTTGTTCCTGGAACGGATGCGCATAGAAGTACTTGGTTTCATGGTTGCTTCCCAATTGAAAGTCCTGACCAACTCCTCCCTGACGGCGAATCCGTCCTGTATTGTCAGGCATGTATTCGACCTGGCTGAACGGGTATTGTTCCGCGTTTGGTATATATGCCTGGCTTCCGGCAGTATTCGGGTTGCTGCTTGAATAATAATTGGATGCACCGGAATTGGTATTCATACCTCCGGTAAGACTCATGTTGCAGGAGTCAGCCGGGTTTGTAACATCGAAATCTGATTTTGAATAGGCTGCGTCGCTGTTATTCTTGTTGAAGCTCTTATAGTATTTCAGCGAGTTCTCCGCATCTTCCGAAGGGCAATCAGGAGAAGCAACAGGTACAGGTAGCACCTGGATGACCGGACGTCCCTGGTGATCGTAAATTGATTCTCCGACAATGGTATTATGATCGGTATTGATTTTGGTCACCATTTGGCGGTTTCGCAATGAACCGTCGTAGAATGAAACGACTTCTTTTTTCTTTCCTTCTTCCGCGTAAGTAGTGCTGTGCTGCCAGTTCTTTTTTACATCGTAAGGAACGGTTACCTGGTACTTGGCAGCGGCCGGAATGGTACTGAGAGCGATCAATCCGTCACTACTTGACCAACTGGAAAACAAGAATTTACTTGGGTCGGTATAAGATCTTCCGACGGCCCGGACTCTGAACGCAAGAACCCCCTTGTCAAATAACAGGCTGACTTTGTAGCTTAAATCGGTGGTTGTGATGCGGGTAGAATTCGTGTGAAAATCGACCTGGAGATTCGGAATATTTCCTGCTGTCACGTCAATCGTATTGATGAAAGTCCATTCGAGCTGATATTCCTCTGCTCCCGGAACGGCGTTCCAGGAAATCACCAGTTCATCATCGGTATTATCACAATCGAGATCAACCGGAGTTCCTACCGATAAGTTGTAAGCACTGAAATTGACCTGTGGTAAAAAGTCATATACCCGGTCTACAAAGACGTCGCCCTGTAAATAAACGTTTCCGGGAAGCGTACTTTGAACAACGCCATTCACCTTGATTTGCGTAATCGTCATATTGACTTTCTCCACATTATCAAATGTGACCGTGTTCTTATCAACATAGGTGGCAGAATCAATCGGGTAGTAGGAAACCTTCAGGACTTTTGTCTCTGTGGAAGTAGGCGTCCCCGATGAATAACTGGCGTATTTTTCAAGGTAAACCGTCACCTCCGTAACCGATTGATTGACAAACAGCGGATAATGCTGGTCTATTCCCAGTGTAATGACTCCCTTGCGGTTCAGGTCAGTGTAGCTCAAAGACCATCCCGGAGGTGTTATTGCTGTACTACCCCAGGTAGTTGATCCGGTTATCACCACCGTATTGTGTGGCAATAAAGTGGCATTTCCCCTGAATGAAACCAGGAAAATGATGATGAGTAGTGGTATGAATTTTAAACGTGACATAGACTCGTTTATTTAGTTGGTTTGTATCGTGTATCTTTCAATTGAAAACCGCTCATTGCAGGAGCAAGGATATAATCTCCCGCTGCATTGATTTCCAGGATGTTCTTTAAAGAAATCAGTTCATCTGTTCCTTTGAGTTTCTTCATCGGCTCAAAGATGATCGTCAGATAAGGCGATTCAACACTTTCATCTTCCATGGATTCCGAAAAATAGTTCCCGGGAGGATAAAAGATGTTTAACTTATACAGTTCGGTCGTGTTATTGTGTACATATAATTCCATCGTTCCGATCGAAGCGTTTTGCGGTTCAGCTCGTAGAATGTAATAAGTCGGGAAACTGATTTTTTCCAGTTTGTAATCTTTCAGGGCATCCAACGGGATTTGCTGCAATTGGGCAATCTGGCGCATAGAAGAATCGATGTTGCTGATGTAAACGATTCGTTCCGATGAATCAATCAGCACCTGCAAGTTGTTCTTCTGCATATTGATTATTCCCGGGCTACTCATTTTGAACTCGAAGCCTTTTCCACGAATAACTTCTCCGGAACTGGATTCGATGATCTCCGAAGAGCGGATGTCTTTAAAAATCTCTTTTTTGAACCGGCACGATACCAGTTCTGCATTCATTTTCTTGCCCAGTAATGCCATTTCATTATTAAAGGATTTGGCATCCAGCGTTTTTCTTTCCTGGCTGATTCCAACCAGGCAGGAAAGTGAACAACAGATAAATAATAATGTTTTCATAGTCTTAATATCCTCCGGGTACTGATGAGTTAGAATTGTGTTCTTCAATGGTGAAGATTCCTTTCTCGGTTTCTTTCTTCACACGGATAAGTTTGCCCTCCTCGTCATATTCGTAGATCTTGGCATAGTTCCGTTCATCGAGTTCAGCTACCAGTCGGAGGGTTATCGGGTCATAAACATAGCTGATCATACTCCCGTCATTGGGAATCACCCGGATATCGTCAAAGTAGCAGGTAATGGAAGGAGACAACGCGATCAGGTCAATTTTAAAATCTCCGGTTGGTCCGGTAGTCACGATTTGTTCCATGCGCTGCCAGCCGTCTACGATTTGTCCGCTAACCGGTACATTGGTGAGTACACTATTCGTGGTTACCCTCAATTGGCAGTTCGAATAGGTGATTTTATTGTTCCCGTTTTCTTCTTTCACCCAAGCTGTGACCAGGTAATCTCCCGATACCGGCTGAAATTTCGGAATACAGTTTTCACAATCAACTTGTTGTCTGCAGGTAAGTTCATATCCGGTGAAGGCAAAATCAACTCTTCCGTAACAGGATTGAACCGTTACTTCCAGCAAATAGCATTTGTTTGCGCTTAGGTTGACCGTAAGACTTTGTTGAGCTGTCGTAGCAGCACCGGTCAGGATAGGAGAAACGGTATTGTTTTCAACCCAGGTCGGATAATCGTCATTGGTATTAAATCCTCCGAACAAGCGGAAAGAGGTTGAAAGAGGAAGGGTTGTTCCTGCATCCGCATATCCGCGGAATTTGACCAGGTTGGTTGTTCCCAGGGATACGTCCGAAGCTGGCTTTAGAATGTAGTACAATTTTGAAAACCCTCCCTGGCAAACAAACCCGCTAGCTGCATTGAACATGGCTTTTGAAGGGTCGGCGCACATCATGAGTGCTTTATTGGGAGAAGTGTTTCTCAGTGAATCAGGAATTTGAGCCTGAACGCTTGAGGAACAAACTAGTAGTGCGATGATAATGATAATTCTCATACTGGTTCGATTAAAATTGAATGGTTTCTGATTCGAGACCTGATTCCGCTCGGATAATTCTGATTCCGACCTTACAGCCTTTTGAATCGGTAACGATTATGGTCAAACTCGTATTTACTGCAGTTGCGATAGATACGCTGAAAGAAGCAGGGCCTGTTTGTTCTGCGCTGGCGTTTCCGACTGCTTCATATTCCATGGTGTATGGTGCCACACCACCGGAAACATTCATAATTGTACAAGCTTTCGTGGAGCATGTCAGTGATAAACCACAACTTGGTTTGGTTGTACAGGTGGACAGAATGTTTTGGAAGGAAACCGGTGCAGTGCTGGTTACTTTAATACTGTTTTTTCCGGTATGGGAATTGGTTGTCGAAATAGAAGATGCCGGAATGGAACTGATACTTCCTCCGTTGACACTTGCCCGGGAGAAGAAGTTCTGATCCATGCAATTGGTATATCCCAGATCTTCAAAGCTTCCCGCCGACATTTGCTGTGCTTTGGAATTGGCAGAGACAGCTGTTGTCAGTGTGTTGTTATATCCGAATTGACTGGAAGAGTAACGCCCCAAAGCATCACGTGTTTCCAGTGTCATTCCGTTTGGAGAGAACTCCGTTACTTCCGATACGAAGGTCCAGTTCTGACCATTTTTCTCCCATTTGCCATTTCCTAGTCGGTAGAATGGTGCAAAGGCTCTGAAAACTCCATCTTTGCGAATATTGGTATTGCCATCGTAGTTGGATTGAATACGATCTGTCAGATAGGTATAGGATTTGATTGGTCGCCAGTTTCCTTTTATTCCCTGAACATACGGATTGGAAGTGCCACCGAAACAATCACAATAGGTTCTCCAGTCCTGGCCGAATTCAACAGCTCCGGCATTGAGTACATTGGTGAACTGATTCGTTCCGATTCCATTGACAGGATTAGAGAACGAAGTCATACTCGCCATGGAAGTTGTCTGCTTGTTTTTATAACCGGATCGGATGACTTTAATCGTGGCGTTGTTTCCGCTAAACGGTGCCCCTGTTTTATCTACAATGCGAATTCCGCTTGTATTGACATCCACAACCCATCCTTTTTTGATGGTTGACCCGATGGTAACAGCAACTTCATCTCCTTCCGCAAAATAATTATACTGACCCGGAATCGCTGCAAACCCGTTATTGGTAACAGTTGCAGCCTTATAGGAATACAAAATGTTCTTGGATGCCTGTCCGAAAGAAGGATAATTCCAGTAAGCCGGATAGTTTAAAGAATAAACTTTATCATTAAAGTTCGTTGTTGTTTGTGTCACCAAAACTTCTCCGGTATTTGCATCATAAGCAAGGTTGTTGGTTTCTACAATACTTCCGTCCTGGTTTGCAACGGTTTTTTCCAGGATTGCGAAGCGTTCAACGGCTTTATTCATGGTTGCACTCCGGAAGCGGTTAGTAGTCTGATCGTATCCCGGGTAAACAGGAGGGATGGCAATAACCAGCATTGCGAGAATGAAACTGTTGGTATTGATGTGGATTTTCGGAACAATAGTTCTGGTAGAACTTTCTCTGAAATCGGCTACTGCATCATAACGAACACCCACCGTTGCATTTGAAAGCTGTCCCTGGTCATTGATCACCTGAATCGTATTAGACAGGCGTTGGTTAACAACTCCATCCAGGTTCAGCGGTGTACTCTTATAAAAATATTCTACCTCGGAAAGCGGGGATGTTTGTCCTTCTCCATAGATACTTTCTTTCTTTTGCTTTCCGTGCATATTGTTTGACTCGATGCTGAATCCCTGATTCGCAGTGAGGTACTGGTATTTCGGAAGCAGTGGGAGTAAGCTGTGATCCGTCAACATGTCGACATTGGTTCTTTTGACAATCGTTGGGAAATCCTTCGCCGTGTAAAATTCCTTGACTACTTTTCCGGTTGCAGTACGTGTAACCCCGGTATATTTCAAATCCTCGATCACCACGCGGGAATATCCAACGGAAGGTGTAGGGAATTGCGATTCCATAATCGGGTCGTCGATGTACATCTTATCATCCATCGCCAAACGCCTTTTTTTGTTTACGATGTAAGCAGTATGCCACGGGCTTTCGTCTCCACCCAATTGCGGTTCATAGGAAGCCACTCCCGAAGAAGTCACGCCGTCTTCCAACACATATTTGAAAGTTTGTCCGTATTCGCTGGCAGTACCACCGTCCATCAGGTTCCAGTTGTCTTTGATGCGGATTTCTTTTACGCGGCTTCCGCCACCCATTTTTCTTCCGGAAGGACACTCCAAACGCATCCAGGACCGGTTCATCACGATTCGTTTTCCTTTTCCTTGATTATATACTGCCATGTTCGGCCCGGTAACTAATTCCTGGAAGCTGGAAAGCATATTGATCGTTGCATTTACAAAACTCATAACAGCTTGCTCGCTGCCTCCGGCTTCATCGCTAGGGGTGAAGTTGTTGTTAATCGTTCGCGACAGCTGTGCTCTTCCGAACAACACTGCCTGTTTGATAATCGGGCTGTATTCTTCCGTGAAGTCAGAATCTTTCATCTTTTCAGGCTCTAAGCGCACCAATCCGTACTTGGTTCCCGAGATGGTAACGGTGGTGATTTCCTGAATGATTCCATATCCCGAAACAAATTCCGTTTGGCTTTTGAAGCTTCCGCCGCTGGGATCCAATTCGGATAACACCCTGAAATACAATTGCTGTCCTTTTCTTCCGTATTTGGAGATATCGTCGGTCTGGTTTACAAGATTGAATAGTAGTCCACCGTTTTTGTCACTTCCTGAAACCAGGGAGCCATATGCTGCATTCGTTCCGCTCATAACACTGGTTGATGAACCGTTGCTGTAGTAGATTCCGACAATCTGAAACATCTGTCCTGCTTTTTTATGTTGCACGAATCCATAATCATCTGACTCGTAAGTGACATTGATCTGTCCTCCGGACGGAAGGTCGATTTTTACCAGGTTCCATGCATTGGCATTTTCATTGGCTTTGGTAGGGTCTTGTTCTGCATACGGATAATCCGAATTGTTCAATGGTGTCGCCATAGAGGATTCCGACATGCTTGAACTGATGGGTTCCTTGTATGTTCCCCAGCGGTCAGAGCCCTTGATATGATAATCCGGGTTGGAGCGCGTACCAGCATTTCCATAGCTGAATTTGTAGCTGCGGTACTTCATTTTTTTGGAGTTCTGGTACGTAAACTGGATTTCCTTCAATGTCAGTTTTCCTCCTTTGGTCAGATCCGACGAAGTATTTTCATTGTTTCCGGGATATTTTCGGCACAAGCTGTAGTCGTAGTTCAGCGTGACTTCCTGGATTGGAGTCGCCTGAGCCAGGTTCGAAATGTGGGCGTTGTAATCCGGTTTCGAATAAAGAGTGATCTTGCGCAACAATACCATACTTTGCGCATCTGAAGCGTTGATTCCGCCGTATCTTCCGTTTGCGCTTCGTCCGTCTTTACGAGCTTCGAAAGTGAAAATAGCGATGTAGTTCTTCGTCTCAATTTTTTCTACGTAATGCAGGTCTTTCTTCCCATATACAAAGCTGGCTTTGTCATCCGTTTTATCAGATCGCATTCCTTCGTTGTAGTAGGCCGTGTTTGCCTGAATGGGGTTTCTCCACTCAAAATTCTTGACGGATTTGTAGGAGAATTTCACGTAGGATCCCAAATCGTTTTGTGAAGGCCCCGGAGTTGCATCCGAATCCACGTAATCATCACTCAATACGGCGGATAACATGAACGAGTGAGCATATGCAGGAGTTTTTGTAGCACTGTAATAATGATCAATCCCACGGTCATTGCTTAATGATGCATCGTTGGAACTGATTCCGTTCAGCAAACCACTTTGATCGTTGAGGTAATCAATCCCACTGTTATTGTAGAGTCCGTTTCCGGTTGCAAAAGTGACATCTTCCTGGAACTGGTTGTATGCAGGAAGAGCAAAGACATATCGTCTTCCGTCTTGTCCCAATTGTGTGATTTCCCCGATATGATAGGGTTTGGCTCCGGAGTAAAGAAGCGTGTTGTCGTATGGAATGACTCCCATTCCTGCTTCCACTTCGCCCCGACTCAGGAAGTACAATTGATTATTGGAATAATCCCGTACATTTCGTTGATTTCGGGAAATTCCCTTAATAGTCCCGGCTTGGTTCAATGAATTATTCAATCGCGGCATCATTGCGCTTCCTGCCAAAACCAGTCGTTCCGGTTCTGCTCCGTAAAACTGGCTGGTCATCAAATCGTCACGTGATACGGAACTTTCACTTGCTTCGATCATTCCGAAACCGGGAACAATTCTGCCTAAGCCCGAACCTCTGAATGCCAGCCCGGAAGTAGCAGCGTTGTTACTTGTCCATGGACCGTTAGTTACATTGGTAATCGGAATCTCGATGTCCACACCGATATCCGTTAAGTTTCCAAATCCCAACTCCAGTCCCACGTCAGCTCCAATATCCCAGGTTGTACTAACGGGGTCGAAAACATACCCCACATCGTTGCGGCTTGCCCGGAAACTTCCCCCGGTTCCCTGAGCCTGAACACTGAAAATATCATACGTTTGAAACGCAGAAGGCAGGTTCACACTGTATTTGGAGAACGGCTGATCGTTGTCGCGGTTAAAATCCAACTGGTTGCTGGTGGATGTTTGTCCGCTCTCGGAGAACATGTATCCGAAAGAAGGAACTTGCATCACCTTGTTTCCATCCGGAATCCAGGAACGGGATAAGGAGACACCAATATTCCCTTGTCCGTCAAACGCAAATAAAGATCCGGAAACATTCATCTTGAAACTTGCGGATGCTGCAAATTTGCTGTGTTGAGGTGTTGGCATGTACTCTGCCAAACCAAAACTGAATGCTCCTCCCGCGCTGGCAGAAGTACTCCCTGCAGGAGTTGTTCTCATTCCCGCAGGCAGATCGATGTTCATTCCCAAAGCATTGAATTTAATGGCTTTTGCAAGGGTGTTGTAATTGATCTTACTAACACTGAAACCGTAGCTGACTTGTTGCAAACCGGCCCGCGAGTTAAATGCCGTTCCGATTGTTCCGGTTCGTTTGATATCCTGTGCTTCGCTCACTTTTTCCTTGTAGCTCAAACTCACGTTCGGGGCAAAAGAGGCGCCGTTTTCACTGCTTCCGGAAAGGGAGAACCCGGCAGTCAGGTTTCCTCCCAGGAACTTTCCGAAATCGAAAGAAGGCCCGATGCTCACGGATGAATTGTACCCGGTGTAATTGTTGAAGCCCAAACCTACACCTACACTCAGGCCTCCACCACCGCTTCCACCGACACTTGATAGGTTAAACCCGGCTATTTCAGCTGTTAATCCTGCATCAATATTGATGTTGAAATTCGGTTTGGTACTAAGGGTTTTTTCTACCTTGTCGCCATTAAAGTCGTCCGGAATTCCTCTTAGAGCTCTCGTGATTGCCCCGGCATTCAGGTTCCATCCCAAACCAACCCAGGATGCTTCCTGGTCCATCGTAACACCTGAATTGTAGGCAATGTTGATCGGATAACCTTCGATTTCCATCAGGGGAATATTGTAGGTAAAATCACCTGTGAAAGGATCTACCATATCCGAAACACCAATCGGTGTAAAAGCGCTCGCTTCGGGTTGCGTCGGACCACCGGCGTAAGTCAGTGCCGGTTGGAAGGTAGACCAGGTAAAAACGAGCAGTAAAAACCAGGAAATGCTTCTGGTTCCATGTGATGTTTGCTTCTTGTTCATAGTTTCGTGAGATTCAAGGTCAGTGTTATCTAGTCAATAGTGAAATTAAACGTGTATTGCTTTTTGGTTTTGAGCGTCCAGGAGACTTTGTAAGCTCCCTTCGGTAAATCCAGTTCCTCCAGGTTGAGTATGAAAAAGCGTTTTACTCCTTTATACTCGCTGGTTTGATCTGTTTTTTCCTCACTGTTCAATAACTCGTTGAGGTAGCAGGATTTTACTGTTTTCCCTTTGCTGGAAAGCGTTACTTTCAAATCGAGTTTCCCGATTTCGTCTGTTACCAATCCAACTTTATGATGAACAAGGGAGAACATCTGCCCGTCATTTTTGAAGGCTACGGGGTAGAAGTTAGGAGTAGGTTCTTTGGGTTCGAAGATGGTAAACTGGTAGGGCTCCGACTG
>NZ_JBCNJW010000017.1:0-65147 GCF_039596355.1 Fluviicola sp. | reverse complement strand
CGGCAGCGGCATCGTAGAAGTATTTCCTCCAGGTTCCCTTCATGCGGAGGCCCTGGATCGGAACACTGCTGTTGGACATCTTTCCCCCCGAAAGCGAAGTGAGTCCCAAATCGAAACGCTTGATTCCATCCAAAAATCCATTGGGTTTTCTTAGGTTCAAGGCATTCAGATCCGAGAGCTTGAGTTCCTTGAGCTGCTGAAGACTGTCTTTCTTATTGCTCCACTGATCGATGTTCAGGTTATAGTTTGAGATCAATTGGTTGATGGAATCCAGGTTCAGGTGATCGAAATCAATTGCTCCTTTTTCAGGAAGCTTCAAACCATTCAAACCCGGTGTTTTCACATCCGGTTTATCCAGGTTCACCTCCGGCTTGTTCAGATCGGGCATCCCGATGGTCGGTGTGTTCAGATCCGGAAGACCGGCTTTTGCGGCGGCATCTTTCTTTGTTTTCCACGCTTTGTACTGCTGGAGCAGAAAATCCAGGTAGCCCAGTTTTCCTTCCAGGCCGTAAATGTTTTTGTCGATATCGCCGATCCCGGTGTTCAGATCCCCGATCTCATGCTCGAGTTCTGCCTTGCGCATGCGGTATTTTGCAGCGGCATCGTAGCTCAACCGAAAGTAGCTGGGTTTTCCGGAAATGTATTTCTCATCGGAGAGTCTTCCCTGGAAGGTAAGGGGCAGGTTTTTATACTGAAACGACGTGGAAACCTCCACAAAATGATTCATCCGGCCACGCTTATCCAAAAAGTTCGATTGAACACCCGCATTGGCTCCAAGATCAATGTTCACTGCTCCAAGATGAAAAAGAGGCATTCGGGTCAAACTGTCTTCTTGACAAGAGACGATCCAGGTGGTAAGAAGGAATACTATGATGGTTAAAATTCTCAAGTTGCAGTTGATTCTTTGAAAATCGTTGGCGAAAGTAGGGATTTATTACTACAAAAAGACTGCTCCTTTTTATTTTAACATTTTCCGAAAGAATGGGATTGTTTGCTCAGGCATCGAAATTCCAATAATAATATTAGTGAATTACAGACGTGATTTTTCTCAATACAAAACCCGTATAAATACGGTTTCCTCGTAATATCCAATCCATTAGATTTACATCAAACTAAACAAAATCAACAACTTATGAACACGAAAAATAACGAGACTGGCTCTACCAATGACGGAGTAGCCATCATTTCCTACCTTCGGTTAAGAAAAACCATTGGATGGCTAGGAGTATCTCTACCATTTACACTTCTCATAGTTAACTTCTTGATCAATCGGTTCAATGTTTTGAATCGAGCATTTTTCATAAATCCGAAATGCTCGATGGTGTATAAATCTGGAAATCAGTGGAAATCCTCTATTAGTCATTATTATTATAGTACTGCCGGAGAGCTGTTTACAGGCGTTTTAATCGCAGTAGCGCTATTTATGTTCTGCTACAAAGGACATAAAAAAAGAAGAGGAGAAAAAGGGTTATCAGACAATGCTTTAACCAATTTGACAGGGATTTTTGCTTTAGGTGTAGTTGTTTTTCCTACTAGCTCAGAAGAATGTATCACCGATAATCTGAGAGTTTTTTTGAGTAGTGAATGCACGGGTTATATTCATTTCACTATGGCTTCACTCTTTTTTATCTGTTTGGCAATTATGTCTATGGTCAATTTCAGGAGGACAGCCGATCAAGTTTCATTTGGTCTGAAAAAGCAGCATAAATTATTCCTTTTATGCGGTTACATGATGCTTTCATCACTTGCCTTGATTTTCGTATATAGTGTTTGGATAGAGGGATCTTTCAGATGGTTAGACAACTGTAACCCTGTTTTTTGTCTTGAGGCAATTGCTCTAGTTTTCTTCGGCATCTCATGGCTCGGTAAAGGTCAAGTTGATTTTAGCTATCTCCCCAAGAAACTACATTTAATAAAATAAAACAATCTTTCATCTTACAGGCTATTTCAGAAATAGTCTACATTATTCAACTCTATTTTTAGAAAAGAGTATAAAAAGAAAAAGAGCGTGAGTAATCACGCTCTTTTTTCGCTCCCCCTTCAGGACTTGAACCTGAGACCCTCTGATTAACAGTCAGATGCTCTAACCAACTGAGCTAAGGAGGAATTTCGCTTTTGCGATTGCAAAGATAGACAAAGAATTCTCTTTTGCACGCATTTTTCGAAAAAAAATGAAATAAATTTTAATCTTTTTCAGTACCAGCCTGACTTTCAGCGCTAAAAATCATCTTCCGTTAACGTGAAATCATCCAGTCCGGAGTCACATCCTTCCTCTTCACACGGAGATTCGTTGTCATCGATCATATCAAACAACAATTCATCTTCGCATTTTGCAGGACGTAAAATATTCGTGCGGGAAACATTCAAACGGATTTCAGAGCGGAAAGTTCCGTCTTCTTGTGAAAAGGATTTCGCAAACGGCGTACCCACCAGTTCCACCAGTGCACCTTTCTTTAAAAAATCCAGGATGCGCATGTTCGCTCCTTCTTTCTTCCAGATCGTGCAATTTACCCAAGTCGTTTTGGTTCTTGCTTCTCCGGTACGCTTATCGCGCCAATTCTTATTGTGCGCAACCGGAAAATTAATTGCAATGACACCGCGTTCCATTTGTTTAACGACAGCATCTTTTCCAATATTTCCAATTAAGCGTGTTTCAAAAACAGTTGCCATATTCTTTATGGTAAATTAATGTGTTCAAGTGTGTTTCGTCACAAAAGTAATACATTTCGTGTTAATTCTTTCGTTCAACCACAATTGAATCGGGGAAACCCTTTTTCTTCACCTCCTCGCAGTAAGCATCTGCTTCGCTCTTTGAAGTGAAACTTCCGGAAAAATACTTGTACCGGTAACCGGTTTGAGATACCTGTGTGCGGCTCACAGCATGCTTCAGGTTCTTAAATCCACCCTTTTCGGTATCGAGCCATTCCTTCGAACTCATGATCTGAACACTGTATTTTTTTCCGCTGGATGCATCCGAATCGGAGCTCGTTGAAGCCGAAGCTCCTTTTTTGGTAAAGGAAATATCTTTGTGTGTCTCCTGCAAATGCGCCCGCATACCGCGAAACAATGCCGAGGCGATGATTTCCTGCCCCTGGGCCGTATTCAAATAATTCGCCTCCGATTTGTTTGTGATGAACCCGCACTCGACCAACACACTCGTCATCTGGGTAAACTTGAGTACCTGCAGCGTATGCTCCCGGTCGTCCGAATCTTTGACACCCCGCGACTTTCTTCCGGCACGTGATTTAAATTCGTTCTCAAATGACCGGGCCAGCTTCACAGATCCCCGGGCGGTAAACGAATGCACGTGTGATTCGGTTCCTTTGATATCCGGATTCGGACTTCCGTTGATGTGGATCGAAATAAAGTAATCTACTTTTTTGGCATTGGCCATTTCCACCCGCTCGTCCAGCGTAGGATACGTATCATCCGTGCGGGTATAGAGCACGGTTACATTTTCCAGTTTTTCACTCAGGTACCCACCAAACTTCAAGGCAATTTTCAAAGCCAAATCCTTTTCTGAAGGAACATTCTTGTCTGTTGATTCATGACCGGGATCAGAACCACCGTGACCGGGATCAATCAAAATGGTAATCCCCTGGCCGAAAGACTGGAATGAAAGGAAAATAAAAACCAAACTGGTATAAAGGAACTGCATGACGCAAAAATACACGGTCGGCACCGCTTCATTCGAAGCTCTCTCAAAAGGTTACTAAATACTAAATGTTAATTTTCTATCTTTGGCACGTGAAAGCAACATTAATTATCTCCGTTTACAAGGATGCAGAGGCTTTGGAAGCTATTTTGAAATCCGTATTGATCCAGGTTGAAAAAGACATCGAGGTAATTGTTTCACAAGATTGCGAGGATCCTTGCTTTGATGAACTGATCCAAAAATACAGCGCATCCATCCGCATCAAACACATCCAGCAGCCGGATCTGGGCTTTTTAAAGAATAAAATGCTCAACAAGGCAATCAAAGCTTCTTCCACTGACAAACTCATCTTTATCGACGGCGACTGTGTCCTGCATCCGCGATTCATCCAGCAACACATCCTGGTAGTACAAAAAGGGCGTTTCTGTATCGGGAGAAGAGTGGACTTAGATCCGAAAACGTCACAGAAAATCCGGAAAGGTTTGCTAACCACTCCATCTTTTGGGGAAATGATCCGCAACAAAAGCATCCGTGTGGAAGAAAGCTTTTTCCTCCCCGGTTTTGCGAAGAAAGGTAAAGGACATCTTCTGGGCTGCAATATGAGCTGGTACAAAAGCGACCTGATTCTATTAAACGGTTTCGACGAAACATACACCAATCCCGGCTTCGGGGAAGATACCGACATTGAGTTCCGCGCAAAAAAAGCCGGACTCGAACCCCGCTCCACCCGCTTCCGAACCATTCAGTATCATTTGTTCCACGAACGACCGGATCGCGAAGACCTCGTTACCATCAGCAAACATCAATTCTTCGAGAAAAAGAACCGCGAAGACTTCCGCTGTCAATTTGGATTAGAAACCCTGGATCATTGAGAATTGAGAATGGACAATTGAAAAGTTACTTCGACTCCGCTCAGCATACTTTTCAATTCGGAACTTGGCATTAGGAATTCGTAATTATAAAGAGGTCTGACGCTATCGCATCTGCCAATAACCTTCCAGCTTCTGTCAACACGAACGAATCTGCTGTTTCAACGAGCATTTTTCCCTGTTCGTAACCCTTTACGATCTGAAACCATTCCGCTTCCGGCTGCACCGTTGCAAAAAGTTCGCTCTTCGAAACACCCCATTTGGTACGCAGTCCGATCATCACCAACTCGTTAAAACGATCTTGCTCCGAAAGTACTTCCATGGTTTCCGGCAAGTTTCCCTTTCTCAGTTCCGAAAGATAAACACGGTTATTCGCCTTATTCCAGTAGCGTTCTTTCAGGTTGTAACCGTGGGCCGACGGGCCGATTCCCAGGTATTTCATTCCTTTCCAGTACGACGTATTGTGTTTGGAATAATGTTCATTCCGGGCAAAATTCGAAATTTCATACTGCTCATATCCCGCCTGCTTCAATTCCGAAACCAACAGCTCAAACTGCTCCGACTGCTGATCCACATTCGAAATCGCAATCTTGCCTTCCGCCACCCATTTGGATAGTGCTGTTTTGTCTTCCACCGTAAGGCAGTAGGCCGAAATGTGTTCCGGGTTCAGAGTGACAATCTCGCGGATCTGGTTTTTCCAGTCCTCCAGTGTCAGGTTGGGTAAACCATAAATCAGGTCCAGGCTCAATTCGTCGAAACCGGTTCGTTTGGCATTCACAACGGCACTTCTGCTTTCGGCAGCGGTATGGCTCCGGTTCATCCAGCGGAGCTGTTCCTCATCAAACGACTGAATCCCCATACTTAGGCGCGTTACTCCCAACTCTTTCCAACGCTGCAGCTGTTCCGGGCTGCAATCATCCGGGTTGCACTCCAGTGTAATTTCCACGGTTTCCGAAACGGCATAAAAGCGGCGCACCTGCTGAATGATCCGGTTGAGTTGTTCTTCCGTGAGCACACTCGGGGTTCCTCCACCGAAATAGATCGTTTCAAAAACTTCCGATTTCCAATCGTGTGCTCTCAATTCCAGTTCCCGGCACAAGGCATTCACCATTTCATCCTGGTACGAATGATCCGTAGAGAAATGAAAATCGCAGTAACTGCATTTCTGAGCACAGAAAGGAATATGGATATAACAGCCGGCCATGTTGCAAAATTAGCCATTGTTTTGTCCTAAAATTCAGACGGCTCAAACTTTCCCCGTTTGGAAAGAACCTGAATCCAAAAACCCGTGTTCACCTAATTTTTTAAAACCTTCTCCGAAGCACTTATTACAGGCACACAAGCGTTTAAACACCAAGTCTTTTGAGAAATGTTAAAAAACGCTTTAAATTTTTACCGTATGATAAAAAGGTCTATTTTTCTCATATGGGATTCAAAGAACAACAGGCAGCCATTCAGAAGGAATTAGATCGATTCATCGATCTGCTTGGCGTTTTACTGCCCCGGTATTCCAAGCTTCTGAAGAGCAAAGACCTCACAGATGACGAGCTAAATGAATTAGGCGAAATCGAGCACTTTCTGATCGGTGTCAACGGTCGCATCGGCGAAATCAAGAACATCCTGGAACAGGACGTTTTTGGCCACGGCCTGGATCAATATTACAAAACGAAGCAAAAAGCGCTCGACGGTGACCTCGTGGCGATTCAGAAACTGGAGCACTTACGCAAATCCTTCGAGGATGCGATGGTGACCGGCGCGTTGATCCAATGGAATTAACTCATTCCGGTAGCAATCAGAACGATCAAAAAAGCAAGACCCCAAAGTGCTAAACTCACAATCGCGCAGGTTCTTCCCGCTTTTACTTTGCGATATGAACTATCGGTATACTGATCGGGGTAGTCTTTATAAAGATTCAATGCGCTTTTAGACCGGGAAAGCGCCATATACGCCAATATTAATCCGACAAAACCCCCGGAAAGAGGAATGGAAAGGATTCCCAAAACCAGGATTCCTCCTGCACCTTCCAGATTTCTTGCCGAACCGGTTGTTCTGGCAACGGAATCCAGCGTTTCATGTATCATCATTCTCTTACTGATTTAGATTTCAAGTTGATTACTAAAAACGAAAGCCTCCGGAATCCGAAGGCTTTCATCCTATTTTTCAAAAAAGATTTTTCTTATTTCAAATCCGGCATTTCGCGTGTGAATGCAGAAATTCCCGTTACATCCATACCTGTGATCAGCAAATGGATATCGTGTGTTCCTTCGTACGTCACAACGGATTCCAGATTTGCCATGTGGCGCATCATGGAGTATTCGCTGGTAATACCCATTCCTCCGTGAATCTGACGAGCCTCACGAGCGATGTTCAAAGCAATCTCTACGTTGTTTCTCTTGATCATGGAAATCATCGCAGAAGTTGCTCTTCCTTCATTTCTCAATTGACCTACACGCAAGGTGATGAATTGTGCTTTCGTGATCTCTGTGATCATTTCAGCCAATTTCTTTTGAGTCAACTGGAACGCACCGATCGGAACGTTAAACTGTGTTCTTTCTTTGGAATATCTCAAAGCCTGGTCGTAGCAATCCATCGCTGCACCCAAAGCTCCCCATGCAATTCCGAAACGTGCAGAATCCAAACAGCTTAACGGCGCACCCAAACCTGAACGGCCCGGAAGCAGGTTTTCTTTCGGAACTTTCACATTGTCGAAGATCAACTCTCCGGTAGCAGAAGCGCGAAGAGACAATTTTCCGTGCATTTCAGGAGTCGAGAATCCTTCCATTCCGCGCTCTACAACCAATCCGTGGATACGTCCTGATTCATCTTTCGCCCAAACTACAGCGATATCTGCAAACGGCGCATTGGAAATCCACATTTTTGCTCCGTTCAACAGGTAATGATCACCCATATCTTTGAAGTTGGTAATCATTCCTCCCGGGTTTGATCCGTGATCCGGTTCGGTCAAACCGAAACATCCCATCATTTCACCGGTAGCCAGTTTCGGCAGGTACTTCATTTTTTGCTCTTCGGTTCCGTATTTCCAGATCGGGTACATCACCAATGAACTTTGCACGGAAGCAGTTGAACGCAGTCCGGAGTCACAACGCTCCAATTCCTGCATGATCAATCCGTATGAAATCTGATCCAGACCCGGTCCACCGTATTCTTCAGGAATATAAGGTCCAAAAGCACCGATTTCACCCAATCCTTTCAACAAATGCATTGGAAAAGTTGCCTTTTCGTAGTGTTCATCAATGATTGGGGAAACCTCTTTTTTCACCCACGCACGAGCTGCGTCACGTACCAGTTTTTGCTCATCCGTAAGCAATTCATCCATTAACAGGTAGTCCGGATGAGAATATAAATCAGACTTCATTTGAGTTTTTTTTCAATTTGCGATGCAAATGTAATCAAATCAGTGAATGAATAAAAATAGAGGCACACACTTAGCTTGCACCAAACATACTTTCATGAATATAAGTTGAATAGAATCATTCAGGCGAATGCATTCAAAATTTTTTATCGATGTGAACTTCTCTTTAAAACGCAAAGGAGCGAAGGACGCAAAGAACTAAAGACCAATACTCTTTAAAGCTTCATCCAAAATAGAAATGATAATAGTACCTTTGCGTTCGAATCTTATTTCAATTCATGTTGTTCAGTGCGCAAATCTTTTCGGGTTCCGGTTCCAATGAGGCGATGGTCCTCACGGAAAGAAGCACGCATTATTCCTACATCATCATTGCAGCACTGGTTTTCTGTCTGTTGCTGGTATCTGCAGCCCGTTTGAGACAGCGCGAGGTTTTTTCGGTATTGGGACAGACTACTTTTTTCTTCCAGAGCATTTCCGAACAATATAAGAACGGAATCCGCGAGAATACACTCACTTCTGTTTTCCTGGTAGTACAATACATTATTATCAGCGGTGTCTGCATTTATTGGTACAACCATTTTTCACTCACCGATTTCAATACCTGGCAGACGATTGTTCTCACGGCCTTCCCGGCAATCCTGCTTTTTTACCACGTGTTCATTGTATCGCTTGCCGGAACCATTACCGGTCTGCGGGAGATCATTCTGGAAGTGAACCAGCTCACGCTTACGATGGCCCAAACAGCCGGAATCGTTATCCTGATCGAGTTTTTCTTCATCTATTTTCAGCCGGAGTTCATGGCACAATCGAAATTGATAGTTGCCGGAACCTTTTTATTCTTTGCTGTTTTACGCATGATTCGTGGTTTTTATCACGTCTTCCAAATGGGTGTAGCGTGGTATTATATTATTTTGTACCTTTGGACCCTCGAAATTTTACCTCTTTTGATTGTCATGAAACTGGTATTCAAGGGTGAAATTTCAAGTTGGATAGGTTAGTATATGTTGAACGCTAAAACAAAATTAAACCTTGAGTATTAAGACAATATTGGTTTCTCAACCGAAACCAGAAGGCGACAAGTCTCCGTATTTTGATTTGGCCGAAAAGTACAAGCTGAAAATTGATTTCAGACCTTTTATTCACGTGGAAGGAGTTTCTGTTCAGGAATTCCGCACTCATAAAATTGATTTTAAAGAGCACACGGCTGTTATTTTAACGTCAAAAACGGCAGTTGACCATTTTTTCCGCATCGCAGAAGAAATTCGTTTCGAAGTTCCGGATACCATGAAGTACTTCTGTATTTCGGAAGCAGTCGCTTTGTATCTTCAAAAATATGTAACGTATCGTAAACGCAAGATTTTCTTTGGAAAACAAACCATTGAAGACCTGATTGATCCGATCAAAAAACACAAAGGAGAAAAATTCCTGCTTCCATGTACGGACATCCTGCGCGATAAAATCCCGATGACCCTGGAAGAAGCGAAAATTCCGTTCACGAAAGCTATGCTTTACAGAACAGTGGCTTCAGATTTGAGTGATCTGGAAGATGTGTACTACGATATGCTTGTTTTCTTCAGTCCGGGAGGAATTGAAAGTTTGTTTAAAAACTTCCCTGATTTCAAGCAAAACAAAACGTTAATCGCCGCTTTCGGGCCAACGACAGCAAACGCAGTGGTGAAAAACAACCTCCGACTGGATGTTCACGCACCGATGCCGAATGCTCCGAGCATGACCGCAGCAATCGAGAATTACATCAAAGAGCATAATAAGAAAAAGTAACACTTTTGATAACAGAGCAAACGTTAGAGCAGCTCTCACAGAGAAATCTTCCGTTTAAGAAGCGTTAGCGCGGTTCAACTCAGAGGATCAATCTTTTGAATTGAAACAAACGTTAAAGCAGTTCAGCAAAAGAAAAACTGCTTCCTTCGGGAATATAAAACAAGAAAAAGATAGGGTCGCAATGCATTGCGACCCTATCTTTTTAACCCCCAATCAATCACCCATTCTTTTTAGCATTTTTTTGTTAGAAAGTATCTGTAAAGGATAAGAACTATTCCTTTGGAATATCGATATTTGTTGCGCGAACCGGATTTCGCTATTTTTACCATTCAAATGAGTCGTATGGCACAAAAAAGTAAAGGACCAACCGCTGCGTCTTTTTCACCGAAAGAACATAAAAGAGCAACCATTGCTTACTGGCTAATCGCTACATTTCCGCTTTATTTCGTAGCGGCTTTGTTGTTGTTTCAGTCGGAAGACAACCTTCCGCCTGTTGCAATGCTGGACAATCCGCCGGAATTATTGGCTTCCGTGATCATCGCAGACGACGGTGAAACGGAACTGGGAAGATACTGGAAAATCAACCGGACTTCGGTAGAATACCGCAATATCAGTCCGTACGTAACCGATGCTTTGATTGCAACGGAAGATGAACGTTTTCACGATCACTCCGGGGTAGATTTCCGTGCAATCGGTCGTGCAATCATCAATGTGGGTGGAGCCGGAGGTGCTTCTACGATTACCCAACAGCTTGCAAAACAGCTTTACACCCTCCAATTACGCGAACGACAAGAACTTGCCAGAGCAAACGGCGAAGCAGTCGAATCCGGATCTTCCGGGAGAATCGGGCGGATGTGGTCGCGTCTGAACGAAAAAGCACGTGAAAATATTATTGCCACGCGTTTGGAAGCACGATTCACCAAAGAAGAAATCATTACAATGTACCTGAACCAGTTCGATTTCTTGTACAACGCAGTTGGAATTTCGAATGCTTCCAAGGTTTACTTCAACAAAAAGCCGGCTCAGCTAAACATGGAAGAAGCAGCTATGCTGGTGGGGATGTGTAAAAATCCGGGCCTTTACAACCCGTACACTTTCAAGATTAAAAATTACCGCATTTCCCTTGCGCGCGACAAAGAGGTAAGCCCGGAATCCATTACCGCAAAAGAAATTGCGGATGCACGGGCAGCAGACAGTTTACGCGCATTGACCAGACGCAACCAGGTATTGATGCAGTGGCTGAAAAATTCCAACGAAGGAAACGATGCCTTGCGCCAGAAACTGACACAGGAAGAATACGATAAACTGAGCAAAAAACCGCTGGTAACCGATTACCAGATCGTGGATCACAAGCGCGGAATCGCTCCGTACTTCCGGGAATCACTTCGAAACGAAGTAACAGCACTGTTGAACACGAAAAAAGCAGACGGTTCACTGGTTTACAAGCGGGAGGACGGGCTTCCGTATGACATCTACAGAGATGGTCTCCGCATCTACACCACTTTGAATGCAGACATGCAGGCACATGCCGAATATGCATTGGAAAGACATTTGAAAGAAACATTGCAGCCACAGTTTGACCGAAACAACAAATCGGCGAAAAACTGGCCGTTCTCCAATTCACTTTCCGATGCGGAAGTGAAAAGCATCCTGGACGCGTCCATGCGCCGTTCAGACCGCTACAGAAACCTGAGCGAAGCCGGTTTATCGGAAGAAGAAATCAGACGTTCATTCAACGAACCCGTTCAGATGCGTGTGTTCAGCTGGAACGGCGAAAGAGACACCGTAATGACTCCAATGGATTCCATGCGTTATTACAAATCGTTCCTGCAGGCCGGGTTGGTTTCAATCGAACCGAGTACCGGGTTCATCAAAGCATGGGTAGGTGGAGCAAACATCGACCATTTTGCATACGATCACGTGAAACTGGGTAAACGCCAGGTTGGTTCTACCATCAAACCATTTGTTTACGCTGCTGGCATTACAATGAACGTGATTAAACCCGGGTTGGTGATCCCGAACATTTCATACTGTGTGGATTTGTACGATCCGAACGGAAACCCGGACGGACAATGGTGTCCGAGAAACTCCGACGGAAGCGGAAACGGTGGTACGATCTCCATTCAGAAAGGACTTGCGTTGTCTAAAAACAACGTCGCTGTTTACGTCATGAAGCAGATGGGAGCTTTGGCCGGACCAAAAACGGTTGCCAAACTGATGCGTGATATGGATATCGAGCTGCGCGACCTGGATGTCGTTCCGGCAATGTGTCTCGGTTCTATGGACTTATCACTTTACGAATTGATCGGTGCGCAGGCTACGTTTGTCAACAAAGGAATTTTCAATAAGCCGACCAGCATTCTGCGCATCGAGGATCGTTCCGGACACGTGATTTACAGTGCGAAAAGCATCACGAAAGAAGCCATGAACGAAAATGTAGCTTACACCGTGTTGAAAATGATGAAAGGCGTTGTTCAGGGAGGTACTGCCAGCAGATTGCGCGGAGGTTCCGAGTATGGAAACATTCCTTACCCGACAGCAGCAAAAACAGGTACAACCCAAAACAACTCCGACGGATGGTTCGTGGGACTGACTCCGGATCTGGCAACAGGTGTTTGGGTTGGTGCTGAAGACCGCGGCGTGCGTTTCAGAAGTACCGAACAAGGTCAGGGTGCACGAACCGCACTACCGATCTACGGTTATTACATGAATAAAATCTACAAAGATCCTAAAATAGCCATATCGACCACGGATTTTGAAGTTCCGAAGAACTTTGATAACTCCGTCTTTACGCTCACCGGTGTGGAAATCGATCCGGTCGTCGCCGATTCGACAAATGTTCTTCCACCAGACATATCTTTTTAACTATGAACAAAGTTGTAAAAAACGTAGAAGAAGCCCTGATCGGGATTGAAGATAACATGACCTTGATGGTCGGAGGATTCGGCCTATGCGGGATTCCTGAAAATTCCATTGCACAATTGGTGAAAATGGGAACCAAAGGTCTGACATGTATTTCAAACAACGCCGGTGTAGATGATTTCGGACTGGGATTGTTGCTGCAAAACAGACAGGTTAAGAAAATGATTTCTTCTTATGTGGGAGAAAACGAAGAATTTGAGCGCCAAATGCTTTCCGGCGAACTGGAAGTGGAACTGATTCCCCAAGGCTCTCTGGCTGAACGTTGCCGCGCAGGTGGCGCAGGAATTCCGGCATTCTTCACTCCTGCAGGTTACGGAACAGAAGTAGCAGAAGGAAAAGAAGTGCGCGAATTCAACGGGAAACCACACATCCTGGAAAGTGCTTTGACGGCTGATTTTGCCATTGTAAAAGCATGGAAAGGTGACACAGAAGGAAACCTGGTGTTTAAAGCAACTGCCCGCAATTTTAACCCGATGATGGCCATGGCCGGAAAAATCACCGTGGCAGAAGTTGAAGAACTGGTTCCTGCAGGTGAACTGGATCCGAACTTCATTCACACGCCCGGAATTTTTGTACAACGCATTTTCCAGGGCGAAAAATTTGAAAAACGCATCGAACAACGCACTGTCAGAAGCAGACAATGACCTTTTTTCGACTAGATAATAAGTGGCTGATATGGCCACTTTTTTTATGCCTAATGACCTATATCGTCTTGAGAGCCTGGTTTGTTGAACCACTCTTTGACGAACTGGCAACGTTGTATTGGTATATCCAAACCGGCTATCTTCCCGGTCGGGGTGCAGCAATGGATGCCAATAACCATGTGCTTAATTCCCTGGTATCACACCAGTTTTTCAGGCTTTTCGGGGATCATTTCATGGCTTACCGTCTCTTTGCGATGAGCACCTTCCCTATTTACTTTTTTGCAGCCCGGAAATTACTGCTGAAATCCGGAATCCGGTATTCGTTCCTGGTCTTTGCGGCATTGCTCTCCGTTCACTGGATTTTTGATTATTTCTCTTTTTCCAGGGGCTACGGACCCTCACTGGCTTTTTTGCTGTTTTCTTTCTGTGCCATTCAAAACTGGCTTGAAACATTCCGGGTTCGAAGTTATATTGCCGTTATTTTTTGCTTTTTGCTGGCTTTACTTTGCAACCTGAGCTTGCTGATTCCGCTTGTGATTCTCCTTTTCTTTCTGATTTTTTATTCCGTATGGTCTTTCCGGTTGATGAACAAAAAGCAACTGTTCGGATTCTGGGTAGCTACCTTGTTTTTCATCGCATTTCTCGTTCCGGTTTACATTTACATCAACAAACTGAAAAAAGCCGGTGCGCTGTGGTGGGGAAGTAAAGAAGGGCTTTGGGAAGTAACCGGGAAATCCATCTGCAGGAATGTGCTCTTTTCAAATGAAAACTGGCTGAAATACGGGATTATCGGGATTATTCTGCTGATCATATTCTCGTTGTTCATCCGCTGGAAACAGGAAGGGTTCAAAAAAGTACTCACCGACCCGACGTGGTGGATTCCGGCAGCTCTTATTCTCAACCTCATTAGCATCGAAATCAGTTCCCGTGTTCTGAATGTTAATTATCCGATGGATCGTGTTGGAATGTACCTCGTTCCCTTCTTCATCTTATCGTTTGCATTCAGTGTGCAGCGAAACCGGTGGCTGGTGCATTCCGCTTTCCTGTTGCTTTGGTTTCCACTTTCTTTCCTGTTCAAACTAAACCTGAACACTTCCGTTTTCTCACCCGAAGACCGCATTCACCGCCGTTTTTACCGGGAAATGCTGCAAAAAATCCCTGCAGATGCCTGTATATCGGCAGATTACGTTTCCCAGGCAAGTTACGCTTACCTTTCCCGGCAGGAACGGATTCCACATCTTGCAAGTGATTTGCAACCCAACGATACCATGTCACGCGGTGATTACCACATTTCCTGGATCGAAGAGTTGAATTGGGCTGGATATACCTGCATTCTGACTGATCCGGTTAGTAAAACACGACTTTACAAACGAACGGGTAGTTTCCACAAAGAAATTCTTCTCGACACACTGATTCCGTTCGTTCAAGACAACATACAAGCGATTCCGGTAGTGAGTTTCGATCTTGAACCGTACCGAAATCAATGGATTCAAACCGAAATCGACGGTGTCGTGCAACTGGAAAATTACACCCTGGAATTGAATTTAAGGCACGAAATTGAAAACAAAGCGGGAGAACTCAGAAGAACGGACAATACGCGCTTCAACTGGTATTTCGGCAGAAGAACCAACTACCGGTTCCACTACCCGAATCACCTGACGGCTGTTTTGCCCGAAGATACGTTGCTGCACATCCGTTTTTACAATGACGACCTGAAACCGGTCAATCTCCGGGCGATTCGTGTTAAAATACTGCGAATAACCAAAAGTTCCGATAATTTAGTAAGCCGAATTAACTAGTACTATTTTGACGCAAAAAAACTCCTATATACGCATCGCAACCTGGGGATTGTTCCTCGCACTGCTGGTTTATGCCGTACTCAGAGCCTGGATGACGGATCCGCTTCACGACGAAGTAGCGACTTATTTTCACTACATCGAAACCGGTGAAATCAAGGATGGGCGCTCGTTGATGGATGCCAACAATCATTTGCTGAACAGCTGGCTGGGGAATCTCTCCTACCGCTGGTTCGGCGAGCATTTTTTCCTGTTCCGGCTTCCCGCAGTGTTGTGTTTCTGCCTCTATTTTTGGTCGAGCCGCAAACTTACCCGTTCTTTAAACCTCGGACTTTGGGGAGAACTCTGTTTCGTTGCGCTAAATACCATCCCGTGGATTTTTGACTATTTCAGTTATACCCGCGGCTACGGACTGGCAATCGGCTTCTTTATGGCGGCGTTGCTTCAGTTGTATCTCTGGCTCAAAGACCACCACACCGGGCATTTTATCCTGTTGCTGTTGTTTTTGTATTTAGCGGTTCTTTCCAACCTCACTTACCTGGTTTCTACCCTGATGATTCTATGCTACGTGGTGTTCATCACCCTGCTGCATTCCCGGAAACTTGGCATCAAAGCACTCGTTTTCCACGCATTCCTGGTCATTGTTTTCTGTTATTCGTTGATTCCGCTTATCCAGTTTACTTTTGCACTGAAAGAAGCCGGAGCACTTTATTACGGCAGTTTGGATGGACTTTGGTGGGTCACCGGAAAAACGCTTTCGCGCTATGTCCTCTTCCTGGATGCAGACTGGCTGCGGATTGTATACGTCCTCATCGGAATGGCCGGAGCAGTCATCTTCTTCCTGCAATGGAAAAAAGAACCGATTTTGCGTTTCCTCTCCGGAAGTTCGTTCTGGCTGTGCATGCTTGTGGGAGGAAACATCCTCGCCATCCTGTTTATGGCAAAAGTGATGAAGGTCAATTACCCGGAAGACCGTGCGGCCATGTACCTGGTTCCGCTGAGCATTCTGGCATTTACCGTTCTTTTTGCACAGTATAAGCTTTCAAAGTATTTCCTGCTGGTGCTGCTTTTCTTCCCGATCGGATTTATCGCAAAATTGAATTTAAATACCTCGGTTTTCTCGCCAGATGACCGTATGAGCCAGGCATTCTACACCCGTGCGGTGACTGGACTGAAAGCAGACGAAACAGTCACGGTCTGCCCGATCATGCAGTTGACTTATTCCTTTTTCGAACGCCGGAATCCGGTCCGGAAAACAAAACACATTGCAGCCGTTCAGGAAACCTTTTCTCCAACCGCCGATTTGATTTTAACGAAGAAAGCTTACCTTGAAGGAGTTGATTTCAGTGAATACCGCATAACGGCAGAAGACCCGGCGAATAATTATGTGGCACTGCGCCGAAAGCAAGCGTTTGAAAAGGTGCCCTTGTTTGATTCCATCGGGAAACAGCGGCAAACCAACGCCGAGTACATCTTATTTTACGACGGCCCGGTGAAAACGTCCTGGCGCAACAAAACGATCCAGATCAACCTGAAAGCGGATGCGAAAACCCCGAAAGGACTCAACGATTTCAACGCGGTTGTTTCAACAAACGATGCTTCCGGACAGAACCTGCGTTACGAATATCAGAACCTGCGGTGGTATCACGGAGAGAATGCCGGGCACTTCCAATTGCATTATCCTTATGCCGCAAAGCATTTTCTCAGCGAAGAATCCCGATTGATTATTTATATTTGGAATCCGGAAAGAAAGCAGGTAACGCTTTCGAACCCGGAGATTCAGATCATAGAGTTAAAATAAGGCATATGGCACTAGATAAAAACGGAATAGCAAAACGAATTGCACAGGAATTGCGCGACGGCTGGTACGTCAATTTGGGAATCGGTATTCCTACGCTTGTGGCAAACTTCATCCCGGAAGGAATTGAAGTGGAATTTCAATCGGAGAACGGAATTCTTGGAATGGGTCCTTTCCCGTTTGAAGGAGAAGAAGATCCGGATTTGATCAATGCCGGAAAACAAACCATTACTGCCCGAAAAGGAGCCGCTTTTTTTGACTCCGCTACGTCATTTGCCATGATCCGCGGACAGCACGTTCAGTTGACCGTTCTCGGAGCAATGGAAGTATCTCAGAACGGAGACATTGCCAACTGGAAAATTCCGGGAAAAATGGTCAAAGGAATGGGAGGAGCAATGGATTTGGTTGCTTCTGCTGAAAACATTATCGTAGCGATGATGCACTCCAATAAAGCCGGGGAATCCAAAATCCTGAAGGAATGTACGCTTCCGCTAACGGGAGTGGGATGTGTGAAGAAAGTAGTCACCGAATTGGCGGTGCTTGAAATCAAAAACAACCAGTTCCACCTGCTGGAAAGAGCTCCGGGTGTGAGTGTCGAAGAGATTGTCTCCAAGACTGAAGGAGACCTTGTTGTACCGGATTTTGTACCGGAAATGAGCATTTAAAAATTAGTACACTTTTCATCCTTGCTTATGATTCAGAAGCTATCCATTCTTATTCCCGCCTATAACGAAGGGCCAACCATCCATTTGATCCTGGATAAGATCAAAAACGTACACCTGGAACACGGTGTTCAAAAAGAGATTGTGATCGTCAATGACTGTTCAAAAGACAATACGGTTGAACGCATAGAAGCATACATGGCAGCGAACCCGGAAATGGATATCCGCTTGTTTTCCCAACCTCATAACCAGGGAAAAGGGGCTGCAATTAACCGCGCAATCCAGGAAGCAAGCGGAGAATACATCATTATCCAGGATGCCGACCTGGAATACGATCCGGAAGAATACAACTTGCTGCTGAAGCCCGTTTACGTAGACAATGCCGACGTAGTGTACGGCTCCCGTTTCATGGGACACCAGCCGCACCGAATCCTGTTTTACTGGCATTCCAAAGGGAACAAGTTCCTGACCGAGCTTTCCAATATGATGACGAACCTGAACCTGACAGATATGGAAACCTGTTACAAACTGATTCGTTCTTCGATTGCCAAAGACATCAAAATCAAAGAGAACCGCTTCGGAATTGAGCCGGAAATCACTGCAAAACTGGCCAGACGAAAAGGAATCCGCATCTATGAAGTGGGCATTTCCTACTACGGAAGAACCTACGAAGAAGGGAAAAAAATCGGCTGGAGAGATGGTTTCAGAGCGATTTACTGCATTATCAAGTACCGGTTTACGAATTAAAAAGATAGCGTCAAGAGACCAGACTTTTAGAGTCAGGATTGGTCATGACTCTTGCCTCTTAATGTCTCATACGCTAGTACCGAATTCCCTTCGACCAACCCATTGCGCGCTTTTCAATCACCAGGAAATAGCAATAGGCGAAGACCAATGAGCCGATCACTGCCAGTACAATATACACCCACGGATTCCAGTCTACCCCTTTCTGGTTCTTGCAATAGGTCAGGAACAATCCGCCGGAAAACCCATGCGTGAGGTAGAGCGAATAGGAAAACTGTCCCGTAAATCTGAAAGCGCGGTTCGTGATCGGAATCCAAAGCAGGAACACCACTCCAATTAGCGAAATCACCAGGTCTTCTACCGGGAAAAACAGGCACAGAAACAGCAAACAGGAGGCCATCAGGCAGTAGTTCAGAACAATTTGCCGCGTCTTATAAATTTCACAGCAGACAATCCCAATCAGGAAAAACGGGATGTTGTGAGCCAGGTCGAACGAACAAAAATAATACGCTGCAACCAGGCTGGAGAAGACGATGATCCCATAACTCCAATCGTTTCGTTTCATCACCACAACCAGCAGTCCGATAATCAGGTAGAACATAAACTCTACTTTCAGCGTGACGAAAATCGGGTTCATCCATTCCGTGTTCCCGAAAAGATCCACTGTGAGCGTAGCGTTTTGAACCACCTGATTTGCCGAATAAGGAAAAGGCCAATCCCACATCAGGGGTGCGAGACAGATCAGCAGGATGATTCCCCAAAAGGGCGGAAAAATGCGGGTGATGCGTTTGAGCAGGTATTTCGGATAGTGTTTGAATCCATAGACGCCTTTTGACAGCGAATAGTAAATCACAAACCCGGAAATCAGGTAGAAGAGCTCAACACCCTGTGCCCCGAACTCCGAATACTTCCGGACGGATTCATTGCTTACAAGCGGGCCTTTCGGATCTTCAAATGAAATAAAATGGAAAATCAGTACCATCAGCGCCGCAATGGCTCTCAATGATTCAATGTGTCCCAGATGAATGTCCTGTTTTTTCAATTCAGGACTAAGTTAACGGTTTTCATGCAAAGAAAAAGCCCCGACGATTTCGCCGGGGCTTTCCAGTATCTCTGAGAGATTAGTACAACTCTTGTTTCAAGGCTGTGCGGTAATCTTTGATTTCTTCTCTGTTGATTTTGTGTTCTGCATTTTTCAGCAGGTTCAGCAAATACAGGAAATTTTCCTGGTCTTCGATTTCCAAAGGATACTCGTTTCCTTCTTCATCTTCTTCGTATTGAGCCTGTACGTCAAATGCATTTCTATCCTGCAAAAATTCGTATGATAAACGCAAAACTTTTACCACCAGCGGATCCTGCTCTTTCAACGCCTGCTCACGCAAGTCTTTCAAATCCTCTACGAGGCCTTTGTAAGCAATTCCCTCTTTTTCCACATTGGAAATAATTGTTTCTAATTTTTTATTGGCAATGGCCGTTTTCATACTTCACTTATTTTCAGGACCGTAACTACTTTACTACGCCTTTCAAGACATGCAAATGTAATGACTTCTTGGCAGTTAAAATAACATCGGCCCTGTTTTTTTGCAAAAAACGTGTGAACTCATGAATCCGGGGCAGGCTTCTTCTTTTGCATTCTTTCAGATTTAATATTTCTAAAAAAAACGAATGCTTATATTTGTAAAAACAGAAAAACCAATCTTTTGCTCGATATTTTACTCAAAGGCATCTTAACCGGGTTTATACTTAGTATAATGATCGGGCCGGTATTCTTTCTTTTACTGGAAACCAGCATCCGAAAAGGAATCAGGGCCGCTATTGCGTTTGACCTGGGAGTTTTCCTCTCTGATTTCATCTACATCATCATTGCTGTGATCTTCTATTCGGAGGTCAGTAAAATCACTTCCGGCGAGTACGGGCACATCATTTCGATTGTCGGCGGCGGAATTCTGGTGATTTTCGGGTTGGTTACCTTGTTGAAAAAGCCCAAAGAAGATGGCATCAAAGAAGCAGACAAGCAACTGAATAGCCAAACGAAAGACCTCATCCTGCTGGGACTGAAAGGCTTTTTGCTCAATTTCGCAAATCCGGGCGTGATTTTTTACTGGATTACCGTGATTGCACTTGGTGCAGACGGGAAGGAAAATTCAGGAAATGCCATAGAAGAAAGCACCTACTGGTATATTCTCATCATCATGGTGACGTTCTTTTCCATAGATTTGCTAAAAATTTTCGGGGCGAAAAAACTGAGACCTTTCATCACAGACAACCTGTTGCTGAGTCTAAACAGATTGATCGGACTGATCATCATAGGAACCGGTGCATTGCTGATCATTAAAGGTTTTTTGGCAAAATAGCTCCTGTAACATTTCGCAAAAATTCTGCTTATTCAAATTGAACAATCATTCACATTCCATGAAATTCCTTTGTATCTTTTTTTCCTTCTTTGCGCTCACGGTCTTCGGTCAGGTCGTTCAAAAGGAAAACCTGACTCCCAAGGTCAAAAACTACTATGATTTCAAACAAACACAATTGGAATCAATCGGAAGTTACTACAAAGATCCGTTGGGAGAAACGGCAGACAAACACGGAAAATGGCTGTATTATGACCGCTTCGGGAACGTAGTGGAAGAACGGAATTATTACCGCGGGAAACTGCACGGAAGAGTCATTGCCAATTATCCCAACGGAAAAAGCAAACAGGAAGGTTATTTCAAGATGGGCGAACAGGACAGTGTGTTCCGGGAATGGAATGAAACGGGAAAACTGAGTGTTCAAGGATATTTCAAATTCGGGAAACCATTCGGAATCTGGGAACGCTATTACCTCTCCGGACAAAAAAAACAAGTGGAAGAGGTCATCGACACGACGGTTTACATGCGTGAATTTTGGTTGCCCGATAGTCTCCATACCCAAAAAATCACCGACGGAAACGGTGAATACCTGACGTTTTACGATACCGGGATGGAAAAGGAATGGTACAACTATAAAAACGGCTTAAAAGACGGTGCATTTGAGGAATTTTCCATTTACGGCTACCTGCTCATCAACGGGAAGTTCCGTGAAGGGGAAAAAGACAGCACCTGGAATTATTACTATTACACCGGTTCCATTGAAAAAACAACCAATTACCTCAATGGGAAACTGGACGGTGCATACCAATATTACTACGACAACAAACAGTTGAACGTAGAAGGGTTCTACAAAAACGGTGAAAAATCGGGACAGTGGGTTTGGTACACCAAAAAGGGAACTAAGGATCAGGAAGGAAGTTTTGATCTCGGAAAACAACACGGGAAATGGACGTATTACTACCCTACCGGGCAGGTTAGCTACCATGCGGAATACGATCACGACAAACGCACGGGAACCTGGTCTTATTTCTACAAAGACGGAAGCAAATTCAAAACGGGTCCTTTCCAGAACGACGAGAAACACGGAAAATGGGAAACCTGGTATGAGAACGGTACACTCCTGATGTCGGGTGTATACAAAAACGGGAAAGAAGAAGGAACCTGGGTGAATTACTGGGAAAACGGAAAAGAAAAAAACATCGCAACATTCAAAAACGGCTTGATGCACGGAAAATGGGAGTCGTACTACCCTACCGGTAAACCAAACGTATTCGGCTCCTACAAAGAAGGAGAAAAAACAGGCCAATGGACCAGCTTCTTCGAAAACGGGAAGGAAAAGGATATTTTCACCTACAAGGTCATTACCAAGAAAACCAAGATCAAAAATGGTCCTCTGAAAGATTTCGAGGTGAAAGAAAGCATCAAGGACGGTCATTCCGTTTCCTTCTCTCAAAAAGACTACAAGAAAATCGAAGAAGGAGATTACAAAAACGGGGAAAAAGACGGCGTGTGGTATACCTACTGGCCGGGAGGTAAAATTCCGAGTAATACCAACACATACAAAGACGGAAAACTGCACGGAAAAACAACCGAACTCGACCGCAGAGGGAACGTTATTTCAGAAACCGAATACAAAGACGGTCTGAAACACGGAAAAATGAAGCTCTTCGACAAACGCGGAAAAGTGATCAAGGAACTGGAATTCGAATTCGGACAACAGGTGATCAAAACTCCCGGCGGAAGCAATATTCAGTTTAAAGCAAGATAAGCATGCTTCGACTCCGCTCAGCATACATAAATATACACAACAAAAAAGCAGCCTGAGCGGAGTCGAAGGAGCTTTTTTGTTGGATGAAGTGGTCTTTTTTCTTATATTCAAGAAGAAAGAGGCTATGACTGATCAGGAATTAGGCATGTTCGGAGAACAAATGGCGCAGCGGTTCCTGCTGAAAAACGGGTACACTATCCGGAAAACGAATTACCGCTATCTCAAGTTTGAAATCGACATCATTGCAGAGAAGAACGATCAAATCGTCGTGGTGGAAGTAAAAACCCGGCAGACGGCTGAAATTGGTGAACCCTGGATGGCAGTTACCAAAAAGAAACAGCGGCAGATTATCTTGTGTGCAGATCACTATGTTCAATCCGGGAATCTGAGCCAGGAAGTGCGTTTCGATATCATTTCGATCGTTCACAATCAGTACCGCACCAAACTGGAGCATATCGAGGATGCTTTTTCGACGTAAGTTGTTGTTCCCGCCAATTGCGCAGATTGCACAGAATAAAAGCCCGACAGGAGCACAAATCCGTTCTTATTTTATGGAATTTTTGATTTCCGGGCATCTGATGGTTATGAAACCAGGCGCATTTTTTCTGTTTTTCTTTCTGAGTAGTTTTACATTACACTCCCAGGAAGAAATAAATCGCTTTACAAGAGATTCTATCCGGGTAAGGGAGTTTTTATCACAGGTAGATCATGTAGAATTATGTGAATTGAAGCCCACTTGCGGGAAAACGCGTTGTTATTACGCGGGCGCGATCAGAAATCAGGAACTGGATTCTACCCTGGTGTTTCACCGGAGATTGCTTAATAATCCGGACGACCTGTTTAAAACGCTGATCTCAAGCACCCAAAACACCACCATTACCAGCGGCTCGTGCTATGAACCCAGAAACGGAATTCTGTTCTTCGACAAAGACGGGAATTTGCTGAGCTACCTGGAGATTTGTTTTACTTGCAGTTCCATCAGTAAAATCCGGAATTTTGGCATCTACGGGTTTAGCAAGATCCAATACAAACAACTTGAAACGATTTTTCTCAAAAAAGGATTACGGACAAGAGAAATTACAGAATAGAACTCTTCAGCGAAAGCGAATAGGTTTCAAGTCGTAATTCATACTGAGTGACTTGTAGTGAGCTTGCCGAACTAAGTCCAAGTAACCCTTCTCCATTTCAACTCTTAACGAAGCACTTTTTTGATTTTTGTACGTTGAATTAAATGCATTGACAATCAACTTCCTATTCTTTCAAAGCACTCTTGTTGAAGTCTCAATTAAACGTCTTATCTTTGCCGCGTCTACTGAGATAGTAAACAGTTAAATTCTGCTCGTGATGAACACAAGAAAAACAGGTACAGGCAAAGGCCGTACAAACAACAACACAGGAAGAGGTTCCAAACCTTCCTCAAGAACGGGAAAACCCGTTGTAAAACGAACGAATATTCCTGCAAAACAAGAACCTGCAGCGGATGCTTCTTCGAAACCTCATTTCAAACCGAAAGTCCGTAAAGGAGATCCCCTGCCTTCATTCAATGAAGACGAAATCCGTTTGAACAAATACTTGTCCAATGCCGGAGTATGTTCCCGCAGAGAGGCAGATGTATTAATCCAGACAGGTGTCGTAACCGTGAACGGGGAAATCATTACCGAATTGGGTTACAAGATCAAAAAAGGGGACAAAGTACAATACGACGGGGAAACAATTAACGCAGAAACGAAGCGTTATGTGTTACTAAATAAGCCGAAAGGGTTTATTACTACGATGGATGATCCTTTAGGTCGGAAAACGGTCATGCGTTTGGTATTCAATGCGTGTAAGGAACGGATTTACCCGGTGGGGCGTCTGGACCGCGAAACAACCGGTTTGCTGCTTTTCACCAACGATGGTGACCTGGCGAAGAAACTGACGCATCCGCGTTATGAAGCAACCAAGATTTACCACGTGGAAACAGATAAACCTGTTCAATCGGAACACCTGGAATTGCTGATGCGCGGTATTGACCTGGAAGACGGACGCATTCAGGCGGATAAGGCTGAATACGTGAAAGACGGAAAATCTTCCCGTGAAGTGGGAATTGAAATTCACTCGGGGAAAAACCGCATTGTGCGCCGGATGTTTGAAAAACTGGGCTACGAAGTCGTGAAACTGGATCGCGTTCAGTTTGCCAGCTTAACGAAGAAAGATTTGCCGCGAGGTTATTACAGACATCTGACCGAACAAGAGGTTCATTTTTTAAAAATGACTAAATAATTCAAGCATGTACAAAAGACTGTTTGTTGTTTTACTTTTAGCGCTTATTGCCGCCCCTGCCGATGCACAAATTCGCAGACACCAGCGAAAAAGAAGTACCAATGCCGGTACGCTTTTTTTCTACTGGGGCTATAACCGCACCGCTTACACCAAATCGACCATCCATTTTATCGGATCGGATTACGATTTTGAACTGAAAGGAGTAAAAGCAACAGACAGGCAACCGAAGTTCGGAGCAAATTTGTATCTGAATCCGGCCAACATGACCATTCCGCAATATAATTTCCGCATCGGGTATTATTTCACGGAGAAATGGGCACTTTCGGTGGGAGTAGATCATTTCAATTACGTCATGGCTCCCAACAATGAAGTGGTGATGGACGGTCATTTCGGGATCGGTGTTGATTCTGTGTGGACAGGAAACTACCAGCAGGAATCGACCACCATCGATCCGAAGCATTTTCACTACGAACATTCGGGAGGCTTGAATTATCTGCGGATCGAACTCATGCGCTCTTACGATATCTGGGAAGCCGGAAGACAACGCCAATTTGCGATTACAGGAAATGTAGGGTTGAATTTGGGGCCTATGCTCACAACTACCAACTTCCTGTTTGCCAATGAGCAGACCAACCGGGCAACAGCACTTTCGGGATATGGAATCGGGGCCAACGCAAGCATGCGATTCGAGTTTTTCAAGCACGTGTTCCTCCAGGCAGAAGGCGGATTGGCTTTTGCACATCTTCCGGGAGTACACACCCGTCCGAATGACCGCAATCAACGGGCGAAACAGGCTTTCGGATTAGCAACATACAACGTATCTTTGGGGCTGATGTTCTACATCAAAACCAAGAATGGCTGTGATAGCTGTCCGCATTGGTAGTTCGACAAGCTCACTATACCATGTAGCGGGCTTTACTCAATCACCAATAGCCGGAACAAATAAACGAATGTGTATGATCGCCTTCGACTCCGCTCAGTCATCATACACAAAAATTAAAATACGAACGAATAACAATTTACAGACGTTCGATTTAAGTACTGATATCTTAAATTTGAACGTCCCAACAGCAAAATAAAATGTCACAAGAACTATCAGAACAAGAAATCCAGCGACGTCAGACGTTGCAGCATTTACGTGATGCAGGAATTGATCCTTATCCTGCGGCTCTCTACCCGGTAACAGATTACTCCACTTCTATCAAGAACCAGTTTGAAGAAGGTAAACAGGTGTGTCTGGCCGGAAGAATGATGAGCCAGCGTGTAATGGGAAAGGCTTCTTTTGCTGAAATTCAGGATTCGGAAGGAAGAATCCAGGTGTACTTCAACCGCGATGAAATTTGTCCGGGAGAAGACAAATCGCTTTACAACGATCTGTTTAAAAAGTGGTTGGACCTGGGCGATTTTATCGGCATCAAAGGGGAAGTTTTTAAAACACAGGTCGGAGAAGTTTCCGTGAATGTGAAAGAATTCCAATTGCTGAGCAAGTCGCTGAAACCGCTTCCGCTTCCTAAAACCGATGCGGAAGGAAAAGTGCACGATGCATTTACTGATCCGGAACTGCGTTACCGCCAGCGTTATGTGGATTTGGTTGTAAATCCGCAGGTCAAGGAGGTTTTTGTGAAACGCACCAAATTGTTCTCTGCCATGCGTGGTTTCTTCAACGACGCAGGATATATGGAGGTTGAAACTCCAATTTTACAGGCAATCCCGGGTGGAGCTTCTGCCCGTCCGTTCATCACGCACCACAATGCGCTGGACATTCCGCTTTACATGCGTATTGCGAATGAATTGTACCTGAAGCGTTTGATCGTAGGTGGTTTTGATGGTGTCTACGAATTCTCCAAAAACTTCCGCAACGAAGGAATGGACCGTACGCACAACCCGGAGTTTACGGCGATGGAAATTTACGTTTCCTACAAGGACTACAACTGGATGATGGATTTCACGGAGCGGCTTTTGGAGCACTGCGCCATTGCAGTAAACGGAACTTCCGTAACGACTTTCGGCGAGCACACCATCGATTTCAAAGCACCGTACAAGCGTGTAACCATGCGCCAGTCGATCATTGATTTCACTGGTTTCGACATCGATGGAAAATCGGAAGAGGAACTGAGAGCTGCTGCCAAAGGAATGGGAATCGCTGTGGATGAAACCATGGGGAAAGGAAAACTGATCGATGAAATCTTCGGTGAAAAGTGTGAAGGAAACTACATCCAACCGACTTTCATCACAGATTATCCGAAAGAAATGTCGCCATTGTGTAAAACACACCGCGACAACCCGGAACTGACAGAACGTTTCGAATTGATGGTTTGCGGAAAAGAAATCGCGAATGCATATTCCGAGTTGAATGATCCGATTGACCAGCGCGAACGTTTTGAAGAGCAATTGCGCCTGCAGGAAAAAGGAGACGACGAAGCGATGTTTATCGACCAGGATTTCCTCCGTGCACTGGAATACGGAATGCCTCCTACTTCCGGTTTGGGAATCGGGATGGATCGTTTGATCATGTACCTGACCAACAATCCTTCGATCCAGGAAGTGCTATTCTTCCCGCAAATGCGCCCGGAAAAAACGGTAAAAATCGTTTTGAACGAAAACGAACAGTTGATTTTCGACATCATGAAACGCGAAAAATCAATGGATCTGAATGCATTGAAAACGGCTGCCAATTTGAGCAACAAGCAGTGGGATACCAGCATCAAAGGCCTCACGAAGAACAGTCTTTTAAAAGTGACCAAAACGGAAGACAACCTGATTGTCGACCTGGTTGATTAATACAGATTGAAAACCGTTTTCCGGAATCCGGGGAACGGTTTTTGCTTTTAAATAACCACAAACAGACGATACATGAAATCCTGGATTTTTTTCATTTTTCTATTTGCCGGAAACGGCGCTTTTGCTTCTGTCTTGTACACGCTGCAGGGAACGGTCGGGAAGTCAAAAATCTGTATGAAATTCGAGGATTACACCATGGATTATCCCAAAGACGAGCCTCGGATTGTCGATGTGCGCTATTTCTACCAATCTTCGCTGAAAGACATCGTCCTGGAGGGAGTCCGAAACAAGAATACCTTCGTATTTTACTTTGGTAAACACGATTCCGGCTTCGAGGAAAAGTTTACCCTTACCAAAACAAACGGTATTTTCAAAGGAACCTGGGAAAACGCGAAAGGCAAAAAACTCCCGGTGTCTCTCGCCCCGATTAAGCCGGAGAACAATCCCAATCCATACAACCACATCCCATTGGTGGAAAAATACCAGAAAACAGACCTGTATGAGTATGTACGCTCCGGATTGGTACAGTTCCAGGATGATTCGACCAGTACATTCACAGGAAAAACCCTCCGCTGGGTTCACGAAAAACATGGAGCGACTTTCGGATTTTACCTGGGTTCGGATTTTGATCCGGCAGTCCAAAAACGCATCAATCCCAAACTGGAAGCAATTTTGTTTCAGAATGTGATGGATCAATTGGGTTGTTCGTCGGGTTTTGATTACAGCTCCGGAAATAACATCGAGTATGATGTTACCCCGAATTTCCTCAACAAAAACCTGCTGAGTTTTACCATTTGGTCTTCCTACTATTGCGGTGGCGCGCATCCGGATTTTGGCAAAATGGGATACCTTTTCGATCTGAACAACGGGAAAGAGTATGATCTCGAAGATGTGTTGGTATTCGATCCTTCTGTTGCGAAGTATGAAGAAAACGGAAGTTCGGAATCTTTCAACCGGTTTACAACTTACCGCACGGATTATTTTGCACCGAAACTCATTGAGCTTTTACTCACGAATAAACAAATCCACCCGGCGGATCCCGAAGGAAACCCGGATGAGGAGGATTCCTGCAATGAATTGTACCTCGATCCGCAAAGCTGGACCTTTGCTTCCTGGGAGTTTACCGGAAAAGGCATTGTGTTTTATGCTTCGGTTTTCAGAGCAGCAAGGGTGTGTGAGACGGAAGGGTTTACGATTTCTTTTAAACAGCTTCAGTCATTTAAAAACAAGCGTTTTCCATATGCATTTCCTTAATTGCAAGCTTCCATACGACTATTTTCTCAAATTGATGGGATAGAGTACTCTCTGTACCCAAATCATTTTAAACACAACATGTGTTATATTTTACCCCAAATGTTGGAGGCGCTTAATCCTGAAACTTCGGGACCTCTTTATTCATAAATACAACATTGTTTCACGCAAGGCGCTCCTCTTTTTTGCAAATCAGGGATAAGTGTACACTTACCCACCACCTACCAGGGTAAATAAATCAACCCGTTAAAAATCAAATAAATTCACGGTAATCTAACCAAATTTTCACAAAACAAGCTTTTCAAAGCAACTATCGCCCTTTATTCTCAATCTATAGAGTGTGAAACAACTGTTACGGAATTGAAACGGTATTTCAAAAAAAATGAAAACCCATTTATTTCCAACGTTAATTTAACTGGCAAACACTACACTTCTTATGAAACAGAGCAAGGCGAATTCAAGTCGGTTCATGGTATGGTTTTGTGCCGTCGGCGCATTTACCCTATTGCTTTTTCTTTTCCCATCCTGTAAAAAGAAGCCCACGGTAGAACCCGTTTCCCCACCTGTTGAAGAAGAAACCGGTGTGTCGGTAGACCTCACGAAAGTTCCCTATGCAAAACTGTCCGATTACCGCTTTTTCGAAGGCACGATGAAGGATCAGAATCCGGTAGATGGCGTTCTTCCTTACGAACCCGCTTCTGCCTTGTTTACGGATTATGCGCACAAGAAACGTTTCATCTGGCTTCCGGCGGGTACAAAAGCGAATTATACGAGTGATCACGAAGTCCTCGATTTCCCGGTCGGAACAGCACTCATCAAGACTTTTTACTACGACGATGTACAGCCAGACGGTGGAACACGCATCATTGAAACACGGATTATGATCCGGAAATCCTCCGGCTGGATTTTTGCCAATTATGTCTGGAATACGCAACAAACGGAGGCATACCTCGACATGAACGGAAGTTATACCAATATCAGCTGGCTTCAAAACGGACAAACCAAAAGCGCCGCCTACCGCATCCCGTCCGAAACCGAATGTCATACCTGTCACAAAATCAATGATCAGCCGATTCCAATCGGGGTGAAACCGCAGAATCTCAACGTTGATTATGCCTACGAAGACGGAACCCAAAACCAGCTCCAGAAACTAATCGCGGTTGGTTATCTCACTAACAATCTTCCGGGAAACATTGTTTCGACCGTGAATTACATGGATCAGACCAAAACCATTGATCAGCGTTTCCGCTCCTATGTCGATATCAACTGTGCACATTGCCACAGCGAAGGGAAGCATTGTGATTACCGTCCAATGCGCCTTGCGTTCTCCGAAACTTCTGACCCGATCAATCTCGGATTGTGTGTAGAGCCGGAAGAATTCATCAATTCATCACTGGCATATATTATCAAGCCAAGTGATAAAAACCGTTCCATGATGTATTACCGCTTAGGTTCTGTGGTTCCAAGCGAACGCATGCCTTTGCTGGGCAGAAGCATTGTTCATGAAGAAGGACTACAGCTCCTGGAAGACTGGATCAACTGGAAGCAAACTTGCAACTAACTAAACCCTGTTTATAAACTTAAAACCCTACAAAATGAAAACAACATGTACTTTTTTTCTTTTGCTTGGACTACCGCTGCTTTCACAAGCCCAAAACACCTGCTCCACAGCACTTCCTGTCACAGCAGGAACCTATGTCGTTACCGCCGTTGACGGAACAGAACCCCCAACCGTGATTTGCGCTCCCAACGGGGCAACCAATGTAACAGCCGCCGAATGGTATACCTATACTCCTACGGCCGATTACACCATTCAGCTCACAACCGACTTACCTGCTTCCAATGGAACAGACACCCGTTTTCACGTGTATTCCGGAGTCTGCGGGGCATTGGCTTGCGTGGCAGGAGATGACGACAACGGTTCAGGACTTACTTCTACGGCAACCTTCAATGTCACCACTGGAACGACCTATACCATCGCGTTTGATAACCGCTGGTCTTCCAACGGATTCAGCTTCCAGTTAACTGAGAATCCGATTGTGGTTCCCGCTACACCTCCTGTTACGTTCACACCCGTTACTTTTCCTACTATCAGCGGAAGTTACGGTTTGGCAGTAACGGACATGAACGGCGATTACCTGGATGATATTATCACGGTATCGAGTTCCAATGTCCAGATTCTGTACCAGCAATCTTCCGGAACTTTTGTTACCACCAACATACCGACCACCACTACGATGTTCCAGCCCAGCTGGAGTATGGCGATCGGGGATATTGATAAAAACGGGTTCAACGACATGATGTACGGAAGCGGATCCGGAGTTACGTTCATGAAAGCCAATGCAACAGGAACCGGTTTTACGGAAATCTCAGGAACGGAATATGTATTCTGCCAGCGAACCAACTTCGTAGATATCAATAACGATGGGAACCTGGATGCTTTTTCATGCCACGACATTGATCCGAATGTGTACTACATCAACGACGGGAACGGGAATCTGACTTTCCACCAGGGAGGTTTGGGAGATCACCCGGAAGGAGGAAATTACGGTTCCATCTGGACGGATTACGACAACGACGGTGACCAGGATTTATTTATTGCAAAATGTCGCGGAGGTGCTTCAACAGCGAAAATCAATGAACTTCACCGCAATGACGGAAACGGCGTGTTCACCAATGTTTCTACGCAGGCAAACATGGCCGACCCGATTCAAACCTGGTCTTCTGCCTGGAACGATTACAACAACGACGGGTGGATGGATGCCCTGGTAGGTGCGAGTTCTGCGGATGATGGAATGCACAAACTGATGAGAAACAACGGAGACGGAACCTTCACAGACATCACAGCAGGATCTGGGTGGAACCTGAATAACAGCCTGAACATCGAGCACGTTTCCTATGACTTCGATAACGACGGTTTTGCGGATGTTTTGGGTGGTGGTAACAAAATCATGTTCGGTAACGGGGATTTCACCTTCTTCCCGATCGTTTACAGCTTCACCAACGGAGCAATCGGAGATTTGAATAACGACGGTTTCCTCGATGTACGCAACGGAAACACAGTCTACATGAATGACGGAAACGACAACAACTGGATCAAAATTCAACTGCAGGGAATTCAAAGTAACTCCAATGCGATTGGTGCACGTGTTGAAATTTACGGATCATGGGGAAAACAAATCCGCGATGTGAGAAGCGGTGAAGGATTCAAATACATGAATACCCTGAACGCGCATTTCGGAATCGGTACTGCAACAACCATTGACTCCGTGATGATCAAATGGCCTTCAGGACACATCGACCAGGTCAACAACCCGACGATCAACCAGCCACTCACGGTGGTAGAAGGCGCACATCCGTTAAGTTTATTGGAGATCAACGGCAAAAAGATTGCACTCTACCCGGTTCCTGCAACAGACATTCTGACCATTGAGAACTTCAATTTGATTGATGCTTCCAACATCCAAATCTTTAGCCAACTGGGCGAGAAAGTAATGGAAACCGAAAAGAAAGATGCGAAAATCTCCATCTCATCCCTGGCTCCGGGGCGCTATTTCCTGGTGATCCAAACGAAAGACGGAGAGAAATATTCCGAATCATTTATTAAAATGTAAGGTTGAATTGTATTCAAATAAGAAGGGGACGCGATGCATCGCGTCCCCTTCTTATTTATGTTTATTTTCTTGATTTCCGGATTACATCTTGAAGATCACTCCTCCTGTAATCAATGATTTCCCGTAACCTGCTTCCGCATAAACTCCCACTTTTTCACTTGGGAAGTAGCGGAATCCAACGTGCGGCCCGATGAAGAACAACGCACCTACATGTGAGTCGTAATACGGGTCATTGTCGTATTTCTTACGTACATTTCGGAAAACCGGTCCACTTCCGATATTTAATCCTCCATAAACGTCCATTTTATTCGCAAATCCTTTTCCTGTCTTATCAGCAATCAGCTGCAGGAAGTGAAAGTTCGCAATAAAACCGATCGGCACACCGAAATTCCAGTACGGAGAATTAGATGGCACAACATACCCGGGAGCGTATACTCCGCCGTAATAATACCCGGAAGTTCTCACTGCGACTTCTGCCCCCACCATAAATCCAATTCCAATGTACTTGTGAACACCGAATTCCATCTGAAAATTAAACGCACCATAATTGGTATTGTACGCCTTGTCATAATCCGAATAAATGGAATAGTGCTGGTTCAAACCTAAGCCCAATTGCAAATAACTGCTTCCACTTCCTCCAAATCCCTGAGCTTGCAAATTGCCGGAAGACAACCCTAAAGCCGCCAACAACAGCATCATTTTTACCTTTTTCATAACCACTTTTTTACTCTAATTATTAAATCAAATATAAGGAAGTAGATGAAACAATAGTGATTTACTAACATAAATCAGGTTTTTTTGTGATTCGTCTCATTTTTACTCCGCCTTTCATTCCGGAACTTTGAACTATCAAAATCAGTAAGTTATGAAACCGCAGGAAATAAAACAAACCACTTGGATGAAGTTAGAAACCGCAGCAAGTGAATATCGATTTGGCGTAATTGCAATCACATTACTAATTATAGGTTGTCTGGGCGGCATCACCATGAGTTACGGTGCCGCGCTCCATACATGGTCTTTGATTGCAGTTGTCATACCAACCATGACCACCCTGAGTCTGCTCCTGGCTGTAGCTCCGATGAAATGGATTCTGAACGCTTTCATCTTCACAGTCCTGGTTGATATGATCGTCCTATTCCTCGTTTAACTGAAACCGATACCAATAACCGAAAAAGGTTACCCTCTTCGTCAGGTAACCTTTTTTGTGTTTTGAAACTCCCGGAAGTCCAAAGTTGTCAGTACCTTTGCACCTCTAAAAAATCGGAAATATGATTTCAGTTGATAGTGTAACGGTTGAGTTCAGCGGAAAAGTTTTGTTCAGTGATGTGTCTTTCGTAATCAATGACACAGATAAAATTGCATTGATGGGAAAAAACGGTGCAGGAAAATCAACCTTGCTCAAAATCCTTGCAGGTGTGAACAAAGCGACCAAAGGAGGCGTTTCTGCTCCGAAAGATGCCGTGATTGCTTACTTGCCACAGCACTTATTGACGGAAGACAACTGTACGGTTTTCGAAGAAACCAGCAAAGCATTTGCAAGCATTTTCGCCATGCGCGACGAGATTGAGGCATTGAACCAGGAACTGACGGTGCGCACGGATTACGATTCGGACGATTACATGAAACTGATTGAGCGCGTTTCGGAACTGAGCGAAAAATTCTACTCCATCGAAGAGATCAATTACGACGGTGAAGTAGAGAAAGTGCTGAAGGGAATGGGATTCGAGCGCGAAGATTTCACCCGCCCCACTTCCGAATTCAGCGGTGGATGGAGAATGCGCATTGAATTGGCAAAAATCCTGCTTCAAAAACCGGATCTGATCCTGCTGGATGAGCCGACGAACCACATGGACATCGAATCCATTCAGTGGCTGGAGGATTTCCTGGTGAACAGTGCCAAAGCGGTGGTAGTGATCTCTCACGACCGCGCATTTGTGGATGCGATTACGAACCGCACCATTGAAGTGACCATGGGACGTATTTACGATTACAAAGCGAAATATTCTCACTACCTCGAACTGCGCAAGGAACGAAGAGCACAGCAGCAGAAACAATACGAAGAACAACAGAAATTCATTGCGGAAACAACCGAATTCATCGAGCGCTTCAAAGGAACGTATTCGAAAACGCTGCAGGTTCAATCCCGTGTGAAAATGCTCGAAAAACTCGACATCATTGAAGTGGATGAAGTAGACAATTCTGCGCTCCGCCTGAAGTTTCCACCGGCACCACGTTCCGGTTCATACCCGGTGGTGATTACCGAATTGAGTAAAAAATACGATAACCATGTCGTCTTCAACGATGTCAACGTAACGATTGAACGCGGCGAAAAAGTGGCTTTCGTAGGAAGAAACGGGGAAGGTAAATCAACGCTGGTAAAAGCAATTATGCAGGAAATCGGCTACGATGGAAACCTGGAATTGGGCCACAATATCCAGATCGGGTACTTTGCGCAGAACCAGGCATCTTTGCTCGATGAGGAGCTGACGATCTTTGAAACGATCGACCGCATTGCAGAAGGCGATATCCGCACGAAAATAAAGGATTTGCTGGGTGCTTTCATGTTTGGCGGGGATTCATCTACCAAAAAGGTCAAAGTGCTCTCAGGAGGGGAAAAAACGCGTTTGGCACTCATCAAATTATTGCTTGAGCCGGTCAACCTGTTGATTCTCGATGAGCCGACCAACCATTTGGACATGAAAACCAAAGACATCATTAAAGACGCTTTGAATGCTTTCGACGGAACCTTGATCCTCGTTTCTCACGACCGTGACTTTTTGGACGGGCTGGTAACCAAGGTCTACGAATTCGGAAATAAGCGGGTAAAAACGCATTTCGATGATATCAACGGATTCCTGGCAACGAAAAAGATGGAAAACCTGAAGGAAATTGAACGAAAGTAACTCACATTGGGACAAGACTTGTAGAGGCGCGATTTATAGAGTCAGGACTTATTGAGACAAGAGACAAGAATAAAAACCAGTGTTTGTATTGACTCCTGATGTCTTGGTGTCTTTTCTCCGAATGTCTTGACTCATGTCTCTCAAAGTCTTAAGTCTCATTCAATTAACTAAACACCGTCCGGATCACTTCCAGCGACTTCAGTTTGCGCATGCCGCTCACGTGAAACTGGTAATACTCCAGCCAGGCATCGATTAATTTCACGCGTTCGTCTTTGGGGATGGAAAGTGCGAGAAAATCGAGTTTTTCTAACCGCAAACTATCCGTGAGCCAATGAAGCCAGGGTTCTTCCAGGTAAGACGGCAGAAAAGGTAGTTCAGTCGTGAATTTTCCTTCCTGTAGCTCAAAATACCGCGGATTCTCATGCTGAATTTCAGGTTGAAAGCCTTCCAGTTTGGAAATTTGTGCCAAAAACCAAATCAGGTAATTACTCAACTCTTCGGTGAGGTTCAGCCAGTGGATCTGTTCGCTCAGGAACAGGAATAGTTTCTTGTCCTGGTGATTGTCTCGCAGACAGCTCATCATCAATTCGGAAATGAAAAATGCAATGCTTGATTTCAGGGGATTGTCCAGCAAATGGTGCAAGGGCTCAAGCGCCTGCATTTCCGTTAGCTTCATCAGGCTGCTGTCATTGCGCTTGTAATAGGCAATTTCGACCAGTTCCAGTGGAAAAAGGATCAATCCCTTCTTCTTTTTAGCTCCCTGGAACAAAAAGGTTTGAAGCCCCGATTCCAGGGTAAACAAGTTGACGATCAGACTGGATTCTGAATAGGACAAACGCGATAAAACAATGGCTTTATCCGTTATTTTCATCGAATGACCACCACTTTACCAACCTTCTTCCCTTTTCCGTCAGTCGGCGCTGTCCAAATGAAATACACTCCCGAACTCACATCTTCTCCGGTCAATCGCTTCCCGTTCCAGGTTGCGGTTCCTCCGTTTGAAGTGGTTTTGTAGACCAGGTTTCCGGCTGCATCTGTAATTTTCACATCGCTTCCGTATTTGATTCCCTGGATGGTTACCGGTCCGAAATAATCGGGTTTAACCGGGTTCGGAAAAACAATTGTCGAAGCGTAATCCGCGTCTTCATACGTAGCATCTGCACGGTAAGAAACCATCCCGTTATCGGTGATGATGAACAATTCTCCCGTAAGCTGGTTGAATTCCATATCCAGCACGTTGTTGGAAATCATCGGGGAGTTGTCTTTGTTGAAATTCGCAATCACTTCCTGTCCGTCGGCAGAAACCAGGAACACTCCTGATTCAGCGGTTCCGATCCACTTTCTGTTTCCTCCATCGACCTCAATATCCGAAATATATGACGTTCCCAAAAGCATTTCCACATTTCCGTCATAGGTTACGAGGATTCGGGAAACATCGGTTGTTCCGGCAGTATTGAAGATTCCTGCACTGTTGTATAGAACGGCCAATCCGTTATCCGTCCCGATCCAAATCTCGTTGTCAAAGTCAACAGCCAGCGCTGTTACGTTGTTGGAAGGCATGTTTCCGGATCCGGAACCGGTCTGCATCAGTCGGTTGATATCATCGGCTGTGTTGGAAATCGTTCCATTGTCTTTGTACCCCATCAAACCTTTTCCGTAAACTCCAATCCATTTATTCCCATTGTAATCGATCGCCAGTTTGGTGATATAAACCGTAGCAGCCGTATTAGGAGTCGCCATTTCATACCAGCTTCCACCAGCTGTTTTCACCTTCAGCGGTTTCATGGAATACGCATTGGCGATCCACAAATTCCCGTCTTCATCGTATTCCAGGTCAGTGATACACATCTGGTTATTCCCGACGGTTGTATTTTCCAGGATCGAATTCGTCGCATTGTACACATCCGTAATCTGGCTCCCATGGGCAATACTCAGCCCGTTGGCACAATATCCTCCAAGCGCAACTTCTTCCAGGTCTTTCGGGTTAATTGCCGCCGAACCGATTGCCCACACTTCGTTGTCCCATTTCGGAGCCTGGCTGGTTTTATCAAACAAGGTCCAAACCTCGTCTTTCATCGTATACGCTCCCGCAAGGCTGTAATTCAACTCGATGCGGTCGATTGTACCTCCGGTTACAACAATTTTTCCGTCCTGTCCGTTGATGCTGAAAAAGTCGTTCTTAGGCGGACCTTCCCGCGAAATAATCTTCGCATTTCCGTAAGTATCGTAGCGAACCAATCCGTTTTTGTAATCTGCAAACCAGTAACTGTTTCCGTCAAAAACGGCCCCGCGAATCTGCGGAGACGGGTTGGAATAACTGGAACTTCCGAAGAAAATGGACTTATCCTCATTAAACAAAATATACGTATCGGAGAAGCTGACTCCGAATTTGTTGTTTACTACCTGGAATCGTTGAATTTCCATGTCAAAGGCATCCCCGATAAATAGTTGCAGCCCGGAAGATGTGACTTTCATAATGGAATCGCTTCCGTAGATTTCTTTCTTCGCCAGAATATAGATGTCGTTGTTGTAAGCAGACGCACTTGCATAGGACACATCCAAAGCGGGTGCTCCCACACGTGCATCGACAGTCCAGTTATTCGGGTTTCCCAACAGGATATTGCTTTCCAGCGCCCGCACCATTCCGTCGTTGTGCAACACATAGATCGAATCGTTCAAAAACAGCACCGACTGGTAGTTTTTAGGAATCGAAAACGGATAGTAGGTATCTTTTACCTCGTGTTTTACGGGGTCGAGCACAATGATCGCAAACCCGGTTGCGGCAAATACTTTTCCGTTGCGTACCGTGAAGCTGTTGATGCGCTTGTTCCCGGTAACGGTTGCCAGTTTGACCGCCGGAATATTGACGATGGAGCCGTCGGTATACAGCTGGTCGATGTTTCCATTGTCATATCCGATGAAGAAGCACTTTGTACCGGGTTCGTATACAATGCAGGAGACCTGGATATCGGAAAGTCCGTTCTGGTCGTTGTAAATTTTACTCTCTGCGGCCGCTTCATCGTATTCGATCACTCCGGTTCCAAGAGCCGCCATCGCGAGGCCGCCCCCATAAGCAACGTCAATTGCCTGGGATGCCGCAACATGCATCCGCCATTGGCCGGTTCCAAGCTGGGAAAAAGCCGTGGAAGAAAAAACGATAGAAGCTAATAAAAGAGCGTTTCGCATGGAAATTATTTTGGTGTATAAACGCAAACTCATCAAAATTATTGGAAAATTCGCAAGAGAAGTGAAAAAAGGAACTATTTTTGGGGTCTGAACCGGAAATTCCGGTCAAAAAGGCTCCGTAGCTCAACTGTATAGAGCACTGGATTTCGGCTCCAGCGGTTGGGGGTTAGAATCCCTCCGGGGTCACAAAAAGAAAAAGCGAACTACTACCGTAATTCGCTTTTTCTTTTTCCCCTCAATACTCACTCTCACACTCGCTCTGTTTTTCAGGGCTTTTTCTTTTCAGGGACGAGTGTGAGTTTTGAGAGTGGGATTGGTGTTCGAAGTTTCAATCCGGTTTGGGAGGGGGACAAAGGGGGGAGGATACATCCAATTCTCCCGAAAATCATTGATTTCATACCAACATCTTGCCGGTCTTTAAGTAAAAAAGGCTGTCTCAACATAAGACAGCCTTTACATTTGTTTCGTATTGAGATCCTATCTTCTTTCTAATAGGTAAACACGTATTCAACCAAAGTTGGGATCTCATCAATCAACAACTGTGTTGAGTATACCTCATTTGGGCATAATTGCGTTGGATAATTAATGGTCACACCGTTTGCCGCACCCGTAATGGTGTAAACATACGAGTTTGAAGGAGCCGAAATCAGTAATCTCTTAGCTGTGATTGTTGGCCGGCTCCCGGCAGATGCAGGTACAGTTGCACTTAATGTAACCGTATTTCCTTCATCTAAGGACGTGTTCGCGCTGCTCACGGAATAACCTACACCACCTACGGTGTAATCTACGATCAGTCTGACAGTAGAACAACCATTGGTAGTCCCGATGCCCGAACTATTACCATGTTTAACATTTTGAGTGATTACTGTTTGAGAAATCCCGACGTAGGCGGTTAGCACGAAGGCCAAAAAAGTGATTGTTTTCATAGTGATATTTTTAGATTAGTGCTGAAAGTAATTTATTATTCATTACAGTGCTTTATTTTAACATTTCGATCTGAATTTAACACAAGTCGAGTGCTCCTTTTCTTCTCAGGAAAGTGGATGAGTATGCAGATACACTCATTGACTTCAAATCAGTTTGTGCCAGCGGATGAACAATTGACGAAAATGCGCTTTCAATTTTAGAGAAAGTCAATCAGACGTCATTTGACTATTTAGACGAACAGATCATCCTGAACGTAGTCAACCTTGAACCTGGGTAAGAACATGGATAAATAAAAACCCGGTTTTCGAGATGCTTTACGTACATTTCCACTATGGATTCAGAGCATCTTGAGTTGAAATACGTCGCGGTTAAACCCGAAAAATCACTTACAGACATCGTGGAGAGTATCTGGATGGTAAGAAACTATTCAGGTGAAAGCACAACAGGAATTATCATTCCGGACGGTAAGATCGACTTGTTCCTGTTTGATAAAGCGGGCAGCGATTTTGAACTGTTTATTTCCGGGATTTGTACACAGCCTGTCATAAAACCTCCGTTTCCCCATTCGACGATGTTCGCCATCAGCTTTTATCCCGTAGCTGCCGAATACATTTTCAAGCAATCATTTTCCGGTCTTAAGAACACAAGTCTGATGCTTCCTGCAGATTATTGGGGATTTTCAGTAACGGATCTGACAGATTTTGACAACTTCTGCAAAAAAGCCTGCCGGATCATAACCGGAATGCTGACAAAAGAGATTGATTACCGTAAAAAGAATTTATTCGAGCTTATTTATACGTCGAAAGGCGAAATCAGTGTAAAAGAATTGTCCGAAAAAACGGGTTGGAGCAGTCGGCAGATCAACCGCTATTTTAATGCCTGGCTTGGAATAACACTAAAATCGTACATCAATGTTATTCGTTTTTCAAACTCCCTGAAACAATTGAAAAACGGAGATTTTTACCCGGAACTGAATTATGTGGATCAATCCCATTTTATCCGCGAAGTAAAGAAGTTTTCAGGAGTGAAGCCTACCGTACTGGGAAAAAACGAAAATGACCGATTTATCCAATTGAGCCTCTTACCCAAAGATTAATTTGGTTCCCAATTATAAACACAGGAACAAATGAATTTAAATCACGTAAATCTCGTCGTGAAAGATGTAGATCAAGCTGTAAACTTATTTACCGGATTTTTGGGCTTCAGCCTGATAACGAACCGAAATAGCATGATGGCCGTGCTGGAAAACGATACGTTCGCACTCGTACTCTGGGGACAAGTGCTAAACCAGGAGGAGCAGGTTCCCAATTATCCGAAGAATTTTCATATTGGCTTTTACCAGGAAAATGAAGACGCAGTACACGCAGTTTATCAAAAACTAACAGCTGTGGAGGGATTATCGTTTGAGAGCGGTCCAAAGAAAATCAGAGATACGTTCGGGTTCTATTTTTATTTTGAAAATCTGATGATCGAAATAAGTGTTAACCCTTTCAAACAAGGGGACTCCGACCTCTGAAGATTTCCCCGCTCAAGATCACAAAAATAAAAGCATTGTCTGCCAGGGCGGATGGTGCTTTTATTTTTCAGAGCGAGAGCGGATAGTGAGTACGAACAACGGATCAAAGCTACAGGAATCCGAATTACCTCATAACCGGAAAAACTAGTTATATTCGTCCATAAACCAGAGATCCTCCATTGTAAGCAGACCATCCAAAATGGGAGATCTTTATGTTGTTGATAATACATAAAAAATGAAATTCATTTTAGGAATTCTACTATCACTTTCGCTTTTCTCTTCCTGCGTACAAAAAGAAAAAAGCGATATGCCGGAAAATATATCGGTTTATTTAAAGAACAATAACCCGATCAGATTATACAAACACGAAGGTTTCCTCGAATTAACGGGTGTGTACTGTGATTTTTTTCAGGATTTTGAAAGAAATAAGGAATCGTACGCTGTTTTAATGGAAAAACTAAATAAGAAAAAGTGGAAGTTTGATTTCATTAGTTTGGAGTATGAACACTGCATGGATGATTCGATGAATGCGGCATTTCTGGCATTGAACAAAGCCGTTTTCGGAACAAAATTAGAATCCGTCACTTTTGAAGAAGAATTAATTGTCATAACATTGAAACATGTTGCAAATTAGCCGGTAGTTTAAGCGTTTTGCAAGTATAACAAATCAACCAAATCAATGAAAAAGACACTATTTATTACCGTTGCCTTATTCGCTCAATTACACGCGTTTTCCTGCACAATTATCAGCGCAAAGGATAAAAAAGGACAGGTCTGGACGGGCAACAATGAAGACAATCTTTTCACCTTCAAAAATCTGATCAATATCGTTCCCTCCGGCAGTGATAGCTATGGATATGTGTTTTTCACGTATAATGATCCCAAACAGGGAATGCAGGGAGGTGTCAATGAGGCGGGGCTCTTTTTTGACTTCAATGCGGTGGAATATACTCAAAGTAAGGCGAATGAAAAAAAGGAGTATTACCCCGGGGGACATGTGAAAATGTTTGAGTACATCATGCAGCATTTCTCAACGGTTCAGGAAGTAATGGATCTTTACAAAAAATATAGAATTCCCGGACTTGAATACAGTCAACTTCATTTGGCAGACAAATTTGGGAATTTAGGAATTATCGTTGCGGATAGTATGTGGATCACCAAAGAAAACCACCTGGCTTCCACGAATTATAATTTGTGCCATGGAGACCAGCAGGACGATCCGTGTTTCCGGATGCCGATTGCACAACGCCTATTAAAAAACAACGAACCTTCATTTGAATTGTTCACACAAATTTGTGATTCGACCCATCAATTTTATCCCAGTGGTTCCAGTACAATCTATTCGAACATTCACAATTTGTCGACCGGTGAAATCTGGTTCTATTTCGGGTTGGATTTTAAGAATGCCTGCAAAACATCGATTCAGGAATTGTTGAAAAGGGGAAAAACATCCATCTATCTGTGCGATCTGTTCAAAGATCAGATGTTGGTCAAAGCGCATACCGCGGCGGAAAATAAAGAGTATGCAACCTCCATTGAACTGATTGAATCCATTCAAGATCCGGAACAACGTTTAACAATGATGCGTTTACTTGTTACCGGTTTGCTTGATATGGAAGCAAATATTGATGCTTACCCGGTATTTGAACATTTTTTCAAGCAAATAAAACCCGAGGCAAAAGATTATTACATAAACAGTTTTGCGTTGTATTGCAGAGGTGAAAAAGAAAAAGCAATCGAATCTTTAACCGAAGGATTGAAAAACTACCCGAAGGATGAAACGTTAACCGATTTCAAAAACCAACTGGAAGGAAAATTCCCCTCTAAGAAGAATTACAGGTTGGAACTGGATGATTTTAAGGACGCAACATATGTACTGATTGATGGATTCTCCTATTATCAATTTGAAAATTTGCTGGTGAAAGTGGGTGATAAATGGGTGGGAGAATATTCTTTAGTTCCCGATGAATACTTTTTTAGATTTAATGTAGATGGCAAAATAGTTACCTCCGATCAATTCGAAGTCGTAACCTATGATGAAAAACCACATAACCGGGTCGTTATTAAAAAGAGGCTGTTCAGAAGTCAGCGGAAGATCAAGTGAATTAGAGTCTCCTCCCTTGAGAGAGGATTAAGGAGGGTGGCAAGTCCAAATTCTTCCCAAACCTCCAAACAGGCTAATTTGATTCTATTTTTTTGCGGCCGGAGTTTGTTCTTTTGCATCTGTCTTGATGAACTCATAAAAATATGAAAGTGATCTTTTTTTTCCTCTCCGTAGTATTGCATAACCATGCAGCGGCTCAACTACCTGTTCTTAAATCCACTGGAAAAACCATCCAAATCAGGGAGGGTGTTCGTGAAATTCACGAGCAGCATCCGGTGGCCATGGCAAAGCCTGACGTTTATGTGCCGAAACCTTTTGCAAAAACACAAACAATCACCTATATCTCTGATATTGATTCGATTTCGTTCCATGTGAAGCCAAACAAAAAATACGATTTCCTCATTATTCAAAACAATAAAGACACCATCTACACCCAAATTAATACGTTTAGCAACCAGGTAGTCAGCTACCCGAACTATACGTATACCAGCGAAACGAACACCATTCCATTTGAAATCGGAGATGATAACCGCATTTACCTGAAGGGAACCATAAACCAGTCGGATAGTTTGTATTTTCTATTCGACACGGGTGCATCTGCAATGGTCGTATCCACTTCCGTACTGGACAAAAAGGTAAAAGCAACAATCGATGGTTCTGTATTAAACGGTGGTACTGACGGCATGGAACGCGTAAAAACAAGTTCTAAAAACACGATTGATATTCAAGGATTTACCTGGAATAAGGTCCCGCTTTTAGCCATCGATTTTGGGGACTCGCCTTTTGATGCGGTTCTAGGCTGGGTCGCCTTTCAGAATAAAGTAGTGAAAATCAATTATGAATCCCAAAAAATGACCGTATCTGATTCGCTGCCGAAAATCGATAGTGAGTTCACAAAAGTCGATTTCAAACTGATCGATGGCATTCCATACATCAAATGCCACCTCATTGTGGGCGGGAAAGTATACGAGGAATGGTTTGACTTCGATTCCGGTTCAGACGGATCATTAAGCATCTCCAATGAGTATTTCACTCAAAATCACCTTCAGGGAAAACTGCCAAAAATGGGTGAAGGAATCTCCATGGGGAGTGCCGGTATTGAAGTAAAAATAGACGTCCTGTTACTACCCCGGTTACAAGTCGGTGGTTTTGAATTGTATAACCTGGCGTTAAATGTTCCGCAGAAAGATCCCGAAACGCCGGATAAACTGGGAAACATCGGCAATTTGATTTTAAAACGGTTCACAACCATTATTGATTTCAAAAACAACTGCATGTATTTAAGGCCCAATAATTTGTTTTACAGTTCGATGTATTAAAACGACGAAGGGTTAGCGCGGATTTTATGTGATTGCAGACTTCGGGTTCCTTCTAAATCTTGATGAAACCACTAATTTTATAAGCAAGTGGTGTGATTTATGATCAAAGACGAACTATACCGAATCATGAAAATTTCTCCGGAAGATGTTACAAAAGGAGAGAATCTGTTTGCAGCTTTTACCGAAGAATCAAAACGGCACTTCTTAGTTGACATATACGCCGAAAGGACTTCTGAAGGTTACTACAAATCATTGGAACATATCTACGGATGTTTTCCTGACTTTCGAAAAGTTGTGGTTGTAAATATCGCGATATCAGGCAATGAAAATGATCAGTTAAAGCTCGCCAGGGAACTTTCAAGCCCGTATAATCAGGAACGAATCCGGGTCGATTTTTTCGAATTGATTTATCAATGGCTGTTGGAAGCCAAAAATGAAAAAATCATTGAAGCCTTGTCAAGAGGATTGATGTTTTATATCGATGAGGAGAGAACACAAAATTACCTGACTCAAAACATCGGGAGTAATGCATCATTTGCCAAAGGAATAATCAGCTGGCTTTATATACAGCCCGATTGGTTTCGGGAAAAATACCGATTGCAGGAAATTGAAATCTGGACACAATTAAACAATACCTGGCCCAAAACAACCTTTGATGAATTCCAATCCAGAGAAATCGAAAAATCGCTTGGGCTAAACATCAACAACGATGAACTCTGGTTTCACGAGATTGAAAATCCGTGGAATTATACAGATAAAAAAATCAGGGAGCTTTCAGACCTGGGCGTAAACATTCAAATAACCGGCGGCATCAGTGAATTTGCCATGGCAAGTCCATTGATTACGGATTTGGAACTAAACAATAAAAAACTTCCGGAAGCTATCGGCGGACCTTTTGTTGCAGACGACAACAATCAGTTTCTTTGCTGCACGACCTTCAACCGGAAAGAGGGGTTTAAACTGGTTGCTATCGACCTTCAAACCAATTCCATTACTAAATTAGACTCAACTTTACCCATCTATTGTCCCTATAAATTTGAGAACAATGAATTTATTGTCATTACCAAAGAAGGCAAAATTGATTTAACGAAAGACGTCAAACGCTACAAAGTACCGGAAAGGAAAACTACAGATAGCAACACCTCCCCCCAAAACGAACCTGAAGTGGTGGAAGAAACTTTTCAGATAAGCTCATCTGCAGGTATTCTCCAACTCACCCCCTCTCCATAGATTCCCGGATATATTCCAGTTTTTTGTCGAGGATGTAATCATGCAGGTCGTAAAACTCATTGGTCAGCGCATTCCATTTTTCATCCGCTGGATTTTCATCCGGCAGTGCTTCTATGAGCTGTCTGCAAGTTTCAAGGTCACCCGGAATTTCAGACGCAGGAAAAGCATCAACAGCCTGTTTGAAGATGTCGTAAACGTGTGTCATTCCCAATGTTTGAAAGGCAGCCAGTCCATCGGCTATGTACTTGTTACAGGTATTGTAGAAGTACGAATTGATGCCGCCACCGTTGATGGAATCTTCAATGATTTGTGCAATAATCAGTGGTTTTTCAAATGCATTCAGCTGATCCAAGGCAAATCCGTCTCTGCATTTATCCCAAATCGGGTCGATGATCTGTTCGTAAACAGCTGCTTTATTTTCTTCTGTCAGGGTTGTTAAGATTGCTTTCATAGGCCGGTTTTTTAGAATCACAATGATAAACATATTTCTTGATTCATCCTTCTTACTTCCTCATCCGGCTAAGCTTCAGCTCCGTTTATCATTCCGCCGGCATTGTGTAACTCAATATTCACTAACTTCGTCCAACAACCGATTAAAAACCCATGACAAAGAAAGATAGTGTAACGCTGTTCATATTTTCCCTGGTGCAGGTTTCTTCCGGACAAAAAACAAACACGAATCAATGGAAGAAACAACTACTTACCTTTTTTATTACCCTGACCCTTTTTTCAGCATTTGCACAGGCTGACAAACATCCGGAACGCTCTAAACCCCTTGATTCAAAGGACAGTTTGCTTTTTGACAATGATCCGGCAATTGCAAATCGGCTGAAAGACATTCACGTGCCGACATTGGGAATTGGAATTATCGAAGGAGGTAAGTTGCAACAGGTAAAAGTATTCGGCGAAATTACTCCGGGTATTTCAGCACCCTATAACACCATTTTCAACGTAGCTTCCCTAACCAAACCGGTAACGGCACTGGTTGCGCTGAAATTGGTCAGCCTGGGGAAATGGGATTTGGATGAGCCTGTTTACAAGTACTGGACAGATCCGGATATTGCCGGCGATCCACGCAGCAAAAAATTGACTACGCGACTGATTTTGAGCCACCAAACGGGTTTTTCGAATTGGCGCTGGATGAACGATGACCAAAAATTGCACTTTCAGTTTGACCCGGGCACAGCGTATCAGTATTCCGGGGAAGGGATGGAATACTTGAGAAGGGCATTGGAAAAGAAGTTCAAAAAATCATTGCAGCAGTTAGCGGATGAACTTGTTTTTCAACCGTTAAAAATGAGCGATACACGGTATGTCTGGAACAAACAGGTGGACACAACACGGCTGGCAACCGGCTATGACAAAGACGGTAAAGCCTACGAAACCATCAAAAACAAAACACCCAATGCAGCAGATGACTTGTTGACGACCCTTGAGGATTACGGAACTTTTTTAGTGAGTGTTCTGAACAGTGACGGGCTGACTAACAAGGTGTTTCAGGAAATGATGTCACCCCAGGTCGCAAGCACACGGGGCAAACATATGGGGTTAGGTTTTGAAATCTATACCCTGAGTAACGGAGAAATCGTTTTATCTCACGGCGGTTCTGACAAAGGTGTGCAAACCATCTTCTTTCTCTTTCCCAAGACTAAAAACGGATTATTGATTTTTACCAATTCAGATACGGGCGTAAACGTCTATGAACCGTTGATCAGGCATTATTTGGGCGATCAGGGACAACAAATCATTGATATTGAAACGAAATAAAACCAATGACAACGAAATACATTGCAACGCTGTTGGCATTTTCCCTGGTGCGGCTTGCTTCTGCACAGACCGAACCCGATCCGCAAAGAACCAGTGATTTAGCAGATTGGTATTACCAGGCAAAAGAATACGACAAAGCAGCCGGATACTACATTCAACTCACAGATATTGCCGATTTCAACTCCAAAAAGGTCGGTGCAGCCTACAATGCAGCTTGCTGCCTGGCATTGCAGCATAAAGCAGACAGTGCTTTCCTCCTCCTGGAAAAAGCGGCTCAATTCGGACGAATCGACAAGAACAACCTGCTGCAGGATCCTGATTTGAATTCATTGCACGCCGATAAAAAATGGAACCGTTTGCTGGCAACATTAAAAGACAAAAAGCCCCTGAATACCAATCCGGAAAAAGCCCGATTCGTAACGGACGACGTGCACCGGTTCTGGAAAAGTTACGGCCTGTACCTGAAAGACACTTCGAATGCGTGTTCCATTTTCAAAGCGAATTACTTTAAACCGGCAAGCGTCGGAATGGGCGATTACATGGGAATGAAAGTAGGTTCAATCAACCAATTTGTTCGGCACATCAAAACCCACCCGAAATTGTATGGCTCCATCCGGGAGAATACGCTCAAAGTGGATGCTTTTAAACCCCGATTTTACGAATCGTTTAAACAGCTAAAAGCCCTTTACCCGCAGGCCGTATTCCCGGATGTGTACTTCGTAATCGGAGCATTCACCAGCGGCGGAACCGTTTCGGAATCCGGACTTTTAATCGGGGTGAACCAGATTTGCAAAGACGAAAGCACCAACCTGGAAGAACTGAATTTCGGAGAACAGCTGTTAATGAACAAACTGGAAATGCTCCCACATGTGATTGCACACGAACTCATTCATTTCCAACAGGGCGGAAATATCAACGACACGATAACGCTTGGGTATGCGATTAATGAAGGAATGGCGGATTTCATCGGGGAACTGATCAGCGGCAAATCGGCAAATCCCCAGGTAGCGGAATGGGTAAAAGGAAAAGAGCAGAAAGTGTGGGAACGGTTCAAACAAGACATGTATTTTAACCGCTACGGCAACTGGATCGCCAATTACGAGAATGCTTCCGAAGACAATTTCCCCGATTTGGGATATTGGATCGGATATGAAATTTGCAAATCGTATTACGAACACGCAGCCGACAAGCAAAAAGCCATTTACGACATGTTCCACATCACGGATTACCGGCAGTTTTTAAAAGACAGCCAATGGGAAGAAAAAATAAAAACGTATCAATAGAAACTCCAATGAAATTTCGGCTTCTGATCCTTTCTTCGTTCTTAGTAATCGGCTTGTCTCAACGCAGCTACAGTCAGATTTCCCTCAAAGATTACCTTGACCTGGAAAATCCTTCGGTATCCTTCGATACGGTTGCGGCTTCCTTCCTGAGTGTGAAAGTCCAAAACGGGAAGTTCGGAATGGTGAATGCGTTGGGAAACTGGGTCGTTGCGCCGGTGTATGACAAATTGGGGAACGTTAGCAGCGAAGCTTCTAAACCCTACAAACCCAATTGGAAAGACGGGATCCTGATTGTGAGAAAACAAGGTAAATACGGAGCCATTAATTGCCTGGGAAAAGAAATCATTCCATGCATTTACCTGGAGGAACCCAGTTACGCAAATGGGATATTCAGCGTGAAAAACACGGCCGGAAAATACCTCAACCTGGACAAAAACGGAAAAGTATCGGGGAATTACCTCATCGATCCGGGAAGCGGCTTGCGCAGTGTGAACCTGAGCACTAAATACCACGATTCCGAATCCACTCACAGTTATGCTTTGCTGAATAAAAAGGGAGATACGCTGTTTAAGCTGAAGAATTCGCGCTACGTTTTCAAGGTTTTGGGAAGTTCGGAAGGAATGACCGCTTTTGTCATGTACCCGATCATTTTTGGAGGACTGGGACAACGATACGGAACCATCGGCTTTTTGAATCAGGAAGGAAAAATAGCTGTTCAACCGATCTATTCGGCAAAATACCTGACCGGAGGAAGAGGCATGTCGGCCTGGGAATACAAACCGGCATTTCATGAAGGAAGAGCGCTTGTATTCAAAGGCGATACGGGGTTGTATGTGGATCAAACCGGGAAAGAAGTCATCGATTTCAGCAACAGGCCCGGAACGGTTTCGATCTACAACGACTTCAACGAACACGGTTATACGCTGATCTATCATACCTTCCGGGAAAACAACAAGAACGTATTTGTCAAAGAGATCATCGATACCGCCGGAAACACGGTGTTCAAACTGGAAAACGGGATCTTCGGTGAGGATGGTTTGGAATTTACCGATATCACCGGCCTGGAGTATTTCTTTGCAGTAGAAGAAAAAGGAAAAACGCTCTACAATTCGAAACTCGAAAAACAGTTCTTCCTCGCCCGGAACGATGAACACTACAAATACTCCTTCTTTTCCTATCCGGGAGATTTTATGACCTGTATCATCCGGAAAGACAAGCAGTCGGGCGTTGCCGAATACACGTTCGTGAATCTCAAAGGAGAACAGCTTTTCCCCTACCGTTCTACGGACAGCTATTTTGATCCGTTTACAAATACCGCGATTTCAAAGCAGGGAACCGTGCTCACCATGACGAACGGAACCGGCGAAGTGGTGTATTCCTGCGACAGCTGTCATTTGGATCAGTCTTATTCGTTAAGTGAAAACAAACACTATCAGTTTACCCAGTCGGGAGTATTTAAAATTTACAAAGGAAAAGAAGTTCTGTTTATCAACTATCGTGGAACGCTGATTGACCGGTTTCCGTCTTACGAACATGTGACCACATCCTTCAACAACATGTCAGAAGAATACCAGAAATACCTTTCGAACCCGGAAATTGCTGAAATCGCAATCCGTGTGAAGCAAAAGGAACTGGATGAGATTTACAAACAAATGCCCTGGAAAAATAAGCGGTAGTTTGTTTCATTGAGAACCTGGAAATGAGTATCTTGTTTCTGAACCCAAACGAATAGAGGGATGTCGTTTTTGAGAAGTATTGGTCTGATTTTGCTGTGTGCTTTGATGCTTAGCAGCTTTTCCGCACGCAAACGAAGTGTCTTCATATCCGTCTTTTATTACGATAATTCAAAAGGAGCATATACGCTGCCTCATGAAAGAATCATCTCTCACTATCAGAAGAAGAGTGTGATCAGTGACCGGAAGAGTATCACCAAAATTTCCGATGAGATTTCCCGGATTGAACAGTTGGATACGATAGAACCAAAAGTTCTGAAATCCTGTAACTTTGTGATTTGCTACCAGGATCAGAACGGTAACACCAAAATGGTTGGTTTTAACAATCAGCGCAGCATGATTCACATCGAAAACAAGAGCTATGAAGCACCAAAACGTTTGTTGAGAATCATCAAAAGGCGTTGTTGTGGTCATTGGTCATGAAATAATACCCATTTGGGAAACCGGATTCAATTCATTCTCAGCCACTCCCGGAAAGCCACAATTTCTGGCACAAGTCTTGCTTAATCGTCCATACATAAGTTGAAACAAATACAAGTAATCATGAAAACGCTCTTCCTTCAGTCTACGCCGCAAGCGGCTGGCTTCAGTCTTCGAAAGCTTTGCTTTCTCTTCCTATTCCTGACTTCAGGAATCGTGTTCGGGCAAACAGAGCACACTTCAAAACCTACTGTGACCGTAAACGGGACAGCCAAAGGTTCCATTGTTCCCGATATGACAGAGCTCAACATTCATCTTTCATCAGTGAAAATGAACATGGCAGATGCGACGAAAGCGATCGGTGACCAAACCCAGCAATTTTTGAAAATTCTGAAGCAGCTCGGGTTCCAGGAATCCGATGTGAAAACAACCAACTATGCTGCTTCGAAAAACAGAATCTATCGTCAGAATGGCCCGGTTGACAGCGGTTACGTGGTTTCCCAAAACCTGACGGTGAAGTTTGCCTACAACCAGGCAACGTTACAGAAAATTGCGGCGCGTTTCTCCGAATCCAAAGACCCGGTAGATTTCACCATCGGTTTTTACCTTTCCGATGCGCTGCGTGAAAAAACAGAAGCAGACCTCCAGGGAAAAGCAGTAGCTGATGCACGTAAGAAAGCAACAAACCTTGCTGCAGCGGCAGGTGTGAAACTCGCAGCAGTGAAATCAATCATCTACGGAGTTGACAACGCGGGGCCGGTTTACTACAAAGCAGAAATGCGCGCATTTGCAGATTCAGGAATGTCTGACGGTGCTGATCTGCGTTTTGCTCCACAGGAAATGGAACTGCAGGAATCCGTGACATTGATTTGGTTCCTGGAGTAAATCATCGTCTTTAAAAAATCTTTATAATCAGAAGTTAGGTAAAAAATCGGGATTATTCGTTGTGACGAGTAATCCCGATTTTTTTGAGCCATTTCGATCGTTGTCTTTACAAAGCAAAACAGCCCCTCATCATTAGAAATTTATTAAAATATAATTCTTTAATAATCAGGTAACAGCTATTCCCCACCTTTGTTGCTGATTTTTATAGTTGATTAGGATGAAGATACATTTAATAGCGGGTATCAGCTGCTTTCTGTCGGTTGTTTCGGCGCATGCACAGGATATTTCGACAGCCCGAAATGCGGCATTGGGAAGTACGGTTACCTTCCGCGGAGTTTCGTTGAACGGGGCTGAATTACCCAACATCCGGTACATCCAGGATGCTGCTGCCGGAATTGCAATCTATGGAACCAACCTGAGTTCCATCAATGCGGGAGACTCCGTACTCGTTACCGGAACATTGACGAATTACAACAACCTGGCAGAGGTAACACCCGTTACCTCCTTCAACGTGATCTCCAATGTAGCGCTTCCCGCACCGGAAGTCATTACGGATGTTTCTACGATCAGTGACTTGCAGGAAAGCAAGCTGGTGCGTGTGAATGCGTGTACATTCGCCAACGGAGGAGCCACCTTTGCAGGAAACACCAATTACAATGTCACCAGCGGAGGGCAAACATTCCAGATCCGCATTCTCAACGGCAGTCCGCTCATCGGACAGGTTGTTCCGGGTGGTGAGGTGGATTTGACGGGAATCATGTCGCAATATTGTACCTCTCCGACTACCGGCTGTACTTCCGGGTATCAAATGCTGCTACGAACGGTAAACGATATCGTCAGCAGTTCATCCATTTACCAAACAGCTCCGATCAGTACTTCAGCCATTACGACTACCGGTTTTGACATTCATTGGTCCACCAACATCGGCGGAACCAATTCCTACATCAAATACGGATTAACACCTGCGCTGGAGCTGGGAACACTTGCTTCCGGAAACACGGCAAATCACACAGCTTCACTCAGCGGATTATCTCCCGCAACGATTTATTATGTGCGTGCCTATTCCTGGAACAATGCAGACAGCGCTGTGACACTGGAACGCACCTTTGCCACACAATCACTTTCTACCGGAGAAATTAAAGCGTATTTCAACCGATACACCGATACCAGTTATTCAACCGGAAGCAATGCTGTTTACCTGAACCACCTGGTGGCAGATACACTGGCGGCTTACATTGACCGGACAAACTACTCATTGGATATTTGTATCTACAACTGGGATCACTCTACCTACGGGAACAAAATCATTACGGCAGTAAACAATGCGTATGCCCGCGGCGTGAAAATCCGTGTCATCAACGATGCAAGTACTACGAACGTAGCGCTGAACTACATCAACAGCCAGATTCCGGTTCTGAACTCTCCGCAAGGAAGCAGCTATTCCATTATGCACAACAAGTTTGTGATCATGGATGCCAATGCAGCGAACCCGAATCTCCCGGTTGTATGGACGGGATCAACGAATTTCACCGGCGGACAACTCGTGGACGATGCGAACAATGTGATCATCTTCCAGGATCAGAGTTTGGCACGCGGCTACAAAATGGAATTCGACGAAATGTGGGGAGATACCAGCCAAACAGCTCCTGCGAATACCTCATTGTCCAGATTCGGGCAGTTTAAGACCGATAACACGCCGCATGAATACATCATCGGGGGAAAACGTGTGGAGTCGTATTTCAGTCCGTCTGATCAAACCAATGCACAAATCTTAAAAACAATCGCAACAGCGAACAGCGACCTGCATTTCGGAGTGATGGTGATCACACGCACCGACCTGGGGTATGCAATCCGTGACCAGATTCAGCAGCAGTCTTTGGATTCCAAAGGAATGGTGGATGATGCCAATTCCTCTTCTGCCGCTTATACGATTCTTTCTCCGCAGATGGGTCAAAACCTTGCTGTAAACGGCCACAACTGGATCTTCCACCACAAATACCTGGTTGTGGATGAATCCAATCCTGCTTCCGACCCAACGGTGCTGACCGGTTCGCATAACTGGAGCAGCGGCGCAAACCAAATGAACGATGAAAATACGGTCATTGTACACGATGCTTCGATCGCCAATCAGTATTACCAGGAATTCATGGGCAGATGGTGTGAGCGCAATAACGGTAACTGTCTTTTGGGAGTGAACGAATTAAGCGGAGATCAGCAAATCAACGCATTCCCCAATCCGAATAACGGGACATTTATCCTCAACACACCGGGCAACGGCAGTGCAGCGAAAGTATCTCTGACGGACATCACCGGGAAACAAGTTTACACAACGGAAATCCAAACGGTGCAGGGGAATAACACGTTTGATATCACAACATCCTCCCTGAGACGCGGCGTTTACCTGTTGAACTACACAACCAACGGAAAAACAATGACAACACGCATCCTGATCCAGTAAGCGAAAGCATACCAACATTCAAATAAGCAAAAAACGCCTCCAAGTTTGGGGCGCTTTTTTGTTTTCTTATGCTATCAGAGTAATCCCACTCAGATCGGCCCGGCCATTTTTCAGGAACTCGTAGGTCATGCGGTCTGCCTGGCAATCAATGAATTTGATCCGTTTCAGGCTCCGGCACTTGAAAAAGGTGTTGACCAATGTTGCATTCTGGAACGTGACGCGGGCAAATGAACAGTTCTCAAACGAGCAATCCTCCAATGTGCTGTCGAAAACGAGGTCGGCAAGATAGGCTGCATGAAACGCTGTGCGCTTCAAGATTACTTGTGACATCGATCCTTTCTCCAACCCGCCGGATTTGATCAACGCCCCTGTAAAATCTGCTCCGGTAAAGTCACAACCGCTTACGTGGCTTCCAGAAAATTCGGCATCTCTCAACGAACAGTTTTTGAACTGGTTATTCGCCAGGTTTGAGTTCCGGATCTGGCTACCGCTGAGGTCGGAATCCGAAAAATCACAGCGATCAATGTTGTTGCTCTTCAGCAGTAATCCCGACAAATCCGATCCGATGAAACGGCAATTCTTCATGTTGGAAGAACTGAATTTTTCGTGCAGGTCTTTTAACCCGGAAAAATCCGCATCCACCCAATTTCCACGCGACATATCCCAATGGAGTTTATTCTTCCCTGATGGAAAATCCAATTCGGAAGATTCAACCGGAGAAACAGCTGTTCCCGTTCCAACTGACGGAAAGTCTTCTGAAAAATAATTCAGATCCACTCCCAGGATTTTCGCCAGCCGGTTAAACGTGATAATATCCGGAAGTGATTCACCCCGTTCCCATTTCCCGACAGCCTGCGGGCTGATGAATAAGCGCTCGGCCAGTTGCGCCTGGGAAATCGTGTTCTTTTTTCGTGCTTCGGCAATTTTATTACCAATGATCTTTGTTTCCATATCTACCAACCTGTTTTTGAATTTTGCGATACTGCAAAGGTATGGGGAGCCTTCTCCGAATCCTGAAAATTACAAATACTTATAGTTGTAAATGCACTACTTTTAGTTGTTATTTAGCAACCATTAGTAGTATTCACAAGAATATCGGGATTACGATCCTGAAACAACATGTCAAAGCGTTCTAAAAAGCGAACGCCCGCTTGCGCGGGCGTTCATTCATTTCAATCGATCACCTGTGATTAATTTCTCAAAACCATCAGTTTCTCTGTATAAATACGGTTTTCTGCTTTCACTTCAACCATGATAAATCCGGTTACAAGGGAAGCTGGAAGCTGTACAGTCAGTTCTTTCGTTACATCCAATCGGCTGTAAACAGTGTTTCCTAACACTTTTCCGTCCATGGATTTCAGTGTCACTTCAACTGCACCATCCAATGCATCCGTAAATTTCAAACGGAACTCATCGTGCGCCGGGTTCGGATACAGCTCCAGGTGTTGGTCTGAAGAAATACCTGTTCCGCCATCACTTACTGATTTCGCTGCGAACAACGGATAGCAGTCTGTATAGAAGAAATATTCACAGTATGTATCTTCACAACGTTCTCCGGTAGGCAGGTAACCGATCACCAGCATACAAACGGAATAGCTTTGGTTCACCTGGAACTCATACGTAAAGTTCTGTCCGGAAGCTTCGTAGCTGCCGTTCACATACCATCTGATCTCTTCGATATTCGCACACGGAGAACCAGAAGATCCGGTGAAGAGGTAGTTACAACTTCCGATCTTCGTTTTCGTGTAAACAGGTGCCAATTTGCATTCGCATCTGCCCTGACATTCCACTTCGATCTTTCTGCAGTATTTCTCATCACAGACTACATCTCCTTTATCATTGCGAACAATGACATACAGACATACTTCATAACCTCCCGGAGCAGCATACACGTGTCCTGCATTTTGTCCCATTGACGTTGTACCGTCACCGAAATCCCAGTAGTACTCTACAAATTGCAAGCAGTTCGGTCCACCGGAGAATCCTTTGAAGGTATAGATACACTCTTTCTTATCGACTTCCAGTTTGAAGTAAGGCTGCAATTTACATTCACAATCACCCTTACAAGTCACTTCAATGTCTTCGCAGTATTTGTCTTCACACAGTACATCGCCTTTATTGTCATACACAACAACCGTCAAACAAACAGTGAATGTTCCTGTTGATGTGAAAATGTGGTTCGTATACTGTCCTACATCTGTTGTTCCGTCACCGAAATTCCAGTAGTATTCTACATTCGACAAACAACTTGGTCCGCCGCTTGCTCCTTCGAAGGAATAAATACAGGTCTTTCTATCGACAACATACTTGTACTCCGGTTTCAGCTTGCACTGACAGGTTCCTGCACATTTTACTTCAACCGTTTCACAGAATTTCTCCTCACATTGGATGTCTCCCTTGCTGTCGCGTACAATCACCGTTAGACATACATCGTAATATCCGGCTGCTGTGTACATGTGATTCACAATTTCTCCCGATCCGGTGCTTCCGTCTCCGAAGTTCCAGTGGTATTCCACATTTTGCAGGCAAGATGGCCCTCCGGTATATCCTCTGAAGGTATACGTACACGTGCTTTCATCTACCCAATGGTAAAAATATGGATCCAATTTACAGTCACATTTACCTTCACACGTTACATCGATGTCTTCACAGTATTTCTCTTCACACTGAACATCGCCTTTACTGTTTCGCACAGTCACTGTCAAACAAACCGTGTAGTTACCTGCTGCAAGATACATGTGATCCGGTGTCACTCCCGTAGCAGTTGTTCCGTCACCGAAATCCCAGTGGTATTCTACATTCTGCAGACAAGATGGCCCACCCGTATATCCTTCAAAGTAATACGTACATGTGTTGGCATCCAGGGTGTATTTGAACGTCGGTTTCAGTTTACAGTCACATGGAGAAGGACAATTCGTTACAACTGTCTGACAAACCTGTTTGATGCATTCCTGCCCATCCAACGCTGCTGTTACAATCAGACAAACCGTATGTGCTCCCGCAGTTGAGAACGTATGGGTTACGGTACTTCCGCTTGCAGGCACTCCGTCAAACGTCCAGTCGTACGTGACATTCTGTAAACAAGGATTCCCTCCGTGCTGAGCAACGAATGTCACCTCACAGGTATTGTTATTGATGTAATACGTGAATGACGGATCTACCGCACAGCTTGTGCACGAATCACACGATTCGGTTACTACAAAAGTCGATGTGGAAGAACACCCAGTAGCAGGATCAGTCACTGTTAATGTCACTGTTCCCGGAAGAGATGTCCAGATTACCATGACATCCGGCTGGTTGTTCAAACCTGCAATTCCACCTCCTGAAACAGACCAGGAAGCTGTTTGTCCCGGTTGAAGGTTTGTTGCGTAATTCCCGGTATGATTGCTTGACAAACAGATCGTCGGAGACCCCGAAATGGTAGAGGACGTTCCGATCTGAACCGTTGTGGAAAGCGTTGTTCCACCGCCACTCACTGTTACGGTATATGTTCCCGGAGCAGAGAATGTGTGCGTTGGGTTTGACAATGTGGAGCTGTTCGCTGATCCGGATGCCGGGTCACCGAAGTTCCAGGTCACCGAAGCAGCACAAAGCTGGCTGCTGAAACTGTACTGCAAACAGCTGAGTCGCGTCACACCGATTGTATTTGAATACACGGAATTCCCCGTTGCATCAATCAGGTTCGGCATGCTGTGTGTCAATGTTGTCTGCATGACAGGCCCGGTCGGAGTGTACAAACACGCATTCGGGTTCGTTGTCGTACTTCTCACATTCGGCTGGTGAACAACCTGTACGTAAGTTGTTCCGCTGGAAAGATACAATTTGTCATCAGGCCCCAACTGCATCTCACACGCATAGGAAGCTGAATTTGATACCACGATTCCGGATGATGCCGGAGAAGGGTCTGTTAAATCATATTGGTACAGGTTACTTCCGCTCCAACCACTGGAATACAGCAATTTGGAATCCGGGCTGAACGAAAATCCGTAAGTCAGGAAGCTGTTCAGAATGATTTGGTTGGAAAGTACTCCGGTGTATGTATTGAAGTCGAAAACAGCCAATCCCGCTGTTTCAAGCGAACCGTTTGTTCCCGATCCGATAGCTACTTTCTGTCCGTTGCGCGATACATCCAATGCCTGCTGTGAAGTATTGAAAGGGCTCAAGGTTTCAGAATGGTATGCCAAACCGCTTGAAGTCAAACTGAAGATCGTAATGTAGTACTGGGTTCCTTTTTTGCTGGTTGTCAAAATCCAGTAACCGTTACAGGATTTTACCGCCGTAATTCCTTCACCTCCCATTACTGCTCCGTCGTTACCGGTCATGTAGCCCAGTGAAGACGGTGGTGCAATCGGAACGTTCCAGTTGGAAGTCATGGAAGCCAATCCACCACTCACCTGTACCACACTGTATCTGAATCCGTTGTTTCCCGGAACAGTATTGCTAAGTGTAGAAGTATAATATCCTCCGTCTTTTGTGAAGAGGTAATACTGGTTGGCATTCCCCGGATTTTGTACGATCAGTGCTCCGCGGTGTGCAGACATATCTGATTTCAACAAGTTTCCGGTATTGATACTTGCGTGGTTCACATCCCACACATTGATTCCGTTTGTATAGAACAACAAGGTATTGGAAGTGGTACTTTGAACGGCACACGCTTCATCGACATAATTTCCGTGGATGTATGATCCGTTGTCATAAACGGGTGCTCCCGAACCGAAGTTCATTCCTCCTCTTTGTCCGTAATACCAGATTCCCTGGTCTTTGTTGATCGGCTCACATGGTGAAACGAAAATCATGCGGGTAGAAGATACGGAATTGGTTCCGTTACTGATGGTCAGCACCACGCTCGCAGGCTGGTAAACGCTGGTGTACGTATGTGAAGTGGTTACTCCCGTACCGGTTGTACCGTCACCGAAATCCCAGGTATAAGTTGCTCCCGGGCTTGCAATTGCAGTAAATGTAATCGCCGTATTGATACACGGGCTGTAGTTACTCGCCGTGAAATCGGAAAGAAGTCCGCCTGTACAGCTCACTCCTGTATACGTCAGGTTACCGGAGCTTACCAGGTTCGCACGGAACAAGTTAATTTCCGCCAGGATGCGGTCGTTCTGACCATCTGTAAACCCGGTCATACAGGTTTCGGACACATAATCCATGTAGTTGTGGATATCATCCGGCAGGTTCGGAGTTTCGTTACAGGTATTCCAGGTACTTGGCGGACAACCTGAGTTCGGAGCATTTACAGGAGGTGTATCACACACCCGGTCTCCGGATGTAGCACAATCAGAAGCAGTCATTCCCTGGCAACCACCGTTGAACGTGTGGTAAAGCCCAAGGTAGTGACCTACTTCATGCACCAGGATTTTTCCATGCTGGCTGTAAGCTGCCAGCGTACTGCAGGAGCAGGAAGCAATGTCTCCGAACGCATCGTATGACATCACGATACCGTCTGTGGCAGGAGCAGCAAATTCCGGAAGCATGGAGTAACCCAAAATTTTTTCTCCCGGGGGCAGCGTGCTGGAAGTAATTCCTTTCACCACCCAGATTTTCAGATACTGGTCTGCCGGCAAAGTACTTCCGATGGCTGTCAATGCAGCCTGCTGACTCACGTTGTGATTGGTCAAAACAGAGCTCCCGTAATGGAAAATTCCGGGAGTGGAACTGGTGATTCCGGAAGGTGTTGTAATGGAAGTCAGGTTCTGAGTCCCTTTTTTAGTCGCAAGACAGAATTGGATTCCGTAAGGTGCGTAGTACGTGTTTAACGCGTCGATCTGACTGGTTACCTGGAGGTCTGTGATGTTCTCCACCCCATACTCGTGGACGACGTAAACAACTACAGGGATGATCAGGTTCGCGTTCAGGCTTTTCAGAGTTCCCGATCCTTCGTTTTTGTGTTTATCCTTGATAAACTGCCGGATTAAAAAATCCCGTTCGTTTGCCCGATTCTGAATGGACGGATCCTTTTTCAGCTGTTCGGACATCAGTTCATCGGAATAACAGGGAACCGAGGCTCGGTTTTGTACTTGTTGTCCATAACTGAAGGCCATATTCATGGCTATCAATGCAGACAGACAAGCCCGCTTGAATAGTGGTCTTTTCATGTTTGCTGTGTTTAATTGTTTCTAAGTAATAGTCCCTTTACCGCACACAGACGCTCTCTCAAAGTAGTCAATAGTCAAATCAGTTCCACGCTTTTCAGCATGAAAACAAACAGGATAAAAGACGTTCTTTGAATTTGGATTTGAGCGTGTTAATCACACGTGAGTGATTGTAATTCATTTAATAGTGATTGGTAAATAGTGGCACAATGATAGGTAAAAATCCCTTATCTCCGAAGCCGGTTGTCAAAATAAATCGTTCCGGATCAGAACTCTTACCCTATTTACTGGGGTTTCGGAATTGATTTTTAAAACCAGATCACGTTTTTGAGCTCGTTTTTAAATACGATCAAAATCCGCTTCCTATTTCTACTTACTTTTGGCTCAAATCCTATCTTATGAAATACCTCATCTGGTCACTGATAACACTTGCATTAATTCTCGGCTTATGTCTTTTGCTCGGCGGCATGCATGATTTGGACTTCCACAACCCATCAGGCACCGCAGAAATAATTTCCGGTTCCGTTCTTTTCGCAGGAGGGTTAATCGCACTGGTTTTGCATGCGAAAAATCAGAACAGATATTAAATTCGCTATTTTCGAAACCACATAGAAACATAGAACACATCAGAGATACCAACCAGACATTCGGTATGTTTTCCTCCCTGGTTACCAGCCTGAAGATCATTTTCAGCAGTTTTTAAAGTTTGCTCCCGGTCAGTTTCCAATGATCGTAAGATATTACGTTCTGTATTTATCAAGATTCCCGCAGATAACGTAGTAAACCTTCTATGTGCTCTATATACCTATGTGGTTTTATGTATCCCGCAGACTTCGGCGTGAGCGCAGTCGAACGAGAGCGCAGAAGTTCGCAAATGAATGGTATAAACTTTGTGCCTTTCCGGTTTAGCACTCTATGTCGTTATTCCATTCTTAAAAACAGTTGATTAAAGGCAGAATAATCATCATCCGGACAAGCTTCGAAACTCAATTTCTAGTATATTTACGATCAAATAACTCAACTCACTTAACGTGCATCAACAATACTTCCTAAACATGATCCAGGTTCTCCGTCAACAGGAGGAAGTGGTGCTATATGCGCATGTTTTGACCATTGATGAGCAGGAACAGCACGAAGTAACCGATTACCTGCACCGCGAATACCTCATCGAAACACTGAATTTCCCTTCGGATTCGTTGTCTTTCAACCCGGAAGCCGCTTTGTGGGGAGCTAAGATCATTTACAATGCAGCGCAATTTATTTTGTACCGAAACCACCAGGAGAAAGACCTGCAACCATTCTTCCCGGCTTTTGAAAACCCGGTTGATGCTGGAGCAATCGTTTCGGCGGATTTGTGTTTGCGGTTTTTACCTGATGTGCTTTACCAACTCGAAGCTATCGATTCGCAAGATGCACTGATCCCGCTGTTGCAACAGATCGCACAAACCTGGCATTATTCCGCCATCCGGTATATCCGGGAAACGGAACAACTCGATTTTGAAGCAATTGTTTCCGATCCTTCTTTGCTTCAACTATATACCGACAGGGTCATTGGGTATAAAAACTTAAAACTTTCGGCACATCCACTGATTCAGCATCACGTAAAAGCCAATCTCGGTCTGTATGCGGATCATTTTTGGAAGGCCTTTAAACTGGAACAACATGACGAATAAAATAGATCAATTGAATGCGGTTCTTCAGCACCTGAAGCAATCGTTCGTAGGAAAAGATGAAATCATCGACTTGCTGGGAATCACCCTGATTGCGCGCGAAAATGCCTTTTTGCTGGGTCCTCCCGGAACAGCGAAGAGTGCCATCATTCGTCAGTTATCCAATTGCATTCGCGATGGGAAAAACTTTGAGTACCTGCTTACGCGCTTTACCGAACCGAATGAGCTTTTCGGGCCGTTTGATATCCGGAAACTGAAAGAAGGAGAATTGGTAACCAACACGGAAGGAATGCTCCCGGAAGCATCGATGGTGTTCCTCGACGAGATTTTCAATGCCAACAGTGCCATCCTGAATAGTTTACTCATGGCTTTGAACGAAAAATTGTTCCGGCGCGGAAAAGAAAGCCGCAAGCTTCCGGCGCTGATGTTCGTGGGAGCAAGCAACGTGTTGCCGGAAGATGAATCCCTCAATGCATTGCTCGACCGTTTCCTGATCCGCATTCAGTGTGATTACGTAGACACCGATCACCTGGAAGAAGTGTTGCTGGCGGGCTGGAAACTGGAAAACCAGGCCCCGACAGAAATCCCTTCGATTACGCCGACAGAAATTACGGAACTCCAGAAATTATGCCGTCAGGTAGACCTTTCACCGATCCGCAAAGAATACGTAAACCTGATTCACAACCTCCGGAATACGGGAATCAAAGTTTCTGACCGGCGGGCTGTCAAAATTCAGAACATCATTGCCGCGAGTGCCCTGATGTGCAACCGCCAGGAAGCGATTCTCTCCGATTTGTGGGTCTTGAAGTACATCTGGGATACGGAAGAACAAATTGAGATCCTGGCAGGAGTCATTGACGGAATCATCGAAAAAGATACCGCAAGCCCTGCACACCCCCAAGCCCTCTTCAACAAAGTTCCGAATCCGGAAGAATTGATGAAAGAAATCGGGATGCTGGGAATTAAATGGGATGCAACAGACCTGTCTTTTGAAGAACGAAATGTGATCAAAGACAAGCTCCGCTATGTTCAAACACGGTCTTCCTGGATTAAAAACCCGGAACACAAACAGCATATACAAACCGAGATTGAAGGATTATGGCAAAAGATGCTTCAGACCATCTGACCTACTTTTTATTCGTGCTGCATGAACAGAAAGATGCACTCGGAGCGATCCGGATGTGGAGCAATCTGAAAGTGGGGCTGGATGAAAACGGAATCTGGATCAAGGATTTGGATTATGCGCAGATTCATGCGACGGAAGTGGCCACCATTCCCGATAAAAAGTGCTTCTACGAGAAAGACGGAAAGTTGTTTCCACTGAACAGTTTGCTGCCGGAAGGAAGAACACCTGCTTTGATGTGGACTCCGATTGAACGGGCGCTGCCGGTAAAACTTCCTGCTTTGAACCACAACTATTTCGGAGTTTCGGAATTCGTTGAAATCCACCTGAAGGAAAGTGATTCCGAACAGGAAGCATCTGGCATGATCTGCACCAAAGAACAGTTGAACGACTATATCGCAACGGCTCCTGAGGTGAGGCTGAAAGCCATCCGGTGGACTTTACTGGAAAACCATTCCGTTTTACTACTGGGAAAACCGCTCTTGCCAGTCAACGGAAAAACCTACTGGCAGCATGGCAAATGGCTGCTTCCGACGGGTTACGAACTGGAAATCCCGTTTTTGGGCGAACTGGCAGCAGAAATCCTTGATTTGAACCCGGGAGAATCCGCTTTATTCCTCGAAAACGGAACATATATACACATCAAAAACAGTGATCTGGTTCCGTTATCACGGAGTTCTTACCGAATGACTTTGCAAACACTATGACAACAAGGAAAGAATACTTTCGGACACAGGAATCGTATTTCTGGCAATGGGAAGAAGGCGGAAACGTGGTCTCTATCCCTCACGGAAGTACCATTGCCTACAAGGAAGTGCTGGTCGAAATCATCCAGGCAATCGAATTCCAGGGACTTCCCTATTTTGGGAGCCTGGTTTTGGCACTTGCCGCAACGAACGTAAACGGTTCCGAAGCTATTGAACAGGCATACGCGCGCTTTCCTGAGCCGTTCAAAGACAGAGAATACGTATTGGAAGCGCTGGATTTTCTGAAAGTCCTGGGAAAACTTCCACCCCAATACAAAAAGAAAAACGGACGGGTTTTGCTCTTCAAAGCAATCTTTGAAAACAGTCACGGCAAATTATCCATCCAGGATTCCGCCCGGATTGCAACCGTTTTGAGAAATGCTCCGCAAACAATCGGGCGGGACGAAACACACATTCCTTTCAACACCAAGATTTTTTCCAACGAACTTCGCCAGCTGAGTATCATCGGACGGCGTTTTCCTTCCCCGGAGAAAATCCTGGAAGCGATTGCGAGCCTTCCATACATCCCGGATTTGGAGGAAATTCCCGGAGAACCTACCCCGGAAGAAACCGGAGACTTGGTGGATCAGCTCATGGAACGGAATCAAACCTTCCAGGTAGGAGCACTGATCCGCTACTTGTGGGGCGGACTTTCCATTCCGGCTCACAGTTCTGCACCCAGCAATCAGCCATTGGGCGGTATTGCGGATCTGACTAACAAAGGAGATTTCGACAAACTGCTGGTTTCCGAATTTGCCAATGACGACCTGGTTTTCCTTTCGCGTTTGGCAAACAACGAAGCCTTGTACGTACAGCGTGAAATTCCTCCGCACCAAAACGAAACGGAACGCCTGATCCTGATTGATGTTTCCCTGAGAAACTGGGGAACACCTCGGACAATGGCATTTGCCATCGCAACCGCCATTTCTTCGCATCCTAAAACAGACATCCCATGCCGATGTTTTGTAATTGGAAAAGGCTACAAAGAAGTGTCTACCCAAACGGTGGATGCCGTGATTGAAGCACTGGAAGAATTGGAACCACAACCCGATGCCGCTTCCGGAATCCGGGATTTCCTGGAAAACTATCCTCAAAAAGGAAAGAAAGAAGTCTTTGTTATTACCGAGGAATCCACGATCAAACGGGCAGCGATGCTCCGAACCGTCAATGAATACCATCAGGCGGTCGATTACTGGATTTACACTTCTTCGGAAGGAGATATCAGCGTTTACAAACGTCAACAGCACAGTAAACGCCTGTTGCAGTATCTGAAACTGCCATTGGTGGAATTATGGACCCGGAAAACACCGGGAAAGAGATCCAAAACTCCGATGCAACTGTTCCAGGGACACTACCCGATTTTGTTCATGACTCCCCAGACACGTGAAGTCATTCCTTCTTCGGACGGTCAAAAATGCTTCCTGCTTTCCAAAAACCAGATGCTTTTCCGCTACCACCGGGAATTGAACCCGAACGTTCCGGCAGAAACGATTATCAAAGGCTGGGAATT
>NZ_JBCNJW010000016.1:0-68515 GCF_039596355.1 Fluviicola sp. | reverse complement strand
CCTTGCCAGAACAGGTACAAGCTCGCTGTTGCGTGTCAATATGGATGCTACGTTGACGGTCACAACGATCACCGGCGGCTCGCTTCCGTTTACCACGCACTTGCTGAGTGCCAGAGGACAGCGTTTGGCGCTTGCTTCTACGACCGGAAATACGGCATACCTGGCATTGAATGCGGTCGGAACGGCGATTTCGGCTTCCAGCGACCAGACCTTGAAAGTGTACCCGGATCAGATCAACCGTTTGAAACGGGATGCAACTCTGACGAAACTACTGGCGTTCGGAAAAGACGGACTGGCTTACCAGTTTGACCCGACTTCTTCCAACACCTTTGCACGCATGAACAATTCCGTGAACGAAGCCATTTACGATGCGTATGTAAACAATACACTGGTGTATCTTGTGGGGGAGAACGGATTGGCGAAGCAGGGAACACACAGTGGGTATGCTTCGCTGACGATGACGGATATGACGACTGCTTCGGGACAAACCATTGCGGGTGCTCTTGCAAACCGTGATTTGTATAGCATCGTTCTTACACAGAACAAACGCCTGTTTGCTGTGGGAGCTGGCGGCGCGCTCGTCTATTCTCCTTTGGCCTATGGAACCGGAAGCGTTTCTCCGAGCGTGATTGCGCAGGGAAGCGTTGACTTCTATGGTGCGGCAGTGAAAGTAAGTTCTGAGAACGTCCTGATCTGCGGCGGCGGCGGACGCATCCAGGAACAGTTTGGAGCCACGGCGCTGATCAACCAGCATGTATTTATCCCGGGAATTGCAGACATACATTTCAAAGACGCTTCATCGGCTACGCTGATTGCCAAAAACTTTGTGGTGCGCTCCACGACGAATGCCGGCGGAAGCTGGAACCTGGTGAAGCCTGCCGGTACGACCATTCCTGCGGCAACATACGGAAAAGTCTGGACACTTGCCGGAGGAAAATCGCTTTTGTTCGGATCGGGAAATACCCTGCTTTACAATGCGAATACGGATTTGACTGTTACTGCTTTTGCGGCAACCGATGTCAAAGCCCTTGCAGCAGGAACCAACGATCAGAATCTCTTTTTCGTGGACGGAAACCTGGTGCGCAAAGTCAACCTGACTTCGCTGATTCCAACAACCGTTCACACGCTTTCCGGTTCCAACCCGGTGAATGCCCTGCAGGTATTTGCCAACGGAGACCATATTCTCGTGGGAGACGGTGGTTTATACAAGCACTACACGGCTTCAGGAACGCTGTTGAGTTATTCTACCGGGCTTCCTTCAACCGATTTCAAGGCACTGGCCTTTTTAGACAACCTGAACGGGATCATCGTGGGGAACGGCGGGGTGTATTACAAAAGTACCAACGCAACGATTTCCACTTCCGGTTATATGGAATCGGCAACCTGGGAAGTGCGTAACCTGGCTTCCGGTGATCCGATGGGTGTATCGGGAGCGAATATCTATGCGCTTGCAGTGACTTCCCCGACCGGCGTGCTGATCGGGGGTGAAAACCCGGTGTCCGGAAGTGCGACCACTCCGTATGTGCGCTGCATTTACGATGCCGGCGGACGTTATTCGAACCGTTTCTGGTATGACCGCCTGGGACGTCTGGTGGTGAGCAGAAACTCCCGCCAGGAGCAGGAAGGAAAATACAGTTACCTGTTGTATGACGCACTTGGAAGGGTGTACGAAGCGGGTGAAAAAACAGAAAACCCGGATACCGAATTGCAATTTGCAGGAATCTTCGGAACCACCGTGAGCGGGTATTTCAACCCGGCGACCATTGATGATGTGCGTCTGGGTATCTGGATCACTGCCGGCGGAGAACGCAAAGAAGTGACCCGTTCGTATTATGACAATGTAGCGATCAGCGGCATTACCGGCTTGAGCGCGGATCTGTTGACCCAGCGCCTGCGCATCGTGCATACCACCTACGAGGAAACATACGACGGCAATGATCAGACCTACGATCATGCCACACATTACAGCTACGACATTCACGGAAATGTAAAAACGCTGATCCAGGATAACCGGAAAATGGCAACCGATTTTGCTTCCCTGGCAGCGGAGCGTTTCAAGCGCCTGGATTATTCCTACGACCTGTTGAGCGGAAACGTGCACCGCATGAGTGTGCAGGCCGGAGCAGCAGACCAGTGGCATCACGCCTATACCTATGATGCAGACAACCGCCTGCGCCGCGTCTATACGAATACACACGAACCGTTGACACCGATCGGCAGGCTGACCCAAAACAAGGAAAACGAGCTGCTCGCCAATGCCGACTGGCAGCGCGATGCACAGTACTATTTCTACGATCACGGTCCGCTGGCGCGGGTAGAGATCGGGCAGAACAACCTCCAGGGTAGCGATTATATCTACAACCTCCAGGGTTGGATTAAAAGCGTGAACGGCTCCGATTTAAAAGAAAATTTCCCCGATCCGGGAAAAGACAGCGATCCGACAGGAATCAATGCCCTGTTTGCCAAAGACGTGTACCATTTCGGACTGCATTACTATGAAGGCGATTACATGGCGATCTCTGGAGCGGTTCCATTGGCTCCGGTGAATACCGGTAGTGTGGCTGCCGGCTACAGTTCGGATTTGTACAACGGGAATATCCGCTACATGGAAACCCGGATTCTGAACCCGCAAACCCGGGAAGCGATGCCGATGCTCAATGCGTACCGCTACGATCAATTGAATCGATTGGCGGAAAGCCGCAGTTTTGAAACGGGTTACAGCGATACCGAATGGAAGCCGGATAGCTACCGGGACGAATATTTCAATGCGTTCGCCTACGACGCGATGGGGAACATCCTCACGCAGCAGCGCCACAAGCGGGATGGAACACAGATCGAGGATTTAACGTATCGTTATCAGCGGGACGATAACGACCGCCTGGTGCGCAACTGCTTGTATCACGTAAATGACAATATTGGTGCAGGGGTAGACAGCACGGATATTGACGACATGGGTCTCTTCGACGCTGCGTTGGCTACCATCAATGGCAGCAACAATTATGTGTATGACAAGGAAGGACGCCTGGTAAAAGACCGCCAGGAAGAGATTGATTCGATTATCTGGACGGTAACCGGAAAAGTGAAAGAAATTATCCGCACGGCAGGTTCTGAAAAGAAAAACGTATCTTTCGACTACAATTCACTGGGGCAGCGCATTGCCAAGCACGTGTATAACAACGAAGACTGGATGCTGGAGAAATCGACATATTATATTCTGGACCCGCAGGGGAATCAATTGAGTATGTACGAGCATACGGTAACGAAACGGGAATCTAATTTCTACCTGGCAGAGCGCAATATCTATGGTTCCAGCCGTTTGGGAGCAACCGGAGATACGGTGAATATGGCTGACCCGCATCCATTACCGAGCTACGGCTGGGCAGGGAACCGGAGCTATGAATTGAGCAATCATTTAGGGAATGTGCTGACAGTGATTTCCGACATTGTTTACCCGTTCAGTACGGATGAAACGAGCATTGCTTCCTATGTAGTGGGCCTCAACCAGGTATCGGATTATTCTCCGTTCGGTGTGCAGCTGGATGGAAGAACGATCAGCTGGGGAATTAAGGGGAATGAGTATCGTTATTCTTTCCAGGGACAGGAGCATGATGATGAGATTAAGGGAGAGGGGAATTCATTGAATTATGAATATCGAATGCATGATCCTAGATTGGGCAGATTTTTTGCTATTGATCCGTTGAATATACAATATCCTAACTTGACCCCATACCAATTCAGTAGTAATAGCCCAATATATATGATTGAATTGGAAGGTTTAGAAGGAACTCTTTATACATATAAAATTTGGTATACAAATGATGGCAAAACGCGAAATTCAGTTCTTATAAGTGTAAAGGAAGTGGAAGGGTTGAAACAAGACGTTATTAAATTGGTTATCCAGCCCCATGGGGAGCCAAATGGGAAAACACATCATTTAGAATATTATTTGAGAAATGAAGATGGTACGAAAGGATACGCTTCTCCTCACTACAATGTTGATAATAAACCTACAGTTTCTGAGTTGAACAAGGTTTTTAAAGGGATTAAACCTAATCCAGCCCCACCTCTTTCTACTACAGCTTCATTTGTACATGGAAGTAATTACTATGAGTCAGATCCTACTCATTATGAATGGTTGGAAGGACATGGTCCTTTTGAAAAAGTTGAAGTAAAACTTAATGGTCCTTCTATTACAATTGGGGCGATAAAGTATGATTATGGACTTACTTTAAAAGAAAATGGGGACGGTAGTGGAAGTTTATGGAGTTTCAATAGGACAAGTTTAACAACTAATGTGTCAAATGGAGTGGACATTGGTGCGCCATCATTAATGTTTGATTTTTATTTTAATGTGGGATCAAAAGATAAGCCAAATGTGGCCCTTAAGACAGATGGTAAATATGGTTTTTTTAAAACAGTTGTTAGTACAAATTCAAATGGAGAGAATAAACTTTCTTTAGGAATTACTGCACCATCTAAACCATCTGTAAAGGTATCAATAGAAACGGAATTGAAGAAAACAGAAAAAAAACTATTTTAATATGAAAAATAAAATTCTAGCAATAAGCATTCTTATTATAGTTGGATGCACGGATCAATCAAAAGTGAAGGAAATTCAAATAATAAATGAGATTAATCAATCGATAGCTTCGGAGTATAAATGTCAATTAACGGTTGATATCATTAACGATCAAGAAAAGAAGCTGGAGATATCTATTCAAAATAGTTTATCTGATGACTTATTACGTGGAAAAATGTTTGTTGATTATTGTTCAAGGTTAAAGTCGTCAGGATTGCAATTCCAAAACTATACACTAAAGGAGAATAATGAAGTTGTTGCATTTGTTTCTCAAGAGCAACTATCCAGATTGATGAAAAAAATAGAGAAAGATGAGTTAATGTTATCAAAATTACAAAAAGATAGAAGTCAACTCTATAATATGTTGGATGATAGTTTGAAAAACGAAATTGATTTTAATGACTTTGATCTTCAGTTATCTAAGTTGGATTTAAAAGGGCTGAAGTTTTGTGGATTTATTTATTTCGATACACTGATGTCTATTAGTTTTGAGAATAGTCATAACAGATTGTCATTAGTTAGTGATCCAAATTCTGATAGTGAAAAATTATTAGGAATTCAAATAAAATAGTTGGGGTAGTGGGTAGTGTTATCAATTATCACTTTTGAAAATTGGAACTGCTTAAAAGATTGATTTTGAGATGCGATTTTGATGTCTAATTAAAAAACAAGTGAGGCTCATCCCTCACTTGTTTCATTTTAAGTCATTCTGAATGCTCAAAATGCAGTAAGTTCGTGCTATGTGTTATCAATCATCACCTGAATGAACTGTCGGTATTGCGATGGAATGTGTATTCGTAAAGGAAAGCAGCGGGAAGTTCAAGTTTATCAATGCAGAAATTGCTTGAAATACCAGCGCCTGGAATCTAAATACCGCTCCAGGTTAGTGGAAGATCACACCGTATTACCCAGCTGGTTAAAGAAAGCTGTGGGATCCGGAGTATTGCCCGCATACTTTCCCTTTTACCCTCAACGGTGATTAGAAGGATCCTAAAAATTGCAGGAACAGTTAAGAGACCTTCGACTCTTTTGTTTGGACAAACTTACCTGGTCGATGAGTTATTTACCTATGTCGGAAATAAAACCAACCGCATTTGTATCGCCTATTCCCTTCACCCAAAAACCGGGGCCGTCATTGATATTGTGGTCGGAAGAAGAACAAAAAGCAATCTGAAAAGAATTATTTTAACGTTACTTTTGTCCGATGCTAATCAAATCATAACCGATAAGCTGAATAGTTACAAAGAACTGATTCCGAAAAAAATGCATTCCACCAAAAATCGAGGTATCAACCACATTGAGCGGCAAAACCTCAACCTGCGAACTCACTTAAAACGCTTAAACCGGAGAACCATCTGTTATTCGAAATCAGCAGTCGTGTTGTTTGCAGTGGTAAAAATCTATTTTTGGACTTGAAAATGCGCAAATATGAGAAGTGTGAATGGTTTTTAGTATTTTCAAAAGCGTTTACGAATACAGATTTATGTACATAAAGGATTACCCCATTGTTGTTTTTAATAATAGCATCCACGATGAGAGCTTTGGTCTTATTAAGGCCAGAAGTATCTTCTTTTCCGATGATAGAAAGACGTTTGTTGAAAATGAAATAATCCTTTCAGAGGAAGAATTACTCGAAAATTCGGTAGTAAAGATTCTGGATATTATTAACGAACAGAATGATTCTATGATTGGAATGTATGAGGATGATATTATTGATTCAAATGAGGTCAAACAAAATTGTTTGATTGAGATCGAAGATTTTTGTAGAAATCATGTTTGCTCAGTCAAAGTTTTACAATTGATTGATCTATTGAAATGGGCGATTGATCAGGATAAAAATGTTTACTTTTTGTTCTGAGGGTATAGGTATGAGATTATTAATATTTATTTTTTTGTTATCTGGTTGTACGAATGGTCAAATTGAAATTCATGTATTTCCAAAGTATGAAGGTCCGGTAATCATCGTTGAAGATTATTCAAATCCTGAGGCGGTAGAAAGAGAAGTGAGTATAGATTCTATTGGGATAATGAAAATTTTTATGAGTTCGGATAAAACGGAATTGAAAATTCTTGATGAAAAGAATCTGTTTATCAGGCGTTATGACATCAGTTAAGGAGATTATTAATCATTTTTAGTAATATGTTAACATTAAATAAAATCACCTTTTTCGGATCAATTTATGATAAGATTGATGATCCATCAGGAAAATACAATTCTCTAATTTCTAGAGAAGATTATGAGTTAATCATACGATTTTTAGGCGATTTGAAAATGATTAACTCTGGTCGTGTATCAAAAGAATTAGAATCTGGTATTTTAAGAGAAATAATTGAAAATTGCGATGGAGATGCCGTTTTTAAGGAATTAAAAATACTCGCTCATTCAGAATAAATGGGAATCATAACCTTACAAGTAGTCAACTCGAGAATAGGTGAAGTTAAAGTGCCTAAATGATAAGAAAATGGAAACGCATAAAATCATGTTTGGTTTAAAATTTTAACAATGCAAAATTTTTCATTTGATTTCAATTTTTTTGAAGAGAGTCATTTACTTGATGCTATTCAAGCGCATATAAATGTTCCTGATTTTGAATCTAAATACAACTTCTTTGGTATGATTGGAGTGTGGAAAAATGGATTTTATAAAGTATTTGATTCACATCAGTATCGTATTCATGAAACATACATTCTAGGTATAAAAAAACTTGAAACGAAACATTATTTGAACATTGCGTTTAATGATAAAAAGGAGATTAATTTAGTGTTGTTTTTTTCCTCGACTAAGGACGAGCACATAAAACGCATTATTGAAACATCTCCAAATTTTGAATTTGTTGTGCTGTTGTTTTCTAAAGAGGAATTTGATGCGGAAAAAATAAAGAAAAGGCACAAAAAGAGTTTTACATTCCGCTCAAAATTATCTCGCAAAAGATGGCTTGAATCTGAAGATTTTCTAGAGATGAATTTTAATATTTTGCATAATAGATGTGTAGTCGTAATATCAGGGTAGGTTTATCCATCATCACTTTTAAATCGAAACAGTGAAATGAGTATTTCTCTTTACAAACCGGTTTTTCTGATACTGCTTGCAGCTTGTTTCGCTTATTCCTGCACGAGTAGTAAAAAACATGAAACAACTTCAACAAAAGACTCTTTTACGGATGGAAACCTGGAAGCCATAACGGTCAATAATGCTGATTTGTTACAGGTGTTGGACAGCTTTGCAAGGTTGAACCGGAAGTATTTGCATTGTACTCCGACTGTCGGGTATATCCAAATCATGGAAACCAGGGCAAATAATGAACTGAAACTCCTGATTGAATCCTACAACATTGATTCCCCTGATCTGGAAAAGTTGTTTTTCAATGAAATAGTTGTGGTAAAGAATTACCGGTTTTTTGTTGATCGCAATACGGATAATTATTTTGGAAGAAAATCGGGAAGAAACCTTGGAAAAATCCTGAAAAAAGAGCGGATGCAATATGCTGAGAAGGAGAGATGTGGTTCGGAATTCACGTGGTTGGTACATTTCTCCGGAAAGTCTATCGATACCATTTCGTATAGAGCAACTTCCCGGTTTGAGCCACCCTGTATGGGCTGTAACGAGTGGGGAGATATTTCCAGAATGTTTGTGAAAGCAAAAGATTCCGATTCATTAAAAAACTATCCCAAATGATCATTTCACGAAAAGAACAAGTATTTGTATTTTGCCTGGTAATATCGTTTACTGTTCATGTCAATCGCCAGTTGAATTGTACTTGGATTGACCACTTTATTGATTATAGATAAAACATGGAAATGAATACACCTTTACGCAAACCGTTTTAACAATGAATGTTTTTAAGGAAAAAGGATTTCAGGGGATAGTAATTATACTGATTCTTATTGCAGGAACGATTTTTTATAAAAAATGGCGAATAAACTCAGAATTAAATAACGGCTCGAGATTTACAATCATTAAAGTTGAAAAAAAGCAATATTTTGACAACGGTGATCCAATGGCACATTTCTATTTGAAATATGAAAATAAGACATATGATTTAGGATTTACAATTGATAATTCTTTTAATAGAGAAGTAAATGAGGGGGATCGATTATTTATCCGGTTTTCTACAAAAGATCCAACGGTTTTTAAAATTATAGATTATCCGATGGTTCCAAAAAACACAATTGCTCCTGAGAATGGTTGGAATTCAATGCCAATGGGTGATGATCGGTAGGTGATATAAATATCATCAGTGTTCTTTCTAAATTCAATCAAAATACAACATGGAAATCTTTTCAGTTTTTTCGTTGGAAAAGCAGTTAATCGATCAGCTCATCGAAAGCTTCTTTCGGGATCAAAGCATCCGCTTCACGGGTAAAGACGATGACACGATTTACTTCGAATCGACCACTGAGGATAAAATGGCGTTTTATCTCCACTTTGAGAATGATTTGGAGGAGGAGTTGAGGATAAACTACGATCTGCGCGAGCAGGAGTTTCTGAAATGCTTCTTTGGAGAAAAAAAACCGTTTCTACTGGATATTTCCTACAAAGAACCGGATCTGTTGTACCAGATCCTTTCGGAATTCGTTCAGGTTATAGAAGTCGATTACCGGGAACAGGGAACGCCGCTGTTGTTCAGCGATCCGTTTGAGGGCTTTGTGGAGATTGGCGGAATGGGGTTGAAGCAAGTTGCCGATGAATAAGTATCTTTAAATCCGATAAACACCTTTAAAATGCCTCTGATAAAATCACGGAAGATGGAAAAAATGCTCATGAAATCGATCATCGCGACTTTATTGGCAGGTCTCGTGTATGCATGTGCTGAAGACGAAGACATACATCAAATCATCAAACTAAACAACGGGATAGATGTCGATGTATTTATTCATGGCGATGATGTTGGTTTTAACGATGTGTCCTATAAACCGGAGCTGACGTTGACAAAGGAAGATAAAGAACTAAAACTCGACCTGGGAAAATCCGGATGGCCAGGTGGATATGTGATTTTTCATTTATTTAGAACTTCCAATACGGATAGTACTCAATTGATGGTGTTTTTCAATTATGATTCTTATCATAACGTTTTTAAAATAGTAAACCCTGAGAATCTAACCTTAGTTAAAGATACAGCGATTCTAAATCAGGTACAAGATGCCAGCCAGTTAAGTGGTGATCGGATTTATTGGGGAAAATATGAGGAAGAGCTCATTAAGCGTGAAAAGGAGTATGATAAATCAGTTGATACCATTCCATCCGATAGTGTTCAACCGAAGTTGAAAAACTACTCCAAACGATTGTAATCCTAATTAGCGAGTCCTGCCTGTCCCGATTTCTTCGGGATTAGGCGAGCTGAAAATTCGTGCATTCGTGGCTATTTAAAGATGCATTTCAGTCTAACCTCCATCCACAAAAAAGCCCGTTCATTTTCACAAACGGGCCTTTCGGTTTTTATTGATTGAAGCTTACTTCACAGCATCGGCCTTTTCCTGGGCTTTGCTCATAATATTGTCTGCCTTGGTTTGTGCTTCCTGTTCCAGTTTGGTTGCACTGCTGTCGGCTTTTTTCTTCAGTTCTTTACAGCTCAATTCTGCTGCCTTTTTCTTGAGCGGGTTGCTTCCGGCAGCATCCATGGCATCCGTACACTGCTTGTCGGCTTCCGAACGGAGCTGATCACCGGCTTTTTTCGCCTCAGCCTTCAGTTTGTCGGCCTCTTTTTGCGCGTTGGCCATAATTTCATCCTTCTTCTTATTCAGGTCTTCTTTCACTTCCTTCACCTTGTTGTCGATCACCGTTTTTACGGAATCTTTCGCCTTGTTGAGCATTTCCTTTCCTTGCTCTTTCAGGTTCTCCTTCAGGTTTCCGGTCGCTTTCAGAATTGCCTCTTTCAGGTCGGTTTTAATGACCGGTTTGGTTACTGTTCCGCCAACCAGGGCATTCACCGGGATCATATCCGGAATGCTTCCCAGGTTCAGTTTCGGGGAAATTCCGTTCACCTTCGCCAAGCCTTGTTCTGCTGTTTTGAGAATTCCGGCAGGAATCATCGATTTCGGGAACTGCATGGCCATTTTGTAGTCGATATCCTGCGTAAAGGACGTAGAACCCGTTACCTCGGTGTCAATCCCGCTGAGTTTGATCTTCAACGGTTTTTTCATCGTCACTTTCCCGTCTGCAAAGCTGAAGAAGGCTTTTACATCCTTAAACGTTTGGTTCGATAGTTTATCGATGCTCAACGACTCGCCCAGTTTCTTCAACGGCTCAAATCCGCTCACGGTTACCAGGTTGGTAAACAAGTCCCCGTCTCCCGTCAGGGTGTTGTACACCGGCTCCAAAGCCTTGGTCAAATCACCTTTCAGGTTCAGGCTCGAGCTGAATTTTCCTTTTGCATACTTGGCAACCGGTGCCAGTTTCTCAATTGTCAGGAAGTGCGAAGTAATCTCCTGGATATCGATTTCCTTCAGGTTGTAGCCCAGGTCGATAGCCGGTTTGTTGTGATCCTTCGAGCTGTAGCTTCCTCTCAGACCAACGGTTCCACCCATGGTGCTCATCGTCAGTCCGTTCAGGGAAGCCACTTCTTCCTTCATATTCACATTTCCGCTGATCTTATTTACATCAATCCCGTTGTAGCGCAATTTCTGAATGTTGGTATTCAGATTGAAATCCACGTTTTCAGGAATCAGGAGCGGTTCCGCATTCGGATCTACAGGAGCAGGTTCTGCAGATGCAGCCGCACTTGCCGTAGAAGTGCTCGTAGAAACACCCATGATCTGATCCAGGTCGAGGTTGTTGCTGTTGAAGTTAAACGCACCCTTCAGCAATTGGTCTTCCTTCTTGTTTCCGAATAAATAACCCAGGTAGTTGTCGATCTTCCCGTTTACGGCAAAGTCCGATTTACCCATCGTAGCATTCATTTTTTCCAGGGAAAGGTTCTGCGGGCTGAAACGGAAAGTCAGGTCTTTCACATTCACATCCTCGTTCAGGTCTTTGGATTTATACAGGAAATCAAACAATTCGATTACGCCCAGGGCATTGAATTTCTGGTATTGCTCCGTTTCAATGGCGCTCATGCGTCCGTTCAGGGACACATCTGCATTCAGTTTTCCTTTGTAGGATTCACCTTCCGCAAGCGGCATCACTTTCCCGATCGTTGCCAGGTTCACGTTTGCCTTCACTTTGGAATCAATCAATGGATCGGTCATCGGGTTGCGCAGTTTCAGGTTTGCGTCAATGAGGTTTCCTACAAATTCAGAGTGGAACTTCGTCACGTCGATTGTCATTTTATCCAGGTTCGAACCACCTTCAAATTGCGATCCGGCGTCCACCGTGATGTTGCTGATAGAGCCCGGAAGATCCGGGTATTTGATCGAAGCTTGTTTTACATTCAGTCCGAAATCCCATCCCGGAAGGTTTTTGTCGTCCATGCGGCCCTTTACTTCCCCTTTCAGTTTCAGATCACCTTTCGCCACCATGCTTTCGTAGCCACTTTGGTAGAAACTCGGAACCAGTGACAATAAATCCTTGAAGCTGATTTGCTTGGTATTCATTTTCAAATCCATCTGGTCGTGGTCTTTCAGCATTTGGTAGAATCCGTCCAACGATAGGTTGAAGTTATTCAGTGCAAAGCTGTTTTCTTTCAGGGTGAATTTGGAGTCATCTTGCTTGAATTCCATCAACAGGTTCACATCTGCGTTTGTTTTCACTTTCGACAAATAGCTCAGTCCTTCCATTTCGAACGTCAGCTCATCCATCTGGGTGCTCGTCACGAAATCAATCACATCAGCGGTCAAATCACCTTCTCCGGTATGGTTCAGGTTTTTGATATTGGCATACATGTCCGAAGCCTGGTCGTCGTAGACCAATTGAATGTTGCTCAAAGAGTATTCCTGCAACGATAATTTGAACTTTGAAGGTTCCGTATCGGCTGGTTGTTCTTCAGTCGGAATCACGATGTCATAATTGGCTTTTCCTTCCGGATCCACGCGCACATCAAACTTGGCATCGGAGATATGTACTTCCCTGATTTTGATCTCATCTCCACCGATTACATCCCATAATCCTACATGTGCCTCAATAGTTTTGATATTTGCCAACTCTACGCCCTTAAATTCCGTTCTACCTGTTACCTTCGTATCATACAACTGGATAGTGACGTTGGGAAAGGTCGACAGGAAGGTTAAATCGAAATCTCTGATTGTGACATCAGCTTTCAATGATTTACTGATTTCCTTGAGCACCAATTCCTTGATCTCATCCTTGTAAATGATCGGAATAACAATGATTGCTATGAGCAGGAACAAGATGGTTAATCCCGTCCACTTAAAAAGTCTGCGGATGAAACTTTTCTTCTTTTTTGGCAATTTTTCTTTTTTCGACATCGTGGGTATTTTAAGTATAACCAATTTTTTAACTAAAGAGTGTATCTTTACATTCTTACGAAAATAAGCTTTTCATGAAACAATTAACAGTCCTAACGTTATTAATTTTTAGCCCTTTTGTCAATTTTGCTCAAATCTCTACCGGAAAAGTATCTGATCCGAAAAAGAAGGAAGAGACAGAAAATAAGGCCGCAGATAAGCAATCTGAACTGGATAAAGGTTTAATGGATTTCACCGTTTTTTTAGGTGCGGGCTACAGCTTCGGTTCACACCGCATTGAGCCGAACGGAGATTTGTTTGGAAAACCGCTTGGAACCCGTGCCGATGAACAGATGGTGAACCGCTGGACTTACCAGGCCGGAATCCGGAACCGTATCCACCGTTTCCTGACCATTGAAGCGGGGTTATCCTATGATCGCTACGGTGAATCGTATGCATACAAATCCACGATCAACGACAGCGCGTTTACGTATGACCGCAAATACAACATGCTGGCAATTCCCGTTCAGTTGTATTTTACTTATGGAAAGCGCGTTCAGTTCTTAGCCGGTGCGGGAATTCAGCCGTTTATTCCATTGAGTTTGAAAACCAAGACAACCGTAACGGATTCCAAGAACAACTCCACCACAACGGATTCCAGGAGTATTGAAGAATTGAATACGGTAGGATTGAGCGTGTTGTTTTCCGCAGGTTTGCAGTACCGTTTCAACCGCTACCTTTCTGCATATGCCATTCCGGCGTATTCGCTGGGAGTAACGAACATCTTCGCAAAACAGGAACCGCACAAGCAGTGGTTCAACGCCTTGAATGTCCGTTTCGGACTGGCGGTTCATTTTTCGGAACCCACCAAAGCAAAAGAAGCGAAACCCGCTAAGGAAAAGAAAAAGATCAATTGGTAATATATTGAAAAAGGTGCCCGAGCGGAGTCGAAGGCACCTTTTTTATCCTGGCTCAGGACTCATGAAGTCCTGACAGCAATTATTTTACTCCAGATCACTCGGCCCGGAGCCCGTTCCGAACGACTGAATATCTCCGTCGTAGAAAATCATGATTTGTGCAACGTCCCGCAGGAAATCAATCTTCCCGATCTCCACGCGGTTAATTTTTAACCCGGTGCGTTTCTGAACATCCTCCATCAGCTCGTTGTATTTTTCCGGCTGAATCAGGTCAATGCGGTCGTAAATAATAATCTTGCGCGTTTCGTGTTTGAGCAGCCACAAATATTCCAGTCCGGCGGTGAGCAGGATCAGACAGCCGTTCATCAACCCCATTTCTGCCAGCGAAATCTTGTTCGAAGCCAGTGCATTGATCACCGATAACCCGATCACCAGGAACAGGTAAGTCATTTCCTTGATCTCAATGCCTTCGGTGCGGTAGCGCAGGATTCCGAAAATGGCAAACAAGCCGAGACCCATTCCGGTGTCGATATCCAGTTTTTTCAAACCGAAACACAGGAAAAACGTAATCATTCCAATGAGGAAATAGGTGAAGAGATAATCTTTTCTTCGTGCTTTGGAATAATACATGAACCGAATGAGGATCACCAGTACGATCAGGTTCACGGTCATTCTGAAAAGAAGGGCATACAGGTCTTCGTTGAAAAAGGAGATGCCGAATAATTTAAAATCCGGCTGATGGGAGAGAAGCATGTGATGAATTGTTTATTAGTTTTTGTATCAGTAGTTTTTTTTCTTTGAACCGGTTCGATTTCAACTTGTTTTCATCATACAAATCAATCATCCCGAAACAAAATTTGGAAATACGGAACGGACGAATCAATTCCCGTTTCATCAATTGATAGAACGGAGAATTCCGGTCTAGTTTGGGTTGTTTCAATTCTGCAATCGCAATCGAAGAAAGCGTTTGTTTTTTGTAGTTCGGATCGTCCAGTGTGCCGTTGGTAATGTCAAAATCGATGGTCAGCCGTTCTTCGGCGTGTTTATTCACAAGTGTAATGCGGCGGTAATTGTTGATCATGACCGGCTGCAGTTCGATTTGTTTTCGAAGTTGCCCGAACAGGAACGAAAGTTGTTCGTCCGAAAAGGAAGAAGTGAAACCGGAAATATCGATGCGGTTTTTATCTGTTCGCCCTTTAATACGTTCTTTTACCTCCAGGTACGACTTATTGCTGTCGAGGTAGGTGCGGATGCGCACTTTGAAGCGGTTTGGAATCGATTTGTGGTGATCCCGGAAAAAATCGTAATCCGCATTGTCAAAATACTGGCTGGTGTAATCGAAAATGACCTTTCCGTCAATATTCAGCACATCGTAATAAGGCAACATGGAAAGCAGGAAAAACTCCAGTTTTTCAAGCGGAAAAGCAAACTTTTCATCCACCCGGTTCATGAGGGGAGCACGGGAGAGTTCGTCGAGCGAAATCCCACGGTATGAGTGCAGTATATCTGTTAATTTTCCCTTCATAGTAAGTTCAAATATAATTAATATTGAGAACCAGTATGTTTTTCAACACAAGTTTATTGTTTTTTGCGGTAAATACTTGAAAAAGTGCGGCGTTTGTGAATTGGAGGAGGTGTTTTTATGAAAGAGAAGGGGTGGGGGCAAGACTTCAGGAGACAGGAGTCAAGAGACAAGACAGAATACCTAGTCGTCCAGTCCTGACTCCTGAAGTCTTGCTTATTAAAAGTCTGGGCTCTTTCTTTTCAATAATCCATTATACATTTTCAATTAAATTTGTGGCATGCAAAAGAAAATTTTACTCCTGGGTTCGGGTGAGCTGGGCAAAGAACTGGTAATTGCCCTTCAACGATTGGGTCAGACCGTGATTGCGGTTGACAGTTACGAAAATGCTCCGGCCATGCAGGTAGCGGATGGATTTGAAGTCATCAACATGCTCGATGCGGTTTCCCTTGATGCAATCGTTGCAAAACACCGTCCGGATTTGATTGTTCCCGAAATTGAAGCCATTCGCACCGAACGGTTTTACGAGTACGAGAAACAAGGTTTCCAGGTGATCCCTTCGGCTAAAGCAGCCAATTTCACCATGAACCGGAAAGCAATCCGCGATTTGGCGGCCAAAGACCTCGGAGTAAAAACGGCCAATTACCGTTATGCGAAAACCGCAGAAGAATTCGGAGAGGCAGTTGCTGCAATCGGCATTCCGTGCGTGGTCAAACCGCTCATGTCGAGTTCCGGGAAAGGACAATCCGTGGTGCGTTCGCAGGAAGATATTTCCAAAGCATGGACCTACGCCATCGAAGGTTCCCGCGGGGATTTGAAAGAAGTGATCGTGGAAGAATTCATTCCGTTCGATTACGAAATTACGTTGTTAACAGTGACTCAAAATAACGGTGAAACCTTGTTCTGTGCGCCGATCGGTCACCGCCAGGAGCGGGGAGACTACCAGGAAAGCTGGCAACCGATGCCGATGAATCCGGAACACCTGGAACAAGCACAGGAAATGGCAGCGAAAGTAACCAAAGCGCTCGGAGGATCCGGATTATGGGGAGTTGAATTCTTCATCACGAAAGAAGGAGCTTATTTTTCCGAATTATCACCGCGTCCGCACGACACAGGAATGGTTACCCTGGCGGGAACGCAGAATTTCAGCGAATTTGAATTGCATGCGCGTGCCATCCTCGGGTTGCCGATTCCATCTATCGTTTCGTTGAAAAACGGGGCAAGTGCAGTGGTTCTGGCAGATCGTGAATCGGACAACGCACCTACATTTTTCGGTTTGGAAGACGTGTTGAAAGAAGCCGGTTCGGATGTGCGCATTTTTGGAAAACCGACCACGAGACCATACCGCAGAATGGCAGTGGTATTGTATTCCGGAGACCAGGAAGTGGCACAGATTACGGATAAAGCAAAAGAGTTGGCGCAAAAAATTACCATCAACTACCGTTAATTTGAAGCGCATCATTATTATTGGCGGTGGTCCTGCAGGGCTAATGGCCGCAACGCAATTGCTGAAGAGCGATTGTGAAATCCTGTTATTGGATCAAAAAGCCAGTGTCGGGAGGAAATTCCTCGTGGCCGGAGACGGTGGGTTCAACCTTACACATTCGGAAAGTAAAACCGAATTACTGGAAAAATACGACTCCGTGTGGATCAAACAAGCTATCCGGAAGTTCTCGAACAAAGATTTCATTCAATTTCTGAACCGGATCGGGATTGAAACCAAAGTGGGTTCTTCCGGTAAGATTTTCCCGGAGGATGAGATCAAGCCGATTCAGGTGCTGAATGCCTGGAAACAGCATTTGGAACCGAAAGTGCAATTCCGCCTGAATTGCCGCCTGGTGAACTTCAGTGAAACAGCAATTGAAGTAGAAGAAAACGGAAAGACCGGGCAAATTCCCTTTGATTGCCTGGTGTTGGCATTGGGGGCAAAATCCTGGCCGGTTACCGGTTCAGATGGTGTCTGGACGACACTTTTTGAAGAAAAAGGTATTCAAATCAACCCATTCCGGGCAAGTAATTCCGGGTTGGAGCTGTATGACAACTGGCTGGGAGACCTGGAAGGGAAAATCCTCAAAAATGTGGTGCTTTCGTGCGGCGATCAACGTTGTGCGGGAGACGTGGTTTGTACCAGTTATGGTTTGGAAGGAAAGCCGGCATATGCCATCAACCGTGCACTGAGCAAGATGGAAAAACCAGTCTTTAAAATCGATTTCAAGCCCCAGATGACGCAACAACGCGTAGTTGAAATCCTGAAAAAAGCGAAAAATCCTTCCCAGGGATTAAAAGAACTGAAATTGGGTGAAGTTGCCGTTTTCTGGATCAAAAATTTCGTTTCGAAAGCACGTTTCACCGACCCGAAAGAATTGGCAAAGGCAATCAAGGAATTTGCCGTTGGAATCAAAGGTTTTCGTCCGCTGGAAGAAGTCATTTCCTGTGCCGGGGGCGTAGCAGACTCTGAAATCTCCGAATCAGGTGAATTGAATCGTTTTCCGAATGTTTTTGTTGCCGGCGAAATGATCGACTGGGATGCACCGACCGGCGGATATTTAATCCAGGGCTGTGTTTCGAGTGGATACGTTGCTGGAAAGTCAATTGCCCGTGCCTTCGACTCCGTTCAGTCACCGCAATAAATTGACAAGTGAAAAGGGAGAAGTTAAAAGGGAAAACCTTTTTCAATTCGTTTTACGGGTTGAAAAGATTCGGAAATTGCCGGGGAAATAATATCCTGGTCAACTCTCGATACTCTCCGTTGCACTCCGAACTCGGGGTGACACATGATGTAATTGTCATTTCGAGTGAAGCCGAAAGAATGGAGGCTTTGTATCGAGAAGTGGCAATTATTGGTCGATCCGCGGTAAATTAATCTTCTCTTTCACGACGAAACAAGTCGGGAATTGCTGTGTAGTTGCTGCCTTTACTTTTTCTGCTTCCAGCTGGGTTCTAAAATCACCCACTTTCAAAAAGTAGTGCGGAGCAATGAATTCCACGTAGGTGTCTACCTTCGGAAACATGGCTGCAAAACGCGATCTCGCCTCGTCAATCGTTCCTTTACTGGTGTCAAAAGTCAGCTGTAAACGGTAACCGTTGATTTCAGGTGTTGTTGCAGGTGGGATTGCTTGTCCCTGAGCGCGCACCAACTCATCAATCCGGCTGTCTTTTACAATCGTTACCTGAGCATTTCCCGCGATGGAAAATCCGATAAAAGAAGCAAGCAAAATCATGTTTTTCATATCCAAAAGCTTTGTGCAAAGTTAGTTGTTTTTTTGAAGGGATTCCGTTTGTCTGAATCTATTGAATTCATTCAGAAAAATCGTGCCGGAAAATAGGCCTGAAAGCCCCGTTTTGCGATGTAAGTTGTAGCAAATTAGGGTATTGTTAACAAATGTGAAAGAATAAAGTTATTTAGAATCATTTTAAATTAAAAAATCAGGGGCAGAAATTGTCATAAAACTGTCACAGAATGGGCTTATTCTTCTAAATTTGCCAACGTTAATTGCTGTGTTAACATAGTATTGACAACTTATTGTAGGAACAAAAATATCTAATAATCAGATGTTTAGAAGTATAAAACAATGGTGTATCGGTGCGCTTTCAACCCTGTTTGTTGTTGGTGCATTTGATAGTTTCGCTCAAGTAGACGGTGGAGCCTTATTTAAAGCAAAGTGTGCGACTTGTCACCAGCCACATAAGGATGGTACTGGTCCAAAACTGTTTCATGTCCGCGAAAAATGGGCGTCCGGTGGAGCAAAAGAAGGTTCCATTTATCAATGGGTAGCTAACTGGAGTGTTGCGGCTGCTTCAGATCCTTATGCAAAACAGGTTTCTGAAACAAAGCCTACCGCGATGAACACGTTCCCGGATCTGGCTGGGAAAACGAAAGAAATCGATGCGATTTTTGACTACATCGATGCGCAACCGGATCCTGCTGCTGCTAAAACTGGTGGAGGTGACGTGGCTGGTGGAGACACAGCTGAAGTAGAAGAAGGTGGTTTGTCCTGGGTGTGGATCCTGATGGGGGTTGTTTTTGTGGTGATTATCATGGCTGTTGGTGGAGTTCGCCGCCAGTTGAGAAATGCTACAAGAGAACACGACGGACAGCCTGTTAATGATGACTTGTCTTTCGGACAGGAATTCAAATCATGGGCTTGGAAATACAAACGTTACGTTGGTATCGGAGGTCTGGTGATCGTGATCTCATTGATCGTGTCCTTGTTCCTTTCCCTTTACTCCATCGGTGTATTGGAAGATTACCATCCGTCACAACCGATCGAATTCCCGCATGATATTCACGCAGGTAAAAACGGAATCGACTGTAAATACTGTCACAACTCCGCAATTGACGGAAGAACTGCTGGTATTCCTACTGTGAACGTGTGTATGAACTGTCACAAGCAGATCAACGGAAATACTCCGGAGCAGCAAGAGAAAATCGCGAAGATTTACGCAGCTGCAGGTTGGGATCCGGCGAAACAGGTTTACACGGGTAAAACAAAGGAGATTATCTGGAACAAAGTACACGTATTGCCTGATCACGTTTACTTCAATCACCAGCAACACGTAGTTGCAGGAGGTGTAGACTGTAAGCAGTGTCACGGAGATATGACGAAAATGAACGAAACTGCAAAAGTTCAGCCGGTAACAGAGTTGAACAAAGTAGAAGGAAACATTCCGTTGACAAAAGCAACGTTGACTATGGGATGGTGTATCGAGTGTCACGCAGAGAAAGAAATCTCAGCAGGATCACTGGATTCAAAAGGAAACAATTATTACAACGAAATACATAACCGTTTGTTGAAAGACAGAAAATTGTACAATAAGTTCCTTGAGGATAAGAAAATAACGGTTAAAGAATTAGGTGGTTGGGAGTGTGCTAAATGTCACTATTAATCAATCTCGAACAGTAGAACAAAGATTATGGCTATGTCAAAAAAATATTGGAAAGGTCTTGATGAATTGCATGAAACACCTGCGTTCGTTGAGTCAAGAGATCGTGAGTTTTCTCCGTCTGTTTCTGTTGACGAATTCTTAAGTGACGACCAGCTTGCAGAGACATCTACGGCGCGTCGTGACTTCCTGAAATTCCTGGGATTCAGTGTTGCCGCTGCTACAGTGGCTGCATGTGAGGCTCCGGTAACTAAAGCTATTCCTTACGTAATCAAACCGGAAAACGTAAATCCGGGTGTTGCAACCTGGTACGCGTCCACCTATTACGATGGTAACGCATACGCAAGCATCGTTGTGAAAACACGTGAGGGTCGACCGATTTATATCAAAGGGAACCGTGATTTCGGATTCACTCAGGGAGCATTGACTCCTCAGATTGTTTCTTCGGTACTTTCTTTATACGATAACGCTCGTTTGAAAACAGCTCAGTCGAAAGGAAAAGATATTTCCTGGGATAAACTGGATGGAGCAGTGAAAGCTGCTTTGGCTGATATCAAGAAATCAAACGGGAAAGTAGCATTTGTTGCGAACACTGTTATTTCGCCATCCATGCAGGGAGCAATCGCAGACCTGTCTGCAAGCATCTACGGAGAAACGAAAGATGCTACAGGAATGGCAACTGTTCACCCGAACTTTAATTTCATTCAATACGACGCAATTTCTTACAACGGAATGCGTGAAGCAAACCTGGAAACGTTCGGAATGAGAGCTATTCCGGATTACGACTTCACTCAGGCAAAAACGATTGTAAGTATCGGTGCTGATTTCCTGAGCACCTGGTTGCTTGGAAACGCATTCTCTGCTGATTACGGAAAACGCCGTAACCCGGATGGAGAATGGATGAGCAAACACTTCCAGTTTGAATCCAATATGTCTATCACCGGATCTAACGCAGATTACCGCGGAATGATCAAGCCGAGTGAGCAGGCAAATGTATTGTCTTACATCCTGGGTAAATTCGGAGTAAATGCAGGAGTTGCTTCTGCTTTGCCGAAAGAAGCTCAAGCAGTAGCTGATGCAGCTGTAAAAGCATTGAAAGCTTCCAAAGGAATGTCAGTGGTTGTTACAGATTCCAATAACAAAGCGGTTCAGATTTTGACAAACAAACTGAACAATGTGTTGGGAGCTTACGGAAAAACAATCCGTTTCGACAAGCAAATCCAACTGTTCCAGTCCGAAGATGCGAAAATGCAGAAATTCGTTGCTGACGTAATCGCAGGAAAAGGACCGGATGCCGTATTCTTCCTTGGAACAAACCCGGTTTACAACTTACCGAACGGTAAAGAGTTTGCTGCGGCACTTGAAAAAGTAAAATTGAGCGTTTCATTGTCTTCATACGCAGATGAAACAGCTTCTAAAGCAACATACATTGCACCTGACCACCACGCGTTGGAGTCCTGGATGGACTACAATCCGAAAGCTGGTCACTACGCAATCGCTCAGCCTACTATCCGTCCATTGTTCGACACCGCTCCTGCAATGGAATCTGTGTTGGTATGGGCTGGTAAGGCAAAACGCGGAGGAAAAGACTCCCGTGTAGCCTACGAATACATCTCTAAAAACTGGGAAGTTTACGGATTCCCGTACCAGAAAAAATACGCAGATTTCGCTACTTACTTTGAAATGGCTATCCACAATAGCTGTAACGAAGACGTTGTGATGCCTGCGGCTCCAGTAACATTCAACGAAGCATCAATGAATGGCCTTGCGGGTAAATTGCCGAAGGGTGGAGCTCTTGAAGTAGTATTGTACCAAAAAGCAGGAATCGGAAACGGAGATATGGCTGGTAACCCATGGTTGCAGGAAATGCCGGATCCGATCTCTAAAGTGACTTGGGATAACTACATTACCATGTCTCCTGAGACGATGACGAAAGAAGGTTACGCAACTACTTTCGACCAGGAGCACGGATTGAACATGGCAACTGTAAAAGTTGGAAGCCAATCCATCACACTTCCTGTTTATCCATCACCGGGACAAGCTGCGGGTACAATCGGTATCGCATTGGGTTACGGACGTGGAGAAGGAAATGAGGAAATCGGTAACGCAGCTTTCGTAACAAAACAATACGGAGGTTTCGAAACAGACGAAAAAGGAAATCGTGTAGCAGTTGGTAAAAATGCATTCCGCTTCCTGACTTGGGAAAACGGGGCTTACCAAAACCACGTATCAGGTTCCATTGCAAAAGCAGGATCTGATCTTTACCCGATCGCAGCAACGCAGATTCATCATACAGTAATGTCCCGTAACTCCATCGTGAGAGAAACGACTTTGGACATTTACCAAAATGAAGAGCCGGGAGCTTACAACCACAAACACGTGTTGCATACACATGAAGGTGAAGTTCCGATCTCTGAGTTTGACTTGTGGGATGCACATCCGGTAGAAAACATCGGTCACCGTTGGGGAATGACTATTGACTTGAACCAGTGTTTCGGTTGTGGTGTTTGTATCATCGCTTGTCAGGCAGAGAACAACATTCCTGTAGTTGGTAAAGACGAAGTAAGAAGAGGTCGTGAAATGCACTGGTTGCGTATCGACCGTTACTTTGCTTCCAGCGAAGAAGCAGCTGTAGGAACACGTAAAGATCCTGTTTTAGGACACTTGGATTACGTAGCATCTGAATTCCCTACTGCAAACCCGGCTGTAGTTCACATGCCGATGATGTGTCAGCAGTGTAACCACGCTCCGTGTGAAACGGTTTGTCCGGTTGCTGCAACAACACACTCCAATGAAGGATTAAACCAAATGACATACAACCGTTGTATCGGTACACGTTACTGTGCGAACAACTGTCCGTACAAAGTACGCCGCTTCAACTGGTTTAACTACCCGTCTTACAAGAAATTTACTGAAATCAACCCGGCACAAGACGATTTAGGTCGTATGGTATTGAACCCGGATGTAACGGTTCGTACACGTGGTGTGATGGAGAAATGTTCTTTCTGTGTTCAGAAGATCCAATCAGTGAAACTGGAGGCGAAAGTTCAGAACAGAACAGTTCAGGACAGCGATTTCGAATCAGCTTGTTCAGATGCTTGTCCTGCAGGAGCAATCGTATTCGGAGACTGGAATGATGTAAACTCTAAGATTCGTAAAGTATCAGGAGATAAGCGTTCTTACCAGGCTTTGGAAGAGGTCGGAGTGAAGCCAAATGTTTGGTACCAGGTGAAAATTCGTAACAACGAAAATGCTGATCTGGACAAATTGGTAGCTGAAGCACACCATGGTTCACATGGAGCTCATGCGGAGAAACAGGAAAGTAAGTCAAATCATTAATTGCTAAAAATAAAGTCTAATGCATAAGGAAGCTGCAATTCGTGAACCCCTCATATTAGGTCACAAGACGTATCACGAGATTACTGATGACGTATGTAAGCCGATTGAGGATAAAGCACCACGCATGTGGTACATCTTGTTCGGTATCGCATTAATTATCGGATTATACGGAGTAGGATGTATCTTCTACCTGTTAGGTACAGGTATCGGAGTTTGGGGTCTTAACAAAACCATCGGTTGGGCTTGGGATATCACCAACTTCGTATGGTGGGTAGGTATCGGTCACGCCGGAACCCTGATCTCAGCAGTATTGTTATTGTTCCGTCAGAAATGGCGTATGGCGATCAACCGTTCAGCGGAAGCGATGACCATCTTCGCGGTATTCATGGCAGGTTTGTTCCCGTTGATTCACATGGGACGTCTGTGGGTAGGTTACTGGACTCTTCCGTTGCCAAACCAATTCGGTTCATTGTGGGTAAACTTCAACTCGCCGCTTTTATGGGACGTATTTGCGATCTCTACGTATCTTTCCGTATCACTGGTATTCTGGTACATCGGTTTGATTCCTGACTTCGCTACGATCCGTGACCGCGTGAAAAAACCGATTCCTAAGAAGATGTACTCCATCCTTTCTTTCGGATGGTCAGGACGCGCTAAGCACTGGAACCGTTTCGAATTGGTTTCATTGGTTTTGGCAGGTGTTGCAACTCCATTGGTATTCTCGGTTCACTCCATTGTATCTTTTGACTTTGCTACTTCGGTAATTCCTGGATGGCATACCACGATCTTCCCTCCGTACTTCGTAGCGGGAGCGGTATTCTCCGGATTCGCGATGGTACAAACACTTTTGCTGGTAATGCGTAAGGCGATGAAGCTGGAAGCATACATCCACACCAGACACGTAGAGTACATGAACATCGTTATCATGGTAACCGGATCCATCGTAGGTACGGCATACATCACCGAGTTGTTCATTTCCTGGTACTCCGGTGTAGAGTACGAAGCATACGCATTCTTTAACCGTGCAACAGGACCATACTGGTGGGCATACTGGTCGATGATGACTTGTAACGTAATCTCCCCTCAGTTGATGTGGTTCCGCAAATTGCGCAGAAGCTTATTGTTTACATTCATCATCTCGATCGTGGTAAACATCGGTATGTGGTTCGAGCGTTACGTAATTATCGTAACATCTATCCACAGAGATTACCTGCCGTCTTCCTGGTCTATGCACTACCCAAGCCACATTGACTTAGGTGTGTATGTAGGAACGATCGGATTGTTCTTTGTATTCTTCTTGTTGTTTGCTCGTTTCTTCCCGGTATTGGCGTTGAACGAATTGAAAACAATCCTGAAGTCTTCCGGTGAATCTTACAAGAACGACACCGCTCCGGTTCACCCTTATTTTGCAAAACACGGTCATAGTCACGGACACGATGACCACGATAATACTCACAATCATTAATAGGAAACATGGCAGAGAAAGTAATTTATGCAATGTATGACGACGACGATGTACTGAAAGATGGTGCAAAGAAGTTAGTCGCTAAAGGAGTTAAAGTAGCTGACGTGTTTTCTCCGTTCCCGATTCACGGTATTGATCCAATCATCGGTGTAAAACAGACACGTTTGGGAATCATGGCGTTCCTGTATGGTTTGACCGGTACGACATTGGCAACCCTGGGAATGAACTATTTTATGATTCATGACTGGCCAATGAACATCGGTGGTAAACCGAATGATACTTATTTGGATAACGTTCTTTCTTTCATTCCGATCACGTTCGAGTTCACCGTATTGTGTGCGGCTCACGGAATGGCAATCACATACTTATTGTTGAATAAGACATTGCCAGGAATGCCGGCAACGAACCCGGATCCTCGTACAACAGATGATAAATTCGTAATGGAATTGCGCTTGTCTCAAAACAGCCAGTTTTCTGAAACAGAATTGATGTCCATGTTGAATGAGACAGGAGTGATAGAAGTAGATCAAAAAGATATTCATTAATTAACTGTAGATAGTAAGTCTTACAGCGTTTAAAGACCAATACAGATGAAAGTAAAATTCAAGGCATTTGCACAGTTTTCATTAGTAGCGTTGCTTGCTGCAGCGTGTACTACTGATCCTGATAGTGCAGGTTTAGAATACATGCCTGATATGTATCGTTCTCCTGCGATTGAACCGTATGTTGATTATGGTGAAGTTCGCGGCCAGATCAATGACGAGTTGAAAATGCATCGTTCCGCAATGGTTCCGCCGCGTTATGCAATTCCTTATTATGGTACAGATTCGGCAACTGTTCATACATTGCTTCCATACCACCGCCTGCCGGGAAGGTTGTTTGCAGAAACTCATGGTTTGTATCAGTATGACTTGTCTTCCAACGAAGATGCGGATTACGAATACAAATTGGCTGCAGCTGATGTGAACCCGTTGAAGCTGACTTCAAAAGAAGTAGCCGATAAGATGTTCGCAGACGGGAAGGCATTGTACGCGATCAACTGTAATCACTGTCATGGTGAGAAAGGTGACGGAAACGGACCGATGGTTGCTTCCGGAGCTTATTCCGGTGCGGCAGTATTGTCTGGTTTGACTATCGCTGAAGGACAAATGTTCTACTCAATCTATTACGGTAAAGGTATGATGGGATCCCATGCATCTTTGCTGAACAAGAAGGAGATCTGGACCTTGGTTCACTACGTAAGAAAGTTCCAGGATTCCAACTACGGAACGTTTGATGCAAACGGACTTCCTGCATGGGGAACAACAAAACCTGCTGCTGATACAACAGGAAAGTAATATTTACTAAGATAGAAAACGAATAAAAATGGAATTCAAGATTTCATCAAAAGCAAAATCCCTTACGGTAGTCCTGATGTTGTTGGGAGTTATCGGCATCTGTTTAGGTGTTTGGATCGAATTTAAATGCCATGGAGGTGATCACTTCCAAACACGTTTCTTAGGAAACCTGTTGGTAGATAGTTTCTTCTTTTTCGCAATCGGTTTAGGAGCATTGTACTTCCTTGCTTTACAGTACGCAACTGAAACAGGTTGGTATGCTTCCGTGAAGCGTGTGATTGAAGGAGTAGCTGGTTATTTGCCTTACGGTATCGGATTGATGCTGGTAACCTTGTTGACTCTTTCTTTGATGAAAGGTGGAGGAATCTATGTGTGGATGGACAATGCACATGTGGAGCACGATCCGATCTTAGTGAAAAAGTCTGCTTATTTGAACCAGGTGTTCTTCTGGATCAGAACGGTAGCTTACATGGGCGTTTACTACATCTTCTGGAGAGGATTCAAAATGCGTTCATTGGAAGAAGATAGAGTAGGTGGAACAGCGATTCACTTTGCGAATTACAAAAAAGGAGCTTTGTTCCTGGTGTTCTTCGCAGTGTTCTCCTCCACTTCTGCTTGGGACTGGATTATGTCAATCGATGCACACTGGTTCTCAACCTTGTTCGGATGGTATGTATTCGCTGGAATGTGGTGTTCTACTATGATTGTATTGGTAACATTGACTTTGTACCTGAAGAAACAAGGATACCTGAATAAAGTAAACGAAAACCACATCCACGATTTAGGAAAATGGACATTCGCTACTTCATTCCTGTGGTCTTACCTGTGGTTCTCTCAGTTCATGCTGATCTGGTACGCAAACATTCCGGAAGAGGTTACTTACCACTTGACGCGTATTGAGGATTTCAAAGGTTTGTACTTCGGAATGTTCTTCATCAACTTCGCATTCCCGATGTTGTTGTTGATGTCTCGTGATGCGAAACGCCACGCTGGTGTATTGACTGCTGTTGGAGTTATCATCTTCGCTGGTCACTGGGTAGACGCTTACCTGATGGTCATGGGAGGTTCGATGGGTAAACATGCATACATCGGAGCTATGGAAATTGGTATGGCTTTATTGTTCTTAGGATTCTTTATCCGAATCATCTTGACAAACTTGACTAAAGCACCATTGATGCCTGTTAATCACCCGTTCCTGGACGAAAGTATTCACCACGAAATTTAATAAGGCACTTGTTGTTACGATAAAATAAAAAACATGACAAAGTTAATCGTATTAATAGTTATCATTTTAGGAGTAGTTGCAATCGCACAGCTGGTGCGCATGTACGAGCTTTCTTCTAAATTAAGAAACCGTCGTGAGGAGGACATTCCAAACCGCGATAACCGCTTGAATGCAACCTTATTGCTGGTGTTTATGTTTGCGTTCTTCGCATCTGTGATTTACCTGTTCACTGAGTATGGTTTTTCAGGACGCGGTGAAGCAGCATCTGTTCATGGTAAAGCAACAGACTCGTTGCTGGATCTGAACTTGTGGATCATTACAGCAGTATTCTTCCTGACAAACGCTTTGTTGTTCGGATTTGCATTCAAATATGTACGCAAACCGGGAGTGAAAGCATACTGGTTCCCGCATGACAACCGTTTGGAGTTAGCTTGGACGGTAGTTCCTGCAGTGGTTCTGGCGGTGATCATCATCCTTGGTTTGAAATCATGGAACGAGCAAACCGATCATGCTTCCAAAGAAGCTATCCGAATCGAGTTGTTCTCCAAGCAATTTGACTGGACAGTTCGTATGTCCGGAGATGATAACACATTAGGTTACTTCGATTACAAATTGACAAACGATAACAACCCGTTGGCTTTGTTGACAACAAAAACGATCCAGGATGCGATCGACAGTATGGAAAACAGTTCAACCGGAATCCGTGCTTTGGAGACAAAATTGAACGATCCGAAATTGATCTTCGCACCGGAAGACCACGCTTTGATGGTAAAAGATCTGGGGGCGAAAGAACGTATGGTTCGTATGCTGTACCAATTGAAATCACGTCACAACAGCGCATTGGATGCACGTGCATTGGATGATATCGTTTTCAATGCGAATGATACTTTGTACTTGTGTAAAGGACAGGATTACGAATTCAACTTCCGTTCAAAAGACGTCATTCACTCTGCTTACTTCCCACACTTCCGTGCTCAGATGAACACCGTACCGGGACAAACGACGAGATTTAAGTTCACACCTTCGATTACCACATCGGAGATGCGTGACAAAATGAATAATCCGAAGTTCAACTACGTGTTGATGTGTAACAAGATTTGTGGTTCTTCTCACTACAAAATGAAGTTGATGGTTGTGGTATTGGACAGACCGGCTTACGACAAGTGGTATGCACGCGTTTCCAAGTTTGATCCGAAAGCAGCTGACCAGTGTAAGACATTCAGAAATGTTTACCCGGTAGGGAAACCAAAAGCAGCTCCGGCTGATTCAACTGCAACAGCAGCAGCTGGTGATTCAGCAACCTTAGCAAGCAAGTAATTCATAAAACAATAAGTAAAAAATAAAATCATGGCAGCTCACGAAGCACACGCACATCACGACGCTCATGGACATGACCACCATGAAGAGGGTTTTATTTCTAAATACATTTTTAGTCAGGACCACAAGATGATTGGAAAGCAGTTCCTTTTGACTGCTGTATTTATGGGAGTGGTGGCAATGTTATTGTCTATCCTGTTCCGTATTCAATTGGCTTGGCCTGGTGAACCTTCCGACTTCCTGTCGTTCTTCTTAGGTGAAACCTGGGCTCCCGGAGGAGTGTTGAAAGAAAGTATGTACCTGGGATTGGTAACCATTCACGGTACGATCATGGTATTCTTCCTATTAACAGGTGGATTATCCGGAACTTTCTCAAACTTGCTTATTCCGTTGCAGATTGGTGCACGTGATATGGCTTCCGGTTTGCTGAACATGTTATCTTACTGGATGTTCCTGATCTCATCTTTGATCATGTTGTTCTCTTTGTTTATCGAAACAGGACCAGCATCTTCAGGATGGACAGTTTACCCGCCGCTTTCTGCATTGCCACAGGCAATCGAAGGTTCCGGATTGGGTATGACACTTTGGTTAATCTCCATGAGTATCTTCATCGCTTCTTCTTTGTTGGGTTCATTGAACTACATCGTAACGATTTTGAACTTGCGTACAAAAGGAATGAAGATGACGCGCATGCCTTTAACCATTTGGGCGTTCTTCGTTACTGCAATCTTAGGGGTATTGTCTTTCCCGGTATTGTTATCTGCAGCCTTGTTGTTGATGATGGATCGTTTGGCAGGAACTTCTTTCTACCTTTCTGACATCATCGTAGGTTCTGAAATGTTGGAAAACCACGGAGGTTCACCATTGTTGTACCAGCACTTGTTCTGGTTCCTTGGTCACCCGGAGGTATACATCGTATTGTTACCGGCATTGGGTCTTACTTCGGAAGTAATCTCTACGAACTCCCGCAAGCCGATCTTCGGTTACCGTGCAATGATCGGTTCGATCCTGGCAATTGGTTTCCTTTCGTTCATCGTATGGGGTCACCACATGTTCGTTACAGGTATGAACCCGTTCATCGGTTCCGTATTCGTATTTACAACCTTGTTGATTGCGATTCCTTCAGCGGTAAAAGTGTTTAACTACATTACAACCATCTGGAGAGGATCCAACATCTACACTCCTGCTATGTTGTTCTCCGTTGGATTGGTTTCCACGTTCATCACAGGTGGTGTAACAGGTATTATCCTTGCTGACTCTGCCTTGGATATCGCAGTTCACGATACATATTTCGTAGTAGCTCACTTCCACATTGTAATGGGTATGTCAGCAGTATTCGGAATGTTTGCCGGAGTTTACCACTGGTTCCCTAAAATGTACGGACGTATGTTGAACACACGTTTGGGGTATGCTCACTTCTGGGTGACGATTGTTGGAGCTTACGGGGTATTCTTCCCAATGCACTTCGTTGGATTGGCTGGGGCGCCAAGACGTTACTACGATTACTCTGTATATGGAGATTTCAATGCAAACTCTCAGGAAATGATTATGGATCTGAACGTAGTGATTACAGTATTTGCAATCATCGCTGCATTCGGTCAGTTGATCTTCTTGTTCAACTTCTTCTACAGTATTTACCGTGGTCCGAAAGCGGTTCAAAACCCTTGGAAATCGAATACATTGGAGTGGACGACTCCGGTAGAGCATGTTCACGGAAACTGGCCAGGAGCAATTCCGGAAGTTCACCGTTGGCCTTACGATTACTCTAAGCCAGGAGCAGAAGAGGACTTCATTCCTCAGATCGTTCCGCTTATGGAAGGCGAAGAAGGAGATCACTAAGATCCTCAGCATAAAATTGGAATCCTCATTCGGCAACGAGTGGGGATTTTTTATTTTTTACCACATAGGAACAACGCTTACGCTGATCGCGTGTCGCCAGTAGCTTTAGCGATGGACAAGCTACAGCGAAGGCGCATAGTACACAATAGAACCGTTCTAAGGGATATTGTGTAAAGTTTTATAAACAGCAAGCTCTGTGGTCTATGTGTTTTTTTTTACCCTGTGCAGGTATTGTTTATGTTGCTTGGAAATAGATAGAATTTAATTACCACATAGAAACATAGAACACATAGGCAATACGTTGACAATTTTTATTATATTATATAGACAAACCATTATTCTTATTATTATGACAAAATCTTATTTGGATCAATTGACTTATGATATTATTGGTGCTGCTATAGAAGTACATCAACAATTAGGGCCGGGCTTACTGGAAAGTATTTATCACGAGTGTATGAAGATTGAATTGGCAAGTCGAAATATTCCTTTCAAGACCGAAATGGCAGTTCCTGTTGTTTATGATCAGCAAAGGCTGGAAACAGTATTACGTTGTGATTTATATGTGGCAGATTCCATAGTTGTAGAATTGAAAGCTTCGAAAGCTATTGAACCACTATTTGAAGCCCAGTTATTGACATATATGAAACTGTTAGGCTCACCGAAAGGTGTACTCATCAATTTTAATTGTACGAGTATTTTTCGTGAAGGACAAAAGACACTCGTTAATTCACTATATCGGGAACTGCAAGAATAAAAACTATGTGTTCTATGTTTCTATGTGGTTCACGAAGATGAGTGCTTATTTTGTATTTTTGTCAGTAACATATGGAAGAATCATTCGACTATAGATCAGAGGCATCGAATCCGGAGAAGGAATACGACAAAGTCCTGCGCCCGAAATTATTGAATGATTTCGCCGGTCAGCCGCAGGTTGTTGAAAACCTCGAAATTTTCGTCAAAGCAGCGGTGCAGCGCGATGAACCCCTGGATCACGTATTATTGCATGGTCCGCCGGGATTGGGAAAAACGACTCTCGCAAACATCATTGCAAACGAATTGAATGTCGGGTTTAAGGTCACAAGTGGTCCTGTTTTAGACAAACCGGGTGATTTGGCCGGGTTGCTGACCAACCTGAGCAAAGGAGATGTCCTCTTCATCGACGAGATTCACCGTTTAAGCCCGGTAGTGGAGGAATACCTCTATTCGGCGATGGAAGATTACTGTATCGATATCCTGATCGATTCCGGGGCGAATGCACGCACGGTTCAGATCAGTTTGAATCCATTTACCCTGATTGGTGCCACCACGCGCTCAGGATTGCTTACAGCGCCTCTGAGAGCACGTTTCGGGATCAATTCCCGCCTGGAGTACTACAACGTCGAAACACTCGCTTCCATCATCGAGCGATCGGCAGAGTTGCTGGATATTCCGATCCAGGAGCAGGCCGCATTTGAGATTTCGCGGAGAAGCCGCGGAACGCCCCGTATTGCCAATGCCATTTTGCGCCGCGTACGCGATTTTGCACAAGTGAAGGGAGACGGAACAATTACATTGGCTATTACCCAGCACGCACTGGATGCATTGAACGTAGATAAATACGGATTGGATGAAATGGACAACCGGATTTTGAGAACCCTGATCGACAAATTCAAAGGTGGACCTGTCGGGTTGACAACGATTGCCACGGCGATCGGGGAAAATGCCGGAACCCTGGAAGAAGTGTACGAACCCTTTTTAATCCAGGAAGGATTTTTGATGCGGACACCTAGAGGACGAAAAGCTACCGAAAAAGCATTCAAGCACCTCGGGTTCGATATGGGCTGGCAGCAAGGCGGGTTGTTTTAAATCATGCAACAGGATCGTTTAAAGAAACTCATTCGGACAAAAGCTGAAAACCTCGGTTTTCTTTCAGTTGGGTTTTCCAAAGCAGATTTTCTGGCTTCGGAAGAGCCTCGCCTGGCCAATTGGCTGAAAGCCGAAAAGCAGGGAAAGATGTCCTACATGGAAAATCACTTCGATCTGCGCCTCGATCCCCGGAAGCTTGTTCCCGGAGCAAAGACCGTTATTTCGTTAGCATATAATTATTTCCCGCCAAACACCCAGCGGAAAGATACCTTTCAAATTTCCAAATACGCTTACGGCAAAGATTACCACGATGTGGTTAAAGCCAGATTGCGCCAACTCGTTTCCGAACTTCAGGAAGAAATCGGGGATATCGAAGGACGCGTTTTTGTGGACAGCGCACCGATCCTGGAAAAAGCCTGGGCAGAGAAAAGCGGGGTAGGTTGGGTTGGTAAAAACGGAAACCTGATTCAGCCGAAAGCCGGTTCTTTTTTCTTTTTGGCGGAAATCATCTGCGACCTGGAACTGGAACCCGACGGACCGATCAAAGATTACTGCGGTTCCTGTACACGCTGCATCGATGCCTGCCCGACCGAAGCCATCGAAGCACCTTACATCGTCAACGGGTCGAAATGCATTTCCTATGCAACGATCGAACTTCGTGATTCTGACTTACCGGAGTTGTTTCGCGGAAACATGAAAAATTGGGTTTATGGCTGTGACATCTGCCAGGATGTGTGCCCGTGGAACCGGTTTTCCAAACCACACAACGAAACCGATTTCCGGGCGAAAGATGAAATTCTCCATTTTTCCCGCGAAGAATGGCTGGAATTGGATGAGCTTACTTTTCAATCCGTTTTCAAGGGAAGTGCTGTCAAACGTACCAGGTTTAGTGGTTTGAAACGCAATATTTCGTTTGTGAACACAGATACAGGCAAGTCTTTTTCCCGGGAAGATAGTTAGTTCATGTTATTTTAATGATTCGTTAAACCTTTGGTAATAAATGAAATCAAAGGGAAAACTACAACATGAAACAAACGCTTTTACTGTTAGTGCTTATCAGCGCCTCTTTTGGTAGCAATGCTCTTGCACAGGGATTGTACGACCGGTCAACCGTTCAGAAAATCGAGATATTCTTCGGTTTTTCAGACTGGGATGCGCAACTGGATGCCCTTGCCACGACAACAGAAGACTATTTGCTGGCAGATTCCGTCCGGATCAACGGTGTTACCTATGACAGTGTGGGGGTAAAATACAAGGGAAACAGTTCCTACAACCAAAACTACAACAAGAATCCGATTCACATCGAACTGGATTATGTACATGGAAGTTATGATTACGAAGGCTACACAGATATCAAACTCCAGAACGGTTACCAGGATCCTTCCATGATTCGTGAAGTGCTTTCCTACGCGATTTTGGAACAGTACATGGATTGTCCCAAAGCAAACTTCGCCAATGTCTACATCAACGGAACGTTGCGTGGGGTCTACTCCAATGCCGAATCCATCAACAAGAAATTTAACGGCGATCATTACTATACCTCCGACGGTTCGTTCTTCAAGTGTAACCCGGTTGGTGGAGCAGGCCCGGGAAGTAGTGGCAGCCCGGATTTGAAATACCTGGGTACAGACAGTTCCCTCTATGCCAGCGGCTACGAATTGAAGTCGGATTACGGATGGAATGACCTGGTGAATTTGACCAATACACTCAACAACAATTTTTCAGCCATCGAATCCAAATTGGATGTAGACCGTGCGCTTTGGATGCTTGCATACAACAATGTACTGGTGAACCTGGATTCCTATTCCGGGGCATTTCGTCAGAATTATTACGTGTACAAAGACCTCAACGACCGCTTTGTTCCAACCGTATGGGATTTGAACATGAGCTTTGCCGGATTTCCGGGTGGACCGGCACAGGGACAATCCTACACAGCAACAACACTCGACCCTTTTTCGAACAGCACGTCTTCCAATCATCCCCTGATTGTGAAAATGCTTGCTGATCCGACCTATAAGCGCATGTACATGGCGCATCTCAGAACCATTTTGCAAGAGATTTTTGTTTCGGGAGATTACCTCACGACCGCAAATTCCCTGCGCACAACAATCGATGCTTCCGTACAGGCCGATCCGTATAAATTTTATACGTACACACAATTCCAGAATGGATTGACAACTTCGGTAACAAGCGGCGGAGGCCCGGGAGGAGGAACCTCCATCCCCGGAATCCAGCAATTGATGGATGCGCGTGTCACCTATTTTCAGTCCAATTCCGATTATTTGCTGTCGGCGCCGGTTATTACAGCATATGCTACAAGTAACAATGCTCCTGCTTATGGTGAGACAGTCACCATTACAGCTACGTGTTCAAATGAATCGGAAGTATTTCTCGGGTATCGCCTGGAACATCCGCTGCGCTTCAACCGCGTTCAAATGTTTGACGACGGGATGCATCATGACGGCGCTGCCGGAGATCAGGTGTATGGAGTGGATGTCGTTCTCAGCGGTATAACGATGGAGTACTACATCTATGCTCAGAATACGAACGCCGGAGTGTTTAGCCCTGCGCGTGCGGAGCACGAATTTCATGTACTGCATGTGGCTATTCCGCTGCCGGCTTCAGGAGATATCCTGATCAATGAACTGATGGCGGATAATGGGTCAACCGCTTATGATTCGAACGGAGAAAGCGATGATTGGGTGGAATTGTACAATCAGACAGCAACGGCAAAAGATTTATCCGGTTTGTATCTCTCGGATGATGTGACCAACTTGACCAAATGGCAGATTCCGGTCGGAACGGCAATCAATGCGCACGATGTGTTGATTTTCTGGGCCGATAATGACACGGAACAAAGTGGTTTGCACACGAATTTCAAGTTGAGCGCTTCCGGAGAGTCGGTGATTCTTTCGGATGGAACAACGATCTACGACCAGGTAGATTTCGGGTCACAAACGCAAGATATTTCGTATGCCCGTTGTCCTGACGGCGGTACTTTTACGTTCACGAATCCGACCTTTGATGCGTTGAATAATTGTACGCTTGGCCTGGAAAACTTGTTACAGGATCAAATCAGCATTTATCCGAACCCCGGGAACGCGGATTTTACCATACAGGGAGTGGCGAATATGACATTCGTGGTTTATGATTTATCCGGACGCCAGGTTACAAACGGCATGCTGGAAAGTACTTCAACAATCGTGAAAGCGCAAAACTGGCAACCCGGTACATACCTGGTGCGGGTTCAGGACGAATCGGGAAGCCTGGCAACTATTTCGGTGATCAAGTACTAAGTGCGGTTGTTGTTTGAACAATCTGTTTACCGGTTATGAACCGGGAATAGCAAATTGTGACGTGTACATTGCCTGTTCCGACTTTTTGTAGTACATTCCGGTCGCTAAAACGTACTATTATGATTCCTGAAGAAAACGTACAGGAGCCCGTTTCATTGAGTTTAACTCCCTACACCGGGACTTGGACAAAAGCCGAAGCTGCACACTTGTTGAGAAGAACCATGTTCGGCCCAACTTTGAGCCAGATCACAGCCGCAGTGAATAACGGGATGAATGCAACTGTAACACAACTACTGACTATCCCTGGTGTTTCACCTCCATTGGCTTTTCATGCCGACGAAGCCGTGACCCCGATCGGTTCAACCTGGGTAAACGATGTCTATCCTGCCAGCAACGCAGGGCCGACTAATAATGCACGGCTTTTTTCACTGGGAGCCTGGTTCATGCAGCGAATCAATCAGCCAGATGTAAGCATTCGCGAGAAAATGTGTTTGTTCTGGGGAAACCACTTTGGTGTGGATGGAACAAACGAAGCGAAGGCTGTTTACGGAATGCATGAAAAATACCGCCAAAACTGCCTGGGAAATTTCAAGCAGCTGGTGAAAGACATGACGACCGACCCGATGATGCTGCTTTTCCTCAATGGAGCAACAAACAACCTGTATTCCCCGAATGAAAATTACGCCCGTGAATTGCTGGAATTATTTACGGTAGGAAAAGGAGCGCAGGTTGGTCCCGGAGATTATTCCAATTATACTGAGGCCGATGTGGCTGCCGGAGCAAAAATCCTCACGGGTTGGACAGTGTTGGATTTGTATAGTTCCACCGCTTCCCAGCCGTCGAATGTGTTTTATTCGGTGCTGCATGATTCTTCGAGTAAAACACTGAGTTCCTACTTCGGTTCCGCTACCGTGCCGGATGCCGGCGACCTGGAATATGCCAATTACATCGACATCATTTTCAGCCAGCCAAACATGGCGAAATACCTGTGCCGGAAAATTTACCGTTGGTTTGTCAACTACGACCTTACGGCGAATGTTGAAAGTACGGTGATTGCGGATATGGCTGCCACGCTGACTTCAAACAATTTTGAAGTGCTTCCGGTCATCGAGCAATTGCTGAAAAGTGAACATTTCTACGATATTTCGGTACGTGGAGCCATCATTAAAAATCCGCTGGAGGTCCTGTTTTCCATGCTGAATGCTTCTGGTTCCGTTCCCAACTACAGCGTTCCGGTGAATTACGAAATTTACCTGAATGTGTACTACCTGTCGCAAGTGATGGGAATGGAATACCTGCGGGCGCCGAGTGTGGGCGGTTGGACGGCCTATTACCAAACTCCTGCCTTTTCTCGTTTGTGGGCGAATTCGAGCTTATTGAAACTGCGCTTCGATTTGGGGGCTTATATGACCGTTACGAATGGAATTGTGGTCAATGGAAATGCCTTCAAGCTGAATGCGCTGAATTTCCTCGACAACCTGAGTCTGCCGTCCAGTGCACCGCAAGTCATTGACGATATCCTGACAGTCTTCACCTGCAAAGGCGTTTCTTTGGTGGAGAAAACCGTGTTGAAATCCATTTTGACCAACGGCCAGCCGGATTTTGAGTGGACCATCCAATACAACGATTATATTGCCGATCCCGGAAATACCACGGTGAGTACGCCGGTGCGTCAACGGGTGGAGCTGGTGCTATACCGATTATTTCAGTTGCCTGAATTCCAGGTAATGTAAGTGCAGACTCAAATCAGAAATTATGAAAAGAAGAAATTTTGTACAGTCGGTTGCACTTTCATCCATTGGAGCACCACTGATTTTAAAGAACTTTAAATTCGGAGCCGTTACGGAAGATTTATTCAAAACCTCCCGGGCAGCCGAAGACCGTGTTTTGGTCATTATCCGCCTGAACGGGGGAAATGATGGATTGAATACCCTGATTCCATTGGATCAGTATGCCAACCTGACGATTCAGCGCCAGAATATCCTGATCCCGCAAAACCAACTGCTGACGATTACACCGAACAACGCGCTGCACCCGGCAATGACCGGCATGCGGGATCTGTTTACCGAAGGAAAGTTGTCGATTCTCCAGAACGTGGGTTACCCCGAACAAAACCGTTCCCATTTCCGGTCGATGGACATCTGGACTTCCGGGATGCTGGATCCGAATGCAACACGTGGCTGGCTGGGGCGATACCTCGACCAGGAATTCCCGAATTTCCCGGATGCTTATCCGAATACCCAAAACCCGGATCCGTTTGCGATCAGTATGGGATATGAAGTGTCTGCAACCTGTCAGGGACTGGCGGCCAACTTTTCAGTAGCAATCAATAATCCGTTCGATAGTTACAACCTGGTGGAGACCGGTCAGGTGAATGACGGAACCTATTACGGAGCACACATGGAATACCTGTCCACGCTCATCACGCAGGCAAATGCTTACGGAGCGCAGGTCAATGCGGCTGCCAATGCAGGGAATACGCTTTCCACGATGTATGACCCGAATGACGATGTGTCGAAAAACCTGCGCTACATTGCCCAGATGATTTCCGGCGGATTGAAAACAAAAATCTACATCGTCAACGTGAACGGGTTTGATACACACAACGCACAGGTAGTATCGGGTGCTCCTGCAACGGGAGACCATGCAAACTTGTTGTCGCGAATCTCCAAAGCGGTAGCTGCCTTCCAAAACGATTTACATTTATTGGGGATCGAAAGCCGGGTTGCCGGAATGACTTTCTCCGAATTCGGTCGCCAGATTGCATCCAATGCAAGCGACGGAACCGATCACGGAGATGCAGCACCCTTGTTCTTGTTCGGAAGATGTGTCAGTTCTGGCATTATCGGGCCGAATCCGGTTATCTCCAACACGATCGTAGATCAGGCGGGTATTCCGATGCAAATTGATTTCCGCGATGTCTACGCGTCTATTTTGAAAGATTGGTTCGAAGCAGATCCGCAGGAAATCCAGGGAATGTTCGAACAAACGATCAACTTTCTCCCGGTGCTGGATTCATGTAACCTCGGATTGGATGAAAACAAGGAAGCGCTCGACGTATCACTTTTCCCGAATCCATGTGCCGATCAGACAACGCTCAAATTTACCTGTTCGAATGAACGCGTTACAATCCGGGTCTATGACCTGTCAGGAACACTCGTATCGGAAGTCTGCTCGAAAGAATTCCAGCCGGGTGAACACCTGGTTCCGGTTCAGCTCGACGGAAAACCTTCGGGCAATTACATGGTGACGGTTCACAAGAATTCCGGAACGTTTAGCAAGAAATTGATGAAACTGAAGAATATTTAAAAAACGTGATCAAACCTTTGCGCTCTTTACTTCTCAGCGTTTCAAACAAAAAAGAAAAGATGCAAAGAGCCGGGTTGTAACCATTTTGAACGTTCTGCGGAAATCCACGTGATTTGCAAGAACGTATACAAAAAACAAAACCCCGGAGAATATCCGGGGTTTCTTATTTCTTCAGGAACAGGAATTACATTCCCAGGTTTTTCAATTCTTCTTCTGTCATCACAGTGTATCCTTCCGGAACTTTCAAACTGAAGATTTTCTTGTCAACGTTTTCAGTGTACTTCGTTGCAATGAAATGGATGGTCATCCCGTTTTTCTCAGTCGAAAATTCCAGTGGAGCTCCGTCGATTCCTTTTGCAGTGAACTGTTTTTGTCCTGCAAGAACAGCCTTCAAATCTTTGGCAACCCAGATAATGGTTTCTCCGCCATCAGCATCGCGAACGATGGTTTTGGTACATTTGAAACCGATAATGTCTTTTGTCTCGGAAGTTGTTTCTACTTTAGGCTCTTCTTTGTTCTCAGTTGCTTTAGCAGAAATTTTCTTCAATTCGGTAGCCATCTTGTTGCCCATCATTTCCATCAGCATCAATCCCTGGTCAGCTTTGACATCAACGATGGTATTCATTTTCATGAAAGCTCCCATAACCATGTCAACTTTTGATTTTCCGGGCATGAAATAAAGTTCCATCGTAGAACCCTGCATCATTGGGAGCGCAGCAGCCATTTCCGGATTGTCACTGGAAAAATCCATGGAGTAGGAAATCTGTCCCTTGGTTTGTGCTACGGAGGCTCCAACAGTCGCAAGGAATAAAATAGATAATAGTAATTGTCTCATGTGCATATTTTTTATCACTACAAAAATGGCATAAATCTTTCGACTTATGCCACCGTTTATGTATTTCCTGAAATTTAATTTTCTTCGGAAGTTCAACGAATTGAAAAGTTCAATAGTTTGAAACAGAGTCCGTTTGAATACATTGAACCTTTTCTACCCCGTAATCGCCCCGATCAAATCCTTACCGTTCGCATACAGGATCAATCCTAATAAGAGGAAGAAACCGACATATTGTGCGTATTCCATGAACTTCTGTCCCGGAGCTCTTCCCGTAATCATTTCATAAATCAGGAACATCACGTGTCCTCCGTCCAGTGCAGGAATCGGAAGCAGGTTCATAATCGCCAGCATCATAGACAAAAACGCCGTCAGCGTCCAGAAAGCCTGCCAGTTCCAGGTTGCAGGGAACAATTTCCCGATCGAACCGACACCTCCCACCGATTTAGCTCCTTTGGCAGTTGCCACGTATTTAAACTGTGCCACGTTCATGTACATCGTGCGAAGTCCTTTCCCGAACCCGGAAACAAATGCTTCTCCGAACGAATAGTTTTGTGTATACACGGCATTGGTATCCGAACTTGCGTGGAAATCATTCTCGTCGAAATTCACCCCCAGTTTTCCTTCTCCGTTGATCAAAGCTTCTTTCCCGATTTCTTTTCCATCGCTCAGCAAGGTCAGGGAAACTTTCTTCCCTTTGTTGTGATACATTTGCGACTGGAACTCATCGTAGAATGTAATTGTCTGATTGTTCACCTTCAGGATTTGGTCTCCCGGTTTGATCCCGATTCGTCCTGCAGCCAATTTTTTAGAAACGCTGTCTACTTTAGGCATGAAGAAACGGAAGCCGAACGTGTTCTTTTCCGCACCGTTTTCCCAGATTTTATTTCCGATATCTTCCGGAAGGACAATCGTTTCAATTTTTCCGTCCTGGTGCTGTACTTTAAAATGACGTTTGTTGAAGATCAGGATCTCACCACCCAGTTGCTGTAATTCGTCTAATTTTTCGCCGTCAACAGTCAGAATTCTGTCTCCCTGGCGGAAACCGAACTGCTCCATATACGGATTCACAGAAACACCGTTTACCATTTTAGTCTGGTCGATTTTTTCTTCGCCCCAAACAGCCAGTACCATGATGTAAATCACGAAACAAACAATGATGTTGACGATGATCCCGCCCAGCATAATGATCAGGCGCTGCCATGCCGGTTTCGCACGGAACTCCCACGGTTGAACCGGTTGTGCCAGTTGCTCTTTGTCCATAGATTCGTCTACCATTCCGGCAATTTTCACGTAACCTCCCAGTGGAATCCATCCCAATCCCCATTCTGTATCTCCGATTTTCTTCTTAAAGACAGAAAAATACGGGTTGAAGAACAGGTAGAATTTTTCGACTTTCGTATTGAACCATTTAGCAGGCAGATAATGCCCAAACTCATGCAATACGATAAGCAATGAAAGAGATAAAATCAGCTGAGCTGCGCGAACCCAAAAATCCATAGTTTTTATTTAAAGTGGAACAAATATAGTTAATTAGTCAATAGCCATTAGTGATTAGTCAATAGCTGTTAGTAGCAGAGTGAATAATCCGCTAACTTCTTAACTAGTTATTATTGCCTGTTCACTATTGCCTAAATCAAGGTTGTACATTTTTGGTAGAGTACCCGTGGTGTTCAAAGTATTCCACAATGGCTTCCTTCATAAAAGCCTGCTGCTCCGTTTCATTCAGCGGAGGAAGTTCTTTAACAAAATCAAAATGAGGCCAGTTTTCGGGATCTCTTCCTTTGAACGCATAGTACCCGTATGGCTCCAGCAGGGTGCAGACTGCCACGTGCATCAAATCGGTTTTCTCGTGCTTTTTAAATTTTTTATATCCTACTCCCAATTCCTCCACGCCGATCAGGAACAAAACAGCCTGCAGATCCATGCCCGGGCCGAAAGTCGGTTCCAATTGTTTCATGAGGTTTTGGTAACGTAATTCCAATGCGTAATCCATAAATGCAAAATTACGGATTTAGTCTTTCTTAATGGAGAACGGAGCATGTAAAAGTGATAAGACTTCCCTAAAAACAGTTAATTCGTAATTCGGCATTTGCAATTGGGAATTAATGAATGTATCCCGCTTGTCCTTTTTGAATGCGGTCGAACATCCAGTCGTAGCTGTAGACCATGTGTGAATGCACAAAATGTTTATTGGGCCAGCCGGCAGGCGAGAAGATTCTCCCGACATGGGCGGACTGTTGGGCAAGGATTCCATAAACAGCCGTTTGAGGAGCAACACCGTCCTGGTAGCTCAGCGGATCCTGTATTTTTTCTCCCAGGTTGGCGCCGTATTGCCAGGCTTCTTCAAACAAATTCCAATCCATCCCTTTGTAACCGCCGTTTTCAGGAGCAATCAGGTAAATTTTTCCCAGAACCACATGCTCTTTGATGGTTTCGATCAACCCCAGTGTATAGGCATAACCCATGCTGTGACATACCAAATCGATGGTGTCTTTGACGAGGTAGCTTTTCGGAGTGTTTTGAATCTGATTCAGAAACGCTTTTCCTGCGGTGATGCCTTTTTGATAGCGGTAATCAAAACCCGCCGTGTTGCTTTTTTGATTCAGCCGGGAATATTTCCGGGCGGATTTTTTGCCCGGTTTTGCATGGATGGAACGGATGTAGCTCCAGCCGAATTTCAGTTTGGAGTAATGATTGGAAGTCTTTACGGAAAAGCTCCCGTCGAGGTAAAAACTCGTGTCGGGATGCAGACGCTGAATGAACCGGTCGTCGATTTTGAACCAGTAATTGGTGCGGTCGTTCATATAAACTTCATTGCGGCTCTCTTCCTTGTCGAACTTCGGTCCGCGGTAGCCGTTCACAAACACCAGGTAGCGTTTTGCTTCAGGAATCAGGTTACCTGTGAGTTGAGCACTCAACTCTTCGCCTGTAAAAGCAAGCAGGTGCTGGTATACAGGTTTTGTTTTTTCGGGGTGATCATGTTGAAAGAAAGAATAAACCCGGTAGGTACTGTACACAATCGGAATTCCGGGATTTGTTCCGAAATAAATCTCAGAAGCGGCTTGTTTGAAACGTGTGTTCCCGGATTCATCGGCATCAAAATACAGTACGAGCGACATCGGGTAACTGGCCCACTGGCCTTTTCGTTTGATATAGACGACCGTTTGCGGTTTTTCCGGCCAGCTTACGTTGAACCGAAAGGTGTGATGTTGTTTGTGTTTGGTGAAAACCGCCTTGTTTTGCTGGTAGCTCCTTCCGACTGATTCCACTTCATGCATGAAAAGGGAATCGCTGAGTTTACAGGTTTTGGAGGATTTTACCGGATCAATCAGAACTACCCGGTTTAAACTGAAAGGAGTGTAAATGCAGGAAGGGGAGATGCTGCCGTCGTCGTTTTCCTCCCAGAAATAATAATAGACCAGACTGGTTTTGGTTTGAAACCCCGGACGATGGAACGCACTGTCCTGCGCGCTTGTAGCGAACGAGATCAGGCTTAAAACCATAAAAATGATCGTTCTGAGGTTCATTTTGTAAATATATTAACTTTATGATAAGGTAAAATTGAAAAGTGAGAAGTTAAAAAGGAATCGCGACTATTGGAGGCAGGACTTTTCGATGGGGAGAGTCAAGACTTCAAGAACTGTGAGTTGTTGTCTCAACACATTCACACGCTCCATTTTCAGTCCTGACTCTTGCAGTCATGTCTCTCAGCGTCTTGTCTCTCCAGGTCTTAATTCCCCTCATCCACCAGCATCTGTTCAATTTTCCTTCTGATAATTATCGGGACGCATTTTCAATTAAAACTTCTTTGATTATTTTTGCGACAATATAAAACACTTGAAATGGGAAGAGCATTTGAATATCGCAGAGCAGCGAAAGAAAAACGTTGGGGAAAAATGTCCAAATTGTTCCCGAAACTTGGTAAAGCCATTACGATGGCAGCAAAAGAAGGAGGACAGGATCCTGCTACAAATGCCAAGTTGCGGACTGCTATTCAGAATGCCAAGGCAGAGAACATGCCGAAAGACAATATTGAGGCGGCTATCAAAAGAGCCAACCAAAAAGATATTGCTTCTTTCTCCCAGGTAGATTACGAAGGTAAAGGGCCGCACGGAGTATTGGTATACGTGGAGTGTGCAACCGATAACCCTACGCGTACGGTTGCCAATGTGAAATCTTACTTCAATAAAGCCGGTGGTGGAGTTGTTCCGAACGGGCAGCTGGAATTCATGTTCAACAGAAAGTCAGTATTCGAATTGGAAAATACAGGTGCTTTCGATCCGGAGGAACTGGAATTGGAATTGATCGATGCCGGGTGTGAAGAAATTGAGGTAACAGATGACCGAATCTTTATTTACGGAGATTATACAGCTTTCGGAACCATTGGTTCTGCATTGGAAGAGCGTGGCATTGAAGTTCTGAAATCGAATTTGGAGCGTTTCCCGACAACACCGGTTGAATTTACCGAAGAGCAATTGGCCGATATCGAAAAAATGCTGGATAAATTCGACGACGACGACGACGTACAGCAAATTTTTACCAATATGGGGTAATGAAACAGAATGGAATAGAACGGATGGGGCGCAATGTATTGTGCCCCTTTCTTTTTCCGCTTTATCCTGTCGGGTGATCGGGACAGTAACGGAGTAGATTGTCAGGATTGTATCGTTCCCAAACGGATAGCTTCAGCTTCGTGAATAAACAACCCGACGTTTGTATCTTTCTGATCATTCTCCATGATTCCGAATCGGAATTTCCCAATTTTGGAACATGAATTTCCTGGACATCCTGATTCTCATCCCGATTCTTTACGGAGCATACAAAGGCTTCAAGCACGGTTTTATCATTGAATTGTTTACGTTGCTGGCCATCCTGGTGGGTATTTATGTGGGAATTCATTTCTCCGATTACACCGCCAATTGGCTGAAAACTTCCTTTAACTGGGATTCTGAGTACCTGCCGGTTGTTGCTTTCACGCTCACATTCCTCGGAGTGGGAGCCATGATCTACTTCGGTGGAAAAATGGTCGAGAAAATGATCAAAGTGGTTCAACTGTCACCGTTGAATAAGTTTTTAGGAGTAATCTTTGCCACGCTTAAGTCGCTTTACATTGTGAGTGTGCTGTTAGTATTGGTCGAGTCTTACGACGAAAAAAGCAACTTCTTCCCACAGAAAACGAAAGCCAATTCCCTGCTTTATGAACCGGTGAAGAACGTTTCAACGAAAACCGTTCCGGCTCTGGGAGAAAGCACGATCTTCCTGAAAAATGCATTGCATAGCGAAACGGACAGCACCGGGTTGACCGTAGACCAGGTACTGCGTGCTAAAGAGATTGCTGACAGTTTGGGGATTGATGCCGATGATGCAAAACAAATCCTGGAAATTCATCAGAAATATGGCGACAAAGCGCCGGTGGTGAAACCCTGAAAGGGAAAAGAGGATTGGGAATTTCCTGAAACCCTTGCTGTCACTGGGCAAATAGATACAACTTGTCCCGCCACTGCGGGATGTCTATCCGTATTTTGTACAAATGGTGATCCGGAAAATGACTACCTCAAAACCGCCCCCAAACCTCTTTTTTTACCACAACCCGCGATCTAATTACCGGATTTGGAATTGTTTTGTTCTTCAAAACAATATATTTGTCATTTGTAAGTTAATCTTAAATCACATCGGCGCAGATTATTCATTCGAATGAAGAAATTACATATTTGTATCTACCTGGGAATCATATCCCTGATATGGGCATGTTCTACCGAGAAGAACACCTTGCTGAGCAGGGCGTATCACGGTACAACGGCACACTATAACGGCTACTTCAATGCAAATGACTTGCTGGAAGGAGCGATGAAAACCTATCGCGAAAACAAAAAAGAGGATTACTATTCCGTACTTCCGATCCTGGTTCTGCCTAGTGACGACGAGGTGAAAAATATGTATGCCCCGATTGATACCGCCATTTCCAAATGTACCAAGGTCATCCAGCGCCACGCCATGCCGTCGATGGAAAAACCATCTGCTAAAAAAGAAGAACACAACCGCTGGATCGACGAAAACTGGATTACGATCGGGATTGCAAACTTCTACCGCCGCGATTACGACCTGGCTTTCAAGAATTTCGAATACACCAAGAAGTTTTTTGCATCAGACAAATCAGCATACATCGCAGAAATGTGGATGGCAAGAACCTACATGGAGCAAGGCAAATTTACCGAAGCGAATTTTGCACTGACCAGCCTGGAGAAAGCACAGGAATCCATGGAAAATGGAGATTCAAAAAGTCCGAAAGGAGCGAAATCCTCGAAATCGAAATCCAAGTCTAAAAAGAAAAAGAGCAAGAAGGCGAAAGATAAAGAACCTGCGAAATTTCCGAAAAAACTGCGTTACGATGTGTCGATTACCCGTGCTGTTTTTTGTGAGAAGCGAAAAGACATCGACGGAGAAATCAAAGCATTGACCAAAGCATTGAAGTACGCGAAAAAATCCAAAGACAAAGCGCGTGTGAACTTCATCCTCGGACAGTTATACGAAACGACGGGAGACCGCGCAAAAGCTGCTTACCATTATCAACGCGTATTGAAATACAATGCAGGTTATGAAATGAGCTTCAATGCAAGTTTGAAAAATGCATTGAATGCCGGTGGAGACAAGGTGCGTAAGAACCTGAAAAAAATGCTTCGTGATACAAAAAATGCGGAGTTCAAAGACCAGATTTACTTTACGCTGGGGAAAATGGATCAGATTGAATCCAACGAAGAAGGCGCGAAGACAAACTATACCAAATCGGCATTTTACTCCACTGCAAATAACCGTCAGAAAGGGATGGCTTATGAAAAGCTGGGAGACATGAGCTTTTCAAAGAAGGATTACCTGAATGCACAGAAATACTACGACAGCTGTGCAAAAGTGATCCCGGAAACATACCCGAATTACGAAGCAATCCAGAATAAAGCATCCAAGCTTCAGAGCCTGGTTGCAGCAATCGAAACGGCTCAGTACGAAGACAGTGTGCAGCGTATTGCAAAGCTGACACCTTCCGAACAATTGGAATTTGCCGAAGGAGTGATCAAAAAACTGAAGAAAGACGAAGAAGAACGCCAGCGCCAGGATGCAATCCGTTTGGCTGCACTGCAGGAGGCCCAAAGTAAAAAAGCGGCTGCCAGCGGAGGTGGAAATAAATTCTACTGGAATAACGACAAAACGAAAAACGAAGGATTCGAGGAATTCAGACGGCAGTGGGGACAACGTGAAAACGAGGACGATTGGAGGCGATCCGAGAAAATTGTGTTTGCAGGCTTTTCGGATGAATCCGACACCAGTTCCACGGCTGCCAAAGCTCCGGTTGATAACGGCGCAACAGTACTGGATTCACTGACGCCGGAAATGCTGGTTGCCAAACTACCGTTGTCCGACTCTGCTTTGCAGGCATCCCGTGTAAGAATGATGAATGCCTACTTCGATGCCGGAGGGATTTACAGCGAGCAGTTGAATGAAACAACCCTTGCGGAAAAGCAGTATCGCACGATGCTGGAAAAAGACTTTAACAGCGATATGAAGCTCATGGCGGCATATCAGATTTATAAATTGCACAATCCGGAAGACCAGGCTGCGGTGGAGCAGAAGGAATATATTCTGATCAATTACCCGACATCCGATTATGCAGGTTACCTGAGAGATCCGGATTACTTCATCAAGAAGAAAGAACGGGAAAAGCTCACGCAGGAAGCTTACCTGGTCGATTTGGATCGTTTCGAAAGAGGTTTGTATTACCCGGTTGTTGCGAAGGCGAACACTGTTCTGGCAGAAGAGAAAGACAATCCGTACAGAAGCAAATACCTGCTGCTGAAAGCAATGGCACAGGCAAAAATGTACGAGGATAAAAAATCCGTTCTGCCTACCCTGGATACCCTGATTGCACTTTACCCGAAAACACCGGAGTCTGCGAAGGCCGAAGAAATGAAGCGAATCATCCTGGGGGGATATTCTGCAAATGAACCGGTAAATTTTGAGAAGAAAAGCATTTACACCCGTTCAGAAGGCGAACCGATGCTGGTGATGATCTTCCTGACGGACAAAATCAACAACGTGGTGGCGAAAACGCGGGTGGTGGACTTCAACAAAGAGTATTACAGCAAGCTTCGTTTGAATGTGACTTCCAAAGTGCTGAAAAACGACAACGTGATCCTGGTGAAACCATTCAAGGATGAACTAGAAGCGGGGTCTTATGTTTCCTTCTACAAGCGCACCCGAAATCACCTGCTGGATATGCAAAAAATGAAAATTTTGTTTATTTCCGAGAAAAATTTGCTTACCTTATTTGATACTGGAAAACTCGATGAGTACCAGCTGTTCTTTGACGAGAACTATTGATTCAAATAAGTGAGGTTATGGATGATAAGCCGAAAAAACAGATTAAGAACTACGTCCGGTTCAGCGGAGCTGCCATCCAGATGGGAGCAATCATTGCCGGAGCTGCTTTTTTAGGAGTTTGGCTGGACGGAAAATACAATCCCGGAGGAAATATGTACACGTTGATCTGCACGCTCACAGGAGTTGCGGCGGCTATGTATCTCATCATCCGGGAAGTGATCAATATGTCAAAAGAAAAAGAAGATGAATAAACGAATCGGGGCTTTTGCGAGCCTGATAGTGATTGCTTTGGTCTACCTGGTGATGATCGGGATGAAATCGAACTGGGTCATTCCTGCTAATCATTTGGCGGGAATTGTCGGTTTGTTGGGGATCTTCGCCGGAAGCACTGCCATTATGATGTCGGGGAAAAATGCCAGTGCAGAATCCCAGGCACAGCGTTTTATTTTGGGTACAGCTATCCAGATGATCCTTGTGTTGTTTTTCGTACTGATCGTTAAGTATGTCTGGAAAGAATCGTTCCAGGAATTCGTTTGGTACTTCATGAGCTTCTTCCTGGCGATGCTGGTTGTTCAGGCGCTTTGGATGCTGGTGAAAGTGCGAAAGAACTAACTAAAAAAGATGGATAGACATCCCGCAGTGGCGGGACAAGTTGTATCTATTTGCCCAGTGAAACCGGACTTTCCACACCATTTTGTAAATTTGTAAAATGGTGTGGAAAAAATAGGCCTGCTACCTTTCTGATCAACGCACCCCAACCCGTTTCCCTTCCCCGAAATCCCCTCAAAACAACCGCTTGAAAATCATTTCTTTTCACGAACCAACTTTTGCTTACCATGAATGTGGTAAAAACGCATTTGTTTTCAATTTTTTCTTGGTGTTTCTGAAAGATTAACTACCTTTGCGCCAAAATTTAGGGTTTTATCTAAATAATAATACGCGATGTCATTAATTCTCAGTGCAAAACGATTTTTTACCTTAGTAGCAGCAATGCTCGTTTTAACCCCTTCTTACGCTAATCACAAAGAAACGATTCCTGAAGAAGAGTTTGAGGTAGGAGAAATGATCATGCATCACATCTCGGATGCACACGAGTGGCACTTATGGGGAGGACATCACAACAGTACTTCCGTTTACCTTCCGGTTATTTTGATTGATGGTGGATTGAAAACGTTTTCTTCCAGGCATTTTTACCACGGAGAGCATGCGTCTTCTCTTGATCACAAGACAAACGCAGCAGTAGATTACGTGAAAGGAGTTGGTCCTGCAGCTGGTTACGCAATGTACCACGAGAAAATCTACAAGATGCAAAACGGAGAGCTGTCTTTCGAAGATGGACACGTTCATGGAGCGATCAAACCATTGGATTTTTCGATTACCAAAAACGTATTGTCTTTGTTCTTCGGGGCGGTTTTGATCCTGTTGATCCTGTCAAGCGTAGCACGTTTCTATAAGAAAAACGGATCGGTAGCTCCTAGAGGATTGGCAAAATACCTGGAAGTATTGATCGTCATGGTTCAGGACAATATCGCGAAAGAAAACATCGACAAGCACAAATACAAAAAATACGTTCCTTACTTGTTGACGATCTTCTTCTTTATCTTCATCAACAACTTGTTGGGATTGGTTCCGATCATTCCTGGTGGAGCAAACCTGACAGGTAACATTTCAGTGACCTTGTTGCTGGCTGTTGCAACCTTGTTGGTGACGTTGTTCTCCGGAAACAAAAACTACTGGGGACACATCTTTGCAATGCCGGGAGTTCCATGGCCGGTATTGATCATCCTGATTCCAATTGAAATCGTAGGGATCTTTACAAAGCCTTTCGCATTGATGGTTCGTTTGTTTGCGAACATGACAGCAGGTCACATCATTGTATTGGCATTGATTTCAATCATCTTCATTAATCAGAACATGGCTTGGGGAGCACTATCCGTTCCGATGGCATTGTTTATCTCGGTTTTGGAGTTGTTAGTAGCGTTCTTGCAGGCGTTCCTGTTTACCATGCTGTCAGCATTGTTTATCGGAGCAGCAGTGGAAGAAGCGCACCATTAATTAGTAATTTTTTAATACATATACAGATGTACGGAAGTATCGCAGCAATCGGAGCAGGTCTTGCAGTTTTAGGTGCAGGATTGGGAATTGGTAAAATCGGTGGTTCAGCAATGGACGCTATCGCACGCCAGCCTGAAGCTTCTGGAAAAATTCAAACAGCGATGATTATCGCTGCGGCGTTGATCGAAGGGGTTGCTCTTTTCGGTGTAGTAGTTGGTCTACTAGGAAACGCGAAGTAATTGTAAAGGCTTGCTGTAACGGTTGGTTGCGGCAAGCTCTTTTTTAAATTGGAAAAAATTCAAACTAAATAAGAAATACAATGGGTTTAATTACACCGGATTTAGGCTTAATATTTTGGACAGGATTGGTATTCTTGCTTTTGTTGTTCATCTTGACCAAATTTATTTGGAAACCGATTTTGACATCCGTGAATGCACGTGCACAGAAAATCACCGATGCATTGGAATTGGCTGAAAAAACACAAGCAGAAATGCGTGCATTGCAGGCTCAGAATGAAAACTTGTTGAAAGAAGCAAAAGCGGAGCGTGATGCAATTGTGAAAGATGCAAAAGAAACAGCTGTGAAAATGGTAGAGGATGCGAAGAATACTGCAAAAGCAGAAGCAAACAAAATCGTTGAGTCAGCGCGTGCAACAATCAATTCGGAGAAAACAGCTGCAATTGCAGAATTGAAAACGCAGGTTGCTGCAATCTCTTTGGAGATCGCTGAAAAAATCATCCGTGGAGAATTGTCTTCCGATGAGAAGCAAAAAGCGTTGGCAGAGAAAATGGCAGGTGATATTAACTTGAACTAATCGATAGAAATGAAGAGTTCGAAATCAGCTTCCCGTTACGCACAGGCTTTGTTGGATTTAGCGATCGAGCAAAACAAAGTAGAGGCTATCGCGGCAGATATGAAGTACATGGCAACTGTTTGCGCTGAAAACCGCGACCTGGAGCTGATGCTTGAAAGTCCGGTCGTGAAAGCAGACAAAAAGATTGCTGTATTGAACGCGGTATTTGATCAGTTCGATAAAGCAACAGCTTCGTTCGTTGAATTGATCGTGAAAAATGGCCGTGAGGCATATTTACCACAGATTGCAGCATCCTTTGATGCCATTTTGAAAGAACACCAGGGAATTATCCCGGTTACTTTGATCAGTGCGCAAAAACTGGATGACAAAGTGAAAAACGAGATTGTTTCCAAAGTGCAGGCTTCCACTTCCGGAACCGTTGAACTGACGGAAAAAATCGATCCGGACTTGATCGGAGGATTTATCGTTCGTATGGGTGACAACCAGATTGATGCTTCCGTAGCATCTCAAATCAATAAATTGAAACAACGTTTAACAAGTTAGTAAGAGGTAACTCTTCAATATAAAAAAGGATAAACATGGCAGATGTTAAACCAGCAGAAGTTTCTGCAATTTTAAGAGAGCAGTTATCAGGATTCCGTTCGGAAGCTGAGTTGCAAGAAGTAGGTACAGTTTTACAAATCGGTGACGGTATCGCTCGCGTTTACGGATTGAAAGGAGTTCAATACGGTGAATTGGTTGAGTTCGATGGTGGTTTGCAAGGAATCGCATTGAACCTCGAAGAAGATAACGTAGGGGTCGTATTGTTGGGTCGTTCTTCTTCTGTAAAAGAAGGTGACACGGTAAAACGTCTGAACCGCATTGCTTCTGTTAACGTTGGTGACGGAATGGTTGGTCGCGTTGTAAACACGATCGGAGAGCCAATCGACGGAAAAGGACCGATCGCTGGTCAATTGTACGAAATGCCGATCGAGCGTAAAGCTCCGGGAGTTATCTTCCGTCAGCCGGTAACGGAACCGCTTCAGACAGGTATCAAAGCAGTAGATGCGATGATTCCGATCGGACGTGGACAACGTGAGTTGATCATTGGTGACCGTCAGACAGGAAAAACAACGGTTGCGATTGACGCGATTATCAATCAAAAAGAATTTTTCGACCGCGGTGAACCGGTTTTCTGTATCTACGTTGCAGTAGGTCAGAAAGGTTCTACAGTTGCGGGAATCTATAAGAAATTGGAAGATGCAGGTGCAATGGCTTACACGGTAATCGTTGCTGCAAATGCTTCTGATCCGGCTCCTATGCAGTTCTACGCTCCAATGACGGGTGCTGCAATCGGTGAGTTCTTCCGTGATTCAGGACGTCCTGCATTGATCGTATTCGATGACCTTTCCAAGCAAGCAGTTGCTTACCGTGAGGTTTCCCTGTTATTGCGTCGTCCTCCGGGTCGCGAGGCTTACCCAGGTGACGTATTCTACCTTCACTCCCGTTTGTTGGAACGTGCGGCTAAAATCATCGCTGATGACAAGATCGCTGCTCAGATGAACGACCTTCCTGAATCATTGAAAGGAATCGTGAAAGGTGGTGGTTCATTGACTGCATTGCCGATCATCGAAACACAAGCTGGTGACGTTTCTGCATACATCCCTACAAACGTAATTTCGATTACTGATGGACAGATCTTCCTGGAAGGTGACTTGTTCAACGCAGGTATCCGTCCGGCGATCAACGTAGGTATCTCCGTATCACGTGTAGGAGGTAACGCGCAAATTAAATCCATGAAGAAAGTAGCAGGTACATTGAAACTGGATCAGGCTCAGTACCGCGAATTGGAAGCGTTCGCTAAGTTCGGTTCTGATTTGGATGCAGCTACAAAATCCGTATTGGACAAAGGTGCTCGTAACCTCGAGATTTTGAAACAGCGCGAAGGAGATCCTTACCCGGTAGAGAAGCAAATTGCAATCATCTACGTGGGTACAAAAGGATTGATGCAAAACGTTCCTGTAAGCAAAGTGAAAGAGTTCGAAAAAGAATACCTGGACTTCCTGGAAGCAAAACATTCAGATGTATTGGTTCGCCTGAAAGCAGGGAAATACGAAGACGCTGATACAGACGTACTAGGAAAAGTTGCGAAAGAAATCGCTTCAAAATATTAATTAAGAATTGAAAATTGAAAAGTTGACCGAGCGGAGTCGAGGTCACTTTTCAATTCTAAATTAGAATTATGCCAAGTTTAAAGGAAATACGAAATCGAATTACTTCAGTAGGATCTACTATGCAGATTACATCTGCGATGAAAATGGTTTCTGCTGCGAAGTTAAAGCGTGCTCAGGATGCGATTACTCAAATGCGCCCTTATGCTGAAAAGTTGCAGGAAATTTTGGGTAATTTGACAGCTTCTCTGGATATTTCAGAAAATGCATTAGCAGCATCCCGCCCGGTTGAAAACGTGTTGATCATCGCTGTAACATCCAATCGCGGATTGTGTGGTGGTTTCAACAACAACGTAATCAAACGTGTGAATTTGGCGATCACCGGAGAATATCCAAACTCCAACGTGAGTTTGCTATGTCTTGGAAAGAAGGCAAAAGATGCATTCAAACGCTCCGATATGTACTTCAATACATCCGGAACGGCCATTGCTGAAGATATCTTCGCTGACTTATCATTTGACAACGTGTCTGTAGTTGCTGATTTTGCAATGAAGGCATTCCTGGAAAAGAAGTACGATAAAGTAGTTGTAATCTATAACTCATTCATCAACGCTGCTTCACAGGAAGTGAAAGAAGAACAATTACTGCCGATTGTTCCGACTGCACAGGAAAGCGATAAGCAGGTAGGAGACTACATCTTCGAACCTTCCAAAGAAGAGATCGTAGAAGAATTGATCCCGAAGACATTGAAAATTCAATTGTTCAAAGCTTTATTGGACTCACACGCTGCTGAACACGGTGCGCGTATGACTGCCATGCACAAAGCAACTGATAACGCGAAAGAATTGCAGCGAAGCTTAAAACTGAGCTACAACAAAGCGCGTCAGGCGGCAATTACCAACGAAATCCTCGAGATCGTAGGTGGTGCGGAAGCATTGAACGGATAAGAATCAGCTACGCTGGTGAGAATGCAACAAGCATTCCTGCAGTTGCAGATTCCATAGAATAACATTGAAAAGGCTCTCAGAAATGAGGGCCTTTTTTGTTTATTCCCGGTTTTTGAAGCATTTCACTGCTTGAGTTATTTTATTCTCTGAAATCGCTTGTATCACCTTTGTAAGAGCATTCATTTCATAGTCCAGAACCCCAAAACGACCGGAAAAGACATCTTTTCAATTGGACGAATTAAAAAATAATCACAAAATCTGCCGGAAGGTGAAAAGTTTTAATTAACAGTGTTCAGTGCCCAATTTTTCAGGCCTTTGAGGCTCATTTTCCCGGTGAAAAAAATACAGGCTTAAGTGTCAAAATATCCTAAAATCCGGTTGGGATATTGCAAGATATATACATTTACTCCGTGAATGTCACATTCGCGATACAGCCCACCGGAATCCGGCCACTTCCCTCAAGCTTCCTATCGGAATAGAAACGTTCGTCCGCAGCGGCGGATCGTACGATACTGAAGTGAATCATCATGTAGTAGAAACAAATCAAGGCAGTTTGACCAAACGGATTTTTTGCCATTCGGCGTAGCAATTCGTTCTGTCAACCTGCCGCCAACGGCGCTCCCGGCTCGGAATCCGGATTCGGTGCATAAGCTTCTGACACAGGTTTATATGCGCGGGAAAAATGGATCCGACCGGGAGTTTTGAAAGCTGTTTCTTTTAACTTTGATAACGGCAAGTAGCGTGCCAAACTTTTACTTAAACAATAGAAACTATGAAAGAACTATTACTTAGTTATTGGTGGATCGGATTAATCGTGATTTGCTTAATCCTCTACAAATTTATTTTGAGATTCCTCTTCGGAATGGTGATCGTTCCGGAAGACCGGATCGGGTTAGTGACCAAAAAGTTCGTCTTGTTCGGCGAAAATAAAGAGCTTCCTGACGGACGAATCGTTGCAACAAACGGGGAAGCAGGTTTCCAGGCGAAAACTCTTGCTCCGGGATTGTACTTCGGAATGTGGGTATGGCAGTATGAAATCACGATGGAACAGTTTACCGTGATTCCGGAAGGAAAGATCGGACTGGTTTTGTCAAAAGACGGTGCTGAAATCCCGACAGGGAACATCCTCGGACGAAGAGTGGAATGCGACAACTTCCAGGATGCGGACATGTTCCTGAGAAACAACGGACAGCGAGGTCGTCAAACCAACTACATCACTGCAGGTTCATACCGTATCAACACGATGTTGTTCCAAATATCGATTACAGATATGGTACGCATTCGCGAAAGCATGGTAGGGATCGTAACAACCCTGGACGGCTTACCGATCGAACACGGTGAAATTGCAGGAAAAGCTGTTACGGGACATAACAACTTTCAGGATTTCGATAAATTCCTGGAAAATGGAGGAAATCGCGGTTTGCAGCCAACAGTCATTCTGGCAGGATCCTACAACCTGAACCCGTGGGCACTCCAGGTAGAAGAAACCCCGATGACAGAAATTCCGATCGGATATGTGGGAGTGGTTATTTCGTACATCGGGCATGACGGAAAAGACCTGACAGGAACGGATTTCAAACACGGAAACATCGTGGAAAAAGGAAGCAAAGGGGTTTGGTCGGAACCTTTTGGCCCGGGGAAATACCCGGTGAACAAGTACACGATGAAAGTGGAGCTGGTTCCTACAACCAACCTGGTACTCAACTGGGCACAGGCACGAAGCGAGTCGCACAACCTGGATAAAAACCTGTCTACGATCACCGTGCGTTCGAAAGACGGTTTCCCGTTCAACCTCGACGTGTCGCAGATCATCCACGTACCTACAACAGAAGCTCCGAAAGTCATTGCGCGTTTCGGAAACATGGTGAACCTGGTAACACAGGTACTGGAACCGACGATTGGTAACTACTTCCGGAACTCGGCACAGGACAGCGACGTGATTGCCTTCCTCACAACCCGTAAGGAACGCCAGGATTCAGCAAAAGAACACATCAAGAAAGTGTTGGACGAATACAACGTGAACGCGGTAGATACGCTGATCGGAGACATCGTGCCGCCGGAATCACTGATGAAAACCCTCACGGATCGTAAGATCGCCGAAGAGCAGAAGGTGACTTACGAAACCCAGAAACAGGCACAGGAAACACGCCAGGGGATGGAGAAAGAAACCGCCATTGCCGACATGCAGAAAGACATCGTAAAGGCACAGCAAAGTGTGGAGATCGCGGAACGCACTGCAAATGCAGCGGTGAAGAAAGCCGAAGGGGACGCAGCGGGAGTGAAACTGGCAGTGAACGCGGAAGCAGAAGCTACGAAAATGCGAGCTTTAGCTGAGGCAGACGCAACGAGAGCCCGTGCAAAAGCAGAGTCCGAAGCAATCAAACTGAAAGCAGATGCAGAATCCGAAATGATTTCCAAAACGGGTGCTGCGGAAGCAAGTAAAATCCTCGCAGTGGGTAAATCCACCGCAGAAGCGTACGAACTGGCCGTAACTGCGCTTGGAGGAGAAAACTTTACCCGCTTCAAGATCACCGAAGAGTTGTCCAAAGGAAAAATCAAATTGATCCCGGATGTACTTATCGGAGGAAACGGACAGCAGGGAGGATCCGCAATAGACGGACTCCTGGGATTGAAACTCATGGAAATGATGGACCCGGAAAAGAAAACCGAGGTCGTTCAGAAGATAACAAAGCCTGACGTAAAACCTAAATCATCGGGCAACTCGGGGAAAACCGAGTAAAAGGGGGGGAGTCCTGACAGAAGTCGGGACTCCTTTTTCTTTTTGGCAGTATTCCTTTACGGGAGCATTTCTGCTGCGTGAAGAAGTAAACTGAAAAATCCCGGTTCCCGTTTCGAGGCCGGGATTTTTCTTTCAACAGGTAGTCAACAACCTTCTTTTGATAAGAAATTAACTGTTTGATAATTAAAATATCGACAATTGTCGTCTTTTTCCCTAACTTTCGCCCCGGAATGGAAACCGATTTTTCATATCAATTTCAACGGATGGAATTGCTTTTCAGTACCCTGAGGTGGATGCTCGACTCCCAGCAGCTTGGAATTTCACTCTCCGATTTGTCCAAACGGGTGGAACTGGGAGAATGGGAAACCCAGCACCTGTTCCAGGAATATCTCGGGAAAGACCCCTTACGTTTTGTGAAAGATGCTTTTTCGCCTTCCCTGGCCCAGGTTCACCAACCCGCCCAGATTTCCATTTTCGATGTAGTGGAAGAAAATTCGGCAAAGTCAATACCCTCTTTCGACCTGGATATTCAAATCCTAACGGAAACAGTTGAAGAAATCACCTATTCCGTTTTTCCCTATTTTCTCGGAACGGTTTTCATTGCCAGCCACGAATTCGGAATCTGCCAGGTTACTTTTGAGGACACAGACCACGGACTGACCCGTTTGAAGAAAACCTATCCCAAAGCCGAATTGAGAGAGGAGCAAACGGAATTGAACCTGCTTGCTTACCAGGCATTGATGAATTACTTCGTGCAAAAAGAAACCATCCCGGTGCTTCCGGTTTCCGTAAAAGCAAGCCCGTTCCAGGTGAGTGTGTGGAATGAACTGGCAAACCTGCCGAAATCCGAATTAACAACCTACGGAGTCATTGCACAGCATCTGGGAGATTTGAATGCTTCGCGAGCTGTAGGAACGGCTGTTGGAGCAAATCCGATTGCGTTACTGATCCCGTGTCATCGGGTGGTGCATCAAAGTGGAAAAATCGGTCACTTTCGCTGGGGAAGCTGGCGGAAACGCTTGCTGCTCGCCATTGAGAAATAGCACGAGCGAATCGGACTTTGTGTTTGACGAATAGTTTCGGCTGCATAAAAGTCTGCGGGCGATCACTTTGCATGTAATGAAAAGTCTGTATAGTTTTGTGTTCATTGCGAACAGACAGAATATGACATTAGAAGAATTGACCCAAGGCCCGCCGGTCGGGGAATCCGAACTGGCAACGTACTGGCGGATCGATGCAGATACGATTTACGCGGCATCGAAACCAACGAATCGTACGGTGGAAACCATTGCTTCCAATGTGGCGCTGGTCAAATCACTGAACAATAACAAGCCGGTGAAACTGATTATCTCCATTGCAAAATCTGCGGTTCCGGATAAGCCCACGCGGGAACTGGCTGCAAAAGAACTTCCTTTGACCTATGCTGCTATGGCGATGATTGCTCCTAACAAACTGACCGGGTTTATCATCAACCTGATCTACGGAATGAAAAAGCCGCCGATCCCGATGAAAACCTTCTCCGATTTTGAGGCTGCACAGCGCTGGATTTCCAAAGTGGATGTAACGAAATAACACGTAAGCGTTCTACCCGAAAACCGCTTATGAAAAGAATCGGACTCGTTATCTTATTGAATCTCTGTGTATGTCTGAGTCATGCTCAGAATGAAGCCCGTACAGATTCTGTCAGTATTTTGTTTGATTACAATCGTTTCGAAGTATTGGATGAAGCCGCTTTGCTGAGTCAACTGAATGGAATAGACCTTTCGAAGGTTGCGCATATTCGCTTGGTCGGATATACAGACTCCATTGGAACACAAACAAGAAATACGATGTTGGCGGCAGCGCGGATCAGTGCTTTGAAGCGGGTGTTGCAGAAAACGGGATTGCGTTCCCTGAAAATAGAAATCCTCAATGCAAACGAAACTTCCGGATTCCGGGCTGTTCCCGATGAATTGAACCGCCGGGTTGACATCCTGTTCTACGGAAAACCGGAAATAAAGGAAGCGCCAAAACTGGCATTTGAACTCAATAAACCACTCAATCTGAATATCAATTTTGTTGGCGGAAGAGCAGATTTTCTCCCGGAATCACAAGCGAACCTGGAACAATTGCGAAACATCATGCTGGAAGATACGACCTTGTTATTGAAGTTGCATGGACACGTTTGCTGCGCCGATGATATGCCCTTGTCTGAAAAACGTGCCTATGCTGTATTGAGTTATTTGATTGAAAGCGGTGTGGACCACAAACGGATGACGGCAGCAGGATTCAGTAACAGGAAACAACTGGTTCCCGAAATATCAGAAGTAAACAAATCGTTGAACCGCCGGGTAGAAGCGATTTTTTACCGGAAAGAGTAATTTTAACCACATAGATAGAACATATAGTCCGTTAGACTCGAATGAACCAAAAAGAGGCGAAGGACGCAAAGGTTATTTATGAAACAACTGCATATTTTACTTTTTATAATGATCCCGTTTTGGAATCAGGCACAACATACCATTCCAATTGATTCTGCTGCGATAGAACAGTTTTTTCAAAAGGTCGACCGGGTAGAATTGGTCGAAATCAGGAAAACAGTTTCTATGCGTATTATTTCCGATCGTAAAGGAAAAATCACAGATACGATTATCACGTCGGATTTCATAAGTATGATTGCGAATGATCGAATTGATTTGGATCTTGTTCAGAAAAGATTGGTTGCTGACTCGGTTTTGGAAAAACAGATCGTAGGTGTTTTGCTTAATAATGAGATAGAATTGGGTGGAGGCCGCTCGATGTGTTATCAGCCCAGAAATGCAATTTTGTTCTATCGCGGGCAAAAATTACTTGGATGTATTGAACTTTGCTTTGAATGCGTCGGTTCTGAAACCTTCCGCATTCCATGGGAGTTACACCTGTCGCACCAGCAGATTGATGGCTTCAAAAAGATTTTCCAGGCAAGCGGATTGAGAATTTATGAAAGATAATGCCCTTGTCTCTGAATTAGATACATGGTGTGACGATCTGCGCCATCTGCGGGAAACTTACTCCTCAATATACACCCGGTGCATTCTTCGCGATAATCCGGTCATCACTTCATACGGAATGGTGTCCATCGCTTTGGCAAATACTTCCATGGGTTGATTTTGCCCGATGATTTCAACAGGATCGTTTATTTTCGCATCCACCGAACTGACATCCACCATGATCATGTCCATGCAAACGCGCCCCACTACCGGACAACTGATCCCGTGAATGGAAACAGCACCCTGACCGTTGCTTAAACTGCGTCTGAATCCATCTGCATAACCTACCGGTACAATTGCGATCTTCATGTCTTCCATGGCTTCGTAGCTGCATCCGTACCCGATAAAATCGCCTTTCGGAACGGATTTGATCTGTGAAATGGAACTATACCAGGAAACTGCGGGTTCAAAAAACGGTTTCAATTCGGTGTTTTCCGTGTAGCCGTACATCGAAATCCCCAAACGGATCATGTCGTAGCAGTGCTCCGGGTATCTCAGAGAGCCTTCCGAATTCAGGACGTGCGCCCGGAACGAATCGGAACTGTGATTTCTGAAATAGGAAACAATCGATTCGAATGTTTCCAACTGTTTTTTCGTGAACTCACTGTGAACCGGGTTGTCGGCATCTGCCAGGTGGGAATAGATTCCCTGGATTCTGACCTCGGGCTGTGAATGAATAATCGCTAGTACGCGTTCTTTGTCTTTCGGTGAAAAGCCCAAACGGTGCATCCCGGTGTCGAATTTGAGGTGGATCGGATAATTGGAAATTTGTTTGTGGATGAGCGCCGTAATGAATTCGTCCAGTTGCTCAAACGAATAAATGGCCGGTTCCAGGCGGTACTCAATGATGAGATCGCTGTGTTCCGGATCCGGGTTCATCACCACGATCGAAGAGGCAATTCCGATTCCTGCTTTGCGCAGTTCCACTCCTTCATCGGCAAAAGCCACCCCGAAATTCCGGATGCCGCTTTGCTGCAAGGCCGGAGCAACTTTGTCGGCTCCCGAGCCATAGGACGAAGCCTTGACCATTGCCAGGATATTCACTCCTTTCGGCAGACGTGACTGGTAAAAAGCAATATTGTGTTTGATTGCACTCAGGTTGATTTCCACAATGGTCCGGTGTTTCAGCGCTTTTCCACGTGCTACTTCGTATTCGAATGCGCGGTCACGGTGTGCTTTGACCAAAACTACCGAGTCGTGAAAATCTTCCCACGGAATGGCCTTTCCTTCCGGGATAAAATGAAATTCATCCGGGTCAAAACTTTGAATCAGGCGTTCGATTTCGAGTCGTTCGTGCGCATGTTTTTCGGATAACCCAATGACCACAATCCGTTTTTTTTCGGGAGCTAGCTGCCGTTGGTAGATCAATGCCTCGCTGAGTGCATCCAGGTCAAGGTTGTAGGTGTCGTTGATGATTGTATTGTGGTTGATTCCTTCAAACACTTCCATCCGCAAAGCCAGGGTCGGCAGCGACTCAATGCGTTCTTTGATTTCCTCCGGTTCAAATTGCAGGTAGGCCAGGAAGGTTTTCAAAACGCCAAGCATACCGCTATATCCCGCAGGGAAACGATGATTTTCATAGGACGGGCAAACCTGGAAATTTCCGGGAAGCCTGTTTTCCAAATCTGCAAAGGTGTATGGAATGAAAGCTTGTCTGCATTCGCGGAACAACACCCACTTTTCCAGTAAATGTTCTTCGATATTTGCGAAATTCTCGCGGTGAGCTTTTCCGAAAGCGGTAAAAATACCAAAGTCAGGAGCAATCATGTCCCGGAGGATTTTCATTTCTCCGGGTTTCGAAATCCCAGCTTCGATAAACGCAATGGACGCATTTTCGTGCATTTCCAGCAATGAAAGTGCTACTCCGATCTGTGAATTGAAACTCTTCGGGCTGCGAACGACTTTGAATTTATCCGAAATGCAGTGGAAAATCCATTCTTTGAACGTGGTTTTTCCTACGCTTCCCGTAATGGCTACCACCGGATAAGTAAAGCGTTTCCGGTGATAAGCCGCCAGTTTTTGCAATGCTGCCAACGGATCTGTTACGAGAAAATAAACCGCATCCGTGTGAAAGGTAATGGTGCTGCTTTTTGGAATCACAAACATCCGGATTCCCTGTTGGTAAGCCTGTTCCGTGAATTCACTTCCCGACCGGGAGCTTCCGCTCAGGGCAAAGAAAAGAGCTCCGTTTGCCTGCTGGATTTTTCGGGAGTCGAAGTAAACATGAGTAACGATTTCCGGATGAGAACCCCGCGTTTCCGCTTCAAAGATCTCAGTACATTGTTCGATCGAATAATTTAGTCTCAATGCTCAATTTTATTGTAGCAACTCCGGCATAAAGGTTCGTACTTTTCGACGGCTCCGACCAGCACCTGACCTTCATCTTTCGTTGTCCGATGTGAGTATTGTGCTAAGTTACCACATGAAACGCAAATGGCGTGCACTTTTGTGACATATTCTGCCATACAGAGCAGATTCGGCATGGGACCGAACGGTTGACCCAGGTAATCCATATCCAATCCGGCAACGATCACACGAACTCCGTGTTTCGCCAGGTCGTTGCAGATAGCGGTCAGTCCTGAGTCAAAAAACTGGGCTTCGTCGATTGCCACAACGCGCTCTTTCTTCCAGTGTTTGAGAATGTCGGATGAGTCGGCAACAGGAATGGCTTCGAGGGAAGACCCTTTGTGGCTCACAACCTGTTCTTCGTGGTAGCGGTTATCGATAGCGGGTTTGAAAAGCAGCAATTTCTGTTGGGCAAATTCAACGCGTTTTAATCGTCGGATCAATTCTTCCGTTTTTCCGGAAAACATCGAACCACATATGACTTCAATCCAACCGTTTTGTCTTGCCTCAGAAGGAATTTGCTCTAAAAACATCATTTTTTCAGGTTATCAACAATTCACTTTAAACAACTATTTCGAAGAAGAAAAAAAAGTGCTTTTCACGAATTGTAATTTTATACTGCAAAAATTGTTATTTCCCGGGTCTAAAACCAGCCCAAGTGTACAAGTTTTGTCAAATGTTGAAAAATTCCGAAATACTGAAAATATGGAAATGCACGCATTAATCGAAGAAATTGCAGCGCTGTTTGGAAAAATCAAATCGGGGGAAGCGACTCTCGGTGAGTTGGAAACTTTCGCTGCGGCAACGAATCAATTGAATGAGCGCGCTATTGTTTTGCGCTACAAAGCGTATGAAACAAAAGTTTACGGGAATCCGGTTTCCGAACCAGCTATTTCAGGAATCAATACGCAGAAGGAAGAACCGGTAATCGAACTGGAAGTAGAAGAAGTGCATCCGGAGCGGGTGGTAACTCATCACCACGAAGAGGAACCTTCGTTTGACTTGTTCGGGATGACTGAAGAGGAAGAGGAGGAAGAGCCGGAACTGGCTTTTGATCTCGCAGAAGAAGTGGTGGACGAAGAACCGGAAATCGAGGAAGAAGAAATCATTATCCCGGAGCCGGTGATTGTTCAGGAAGTGAAGCCAGAACCAACACCCGTGCCGGTTGCTGAAAAACCGATTGAAAACCTGGGGAACCTGCACCCGATCTACGGAAAACTGGATTCCAACGACGGGACGCTGGCTGCTCGCCTGATGACGGTGCGTCTGGATACTTTGAAAGGAGCTTTCGGATTCAATGAGCGTTTGCAGATCATCCAGGAATTGTTCGGCGGATCGAATGAAGAATTTAATCAGCTGATCGATCAATTGGAAGGTATTCAATCGAAAGATACGGCAAGATCTTTGGTGAGCAGTTATGCAACAAAGTACCACTGGGATGTTGACAGCCAGCTGGCAATTGAACTGGTTCAAAAAGTAGAGCGTAAATATGCATAAAATACTGTCTTTCCTCCTATTACTGCCATTCCTGGGATTTGCCCAGGTGGAACAAGGCCGCCAAACCGCTCAGAAATTGTGTTCCCCGGAATTCCACGGACGTGGTTACGTAAACGGGGGAGATTCCATTGCTGCCGCTTTCCTGGCGCAGGAATTTGAAAAAATGGGCTGTAAATTCCTGAAAGGATCGCCGTTTCAACCGTTTCAATTCAAGGTAAATGTCTTTTCAAACCGCATGGAATGCGCCGTAAACGGTAAGCAACTCATTCCCGGAAAAGAATTTGTAGTGGATCCTGCCTGCCCGATGGTCTATAAAGACAGTTTGAAAGTGTACAAGATTCAAACGCGGGATTTGTTTAACGGAAAACTCATCAAAAATAAAATCAGCGAAGCTGCCATGAGCGGCTCAAAAGCAACCGTCGGGTTTGCATTCCAGTATGACCAGTGGAAAGGAGATACCTTGAAAATGGCGCAAAAACTGGCGGAAGAACTCGGAGGTTCCATGCCGGTGATCGAAATTCTGAATACCAAATTCACCTGGAGCGTCAGTCAGCAACAACAGCGCTATCCATTGATCCAGGTGCAATCAAGTGCATTGGACTGCTCGCAGGACAGTTGGAATTTCCAGATCAAGGTCGATGCGAAAACGATTAACCACACGGCGAGAAACGTCATTGCTTACGTTCCGGCGAAAAAGAAATCGAAGAAATACTTTGTATTCAGCGCACATTATGATCATTTGGGGCAGATGGGACAGGAAGCCTATTTCCCGGGTGGAAATGACAATGCTTCCGGAACGGCTCTGTTACTGGAAATGGCCCGTTACTACGTAAAGAATCCTTCCAATGTGAACGTGGTTTTTATCGCTTTTGCCGGAGAAGAGGCAGGCTTGCTGGGGAGTAAATACTATACGGAACATCCGCTTTTTCCGCTCGAAAACATTGAATTCCTGTTTAACCTCGATATTATGGGGAGTGGAGAAGAAGGAGCTACTGTGGTGAATGCAACCTTGTTCCCGGAGCAGTTCGAAGTATTGAAATCGATCAATGAAAAGCAGCAGTACCTTCCGAAAATTGCATCCCGCGGAGCTGCGGCTAATTCGGATCATTACTTCTTTACGCAAAAGGGAGTTCCGGCATTCTTTATGTATACCATGGGACCAAACAAACACTACCACGATGTGTACGATACCTACGAAGAATTAAGCTTCAGTAAGTTCAATGCCATCTATCAGCTGCTCATCGATTTTGAGAAAGTGGTTTCCTGGAAACGGTAAGAGCATTCAGACTGGCGGAGGCAGGACCTCCAGACGCCATGTGCTTGATTGCAAGATCGCCTTTTTATGCGGTAAGTTCCGCGTTCCTCTGCGTAATCTGCGGGAAAAGTGAACACTTACCGGAACCGATGTAAGGCATAAAATGAGATGTCCGGATAAGCATATTTCTTAAAATAAAGAAATTCAATGCGTTGCTGTGTTGAATTCGGGATCTAAAACAACCATTTTCGTGATAAATCTTACCCTGTAACGAGTAATCAAAAACAACCTTTTCGGGTATTTCGGGAAAGCCTTCCGGGGTTTACTTTTGTTCTATCAGAAAAATAGAAAAAATCTGATGTTGGAGGACAAACCAAATTTACATTCGGAAGGTGTTGTTTCATAATAGGTTAGTTTTAGGTAAGTTAGTTTTCGTTAACCTTCCGAAGTAGCTTGCTGCTACGAGCTACATAACATAGGTACCCATAGTCGGTTAGATGAGCATAGGACAAGGATTGTTGTTTCTCTTGTCCTATGCTTTTTTTAGCTCTCGATTTTTGAGTATATTCACTCGCAACTATTTATGAAAAACATGCAATTTCGATTGGTTTTATGTTTTCTCTTCGGGGTTCATACCCTCTTTTCCCAGGTTTATAAGGACGAAGAGAAAATCAAAAAGACGATTTTAACAAAAGCAGCCAATTGCGCGCCGGCAAACAAAAGCTCGATGATGGAGTACAATAATGTCCGCGCAATGATCCATACGGCCGGGAATTTGTGGCAGATTCCGGGACAAAATCTCTCGCAATATGAGATTCCCAAGAACTCCAAAATCATGTGTTTCTTCACTTCGGCACTGTGGCTCGGAGGAACGGATGTGAACGGACAGTTAAAACTGGCGGCTTTGCGTTATCGTGCCGGACAAGACTACTGGACCGGGCCTTTGACCAATATTACTGCAGACATTGATCCGGCTGAATGCCTGAAATACGACAATCATTTCATCACCAGTAAAGATTTGGTGAAGCAATTTGATGCCTGGTACAATGCCGGTGTGTTGGATCAGCAAAACGGAACCAGTCTGCAGGATGCCAATTTCCCGAATTACAAAGTACCTGATTTTATCAAAAACTGGCCGGCTCACGGTGATGTTTCAAAAGGACAGGACTACAACCTGGCGCCTTTTTTCGACCGGGATGAAGACGGAAATTACGAGTGGGAAGAAGGAGATTATCCGTGGTATGATATCAACGGAACCAAAGATTGTAAAACCGACCGCAGAGTCTCTCTTTACGGAGATTACAACATGTGGTGGGTGATGAACGATAAGGGAAATATCCACACGGAATCACAGGGAGAGCCGATCGGGATGGAAATCCGCGCGCAGGCTTTTGCATTTGCGACCAACGATGAGGTGAATAACATGACCTTCTACAATTACGAATTGATCAACCGCGGAACGCAGACCTTGTACAATACCTATTTCGGGGTTTTTGTCGATGGTGCTTTGGGCGATCCGTATGATGATTACGTGGGATGCGACGTAAACCGCGGTTTGGGATATTTCTACAACGGCGACGCGATGGATGCCGATAACCAGGGGTATTACGGTTATGGACTCACTCCTCCGGCTGCCGGGGTTGATTTCTTTGAAGGACCTTACCAGGACAATGATTCGATGGATAATGCCTACGGAATCGGGCCGGGAGAAGCACTGAACGGAATCGGTTACGGAGATGGAATCATAGACAACGAACGCTACGGAATGCGCCGTTTCCTGTATTATATCAATGTAGGAGCGGGAGCCAATCCGAACCAAACCGACCCCACAACTGCGACGGATTATTACGCTTTTCTCCAGGGACGATGGAAAGACAACACACCGTTTTATTACGGAGGAAACGGACACATTTCAGATCCGACCGTGAACCCGAATGTTCCCTGCGATTTCATGTTTCCCGATGATACCGATCCTCTCGGATGGGGTACGGGCGGAGTTCCACAGCCAGCCTGGACGGAGCAAACGGCGAATAACTTACCTTACGACCGCCGCTTCCTGCAATCTGCCGGACCGTTTATCCTGAAACCCGGAGCCGTGAATAACATTACAGTCGGGATGGTATGGGCAAGAGCTGCCGGCGGAGATCCGTTCGAATCGGTGAAAGCCTTGAGAATTGCAGACGACAAGGCGCAGGCTTTGTTTGAGAATTGCTTCCGCGTATTGGAAGGACCGCATGCTCCGGATTTGACCGGTCAGGAGTTAAAAAACGAATTGATTCTGTATTTGTCCAATAATTCGGCATCCAACAATAAGAACGAAGATTACGAGGAATTTGATCCGTTTATTGCATCTTCCGACCCAAATTCGGACAAGCATTACCGTTTTCAGGGATATATGATCTATCAGTTGAACAAATCCAATGTGAGCGTTTCGGATTTGGAAGATCCTACCAAAGCGCGTTTGGTGGCACAGGTCGATATAAAAGACGGAGTGAAACGTCTGGTCAACTTTGAGTTTGATGAGAACCTGCAGGCTTCGTTCCCGGTTGAAAAAGTAAAAGGATCGGACGAAGGAATCAAGCATTCGTTTCGGGTGACGGAAGATTTGTTTGCGACCAGCGATCGTCGTCTGGTCAATTTTAAGCGCTATTACTACATGGCGATTTCGTATGCCTATAACAATTACAAAACCTATGATCCAACCGATCCGAGTGCGTTGGATGGTCAGAAAAAGCCCTTTTTAGCGAGCCGGAAAGCGGCAATCGGAGAAGTGAAAACCCTGGAATTGATTCCGCACGATCCTGCTCCGGAAGCAATGGGAACTATGCACCTGGCTTCCTATGGAATTACGCCTCGCATCACGCGTTTGGACGGAACCGGAAACGGAGGTCGTGAGTTGCAGTTGACAACGGCATCAGAGAATGCGATTGTATCCAACGGATTCTTAGGCGAATTGGAATACGATTACAACGGGGGCCCGATCAACGTCAAAGTAATCGACCCGCTGAACGTGGTAGGAGGATACTTCCGTTGTGAATTCCGCGACTATACAGGTGTATCCGGAAATGGAACAGCAGCAGCAGAGTACAAAGGAATCGATACGGCAAGCTGGGTGGTTTACCACTACGATGCCAAGGACGGAAACCTGATAGACTCGGTCACTTCGGATGTAACCATCAAGCAAGGCAACGAGCAGATCGTACCGAAATGGGGTGTTTCGATAGAAATCATGCAGGAGAAGTATTACTTCCCGTCCGCAGTGGCTTCTTCGGTATACCTGT
>NZ_JBCNJW010000015.1:0-75174 GCF_039596355.1 Fluviicola sp. | reverse complement strand
AGGATATAAGTCATCTCCCCAAGGGAACAGGTAATTTCCAGTCAAAGTTGTCATGTTACCACCGTAACCAACCTGAGCAGTTGTTGTTCCCAGAACCATACCACCGTTGTTTCCGATTGTACAGTCATTAACCAACGTTCCCTGATACAAAACAGGGAAAGGCAATGTCATCCCGATTTCACTATCATCCGTCAGACCCAACGCTGTCCCTGTTCCGGAAATATCAATGAATCCTGCAGTAGGACAGTTTGAATTCCAGTCCATGTAAAGTCCCTGGTTGTATGTGTTGAATGTGATAGGCCCTGCATAGAAAGAAGAGTCAGTAGCCGAACAGATTGCCATTACGTAAACCTGGTAGAATGAATTCGGAGTCAAACCTCCTAAAGTGTAAGGGTTTGTTGTTGCAACAACCGAGTCACCTGTTCCTAATACAAATCCTACCGGACCGTATTGAATTTGCCAGCTTGTTTCAGATCCGCCCGCGATCCATGAAAGATCGATTTCAGTGTCTGTTGCTCCCTGGTTTGTAAATGCAGTTGGCTGCGGACACGTTGGTGCAGCAGCAATGTTTACAAAGTAGTCCTCTGTTTCACCCCAGGAGTACGTTCCACAAGGAGTGATGTTACCGATTACAGTTGTTTCAACCGTGATCACGCGCATACGGGTATTTCCGAGCGTTGCACCTACAGGGATCAGGATAGTTCCTGTTTCGTTGTGAGGCCCTACCGTTGCAGCAGCAGAAGCGTATACTTCTTCTCCCGGATCGGTAAACAAACCGTTGTGGTTGTAATCGATGTAGATTTTAGTCATGTTACTGTAGTTTCCGCCACAGGTTCCTACCGAAACGTTAAACGGATAACTTACAGTGCGTGCAAGGTTCGGAGCAGGCAGAGACGTGTAATTGGAATACTGGTTCTGGATTGATCCCGCGCCTCCGGTTGTGGAACAGGTTGAACTGTTGTTCAGTGTTCCGATCGATACATTCAGGATTTCTTCGTCACCCGTACTGGTTGCATTGCTGGTACAGTAACAGTTAATAAAGTTGCTCGTGTTTACTAATAAACCTGCTGTTGTGTCGGACATTCCCGAACAGGTTACATAACAACGGTAGTAAGTGTTTGCAGTTTGGTTTGCGATGTACGTACTGTTCGTAGCTCCCGCAATGTTCGCGTAAGATCCGGCAGCTCCCGATGCGGAACTCTGCCATTGGTAAGTTTGTCCAGTTCCTCCGGAACCACCTGTTAAAGAAAGGGTGTTGTTTACAGAAGGACAGATCGGGTTGTTTGCTGCGGAAACAGCGCCCGCAGTTGGAGGAGAAGTACAAGGCACTGCGGCGATGAACGTGATTCCCCCGATAAATCCGCGCGGGTAGTTTGCTGGAGTGGACGGGTAAACTGTTCCTCCCCAGGAGATTCCGTCTCCTGTTAACAAGTTTACACCACCACCCGTGAAGGTATTTACCCCTGCACCGGATGTCAATGTAGAATACTGCATGGTTGTTGCCGATAAACCGAGTTGGTAAGTGGCGCCTGCAGGAATTGTTAATGAAATGTTAGTCAGTGTAGGTACGATTCCGTTTGCTGTATTGGAATTGGAAACGGTACCTGTAGCAGCTGAAATCCAACCGTTTTGACCTGCTCCGACTGTTCCCCAATCCCACGGAGCTGCGTTGTCAACAAATGGAGTAGTACGGTAAAGCAGCTGGATGCTGTTTGTAGTGGTTGTACCCAAATGACACTGAACACCTGTAATGATAATGTCGAAGGCATTCGTGTTTTGGACATTGAAAATAACGGAGCCGTTTCCGTTATTGTTGACGTGGTTAGTGGTAATAGTTGTTTGCCCGTGGAGAAAACAGGAAAACAGACTATAGGCTACCAGCCATAGTAATTTTGTCTTCATAAGTAATCAATATATAGTTTTAACGAATGTATTGAAAAAAGAATTTTAAATCTCGTTAATTGAATATTAACATGCTATGATTTAACGAATTGACTGTTTTAATAAACTATTTGCACAAAAAAAATGATTTATCAATAATAGATGTTGTTTTTGTGAAAATTTTCAATAATTCCTTTTTGGGACTATTATTAAAGGTATGTCTCGATACCAGCATTCCGGTGATTTGAATTTATTGGTTTTCCCGAACAAGTTCAAAAGGTTTACAAACAGGCCCTTGAACTTTTTGAACCCTTGAAACCGTTTTCAACGGATTAAGGGTTCATTCTTTCGGCTCAACAGGCACATTCATGGTCACCTACTATTTTCAAATCTTCCTTAAAGGGATGTTTCGTTTAATGTCAAAAACATCGTTTTATGCCGTTCCGCTAGGAGAAGTCCGGGGAATTTAAATACTTTTGTTTACTATGAGTTTGAAAGGAAAAACAGCTCTTGTTTCAGGGAGCACGCAAGGTATCGGGAAAGCAGTAGCACTTCAATTAGCTGAAATGGGTGCTAAGGTGGTGCTTTTGGCAAGAAATGAAGATAAATTAAAGGCTGTTCGTGATGAACTGAGTACTTCGGATAACCAGCAACACGACTACCTGGTAGCGGATTTTGCAAATCCTTCCGGATTGAAACAAGTGGTGGAGAATTATCTTTCAAACGGTCAGTTGATCGACATCCTGGTAAACAATACAGGTGGGCCGAAAGCAGGTCTGGCTATTGATGCGGATATCAGTGAATTTTTGGCGGCGTTTAACCAGCACCTGATCTGTAATCATATTTTGGTTCAGGCACTCGTTCCGGGAATGAAACAACTCGGAGGAGGCAGAATCATCAACGTGATCTCTACGAGCGTAAAACAGCCGCTTCCTGGCCTGGGAGTGTCTAACACGATCCGCGGAGCTGTAGGAAACTGGAGCAAAACGTTGGCAAACGAATTGGGACAGTTCAATATCACGGTAAACAATGTGCTTCCGGGGGCAACCAATACTACGCGTTTGCAGGAAATTGCTTCCAACAAGTCGGGAAAAACGGGGGAATCCGTAGATGCGATTTTTGAAGAAATGGCAGAAGAATCACCGATGAAACGCATTGCACGTCCGGAAGAAATTGCTGCGGCAGTTGTCTTTTTGGCTTCTCCGGCAGCAAGCTACATCAACGGAATCAACATTCCTGTTGACGGAGGACGAACAAAATCACTTTAATACATTGACGTGACCGACGATCGTATCCTCGATGTCTGATTTACTCACGTATTTAATCTTGTAGGTATACGTTCCATCAGGTACGAGCAAATCCTTGTAAGTTCCGTCCCATTCCCAGCGGATGCTGTTCGAATGGAATACCTCTTGTCCCCAGCGGTCGTAGATAAATACTTCCGTTGATTTGATGTTGACCATCGAAGCCTTAAACGTATTGTTAAACTGGTTGCCGTCTGGAGTGAAGGTATTCGGAACATAGATCCAATACTCTTCCTGGATGGTGATCGGTTTCACAACCGTGTCTTTACATCCGATGCTGTTGGTAGCAATCAGGGTTACATAGTACGTTCCGGGAACATCATACGTGTTGTTCGGATGAACGAGCGTGGATGAATGACCGTCTCCAAACGTCCATTGATACGTGTCACCGCCGGAAGTCAGGTTTTGGAACGTAATCGGAAGGTCTTCAAACAGGATTTTGCTGGAAATGATAAAGTCAGCTATCGGAGCAGTGACATTGACCGTTGTGGTCCCTTCCACTGTAAATGTCTGGCATTCGTCAGATACGGAAACGGTATAAGATGTCGTCGTGTAAGGATGTACGAACACCTGAGCGGTTGTTTCACCGCTGTGCAGCCAATTGTAGAAGTATTGTCCGTAACCTCCTGTTGCTGTTACGCTGATCGGAACGGTATCTCCCGGACAGATCAACTGGTTTGGTGACATGGTCAGCACCAGCGGCGGACTTGTAATGATATACATGACGCTGTCAATAGCGGAAACGCCACACTGATCGGTCACTTCCACATAATACATCGTGCTGGTACTCGGAGTCACTTCCAACGTGTCATTCGTTCCAAGGACAGTTCCGTTGGCCAGAGACCAGGTATATTCAAAGTTTCCGGCTCCGCCATTTGCCTGAACAGTTAGTTCTTTCGGAACGTACGGACAGATTTCAGTAATGTCGGGTGTTGTCACCAGCGTGAGCGGCTGGTAAACAGGTACGGTTACGGTCGCCGTTGCCGTTGCCGTTTCGTGAAGACATGCGTCCGTCACCGAAACGGTGTATGTTTGCGTTGCAGGAGGATTGACCGTAATGGATTCGGTTGTTTCCCCGGTGTTCCAGGTAATGGTATACGGTCCGGAACCACCGCTTGGAATGGCAGTCAGTACTGCTTCATCCTGCGGACATAGTTTTTGTACGGAATTCACGTCTACATGAACCGGTTGGATATCGTCGATCTTGAGATGCAGTTCGAGTGGATTGGACCCGCCGCAGGGATCCGGGACGGCAAAAACCAGGTCGACAGTTTCAACGCCCTCAATGATACCATCGCTTAAGGCATTGAACGTGAATTGAACCGTGGATTGACCGGGGTTGAATGTTACGGAATTCGGAATGTTGGTATAATCGACACCTTCCGTTGCAGTTCCTCCGGTTGTGATCGGAATAGTCATCGCGTTGGCAGTGGAACCATTTCTGGTCAGGGTAACAGTAGCGCTCACACAGCCTTCTGCCATGGTTACGCCGTCGTTGAATGCGTCAAAGGAAAGTGCATAATCTACTTCGACCGGTACTTTGGAGGTCAAACTGTTTGCTTCCAGGAAGATTCCCGAATCGAAAATTCCGTCACCCACATCGGCAATGGCAATGATCAAATGGTATGTCTGACCACATTGCACTTTCGAAACTGCTTCGAGCACTTTGGTGAAACCGTCATACTGAATGTAAGCGGCAGAACTGTTGTAAGGCGATTGGCTTCCGTTTCCGTTGTTTACGAAGTACGCCGGGTTTACTGCCGGCGAAGCACCGACACCGCTTCCTGTTCCCCCGGGGTTTCCGTTGTTAACGTTGTTGATCGTTACCGGAACTCCGCTTGGGAGACGGGCAATATTTTGTGTTCCTCCCGGAATTCCCGGGCCGGAAATGAAGAAAGCAAAAACATCGTTAAACTGAGATCCCACATATTCCGGGTATTCCTCTGAACCGAAAACGTATTTGAACCGCACGGTATCTGAATAGGGGATGAAATCGAATTCGAGAATAGAAGCATTGTATGTTGAAGTTCCTCCAACGAGGTTGCTCAACGCACCGAATCCCGGGTAGTTGTTGTCGACTCCGGAATTGGATTGGTTATTCGGACCCTGCGGACCGCTTCCGTTATTGGCAATGGTTCCGGTGGTAATCACCACACCGGAGTTGATTCCTAGGTTGGTTCCGCTGGCTGTGAATCTTCCGATTGCACTGGGAGAACCGGAGAAATTAATATTGGAAACACTTACCCCTGGACCCAGGAGTGTATTTTGAACCAATGAAGCAGCACTTTGCTGGGATGTGACCAGCTGACCCATCACGGACAAAGGAAAAAAGAAGAGTATGGTCCAAATTAGCTTCATATTTCAATAACGCTTTTTAGTTCGAATAGTTGTTTACTCTTTTACAAAAAGCGAACCAAAGCTGAAAATTAGTGATTAAACGGTAGGAATCAATGATTTATCCGTGAAAAAATCATAAATTAAATCAAGCCTCCGAAAAAGGTAGTGAAAAGGTTTAAAAAATCAAAAAAATGCCGACTGAGCGGAGTCGAAGGCGGTGTTTTTCAATTTTCCTTTTTAATTAAAGATTCCCTGCAAGGCACACAGGTTGGCATAAGTACCTCCCATAGCAATCAGGTCGCGGTGTTTTCCGCGCTCGATAATCTGGCCTTTGGAAAGAACCAGGATTTCATCCGCATTGATAATTGTACTCATCCGGTGGGCAATGATCAGCGAGGTACGGTCTTTCATCAGGTCATCCAATGCTCCCTGAACAATGCGTTCGCTTTCCGTGTCCAACGCAGAAGTTGCTTCGTCGAGGATCAGGATCGAAGGATCTTTCAGTACTGCGCGGGCAATGCTCAGACGCTGTTTTTGTCCACCCGAAAGCTTGTTTCCGCGTTCTCCGATTACGGTATCGTACCCGTTTTCCAATTGTTCGATGAAATTGTGGGCGTGTGCGATTTTCGCTGCCTGGATGATCATTTCCAGGGAAACATCTTCGCGTCCGAATGCAATGTTGTTGCGTACCGTGTCGTTAAACAAAATGGATTCCTGTGAAACGATCCCGATGTTTTTGTGCAGGTCTTCGAGCTTGTATTCCCGGATGTTGATTCCGTCGATGTAGATCGCACCTTCATTTACGTCGTAGAAGCGTGGAAGCAGGTCTGCGATTGTTGATTTTCCACTTCCGGATTCTCCGACCAACGCAATGGTTTTTCCGCGTTTCAGCTCGAAATGGATGTTTTTCAAAACCCACTCGTCCTTGTATTTGAAACTCACACTGTCCAGGCGGATATTTTCGTTGAACCCGTTGAGTGCTTTTGGATTTTCTACTTCGTAGATGTTTTCGTCTGTATCCAGGATTTCGTTGATCCGATCCAGAGAAGGTTCGGCTTTATTTAGGTTTCCGACTGCTGTGGCAATTCCCTGGATGGGTCTGAGCAATTGGGAGAAAACGATGATGAACGTAATGAATTCAGCTCCTCCGAGCATGTCATCGCTTCCGTCGAGAATCATGGTTCCGCCGAACCATACCAGGCAGATCATCACCGTAGCACCCAGGAATTCATTGAGCAGCGGAGACAAATCACCCCGTCTGAACGTTCCGGTATTTAGTTGCTGCAGACGCAGGTTTACCTTCCGGAACCGTTCTACGACAAAAGGAATGGCGTTGAATGCTTTGATGATTTTGATTCCCCCGATGGATTCTTCAAGAATGGAGAAAACGAGGCTGGTTTGTTCCTGTCCGGCTTTTGCTGTTCGTTTCAGGCTTTTCCCGATTCGTGAAATGACAAATGCGGAAATGGGAAGTAACACGAAGGAAATCAGGGTGAGTTTCGGGCTGATGTAAACCAATGAGGCAACGGAAACAATGATGGCAAACGGTTCGCGGAAAATCAATTCCAGTACCGCAATTACTGCCAGTTCAATTTCACGCACATCGCTGTTGATGCGCGCCATTAAATCTCCTTTTCGCTGTTCGGTATAAAAACTCAAGGGTAATTTCATCGCTTTGGCAAACAACTGGTCTCTCAAATCACGCACTACTGCCATGCGCAGTTGTGATTGATGCCATACCGCCCCGTAGCGGAACAGGTTTTTCAGGAAAAAAGCAATGATTACGGAAACGCAAACGAATAACAAAGCATGTTTCGGGTCGTCTTTCACCATTTCATTCATGGTGTAGTTGTACCAGTCTTTGCAATAAGTAAAAAAGCGGATGAAACCACCTGGGTAATGCGGTTTTTCCAGGTCGGCCGTTTCGTTGACTTTGAAAATCAGCTGTAAAAACGGGATGAAAAGAACCAGCGAAAGCAAATTGAAGATCACATACAGTAAGTTGTAAATGATTGTCAGTATTGCCAGAACCTTGTAAGAAAAGGTATATTTATAAAATGCGATTAATGATTTCATGCAGTGCAAAGATATGTTTTTGTTGTCCTTTGTGTATGAACGCGTTTACAATTCTTAACTTTGCAGCATGAGTTCAATTAGACAAAACCGGATTGAGGGAGTAATTCAGGAAGAATTATCAACTTATTTTCAAAGAAATGCGCGCGAAATCTGTCTCGGTGCAATGGTCAGCGTGACGGTAGTCCGCGTGACTTCCGATCTGTCACTGGCACGTATTTACCTGTCTGTTTTTGCAGGGCCCGATAAAAAAGAGGTTTTGGAGAATATTCAGCAAAATTCGCGCAAAATCCGTGGTGAAGTTGGAAAACGCCTGAAAAACATGCACAAGATTCCGGAGCTTTCGTTCTTTATCGATGATTCCCTGGATTACGCTGAGAATATCAATAAACTGCTGAAAGATTAAGGTTTCATTCTTCATAGCGCGAAGATACCTGCGGTATACCCGGAAACAGCGGAATCTGGTAAGTTGGATTACGCGGATTTCCGTTACCGGAATTGCGGTCATTACGGCTGCACTGGTGATTATATTGTCGGCCTTTAACGGGATCGAACAAATGGTTACCAAACTCTATTCGGATTACGATCCGGCGATCACCATGCGCTCTCTGAAAGGAAAAACTTTTGATTCTACGGCTGTTGATCTGAAGGAGTTGCGTGCTATTCCGGGCGTTATTTCTCTTTCCAAAGCAATCGAGGAAACCGTGATTATCAAACACGGTAAAAAATGGGTAAATGCGAAGATGGTCGGAGTGGATTTCTCGTTTGTGGATGCTTCACATTTGAGAACGCATATTGTGGACGGCTACCCGGATCTGGAAGAAAACGGCGAACCGACGGCTGTGATCGGAGCTTCGCTGCTCGATAAGGTAGACGGATACATTTCCGAACTGGACGGTTACGAAGAGTTGATGCTCTACACGCCGCTGCGTGATGCGTCTATTGCCCGGCTGAAAAGCCCGTTTAAGGTTTCACCGCTGAAAGTGGTCGGCCGGATGAATTACAACAAAGACATCAACATGTCGGATCTGCTGGTTCCGCTTTATTTTGCGGAAATGCAGCTCAATTACGACAAAGACATTACGGCCATTTACCTGCAGGTAGATAAAAAAGACATTCCACAGGTCAAAGCAGTGCTTGAAAACCGTTTCGGGAAAAAATTCCTGGTGAAAACCGCAGCAGAAAAAAACGAACTGATTTTCAAAACCAGTGAAAGCGAGAAAAAGATTGTCGTACTCATTTTACTGTTCATTTTCGTTTTGGCGGCCTTCAATCTGGTGGCTTCGCTGAACATGTTGTTCATCGAAAAGAAAGAGAACATTGAAACGATGGAACGTTTCGGCGCAACCAAGCAGTTTGTATTCCGGATTTTCTTTTTTGAAGGAATTCTGATTGCCGTGAAAGGAATCATCATCGGGTTGGTTTTGGGAGTAGGTGTGTGCCTGCTTCAAACGCATTTCGCCCTGCTCAAAATGCCGAATGCGGCGAATGAAGCATTCCCGATTATTCTACAGGTGAAAGACGTGTTGTTTATCCTGGCTACGGTAATTCTGTTGAGTGTGCTTTCGGCGTATTTCCCGGTGCGCTATTTGGTTCGGAAGACGATTGCTTGATTTTTTTTTTGCAGCAAGAGGCAAGATTGTTTTTAATCACTTTCTCCTGGAAAACGCCTATTCGCGAATTTGCCAAATGGCAACCGATTATCCGGATATATTTTAATATTTCAGATGGACTTTCCCGGTCATTCTATTCTTCCGGTTTGTATTTGCGTAAGCCAATCACCGTAATATCATCCGTTTGTTCGTGTCCTTCAGACCAGTTTGACCAGGCATTTTCGAAGTATTTCTTTTGCAGCGGAAGGGATTCGACCTTGATTTTTTCCAGCAACTCGCGGATGCGTTTGAAGGAGAATTTCTTGTTGCGGATCGAACCGAATTGTTTCTGGAAACCATCGGTAATCAGGTAAAGCAGGTCTTCATCCGTCAACGCAATTTCACGGTTTTCATACAGGAAAAGCTCTGCTTCGGTGTCTTTGCGGGTGGAACGATACAGTGCGAATGCTTCTTCGCGGATGTGGATCAACGAAACGCCGCTTGTGGCAAACTGTACGGTGTCGTTTTCAAATACTGTTACCAATGCGTCCAATCCTTCGGAAGTGAGTGTGTTTCGACCGTGATGAAGCAGTTTATGCAATTCCATGTTCAGGTCGTTTAAGATATGAGCCGGATTTTCCACCTTCCGTTCGATCACGATCTGGTTGAGCAGGTTGATGCCCAAAATGGTCATGAAAGCGCCCGGAACACCATGTCCGGTACAATCTGCCAGAACCAGAATCAGTTTATTGCCGGTGTGGTGTGTCCAGTAGAAATCGCCGCTCACAATATCTTTCGGTTTGAAGATCAGGAAATGATCATCGAAGTGCGCACCGATTTCAGAAGCTTTCGGAAGTAAACTGTATTGAATGCGTTTCGCCGAGTTGATACTGGAAGTAATGTCCTTGTTTTGTTGTTCGATCAATAGCTCATTGGCGCGTTTTTCCGTAATGTCACGAGCCAGGGCCGTAAACCCGATGATGCGTTTGCGCGAACCCGGTTCGAACACGATGGAAGCGTTTTGTCCGAGCCAGACAATGCGTCCTTCCTTGGTGCGGATCGGGAATTCCAGGTAGGTATTCTGAATGCGGTTGATGATCTGGTTCCGGAAGAAATCCTTTACGGTGTCGCGGTAATCCGGATGTACGATCGTCACGGAATTTTTCCCGATCAGGTTTTCGTTTTTATACCCGAAAGTGCGGCTACTCATCTCGTTCAGATATGTGAAGTTCCCGTCAATGTCCGTATTGAAGATCATATCCTGCGCGTTTTCTACCAACGATTGGTAATTCGTCGTCAGGGTGAGTTTTTCCGTCACATCCTGTCCCATGATCACACGCACGGAATCGGAAAAGTGCTTGCACGACCATTCGATCCAAATCACTTCTCCTTTTTTGTTGTACATCGGTACAAGGATAATCTTCCCGTCTGCAAACTCATCTACGAGCGAAAACTCGCGCATTTCTGCCGAAACCACAATTGGATTCAGCGTTGAAAGGGATTTCCCTACAATCATGTTGGAGTCGATGTGAAGCAAATTCGACAGGTTTTTACTGCAATAGGTAATGATTCCTTTTTGGTCGAACGAAATCGCCATCATGTTTCCTTTGTTCAGGATATTGCTCACGAAGAACAGTTTTTCCAGGGAATCATTCCGCAGGTATGTCACCAAAATGGTCAAAGCGGAAGACACACCGATGGTCAGGATAAACAAGACGCTGTTGTAGACCGGATTTTCGACCCATACCAACATGAGAACGGAAAGAATGATCTGGAACAAACAGATAATGATGATCGAACGAATGTTGTTCAGCAGGTATGGCAGAACGCTTGATATGAGCGTGATGGAGATCAGCGGATAAGGGTGGATATTGGAAATGAATAAGAGGTAGAAGAACTGTACGAAAAGAATCAGCAGGGAAAAATACAGACTCATCTCGTTGATGTATGCCAGGCGCGATCTTCTGCCGGAAATGCGCTGGGTGAAATAAACGATGATCAGAATCGTGCTGGTGACTACGTTGACCATGATGTTGGTGAGGTTTTTCTCCACGAAATAGAAGACCACCAGGCCGACCAATAGATTCGAAATGGATCCAAAAAGTAATAGTTTGGGTACAAAACGCGGATCCAGTGAGTTATAATTGATCTCATACAGGTTGATCCGCATTCCGGTACGCGTCCATTCGAGGTAACCGATATTGAGCAAGCCCAAAAACAGGATGATAATGACGATAAACCATTTGGACTGCCACAGCGGGTTGTGGATATCCATCGGGTAAGAGGAAATCTCTGAGAAATTGATTCCGTCAAAGGTGGATTTCACTTCCAGCACATACGAACCGTTTTGAAGCTCCGGAAGTTTCATTTCTCCCGTACTGTTCAATTTTACCCAAAATTTGTGGAAACCACTGATTTTATAATAGTATTCGAGTCCTCTGTTTTTGGAAAGAATCGTTTTGAAGGTCAGGTATTTTCCCTGATCCACATCGCGGATGATTCCGTTTTGAAACAGTCTTCCTTTGAGGATGATCGGTTTGGGCGGAACCGGGTAGTTTTTCAGAATTTCGGTGTTGATCAGGAACAATCCTTCGGCAGTTCCGACAAAAGAGCGGTTTCCGTCCTGAAAAACAGCACGCATATTGGTTTCATACCCAAGGAAACCGTTTGTTTCGTTGTAATCTTTGTGGTAAACAACTTCCCCTTTTTCGTTCACTTTGAGGATGTGAATCCCGAGGTTGGTTCCGATAATGAGGTTTCCCAGCTCGTCGGCTGAAAGGGTATAGAATAAAAAGGAAGGCAGAATATTCTGATTCGTGATTTTGATCGGTTTTCCGTTGCGGTTGATTCCTGCAATGCCCTTTTCGAGCGTAAACCAAAGGTTCCCGTATACGTCTTTTGTTGCATTTCCTGCATACGCACCGATGTCTCTGAATTCAGACATTTCATAGAGCACTTTTGTTTCCAGGTTGAGCCGTTTGATTCCCTCGTTGGTTCCGAAGTAAAGGTATTTTCCATCGCTGGATTGCTGTCCGCAGTAATAATAATCCGCTCTGACTTGATGCTCTAATTTCGTGCTCGTTTTGGTTTCGGGATCGTAAGAAAAGAGTCCTTTTCCGGCTGGCGCGAACCACAATTTTTTTCCGTCCCAGATGGCAAATTTGATGCGTTCTCCCTGTTGTTTCGGGATGGAGGATGCGACCAGTTCCCCGTTTTTCAATGCGTAAATTCCCGTTTCAGAACAGATCAGTGTTCCCAAAGGACATTCCAGAACATGGTTTGCCCGGAAGTTTTCCCGTGTTTTGAATGAATTCGAATAAAGCGGTCCGTAGTGAATCCGGTTGTCGCCTCCGGCGAGTAGAAAATCGTTGTTTTTTGTACGGAAAATCTGAACAATCAGGTGGTTATCGAAAATGGGATCCAGTTTGACTTTCGTAAACGGTTCGATGCTGATTTTGGTGATTCCCTGCGACGTATTGGCCCAGAAATCACCGGATTGATCAATGAACAGGTGATAAATCCGGGAAAGATTCGTGTCGTAGTTCGGAACAATCCGCTTGAGTTTACCGGATTCGATGGTAAACAAGTTATTGTCCGAACAGTTGAATAGTATGAGGTTGTTCTGAGAGGTAATGTTGTCGATTGGTTTTTGTGGAAACAGGAAGTTGGTGGCTTCTTTGGTTTTGCGGAATACGGTTCCGTTGTTGGCAAAATAGAAGGTATACTTGTTGGCTCCCGTTTCGTCATACAGAATCAGCTTTTTTTTATCGAAAGCCGCCATTTTGAAATGCACATCCGGGACGTTCAGCCAGTTTTCCAGCGCGGTGATTTCTTTGGAACTGATAAAATACGATTCCTTATCGGTAATGAGAATATTTCCGTAGGGTGTTTCCAGGAGCTGCACGCACCGGCCGATATGTTTGGAAAGGTATTGCTGTTTGAGAATGAGTTTGCCGCTTTGATCCACTACGTGGATGAAGTTGTTGGTGATGATCGACAACTTGTTCTGACATTTCGCTACACGCAGTGCCGATCCGTCGACTACCGGTTTGGTTTTATAGAACGGGTGGATGCTGTTATTGTAAAAACGCAAGATTCCGGCGTAGAGCGTGGAAAAATAGATTTCGCCGTTGATCAGTGAAATGCCGGTGACGTGATAGGGGCGGTCCAGTCCTTTTTTAGGGTGAATGGATTCAAACGTGGTTCCGTTGAATCGAACAATTCCGTTGCCATCCGTCCCGATAAGCAGATACCCGAGTTCGTCCTGCGTGGTGCTAAGCGTGGCAGTAATCTGCAGCCCGTCGTGGTGATTGTATTCCCGGAACGTATGAAGCTGTGCATGAATCGAATGACTCAATGCTAGTAGTGTTAGTAGCGAAATGTATTTAAACAGCTTCAAGAGTTCTTAAAATGGTGGGGCAAAGGTAGCATTTCTAAGGAATAAACGTATTTAGGCTTTGATTTTTAATTCTTTAGCAACCATTCTCCCCGTGGTTTTTAATTCTGAAAGATCGGGTCCGTAGATTGTCACGTGTCCCATTTTCCGGAAAGGTTTGGTGTACTGTTTTCCATAGAGGTGAACACTCACTCCTTCCTGCGCCATGACCTTCTCCAGGTTTTCGTAACGGGCAATTCCTTCATAATCAGGCTCTCCCAGTAAATTGATCATCACACCTGGAGTGATCAGTTTCGGAGATCCTAACGGTGCATTTACGATGCTTCGCAGGTGCTGTTCGAATTGGGAAGTGTAACAACACTCAATGGTATGGTGTCCGCTGTTGTGCGGGCGCGGTGCAATCTCATTGATGAGGATGCGGTTGTCTGCGGTTAAGAACAATTCCACCGCTAAAATTCCCACCATGTCTAATGATTCGATCACGTGCAGGGCGATTTCGCGTGCATTTTTCTCTACTTCTGCTGAAATTTCGGCCGGGGAGAACAAAAACTCCACGAGGTTTGCAACCGGGTTGAATTCACATTCTACGGTCGGGTAAACAACGCTTTCTCCCTGTTCGTTTCGTGCAACAATCACAGACAATTCTTTGGTGAACGGAACCAGTTGTTCGATTACATACGGTGTATCTACAAGGTTTTCCAGGTCGCTTTCAGATTTGATGATCTGAACCCCTTTTCCGTCGTAACCTCCTTTTCTCCATTTCAGTACATACGGGAAAGGAATGTTTTTAGCAATCAACTCCTCTTTTCCTGCTACCAGTTCGAAATCTGCGGTAGGAAGCTGGTTGGTTTTATAAAATTCTTTCTGAAGTCCTTTATCCTGAACAATCGCCAAAACAGCCGGCTGCGGAAACACCTTGATTCCGTTACCTTCCAGTGCTTTCAAAGCTTCTACGTTCACGTGTTCGATTTCTACCGTCACCACATCTTTATCGCTTCCGAAAGCCAGTACGGTATCGAAATCTTTGAGTGATCCCTGCTGGAAAGAAGTTGCCAGGTGGCGGCACGGAGCATCGTTATCCGGATCCAGGCAATGGACGTGTACATCATAATTCAAAGCTTCCTGGATAAACATGCGTCCCAATTGACCACCTCCAAGCATTCCGATCTTATATGCGTTTCCGTTCCATTGTTTTTTCATGCTGCAAAGATAGTGGCTTTTCTGAATTCCCAACTAAAACAGATGGTACGAAAGCCCTTGATTGGACGGCATTGACAGCAGATCAGGGCATTTTCGGGCTTGCCGGACTACAACGATTTTTCTTTCTCTGGCTATTTCTTTGTCATTTAGGCCGATAATTCCCCTAAAAATCGTAATTTTGCACTTTAAATTAAACGACGAAGTGCTTCAGCTAAACGATAAAACATTCGAAATATTTATTCCGAAAGAAGAGATTCAGGCAGAGATCGCTACTCTGGCAGCGCGCCTGGAAGCGGATTATGCAGGAAAAGATGTAGTATTTATCGCGGTGCTGAACGGAGCATTTATGTTCGCCGCTGATTTGATGAAGCAATTCAAGGCTCCCTGCGAAATTACCTTCGTAAAAGTGAGCAGCTACAAAGGCATGAATTCTTCCGGACGTGTGGACGAAGTGATCGGGTTGAATACTTCGATCAAAGGCAAGCACGTGGTGATTGTGGAAGATATTGTAGATACCGGGATCACGATGGAAAAACTGTTTACCCTGCTGTCGGTTGAAAAACCTGCAAGCCTGGAAATTGTGACATTGCTCTACAAGCCGGAAGCATTTAAAGGAACACATACCCCAACATATATCGGTTTCTCTATTCCCAACAAGTTCGTAGTAGGTTACGGCCTGGATTACGATGAATTGGGAAGAAATACCGAGCACATTTATCAACTAAAGGGTGATCCCCATTAAAAGAAAAGCGTATGTTGAACATCGTATTATTTGGCCCTCCCGGAGCAGGGAAAGGCACGCAATCCGAAAGATTGATCGGAAAGTATAACCTGGTACACTTATCTACCGGAGATATTTTCCGTGCAAACATCAAAGGTGAAACCGAACTGGGATTGCTGGCAAAAAGCTACATGGATCAGGGGAACCTGGTTCCGGATGAGGTAACCATCAATATGTTGAAAAGCGAAGTGTCCAAGTATGAGAATCCGAAAGGGTTTATCTTCGACGGATTCCCACGAACCAATGCACAAGCTGAAGCGTTGGATGCATTCCTGGCTTCTATTCAAACGGATATTACAATGATGATCGGATTGGAAGTGGCAGAAGGTGAGTTGCGTGAGCGTCTGAAGAAAAGAGCAGAAGTGAGCGGCAGACCGGACGATGCTGATCCGGAAGTGATTCAGAACCGTATCAACGTTTACAACAATGAAACGGCACCGGTGAAGGATTACTACGAAAAACAAGGAAAATACGTTGCAGTTGACGGAATCGGAAGTATCGATGATATTACGAACCGCCTGTATGCTGCAATCGATAAGATTTAAGAATACAAGACCAGAAACGTTAACCGCATTCGAACAGAGTGCGGTTTTCAAGTCTCTGGGGGTTCGAAAAGTTCAAGATGTTCAAAACGGTTTTAGCATGGAACTTCATGGAACCTTTTGAACTTTTTCGACTAAAGAAAAAACTATGGCATCAGATAATTTCGTCGACTATGTAAAAATCCATTGTACTTCCGGGAACGGAGGCGGTGGTTCGGCGCATTTCCGCCGGGAAAAATACATCCCGATGGGTGGACCGGACGGGGGCGACGGTGGACGCGGCGGTCATATCATTGTGCGCGGAAACAAACAACTTTGGACGCTTCTGCACCTGAAATACCAGAAACACCTGAAGGCCGGTCATGGCGAACATGGTTCCGGTCAGTTACAGAAAGGTGCACAGGGTGAAGATAAATACATTGAGGTGCCGCTTGGAACACTTGCAAAGGATGCTGAAACTGGCGAAGTGCTGTTTGAAATTACAGAAGACGGAGAAGAGCAAATCCTGGTTCCGGGAGGTCGCGGCGGATTAGGGAACGATCATTTTAAATCGTCGACCTACCAGACTCCGCGTTTTGCACAACCGGGAGAACCTGGAACAGAGCAGTGGATGATTCTCGAAATGAAAGTGCTTGCTGATGTCGGGTTGGTTGGAAAACCGAACGCCGGAAAAAGCACGTTGCTTTCTGTGCTGTCTTCTGCAAAGCCGGAGATCGCGGATTATCCGTTTACAACACTGCGCCCGAACCTGGGAATCGTGAATTACCGCGATTACCGTTCGTTCGTAATGGCAGATATCCCGGGAATTATTGAAGGGGCCCATGAAGGAAAAGGACTCGGACTGCGCTTTTTACGCCACATTGAACGAAATTCCTGTTTGCTGTTCATGATTCCTGCTGATGCGGATGATATTCACGAAGAGTACAAACTGCTTTTGAATGAGCTAAAGCAGTATAATCCTGAATTATTGCACAAGGAACGCTTGCTGGCAATCACGAAGTCTGATATGTTGGACGATGAGCTGAAAGAGGCTCTTGCGAAAGATCTGCCGAAGATTCCGTATGTGTTTATTTCGGCCGTAGCCCAGCAGGGATTAACGGAGTTAAAAGACATGATCTGGAAGCATCTGAACCATGTTTGAATCCCTGGAATCCATTGATCGGAGTATTGTACTGGCTGTCAATGGCTGGAATACTCCTTTTTTGGACCAGTTTTTCTGGATTGTCAGCAAAACCACCACCTGGATTCCGTTTTACCTGCTGATCCTGTATTTTGTATGGAAAAAAAACGGACTCAAAACCATGTTCATTTTCCTGGGAATGGCTCTGCTGCTGGTTGCTCTTGTGGATAGTTCCACAACTTTCCTGTTCAAGGAAACCATTCAGCGCTACCGGCCTTCACACAACCTGTTGCTCGAAAACCGGCTTCACTTTTATGTGAAAAGTAACGGTGATGTGTACCAGGGCGGACAATACGGTTTTTTCTCCTCACACGCGTCGAATAATGCCGCAATAGCACTGCTTTCCTGGTTCTTCCTCCGGGAGTTTTACCCGCGTCTGAAATGGCTGCTGATACTTGGGGTTGGGTTGATCGGCTTCAGCCGGATTTACCTCACTGTTCATTATTTATCCGATGTTCTGTGCGGAATTGTTTGGGGACTTCTCTGGGCTTTTGTATTTTGGAAGTTGTATCAACGATTGAGTACAAAAAGAATCAAATGAATAGCCTGTATGTTTTTTTGGGTGGAGGAATCGGTTCGCTTTTGCGCTACGGGCTCACATACCTGGTCCACAAATTCCCCAAGTCCGTTTTTCCGGTTGCAACGCTGGGATCTAACCTGATTGCTTCTTTCCTGGTGGGAGCCTCCCTGGTATTGATGATGAAAATGAAACCTGCGCATGCTGAATTCTTCCAGGCATTTTGCATTATCGGTATTTGTGGCGGATTCAGCACCTTTTCCACTTTTGCGAAAGACAACCTGGACCTGATGGAACGCGGATATTGGCTCATTGCAGGGTTGAACATCCTGGTTTCCGTTTCATTTTGTATCGGGATGGTGTATCTGGGACGGAAAATGCTGGGCTAGAAAAACACCGGTGAAAACGCTCTGGAACCCTTGTTCCTGCTGGGCAAATAGATGGATGTCTATCCGTATTTTTAAAGAACTCTTGAAGCAGAAATTAAGCCACCGGAATCAACTCCTGAATCCGTTTCTCCAAATCCGCACGTTTCTCTTCAAACTTGCTCAAATCAACGTTTTTCATCTTGCTTTTCAGCCGGATTTCCATGAATTGATGCGCGTATTCATAGCTCAAACGCCACAAAACAGGAACCATAAAATAGTACAAAACTCCTAAAGACCAATGTGGGAGATACCACTTGGTAAGGAAGATAATGATTGGAATATTGTAAATAGAACCAATGAGTTTCCCAAGCATCATTTTAACGGATCCCCAGAAAACTTTGCGCCGCATGATCTTTTCCGTTACTTTTTTCGCGATGATGTATGGAATAAACCCGTGAATAAACCCTACGATCGCAAATGGCCACATCAAAATCAGGTACAACCAGTTATTCAACGTATTGATCAGCTCCGGGTGTTTTTTAGCAACCACGAAACGGTCCTGGACTTTCATGCGTTTTTCCAGGTTAAAATAAGCGTCCAAATCTTTTTGAAGCGCCAGAATTTCTGTGCTTTCATCCGTCACATTCGCATTGATCCAAAGAGCCAGTTCGCGGGAGTATTCGAAACGTTTCAACAGCGGAATACTGTCGTCGTGGTTCGGATGATTGTATCCTTTCCGGGTAATCTGCATGATGTTTTCCAGGAGTGAATAACGCTTTGGGTTGGCAACGTAAACAATGCAGTTTTGCATGTCTTTTTCAACGCGCTTCGTCACTTCGTTGATCACCCGGTTTGGGTTTTCCTGGTAAGCTTCTTTGTAATCGTTCAGGCAAATTTTCGGACCGTTATTCAGAACAAATTCAGAACCAATCGTATTGCGGTCCGTGTAGCTGATCCCAATTCCGGAAATGTAAATCTTCTTACTCCAGTTGATAGATTCCAGTGCGCCGAATCCCATTCGAACCGGACCTTTTTTTACCGGTTTCAAACCGCGAATTGGTGTGTCGTCTGTAAATCCTTCCCCGAAAATCAGGATGTTTCGTCCCATTTTCAACGATTGGTTTACTTTTTTGAAGACATCCGAATTTTTCCCTTTCGTATCAGTTCCGTCCTGCTGGCGGTAAATAGGAAGCATGTGAGCAGCCCACAAGGTCGGCTTCAGCCACCAAACGAATACGTCCGAACGCGTCATGAAGTGAACGATCGGTCTGTTCATTGACCCGATCATAATCGGATCCATAAACGAATTGGGATGATTACTTACATAAATAGTGCTCCCAAAGAACTCTTTATGGCTATTTAAGACGAGAAATCGTTTGTAAAAAAGTCTAAAAGATATATTTAAGGAGATTTTTAGTAATAAATAAAACGGACGCATATTTATGATACTTTTTTACAAAATTAGCAATAGTTAGAAACTAACATTTATTCTTCCGGTTTAGTTTCGTCAGGTTTCGTTTCTTCCGGTGCCGGATTTTGCTTTTCGTCTTGTTTAAACTCCTTATTCATATTTCGCTTGTGTCCGAAAATAAATCCTAAGCGGATTTCGTGAGAAGTATTCCCGAATTTTTCCGTCACACCATTTCCGAATTCAAACGAATAGGAAACATTGAAATGAGCCAATACATTGACTCCGAATCCAACTCCGATGGAAGATTGTCTTCTGTAGGAAAGGCTCACCCAACCCAGGCGCATGTAGTGAAGGCGCATAGCCACATCGTAGCTGATAGGAGAGTGTCTCACGGATTTGAACTGAACAATCGGCTCCAAACCGTATTTCTGGCCTACGTCGAAACGGTAGCTTGCCAAAATGAACAGGTGCGGCCTGAAAGTGCTTTCAGTGGTGATGTCGCTCAAACGGGTTTTGTTGTTGAAAAGCTGACTTCCGCTTAAACTAACCAATAAACGGTCGTTATAGAGAACCAATCCTGCCTGTGCATCAAAGTAATTCTGACGCGCCGAAATTCCGAGGTAATTTACGTAGGCTTTATCGTCGGCAGTTCCCAAAGTCACTTTTGAAGCATCGATTCCGAAATTGGACCAGCCTAGTCCGATTCCAACTCCGGCGCTTAGTTTTTGAGACAAAGGAATGTGTACTCCGATGTTTCCTTTTACGCTGGTACGGGTAAACGGACCGATCACGTCATTGATAAACGTAAGTCCTGCAACCTGTTTGTAACCGATGGTGCGTTGTGGTGTGCTGTAGAATGTTTGTCCGAGTGAAGACAACTCGCTCAGTAAAGCTTTCGATTTGCGCTTTTTGAAACGAACCATACTCTGAATTCCGGCAAAAGTGGTCATAGGCCTTCCATCCACTCCTGCATATTGCAGGCGATTTCCGAGTACGACCTCACCAACGCTCATCATTCCACCCGCCGCCGGATTAATGAGGAACGGGGAAGAAGCGGTTTGTGTAAATTGAATATCCTGCTGACCAAAAGCGAATCCTGCAATCAGAAGGGAAGAGATAAATGCGATTTTTTTCATGATTGACAGGGATTAACGAATGATACTGATTGAACCTTTAAGTGCTTTGAAATCTCCGTTCGGAGAAACAATTTCGTAGAAATACGTTCCAAGCGGAAGTTCCTCTCCTTTGAAAGTTCCGTCCCACGGATCAGCATATCCTGTCGATTCAAATACTTTTGAACCCCAGCGGTTAATAATCATCACCTTGCAGTCGGGATACGTTTCGTGCAGGTTCGGAATGATGAATTTGTCGTTGTCTCCGTCCTGGTTCGGAGTGAACACGGTCGGGATCTCGAAAGAGCTTTCACCGCACAAATCCAGGTGGATTTTCAGGGTGTCCTGGGTAGCACCGCAGAAATCGTGAACGAGTTTGTACAACAACGTCAAATCGCCCGGAGCTGCTCCCGTAAGTTGTGTATTGGCAGTATATTTTTGAGTCAATGTTGCTGAACCTCCCAATACAATCCAGTAAGTTGCCTGGTCGTTTCCGGCATTACTTCCACTCAGGTTGATCGGCAGCTGGCTCAAACAAAGTGTGGTGTCATTGGTGAAGACATGCGCTTTCAACGGAACATAGACAATACTGCTGTCTACAGTACTTGGGCAACCGTTGGTGCTGATTGTCCAGTAAAGGGTGTGATATCCGTCCGGGATCGACAAAATGGTTGCCACCGGAGCGTGAATATTGTTGAAAGTAATGGTTGAATTACTCGACCAGGTTCCTTGTGCTCCGGGCCCGGGATTGTTTGCCTGAACCAGGTAGCTCGTTGTTGCACAGGCATACATCGAATCCGGAAGGGATGCTTGCGGTGGCGGCATGTTGACATCGATGCGAAGCGTGTCTCTGCGCGTGCCGCAGGTAGGTGAAGTAACCACCCATTCAAACGTGTTTGTTCCCAGGGAAAGATTCTGCACGGTTGTTTGCAACGCATTCGGATTGGTAATGGTTCCGCCTCCCGTCAGCATGTTCCACGAACCTGTTCCGGATTGAATTGCTTGCGCTGCAATCGGTGTAGTATACGTGTTGCACAAATAAATCAGGCTGTTTGGGATAAATGCTGTGTCAGGATATAGAAGTACCTGTACATTGAACGAACAGCTCGCCGTATTTCCGGAAGAATCCTCAATCTGGTATGTCTGGATCGTTGTTCCGATCGGGAAAATATCGCCGGAAGAAAAACCGGAAAGATCGGTTTGTGTCATCGTAAAGTAACAGTTATCCGTTCCAACCGGGTTCGAATAAGTTACCAGCGGGTTGCAGGTAGAGATATTTCCCGGACAGGTAATGGACGGAGCCTGTGTTTCGATAATAGTATAAGTCGTTGTACAGGAAGAACTGTTTCCAGCCAAATCCGTTGCGGTAATCGTCACGGTATGCGTCCCCGAAATCAGGTTGGTTCCTGCCGGAGGTTGCTGAGTAAGCGTATATCCGGAACAGTTATCCGTTACGGTTGCCAATGGTCTTAAATCCGAAATGATTGCGTAGCAGGAAACTCCGTTGTTATGAGTTTGTGCCGGGGGACAGGTAATGGACGGAGCAATGGATTCAATCGGAATGGTCTGCGTAATACAGGTTCCCACGTTTCCGGAAGTATCGGTATAGGAAATCACAATCCCTACCGGGTTGCTCACCACCGTCCCTGGAAGCGGATTTTGAGTAATGGTCAATAAATTCGAAGGAGTACAATTCTCAACAGCGCTATGCGTTCCTGTCAGGTTCGGAATCGTCATGGAACAACTACCTGAAATCGCCAGACTGGTATCAGCCAAACAGGTTACAACCGGCGCCAGTGTATCGATCGCAGTAATGAAAATCGTACAGCTTCCGATATTTCCGTTCAGATCGGCAGCGGTCATTAAAACCGTAATGGTATCGGAGAAAAGTAGTGTTGCCGGTTTGTTTTGAGCCAGTACAAGCAAACTGCTGGCAGTACAGTTATCCGTTGCAGAGACCAGTGGAACGAGATTCCCGACTTGAGCGAGGCATTGACCGTTTACCGGAGCTGTAATCGGTGAAGACGGACAGTTGATGACCGGAAGTGTTCCGTCCTGGACTGTCAGAACGAACTGACAAACCTGGGCGTTTCCGTCCTGGTCGATTGCCTGGATGGTTACGTTATTCGGCCCGATCGGAAGGCTGTTTCCAACCGCCGGACTTTGATTGAGTGAAAATACGGTGGAGCAGTTATCGACAACCGTTGCCTGCGAAGTGAAACTTGCCATGTCGTAAGTACAGCCGTTGTTGGTAGAAACCGCTTGGTTTGCCGGACAGGTAACCTGCGGTGAAATGGTGTCGAATAACAAAACGTGCGTGAAGCAGGTTCCAGCATTTCCGGCCTGGTCTGTTACGGTTACGAAAACGTTTTGCGTAGCATTCAATGTGGTTCCGGCTGCAGGGCTCTGACTGAAAGTCAACGAAGCAAATGGCGTACAATATTCAACAACAACCGTTACTTCCGGAATCAGGTTGGGAACAAATCCCGTGCAGGATGCAGACGCGTAAACGGTGTCGAGTGAAGGACAGGTTGGTTTGGGGGGAACAGTGTCCAGAACGGTCAATGTGAAGTTACAGCTTGCCGTATTTCCGGAAGGATCTACTGCCTGAAGAATAATGGTTGTATTGGCGCTCACGGTACTTCCGACAGGTGGAGACTGCACCACGGAAACAATTCCACAAGCATCACTGACAGTTGCCTGCGCTCCGTAATCCGGTAAAGTGAAGGTACACAACTCACTGGAGTATACTGATGCCGGAGAAGGGCAGGTAATGGTCGGCGGAGCTGTATCGGTGGAAGTTCCCTGGATGCGGAAATTATCGACTGCCGGAGCTTTGCTTCCGGTAACCGTATTGTTGTATGTGAAGCGGAATCCGATCCAGAAGGTGCTGTTGTTGAGCAGAGCAGGCAGTGACTGGCTGAATGCCGTGTAGTTGGTGTTTGCGGATAATTGCGAAGAAACGGCCGTCCAGGTTGCTCCTGAATTCGTACTATAAACCAATTCCAGGTAGTCGGCTCCGGCTTCTCCATCGATCTGTATTTCTGCCAGAACAGTCATCGTATTGAAACAGCTGGCATTGATCGATTGGTATACAATCGCAGTTTCTGTTCCCGATGCTGCATTTGTATATCCGTAGTGCTGGATTCCGGTTGGCGTACAGTCGTTGGTAGTTCCGCCGGAGGTAATGTACAAGGCAGCGTTTCCGCCATTGCTGGTGCATGGGCCCTGAATCCACTGATTGGAACCAGTCGTGCTGACAGTATTCCAGGAAAAGGAATTCTCAAAATTGTCTGTGACGAAAGTTGTTTGGGCGAGTAGTTGTGTGCTCCACAAAGTCAAAAAAGCACATAGGAGTGTTAGTATTGCTTTATTCATAATGTAAGTTGGACGAGGGCCAAAACTAACAGAAAATTCAATTAAGCAGGGAGTTTTTACTCCACAATCAGGGAATAGTTTTCAACGATGGGGATTATTCGTTAGATTTGCGTGCAAAATTGAATCAAATGGTTGGAATTATCATGGGCAGCACTTCAGATCTGCCGATTATGCAGGAAGCAGCAGACATCTTAAAACAGTTTGGAGTACCCTATGAGTTGACCATTGTTTCTGCCCACCGCACGCCGGAACGCATGTTCGAGTATGCAAAAACGGCATCCGAAAGAGGAATCCAGGTGATTGTTGCGGGAGCAGGAGGGGCAGCGCACTTGCCGGGGATGACAGCGAGCTTGACGCCACTTCCGGTGATCGGTGTTCCGATTAAATCCAGCAATTCAATCGACGGATGGGATAGTTTGCTGTCAATTGTTCAGATGCCAAACGGAATCCCGGTTGCAACCGTAGCAATCAATGCAGCGAAAAATGCAGGAATTCTGGCAGCGAAAATCTTGGGGGCTACCAATCCGGAGCTTCAAAAAACACTGAGTGCCTACATGGAATCCATGAAAGAAACCGTGCTGGAAGGCGCTAAGAAAGTGGAACAAAAAGGATAAGAGTAATTACGAATTCCAAAATTACGAATGCCGAATATCTTTTATTAGGAATTCGGCACTCGTAATTATTTACCATTGGTTCGCGTCGGCATTTTTAATGTCAACGACATATTTTTCCGGAATTTTTCCTTTCAACAAGCTTCCGGCTTCCAAACTCGGAAAGATTTCCTCATACGTTCGTGATTCGTACAGGAATACCCGGCGGTAAATCAAATCGCGGGTAATCTGGTCTCCGTGATCCATTCCTGCAGCGCCGATTAATTCCGCGTATGCTTTGACGGTTTCATGGTGGAAGTTGGCAACACGTACTTTTTTGTGGTTCACATTCAACCCGGCAACCAGCTGAGGATTTTGTGTCGCAACTCCTGTCGGACAAGTATTTGTATTACACTCCAACGCCTGAATACATCCCAATGCCAGCATCATCGCTCTGGCACAGTTCACCGCATCAGCACCCAAAGCCATGGCACGCACGATACTGAACCCGGTAAGAATTTTCCCGGAACCGATAATTTTGATGTGCTGTCGGATGTTGAACCCGGTCAGCATGTTGTCTACGAAAGCCAAAGCATCCAGGAACGGTGCTCCTACGTAGTTGCTGAATTCCTGCGGCGCAGCTCCGGTTCCTCCTTCACCACCGTCAACAGTAATAAAATCCGGGTAAGTATCCAGTTCGATCATCGCTTTACAAATTGCAATGAACTCGCTTTTCTTTCCGATACACAGTTTAAATCCAACCGGTTTTCCTCCGGATTCCTTGCGCAGCAACTGAACAAACTGGATGAGTTCTTTCGGTGTGCTGAATGCAGAGTGATAAGGAGGTGAATAAACAGTTGTATAAGGTTTCACGTGGCGGATTGCCGCAATTTCTTCCGTGTTTTTCTTCGCAGGAAGAATTCCTCCGTGTCCCGGTTTTGCTCCCTGGGATAATTTGATTTCGATCATTTTCACCTGCGGCAGGTGTGCGTTTTTGCGAAAAGTATCAATACTGAAACCTCCATCCATATCGCGTGCACCGAAATACCCGGTTCCGATCTGCCAGATGAGGTCACCACCGTTTTTCAAGTGGTATGGCGAGATTCCTCCCTCCCCGGTATTGTGCGCAAAATCGCCCAGTTTTGCCCCCGCATTGAGTGCTTCGATCGCTGCTGTAGACAAGGAACCGAAACTCATGGCACTGATGTTCATGATACTCGCGCTATAGGGTTGTGTACAATCTTTGTTCCCGATCAGAATGCGCGGATTTTGATTGATCGAATCGAATTCTTTCGGTTTGATGCTGTGCATCATCCACTCATACCCTTCTTTATACACGTCGTTTTGTGTTCCGAAAGGCATGGTGTCGGTTTCTTTTTTAGCCCGCTGGTACACTGTACTTCTGTCGATCCGGTTGATCGGCATTCCGTCCGTATCACTTTCAATGAAATACTGATACATTTTTGGCCGGAGTGCTTCCATGACCCAGCGGAGTCTTCCGAAAATCGGGAAGTTGCGCATCAGGGTGTGCTTTTTCTGGAAAAAGTCCACATACCCGATCGTAATTGGAATGAGTAGCACAGCGAGGATATACCACCATCCGATCCAGAAGAAGTAACCTGCTAATCCTAAGGAAATTACAAGGAGTGTGCTGAAGAAAACGAATTTTGTTCTCAAGGGGTGAAAATTTTAAACATTACAAGACCCGAAGGTAGGGTTTTAAAACCATATCCGATAGGTTAAAAATGCTAAAAAAACAATCGGATTATAGAACGAAACCAGGACTTTTGACAGGACACAGACGAAAAACCTTCCCGGACGCTATTCCCATTCTTTGGCTTAGGAATCAAATAGTAAATTCGCTAATTTGCCATATTGCGAACCCTCAGTAAAATATGGGGCTGTAGAGCGAAAAACAAGATGTGCGGATTGCTTGTCTGTAAATCAGGTACTTCTACTGCATTTTTAAAATGCTGCTTGTTGAACCTGCATAGAGGATTTATCACGAGCCTATTCTTGTTGATCATGCTTTCTGAAAACGGGTGCGATTTTCTGGCGGGAATCAGCAGTAAAATTCCCATATCGCCATATTGCGAACCCCCAGTAAAATATGGGGTTGTAGAGTGAGAAATAAGATAGTCTGATTGCTTATCTGTAAATCAGGTACTTCTGCCGCGTCTTCAAAAACGCCTGAATCCCCGGTTTCCACGTCTCCTTAATCTCCTTCGCGCCCATGCCTGATTTCAACTGTGAACGCAGCACGGAAGTTCCTGCCAGCCGGTCGAAAAAATTACGCTGGTTGATAAACTCAATACTGTCGCCCAATTGATCGCGCGCATTGATCAGCCAGCTCAGGTTGATCTCATACATGCGTTTGTTTTGGCTCACGCGTAAGTCGTACCCATTACAGGTACGGTTCTGCCACAAAGGGTCTTTTGCTCCGGTTGTCGGCATCGGAACAAAAGTAAAGCCGGTTCTTCTGAAATTCGGGTGACCGTACATCTCAAACGGACGTTCTGTTCCACGACCCACACTCACGGTCGTTGCTTCAAAAAAGCAAAGGCTCGGATAGAGGTTGATCGCCAAATCCGTGCGTAGGTTCGGTGAAGGAGGAATGGCAATTTCGAACTTGGTTTTGTGCGTATAATTCCGACAAGGAACAATATACATCTGACATGTCACATTGTTGTGCAGCCAAAATTCCCCGTTGATCATCAAGGCATATTCCCCGATAGTCATTCCGTAAACAATCGGAACGGGATGCATCCCGATAAAGGATGTCTGATCTTTTTCCAGGATCGGGCCGTCCACATAATGTGCATTCGGATTTGGACGGTCTAGGACGATGAGTGGTTTTCCGTTTTCCGCACAAGCCTCCATCACGTAGTGAAGTGTCGAGATATACGTATAAAAGCGAACGCCTACATCCTGGATGTCGAACAACACGATATCTACATCCCACAACTGGTCGGCACGCGGTTTTTTATTACTTCCGTAAAGCGAAACGATTGGTAATCCGGTAACAGGATCCTGGTGGCTCCAAACTTTTTCCCCTGCATCAGCTGTCCCCCTGAAACCGTGTTCCGGAGCAAATACCTTCTGAATGCGGATTCCAAGAGCAAGCAAGGTATCGACCAGGTGTTTTTCGCCCAATGCCGAAGATTGATTGGCAACAACAGCTACACGTTTTCCACGCAGGGAATCCAGGTAAAGATCCATCCGGCTGTTTCCCAGCTGCAGGTTCGGAAGTTTCTCAATTCCGTAAGCATCGTATCTGATTTCATCGTCGACCGGTTGAATGACCTGGTACTCTTTTGCCTTTTCAGGAGTCGAAACCGGGGGAACCGGAAGTGCATTTTTTTTTGTGGCACATGAAGCAAGGAAAAGCAAAAGAATACTTTTCAACGCCAAAAGCTTTATGTACTTTCGTATCCGCATGAGCAATAATTGGAATTATATATTTTTCATCGCTAAAAAACTTCAACGCCAACAAGCAGTTGCAGACGACTCGTTACAGGGAAATAAAAAAGCGGCCAAACCGATAACCCGGATTGCCGTACTCAGTATTTCGCTTGCAATGATAGTGAACATCGTTACAATTGCAGTGGTTGAAGGATTCCAACAAGAAGTGAGCCGCAAAGTTATAGGTTTTGGTTCATATATCTCCATTCAAAAGCAGGGAGAAATTTCCCTGATGGAATCGGCGCCTATGATGAGGAACGAAAAGTTCGAACAGACATTGCGTGGAATCGAAGGTGTGACGCACGTTCAATCGGTGGCCTACAAGCCTGCGCTGCTACAATCCAGGGGAGATGTGGAGCAGAAAGAAATTTTGGGAGTAGTACTGAAAGGTGTCGATAAATCATACGACTGGTCTTTTTTTAAAAGTTACCTGAAGGAGGGGAAAATTCCGTCTTTCAAAGATCCGGCTTCCAATGAAGTGCTCATTTCACAGCGAATCGCAAACGACCTGCACTATAAATTGGGGGATACGATCAATGCCTATTTCGTGAAGCAACAACCGATCCAGCGGCAATTCAGGATCACCGGGATTTATGAAACCGGTCTCGAAGACTTCGATAAAGAATTGGTGTTCTGTTACCTGCCGCAGGTGCAGCAACTCAACGACTGGGGAATCATGTCCGAAATTACAGTCGAAGATACCTTGTATTACGGCGATTTAATCCTGCATGCCCGGGTATCGGGAGGAAATGGAAATTACCGCTACGACTGGGGAAAAGGATTTGAACAATACTCCATGAATGCCATCTGCCCGACAAAAGATACGGTTGTGAGGCTCATCGTGGCAGATTACTATATTTCGATGGACGAACCCACCGGAAGCCTTGATTTGAGAGAAGGCGAAACCGCTATTCCCGATACGTCGTATCTGGCGATTAAAGTTCATGGGAACAAAGGTGCACCTTGTGTATTCCACCTGGATTCGGAAGGAAACCTGCAGCGGAAAGTACTCGATAAGGAAGGATATCGTTTTGAACTCAATGCGGGAACCAAGACAATTGAAGCGGAATCTTTTCCGGGACAAGGGTCTTATCATCATTACATTACTTCCTACGAATTGGCGGTCGAAGATTTTTCCAACATCGAAAATCAGAAGGATAAAATTGAGAAAGCCGTTCTTTTCAACCCGGATTTCCGGCAGCAGGTCAAAGTCAGCAGTATCAAAGACAATCAGCGCGATCTGTTCGTCTGGTTGAGTTTCCTCGATGTGAACCTGGCAATTGTGCTTTTGCTGATGCTGATCATCGGGATTGTGAACATGGGATCGGCATTGCTGGTACTGATTTTGGTGCGAACCAATTTCATCGGGATTCTGAAAGCATTGGGAGCGAGCAACCTCTTTGTGCGGAAAGTATTCCTGGTACACACCGGTCGTTTGATCCTGAGGGGAATGATCTGGGGAAATGTGGTTGGGATCGGTTTGTGCTGGTTGCAATACCAGTTCCACATCGTTCCGCTCGACCCGAAAGTGTATTACCTGAATACCGTTCCTATTGAGTTCAACCTGTTGAAAATCATTGGTTTAAATGTGGTTACATTAGGTGTTTGTCTCCTTGCGCTTTTTGTTCCCTCCCTGCTGATCAGCAGGATCAATCCGGCGCGTTCGATTCGCTTCAAATAAGCCATTCAATAGATAATTCGGCTATTTCCCGATAATTTGGCAATTTTCGGAACGATAATTCGTTATTTTTGAGCGACTATATTATCATGAGAAACTGTATTTTACTTGCTTTTTTAATGCTCCTGAGCCATTTCCACGGAATCAGCCAGCGAAATGTGCGCGATAGTGCCATTGCAACACCCTGGATTGGTCTGCAGTATGGATTGAACGCTCCGGGAGGAGATTTGAAAGAGCGCTTCGGGCCGATCAACCACCTGGGAATGATGGCCGGTTATAAAACCGCCAGAAACTGGGTTTACGGTCTGGACGGGAATTTTATGTTCGGAAATAAAGTACGGATTCCGGGAATGTTTGACCACCTGACCGATTCCTACGGAAATATTACCGATGTAAACGGAGACGTTGCTGTAGTGGTAGTTAACATGCGCGGCTTCAACGTAAATACGATGGTCGGAAAAGTGTTCCCGGTGTTTAGTCCCAATAAAAACTCGGGAATCTATGTTCACGGTGGTGTGGGGTATGTGCAGTATAAAGCACGGGTTGAAACACAGGAGCAGGTGATCCCGACGTTGGAGTTGAAATACCGCAAAGGATATGATCGCTACACAACCGGGGTGAATTTCCACCAGTTTATCGGGTATGCATTCATGGCAAACCAGGGATTCATTAATTTTTACGGAGGATTCTATATCCAGGAAGGATTGACATACAACCGCAGGGATATTTTCTTTGATCAGCCGGATGTTCCGGTTTCCAAAGCACAAAGACTCGACCTGCAGTACGGGTTCAAAGTAGGCTGGTTTGTACCGGTTTATAAACGAAAACCGAAAGACTATTATTTTGATTAAATGAGGTTGTTTTACGGATTTGGTATTCGCTGTTTTTTCGCAGTTATGTGGATTGCTTCGTGGTTTCACCCGAAAGCAAAGAAATGGATTGCAGGGAGGCGAATCCCAATCGATTCCTACCGGATTCCGAAAAACAAAGAACTCGTTTGGTTTCATTGTGCTTCCCTGGGAGAATTTGACCAGGGGCTTCCGGTAATGAACGCCTACAAAGAAGCAAAACCCGATACCTTTTTGTTGGTGACTTTTTTCAGCCCTTCGGGAATGGAATTTTACAACAAACGCGAACACCAGGTTGATCTGGCCGTATACTTGCCGTTGGATACCAAGCGCAAAGCACGAAAATTCATTGCTCATTTCAACCCAAAATCCGTGTTCTTCGTGAAATACGAATTCTGGTACAACCATTTGAAATGCGCCCGAAGAAACGGAGCGAATATCTACGGAGTGAGTAGTTTGTTTCGTCCCACGCACCGCTTTTTCAAATGGTACGGAGGTTTTTTCCGCCAGGCGCTGCGCCTTTTCGATCATTTCTACACGCAGGATATCCGTTCCAAAGACTTACTGAACAGCATCGGGATTGACCAGGTGACGGTAACCGGAGATACGCGCTACGACCGGATGATTGCCGTAAAGGAAAATTGTAAGGAAAACGAAATCCTGAAAACCTTTGTTGAATCGAAACCCGTTTTGATCCTGGGAAGTTCCTGGACAATCGATGAAGAAATTCTCGTTCCGGCTTTGTTCGAACTGCGTCAGAAATTTAAGATTATCATTGCTCCGCACGACATTTCAGAAAAGCACATTGAACAGATTGCCGCTGAATTTGACCACGATCCGGAGCGCTACACACAATTCCGCAACCTGGGACGCGATATCCTGATTCTCGATACAATAGGTCAGTTGACCAACGCGTATCAATATGCAGATATGGCGTATATCGGAGGTGGATTTACCGGGAAGTTGCACAATATTCTCGAACCCGGAGCATTTGGAATTCCGGTGTTCTTCGGCCCGAAATACGCCCGTTTTCCCGAAGCACAATTATTCCTGGATGAAGGAGTTGCATTTACCATTGAAGACAGCTTCAGCTTTGAGAAAGCTGTTGAAGAAGCAACCGGGAAGCGTGCTCAGATCAACGAAAAACTCAGCGAAATCTTTGCTAAAAACCAGGGCGCAGCCCGAAAGATTATTCGTTCCTTAGAATAACTCCATTTTCATATTCTACCTTTTTACCATTGCCGTAAAAAGGTAGGCCAAAAAGGTCTAGGCGCGGGTAAACCGATCGACCTGTTAGCAGATCATGACAGCATTTACCATAAAACTCGTCGTTCCTCCTCAAACGGGATGGTAAATTTTTCTGTCATTTCCCGCACAGGAACCCGATCTTGTTCACCGATGCGCCGGTTCTTGTTTTAATCCGGCTTCGGAGTTAGAAATAAATGAATTACTGATTTCGAAGAGCTGATTTTTTCAGACGAAGCAGTATCTGGTCTCATTCCGGAAGAGAACGTAAAGAGAAGTCCTGTACCGTAGTTTTAACAAAAAGCGCTTGTCGTTTGGATGAAGCGTAGCGTAATCCGCTCTTTTTGAATTAAAACAAGGTTAAAGGACTTTTTAGTGAACGACTTTGAATGAGACGAGCCTTTTGCTCCACTTTTTGGTAATTGAAAAAGTGGAAAAAGAAGGATTAGAAATTTGGACTTAAATCATGTGTTTTATAGAAATCATCCACATATTTCACTGCTTCGTCCGCCGTATCAACAACCGTCAAAAAGCGCATATCGTCAGGAGAAATGTTGTGTTCTTTTTCCAGCATAACCTTCTGAACCCAATCTACCAAACCGCTCCAGTATTCTTTTCCGACCAATACAACCGGTCGTTTCGTGATCTTTTTGGTTTGGATCAGCGTAATCGCTTCAAACAATTCGTCCATGGTTCCGAAACCTCCCGGCATCACGACGAATCCCTGGGAATATTTCACAAAAATCACCTTGCGGACGAAGAAATAATCAAAGTTCAGGTTGCTTTCGCGGTCGATGTATTTATTGTGAAACTGTTCAAACGGAAGGTCAATATTTAACCCGACGGATTTTCCACCACCTTTCTGAGCACCACGGTTTCCGGCTTCCATAATTCCCGGGCCTCCACCGGTGATAATCCCGTAACCTGATTTCGCCAGTTTTTCGGCAATTTCAATACTCAATTGATAGTATTTGTTCTCTTCCTTCGTGCGGGCTGAACCAAAAATGGAAATACACGGACCGATTCGTGCCATGCGTTCGTAGCCTTCCACGAATTCTGACATAATCTTAAAAATGGCCCAGCTATCGTTTGTTTTTATTTCGTTCCAGTCTTTGCGTAATGCGTTCATTTGAATGTATTAAAGAGGATAATCACCTGTTAGTAAAAATAAGTTCTTCGTCAAGAATAACGTGACTTTCGGCGAATAATTATGAACCTTTTAACGTTTATAAGGAACTATATCGGTTTTCTATTGTTAAAATTTTATCTCTTGGGGATCAAACTATATAAATAGTTACAATATTGATTTTCAATCGATTAAGACTCTTTGTTGATCGGTTCATATCCTATATTCATCGACGAATGATTAAATTTAAACGTTAAAAATTTGGAGCATGTTAAATTTTTTACTAATGTTGATTAGCCTTAATTACGACTATTTATGAATCCACGGAAAATGATTGCATAGCACTTTTTCCGTTTTCTGGTACGAGTAAGTAAGGGAACTAAAAACTATTGATTATGACCGTTATTTACTCGAATCGAGGCAGGATTCTTATGTCCTTACTGTTTAGTTCCTTTTTCGTTGCCGCCGTTCAAGGGCAATGTCCTGGTTCTAATACAGGTTATGTTAATCCTCAAATCAGTTTGAACAATGCTGCAGGCGGAACAGACGCCTGGAACAATCCCGGAAATGCACTTACAGACAACAACAGTTACGCAACACTTTCGAATGCTGCCCTGCTGATCGGGGGAACGGTGAGGAGCTCCAATTTTTTGGTGCTCAGGAACCTGAACCTGAATGTTCCGGTCAATGCGCAGATTTGCGGTGTAGAAGTGGAAATCCGGAAATTCAGTTCGGATAATTCCGGCTCCAACTGGACACGCGACCTGGATATCCGGATTCTGAAAAGTAACCAGATTACCGGAACCAATCACGCAAGTACGGGGGTAAACTGGCCAACCACGGAAACAGCATTCACTTACGGATCCAATTCCGACCTTTGGGGAACAACCCTTAGCGGGATGGATGTAAGCAGCAATGGATTCGGAGTCTCTATTGCCGTTGAATCACGGGCGGCAGGATTACTCCTTCCAACGGTGATTTCCTATATCGATGCCGTGCGGATCCGCGTTCATTACTATGTACAACAAACGGATATGGACAGCGATGGCGTTCCGGACTACAGCGATTTGGACGTAGACGGCGATGGAGTAGCGAACAATGCGGAATTGCAACCGTGTACAGCTTCAGTTACACTGCCCTTGACTGCACAAGCAGATCCGACACTTTACTATCCGACTATCAACGGGGTTTCCGCAAACTTCCTGACGCGTAATACGGCCGGTGCAGGAGTATCCACTTTTAATATTTCAGAGAACTATGCGGCGGTTTCAGGCCTTGAACTCTATACGGAGCAAGATGTGCTGGCAGCAACTGATCAATCCATTCAGGTGATGCGCTTCAGTCAGCCGGTAAGTAATTTATCCTTTAAACTTCAGGATGTCGATGTGGCGGTGGGTCAGTTCCAGGATGCAATTACGGTCAATGCTTATTCTTTTGGTCAATTGATCCAGCTCACATCGGCGAATTATACGCTGGGTAGCGGAAACTTCAACATGTACAACGGCGGAAACCAGTTCCGGGGACTCGTTGCGATGGATAATACTGAATTGAACGGGACGATTACCATCAACATTCCGGCTTTGGTCGACTCCGTCAGATTTATCTACGCAAACCTGGATGCAGGCCTCGGAAACCAGGGCTACGGAATCGGGGAAATTAAATTTTGTTCCCCTTCCGCATCTTCCCAGGATTTTGACAATGACGGAAAACCGGATTGGAAAGACAAAGACTCGGACAATGACGGAATCATGGATTTATACGAATACCAAACCTCTGCCGGATTTATTCCGCCAACAGGAATGGACTCCAATAACAACGGGTTAGACAATGCTTATGACGTGAGTTCGGGAGGAACATTGATTGTTCCGGTCAATACGGATGGAACCGACAACCCGGATTACATCGACCTGGACTCAGACAATGACGGCTTTTCCGATCAGCTGGAAGGAAACGATGCAAACCACAATTGTGTGGCCGATTTCAACTTGCTGAATATCGATACCGATGGTGACGGATTGGACAATGCCTACGATCCGGATAACGGTGGAACGCTCGCTCCGAGACAAGATACAGACGGAAACGGAGTTCCTGACTGGAGACAAAATTCGGTTCCAAGTGTTGCTTTTGCAGGAAACGACCAGAGCGGATGTGCATCTTCTTACACTTTGGCGGCAACTGCTCCAACATCAGGGCAGGGTTACTGGACATTGGGAGTAGGATCGGGGACATTCTCCAACGCGAATGCTCCGAACGCAACGGTTTCAGGATTGAATACCGGTTCGAACAGCTACAACTGGACAGTATACACCGATGGTTGTCACGCTACTTCCGACCAGGTGGTTATTACGCAAAGTACATCGATTTCCACTCCGAGTGCGATCAACAACGGACCGTTGTGTGAAGGAGCGACTTTGAATCTCACCACGCCAACTGTGGCAGGAGCAAGCTACGCCTGGACAGGGCCAAACGCATTTACCAGTTCGCTGCAAAACCCAACAATTTCGAACGTTACAGCCGCTGCCGGTGGAATCTATAACGTGGTTATCTCCATTTCGGGATGTAACTCCGCACCGGGAAGTACATCGGTAGTGGTCAATTCTGCCCCGATAGCACCTTCTGTTTCCAGTAACTCACCGGTTTGTCAGGGATCAGCAATCAATTTAACTGCTCCGACGGTTTCCGGTGCAACATATCAGTGGTCAGGTCCGGGAGGATTTGCTTCAACAGCACAGAACCCGACGATTGCATCAGCTACAGTTGCGAATGCCGGAACATACACTTTATTGATTACGAGCGGTGGTTGTACATCGACTTCGGGAAGTTCAACCAACGTAGTTGTGAACCCGACTCCGACCGCGGCAACGGCTTCGAGTAACAGCCCGGTTTGTCAGAATGCAATGATTAACCTCGCGGCGACAACCGTTACAGGAGCCAGCTATTCCTGGACAGGTCCGAACGGTTTCACCAGTACGGATCAAAACCCGATCATTTCAAATGCGCAGTCGGTGAATGCCGGAACATATTCGGTTACGACACTTGTGAGTGGTTGTGGTTCGGCTGCGAGCACGACTTCCGTTGTGATTAATCCAAGTCCGGTCATCGCTTTGGGTACGATTACCAACCCAACAACTTGTTCTTCCACAAACGGGAGCATCCAGGTCACAGGATCTGCAACCGGAAACCTGATTTGGACGGGAACCAGTTCCGGAAGTCAGACAGGGGTAACCTTACCTGCAACGATTCCGAACCTGGGTTCTGGGTCTTACATGATTCATTTAACCAATGCTTCCGGATGTTCATCCAATACACTTTCTCAAACATTGAGCGGACCAAGTGCTCCGTCAACACCTACGGTTACAGCCAGTGGCCCGACGACTTTCTGTTCGGGAGGTTCGGTGACACTGACATCATCTGCCGCAGCAACCTATTTATGGTCTAACGGAGCAACTACGCAATCCATCACCGTTTCAGCGAGCGGATCTTATACCGTAACCGTCGGAAACGGATCCGGTTGTGTGGCAACATCTGCTGCAACAACCGTTACGGTGAATCCGGCTCCGGCCGTACCGACAATCACAGCCGGTGGCCCAACTACGTTCTGTACGGGTGGATCAGTTGTCCTGACATCATCTGCTGCAACCGGAAATACCTGGTCGACTACGGAAACAACTCAATCCATTACGGTTTCCACTTCGGGAACGTATACTGTAACCGTTTCAAACGGAACCTGTAGCTCAACGAGTGCGGGAACTACGGTAACAGTAGGCCCGCCGCCGGCAACACCGACTATTACAGCTGGTGGCCCGACGACTTTCTGTTCGGGTGGATCAGTTGTATTGACTTCTTCCGCTGCAACCGGAAATACCTGGTCAACAGGTGAAACAACACAATCCATTACGGTTTCTTCGTCTGGTTCTTATACGGTTACCGTTGGTTCGGGAAGTTGTTCGGCAACATCTGCCGCAACAACCGTTACGGTAAACCCAACTCCGGTAGCAACGATTACACCGGGCGGACCTACTTCGTTCTGTAGCGGAGGTTCCGTAGCATTGACGGCTTCTTCAGGAAGCAGCTACCTTTGGTCTACCGGAGAAACGACACAATTTATCACTGTTTCCACTTCCGGATCGTATACTGTAACGGTTACCACATCCGGCTGCAGTGCAACCAGCAGCCCGGTAACAGTAACGGTAAGTCCGGTTCCGGCAACGCCAACGATTACGGCCAGCGGTCCAACGACGTTCTGTCTGGGTGGTTCGGTGACCTTAACATCTTCTTCAGCCGGTTCTTATTCCTGGTCAACGGGAGAAACCACACAAGCTATTACGGTTTCCGGTTCAGGATCTTATTCGGTAGTGATTACGACAGGAGGGTGTAGTTCAACCAGCGCTCCGACTACCGTAACAGTGAATCCAACGCCTGCTACACCGACGATTACAGCTCTCGGCCCAACCAGTTTCTGTGTGGGTGATTCGGTGGAGCTGATGTCATCGTCTGCAGCATCTTACTTGTGGTCTTCAGGAGAAACAACGCAATCCATTTGGGTACATAACTCCGGATCGTATACCGTAACGGTTTCGAACGGAACTTGTTCTTCCCAACCTTCTGCAGCAGTTGCAGTTACGGCTGCCAATTGTAATATCGATTCAGATGGTGATGGTTTATCCGACTTCGATGAGGTCAATAATTATGGAACGGATCCAAATAACCCGGATACGGACGGTGATGGGTATAACGACGGACACGAGATTGCTTTCGGTTCTGATCCGTTGAATCCGTGTGATCCGAACCCACTGAACCCGGTGTGTGATATCGACGGTGATGGATTGACAAATGCAGAAGAGGCAACAGCCGGAACGGATCCGAATAATCCGGACACAGACGGTGACGGAGTCCTTGACGGCGAAGAAGTACACGGAATCGATGATCCTTCAACGACCTATGTGGTAGTTGGTACTTCCGATCCCCTTGATCCATGTGATCCGATCAATACCAGTGCTTCCTGTGATACGGATGGCGATGGATTGTCGAATGGTGACGAAGCAACAGCCGGAACGGATCCGAATAACCCGGATACTGACGGCGACGGTTATAGCGATGGTTATGAAGTAACGCATGGCTCAGATCCGCTGAATCCGTGTGATCCGAATACCATGAGCGCATCTTGTGATCTGGATGGCGACGGTTTAACAAACGGGGAAGAAGCAACAGCCGGAACCAACCCGAATAATCCGGATACCGACGGTGACGGAGTACTGGATGGGGAAGAAGTTCATGGAATCGATGATCCTTCCACGGCGTATGTGCCAACAGGAACATCCGATCCGCTTGATCCGTGTGATCCGCTGGCAACCAGCCTGGCGTGTGACAGTGACGGAGACGGTGTTTCCAACAGTGATGAAGCGGCAAACGGAACGAATCCGAATAACCCGGATACGGATGGCGACGGAGTGACAGACGGTGAAGAAATTCACGGAGTGGATGATCCTTCAACTGCTTATGTGCCGACAGGAACTTCTGATCCGCTTGATCCATGTGATCCGCTTCCGAATGCACCGGCGTGTCATCCGGGCGGAAACGGAGGTGGAAGCGATGAGGTGGTTGTTCCGGAAGGATTCTCGCCAAACGGAGATAATTCGAACGAAACACTGGTTATTGCAAACCTGGATCAATATCCGAATAACACATTCTCGGTGTTTAACCGCTGGGGAGCAGAAGTGTTCAGTGCGAGTCCGTATAACAACGACTGGAAGGGAGATAACGAAGGTAAAAATGCTGTCGGAAAAGACGTATTGCCTGCCGGTACCTACTTCTACATCCTGGATTTAGGAAATGATAAGATAGTTAAAGGTTACATCTACATAACTCGATAACCATGAAAAACAGATTCATACTTTTCGCACTGATTGTTTTAGGTGTAAATCAATCGATTGCACAACAGCAAGCAGCATATACGCACTATATGTACAATACGCTTGTCATCAACCCTGCATATGCGGGGAGCCGGGATGCGCTTACATTCACCGCGCTGGGACGATTTCAGTGGGTTGGATTCAAAGGTGCTCCGACGACACAGACATTTACAGTCCACACACCGATTGCCAAAAAGAATATCGGTTTGGGGATGAGTTTTATGAATGATAAAATAGGTCCTACGAACAATACTTCTGTCAATGTGGATTTTGCCTACCGGTTGAAATTATCGACTAAAGCTCGCTTGTGTTTCGGGGTAAACGGAGGTTTTAACAGCTTCACGGCGAATGTAAACTCGCTGACACTGTCAGATCCGAACGATGCATCTTTCATGAGCAACATGCGCGGGAAAATGCTTCCGAGTTTGGGTGCGGGGTTGTATTTCCAGATGCCGAATTTCTACGTGGGAGCATCTGTTCCATCCATTTTGGAAAACAGTTTGTTTGCTACGGGAAGCAGTTCTTCGATGGATATTTCCCGGGAACAGAGACATTATTATGTGATTGCTGGGGCTGTGTTCCCGCTGTCGCCTTCCGTGAAGTTCAAACCGACTGCCTTGGCTAAGATTGTTCAGAATGCGCCGTTCCAGGTCGATATGACAGCTACGTTTATGCTGAGGGACCTGGTAGACCTCGGGGTGATGTACCGTACCGGCGACGGAGTAGGGGCTTTGCTGGGAATTCATATCTCACAGCAATTGCTCTTCGGGTATTCGTTTGACTGGTCTACAGGCGTAAGAACCGGGAAATACAACGGGGGAAGCCACGAGCTGATGCTGCGTTACGACCTGCTGTTTAACAATGACGGTAAAATCAAGTCACCAAGATACTTCTAACTATGAAAAGATCGATACTATTGGCTGTTTCATGCATCCTGACGGGGTGGGTGTCAGCACAGAACAAGAATGAGATTATCGGTACGAACCAGTTGAATAATTATGACTACTACGCATCTGTTACCACGCTTGAAAAAGTAAAGGAAAAAGATGCCGGAGTTTTGCGGAAACTGGCTCAGGGCTACGATATGATCGGTGACTATGCAAAAGCAGAATCCTGCTACGAAGCAATCTGTAAGCGTGCTGACCGCATTCCGAATGATTACCTGGAATATGCCCGCATGCTGATGAAAAACGAAAAATACGCAGAGGCAGAAACCCAGCTAAAGATGTATTCCCAATTGAATCCGAAGGATAGCGAAATGGAGCGTTTCAAATTATTGAACGAATCATTGGCAAAATATTCAGCTCAGGGGGTTGCAATTAGGGTCCAAAATGCGCCTTTCAATACAGAACAGGAGGATTTTGGACCTGCAATCCGCGATGGAAAACTGTACTTTACTTCATCCCGGAGAAAAAGTGAGGCGGTAAACAGAACCTGGCTCGGAAACCGGCTTTCGTTCCTGGATATTTATTATGCAGATATCCATGCTTCCGATAACAGTGTGAGTAATATTCAACGGGTTAAAAACAAAAAAGTGAACAAAAAATACCACGAAGGGCCGGTTGCATTTTCTCCTGACGGAAAAACGGCTTACATCACCCGGAACAATTATGCAGAGAAATCAGTTGATGGAACGCGGTTTTTCTCTCTGTATGTGTCTAAACTGAACGGTGACACCTGGGGTGAGCCGGAACCGGTTGCATTCAACAGCAATGACTACAGCGTAGGACACGCAACCATTTCGCCGGATGGAACCATGCTGTTTTTTGCGTCGGATATGCCGGGCGGAAAAGGCGGGGTTGATATTTACCGTTCCAAATGGGAAAACGGAGGCTGGTCTGTTCCGGAAAACATGGCTTCGATCAATACTTCGGGAGATGAAATGTTTCCTTTCTTCCACGAATCCGGAGCGTTTTTCTTCTCTTCGAACGGGTATGCAGGCTATGGTGGACTGGATGTGTTTGTGGGAGTGTACAAAGACGATGACATAAAACAGGCACGGAATGTCGGCGCACCGTTTAATTCTGCAGGAGATGATTTTTCCGTGTGGATGAACAGCGATTCAAAATCCGGGATGTTTTCTTCTAACCGAAGCGGTGGAAAAGGAAATGATGATTTGTATACGTTCACGATGGATAAACCGTTCTCTTTTGCCCGCACGATTAAAATCAACGTGAGGGATGAAAAAGGAAACAAACTGAGCGGTGTGGCTGTCAAACTGAGAGATGAGAAAGGGCAGGATTTGGGAACATATACCTCCAATGAAAATGCCGAAGTGATTTACGAAACTCCGGAAATCGGGAAAATCAATTTTGAAGGATCGAAGAAAGATTATTTTGAATCGTCCGGAGCCCTGGCGATTAAAGATGATTCGCCGGAAGCACTGAATGCCGATCTGGTGCTTGAAAAAGATCCGGGTTTCATGCTCCTGATCCGTGTATTGGACAAAAAATCAAGTGCGATGCTGGATAGTGTGAAGGTGACGCTGATCAATAACATGACCGGAAAGGAGGAAGTTTTCTATACTAATAAAGACGGCATGATCAAACGTCCGATCTACGACAAAAAATTGAATGACCGCGTTTCGTACAACATCCGGATGGAGAAAAAAGGATATCTCCCGAAAGGAACAACGTATAACAAAGAGCTGACCGTTCCCGGGGTATACGATGTGTCGAAAGATCTGAACCTGGGGATTGAGAAAATGGAGGTTGGTACGGATCTCGCAAAAGCAATCGACCTGAAACCGATTTATTTCGACCTGGCAAAATACGATATCCGTCCGGATGCTGCTTTGGAATTGGATAAAATTGTTGCAGTTATGAATGAATTCCCGAACATGGTGGTGGAATTGGGTTCTCATACCGACTGTCGTGGAACGGCTGCTAAAAACCTGGAGCTATCGCAAAAACGAGCAGATGCTTCGGCAAACTACATCAAATCGCGCATCAAAGACCCGTGGCGCATTTCAGGAAAAGGCTACGGGGAATCGAAAATTTTGAATGGTTGTACCTGTGAAGGGAAGAAACAACCGAAATATACGGAGGCACAGCATGCTGTGAACCGTAGAACGGAATTCCTGGTAGTGAAGATTTAATGCTTCACATAGTTCCAAGGCGCTTGTCAATCGATAAGCGCCTTTTTTGTTTTCAGGGCAGTAATTAGTTACCCGGGTATATGGTGGATAAGTGTACACTTATCCCCGAAGTGAAAAATTGCCTCCGAAACACCTGTATTTGATAAGAAAAACGCATCAGTCAATGAACCGATGCGTTTTTTGTGTTTGATTCTATTCTATTCCGTATTCCGGTTCTATTTCACGAGTTCTTTTCGTAATTTCTCCATGTGGTCCATTTCCATTTTCAGGTATTTGGCCGTATGGGAAACTTCCGTGTGTTTTTTGATCAGGTCTTCCGGAGTTCCCGTGCAGACAATGTTTCCACCTCCGCGTCCTCCTTCCGGGCCTACATCAATAAGATGATCTGCAACCTTCACAATGTCGAGGTTGTGTTCGATCACCAAAACCGTATTTCCTTCATCCACCAGGCGCTGCAATACAGCGATAAGCATGCGGATATCCTCGAAGTGAAGTCCTGTGCTCGGTTCATCCAGGATGTAGATTGTATTTCCCGTTCCGCGTTTGGTTAATTCCCCGGCCAGTTTGATGCGCTGTGCTTCCCCGCCGCTTAAGGTTGTGGAAGGCTGACCAAGTTTGATGTAACCCAAACCCACCGAATTCAAGGTCTCCAGTACGCGGTGGATTTTCGGGATGCTTTCAAAGAAGCCAACTGCATCTTCGATTGTCATTTCAAGTACATCGTTGATCGATTTTCCTTTGAAACGGACTTCCAGTGTTTCGCGGTTGTAGCGTTTCCCGTTACAGGTTTCGCATTCAACATACACATCCGGGAGGAAATTCATCTCGATCACCTTCAAACCACCTCCGCCGCAGGTGTCACAACGACCTCCGGCTACGTTGAACGAAAATCTTCCGGCTTTATATCCGCGGATTTGAGCTTCAGGAAGGGAAGCAAACAAACTGCGGATTTCGGTAAATACATTCGTGTAGGTTGCCGGATTACTTCGCGGCGTTCTCCCGATCGGACTCTGATCAATTTCAATCACTTTATCCAGGAATTCCAGGCCTTCAATCTTCTTGTAAGGCATCGGTTTTTTCACCCCGTTGTAAATATGTGCATTCAGGATCGGGTAAAGTGTGTGGTTGATCAATGTGGACTTCCCGCTTCCGGAAACACCGGTGACACAAGTCAGCGTTCCCAATGGAATTGTCAGATCCACATCCTTCAGGTTGTTTCCCGATGCTCCTTTGAGCACCAGTTTTTTGCCGTTTCCTTTTCTGCGTTTCTTTGGAATTTCAATTTCCATTTCACCGCGCAGGTATTTTGTCGTGATGGAGTCCGTGGAAATGAGTTCTTCGAACGGTGCCGCATTGACGATTTGTCCGCCGTGTACTCCCGCTCCGGGACCGATATCAACTACGAAATCTGCCGCCTCCATCATTTCGCGGTCGTGTTCCACCACAATCACTGAATTTCCGGTATCGCGCAGGCGTTTCAGTGAATTGATCAGGCGTGTATTGTCACGTTGGTGCAGCCCGATACTTGGTTCATCCAGGATGTAAAGCACATTCATCAGTTCAGAACCGATTTGAGTCGCCAAACGGATGCGCTGTGCTTCACCACCCGACAAACTGCGGGCAGAACGGTGCAGTGTGAGGTATTCCAGCCCCACTTCCAGGATGAAGCGGACACGTGCACGGATTTCCTTCAGAATTTCCGTTCCGATCACCTGCTGCTCGTTGCTGAGTGTGTCTTCGATATTTTCAAGCCACAATGCCAGTTCCTGGATGTCCAGGGTTGCTACTTCGCCCAGTGTTTTTTCACTGACTTTGAAATGAAGCGCTTCCTTTTTCAATCGCGCGCCGTGGCATTCCGGACATGTAATCTTATTCATGAAACTCTGTGCCCAGCGCTGGATTCCTGCGGTGCTTTCTTCCGCGTGGCGCGCCATGAAATTTCCAAGTCCTTCAAACTGAATGACGGCTTCTTTTCCGCTTTGTTCCAATCCTTCGTTTCCGTTCAGGATCACGTGGATCAGGTCGTCCGGAAGATCGGCAATCGGTGTATTGATCGTATAACCTTCCTGTTGTAAGAACGCTTCGATGCGCTCAAAGAACCAGTTGCGTTTGTATTCCCCGATCGGAGCCAAACCACCTTTTTTAATACTCAGTTTTGGGTCGGGAATGACTTTATCGCGGTCAATCTCCGAAATTTCTCCCAAACCGACGCAGGTAGGGCAGGCTCCGTAAGGAGAGTTGAATGAAAACAAATTCGGTTCCGGTTCCGGGTATGAAATTCCGGTCGTAGGACACATCAGCAGGCGGGAAAAGTGACGTACCTGGTTGGTATCAAAATCCTGGATCATCATACTCTTGCTTCCGTGCTTCATAGCTGTGGTGATCGCATCGTACAGTCGTTTGCGGTCATCTGCTTTCACCTGGATGCGGTCGATGACGATCTCAATGTCGTGAATCTTGTAACGATCCAGGCGCATGCCTTTTTCGATTTCCCGGATTTCGCCGTCAATGCGCACCTTGGAATAGCCCATTTTGGCAATTTGTTCGAACAATTCCCGGTAATGTCCCTTACGTCCCTTGATTTTCGGGGCGAGAATCAACACTTTTTTTCCGTCAAATTGCTCCATGATGAGATCTGTGATCTGCTCGTCGGAATACTTCACCATTTTTTCGCCTGTTTCATACGAATAGGCCGTTCCGATGCGCGCATACAGCAAACGCATGAAATCGTAGATTTCGGTGATGGTTCCCACCGTCGAGCGCGGACTGCGTGAAACCGTTTTCTGCTCGATGGAAATGACCGGACTCAGTCCGTTGATTTTGTCCACGTCCGGACGTTCCATCCCACCCAAAAACTGGCGTGCGTAGGAAGAAAACGTTTCGATGTATCTCCGCTGACCTTCTGCAAAAATGGTGTCGAAAGCCAGGGAAGATTTTCCGCTCCCGCTCAGGCCCGTAAAAACAACCAGTTTATCCCGTGGAATTTCCAGGTGAATATCTTTCAAATTGTGTTCTCTTGCTCCGAAGATGTCGATCGTTTTGTTGTGTTCGTCAAGACTCATGTCAGAATGTGTAATCTTAAAAAAAAGTATAAATTAATCTTAGGTCGTTCAAAAGATCAAAAGAGTTGAAAAGTTCAATGCTATTTTGAACCTGTTTCACCTTTTGAACTTGTTTCGGTTTCATGCAGATCAATGTCAAGTCGCCGGACCTTTTGAGTAAAACATAAAAACTACTTATAAGCATTATAAGGTTTCAGGTTTTCGGATGCTGAAGGTAAAACAAGCGTAAACTTTCGCCCGCCCTTGATTGTCAGTTTCGTTGTTTTTAACCAGGGGTTTAATTTACGAAGAATTTTGATGTTGAAGCCCTGGTCATTCGCCCAATCTGCCAAATTCGGAATGGATTCTTCGACCACTACTTTCTGGATTTTGAATGGTTCATACAGTTCCATTTTATCCGGATAATACCCGTAAGCTTCCGGGTTTTCATAAATCAGTTTGGTAGCCAGCAGCCGGAAAACGTAGCGTCCGGTTTCGCTGTTCTGATAGGTGTCGAAATAGTGATCCGTTTTCTGCCATTTCATGTCTTCCTGCACACCTCCCACACCACGGTTATATGCCGCAGTAGTCATAATCCAGTCATTCAGTACAGCGTTGGCATCTTTCAGGTAGTGACATGCGGCGCGCGTACTTTTTTCGATGTTCAGGCGCTCATCGATTTCAGGATTCATTTCCAGGTCATACAGCTTGGCTGTGGCCGGCATAAACTGCCAGAAACCTTGCGCTCCAACGGGAGAAATGGCCTGTTGAAGATTGCTTTCAATGATGGCCAGGTACTTGAAATCATCCGGAACGCCTTCTTCTTTCAAAATCCGTTCGATTTCCGGGAAATACCGGTTTGCACGCTTCAAACAACCTACCCAGGCGCTTTGATAGTAAGCCGTCATGAGCACTTCGCGATCCAGTCGCTCCCGCAGATCCTCATCCTGGAGATGAATCGTTGTTCCTGCAAATTCCATGCTCTGAGGCAGATCAGGGAAAACAACAGCTGTTGATGTAACGGATTCTTTCGGACGCTCGGACTTCGGTTGGCGTGTCTGCTGTGTTTGACACGCTGCCAGAAAAACTGCCGCCAGCAATAAAGGGAATAATTTGTTCATGTAATGCATCATTTGAGCACTACAAAATTACGGAATCTACGCCTTGTGAATAAGGGTATTACGGTATAAAACAAAAAATACTGCAAAAAAGTAGAATGTCAGGAAGAACGACATCCACGGATTGCCGAATTTGGCGAAAACAACTGCCAAAACGGTAACCAGCATTGCCATAAACCCGATCCCAAGGAAGACAATCCAAACCTGCTTGTCACTCAGACCAGCATAAACCAAATGGTGTGTTGTGTGGTCTTTCCCTCCGATCATCGGAGATTTTCCTTTTCTCAGTCGGTTGATGACAACTGTGAGCGTATCGGCAATGGCAGGGGTGAAAGCAATCAGGGTGATCGCGCCTCCGGTGAGTGGATTCAGTTGCACGTTATTCCCGATGCTCCACAATTCGTGAATGGAAAAGAAAGCTACAAACAACCCGATGAACTGGCTTCCTGCATCTCCCATAAACAATTTCGAAGGGTGGAGGTTGTAGAACAGGAAACCGATCACTGCCCCGATCTGGATCAGCATGGTCAGTGTCCAGATGTTCATATTCCAGCCAAAAAGAACAATGTTACTGATCAGGCAGGAAAGCAGGATAAATAGTGAAGTGGTTCCTGTAATCCCGTCCATGTTGTCGAGCATATTCAGCGAGTTCATAATTCCAACCACCCAGACAATTGTCAGCAGGGCATTGACCCAGTAAATCTGACTGATTTCAATGAGGTTGTGTGTGAGTACGAGAATGACTCCGCATAAAATCTGAACAAACAATTTCATGAAAGGTTTGGTGTTGTAGGCATCGTCTGCCAGTCCCATGATGAAAGAGATCGTTCCGGCAGTGAGAAGTCCCACAAAAGGCCTGTTCTGGAATAGGTTTTCCGTATTGAAAATGACCGAATAGGCAATGGTTCCGAAGAAAAAGGCAACAAAAAAACCGATTCCTCCCAGCGAAGGCTTGGATTCATTTGCCCAGCGGATCGTGATGTCATTTTTGTTCCGGATTCCCAAACTCTGCGAAAAACGCAGTAAAAGTCCGTTGGAAACGTAACTCATGATGATTCCTACAATCATGAATCCCAAACAAGCCAAAGTTATTTCTAACGTCATATCAACGAAACAAATGGAGTGTTAAAATCTGCCAGCAGCTGTCCTGCTTCATCCTTCGCGGACAAAATTGGATGTTCGATGCCCCATTGAATACCTAACGCGGGATCATTCCAAAGGATGCTTCCCTCGCTCGAAGGATGATACCAGTTGGTGCATTTGTATTGAAAAATGGTATTGTCCTCCAGTGTTGCGAACCCGTGGGCAAATCCTTCGGGAATGTAAGCCTGTAGTTTGTTTTCTTCACTCAGGATAAACGAAACATGCTGCCCGTAAGTAGGAGAATCTTTGCGGATATCCAGTGCCACATCCAGTACGCTTCCTTTCACAACACGAACCAGTTTTCCCTGTGCATGTGGCGGGGCCTGGAAATGTAGTCCGCGGAGTACTCCTTTTGCCGATTTGGATTCATTGTCTTGTACAAAACGGATGTCTGCTCCTACAAAATCATTGAATTTCTGCTGTTGGAATGATTCAAAAAAATAACCGCGGTCATCACCAAATAACGTGGGCTTTATCAGTATAACATCAGCAATTGCTGTACGTTCAAAATTCATCTAATTAGCTTTTTTTCTTCTTCTTATCTTTTTTATCATCCTCGTCGTAATAGTCATAGCCATAACCGTAGCCATATCCATAACCATACTTTCCTTTAAATGCTTTGGTTCCGTTCAGGATGATATTCAGGTGATTGATCTGGTTCATTTCAAATAACTCGCGTACTCTGCCTGCAAAAATCCGCTTCGAATAGTGCGCCTTGAAAATATAAATCGGAACATCTGCTTTTGCCAGGATTTGAACTCCGTCCGTTACCAAACCAACCGGCGGGTTGTCGATAATCACAATGTCGTAACGGGCTTTCAGCGTTTCGAGAATTTCCAGGAAGGAATCACTTAAAATCAACTCGGAAGGATTCGGAGGAATCGGCCCGGCACTAATGAAGTCGAGGTTTTCAATTTCCGATTTCCGGATGCACTCATCTAATTCCGCCTGTTTGATGATCAGGTTGCTGATTCCTTTTTCATTCGGAACATTCAACCCGAGGTGAACTTTCGGTTTGCGTAAATCGAGGTCGATCACGATCGTCTTCTTCCCCGACAAAGCGATGATCCCGGCCAGGTTCAGCGCCACAAAGGTTTTTCCTTCCCCTGAAATGGACGAAGAAATCGCAATGACCCGGACATTCGAATTGACAAAGCTCAGGTTGGTACGGATATTCCGCATGGATTCCGCCAGAATCGATTTGGGACTGTTGTGTACCATTAGCTGGCTGTATTCCGTACTGTCTTTCAACAGCGGGATATTCCCCAGAATGGTCACTTTTTCCGGGAGCAGGTGCTTCAGGTCTTCGATGGTGTTGATTTCGTTAAAGGTGACGTATTTGAAGAACAAGAAGGCAAAACCGGAAACAAACCCGATGAAGATAAAACCGGCATAGACGAGTTTTCTATTCGGACTCACCGGAGTGAAATTCATGGATGCTTCGTTCAATACCCGGTTGTTGGATGTGTAACCCGCATTGGAAATGGAATACATGACTTTTTTCTCGGTCAGCAACGTGTAGTACTTTTCGTTCAGATCCTGGAGGGATTTCAGGCGGTTGTATTCCATCTTTTTCTGAGGAATTTTGAGGTATTCGCCTTCCACAACTCCTATTTTCCCGCGGATCACATGTGCCTGTTCCATAATCCGTTCCTGGATTACTTCCACACTCCGGCGGATGGATTGAATTTTCGATTGAATGCGCAGATTCAGGTTTTTTAATTCCGAATTGTTCTCTGTCACATTGGTCAGCAATTCCTCTTTCCGTTCCAGGAGCTGGTTCAGATCTGTAATTTGCTTGGTGAGGGAAGCTTCGAAACTTTTCCCGAGCATTTCCGGGATCAGGCGGTAAATATCCAGCCGGTTCGGTTCGGTTCGCAATTTGGAATTGACCGTTCTGAGCGTTGCCAGTTCGTTTTCCATGTCGAACAGCAAATCCTGGTATTTTTCAATGTTCTGAGACAGGTTTTCTCCCTCGTTTTCCGGATCCCCAAGGTGGCTTTTCCGTTGGAAGTTCGTCAGACTGTCTTTCGAATCTTTCAGTTCTCCGGCAATGGAATCGAGTTGAATCTGGATGAATTTCAGGATGTTGTCGGCACTTTTCCGCTTCATTTCTTCGTCGTAATTGAAGAAGGTCTTTGCAACAGACTGCACAATGTCGCGGCACAATTCCGGGTTGTTTCCGTTGTATCGCAACTCGATGGTTTTTGCGTTGGCATCGATCGAAGTGACCTGCAAATTCGCAATTAAACGGGAAGCGAGGTTTTTTTGATTGTTGAAGGTGAAATACAATTCGTTGGACTCGTCATCCTGTTTCAGGACATCCCAGTTCTCCACCTTGAAACCGATTTCAAAATGCTTGGTTTTGATGGATTTATTGATTCCTGAAGTGACGGAATACGTCTGGTTGTTGAGTGTGTACCACAACTTTACCTGGTGGTTCCCGATGGTTTCAATCCATATCGGTGCGTCACAAAGACTGCTGTCACTCAGGCTGTATGGCAGAATGGTGAAACTGCTTTGGTGGTATTTTTCTTCCGTCAGGATTTTTCCTTTGGAAAAGATGGACACGTTCATGTTCATCCGGGAAATAGCCATTTCAAACAACAACTGAGACCTGAGTAATTCAATTTCCGTAGAAATGTCGCCCCGTGTATTGATGTTGTCGATTTCGAGCAGTTCCTTTCCCTGGTCTTTTTCCGCCAGCTGGATCAGCATGCTGGAATCGTAGACAGGTTTGGTATACCGGAGATAGAAAAAGGCAATGCTCATGAAGAACAGAACCAATAGGAGCACCCACCACCAATACCGGCGCAGGACTACATTCACAATGATGGGATTGTAATCTTTATTGATGAAAAGGGATGAGTTCGAATTATTCACGTTACTTCAGCGTTGAAAATACGGTAATGATGACTAATGCACTTGAAATGATGGAAACAACCGGCGCAATGACTTTCATCGTTTCCTGTCCGACCTGTTCCTTCGGTTCAATATAAATATAATCATTTGCCTGAACAATCATGTCCACGTATTGCAGGCCTTCGATCCGGGAGAGATCGACCACATACATGGTGCGCGCTCCGTTTTCGACCCGCATGATTTTGACTTTGCTGGCTTTTCCGCGTTCTGCAATTCCGCCGGCCAGTGCAATGGCTTCCATGAGTGTGGTATTGTTATTCTGAAGCGGAATCACTTTGGCCGCGCTTCCGTTCCCCGGAAAGACAATCACCCGCTGGTTGGTCAGTTTTACCTGTACAAAAGGCTTGTTGTAGCCGTTTTTCTGTTCGAACAGGTGAGCAAGGGTATCTTCACACTGTTTTACGGTGAGTCCGGCGATCCGGGTTGCCCCGAGAATCGGTAAATCAGCCGTTCCGTCGGTTCTTACAACGTACTCGATTTCTGCTTTCGCTACAGCGTCCTGGTTCATTCCTGCCATTTCATTCACAATGCGTTCCCCTTCGTTGGTATAGAGCATGAAGGTGAATTTATCGTCTTTGGAAATGGTATATTCGGAAGCCGGTTTCATGGGAATGCTGTCACTGACTTCTTTCACGCCTTTCGGAGTACGGAACATCAGGTTGCTGTTGATCCCGCAGGACTGTAACAGCAGCAAAGCAGTAAGCACCGTAAATAATAACCCTTTATTTCGCATTTTTTTCACTCTTTTCAATTAATTCCGCGTAATAATTTTCCATATTCCGAACCAACGTTGTGTAATGGAATTTATCTCTTACGAAGTTCCAGCCATTTTGTGACATTTTTGTGCGAATTTCTTCATTTTGGATCAGCAGCTGCAGTTTTTCACGGAAGGCCTGCACGTCTCCTTTCGGAACCACATAACCGGTTTCTCCTTCGCTCAAAATATCGCGCACACCACCTACATCCGTTGAAATAACAGGGACTCCGCTTGCCTGTGCTTCGATCAAACTGACCGGTGTTCCTTCATTGTCCGAACTCAGGCAGATGATGTCCATACCGGCATTGAACGATGCAATATCTTTGATCCAGCTCGTCAGTTCGACCTGGATTCCGTATGTTTTTCGCAATGCTTCTGCTCTTTTTTCAATGGCTTCACGTTCCTGTCCGTCGCCTACAATGAAGTAGCGCGCTTTCACGCCGTTCTTTGCCGCTGCTTCAAGTACGTCTAAAAAGAGCTGATGGTTTTTGATGGGAGCCAGGCGGCCTACAATTGCCACTGCCACTTCGTTTTCAGAAATGTTCCACTGATTCCGGGTTTGTATTCGTTTTTCAGGCAGATTTTCCTGGAATTTATTCAGGTCAAAACCCAATGGAATCACCCGGATTTTATCTGCTTTACAGATGCGGTGAGTTTTGCTCAGTTCCTCTTTCTGGATCGGGCTGATGGCAATGATTCCCGTTGAAAGTTTTGCCAACCGGCGCTCAATGGTTTTGTAGATGAGTGTTTTTGCCCTCCCGAAATAGGAATGAAACACGTGTCCGTGGAACGTATGTACGATCACCGGAACACCACATGCTTTGGCAGCTTTCCGCCCAAGCGCACCCGCTTTTGCTGCGTGTGTATGCACAATGTCGGGTTGGAACTCCTCGATAATCTGTTTGATTTTCCGGTAAGCTTCCCGGTCTGATTTAAAATTGGGAATGCGCTGCATTTCCGGGATCAGGAGCGGTTTCACACCATAGCTTTCCAAAATGTGCAGTGAATCGGATTCATCTGCTTCCGGCAGACCTCCGACCAATAACGTTTCGTAATCTTCCGAGATAAATTTCGTTAGGAAAGTAGCATTGTAGGTGGGACCACCGATGTTAAACCGATTAATGATTCTGAGCACTTTTGGCATGCGTTCTACCTTGTAGCGGATGTTTAAATTCAGTCAAAATTACGTATTATTCAACTAAAGCTTACGTAAAATGATAAATAGATGCGGCCGAATGGAAACTTTCCTAAGAGAACTGTTCAAAAGTTTTTAATTGGCAGCACTTTTGCATGGAGAGAATCAGGAACTTTATCATATGATTCGGTCACAATTAACAAGAAATACCCTTTTACTCGGATTCAGTTTGTTTCTTGCCGGGAATGTTCTTTTCGCTCAAACCCCGAACAGCATTCAGACGGCCATTGATGCTTTTTCTTCCAATGCATATTTTGCCAATGCATCGGTTAGTTTTATGGCGATGGATTGCTCAAACGGACAAGTACTGGCTGCAAAAAATCCAAGCCTGGCGCTCCCGCCGGCTTCAACGACCAAATTGTTTTCTACAGCTACCGCTTTTCAGTTACTCGGAAAAAATTATGCCCCACAAACTCGGATTTACCTCGACGGCGAACTGACGAAGGACGGAGTACTCAACGGGAATCTCTGGATTCGCGGAGGTGGAGACGTAGCGCTCGGAAGCCGTTACTACAATGGTGATGGAAAAGAATCCGACTTTTTGGAGAAATGGGCCGACACGCTGATGAAGCTCGGAATCAAAAAAATCAACGGATCGGTGGTCGGAGATGCTTCCGAATTTGGTTATGAAGGTGCTCCCGACGGCTGGAACTGGGGCGATATGGGAAATTATTACGGTGCAGGTGCTTCCGGTTTACCGATCTACGATAACATGCTGCGCTATACCTTCCAGGTCGGGGCAAAAAGCGGTGCGAAAACCACGCTCCTGGGAACGTTTCCGGTGATCAACGGGTTGAATTATTCGAATTACATTGTCACCGGAGGTTCGGGAGACAATTCCTATATCTATGGCGCGCCGTATTCGCTGGATCGCTTCGGAACGGGGACATTGGGTGCAGGACTCGGGAAATTCACCGTCAAAGGAAGTTTGCCCGATCCGGAGCTGAGTTTCTCACAGGAATTTACCCGCATTTTGAAGTCGAAAGGAATCGATGTGAAAGACAAAGCGCTGGCTGCGCGTACCATGCCGTGGGCTTCGGCAACGAGCCGTTATGCTGCAATGAAACTGTTTTTCGTACACAAGGGAAAACCGTTGAGCTCCATTGCCTGGTGGACGAATATGAAATCGGTAAACCTGTTTGCGGAAGAAGTGCTCTGCTGGATCGGTTACGGTACTTCGGGCAATGGCTCGGTAGACAACAGTATTTCGCGCATGATGAATTACTGGTCGGGGAAAATCAATACGATCGGTTTGTATATCACGGACGGATCGGGTTTGTCTCGGAGTAATGCCATTTCAGCCAACCATTTCTGTGAAATGCTCAAGTACATGACCACTTCGAAGGAATTTGACGGGTTTTACGGAACGCTGCCTGTTGCCGGAGTATCGGGGACGCTTTCTTCCGTTTGTAAGAATCAGCCGGGAGAAGGAAAAGTGCATGCGAAAAGCGGAACCATGAAGCGCATCAAAGCCTATTCGGGTTATGTGGAAACCAAGGCCGGGAAACGCATCTGTTTTTCGATCATCATCAATAACTTCAATTGTTCGTCCGAATACACGGTGGAGCAGATGGAGAAGGTGTTTAATGCGATGGTACTTTATCAATAATTGAAAATTGAAAAGTGAAAAAAAGGTTCATGCGTAATTCGGCATTCGAAATTCGTAGTTAAGAATTAAATATAGAGCATGATTCGGATTTCAGGAGTGATTTGCCGGTCGGATATTTGTAGTGTGAAAAGTTTAAAAAATTCAAAAGGCAAAATTCAAAATGCAAAAATGGAGGGTTGAATTTTTTAAACGGTGTTTTAGGAGACATTAAAAAACTGCACCGATATGGAAGAGCAAATGCATCGAAATTACGACCGGATCGCACAGGCAATTGAATACATCAACCAGCATTTCAAATCACAGCCGGGTCTGGATGAAATTGCGGAGAAGATTCACCTGAGTCCCGCACATTTTCAACGATTATTTACCGAATGGGCCGGAACGAGCCCGAAGAAATTCCTGCAATATGTGAGCCTGGAATATGCCAAGAAACTCTTGAAAGAAGCCCACAAGCCGACCTTGTTTGATGCGGCATACGAAACCGGGCTTTCCAGTACGAGCCGTCTGCATGACTTATTTGTGAGTATTGAAGGAATGACTCCCGCAGAATATCAGAACGGTGGAAAGAACCTGCAGATCAACTACAGTTTTGCAGAAAGTCCTTTCGGTTCACTGATCATTGCTTCAACGTCCAAAGGTGTTTGCCACATGGCGTTCCAGGAAGACGAACCGCAGGCATTGGATGAACTCAGAACTCGTTTTCCACATGCGGCATTACAGCAAAAACTGGATTTGTACCAGCAAAATGCCCTGTTCATCTTTCAGAATGACTGGAGCAGGTTGCCGGAAATCAAACTGCATTTAAAAGGAACGGATTTCCAGTTGAAGGTTTGGGAAAGCCTGTTGAAAATTCCAATGGGAAAACTGGCGACTTATGGTGGGGTGGCAGAACAGATCGGCAATCCGAATGCGTCGCGGGCGGTTGGAACAGCGATAGGGAGCAACCCGGTTGCTTTTTTGATTCCGTGCCACCGGGTCATTCAATCTTCCGGCGTTTTGGGAGGTTACATGTGGGGAACAACCCGCAAAACGGCCATTATCGGTTGGGAAGGGGCAAAGACGAACTCCGAAGTCTGAAAACATGGAACAAACGGTATTGAAAATCGCGCAAACAGACTGGACGGCTGTTACGGAATCCATGCATCAAAACGGCTACGCGTCCATTCCCAATTTGTTGACAGCTGAACAATGTGAAACGCTGAAGACCGCCTATGATGATCCGGACGCATACCGGAAAACGGTTCACATGGAGCGTCATCGTTTCGGGTTGGGGCAATACAAGTACTTTCATTACCCATTGCCGGAGTTGATTCAGCAGATCCGGACGGTGATTTATCCATACCTTGCGCCTATTGCCAATGCGTGGTTCAAAGCGTTGAACCTGGATCGGGTTTTCCCGCAGGAACATTCGGATTTATTGAAGATGTGTCACGAAAACGGACAGAAACTCGCCACGGTTTTGATACTCAAATACGGAAAAGGCGGTTTCAATACGCTGCACCAGGATTTGTACGGAGATGTGTATTTCCCGATCCAGGCAGTGTTGTTTTTGAGCGATCCGGAAAAGGATTATTCCGGCGGCGAGTTTGTACTGACTCAGCAGGTTCCCCGTTCACAGTCGAAAGCGATCGTACTGCGTCCGAAAAAAGGCGATTTGCTGCTTTTTACGACGAATTTCAAACCGGAAAAGGGATCGAAAGGCTATTACCGCACCACGATGAAGCATGGCGTGAGCGAGCTGCATGGCGGGGAGCGTTACACACTTGGGATTATTTTTCACGATGCAATGAGTTAGTGATGTTGTTTCATACGGAAATAGCGAACTTTGCATTGTATCGTGCTATCCGGGACAAAAGCATTGTACTTGGTGGCAACCGGAAGGGAAAAATATACGGAGAGCTGGATTGCATTTCGGGGAAAAGAATGAAACGGGAAAACCGGGTTTTCTTCGCATCGGAAGCAGAAGCAATTGGAGCAGGTTATCGTCCGTGTGGACATTGTATGAAGGAATCGTATCAAAAATGGAAGAATGAAATTATTTGAGGAGGAAGAAATGAGAGATAAAACCTTGAATTTGCTGCCATTTGACGGAACGGTTCATTATTACGGCAAATTGTTGGGAGCGCAGGAAGCGGATTTTTACCTGGAGCGGTTACTGGAAAGCATCGCATGGAGAAATGACGAAGCGGTGATCTTCGGAAAGCACATCCTGACGAAACGGAAAGTGGCCTGGTATGGCGAAAAAGCTTTCGAATACACCTATTCCAATACCACTAAATATGCCTTGCCCTGGACGGAAGAATTGCTGGCTTTGAAGGTGCTTGCGGAGCGGGAATCAGGGGAAACGTACAATTCCTGCCTGTTGAATCTGTATCACTCCGGAGAAGAGGGCATGGCCTGGCACAGCGACGGGGAAACCGACCTGAAAAAAGACGGCGCGATTGCTTCGCTGAGTTTCGGAGCGGAACGGAAATTTGCGTTTAAACACAAACGAACAGGTGATAAGGTGGAATTGATACTGGAACACGGAAGTTTGCTGGTGATGAAAGATGCCACCCAAACGCATTGGTTGCATCGCCTTCCGCCGAGTAAGCGGGTTACGGAGGCAAGGGTTAATTTGACGTTCCGGACGATTGTGGAGTGATAGAAGGTGTTTGGTCACGAGGCTACTTTCCACATAATTTTATAAATTTATAATATTGTGTAAAAAGCCCGCTGCTACTGGGCTAATAGATGGATGTCTATCCGTATTTTTCTCCCGGAGTGAACCCGGTATTACCTGTTTTTTAAGTTCCGCAACCGGAAGTTTTTCAATTCAGTGCTTTTATTACTTTTGTAAGAAGAGAACAGAATTAGTAATCGACACAGTTAATACGCGTGAAAAAAATTCAAATGGTCGACCTGGCTACCCAGTACCAGGCAATTAAATCAGACATAGATTCGGCAATCCAGGAAGTGTTGGATTCCTCCATGTACATCGGCGGACCGGTGGTACAGCGTTTTCAGCATGCATTGGAAACCTACCTGGGCGCAAAGCACGTGATTCCATGTGCCAACGGAACGGATGCGCTTCAAATCGCCATGATGGCCCTGGGATTGAAGCCGGGTGATGAGGTAATCACACCATCGTTTACCTACATTGCAACAACGGAAGTGATCGCACTGTTGGGTTTAACACCTGTTTTTGTCGACGTAGACCCGAAAACATTCTGTATTGACCCTGCAAAAATCGAAGCGGCGATTACACCGAAAACCAAAGCCATTGTTCCGGTACATTTATACGGACAAGCGTGTGACATGGAAGAAATCATGAAGATTGCAGAAAAACACAAGCTGTTTGTAGTAGAAGACAATGCGCAGGCAATCGGTTCGGACTATTTCTTCTCAAACGGGGAAGTGAAAAAACTGGGAACAATCGGAACCATTGGTTGTACGAGTTTCTTCCCGTCTAAAAATCTCGGATGTTACGGAGACGGAGGCGCAATTTTTACGAATGATGACATCCTGGCAACAGAATTGAAAATGGTGGCAAACCACGGACAGAAAGTAAAATACCAGCACGATGTGGTTGGATGTAACTCCCGTCTGGATGCCATTCAGGCAGCTGTTTTGAACGTGAAATTGCCGAAACTGGATGAATACATTGCTGCTAGAATTCAAGTAGCAGATACCTACGACCGCGTTTTGGGAGCATCGGAGAAAATCACCGTGCCTCACCGGGACGGGAAATCCAAACACGTTTTCCATCAATACACCGTTCAGCTGCATGGAGTTGACAGAGACGCATTGCAGGAATACCTCGCTTCGAAAGACATTCCTTCGATGATTTATTACCCGATTCCGGCACATAAACAGGGTATGTTTGCTTCATTCAACCTGTCGGGTCTTAACCTGCCGGTTACGGAAGAATTAACGAAACAGGTGATTTCATTCCCGATTCATACCGAAATGACCGAAGAGCAGCAAGCTTATATCTGCTCGGAGATTTTGAATTTTGTAAACGCCAATTAAGATGAAAAAAATTGCGGTCGTTGGAACAGGATACGTTGGATTGGTTACGGGAACCTGCTTTGCAGAAACCGGAAACCACGTGATTTGTGTCGACATAGACAGTAAAAAAGTCGAAAGAATGCGCAACGGAGAGGTTCCGATTTATGAGCCTCACCTGGATGTGCTTTTCGAACGGAATATCAAGGCAAACCGCCTGTCCTTTACCACCAATCTCGAAGAAGGAATCAAAGATGCAGAAATCATTTTCCTGGCACTGCCAACTCCTCCGGGAGAAGACGGTTCTGCGGATCTGAGATACATTCTCGGAGTAGCGGACGACCTGGGAAAACTGCTGACATCCTATAAAGTAATCGTTGATAAAAGCACCGTGCCGGTTGGTACGGCAGAAAAAGTGCACGCAGCGATTGCAAAAAATGCTCAAGTAGATTTTGATGTGGTTTCAAACCCGGAATTCCTGAGAGAAGGTTTTGCAGTAGACGATTTCATGAAACCGGATCGGGTGGTGTTGGGAACTTCTTCCGAACGTGCGGAGAAGATCATGGAACAACTCTACAAGCCGTTTGTGCGACAAGGAAACCCGATCATCTTCATGGATGAAAAATCTGCTGAGCTGACAAAATACGCGGCAAATGCATTTCTGGCAACGAAAATCACTTTCATGAATGAAATTGCCAATTTCTGTGAGCTGGTAGGAGCAGATGTGGATAAAGTCCGCATCGGAATCGGGTCGGATGAACGCATCGGAAAACGCTTTTTGTTTCCGGGAATCGGTTACGGAGGTTCCTGCTTCCCGAAAGACGTGCAGGCATTGGTAAATTCAGGTTCAGAAAACCAGTTTTCCTTTGAAATCCTCAAGGCGGTGATGGCTGTAAACGAATCGCAGAAAACGGTTCTTTTCCCGAAAATCCAAAACTTTTTCAGAGGAAACCTGGAAGGAAAGAAAATTGCCTTGTGGGGCTTGTCCTTTAAGCCTGATACAGACGATATCCGTGAAGCCCCGGCTTTGTACCTGATTGAGGCTTTAACCAAAGCAGGAGCGCAGGTAACGGCTTACGATCCGGAAGCAATGGAAAATGTCAAAGCTCAGATCGGAAACCGGATTGCCTACGCAGAAAACGAATACGAAGCATTGAAAGATGCCGATGCCTTGCTGATTTGCACGGAATGGGGCGTTTTCAGAAACCCGGATTTCGACCAGGTAAAATCCCTGATGAAAGATGCGGTGATTTTTGACGGAAGAAACCTCTTCGAGATCGCCGAAATGAACAAAAAAGGATTCTATTACCAATCCATCGGTCGTTCCATAGTTTTGAAATAGCATGAATACAGGCAGAAAACGCATATTGATTACAGGAGCAGCCGGTTTTTTAGGCTCTCATTTGTGTGACCGGTTTATCAAAGAAGATTACCACGTGATCGCGATGGATAACCTGATTACCGGGCGCATCAAGAACATCGAACACTTGTTTCACCTGGAGAACTTTGAATTTTACAACCACGACGTCTGTAAATTCATCCACATTCCGGGGAAACTCGACTATATTTTACACTTCGCATCACCGGCCAGCCCGATTGATTACCTGAAAATCCCGATTCAGACACTGAAAGTGGGATCGTTGGGAATTCACAACTGTTTGGGGCTGGCGCGCGTCAAAGGAGCGCGCGTATTGATCGCGAGTACATCCGAAATCTACGGAGACCCTACGGTGCACCCGCAGACGGAAGCATATTGGGGAAATGTGAACCCGGTTGGCCCGAGAGGTGTGTATGACGAGGCAAAACGCTTCCAGGAAGCCATTACGATGGCGTATCATACCTTCCACGGAGTGGAAACACGGATTGTACGTATTTTCAACACCTATGGGCCGCGTATGCGCCTGAACGACGGTCGTGTACTGCCTGCATTTATCGGTCAGGCACTGCGTGGAGAGGATTTGACCATTTTCGGCGACGGATCACAAACGCGTTCATTCTGCTATGTGGACGACCTGGTGGAAGGAATTTACCGCCTGTTGCACAGCGATTGTGCCGATCCGGTAAATATCGGGAACCCGGATGAAATTACGATCGGTCAGTTTGCAGAAGAAATCATTAAACTGACGGGAACAACCCAGAAAGTGGTTTACAAGGATTTGCCGGTCGACGACCCGAAACAGCGTCAGCCGGACATTACGAAAGCGAGACAATTGCTGGGGTGGGAACCGCAGATCGACCGGGCAGAAGGGCTGAAAAGAACCTATGCCTATTTCAAAAGTTTAACCAAAGAAGAATTGTATCAATCGGATCACATTGATTTCGAGAAATACATCGTTCGATAATTATTCATTGATAATGGAGAATTGAAAATTGAAAAGGTGGTTCGGTCTTCCACGGCTTCAATCCCGTTTCAAAAGTTTCTCAATGCTCCATTGTCCATTTTCACTTTAAAACATGGCAACATATTTTGCACACGAAACGGCGGTAGTCGATCCCGGATGTACGATCGGTGAAGGAACCAAAATCTGGCACTTTTCGCACATCATGCCGAATTGCACCATCGGGGAACGCTGCAATATCGGTCAGAACGTGGTGGTTTCCCCGGACGTGATTCTGGGAAACAACGTAAAGATTCAGAACAACGTGTCCATTTATACCGGGGTCATCTGTGAAGACGATGTGTTCCTCGGGCCTTCCATGGTATTCACCAATGTGATGAATCCGCGTTCTGCAGTGAACCGGAGAGATCAGTATTCAAAAACCGTTGTTCGAAAAGGAGCATCTATCGGGGCAAATGCCACGATTGTTTGTGGAAACGACATCGGTGAGTACGCATTCATCGGAGCGGGTTCCGTGGTGACGAAAGAAGTGCTTCCGTACTCGCTGGTGGTAGGAAACCCTGCACGACAAATCGGCTGGATGAGTGCTTACGGACACCGCCTCACTTTTGATGAGCATGGATTTGCCGTTTGTCCGGAAAGCAATGAGCGCTACCAATTGCTCGACGGACGTGTGAAAACAGTCTGACGAAGGCAATGATCGTCCTTTTAACGGTGACGACCTGATACAAATTTTATTACTTTTGCGCCGCAAGAATTGGTTCTGAAAACCAATAACAATACGTCAATAAATATGATACCTGAAAATCAAAAAGTGAAGTTTGCTGTTCTGGGAACAGGACACATCGGTAAAAGACATGCGGAGATGATCCGCAGAGATTCGGAAGCGGAGTTGGTTGCGTTGATCGATGTACGTTCCAAAGAAGCATGTGGGGCAGAGGATTTTGATGTTCCGTTTTTTACAACGCTGGACGAATTACTGGCATCCGGATTGGATTTCGACGTATTGAATGTGTGTACTCCGAATGGATTGCACGCTGAGCAGGCACTGGCTGGTTTGGAGAACAAAAAGCATGTGGTCGTAGAAAAACCGATGGGTTTGACGAAAGATCAGTGCGAAAAAGTCATTTTTAAATCATTACAGCAGTCCCGTCAGGTTTTCTGTGTGATGCAGAACCGTTATTCCCCTCCAAGCGAGTGGATCAAAGACCTGATCGAGACCAAAGTACTGGGAGAAATCTTCATGGTACAGCTGAATTGCTACTGGAACCGTGATGAGCGTTACTACAAAGCAGGAGGCTGGAAAGGAACGAAAGACCTGGACGGCGGAACATTGTTCACGCAATTCTCGCATTTCATTGATATCATGTATTGGTTGTTCGGAGATATCGACAACATCCAGGGGAAATTTGCTGATTTTACGCACAAAGATTCCACGGATTTCGAAGATTCGGGCTTCGTGAGCTTCGACTTTATCAACGGAGGAATGGGAAGTATCAATTATTCCACGTCAGTAGCTGAGAAAAACCTGGAAAGTTCCATGACGATTATCGGGAAGAACGGAAGCGTAAAGATCGGAGGTCAGTACATGAACGAAGTAGAGATTTGCAATATTCCGGGATATGAGATGCCGGAACTGGCGCCAACAAACCCGGGAAATGATTACGGAGCTTACAAAGGATCTGCTGCGAACCATCACTATGTGATCACCAATGTGATTGACACACTGAAAGGCAGAACTTCCGCAACGACGAATGCATTGGAAGGATTGAAAGTGGTAGAAATTATTGAACGTATTTACAAAGTAAGAAATGAGCAGCTCAATTTACAATAGATTAGTAGCCAAGGAAGCGAAACTGGCCGTGATCGGTCTGGGATATGTCGGGTTGCCGATTGCTCTGGAATTCGCCAGAAAAATCAAAGTTGTCGGGTTTGATATCAACCAGAAGCGCGTGGATATGATGCGCGACAAAAAAGACCCGAGTAACGAACTGGATGCTGCTGCTTTTGATGGTTGTGACATTCATTTCACGGCAGAGATCAACGATTTGAAAGATGTTCAGTTTTTCATTGTAGCAGTTCCCACACCGATCGACGATGCGAACCTTCCGGATTTGAAACCCTTGCTGGGAGCTTCAAAAACGGTGGCACAAGTCTTGAAAAGAGGAGATTACGTTGTCTTTGAATCCACGGTTTATCCGGGGTGTACGGAAGAAGACTGTATTCCGGTGCTGGAAGACATTTCCGGACTGGAATTCATGGAAGACTTCAAAGTAGGATATTCCCCTGAGCGAATCAATCCGGGAGACAAGGAACACACGTTGCAGAATGTGGTAAAAGTGGTTTCCGGATGTGGCGAAGAATCATTGGAAGAAATTGCAAAAACCTACGAATTGGTTGTCGGAGCGGGAGTTCACCGCGCAGCATCCATCAAAGTGGCGGAAGCAGCTAAAATCATCGAAAATACTCAGCGCGACGTAAATATTGCGTTGATCAATGAGTTGTCTATTATCTTCAATCGTTTGGGAATCAATACCTATGATGTGTTGGAGGCTGCCGGGACAAAATGGAATTTCCTCCGTTTTTCACCAGGATTGGTTGGCGGACACTGCATTGGGGTAGACCCGTATTACCTGACGCATAAAGCGCAGCAAGCCGGTTACCATGCGAAAATCATCAATAGCGGACGCTATGTGAACGATTCCATGGGCTTCTATATCGGGAAACAGACAACGAAAAAAATCATTGCACAGGGAAAACACATCCAGGACGCGAAAGTATTGGTAATGGGAGCAACCTTCAAAGAAGATGTTTCCGATATCCGCAACTCGAAAGTGATCGACGTAGTTACTGAGCTGAAATCATTCCAGGTAAAAGTAGACCTGGTTGACCCGCATGCATCTTCCGAAGAAATGGAACACGAGTATGGAGTAGGGTTGGTCGAGATCGGACAAAACTACGACGCGATCATCGTTGCTGTAAACCACAAAGAATACAAAAACCTGGACGAAGCGTATTTCAAATCCATCATGAAAGATGGAAAAGGAGTGTTCGTAGACATCAAAGGAATCTATAAGGGAAAAATCAACGATTTGGAATACTGGAGCTTGTAAAACTCCCGGTTGACCTATTGTTGACCTCCCGAGGGTATAAAAATGTGAAAAAACGTTCCTTTTTTGTTAAATAAGGAACGTTTTGTCTGTTTCGGGGGTGTTTGTCCCATATTTGTCCCAATAATATCAAGCAACCTTAACCTACTTTTGAAGTTTATCATGTTAAAACTACACGGAACAATGATATTCAAAAGTCTCTCAAAATCAATTCGAATTTGTATACTGGCCGGTTTAGGGATGAGCACGTCTGCTTTTTCCCAGTGCAACTGGTCAACTATCTTCTCGGATTCGTATGAATATTCGACCGTCATTCCATATATCGTCCCAGGATCAACGTATCAAAACACACCGCAGACATATGCGGGTTGCGTGCGAACCGGTTCCCAGGGAATGTACCTGAATATTACGGATGGTTATTTAGGACCACTTTATGTGCAGCCCTTCACCAATTTGTGTGTGGGAAGGCAATACCGGTTTTCATTTTCAACCCGGGATGCCTGGACGTCAAACAATAACCTGACGTTCAATATCAAGGATGCTTCAGGAACGGTTATTTTGACACAAACGGTGGCAAACGGATCGACCTGGAATGATATCACCATGGCAGCGTTTACGGCCCCTACATCAACGGTTTCATTCGAAATCGTGACCAATATTGCGGGTGGGCCGGGAAATGACGTCGGTTTTGATGATTTGGTACTGGCGCGTTGTAATCCGGTTCCGTTAACAGCAACACTGAACGCTTGTGCGGGGGCATCGCCCTACAATTTGTTTTCCCAGATTCCGGGAACAATGTCGCAAACAGGTGTTTGGACAGGACCTTCGACTTTGACCAATGGTTACCAGGGAACATTCACCCCGGGAACCAATACCAACGGAACATACACGTATACGGTTAGTAACGGAGCCAGTTGCGGTGATTCTACTGCGCTGATCACGGTTTCATTGACCAATACGCCGTCGCTGAACCCAATTGCGAACGTACAGGCTTGTTCTTCCTATACGCTGCCAGCCATTACAGGGACAACGCTTGCAGGAAACGAAAAATACTATACGGGGCCGGGAGGTACCGGAACCAGTTATAATGCAGGACAAACGATTACAACTACCCAAACCCTGTATGCTTACGGTGGCTCAACGGGGTGTTCGGACGAAAAACAATTCACGGTTACGATCTCTCAACCACTTTCTGCCGGTTTTGACAACGGAGCATATTACTGTGGCCCTGGCCCGGCAATTACACTGAATAATTTCCTGTCTGCGGGATCATCTACTTCGGGAACATGGAGTGAAACAACGAGTCCGGCATCCGGGCATTTTAACACCGGAACGAGTGTGTTCAGCACCAGCGGATTGACGCAGGGAATTTACACATTCAACTACCAGGTTCCTGCAGCAGGAGCTTGTCCGGCTGATAATGCGGTGTTCACCATTTCGATCGGGAATATTCCATCGGTGAATCTCGGGCCGGATACGACTTTGTGTACCGGGCAAACGATTACACTGAATGCAGCGGCTTCCGGAACCTATGACAGCTATTTGTGGAACAACAACTCCACGGCTGCAACCCGTTTTGTGACCAGTGCGGGGACGTACAGTGTGAAAGTGGGGAAACTGGGGAATAACCAGATTGTCAACGGAGACTTTGAATCCGGGAATACCGGCTTTACGACCAGCTACGTGGCAGGAACGGGCGGAGCCTATGGTTTGCTAACCAATGAGGGAACATATACCGTTACAACAAGCCCTTCGCTGGCTCACACGGATTTTACGAGCTGCCAGGATCATACTCCTGCGCCTGGAACCCAGATGATGGTGGTAAACGGATCAGGTGTTCCGGGAACCAATGTGTGGTGTCAGAACGTGCCGGTTCAGCCCAATACCGACTACCAGTTCGGAACGTGGGTGTCGAATGCATTGACCAATTCAAATGTGGCACAGCTCCAGTTTTCGATCAACGGAAGCACGCTGGGAAGTATTTTCTCTACGCCGGTAATCGGTTGTTCGTGGCAGCAGTTCTTCCAGACCTGGAACTCCGGGTTGAACAACTCTGCGCAAATCTGTATTTTGAACCAAAACACGAATATCGGTGGGAATGACTTCCTGCTCGATGATATTACCTTCAAACCGATTTGTTACTCTTACGATACCGTGGTAGTGAGTTACAGTACTTTCCCGGTAGTGAACCTGGGAGCAGATACTACGCTTTGTGAAGGTTCGGACTTACTTCTTGATGCACAGAATGCCGGAAGTACTTACCTGTGGAACGACGGGTCAACAAACCAAACGCTGAATGTGCAGGCGGCAGGAACGTATTCTGTGACGGTTAAAAACGCTGCACAGTGTGCCAAGACAGATGCGATTGTGATTACCTATGAAAATCAAAAACATGCAGGAACCGACAGTGCTGCTGTTTGGTGTGAAACGAACGGGGTGGTGGATCTGAATGCCTTGCTTTCGTCCGGTGCAACAACAGGCGGAACCTGGGCAGATATTGCTAACGGGTTGGGCACGAGCCTTACTTCAGCGGGATCGTTGACTGTCAGCGGAGCCATTGGATCCAACACGTTGGAATACGTGGTTCACGGAACGTATTGTCCGAATGATACAAGTCATTTCCAGATTTTGGTGAACAGCCAGCCATCCGGAGTGAATCCAACGAGTCTGCATGTGTGTAATACATCCGGATCTACGGTTGACCTGAACCCATATACCAACGGATCGGTGCAGACACAACCGGCATTCTGGACAGAAACGTCTCCTTTCCCGACCGGTCAGTTTGATGCGACTTCCGGGGTGCTTGATTTGTCGCTGCTTCCGAATGGAAATTACGAGTTTTCCTATGTTTTGCCTGCCGATACGATGTGTGTGAACGACACGACGAAGGTGACGGTGCAAGTGACCGAAAACCCGATTATCGCATTCTCTTCGGATGTGGTAAAAGGGTGTTTCCCATTGGAAGTGGAATTCCTCAACGAGAGTACATCCAACCAGAATTCGGTGGTGGAATGGAACCTGGGAGACGGAACGACTTCAAGCAATCCTTCGATTGTTGATCACACGTATACGGGAATCGACTGTTTTGACGTGACATTGACGATTACAGCAGACAATTTGTGTACAACAACCAAGACGGTTACTGACATGATTTGTGTGGATCCGTTGCCGCTGGCGAGCTTTAATGTGAATCCGCAGCAGGTATTCTCGTTTGATCCGACAGCTGTTTTTGAGAACACATCGGTATTGAACAACCAGAATTACTGGGATTTCGATGATGGAACCAACTCGCAGGAACTCAACCCGACGCATCAGTTCCCGATTGGTCAGATTGGAAACTACAACGTGCAGCTGATTGTTGTTTCAGACCAGGGATGCCGCGATACGACCTACCGGGTAGTGATCGTGAAAGACCAATTGCTTTTCTATGTTCCGAATACCTTCACGCCTGATGGTGACGAGCACAACAACATTTTCCTGCCGATCATGACAGCCGGTTTTTCTCCTGCAAGCTATGAGTGTTATATCTACAACCGCTGGGGCGAACTGATCTTTGAATCCAAGGATATTGCTATGGGCTGGGACGGAACTTATAACGGCAGTATGGTTCAAACGGGACTGTATACCTGGGTGCTTCGATTCAAGGATGATGACACCGATGAAAAGTACGAATTTGCCGGCCATGTGAATTTGATGCGTTAAGTTTTTAGCTGAAACAGAAATAGTTTACATTTGTAAAAATCAGACGGAACAAATTACGCATTGAAACAAATCTATCGACACTTAATCTTACTAACCTTTTTCTGTATTTTGAGCAATGCCCTGTTTGGGGCGAAGCTTACTGCGGAAAAGGGAGTAAATCAACTAATTGCAGCGCACAAGAGCAATGGGGTTTCCTATGTCAGGCTCTTTGAAAAGTACAGCAGTTCTGATTTCGTGAGCCGTTCCGAATGGATCCGGTTTTTAAAAAAACTGACCAAAGAAGACCAGATCGTCTCCGAACCGGATTACCCGGAGTTGTGTTTTTTGATTGGAAGCTGGTTTTATGAAGGATTACATTACCGGGATGCTTATTATTTCTTCTATAGTACTTTACGCGAAGAAAAGAACGTAAATACGTCGGATAAACCTTATCTGGCATCATTTCACAGTGCTTTAGGTCATGTGTACTATTTCTTTAGACGATATGATTTGTCCGAAAAACACCTGAATATCAGTTTGAAACATCCCTATTTATCTGAAAAGGGTAAGATCAAAATTTACAATACCCTGAGTTTGATTTACCGGGACAAAGGCGACACGGAAACTTCTGAAAAATACCTGCGAAAAGCTTACGATCAGGCTGTGAAAATGAAAGATGAAGCATGGACGGGGATTCTTTCCGGGAACCTGGGCTACATCGCATTTAAGAAGGGAGACTTTGAAAAGGCCCGCGGATTGATGGAGTTTGATTACACGGTAAGTAAGAAAAACAAACAAACCAGCAGCGAGCTCAATGCCTTGTCGTTACTGATCGAACTGGATTTGAAGCAAAATAAAATCGATCAGGCGGCCAGCAAACTGAAAACCTTCGACAACCTGATGGCCCGGGAAACAAGTATTGATCTGTTGAGTGTCATTTACCGCACAAAGACAAGTTATTACGAGAAAATCGGCGACGACAAAAAGGCGCTGGCAAGTTTCAAAAAGTATATTTCCTACAAGGAAGTGATGAACGAGGAACGACAGTTTCTGAATATTAAGAACGCCGAGTTCCAGATCGAATTTGAGAAAAAGCAGGGAGAGAATATCATTTACAAAGAGCGGAAAAGGACGGATGGACTCATCATCCTGGGACTTTTTGTGATTTGTCTGATCCTTGGATTGACGAGTTTTATCATTATCAAACAAATTCAGCGCAAGCGTCGACAGGACAAGGAAATCCTGACGTTGAAGGCGCAGAAGATGGAGGACGAGCTCAATGCGACGGAGCGTGAAATGCGTGCCCTGCTATCCACGATCCTGGATAAGAACAAAGTTATTTTTGAATTGAGCGAACAGCTCGAAACTGCTGAAAAGAACCAACATTCGCAATCAGATACAGAGCGTGAAGTGATGCTGAACAATCTGCAGTCCTTTTCCCTGCTGACGGAAAACGACTGGATTGAATTCAAGCGTTTGTTTGAAAAACTGAACCCGGGCTTTTTTGATTTCTTTCACGACCAGTTTCCGGAAATCACGGCGGCTGAAATTCGCCTGGCGGCCCTGATCAAATTGAATCTCTCGAATATCGAGATGGCGCGGACGCTTGCAATCTCCCCGGACTCTGTGAGAAAGACCAATCTGCGTTTACGAAAAAAACTGAATATTGAATCTGCGGATGACCTGACGCGTTTTATTAAAGCGATTTAGTTTAAAATAAAAACAGTTCAAAACTCCCGGGATTAAGGATTTAACAAAAGGCGGGTTTGTCCCGGTTTTGTCCAATAAACTTTTAGTAAAAGCACTTGATTTTTCTTTAAGTTAGCTCAAAATTAAACTTATCATAATCTTATGAAGAAACTTACCTTTAACGAAATGCGTAAGGGGGTTTTGTCTGGCAAGGCTATTGTTGCACTTGCACTGACAGTAACTTCTTTCCTTTCCCAGGCTCAAACGGTGACAACGAGCGTGGCGACAGGAACTAATACCTCGGCTTACGTGCCAATTAATGCCTATTACGGGTACACCTATTCCCAGCAGATTTATTTAGCATCTGATTTTGATGTAGCTGTTGCAGGACAGCTAAACCGTATTACAAAAATTCGTTTCTACAACGTTACAGGATCATTGACTAATTCCACTTCCTGGACGGTTTATATGGGAAGCACTTCTTTGACAAGTTTTGCATCCACTACATCCTGGGTTCCTGTTGGGAACATGACACAGGTTTACACCGGAACATTAACTGCTCCTGCCGCAAATACCTGGATGGAAATCACATTGGCAACTCCATTTATTTGGGACGGGATCAGCAACGTAGTGGTAGCGATCGATGAAAACACTCCCCTTTATGCGAGTTCGGATGTTTACTGGAGATCACACACAACCGGTGCAAACAGATCGATGTATTACTCCAGCGACGGTAACAACCCGAACCCGGCATCGCCTCCGACTGCTTTGAACAGATATTCATATGTTCCGCAAATGCAGTTTGTACACGAGCTGGCTCCGGATTGTGCAGGTGCTCCTACACACAGAACAGCAAACGCTTCTGTTACATCTATTTGTTCCAACAGTGCAGTTCCTGTGAACTTGTCGTTGACCGGTACTGATTTCGCAAACGGATTGACTTACCAGTGGCAGTACAACAACGGTTCCGGATGGGTAGACTACACGGGTGCAACTGCTGCAACGTACTCCACTCAGCCGACACAAACGATCAACGTTCGTGCAATCACAACCTGTTCTCATACAAGCGACCAGGATATCTCTGAAGAAGCTTCTATCACTGTAAATGCAGCACCAACTGTTGCAATTAACAACACTGCTCTGGCATTCTGTTCAGGAACTCCGGCGATGGTTATTGCGAATGGTGCAAATACGTATGCATGGACACCTGCAACAGGTTTGAACGTAACAAACAACGATACGGTGAATGCAAGTCCGACGAACGCAACAACGTATACGGTAATCGGTACGGATTTGGCTGGTTGTAAAGATACAGCAACTATCGCGGTAACTCCGCTTTCTAAAATCGAGAAAACAGTTACATATTCTCCTACAACCATCTGTTCTCCGGGAACTCCGGTAACTGTAACTGCAACAGCAGCTCCTGCGGTTATTTACGGTGGTGGTTCTTACGAATACCACTTTGTTGGAGCAAACGGTGCTGAATTGCAGCCTTGGGGTTCTAACAATACGTACACATTTGTTCCTGCGGCAGACAGTACTTACAAAGTATATGCTGATTTCCGCTCTTCTACTTGTTCGGATGCAATTGATTCCAGTCTGGCATCAATCATCGTTGGTTTCGGTGCTACTGTAAACGTAGTAGATTATGACTGTAACAACTTAGGTGGAACTGTTTCTTTGAGCAACACATTCGGTCAGGTAACGGTAAACCAGGTTTACAACAACCCATTTGCGAATGCATCTACAGATTTGACAAACGTATCCCTGCAAGGTGTTGCTGCGATCACTGCAGGAAGAGCCGTTTTGACTCCTTCTGCAACAAGCAACAACGGTTCGGTGATCATTACAGACCCGAACTTCCACACAGGATCAAACAATGCCATGACTCTGAGCTTCAAACTCACTGCTGACCAGCCGATCAACACGTACGGTACAGGTGGTGCAGACGGACTTTCTTACTCTTTCGCAGATGATATTTCGAACACAGGTAACCAAAACGGAAGCGGTTCCAAACTGCGTTTGGTATTCGACGCTGCAGATAACAGCCCGAACATCGCAGGAATTTACCTGGTATACGGAAATACTTCCGGTGTAAGCGGTACTGCCGTAACACCGACAGCAGCTTCAACAGTTGCTTATGCTGCAAACACCGCTTCATGGAAATTGGGAACAGATGTTCCGGTTGTATTGACAATTGACGTATCCGGAAAAGCAAGTTTGACAGTTGGTGGTACAGCCATCTTTACAAACGTTCAGATGCCTGCGGCTTACATGTCGGCAAACACTTCTACGTGGAAACAAGCATTCAGCGCTTCTACTGGAGGGGATGCATTGCGTCACGCTATTTCAAACGTAACAGTTACAGCACCAACTTCTCAGTTTGCGTTGGTTGCTGCAAACCAGACACCTGCAACATGGCAGTCGGGAGGAACCTTCACAGGAATTCAGCCTGGAACTTACGACGTATGGATGAGCAGCAACGGAACAACTTCTTGTGCGAAGAAAATCAAAACAATTGAAGTTGAAAACCTGAACCCGCTGGTATTGCTTGGAAATGACACAACTATTTGTGAAGGACAATCATTGGTATTGAATGCAGGAAACGCTGGTTCAACATATGTTTGGAGCAATTCCCAGGTTACAACTCAAACAAGAACAGTCACTCAGGCTGGAGCTTATGTCGTATATGTTACAAATGCTTCAGGATGTGTGGGGATCGGTTCAATCAACGTTGGAGTAAACGATGTTCCATCGGCAAACAGCGCGTTGTATGTTCAGAACAACATGCCTACATACACATTCACGGTATTGAACCCGCAGAATGTTGATTCTTACTCCTGGAACTTCGGAGACGGATCTGCAGTGTTGACAAACGCTCCTGCTACAGTGAGCCATACATACACCGTTGCAGGACCTTACGCGGTAACAGTAACATTGACAAACGAGTGTGGATCCGAAACAGTGATTCAAACAATCGTAGTGACAAGTACAGCAGGAATCGAAGAAAACGGAATCGAAGGTTTGAGTCTTTACCCGAACCCGGCTTCAGATAAAGTGACAATCACTATTCCTGAAACAACAGATGCATCTGCAACAGTTTACTCGGCTGCTGGAGCATTGGTTACAACTGTAGGAAAACTGGATACTCAGACAGAACTTTCTGTTCAGGACTGGAATCCGGGAGTTTACTTTGTACGCATTCAAAGTGCAGACAAAGCAAGCACGATCAAATTAGTGATTCAATAAAACACACACCAATTTAGATAACCCAATCAGGTTTTAGATTTATACTCGTAATAACAAGTAATGGTACACCAGCAGGCAGTTGTTTGCTGGTGTACCTGTTTTTTAACGGTTCGTTATCGGCATAAATACAGGCCTAAAAATTCAGATATGCACAGGATACTTTTCTTCTTTTGTTTGTGGGTGAGCACATGTAACCGGGCACAGGAAACACCTCCGGCGATCATACAGAATGAGTTTCTTTTTACCGAAGGGGCTGATTTCCTGCAATGCCATGCTTCTACGATAGAGCAAGCCTCTAATGGAAAACTCGTGGTGAGCTGGTTCGGTGGGACTCATGAGGGAAACAAAGATGTGGTTATCTGGGGAGTGCGCTCAGAAGGAAAAGGTTGGAGTAAGCCCGAAGTATGGGCTGATGGCCGTATGGATGATTCGCTGCAATACCCTTGCTGGAATCCTGTTTTATTCAGGGCTAAAAATGAAAAGACCATTTATTTGTACTATAAAGTGGGTTTGAATCCCCGGGAATGGTGGGGGATGGTAAAAACGTCCCATAACAATGGGAAAACATGGGGAAAAGCGCAGCGGTTACCGCAACCTATTCTCGGGCCGATCAAAAATAAACCTGTTGAACTGACAAACGGAACCATTCTGTCACCATCCAGTACGGAAGTCAGTGAGAATCGGTGGACGGCACATGTGGAACTCAGTGAAGATCATCAACAAACCTGGAAATCATATTCTGTTGATTCTGCTTCAACAATGAATGTAATCCAGCCATCTATTTTGGTGCATAAGGATGGAAAACTCCAGGTGTTGTGCAGAAGTAAAGAAGGTGCGGTGGCTACCTCCTGGTCGGAAGATCACGGAAAGCACTGGTCGGCGCTCACGGCAACTCATTTGGTAAACCCCAATGCAGCTATTGATGCAATTGCGTTCAGAGATTTTTTCCTGATTGTTTATAATCCGGAACTTCCCGGGAAAGAGTGGTGGGAAGGACGTGCCAAGTTGCGTTTGGCTTATTCATATAACGGAACGGATTGGCGGGATTTACTTGCTTTGGAAGAAGCAGAAAAGGGTGAGTTTAGTTATCCGACCATTTTTGAGGATTCCCAGGGACTGGTTCATATTGTTTACACCTATAACAGGATAACGATTAAACACCTGGTACTGCAATTTTAGGAGATGGACATCTTTAGGAATAAAAGTTGTTTTTCACTTCTCCCGGAATGGCTTTTTAAAAGATTCGTGGAAAATACCGTATTAAATGACCCCTTTTCCGGAATGTGGGGTGCCTGTTACACGGTTTGGATGTCCTGGAATGGACAAAAACGATCTGTTTTCGACCCGGATTTGTCCCGTTCTGAATTAAGAGGGTGGACAAGGCGTAAAAGTTACTTTTTGTTTAGTATTGATTTTCAGTATTTTGATGGATTTATTTTAATAAATGAACAAATATTGTGCTTAAATTTAACACAAAGTTAATTGTCTCTTTTTTGTCCGTTCTTTTTTTTGATTGAATGTGTTCGATTTCCATAAGTTAGCTCAAAAAATAAACTGAAATAACTTATGAAGAAACTTACTCTAAGTGAAATGCGTAAGGGGGTACTATTTGGCAAATACCTGTTTGGTTTTGCAATGGCAGTAATTCCTTTCCTTTCTTCTGCTCAAACGACGGTAACCATCGGTACCGGAACATCAACGACCAACAATGCCCCGGTCAATGCAACGAATGTTTATCATTACTCCGAAAGTATTTATAAAGCATCGGATATTATCGCTGCCGGGGGAACCGGTATGGGAACAATCACCAAAATCCGTTATTATTTGGGATCGGCAACATCTACGGCCAATTCAACGGATTGGACCGTATACCTCGGTCATACGACTAAAGTGAGCTTTACATCCACAACCGATTGGATTACTTCCGGGATTACAAGCTGTTTCTCCGGAACAGTAACTTATCCTGCAGTGGGTAACTGGATGGAGATTACGTTAACAACCCCTTTCCAATGGAATGGAGTTGACAATATTGTAGTTGGAGTAGATGAAAACCAGGCTGGTGCCGGATCCGGAGTTTTTTGGAGATACTCGACATACGGAACGGATTACAGAACTATCTACTACGGAAATGCTTCTACCAATCCGAACCCGGCATCTCCTCCAACAGCTTCTTCAAGAGGTCAGTGGGCACCGAATATCCAGTTTGAATGGACAGCAGCTCCTGCATGTTCAACACCTAGCCATGCAACAACAACGGTAAACAACGCTTCAATCTGTCCCGGACAATCAGTGAACCTTGGGATAAGCGGGGGGTCTTTTGCGACAGGACTGAGCTATTCCTGGCAGTATAATGATGGTTCCGGCTGGCTTGATTACCCTTCAGCTACTGCTTCTACTTATTCAACGGCTCCGGCACAAACCATGAATATCCGTGCTGTTACGACTTGTGGTGCTACCGGTGACCAGGATTTTGCGGAAGAAGCTTCCGTAGTCGTTAATCCGGTTCCGGTTATGGCGGTAAATACACCATCATCCGCCTTCTGTGCCGGATCATCTGTTTCGATCGTAGCAAGCGGTGCTGATACCTATGCTTGGACACCTGCTACAGGTTTGAACGTCACGAACAACGATACGGTGAATGCAAACCCAACCGCAATAACAACCTATACGGTAACGGGAACCAACTCATTCGGATGTACTGCAACCACAACTGCAATGGTAGCTCCGCTGACATTGGTGTCTAAAAGTGCGGTATACAGCCCGACGACTATTTGTGCTCCGGGATCTCCGGTAACTGTTCAGGCTTCTGTAACTCCGGCTGTGATTTCGGGGGGAAGTACCTGGGAATACCATTTTGTGGATGCAAACGGTGCAGAACTGCAGCCTTGGGGTGCAAATGATACGTATACATTTGTTCCGGGTGCTGACAGTGTGTATTCCGTTTATTACGATGTAAGAAGTAACGGTTGTTCGGATAACGTGGATTCAAGCAAAATTTCCATTCCGGTTGGATTTGGTGCAGATGTTTCCGTGATCGGTTACGACTGTAACAACTTAGGAGGGACTGTTTCTTTGAGCAACACATTCGGTCAGGTAACCGTAAACCCGGTTTACAACAACCCGTTTGCGAATGCATCTACAGATTTGACAAACGTAACATTGCAGGGTGTTGCTGCAATCACTGCAGGAAGAGCCGTTTTGACTCCTTCTGCAACAAGCAACAACGGTTCGGTGATCATTACAGACCCGAACTTCCACACAGGATCAAACAATGCCATGACTCTGAGCTTCAAACTCACTGCTG
>NZ_JBCNJW010000014.1:0-97019 GCF_039596355.1 Fluviicola sp. | reverse complement strand
CACATGAAGTCATTCCTTCTTCGGACGGTCAAAAATGCTTCCTGCTTTCCAAAAACCAGATGCTTTTCCGCTACCACCGGGAATTGAACCCGAACGTTCCGGCAGAAACGATTATCAAAGGCTGGGAATTGGTTCACAACAACATTCCATTCCGGGGAGACGCCGCTGTCGGGATCAACAGCCGGGGAGATTCTGTTTTTGCGTTGTACAATTACGACATGAACAAAGGGTATTTGCTCAACACAATCAGCGGCGAAGAAAAAACCTTCTTTTTTGACAAGAACAGCACGAAACATGGACAATTGGGCTTCAAAAACGGAAAGTTCGTTTTCGCGAATTACGGAACGACCTGGTACATCGACCCAACCAGTGCAGAAGTTTCCACCCAAAGCGGACTGGTAGAGGGCAATTTTGAGGTAGACCCCGCTACTGGTGTTGTCAAACAGGTCAATAAAGCTGATGAGGTAAGCATTTACCAACTGACCAATATGCGAAGTGCACTCTTGCAAAAAATGCCGAAGTTCTCCGACTCGCGAACCATTCTGAAAAACATTTCAGCAGTCTTCGTCAATGAAGCCGGAAACCTGGTCTTTAACAAGCACGAGTTTACCTGCACTACTGCGGGCAATTTCAAACTGAGTCACAGACGGGTTATGAAAGAACGGATCAGTGCACACAGACAAAGCGACCAGGAATTTATTTTTACAGACGGAAGTTCAATAGAAGTAAACCCCGCTGGAATGTTGATCTTGAAAAGCAGCAACCCGGAAATTCCGTTTGTGTTTATTCCCACGACGCTTGAAACCAGTTTGGGAGTGGCTACAGAAGGTACATTTTCCGGAAATCCCTTTTACCAGCGTGGTTACGGAAACGTTATTCCTGCAAAGCAATTTTACGAACAGCATGTTCAACCTTTCATCACAACGATTTTAACGTATGGAACTTCGTCTTAAACCTTCGGAACGCAATCAGTATGAACTGAAAGGAATCCTGATCAAAGGTGATTCCGTTAAAACGTGGCTGCCGGAATTGCAGCGCATGAAACTCGATTACCGGCAGGTTTCACTTTACCCTGTTCCGGGATCAGTTCCCAATACACTCTGGGCTTGCCTGGTGTTGTTCCGTCAGGCTCCGGATCCGGCCCTGATCGGGAAAAATGAATGGTGTCAGCAATTGTCATCTTCGTTCTTCATCGCCGAAAGATCACAGGTTTTCCCTGCTATGACGGTTCCCGAAATGGAACAGTTGTTCAAAGACGCGGTTTGGCTCATGCACCCTGAAACCGGGTTGATAGCACTCACCGAAGTGCTTCCGCTGAAGCAATTGCTCGTGCTTCCGGAGAAAGCTCCCGTTGATCCGGTTACACCCATGCAGTCGTTTATTCCTTCGGAGATCAAAAGTTTTCAGCTGGCTCCCGTAAAAGCCGAAGAAGCCTTGCAGAAACTGGAGGAAAGTTTCCCGAAGACTGAAAAAATGGAAGATAAGCCGCTTTCACTGTTGGAAAAAGCACGGCTTTCCTTTTACAAAGCACTTTTCACAAAACCGGGACTAACCGGTAAAAGCGCCGGAGAATCCGATCCCGAAACTCCACGCGAAGAAAGTGCTTTCGGAAACCTGGTGAACTTCATAACCCAACCTTTCATGAAGGGAGGAAAAGACTTCTCTGATCGGGTAGAACCCGATTTAGAGGAATTACAACGCCGCAACCAGAAGCAGATCGACAAATTGCTCGACATGTTGAAGAACAACCCGGAGGAAGCCTTGAAATACGCCATTCCGCTGGATCAGGAAGGCAGTTCACGCGGAACGAATAAAGGAAGCCTGGATTTGTCTCAACGAAGAACGGATTTTTCCTTGTTCTCCAATTCCGGACGTATCGGAGGCGGTGGCGGTGGCTCCGTTGATATCGGCGAGCATTTTTACACCCTGGAACAGCAGTATCGTCAAACGGCAGAACAACTGATCCGGAACGGCAATTTTGAAAAAGCAGCTTTCATCTATATGAAACTACTCAAACTACCACGCGTGGCTGCTCAAACACTGGAAGAGGGAAAATACTATGCCGATGCTGCTTCCATTTACCTGAAGTTTGCCAACGACAAGCACAAAGCTGCGGAGTGCTACGAAAAAGGAAATCTGCATGCCAATGCCATTGAGCTGTATAAAGAACTGAAGAACTACGAGCGCGTGGGCGATCTTTACATACTTATGAACCAGAAAAAAGAAGCTGAGAAGTATTACGAAATAACGGCCGATAACTTGATTCAAAGCAATCAATACATTTCCGCTTCTACTGTTTACCGGAACAAAATGGGCGACGCACCGAGAGCGAATAACCTTTTATTGAAAGGATGGCGGGAAAACAAAGATGGAGCCGGATGTTTGAAAGTTTATTTCACACAGGTTCCCGATCCGGATAAACTCGGTGAAGAATTACAGCAGTTGTATCAGCACGACGTAAACAAACACAACCAGTTGCAATTCCTCCAGGTGTTGAAATCGGATTCGTTAAAACTCCCCGAACTGGAAGAACAGAAACGGGAAATGGCCTTTGAGATCATTGCAGACGGGATTCATCACAATCCGTCTTTGGTAAAGGAACTGCATTTCTTCAACCCGGAAAACAAAGGCTTGCCCAAAGATACCAGCAGATTTGTGATCGGGCAGGCAAAATCGCAGCGAAAGGGCAACAAGCAATAAAGTTAGTCGGGATCAAAAAGCACGACTTTTTTCAATTTTGACTTTTCAATTTTGACTTTTCAATTTTCAATTGAAAAAATTTTCATCATCGGTCTCTGAAAATAAACCGTTTCACAAGCCTCTTCAAAAGAATCCCCGAGTTTGTATATTTCTCCGTCTGCGAGCATGTAACATTTTCCACTGAAAGAAATCAGGAGGCCGGCAAGATCTTCCTGCACACTTCCTACCGGCAGCAAGGGTTCTCCCACAAGTTGTTCCAAAATAGGTAAATCTTCCACATCAATGTATTGCACACCTACATCTGTATTGATACAAATATCGGCGTACAAACCGTCTGGGGTCTTGAATGCGATTCTCAGGTTTCCGAATTCACGGAGAAAATCGGCTATCAACTGATTGGGAGTCTGAAAACCCAGTTGTTTCAAATCCCGGATCATGTATTCAATATCGATTTCCCGATGTGCATACCAACCTGCTTCTTCCAGGAAAGGGGTCATGAGTTCTTGTTTCGGATTTTTATGGTTCAAAGCCGTTTTTTAATGATCGTACATATCAAGCGAGTCCAGCCTGTCCCGATTTCTTGGGGATTAGGCGAGCTAAAATTCGTGCAGTGTTCGACTGAGTTCACTCCGAAGTCCGTGGCAAAGAATATACGGTACTACATTTTCTTCTTATGCAGATCGTAAATGATTCCGTCCGACAAACCGATCTTCGGGACATACATTTCTTTGCACTTGAGTACGTTCATGCAGAAGCGGAAAATTTCAAGTGCCGGAACGATGACATCGGCACGATCGGGCTTCAATTGAAACTGATCCATCCGCTGCCCCACGCTTAACGGTTCCAGCTCAGCATACAGTTGATTCATGGCTCTCAAGGTAACCGGAGCTTTTTCCTTCACACCAAGAATTTTGTGAATTTTATTGATGTTTCCACCCGTTGCATACACCAGGTGCGGATTGTCCTCCACGTGTTCCCTGATCCAAAGCTTCATTTCCTTCCACTGTTTTTTATCGACCTTGTCTTTCAGCATCCGGACGGTTCCGATATCAAAACTCTTGGCTCCTACCCGTTTTCCGTGTTCAAAAACGTTGATTTCGGTAGAACCACCACCCACATCAATGACCAGGTAAGGCTTGCTTCGTTCGATATCCAACAGGGCAAACGTTCCGAAGATCAGCCGGGCTTCTTCATCACCCGAAATGATTTCGATCTGGATTCCCGTACTTCGCTGGATCTGCTGAATGATTTCCGCACTGTTTCGCGCATCCCGCATGGCGCTGGTTGCACAGGCACGAATGGCCGACACGTTAAAAATATCCGCAATCAGCCGGAAAGCTTTGATCGTTTTGATAAAATCATCCGCTTTTCTGATACTGATTTCTCCCGAATCAAACACCTCTTCACCCAGACGCAAAGGCAAACGGGTATAGGAGATTTTTTTCACATACGGATGACCGTTTTCCTTGGAAATTTCTCCGATCAGCAAGCGCGCGGCATTGGATCCGATATCTATGGCAGCGTATCTTTTAGGCATATACTCAATTGCTCCGAAATTAACGAATAAAGCATTAACTCGGTTATTCTCCGGAACAAAAAATGCCGTTCAACAGGTGTCGAACGGCATTTGATGAATGAGTGGGTCTGTTTATTTTACGATTACTTTTTGCACCAGGGATCCCTGAGCGCTGTTAAAGTGAAGGAAATACATTCCTTTTGCCAGGTGTGAAACCTGCAATTGTGTTTCAGAGTTCATGCTCAATGAAGCAAGCGGGTAAACCACTTTTCCATCTTCAGAAATCATCGAGAATGTGACGTCTTTTCCAGCTTTAATTGTCAGGGCTGTAGTAGCAGGATTCGGGTAAATTTCCAGTCCGAAATCAACTGCTTCCTTGATTCCTGCACAGTCTTCTACTACAATGTTCTGAGAAGCCGTTGCTGTACATCCGTTTGCAGTTACCGAATACGTAATCGACTGAGTTCCTTCTCCAGCTGTTGCCGGGTTGAAGTTTCCTCCGCTCACACCTGTTCCGGAATACGTTCCGCCTGTAGGTAAACCACCGGTCAATCCGAATGCGGCAGATTGGATACACACATCTTCAAATGTTCCCAAAGTCACGTTCGGAGCGGCATTCAATGTGAATGTAGAATTCGCCGTTCCGGAACAACCGTTTCCGTCTGTATACGTGTAAGTCAGGGTAATGGAACCAGCTGTCAAACCGGCTGGATCAAATGTTGTTCCTGAAACGCCTGTTGATCCGGAGAAATTACCTCCCGCAGGAGTTCCTACCAGGTTTACCGGAGTTGCATTGCTACACAGATTTGCTACCTGCGTGAACGTTACTGTCGGGTTGGTATTGAAGGTTACTGTTGCAGAACCTGTTCCTGTATTGGAACATCCGCTCATGCTGACATTCGAAACGGTGTATGTTCCGTTGGAAGTTGCATTCACCGTATACGGAGAAGAAGTAATAGCATTTACCGTTGTCGAAGTTGTCCCGTCCGAATACGTGATATCCCAAGGGCCTGAACCGGATAAAGCAACAGATACCGGGATTGTTCCCGTTCCGCACAATTGTCCGCCTCCGGAAACTGTTGCAGTTGGTGCGGCACTAATCGTTACGTCAAATGTTTCTGAAGCAGCCGGACAAGACCCGGTAGCAGCGATCACGTTTGTTACGGTATATGTTCCCGGCGTACTTGCACCCAGGTCAATCACCCCCGTAGAAGCGTTGATCGACAAACCAGTGGTAGAAGTGAAAGCTCCCGCACTTGCACCCGTTCCGAAAACCGGACTTGGGTCAGCAGCGGAAGAACAGTAACTTGCCTGTGCATACGTAAATGACGCATCAGGAGCTCCCGAAATCACAATCGTTTGTGTGGAAGTGTTCGGACAAGACCCGGAAGTGGTGTATGTTACAGAGTAAGATCCGGTAGTACTTCCCGCAACGTTGATTTCACCCGTACTTGCACTTACGAAAGACAAACCAGCCGGTGTCGCAGCGAATGTTCCCGCAACCGAAGTGGTAGGCGTTTGGTTCGGCGATGCATCACAAATCGAGTTGGTCGGGTATGTGAACGCCGCATTATCCAATGGATTTGCCGTAACAGCAATCGTATTGGAAAGCGATTTACATCCGTTGGCATCCGTTAACTGGACATTGTAGCTTCCGGAAGCAGAAGCAGTATAGGAAGAAGCGGTTGCTCCACCGATCGGAGAAGCACCGTTATTCCACGCAAATGTTCCTGTTCCCGTAGAACTCAGGTTCACCGATCCCGGAGTACAGAATGTGGTTGCACCTCCTGCAGAAATAACCGGCGCAGTTGTTGTCATGGTCAATGTTGCCGAATAGTCGTTGTATGTTCCACAAGGATATCCCTGGAACATACTCGGGGCAACGAATGCAACATATGTTCCCGGAGTTGTGAAATTATACGAAAGCACTTTCGGAGCACATCCGTCCGTTAAAGCACTTGTAATGACAGTCGGGCTGGCACAGTTGCTGATGTTTACGAAAAGTAGTGCCGCTGGCATTTCGGAAGCCACCGTCCAGTTTACTGTTGTCGGAGTTGTCACCGTAAAGCGGTACCAGTCTGTATCTCTTGACCCGCCATTTGCCCACAAAGAACCCCAAACGGTTGTTCCGCAGGTAATATCCTGGTAAGCCGGCGAAGGTGTTGCGTTACATCCCGCGTTGGTATTGCTTCCGCAAGCTTCGGTTTCTGCAACAGAACCCGCAGGCTGTGTCAACGTACCGCACGGAGCTGTAATACACAATGAGAATGTCAATGCAGACGGAGGCGAGCTGTAATAATCATAAAGACGCAGGTAGTATGTCTGTCCGACTACCAAACCTGAAACACTTGTAGATTCTTCTTCTCCATCAGCCGTGTTATCCTCACATACCAGTGAAGTCAATGCTCCGCATGTTCCTGAAAACACCTGGAAAACCATATCGAAGTCGCCGTCTCCGATTGCATAAATGTTTGCAACGGTAGAAGTAGCCACAAAACGGTACCACACATCGTCATCAGCGGTTCCGACACATCCGGTCATACTTTGGGTTGCCCCGGCGGTAGTTCCGTAGGTTGCCGTACAGGTGGTTCCCTGTGTAATCAATGGAGCTGTAGCACAGTCATTTCCCTGTGCGAATGCCGCAAGCCCGATCAACGAACTTGACAAGCAAGAAAGTAATAACTTTTTCATCGGGTTATTTGATTAGGGTTTTTCTGCGTTCTTTTAACTCCGCAATTCGGTTGTTTACTGCATTTCTGTCAAATGCCCGATCGTCTTTGTTAATGATCAGCACGTTTTCCAAAACCTGGATTTCCTGGTCAATGGATTCAATGGTATTCAGTGGATTTTGAGAGAGTTTTCCGGGGACCTGCGATTGGCGCGCAACAGTACCTCTTGATTTAGTTGATTCCTTAGTTAACTGTGTTGAGGAGATCTGAGATTCTTGTGCATAAGAAACTGCAGACAACAAGAAAGCAAAGGAACACAGAATGAGTGCTCTTTTTTTCATAGTAAGTTGTTAAATAATTAATGCGAGACGAAAATAGTAAATCGTCCCTTCATTTCTGAACTATTTAACAATTCGGACACCTGTTGTTGAATATTTATGCAATTCCATTGAGCATTTTCGAACCGCTGTCGAGCAACAAACCGGATCAAAACCGCTTTTTCAAGCAAAAACACTTGATTTTACTGGTCTTTCACCGGGAAAAAGAAAGAAACGGGCTTGTATTTGAAGTAGAGCCAAACAGAATGAAAGAGGTACTTCACTTCCGAAAGCGGGATATCACGCGAACGCAGAGCCAGCCAAAGTGATAACGAAAAGCTGACAATGAAGTTGAAAAACCCGATCAACCCGATTCCGATGATTCCCATCAAAATCGTGTACCAGCCAGTTTGGAAGTGTTCCCCAAACAAGCCAATCGCCAGGTTTCCGGCTGCAAAGGTAATGTGCCGGATATCCAGGTTCAAACCGATAAAAATCCCGATAGAAGCGGTCGAACCCATAAAAACACCGAACCAGAAATTGGAAGCTACTCCTGCCCATTTCTCTTCGATCCAGGTTGCAAAACGTTTCGTATTTTCTTTTCCCAGCGAGCGTTTCAAAACCGGATGCTCCTTGATGCGGTTATATACTTTCTGGTGCTTGATCTTGTTTGAAATCGATCCGGAAATGATTCCCGACAAGAACAAAAATACCCCGGCAATCGAAGCATGCAGAATCGCCATCGATGCAACCGGGCTCAAATCTGTGAGCAGCACTTCGCTTTTATGCGCATCCACGATGGGGAATCCTGCCAGTCCCTGCAGTGACCAGATCAGCAGCAGTGCCACCGGAAATGCCACAAATACGTTTCCTACGAAAGCAATAAACTGCGAACGGAACAATTGCGCAAACAACCTGGCGAACGAACGGTGCCGGTCGGCTTCGTCAACAGCTCCCGACATGCCTGCTTCGATGGATTTCACAATCGCGGCGGCAGTCATGGCGGGCTGTTTGGTTGCAAGCGTAAAGCCCAATAAGTAAATCAGGATGAACCCGAAGGCATAATTCAAACTATACAGGAATGCATGTCCGAAATCGCTGACGTGAAACTTTCCAAGCAGTACTTTGAACAAGCATAAAAATCCAACGACCAGTCCCCCGCCCATCGCGGTGAAGAGCATGTGGTAATATTCCTTTTTGGAATGCGTGATGTAATGTTCACCCGTTTTCGCTGTGTGCTGGGTTACTTCGTATGCAATGGCCTGCGTGCTGTCGAGCATCAGGCGGCGGATGTTGTTTTTCTTACAATTGTATTTGATCAGCTTAACGGCGAGGTAAATGGTATTTTCCTGTTTATCGCGATCCGTATCTGCCGCCAGTAGAGGCAAAAGCGCCCCGATGCGGTAGAGTTGCTGACGGATTCGCAGTAAACTTTGATTCACGCGGATCGAGATTCCGAATTTGGCGCTGTTATTAAACGCGGCGTTGATCATTTCATGACAGCTATCCAAAACAGTGAGCAATTCCCGGTAATCCGGATCGGAAAGCGAAAGGGAATAATCATTCTCGCGGATGATTTTGGACACCACCACATCGAGTTTTTTCTCGAACAACTCGAAAGGACTTTGCACATTTTCGTATTCCGGAACCATGATCAGCACATCTTGCTCCAAAGCGCGTCCGCTAATTCGTTGAATCAGCAAACTGATGCCGTTGACCACTTCCGTGATCGCAAAGTTGGTTTCTTCTTCCTCATACATGCTTGGAAGATCAAGCAACGTCACCAACTCGTTGATTTCATCCAGCGAAATCAACTGCACCCATTCAATGTCTTTCTGCTTGTAAAAAATCTGGTTTAGCAAAAACTGCATGGTATCGGGCTCCGGTTGTTCGGGAAGGATTTTAGAGGCCAGTCGTTCCCGCACTTCCCGGATGAAATAAGCATCGCGGATAATCCCCGAATCCGTTAAAATCGATGTGAATTTGCGATTATGAAGCATATTTCCCAGGTAAACCGTCATCGCGTAACGCTTTACGGGGTATTCTTTCAGGTAGTCAATCAATTCGCGGATGCTGACCGGCTGTTCCTTGCCGATCTCTTCCGGGCGGAAATATGCTACCAGGTCGACCAGGAATTCCAGGTTATCGGAAGTGTAATCAGCTGCATGATAGAAATCTTCAAACAACTCATTCAACTGCTTCTTTTTGGCTCTTCTGAATAACTGCATACCTGTTCTGATCTCACGTTTGCCTAAAAATAAGAAGACCTGCCCAAAAAGAAGGACAAAATCTTCGAAAAAGTCCCGTTTCCAACAAAAAACGCCGGGAAATCCCGGCGTTTTCTTCAGTTATTTCAGCAGGCTGAGCGGAGTCGAAGCCTGCTCTTATACTTTCTCTACTTTGATCACCGTATCGGCATCTGCTTCGATATCGGTCGTCAATCCTTCGAACGGCTCTGAGCTGAATTTCAAATCGGAAGCGAGCACTTCTTCACAGATAAACTGTTTGTTTGCTTCGGCAGCGAGTTGAATGAACTCAGAAGATTTCAAGGTCAAATGGATGCGGTCGGTTACTTCCAATCCGGAATCCTTTCTCAGGTTCTGGATTCGATTCACCAATTCGCGCGCCACACCTTCCATGCGCAGACTTTCGGAAATGGTACTGTCTAACGCAACCGTCAAACCGTTTTCAGAAGCCACCAACCAGCCCGGGATATCTTCTGCGCGGATTTCGAAATCGTTCAGTTCCAGAACCACCTCTTCCCCATCCACAACGCCAGTCCAGCCCTGGTTTTTCTCGATTTCAGCAATTGCGTTCTGATCCAATTGTGCAAATAATGCGGCAATTGCTTTCATCTGTTTTCCGTATTTCGGCCCGATCGTTTTGAAATTCGGTTTGATCGATTTCACAAATACCGTGTTGGACGCATCCAGCAATTCCAGTTCTTTCACGTTCACTTCCGAAAGAATCAAATCCTGAACATGCTGGATATTGGTTGCAAAACGCTCATCCAATACCGGAACCATGATCTTCTGCAATGGCTGTCTTACGCGGATTTTCTCCTTTTTACGCAAAGCAAGCACCAGTGAAGAAACATTTTGTGCGATCTCCATTTGTGCTTCCAGCTCTGTATCGATCAATGCCGCATCGGATTTCGGGAACAGCGCCAAATGCACGGAGTTCACCTGGTGACGACCTGAAATGCTGTTCAAATCGGTAAACAACTGATCCAAATAGAACGGTGCAATCGGTGATCCCATGACAGCAACTGCTTTCAAACAGGTATACAGGGTCTGGTAAGCAGAAATTTTATCTGAGGTGTAATCCCCTTTCCAGAAACGTCTGCGGCACAAACGCACGTACCAGTTCGACAACTGATCTGTTACAAAATCCTGGATCAAACGTCCTGCACGTGTCGGTTCGAAAGAAGCATATGCTTCATCTACCTGTGCAATCAATGAGTTCAGTTTCGACAAAATCCAGCGGTCAATTTCCGGACGTTCATTCAGCGGAATGTCTGCTTCCGCATAAGAGAACCCGTCGATGTTTGCATAAAGCGCAAAGAACGAATACGTATTGTAGAGCGTTCCGAAGAACTTGCGCTGTACTTCCGTGATTCCGTCCACGTCAAATTTCAGGTTATCCCACGGCTGTGCATTCGTGATCATGTACCAGCGCGTAGCATCCGGGCCGTATTTCGCCAATGTTTCGAATGGATCAACAGCATTTCCAAGTCTTTTCGACATCTTCTGGCCGTTTTTATCCAATACCAATCCGTTCGATACGACATTTTTGTATGCCACCGAGTCAAAACACATCGTCGCGATGGCATGCAATGTGTAGAACCAACCGCGTGTTTGATCCACTCCTTCCGCGATGAAATCTGCCGGGTAGGATTGATGATTGTCGATCAATTCTTTGTTCTCAAACGGGTAATGCCACTGTGCATACGGCATCGATCCTGAATCAAACCACACGTCGATCAGGTCGCTTTCGCGCTTCATCGGCTTCCCGGAATCCGAAACCAGGATGATTTCATCCACGTAATTTTTATGCAGGTCGATCTGTCCGTAGTTTTCTTTCGAAAAGTCGTTCGGAACAAATGCTTTCAGCGGGTTTTCAGTCATCAGTCCGGCTGCAACAGCTTTGTCGCACTCAGCTTTCAACTGCTCCACCGAAGAGATGCAGATACGCTCGTCGTTGTCTTCCGTAGACCAGATCGGAATCGGAATTCCCCAGTAGCGGGAACGCGACAGGTTCCAGTCGTTTGCATTTTTCAACCATTCACCGAAACGTCCGCTTCCCGTAGAAGCCGGCTTCCAGTTGATGGTATTATTCAGTTCGATCATGCGCTCCTTCACATTGGTCACCTTGATGAACCAGGAATCCAGCGGATAATACAGTACCGGTTTATCTGTTCTCCAGCAATGCGGGTAGCTGTGTTCGTATTTCTCGATTTTGAACGCGCGGTTTTCGATCTTCAGTTTCAGCGTGATGCGCTCATCTGCCGACATGTATCCTTTCAGATCCGGGATGATCGCTTTCAGACTTTCGTGTTGCTTCGCGAATTCCGCTTGTTTCTCTTCTTCACTCAGGTAATCCGCTTTCACGAATTCGCCTCCCAGTCCGAAAACCGGATCGGAAACCTCCATGCGGAAACGCCCGCGCAGGTCCACCAACGGAACCGGGTTTCCCTTGTCGTCCAGTACGAGCATTGCAGGAACACCGGATTCTGCTGCTACGCGCGCATCATCGGCACCAAAAGTCGGCGCAATGTGTACGATTCCCGTACCATCCGAAGTGGTTACAAAATCTCCGGAGATGACACGGAATGCCTGATCCGCGTTTTCGTATGGCAAAGCGCCTTTCAACAGTTGTTCGTAACGGATTCCGACCAGGTCAGAACCTTTGCACGACCCCAGAACCACAAACGGAATGTTTTTCCCTGATTTGTCGTAATCTGCCAAAGCTGCTTCGCTTTCCACTGCTACAAACCCTTTCCCGAAATGGTTTTTCACCAGATCTTTCGCCAGCACCACCTGGATTGCTTCGTGCGTGTACTGGTTGAAAGTCGATACGAGCACGTACTCGATATTCGGTCCCACACACAACGCGGTGTTGGAAGAAAGTGTCCACGGAGTGGTTGTCCAGGCAAGGAAGTAGACTTCGGCTCCGCTCAGTCTTCCTTCAAGGCCAAATTTCTGCAAAGTTGATTGAGCGGAGTCGAAATCAACTTTAAACTGTGCCACCACGGTGGTGTCTTTCACGTCGCGGTAAGCTCCCGGCTGATTTAATTCGTGGGACGAAAGTCCGGTTCCGGCAGCAGGTGAATACGGCTGGATGGTGTATCCTTTGTAGAGCAAATCTTTGTTATACAACTGACCCAAGAGCCACCAAACAGATTCCATGTATTTCGGGTCGTACGTGATGTACGGATCTTCCATGTCCACCCAATATCCCATTTCTTCTGTCAAACGGTTCCAGATATCGGTGTAGCGCATCACCGCTTCGCGGCACGCTCTGTTGTAGTCTTCCACGGAAATTTTCTTCCCGATATCTTCCTTGGTGATCCCAAGTTCTTTTTCAACACCCAATTCCACAGGCAATCCGTGCGTATCCCATCCGGCTTTACGCTTCACCTGTTTTCCTTTCAATGTTTGATAGCGGCAGAAAATATCTTTAATCGAACGAGCCATTACGTGGTGAATACCCGGCAATCCATTCGCTGATGGAGGCCCTTCAAAGAAAACAAACGGCTCAGCCCCTTCACGTGATGTGATGGAAGCCTCGAAAACACGCTCATTTTTCCACTTTTCCAGAACTGCCTGCGCGACATTCGGCAGATTCAGTCCTGAATATTCGTTGTATTTCTGACTCATTCGTCTGGTATTTAAGTGTTTTTTGAACTTACAAAAAGACTGCAAATTTAAGCTTTATAAGTGAGAAGTAAAAAGGTAAAAGGGAGAACTTTCAGAATTGACTACCGAACCGATCAAAGTCCGTAAAAAGGGTGATTTTAAATCGGTTCAACAGAGGAATAACGATCAATCATTTCTTCCCGTCTCTGCACACATTTCGATTTTACAGCGCTAATTCAAACTGAAAAATTCAAAACCCAATCCACGATAAATTTCACATTTTGATTTTTGAATTCATTTAATTTGCTACATTCGTTTCGTTGGATTCATTGAACAGCATAGAAATTACAGACCTCGTTCACAAGGTAAAAGCAGGAAATCAAAGCGCTTTCGGCGAAGTCTATGATCGCTACTGTGGCGCTATTAACAGTGTGATCGGGCGGTTTATCATTGATGAGGATCTTGCCCAGGATGTACTCCAGGACACCTTTATCAAAGTCTGGAAAAACATTCAGATGTACGATGATTCAAAAGGGAGTTTTTTCACCTGGATGCTGAATATTGCGCGCAATACATCGATTGATGCGCTGAGAAAAACGAAAAAAGAATCCAAATCCGAAATCCAAATCCTGGAAACAACCGTAAGTAGTTCAACAACAGTTCAGCAGAATGTTGGAACGATCGGGTTGAAACAACTGGTGGAACAACTTCCTGCCGAACAGCAGACAATGATTGAATACTTATACTTCAAAGGGTATACGCAGCAAGAAGTAGCAGATGAGCTGGATATTCCGCTCGGTACTGTGAAAACCCGCTCGCGCATGGCCATGACGGAGTTAAGAAAATGGTTTACACTTTTGATATTGTGGATATAAACGAATACATAGCGTCAGGAATTTTGGAGTCGGTAACACTCGGACTAGCTTCCCAGCAGGAAGTTCAGGAAGTAGCATGCCTTTCCAAAATCTACCCGGAAATCCGAGAGGAATTTGTCCGCGTGCAAAAACGCTGTGAAGAATTGATGCTGGAAAACGCACAGGCTCCGAATCCGGCAGTCCGGGCTTCGGTACTGGATGCCATTTCGCGCATTCCGCAGGAAAAACCAGCTGCTTCCGATAATTCGGAAACGAAACCCGAAGCGAAAATCATCGCCATGAACACTGCTCCGGAGATCAAGGGTGTGAGTCCGTTGTGGAAAGTAATGGCTGCCGCATCTCTGATCCTGACTTTGGGAATCGGGGCGCTTTGGTTTGTTTCGAACAGCGAAGTAAAACGCATGGATTCAGCACTGGCTTCCATGGAGAAAGATCAACTGGAAAATGAACAAGTTCTGCAGGCTGCAATTCTTGAAAAAGAGCATTTACGCGAAGTTCAGAAAGTATTGACCGAACAAAGCGTGCGCACTGTGATGATGAACGGAACCGCCATGGAACCAACTGCTTCTGTGAAAGTGATGTGGAGCCAGGACATGAAGAAAGCAGTGATGCATGCCGAAAAAATCACTCCGCCACCTGCAAATATGCAGTATCAGCTTTGGGTAATCGCTGACGGAAAACCGGTTTCAGTAGGTCTCTTCAACTACGACGAAGTGGAACAAATGACCGATCCCTTTGATGTAAACGCCAAAAACATTACCGCCTTTGCCATCACGCTTGAAAAAATGGGTGGAAGCCCGACTCCGACCATGGAAAAAATGGTAGTGATGGGACCGATTAACGGATAATTGAAAAGTTAAAATGGAAAAGTATAGAGTCGAGACCTGACTTTTTGGAGTCAGGACTGATCGCGACTCTTATCTCTTAATCTCTCATAAGATGGAAAAGGTAGAGAGCAGACTTTCCGATTCATGACTATTGCCTCTTGATCTCCTGAACATTTCTTTTCAATTCTCATTGCTCCATTTTGAATTTTGAATTCTCCATTTTCAATTACCTTTAGGGCATGATACGTCCTCCCAAACTGGTTCCCGGTGACACCATTGCATTGGTTTCTCCTGCAAAGGCCATTGAAGCTTCTTACATCGATTTTGCCAAAAGTTATTTCGAACAACAGGGATTTGTGGTGCTCATTGGCGCACATGCGGCAGGCGAATACCGTTATTTTTCCGGAACGGATGAGCAACGAGCCGGCGACATGCAGTGGGCGGTAGATCACCCGGAGGTGAAAGCCATTGTGTGCAACCGCGGCGGCTATGGCGCGATCCGTTTGTTTGATACAGTTAATTGGGCCAACCTGCTCCGCGAACCGAAATGGATTCTCGGATTTTCAGACATTACCAATTTCAACTGCCTTGGACTCCGGCTCGGAATCGAAACAGCACATACTACGATGCCACTCAATTTCCGGGAAAATACGCCGGAAGCACTGGAATCCATGTTACACGTATTGCAGGGAACAGAAAACGAATATACCTGGCAGCCCCATCCGGCCAACAAGCCCGGAACGGCAAGCGGAATGGTCGTCGGAGGAAATCTGTCGATTCTTTATTCCCTGCTCGGAACCCCGTACTGTCCGAATTTTGAGAACGCTATTTTATTCATCGAAGATATCGGCGAACAAATCTACCACATCGACCGGATGCTGAGCGCTTTCAGGCTGGCTGGTGTTTTCGACCACATTTCGGGACTGATCATCGGAGGAATGACCGATCTCAAAGATACCGCTAATGCTACCGAATGGACCGTGGAAGAGCTTGTTCTGAAACATACCCGTTTCCGGTCACTTCCGATAGCATTCCAGGCTCCCGTAGGACATATCAATGATAACCGGGCCTTTATCTGCGGTCGTTCGGCCACATTAACCGTCACGGAAAATCACGCTTATTTCGTCCAATAGCAAATAAATATTGTTCTGGTACTGTTTTTGATTCGGGTAGTTCCGTATTTTTGTACCAGAATTTGACATATGCGTATCCTTCTAATTGGTTTCCTGATGCTTACACTGTCCTCTTGTGTAGACATCTTTGACGAAATTATTCTTCATCCTGACGGAAGCGGAACTTACAAGTACACCGTGAACATGAGCGCCAGCAAAGTGAAGATTAATTCCATACTCGCCCTCGACAGCGTGGACGGAAAACGCGTTCCGAAACTTCCCGAAATCAAAGAGAAAATTGAGCTGTACCGCAGTAAACTCGAAGAGAAAGAAGGAATTTCCAACGTAAAAGTAGAGGCCAACTACGACGATTTTATTTTCAAGATCTCCTGCAATTTTGACAACGTAGCAGACCTTCAAAATGGAATCCGCGAAATCGTAAAGGAAGAAAGCAAGGACAAAAACGATCCTGCTTTTGACGAAAACTGGCTAAGCTGGGACGGAAAAATCCTGACGCGTATTACGCCTAATTTCCAAAGCTTCATTCACAAACTGAAGGCTGAAGACCAGGAAAAACTGAAGGAAGGAAAATACATCTCGGTTTCCCGTTTTGACAAACCGGTTTCCAAATGCGATAACGGACAGGCACAAATTTCGCCAACGAAAACTGCAGTTTTAATCAAATCCAGCACCTATTCTGTCGGAACGAATCCTTCCGTACTGAAAAACACCATCACAATTTCCAATTAATAGCCCGAACACAGCGATTTTACTGTATTTTAACACAAGTTATCAACCAAATGCCGGTTGATAAACGAAATAGCCGGTTCAATTCAAAAAATGATTTTTACTTTCGTGTAGAATCCGTTCATTCATTCCTCTATGAAAATTAAAGTTTTAATTCCGATAACCCTGCTTGGAATGGTTTCCTGGGGGCAGAAATCCGAAGATGTTATTCCCAAGGATGCCGTGACGGTATTCAGCCTGAATAATATTTCCATCCTCCAGAAGGTATCGATGGATGAATTGGTTTCTTATGATTTCATGACTGAGTTGCAATCGGAGCTTTTCGATGGGTCTACCCAGGGGAAAACGCTAAAGGATGCCGGGATTGATTTCAACCAGAAAATGAATATTTTCTACGGGAAGAATACGGAATTTGAAATCTCCGGGTTCACGTTCGGAATTACCGACAAGAGCAAGCTGTTCGATGTATTCGATGATTTTGACCGCATGGAAAGCCTGGTTCCCGGAACGGAATATTACAACAACTATTTCAACCACCTGATGATCCAGGGGAATGTAGGTTTACTGATCCGTGTAGATACAGACCAGGAAAAACTCACTGAAATTACAGATTCCATCTGGATTGCGCGCGGTTTCGAACTCCCGTGGTCTTCGGAAGACGAATACTACGACGAGGAAATGGACCAGTACGATGACGAAATTCCGATTGATGATCCGACGATGAACGAAGACGGGGACGAAGTGGAAGAAATCATTGAGGAAGATGTAGAAGACACTCCGGTAGCGGTAGACGAAATGAACGATCTGTTCAAGAATTACTACGAATTGCGCGACAGCATCGAATCGGAATATTCCCGCAGACGCCTGTTTTTGATCACCGAAGAACTCTTCGTGAAAAAGCAGAACCTGAAGGCGATCGATTCACGTTTGGCTAATCAGCTGACACATACTTCTGACGGTATTTTCTACCTCGACAACAGCCGGAACTTTAAGAATACGAACAGTTTGTTCTACCTGCAGGCCATGTTCCCGGACTTGTACCGCGATCTGAACGAGCTGTATACCGGAAACGTCATGCTTGGAGATATTGTTCTGAACCAGAAATCAATTGATCTGAAAATAGAGGCAAATTACGGCGAAGGGCTCGGAAGCATTTACCAGGAACTCAACAGCGCTAAATTCGACAAGAATGTGCTGAAATACATCCCGAAAAACAATACGGGTTTCTTTACGTACCAAATTGACCTGAAAAAGGGATACGAAAAGGCTTACCAGGTGATCATGCCGATCCTGAGCGAAGAGAAAAACGCGCGCATTTCCGCGAATGTACTGACGATCGAATTACTGAATGATTTCATCAATACGGACGAAGTATTCAACACCTACAAGGGAAGTATGTTCGGTACCTTTAACGGAATCAAACGCGTAAAAACCAAACGCATCGAGTTTTTCTACGACGAAGAAACCTTCGAATACGGGGAAAAAGAAATCGAAGCGGAAGAAGATATGCCAATCTTTACTTTAGGGTTTACAACGGCTCGTCCGGATATCCCGAACAAGATTTTGAAGCACATGTCGCGCATCACTTCGCAATTCAAAAACATGGGTGATTACTGGGTATACGAGGAAGCAATCCTGAACTCGGTTCCGCTCTACATGATCAACAAAAACGGCTTGTTCATTTTCACCAATGACGAAGATCTGGCGAAAAACCACTCCAATGGTTACGGTTCGGATGCATTGACGGGAAAACTGGCGAAAAACGCAGCGAAAAGCGGTTCCATTTACGGATATATGAACCTCGGGGACATGATTAACCGTCTTCCGGAATCCATCCTGAATGACCACCGTTTCAATGTGCTTGCTTCAATGCGCGGTAAAAAAGGTGAAATGGAGGTAACTTCTTCCAAAACGAGCCGCCAGAAAACAACGTACAACCTGACTTACAGTTTTGACGGAACATTTGACAATGCAGGAAAATACCTGCTTGATCTCGTAAATACAGCCTATTTGGTGTCTACAAAGCGTTAAATGAAAGCAGAAGGAGTTGGAAATAAGGTCGTATTGATTACATTGCTGTGCGCTGCACTGGCTTTGTTTCTCTATATCCGTCCGCGTTTGTTTGCTCCTGAGCCGCCACCCAGCCTGCTCGACCGTTTACCCGAAAGTGAGATCGTAGGCCGTTACAACCTGCTCGATATTGCCCGGGAAACAAATTCCCTGATGTTTAAGAACAAGGTTCCTTTCCGCGAGTACCTGACGTATGATTTCCTGCTCAGCCAGGCAAAAGGAATCGGGATTGATATCCAGAGCACCGGTTATTTCTTCTCAAACGGAAAAGACGAGTGGGGAACGTTTATGAGCGTTCTCGACAGTTCCAAGATTCAGATCGGATTCAACCGGCTGGAGCAATACATTCATGTTTCCGATACGGTAGTCTACAACCGGAAGGTCAAAAAAATCAAGGATTTGGGATTGTATATCTTTTACGACAAGGATTACATGCTCATTTACAAAGGGTCGAAAGTGAGACGGCGCATTGGGAAGGCTATTTTTGCACGCGAAGGAGATATTGAAAGTTCCTGGGAAAAATTCCTGAAAAAGAAATTATTCCAGGATGAAAAGATCGTGCTTTACTCGAATTCTCCACGCCTCAAAAAGTTTGGTTTCGATTACGCGATGTTTGCGCACGACAGCGACTCGCTGAATGTGAAGCTGAAAACGTACCTGCATTCCAACAAAAACTTAAAGATCAAGGAAAAAGAAGCCGGGATTACGTTCGAACGCAACAAGATTTCTACCAAGGCACTGGAAATCCACCTGGATGTTTCGGAATTCAAAAAAGACAAGGACAATCCGCTTTACCAATGGATTGCTTCACTGGCAAAAAAAGTGAGTTTCCCGACCGCTGCGTTTTTTGATGCCTGGGAAGGAGATCTCTGTTTCCAGGAAGGTGGCACACAACTCATCAACGAAGAAGTGGTGGAAATGAGTTACGACGAAGAATTCAACCGCGTAGAGGTTCGAAAAATCAATCAAGTGGCTGTTCCTGCATATTCGTTGATGTTCTCTGTCAATGAAAACGGGAATAAGCTCGTTTCGGCGCTGTTTGCGAAAGGAATTATTACCAAGCAGGGGAAATACTACCACTTCCTGTTTTCACCGCCTCTGAACTTAAATATTCTACCTACGAGCATCGGCGCGTATACGTACGGAAAGCCTCCGAAAGTAACCACCGGAAATACCTGCAACGGTTTGTGGAAATACAAAGGAACGGATGTGTTCTTCCACATTGATTCCCTGAAGAAAAAAGAAGTCTACGGCTCACTCGAATTCGAAGTTGCGAGTTTGATTAAACGGGGGAAAATCAAGAGATAAATTGAATTGATGCTTCGACTCCACTCAGCATGATATATCAAAATTGAAAAGAAATGTTTAGGACATCAAGAGGCAAGAGCCATGACTCAAAAAGTCTGGTCTTTACCTTTTCAATGCTCCATTTTACATTTTCAATTACTTAGTACGGAATAAACACATTCTTCGCTTCAGTAAAGAAACGCAGGGCTTCCCAGCCGCCTTCTCTTCCCACTCCGGATGCTTTTACTCCTCCGAATGGTGTGCGCAGGTCGCGTACGAGCCAGGAGTTAATCCAAACGATTCCCGCCTGTACTTTATCTGCCGTACGGTGTGCTCTTTTCAAGTCGGAAGTCCAGATGGTAGCGCTCAAACCATATTGCGTGCTGTTTGCCATCATCAATACTTCTTCTTCGGTATCAAACGGTGTTAAGGTAACAACCGGCCCGAAGATTTCTTCCTGGTTCGTTCTGCAATCGTAGGAAAGTCCTTCGATCACAGTCGGAGCAATGTAATATCCTTCGTGGTACGGAGCGTCCAGAACCACACGGTTTCCGCCTGTCAGAATCGTTCCGCCTTCTTCTTTCGCCAGTTCAATGTAAGAAAGCACTTTTTCCATGTGCGGTTTGGAGACCACTGCTCCCATTTTCGCATTCGGATCGGAAGGATTGGAAACGGTGAGTTTTTCCACGCGCTCAATGAAAGCGGTTTTGAAACGATCGTAAATACTGCGTTCGATGAAAATGCGTGATCCGCACAAACAAATCTGTCCCTGGTTTGCAAACGAAGAACGCACTGTTGTTTTGATCATTTCATCGAAATCGCAATCGGCAAAAATGATGTTCGGGTTTTTACCTCCCAATTCCAGGGAAAGCTTTTTGAACATCGGTCCGGCAGTACGTGCAATGTATTCCCCGGTTTTTGTTCCACCGGTAAAAGAAATCGCTTTGATTTTCGGATGTTTCACGATGGCATCTCCGGCAGATTGTCCCAAACCGTGTACAATATTCAGTACTCCGGCAGGCATACCGCTTTCACGCACCACTTCACTCAGCAAATAAGCCGTGTAAGGCGTGATTTCGGATGGTTTTGCCACCACGCAGTTTCCGGAAGCCAGTGCAGGTGCAATTTTCCATGAAAACAAGTAGAGCGGCAAATTCCAGGGAGAAATACATCCCACCACACCGATCGGTTTACGGGTGGTGTAGTTGATTCCCATTCCTTCCATGTAATGCGATTCGGAAGCGTAATGTTCTACTGCCGTTGCGAAAAAATGAAAGTTGGAAACAGCTCTCGGAATATCAACGTGTGCCGCCAGTGAAAGCGGTTTTCCGTTGTCGCGCGATTCTGCAGCCACAAATTCATCCATGCGTTTTTCAATTCCCAGGCTGATCCGCATCATGATTGCACCACGTTCTTCATTCGTCATACCTGACCAAACAGGAAATGCCTTTTCTGCAGCAGCAACCGCCAGCTCCACGTCTTCTTCCGTCGAATCCGGGATTTCTCCGTATACTTTTCCTGTTGCAGGCTCGTAGTTATCGATGTATTTTCCTTTAACCGGAGCAACCAATTCACCGTTGATCAAATTTTGAATGCGTATCATGGATTTTGTTTTTCAATTACAAAGATAGTAATAGTAATTACGTCCGCCGCAGCGGAATGAATGCCGAATTACGAATTGATTCAATCGATCTTTCAAATTTTAAGCTTAACTCTCACGTGCAGATACAAGTGAAAACGCAGCAAACATCCATTGCAGAATAGCATCCTTGCACTCTGAACGCTTATCACATATGAATCTGAGTCTGCATTACTGGCCGGATTCGCGGGCAATCGCTTAGATTTTAAACTTCACTCCTACTTGCAGATACAGGTGGAAACGCAGTCCGTTTGGACGCAAATAATCGGTGGAAACACCGAAATTGGTATACAATCGATCCAATCCGAAGGAAATGGAGTTATTCCGGTAAGCCGCTCCGAGGTAAACGGCATGAAACAAACCTGAATCCGGGTGCTTGCCGATAAAACTCAGATTACTTCCCACATAAGCTGCCAGCGTGGGGTGAAAATCATGAATCATGGAACGGTTTGCATTTCCGATAACCGTTTGCTTGAAGGGATCGAACGAAAAGAACACATAATCAGCCCGGATTGCTCCGATGAACCGTGCTTTCAGATCAATTCCCACATTGATTCCGTATTCTGCACGCGTTCCGGAGTATTGAAGGTAAGCTGTTGCATATCCTACTCGTTCTGCGATATTCAGATACCCGATATCCAGTCCGTATTCCAAAGCATTCACCCCGCCGCGCGATTCGGGGAAACAAACATGTGCCGACATCGTGTCTACCGGGTAAGCGATCTTCACGGAATCTCCCGAAGGTGTGCAGATAGAACGGTTGGAGTAGATATTCCAGTCTGGTCGCTGCAAGTACACCGCCGGAACTTCAGCAAAACAATACGGTCTGTTCCGCACTCCGAATTCGGTTCGCCAGGTTACCGGGAGGTCGTAATTCCGGTCAAAATAATAGCTTTTGCTCTCTGAAACATAAGTTCCCGGCACCAGCAGCAGGTATTCGTCTGTGAGTAATTTTTTCCGAAACTGCAGGTTTTGCATGATATACGTTTCGGGCAGGAGTTCCGATTCCAGCTTCATCGGTGCATTCATGTCCTTGTCGCAAACTACGCAATCGTTGTCATCTTCGCGGATTTGCTTTTTGGTCAATACTCCGTAAGCTTCAAAATCGGCTTCTTTGATGCGGGCCCGGTAACGTTCGTGCTGCCACCAGCCTTCACCGCTTACTTCCAGCTTCCACTTGATGATTTTGGCATACTGTGAGTTCTTCGTAAGCGTATAATACGTTTGGTTTTTCGAAAACAAGTGCGGTTCCATTTCCAGGATCACGTAATTGCTGCGCCCGTCACTGACCCGGATGATGTTGCAGTTCTTCATGACCGAATCCGAAAGCACGAAGCACACTTTGGTATTTCCGAAATACTCGTATTGGTCGGTAGTGTCTTCTGCCAGGCGTTTTCCCGCATAAAACAAGTGAATTTCAACTCTCCGGTGATTTTCATCCGGGTTCCGGAAGCCGTTTTCTTCTCCTTTTGCGTAGCTCGAAACCGGAGTTTTTGCCGGCAGGATTTTTTCCAGGTAGGCTTTCACGCGATCTGCCCGCTTTTGCGAAAGCCGGAAATTGAGCTTTTTCTTCCCGGTCGAATCTGCAAAACCGATGACCTGTAAACTGTCGATTTTCTTCAGGTTGTGCGAAAAGATATAGCGTTGAATCTGCTGTTTATTTTCTTCCTGCAACTTGGAATCACCACTTGGATAATAGACCGAAAACACTTCCTGCGCCGATGCACGCATACTTCCAAACAACAGGAGTAAAAGCAAGAGGCTGGTTTTCATATAGGGTATAAACAAAAAAAGACCCGTCAGCAGACGAGTCCTTTGGTTCTTTTTCCGCATCACAAGAGCGAATATAAAGCTTATTCGTGAACAATGAGTTTAAATCCTTTTCCGTGGATATTCAAAATCTCAATGCGCTCATCTTCTTTCAACAGTTTACGCAGTTTTGCAATATACACGTCCATTGAACGACCGTTGAAGTAATTATCGTCTCCCCAAATAGCGCGCAGTGCCGCTTGTCTGTCCAGGACTTCGTTGCGGTTTTTACACAGTAAATGAAGCAGCTGACCTTCTTTGGTTGTCAATTTCTTTTGTTCTTCCTTCAAATGAAGAATGCGCGAAACCGGTTCGTATTGAATTGTTCCGATCTGCTGCATTTCATTGTCATCATTTTCGATCGTTCCGGTTCTTCTCAAAATTGCTTCGATGCGTGCCACGAGTTCTTCCATCGTAAATGGTTTCGTCATGTAATCGTCAGCTCCGCTTTCAAAACCTTCCAGTTTGTCTTCCTTCATTGCCTTCGCAGTCAGGAATAGAATAGGAACCTTCGGATCGATCAGACGCACCTCTTTGGCCAATGTAAACCCATCCATTTCCGGCATCATCACATCAAAAATACAGAAGTCGAAATGTCCGTCCGTGTATTTTTCATATGCGTGTTTTCCATTGCGCGCAAGCTCAACCTGATACCCCTTCGCCTTCAAGAAAGTCTGTAATAACTGACCCAGGTTATCATCATCTTCTGCTAATAAAATTGATTTTTGCTTAGCCATAATTATCTTTTTATTGTTACACGAAATTCTGAACCTTCTCCTACCTGACTGGTTACATGAAGACTCCACCCGAACATGTCGGCGAGAGCTTTCACATAACTCAATCCCAGACCGAAGCCCTTCACGTTATGAACATTTCCGGTCGGAACACGGTACAATTTATCAAATATTTTCGAGATATGTTCACGTTTAATACCAATTCCTTTATCGATCACGGACAATTCGAGGCGTTCCGGAAATACTTCCAGTTTCACCGTCACATGAATCTTGTCCTTGCTGTATTTTATCGCATTGTCAACCAGGTTGTTTACCATGTTGGTAAAGTGCATGCGGTCTCCCTGGATGTAAATTTCTTCTTTCGGAAGCTGCAGAATTAATTCGCCATCCGAACCTGCAATCCGGAAGGAAGCGGTTTTGGCAACAGACTGGATCACCTCAAGCACCGGCACTTTTTCCATCTTCACCTTCAGTTCTCCCCGATCGATCACCGCGCTTTGCAGAATGGCTTCAACGAGCACACCCAAACGCTTGTTTTCTTCCTGGATCATCTTCACGAACGGAGCCGCGGTTTCCGTTTGTCCCCCCATCATTCCGGGATCGTGCATGGCCTCACAAGCCAATGAAATCGTTGAAATAGGTGTCTTAAACTCGTGGGTCATGTTCGAAATGAAGTCGTTTTTCAGTTCGTATAACTTCTTTTGAGTTAAAATGGTACGGAACATGTACGAAATGGTGATGATGATCATGACTGCCAGCACCAAACTGACAATCAGTAAACTTCCCATCGATTTCAAGACGAAGAAACGGCTGTGCGGGAAATTCAGGTGCAGGGTCAGTTTGTCTTCCAGGATTTTATTCGGGAACAGCATCGTAACCTGAGTTTTCGTTGTATCGAGCTGACTATCATAATCGCTGATACTCTTCTTGAATTTAACCGGTTCGTTGTTTTCCTCAATCACCACGAATTTGAATTCATCCGGCAGTTTATCTGCAATGAGTTCTTTCCGGATAATGGAATCCAGGATGTGAAGGTCGATCCGTTTTTCCGGATCCAGGTACATGTTATCGCGGAAGGTTTCCACCATCAGTTCGTTGATGTACTTCGCTTTCTTGACGATTTTGTGCATCACACGCTGATCGAGGTGATATGCTGCTCTGACGGAATCTTTGTGAAACAGGCTCGGGTTTGATCCGTCGAACAATTCGTGAATTTGGCGAACGTCGCGTGCCAGTACTTCCTGTTTGGAATACAACCCGGAAATCGAGTCGTAACTGTTTCCCGTTACAATCAGGTAATTTTCCAGTTTCCCGTTCAGCGTCAAAACCGTATCGCGGATGGAAATCGATTCTTTGACTTCGAATAAGTTTTGGAATTCTTCTTTCAGCACGTCTTTGTACTGACCCGAAACATCTTTGCTCATCAGGGAAGAATATCTTCTCAGGTCTTCGACTTTCTCATAGCGAATCGCAATCCGCTCCATTGCAGTGTTTACCTTGCTTTTGAAGTCATCTGATTTGCGGTCGTAGAGCTGTAACGTCTGGAAGATTTGAATCAACAAAAGAGCCAGCATGGCAATCCATACTGCAGTAATTACGAGATTGATCCGAATCTTAATCATATGCAAATAACGAATGTAGGCGAAATGTTAAAATTAACGATTCGCTTAACGTTTTTTAGCAGAAATCGGAAAAAATTAAGCCTGTAAAAATGAATACTCTAAACATCAGGAGGCAAGAGACCAGACTTTTGGAGTCAGGATCAATTCAAAATGCAAAAGGAGTTGTTTTTGAATTATCAATTTTACATTTTGAATTATTTCTTCTTACTTCCGCGCTTTTTCGGCTTGCCGTATTTCTCCTGCATGGCCTTTTTGTGATTGTAGCGCACGTTGACCTTTTTGTTTTTTTCCTTCTTTTCGTGGAATGCCGGCCCAGCCTGATCTTTCGGAGGCAGTTTCACCAGCACGTTTTTCATCGCTACCTGTGGTTTCTCAAAATCGAGTACCAATTCGGAAAGTTCTACTTCTTCCGGGAAATCCTGAACAGGAACGCGCTTATCCATGAATTGTTCAATGCGGCCGAAGAACTCGAGGTCTTTCTCTGCCAGGAACGTGATGGCATGTCCTTCCTTATCCTGGCGTCCCGTTCTACCGATGCGGTGGATATAATTCTCCGGGTTGTCCGGAATATCGAAGTTGATCACATGCGAAACGTCTGTTACGTCGATTCCGCGGGCAATCAGATCCGTAGCCACCAAAATGCGGTAAATTCCATTCTGGAAATGGCTCACGGCATTGAAACGGTAGTTCTGTGCTTTGTTGGAGTGAATCACACCGATCTCTACATTGAAAGTCGGTTCCAGTTCTTCAAACACTTTATCAGCCAGTACGCGTGAAGAAACAAAGACCAGCACGCGGCTCATGTCCTGGCCATCTTCCAGCAAGTGTTTCAATAAGTTGATCTTCGAAGTGAAGTTGGGTGCTGCAACCGCTTCCTGCTTGATTTTTTCAAGCGGTGTTCCTGCTCTGGCAGCTTCTACTTTCTCCGGGTTTTCAAAATACGTTTCAATAAATGAAGCTACTTCTTCGGAAAGCGTTGCCGAAAACAGCAGGTTTTGTCTTTTCGCCGGAAGCAGTTCGAAAATGCGCATCAATTGCGGGCGGAATCCCAGGTTCAGGGTTTCATCCACCTCATCGATCACCACTTTCTTAGCGTGTTTCAACTGCAGAGACCCGTTGGCAGCAAGGTCAAAAATCCGGCCGGGAGTTCCCACCAAAATATCCAGACCCTGGAGTACCATTGCAGACTGCGTGTTGATATTCGCTCCTCCGTATACACCGCCCACTGCTACGTTCATGTAAGGAGTGAGTTTTTCTACTTCGCGCACTACCTGCACCACCAATTCCCGGGTGGGAACAATGATCAGGATTTGCGGATGCGGTTCTTTGGAGAATTTCCACATAGACAAACACGGCAGCAGGTAAGCCAGGGTTTTTCCCGTTCCGGTTTGTGCCAGCCCGATGACATCTTTTCCGGACATCATCACGGAGAATCCAGCCGACTGGATTGTTGTAGGAGTTGTATATCCCAACTCATCCAGCGCGGTTAAAATCGGTTTTTTGATATTCAGATCGTGAAATGTCATGCGGAAATTTTTCACAAAGGTAGTGATTCCATTTTTGACGGGCTTGCGTTCCCAACGACTTTCTTTCAGACTCCGGTTTGGTACTGTACTAAACTTCAACTAAAAAATTGATACATCAATGAATTTGAAATCAGACTGTTAAAATCCATATTCTAATCAAAAATTAATTTCACACCCGCAAAAAAGCCCTATATTTGAACCGCGTAAAGCAAAATTACACTACAATTTTAGGTCTACACGGCCTTGAAACCTACAATACTCTTGCTATGTTGAAGTACCTGTCTACTGCACTACTTGCATTCCCTTTATCTGTACAATTAACCGCCCAGGTCACCGTTTTCGACCCAATGTCTTCACAAATCGAATTCATTTCACAGCGAACGTATTCCGCAGATGCCGGAAAAAAATACAATTCGCCGGTCTTCTACAATCACCCCGACTTCGGGAAATTGACGTTTGATGCTCCGTTCGGGAAAAACGTGGTAGAAGATTTGAGCAAACGAACAGATGATTCGCGCTATTACGTGGACCTGGACAAACCGACTTTTTTCTACATCCAGAAATCAAGCGGTGCAATTAATTTGTATCAAAACGGAACCTGGCGTGCCATCGATCCCACCCTGCATCCTGTTTCTGCACAAGTGTATGAATCGGGAATACAGCACTGGCCCACCAAGCTGGATTTGGCGAACAAACTTACTTCGTTCCGGTTAAACGGATCTGAATTCAAGTTCAATCATTATGCACTGAAAGTGATTCACAACGACAATTCACAGACGATGCACCAGGCAAACTGGTCCCAGGCGCGCGTCGGAAACGAAGGCGCTTATATCACGGACATTTTTCCGGGGATTGACATGAAAATCATCTTTTCAGAAGGAAAGATCAAATCCGATTTCATTATCCGGGAAAACCTGCATGTCAAACGATTGATTTTCACGGATCAACTTGAGGTACCGGCTCATTTAAACGGGTTCGTGTACACCGATGAATTTATCTCTCACGGACCGGTTATTTTCGAAGACATTCACACCGGGGAAGCTGTTATCAAGTTCAACAGTGCGCGCTGTTATGATGCATCTGCAAACAAACAATCCTGGCTCAATCCGTATACCCTGCAGGGAAATGCCCTTGAGATTCTGTGTGATTCGGCGCAGTTGAATGATCCGTCCAAAGTGTACCCGATCACAATCGACCCTTTGGTTACTGTCGTTGGCCCTGTGAACTCAGCAGCAAATATCATCGGTTCACGACCAACTCCTGCTTCCTGTACCAATACCATCAATGTGACCTTTCCGGGTGGAACCACTCCGTGGGATGTCTCTGCAGGCTGGGTGGTTGTTACGGATTACTGCTACCTGACTTCTTACCCGTTCTGGGGAATTTACGACGACTGCTGGCGTTCCGAAGCACGAATCTGGATTACTTCTTCCTGTGGGGGAGGCACTCCGGCTGGATTTCCAGGCACCATCTGGACGTGCAGCGGTTGTAACAGTATCGGAACCTGGAATCCGGTCCTTCCTTTTGCCAGTTCGGGAACTCAAACCCTGGCGCAATGCTATACACCTTCCTGCTCCAATCAAACATTGAGCTTTACGATTAACAGCAACCGCACGTATTGTGCCGGAAACGGAACGTATGACAATTGTAACTGGGCAACGAACTACTGTAATTACATGAATTCCTGGAACGTCACTGTTCAGGGAAGAAACGCTGAAACACTTGCCAATACAACTACCGGAAACGGTTCTACGACGATTGCAGCAGCAACCTGTGCATCGGGAACCACCACATTGAATCCGGCGGCGTTGTATGGAGTTCCGGGATACAACTATGCATGGAATACCGGAGCCACATCCAATACGCTGACGGTTGCAAACGGACCGGCTACCTATACCGCTACAGTAACAGATGCCTGCGGAACGGTGAGAACAGCAACATTTATCATCACGTGTCCACTTGCGCTGGAACTCGGAACCTTTGAAGCCGCTCATTCCGGAGGTGATGTGCAGCTGAGCTGGCAGACCAATTTTGAGAAGGAAAATCACCATTTTTCGATTCTCCGGGCAGGAAGTGATCTGCAGTTTGAAGAAATCGGGCAGGTTCCGGGACTGGGAGATTCTCAATCGCCGCAATTCTACTCGTTCATGGATCGTGATCCGTTGAATGGCATCAGTTACTATCAGCTTGCAAGTGTCGATATCAACGGACTCGTTACGCTTTCCGATATTCGTTCCATTGAAACCAAGCTTTCCGAAAAACCGGTTTCTGTTTCACCGAATCCGAACAGCGGTAGCTTCAGTCTGGAACTGAATGTACCTAAAAGCGGAAGTTACCTCGTTCAGATCGTTTCTTCAGACGGACGGATTGTGTACCAAAGCAACCACCAATTGCAAAAGGGACACCACGTACTTCCGATGAATAAAGTGGCGCTGCAAAAAGGAACGTACCACGTACGTGCAATCAATGAAAAAACGGAATTGCAGGAGAAATTTGTCGTGGAATAAAAAGCCTTACTTCCCGTTGACTAAAGTTTATTAGTTTTAAAGAAAATACTCTGTTCTTTAAACGATGAACCCCTTTTTCAAAACTGTTTGTTTCCTTGTTTGTGTGCTGTTAGCTCATCTGGAATTGTTTTCCCAGAGTGAAGTGGGGTATATTTCATATGACCCGCCGATCCGGAAACCTATCGGGGTAAAAATCATTGACCGGAACGAAGCCAATTATCAAGCTTTGTTTAATCCGGCCAATCCCCAAAGTTTGCTTGGAATCCTGGTTCAAAATGTCATCCCAAGTCCGCAATTTGCAAGTAAGCAGACGATCAATCGCATTCGCCAGGCTGAACCCGGACTTGTTTTCTACGAGCACGAGGGCCGGCAGTCAACAGATCGTTTGAAAAAAAGACAACCGGATTCGTTTGGGAACTTTGCAGATTCCATGATTCAAATCGATGGCGTTTCCACTTACGTTTATCCGCCGACACCCAAAGACTATTACGAACTGAGTAACATTTCCCGCCTGGTTCTTTATCTGGACACGGTTCAAAATGAAGAAACTCAGGAAAAATACATCGGAATTTCCCGGATCGGTTTAGCCAAAAAATATTCCGGTTCCGACAAGTATGACATCATCCTTTCTTTTTCATTTCCGGCATTTGCGCGCATGGGCCAATACGAATTGATCGTCAAGGCAAATCCGCTTCTAACCGCAAAACTCACGGATTCTAATAGCTATTACCGGAATGGATTCAAAGATTCTTGTTTACAGATCCGGACGGAAAATCTGGATGGTCATGATCCGGGCTACTGGTTTTTTCCGGGTTATTATACTCCACGAAGTCATGATCCGGTTGTTTTCTTAGGAACACCTGCTGTGGAGCATTTATTCGGCTACGGATCATCCGGGTTTGGAATTTATGGATTAAACTTTGAGTTTTCAGACTCTAAAAAAGACACTTTAAAGCACTATTTTGATGAGTTGAAAATCATCCCGGGTCCTGAAAGCTCTTTACCGCTTGTCAACCAATACGGTGAAGATTCTACGGTGATCTATCCCGATGGAACGATTTGTTTCATTTACCCGCCACGAGATTCTGTTGTTACATGGGCCGAAGCAAAAAATATCCAGGTCTATCTTCATTATTCCATGGAATACGGTGGGCTGGGTCAAAAGTATTTTGATTTAAAAAATTATTACTTCACAACGGAAGTAAACGGGTACAGAATCCCTTTTCTGGGTTTCCGGCTGGAAATCAACCGGGCTCTGAACCTCCAGATGGGATGGGGGGACTTTTATCCCGATATGCTTGCATTCAAAATTCCGGTTTCAGAAATGAGCTGGCTTCAAGCTCTTCAAGCTGAAGTACCTGTTTTAAAAACCCATGTTAAGAAAGATATCCAATCGCTCTTTGAACAGTTTAACCTGGAAACGGACGGAAACAACTTGTTAAACCTTCCTGTTTATTCAAAGAAAAAACCCTGACATCCACCTTCCGGTGAAGCCAGGGTTCGCCTTGCTATAGGTTGGTACGTAATCCCGGACACTGTAGTATGGAGCCGAAATTATTTCCCGTGAAAATTTACATTTTCGGCATCAACACTTTGTCTACCACGTGGATCACTCCGTTTGACTGGTACACATCGTATGTGGAGATGTTTGCAACGTTTCCTGCTTCGTCTTTGATCGTAATGTTGTGGTCTCCGTTCATCATTGCCCACAATTTTCCTCCTGAAACAGTTGTCATTTCGGCTTTACCGCCTCCTTTTTTGATCGCTGCAGCAATCGTGTTGAAATCCATTTTTCCAGGAACAACGTGGTAAGTCAATACTTTCACCAATGTTGCCTTGTTTTCTGGTTTCAAAAGCGTCTCCACTGTTCCTGCCGGAAGATTTTCAAACGCATCGTTTACCGGGGCAAAAACCGTGAAAGGTCCTTTTCCTTTGAGTGTTTCAACCAAATCTCCTGCTTTCACCGCCGCAACAAGCGTTGTGTGATCTTTTGAGTTAACTGCGTTTTCCACAATGTTCTTTGCCGGATACATGGCCTCACCACCTACCATCACTGTTTGTGCAAATGAAGCTGAAAAACATACTGCCGAAACAGCAAATGCGAATGTTACTAATCCCTTTTTCATAATCGTCAAGTTTTGAATTAAAAATTTGACTCAGTTACGACCGGAAAAAAGGTTTGGATTTTTTTTGAATGAAAAAAATTGAAATAAAAATGATAACTTATTAAAAATGAAACAAATAAAGGACGGCTATTTTACAAAAAAATGAAAAAGTAACAGTCTGCCATAATGAAAAGACGAAGCATATTCCGCAGATATGGGCGTTCCGCAGGTACAAAAATCACAAGATTTTAAGACCGGGTAAGTAGAAACCGGAACTTTAGCTCAATACCAGGAGACCTACGGTGAAGTAGATAAACAGTCCGAGGACATCGTTCGTAGTGGTAACGAACGGACCGGTTGCCAGTGCAGGATCAATTTTATAGCGGTTCAGGATCAACGGGATCATGGTTCCGAAAATGGCTGCAAAAATAGTAACCGTCAACAGGGAGATACTGACGACAAACGCCAGGCGGTAATCATTGAAGAAATAGGCAATTCCAAAGATCAAAGAGGAACATAGCAAACCGTTTACGATTCCGACAATGGCTTCTTTCCCGACTTTCGAAAAGATACTGTCGAAAGGATCGTTTCCACGTGCCAGTGACTGCACCACAATGGCCGAAGATTGTACTCCCACGTTTCCACCCATCGCCGTAATCAGCGGGATGAAAAAGGCCAAAGCCGGAAGGTGTGTGATATTGGTTTCAAAACGCGAAATCACCTGCGCGCTCAGGATTCCACCGAGCATCCCGATCAAAAGCCACGGAAGACGTGCTCTTGAAATGCGGAAGACACTGGAATTCGATTCTACTTTTTCGGAGATCCCGGAAGCCAGCTGGAAATCTTTGTCTGCTTCTTCCTTGATGACATCTACCACGTCGTCGATGGTAATACGCCCCACCAATTTTCCCTGAAGGTCGACTACCGGAACGGAAACCATGTCATATTTCTCCATCACTTTCGCCACCTTTTCGGATGAATCGCTGGTGGTAACGAAAATGAGGTTTTTTCCTTCGTACAGATCACGGATCGGGGTTTTCGGGCTGGCAAACAGCAAGCGCTTCAGTGACAGCACTCCGACCAGTTTGTTGAGATCATCGACCACATAAATGGTATAGACTTGCTCCACATCTTCTGCCTGCCGGCGCAATTCGACCAATGCACGGTTTACCGGCCAGTCAAGTCTTGCCTGGATGAACTCTTTCTGCATGAGTCCCCCCGCCGTATCTTCGTCGTAATTGAGCAGGTCTACGATGTCATCAGCTGCATCGTCATCCTCCATCTGGGAGATTACCTCCTGGATTTTCTCATCCGGAAGTTCTCCAAGGATATCCGCCGCATCATCGGAGTCAAGATTCTCCAACTGTTCGGCCATTTCTTTGGGAGACAAAGAAGACAGGAAGCGGTCTCGAACCTCTTCCTCCAATTCCATCAAAACGTCTGCCTGAAGCTCTTCATCGAGCTGATAGTAGAGGTATTTTGCCTGTTCCATCGACAATTCGTCCATGATTTCGGCAATATCCGCAAAGTGCAGGTCGGTGATGTGTTCTTTGATCCACAGATTATCCTCCGACACGATTGCCTGCCGGATGCGTTCAAGAAAGTCTTTGGTCAGCTCAAAACGCATGGATTCTCAATTTGTGTGCAAAGGTAGGAAAAAGTAAAAATTGAACAGGTAAAACTGAGAAGTTATATTCGATGTGAGTTGGGCGGGTTCATTTTATGGCGCTAATGAATTCATTATCAATGAGCTAATTATAAAATTGTCAAGAATGAACCTCGTGGCTATTTCGCCAACTGGTACTCCTTTTCTGTTCGGTCAGGATACAGGATGTTTTTCCCGGTGACGAAGTACACAAAGAAAAAGGCAACAAACGTAACACCTGTCTGTGTTTGAAGCGTATCTTCGATGAGGAAGGAAAGCATGGTAATCACCAGGAAACCGGTCCATTCGAATGCATTGATTTTCAAGGCAACGGCCAATTGCACAAACCAACACAAGACAAAAGCAAGGAAGCAGAAAATACCACCCACCACCCAGCTGGTGAGGTATTGATTGTGTGTTAAATGCTGATTTTCAAGTGTCAGCTTGGTATGATTCAACCGGTAGGTTTCATGAAATGCATCTTTGATGTCTCCTACTCCTACTCCCAGTATGGGATGTTGTTTCACGATCGTCAAACCCGCTTTGTTTGACTCCACTTTCTCCAAAAGCGATTTCCCGTTCGGATCTTCCGCGTTGTTCAGCTGATTCCGCATCCGGTAGATTTGCGCCGAGATTCCTCCTTTTGCCATTTCAACCGAAGCAAATCCGCGCTCCACATTCCGGATATCGGTTTCGGTGAGCTGCTGAAAATCCACCGAGTCTTTTCGAAGTCCTTTGGAAGTCATGTAGCGCTGCAAAATATTCCGGATCGGGTTTCCTTTCAGATCGGTTCCGTTGACATATGAAATGTCGGACACTTTCGCCCACTCTTTTTCAAGTTCTTCATCGGACACAAAGTACTGAACCGGATAGCCATTTTCCCAGATCATGTTTTCCGGGTTGTCGAAGGTGTACAAGTTTCCGTTTACAGTTCGTTTGCCGTAATCTTCCATAACGATTTCCCGCTTGTGCGGGATCGGCTGCAACTTCACAACAATGAATGCGATAGAAGCCAGGATACACGCTGCAAAAAAGGCAATCAGGCTTCGTTTTACCCAGATTTTCTTTACCGATTTCACCTTGAAGCAGAACATCGTGAAAACCACCCCGGAGAATGTTACGTAACCCATTCCGATCTGCGACAGGTTGATGTAAAACACAAACCAACAAGCCAGAAGGAGCGCAATCCAGCGATAGGGGAATTTCCGGATCCACCAGGCCGCACAGAACACCAATGCCAGAACGATCATCATCGCAAAGCGCAAGTGCGAAATAAAGAGTGACATGCTTCGGATATCGTCGTATACTTTTGATCCCCACCAGTGGAAATACGTTCCGACATTAATGAAACTCGTAATGAACACAGCAACCAGGAAGCCCAGTGCAACCCACATATAATGTTTGAATCGGGTAAGCGGAATAGCTGCAATAGCAAGCGGAATGGTGTACAGGGGCATTTCCTTGCGAATCATGTCAAGCGCCTCCGTTTGGTTATGTGACCACAAAATGGAAAGCATTTCGGTTCCGATATAGGCAAAAAGCAACCAGAGCCATTTGTTGGAAATCCAGTTTTTCCATACTGTTTTCCAGTCCCAGAGCAGGATAACATTCAAGCCCAAAAGCATCGTCCCAAGTGACAACGGAATTTTACTATAGGGCAACCCGGCGGCAATTCCTATCATTGCAACCAGTTGAACAAAGTAATGCACGGGCTTACCGGTCAGTTTATCCAGCATAAGTCATTGCTATATAAAACCGATAACGTTTATTTCCCGAGAATAGTATTCCATTGTTTGATATCGGAGAGGATCTCCAGCGCCTTCACCACGTCTTTATCAGCCTGGAATGCCTGTTCAGCACGACCATTCTGATAATAGTAACGCGATACGATCTCACTGGAAAGCACGTCGTTAATCTCATCCTTGAACTTATCCAGATCGCGTTCTTTGGATGGAGTTACTTTTGACAATAACTGGTCATAATCCGCCTTGATGTCTTCAAAATATCCTTCTTCTTCTGCTGTTTTTTTCATTTTCTCCAGCTGTTCTTCCGAAGCTGTGGAGTAGGTAAACGTTTGTTTCAGCGCATATGCTTTAAACGCATCGTATTCTTCGGGTGTCAGCTTGAATGTTTTCGCCGGACCGATTGTCGGGTGCGAGTGCTTAAAGTCTGTTGCATAATTGAAGATCACGTTGTTACTTACCAGCATGATCAGTAAGCGGGAATAATCGTTTTGGTCTACTTCAATATCCGGTTCGATCCCACGTCCGTCGATCACTTTGCGGCCATTCACCGTTTTGAAACTTTTCAGCAGTGAATCGGCAATGGCTTTCGGTTTCTCACCCAATTCTTTGTCGTAGTACTCCAAACGCTGCACGCAACGACCGGAAGGAGTATAGTATTTCGAAATCGTCAATTTAATTTTTGATCCGTATTTCAGGTCGAAGGTGCGCTGTACCAATCCTTTTCCGAAGGAATTCGTTCCGATGATGACTGCACGATCCAAATCCTGCAAACTTCCGGCAACAATCTCCGAAGCTGACGCGGATCCGCCGTCTACCAAAACCACCAAAGGAATATTCAAATCGATTGGTTCGGCAGGAGTTGCATAGGTTCTGTTCTCATCCGGAATGCGGCCTTTGGTAGTAACCACCGTTTGTCCCTTTTTCACGAACAGGTTCACGATCTTCACTGCTTCAAACAGTAAACCTCCCCCGTTTCCACGCAAATCCAGGATCAGTGAAGTCATTCCCTGCTGCTTGAGTTTTCCGAATGCCGAAGTCACTTCTGCGGAAGCTGTTTGCGTAAAGCTATTCAGTTTGATATATCCTGTTCCATTGCTCAACATTCCGAAATACGGAACATCTGCCAGTTTGATTTCGTCTCTGGTAATGGAGATTGTTTTTTCCTGGCCGTCGCGTTCTACTTTCAACTGGATGGTTGAACCTTTGGGGCCACGAAGCGCATCAGAAACGTCATCGCTTGCTTTGCCTTTCATGTCTTTTCCGTCGATAGACAGGATTTTATCACCCGCCGATGCACCTGCCAACTGAGCCGGTTTTCCTTCGTAAGGTTCTGCGATGTAGGTATAATCACCCATTTTACGAATCAATGCCCCGATTCCACCGTATTGTCCGGTCGTCATCATGCGGTAGTCTTCCATGTTCGACTCGTGGTAGTAAACCGTGTACGGATCGAGCTGTCTCAACATCGCGTCGATAGCGGTTTTGCTCATTTCACCGGGTTTGATCTCATCCACGTAGTTCATTTCCAGTTGCTGGAAAATGAGGTCCATCAATTCCATTGATTTGATTTCTTCAAATCCGTTGGATTGTGCTTTTGACGGAGAACTGAAACCGATAACAAGGGTTAACAGGACGAAAACATGCAGGAACTGCTTCATATTTATTCTTTTTCTTTGAACTGCGTCGCCTACTTGATTTCCATCAAAAGCTTCGCTTAATTTTAACTATGCTAACACGTGTTCCTTCGCTTGAAGCAATTCATCATTGCTTTGCTCAGTCTTCACCAGCATTTCTGCCGGCTCTTATCGAAAGCAGTGCTTTCTCTTATTTGGTGCTATTCAAAAACCGTTCCGTGAAACCGCTTTTGGGTGGATAAAAATACCGAAAGATTGGAAACGTTCCCTGATTTTTTAGCTTTTTTGACGAAGGATTGTGAGAATCAGGTGTTCTCCGACAGTTCTGCCATTAACCGCGTTACCAATTTCCGAACGGATTTCTCCAATTCCGGGTACGTAATGATTTCTTTGTTGGTATACACAATCATCAGCGCCAACTGCTTTTCCCGCTCATTCAGGAAGTCTTCCAAAGGCTGTTTTTCTCTCCGGAGGATTTCTTTCAACAGGCGTTTGACGTAATTGCGGTCGTGGGCACGTTTGAACTGGCGTTTCGGCGCAGACAAAACCACCTGGAACGGAGTTTTCTGATCCGCTTCACTTTCGAGGTAATACACTTTCAACGGAAAGGCACGCACCTGCCCGCCCTCCTTGAAGAGCCTGCCGATGGTTTTGCGGCTGCAGAGTTTGTATGGTTTTCCGAACTTTTCCATTTTAAAGACTTAAAGACATCAGACTAAAGACGCAGGACTTAAATACCTTCTTTGGTCTTAAGTCTTGCCTCTTCTGTCTTTTAAAGTCTATTTAACAGTCCACGTTGCGCCTTCCTTTCCGTCTTTCACCAAAATTCCGGCTTCTGTCAAACGATCCCTGATTTTATCGGAGGTGCTCCAATCTTTGTTTTCACGTGCCGATTTACGCATGTCCAGTACCAGATCCATGGCAGCTGTCAGGGCTTTATCCGAAGATGCTTTTTCAATTGACAGACCAAGTACGTCGAAGACAAACCCGGTAAACTCTTTGGTCAGCAATTCCAGGTCAGCAGCAGAAATCGTTGCTTTTCCTTCGGAAATGGTATTGATGTATTTCACGGCTTCAAACAACCCTGCAACCAGCATCGGCGCGTTGAAATCGTCGTTCATTGCTTTGTAGAATGAATCCACAAGTGCCTGAACATCGGTAGAAGAACTGTCTTTCGTTTCCAGTGATCCCAGTTTCTCGTATGCTTCCGACAAACGTGCAAATCCTTTTTCAGCAGCGTTCAATGAATCTGCCGTAAAGTCAAGTGTACTGCGGTAGTGCGCCTGCATCATGCAGAAACGGATCACCTGCGGGGAGTACGGTTTATCAAAAACGGTCGTGGTTCCTTCCACGATTTCCTTCGGCAGGAAGTAATTCCCCAGCGATTTGGACATTTTTTGTCCGTTTACGTTGAGCATATTGGCATGCAGCCAGTAGTTCGCCGGGTTGCAGCCAACCGAACCGCAACTTTGTGCAATTTCGTCTTCGTGATGCGGGAATTTGAGATCCAACCCTCCTCCGTGGATATCGAACTGATCTCCGAGGTATTTGGTGCTCATCGCTGTACATTCAATGTGCCATCCCGGGTTTCCGTCGCCCCACGGTGAACGCCAGATCTGCATGTCTTCCGGGTGTGCTTTTTTCCACAAGGCAAAATCCGCAAAGAATTTCTTTTCGTCCTGTGCATTCAATTCGCGTGTTTCCTCTGCCAGCTCATCTACTTTGCGTCCACTCAGGATCCCGTACTCAAACTTTTCGCTGTATGAACGCACATCGAAGTAAACAGAACCATTTACTACGTAAGCAAATCCGTTCTCGATGATTTTCTCAATGATTTCGATCTGTTCCTGGATGTGTCCCGTTGCTGTTGGCTCGATGGATGGAGGAAGCAGGTTGTAAATGCGCTGCAATTCCTGGAACTTGACGTTGTATTTGTATACGATTTCCAATGACTGTACCTGCTCCAGGCGTGCCGCTTTCCCGATGGAATCGACCGCTTCTCCGGCAGAATTGGTAATGTGACCGGCATCCGTGATGTTGCGGACGTATTTTACCTGGTAACCCAAATGCAGGAAATAACGGTAAATCAAATCAAAATTGATGAAGGTGCGCATGTTTCCCATGTGCGGTTCGCTGTAGAGCGTAGGTCCGCAGACATACATTCCAACTTTTCCGGGAATGATGGGCTGAAAGTTTTCTTTTTCACCACTTAAACTATTGTAAATCGCTAATGCCTGTGTCGGATTCATTTGGAAAAAAAATATCAATTTGTTAGAAAGCACGAAGATAGGGAGAATTTGGAAGAGGGTTCAACGGAGAATTGAAAAGTTTTTTGGTTTACTTCATGCAAGCATTCAGGCTGGCGCAAGAGGCTACGGAAGACGAAAGACCTCTGAAGCTCAATGAAATTGTGTGTCTGGCATAACTTTCTACTATGCTGAGAAGAGGAGAGGCGGTATGGGAGTCGAACCGGAATGATTTAGATTTCTGAGATTTTCAACTGAGTTTTACTATTCCATAAATCAATTCTCATCTTTTGTGCCGAAATTATATAATTCTCTCTTGAAGGATCATTTAAAAAAGACTTAAATGCCCTCATAACATCATCAGAGGCATATAAAAGGGATTGAAAATAGTATTCATTCAATTTAGAGGTAGAATATTCTCGAATATCGTTTTCTGTTGTCAATGAATACAAAATATTGTCATTTAGCACAAAATGATCTTTATTCCTTGGATTCAAAATAATACTCATATAAATTAGTACTGTTCGGTATTTCTCCTCATTGATAGCTTTCAATTTAATTTTTAATTCAGATTTTTTGTCTAGAAAGTGTTTAACCACTATGCCCAAAATTCCACCTATTCCAAGACCTCCTATTAGTGGAAGTAAATCATTTAATGTCATTGAACTGAAATTAGTTTAGTCTTTTTGATTTGTAATCATTCCGAACTTTTTTAAATCGCCAATTATAGTATGCTAAAATCCAAAGGTCATAAAATCTTGGCGATCTTCCTCTTATATAGCACTGCCTTACACATTTGTCAATTTTATTTCCAAATCGACCACCCCTCTTAACTACTTTAGTAGCTACATTAATATCTTCAAGTGTATAGAGAGTGTAGTCTGGAAGTCTTGTTAAACTGAGCAGGTATCTTTCAAGGCCCCAAAGCGAATATCTGGTTTTTGGCCTTATCTCTTTAAGTTTTTCTTTGGCATTTGACGCTTTATTTGCCCAGTTAAGTCTACTAGTTTCCGATTTGTTCTTAAGTAGAATGGTACTTGTTGCAAGTATTTGGTGAATTGAGTCTGAAATATCATGAATGTATGGTTCAAGTGCTTGCCGGTTCGCAGAACGCATTTCAGCGGGTTTTACAGCTAAAAGTGTAAATAATGAAAGTAAGGCTGCAATGATTGCCGCAAGCATAGTTGCAAACCCTTCGTCGATTTTAATTTCGAGAATCATATTTTCTAAATTCGATTTCGTGTGGACGCTTTTCCAGCAAATAGTTCAAATATTATATTTTCAATACTACCAAAAAAATCTGAAATACAACACTTTCCGAGCAAAAGGGAATCGAACCGCTGTGAGTTTTAGGAACCGGAATGAAAACAGTACTTGCGAAAGATTTGGGTCTTGCCATCCTCCTCGGTCCTCCTTCAAAGGAGGAGACAAAATCTCAGCTTCGAACCACCATCCCACACTCAGTTCTCACACTCACACTGAAAAAGAAAAAAGCCCGGAAAGAGTGATCGTGAATATTGAGAGACTATAAAACCAAATTCCCCGGCCGACCTTTGCCAGCAGGGGAATTTGCAGTAGTAATTTAGATTGTGGTGTAATCGGAGTATTTGTCTTGTAATAAATCAACTAAAACTCCCACTTTCTCCTGATTATGACGGAGAAAATCATTTAAACGTTGTTTAACGCTTGTGAAATATCTGAAATAATATCTTCGTAGTGTTCAACACCAACGGATAAACGAACTAATGACGAAGATATTTTCATAGCTTCTTTTACATCCGAAGGCACGTCTGCATGCGTCATGGTTGCCGGGTGTTCCGCCAAACTTTCCGTACTCCCCAAACTTACCGCCAGTTTGATCAGTTTAAGATTATTGAGGAATGTGAACGCTTCCTTCTCTCCCCCGACCACATCAAAAGCGATCATTGCTCCGCTGGACGTATATTGTTCCGCATAAATGCGTTTCTCGTTTTCACTTCCCTGTTCCGGGATAAAGCCCAAATAGTATACACGACTCACTTTCGGGTGCGAACGCAGGAATTTTGCCACTTCCACTGCGTTTTTAGCCTGCTCTTCCATGCGCACTTTCAGGGTTTCCAAACTACGCATCAGCAACCAACCAGTCCACGGACCAGCCATGTTTCCGAGAAAGGTGCGCAATCCCTTGATACGTGCCATCAATGCTTTGGAACCCAGACACGCCCCGGCAATCACATCCGAGTGCCCGCCGATGTACTTGGTTGCGGAATACAACACCAAATCTGCTCCGTGTTTCAGCGGATGCTGCCACAATGGTCCCATGTAGGTATTGTCGACAGACAGAATCACTTCTGCATCTGGAGTTGAAAAACGTTCTTTGATCGCAACACACATCCGGATATCGATCAGTGCATTGGTCGGATTGGCAGGTGTTTCGATATGAATCATGCGCAGACGATCCGCCTTTCCGGTGGCTTCAATCCGGGCAACAATCGTATCAAAATCTTCATCTGCCCGAAAACCAATCGAATCGATGTTCAGTTTTTTCAGGAAATGGTTGATGAAATGATCGGTTCCACCGTAAACAGGACGCGAATACAGCAACAGATCTCCCGGAGCCAAAAACTCCATCAGGGCCGTTGAAATCGCCGACATACCGCTTTCGAATACGGCGCAATCTTCTGCTTCGTCCCACAAACACAAACGATTTTCGAGAATTTCCAGGTCCGGGTTGTTCAATCGCGAATAAATCAATCCCAGCTCCTCATTTTCTCCTTTTTCACGAATACCATAAGCTACTTCAAAAAATGCTTTTCCTTCTTCCGCCGTATTGAACACAAAGGTCGAAGTCTGGAAAATAGGGCATTTAATAGCACCTTCAGAAAGAGAAGGTTTGTACCCGTAGCTCATCATTAAACTTTCCGGTCTCATTAGAATTTTATACGTTAATACTTCCACTAAGAAAAAGGAAATTTTACCATGCTATCAATTCAAAGAACATTATTCTATATTTTTGGAGAATTGTGTTTTTCCATTCTGATATTTAACATTTGATCTGTTAAAAGCAGAATTATTTTCTCAAAAAATCAACGCTATGGCGACTTTAGATGCAATTGACCGGCAAATCATTGCTTTACTGCAGGCAAACGGCAAAATGAACAACAAAGAAGTAGCGAATAAAATCGGGCTTTCGGTGACGCCTACTTTTGAACGGATCAAGCGCCTGGAACGGATCGGGGTCATTGAAGGCTACACTGCATTGATCAACCGGAAAGCCATCGGCAGGGATTTGAAGGTCGTCTGCCAGGTAAGTTTGAAAAGCCACCAGAAAGAAGGGATCGATGTGTTTGAAAGCGCCATCAGGGAATTACCGGAAGTCAGTCATGCCTACCACGTGGCCGGGGCAACCGACTATATGCTGATCATCGAAGTAGCAAATATGGAGGTTTACCAGGATTTCCTGAAGAACCGGTTGGCACGCATCCCGCATATCGGGCAGGTGAATAGCAGCTTTGTGATGTCAGAACTGAAATAATTACGAATGCCTAATGCCTAATGCCTAATGCCTAATGCCTAATGCCTAATGCCTAATGCCTAATGCCTAATGCCTAATGCCTAATGCCTAATGCCTAATGCCTAATGCCTAATGCCTAATGCAAAAATAAATCTTCTCGCATTCGGAATGCAGCATTCGGAACTCGTAATTCACGAATTCGTGGCTCTCCCCTTCCGGGAAAAATCAGAATTAACGTTAAATCCCTGATTGCTTGCCGTGTAATCTGACTTTTATTTCTATATTTATTAGGAACACAAAAACTTAAGATTATGTCTAGTAACACAGGAAACATCGTTTTAGCACTTGTAGCAGGTGCAGTGGTTGGTGCAGGAATTGGAATTTTATTGGCCCCGGACAAAGGATCCGCGACACGCCAAAAAATCAGAGAGGGTGTAGGCAAATCGAAAGATGATCTGATCGACAAGTATCACGAGCTGGCACAACTCCTGCATCGCAAAGCGGAAAACGTAGGTGAAAACCTAAGTGATTTCATTGATAAGGCTATTGACAGCGGGAATCACGAGAAAGACGAGTTGATCGCATTGCTGGAAGCAAAACTGGATTTATTGAAAACTCCGGTGAAGAAAACAGCAAAGTAAGATGGCGTTTGACGAACTAAAAGAAAATACGCAGCAAATTCAGGAAGAAGCGAAAGCCTATTTAGAAAGCACCATTCAATATTACAAATTGTGGGGCTTCAAGATCATGATGAAATCCACCAAAATGGTCGTGAAGGTGTTTTTGCTTTCCTTCTTTCTGATGATGTTCCTGATTTTTGGATCCGTTTCGGCCGCACTGGCAATCGGAGAAGCGTTGCAAAGCATGTGGCTCGGATTCCTGATCGTAGCAGGAGTTTATCTTGTACTGATTCTCCTGTTGTTATTTGTGCGCTCAAAAATCATCGAACGGCAGATTTTGCGTAAGTGTTCCACTATTTTTCTCAACGATTGATGAGCCGGAATCCCCCAAAATATAACTCCTTCGAAGAAATCGACCTGGACTTGAAGATCCTGAAACTGGAGCGTGAAATTCATGCGCAGAAGTTTAAACGCGGGCTTCAAGGAGCCAAACAAAACCTCCGTCCGGCCAATCTGCTCGAAGAAACACTCGGCGGAATAAGCGAACCCTCTTTCATTGAACGCATCGTTTCCACGATTTTACATTTCGTACTGAAATCTTTCAAAGAATAAGAAGTAACTTCGGAGTATTAAAATGACCCCATGAAGAAAGTCGTCTTTTTAGATACGGTGCACCCTGTTTTGGCGGAGCGCCTGACTCAAAGCGGAGAATACGAATGCATCGAAGCCCATGAATGGACACGCGAAGTATGTGAGGAACGCTTAGGCGACGTACATGGAATTGTAATCCGCTCCCGCTTTACCATGGATGAATCGTTCCTGCAATTCGCACCGAACCTGGAATTTATTGCGCGTTCCGGAGCCGGTATGGAAAACATCGACGAGGCATACTGCACACAGCGGGGAATTACCTTGTATAATGCACCCGAAGGGAACCGGAATGCAGTTGGCGAACATGCTTTGGGCATGCTCCTTTCCATGATGAACAAGATTCACACTTCAAACAGAGACGTTAAAAACGGAATCTGGGAACGGGAAGGAAACCGCGGCGTGGAACTGGATGGAAAAACGGTTGGAATCATCGGTTATGGGAACAACGGAAAAGCTTTTGCGCAAAAATTGCGCGGGTTCGATGTCACCCTGCTGGCTTACGACAAGTATAAAACCGGTTTCGGAGACGAATTCGTCATTGAGGCAACACTGGAAGCTGTGCTCCGCAAATCGGATGTGATTTCTTTTCACATTCCGCAAAACGACGAAACCATTTACTTTGCAGACCAGGAATTTTTCGATGCGCTCGGAAAACCAATCTACCTGCTCAACTTATCGAGAGGAAAAATAGTTGAAACTAAATCATTAATTGATTCCATTCAAAAGGGAACAACCATTGCAGCTGGTTTGGACGTGAATGAGTTTGAGAAAAAATCGTTTGAAAATTTCTTTGAAAGTGAGCAGAACGAAGCCTTGAAATTCCTGCTCCATTCCGATAAAATTTTGCTCACTCCGCATATCGGTGGTTGGACACATGAAAGCTACTACAAACTTAGTTACGTGTTGGCCGATAAAATTCTTGGAATTGATTTATTTGACTCACAATCTCATCTGTATTAAATCATTACGAGCACTTAATTAAATCACATATTTAAGTAAAAACAACTTATTGTTTAGTTTTAAAATCACCCGGAAATAAACACCAAAAACGCCTTTTCAAAAGACCTGTAATTCAAAGAATACCGGTTTTCAGCATAATCTGCAAGCACTGTATCTTCATTGATTTCAATCACCGAAAAGTCTTCCTTCAAATCAGCTATTTCACCTTCTTTCCATTTATAAAATGCTTCTTTGGCACACCAGATCAGGTGCAGGGCTTGTTCATCGTTTTCAAAAGCAATTTCCCGGTCATTCCGGAAATAATCCTGTCCAGCCTGCAGCCTTTCCGAATAGATCTGGATATCCACACCAACCGGAACCGTTCCGACCATTACTGCAAACCACCCTTTTGAATGGGAAACGGATAAATACAGTTCCGGGCTCTCCTGAAGATAGGGCTGCCCCGAAGTTTTATAACCGACCGACAAGCCGGCATACCCCAGTTCATCCAGCAATCGCTTGACTCCTTCCCGCTCCAATTCACGTTTATCAGAGCCGCTTTTCAGCAGCGCCTCATAGTTCTCCTGACGGAAATACGCCACCGTGGAGCCGGGATTGTTAATAATGCTAATCATTGCCTGCACGGACTTGAATTTACTCAGATTCAGCTCAAAAATAGCGTATATTTGTAGTCAATTTATTTGAAAACGTGTTAAGAACCTTATTCAAGTACCTTTTCCGTCTGATCTGGATTCCTACGGAATTGGTTTTCGCCTTTGTCTTCGTTCTGTTTACGATCGTTCTGTTCAACGCCCAGATCGACACACCGGATGTGCCATCTATTGAAGTGGGTGAACGCAAACAGGTCGGGAAAGATCATTACGTGCTCGGGAATTCTTACCTGAAGAAAAACGAATTCGGCGTCTGGGAAATGTACCTCGAAGGCGAACCGTATGAAAGAGGGGTGATCTACGGAAAACTGGCCAAAGAACTGATCCAGGGACAGGAAGACATTTTTGTAGGCGAAATCAACAAATTTCTTCCGAACAGGTTGTGGAGACACGTCATCAAACTGATGGTCGGGTTTTTCAACAGCGATCTCCCGGAAAACATTCCGTTGGAAAACCAGCAGGAGATTTACGGTATTTCCCAGTCGTTTTCGGATGATTACAATTACATCGCATCGAAATACACCCGCATTCTGAATTATCACGCCGCTCATGACATCGGTCACGCACTGAACGATTACAGCATGGTTGGCTGTACTTCGTTTGTAGTCAAAGGTTCCAAAAGCGAAAACCAACAATTGCTGGTGGGAAGAAACTTCGATTTCTACGTAGGCGATGATTTTGCGAAAAACAAACTGGTCATTTTTGTCAATCCGAGTAAAGGCTACAAATTTACGTCGTATTCCTGGGCAGGTTTTACAGGCGTGGCTTCCGGGATGAATGAAAAAGGGCTCACGGTGACCATCAATGCCTCAAAATCCGATCTGCCGACGAGTTCTAAAATGCCGATCTCATTGCTCGCACGCGAGATTCTGCAATACGCCAAAAATAGTGACGAAGCCATTGCCATCGCCAAAAAACGACACACGTTCGTTTCCGAAACGCTGATGATTTCTTCCGCAGTAGACGGAAAAGCGGTTCTGATCGAGAAGTCGCCGGGAAAACTGGGCGTTTACGAAAGCAAAACAGATGTATTGGTTTGTGCCAACCATTACCAGTCCGAAACGTTTAAAAAAGACCCGGAAAACATGAAAAACATCGCGGAAAGCGATTCGAAATACCGTTTTGACCGGATGAACCAACTCCTGGAAAAATCACCGGCATTGAATCCAGCTGTTGCAGCATCTATTCTGCGGAATCAGAACGGCTGGAGCAACGATACTCTTGGAATGGGAAATCCGCGCGCATTGAACCAGTTATTGGCTCACCACAGCGTGGTCATGCAGCCGGAAAGCCGTTTGTATTTCATTTCAAGTTCTGATTTCCAGTTGGGAACTTACCTCGGGTACGACCTGAAAAAGACCTTTCAAACCAAGCACATCCAGTTGGTTGATTCCATTCCGCATGATCCGTTTGTGAACTCGGTTTCCTATCAAAAATTCAAGGATTACAAACGGGTGAAGCAGGAAATTACCGCCTATCTGATGTTTGATAAAAATCTTGATTTGAGCGAACCGCAAATTGCTGCTTTCATAGCTAACAATTCGGAATTATACATCACCTACGAGCAATTAGGGAAGTATTTCCAGAAAAAAGGCAACAAAAAAAGGGCTGTTTTGTATTTTCAAACAGCATTGACAAAACGCGTTGCTGCGCCACAGGTAGAACAGGAACTCAAAAATTTAATCAAAGCATGTCAGAAGTAATCGAAAACACGATCGGATTTCAACAGGTTCTCCAAACACTGGAATATGCTTTGAATCGTTCTCCGTTCTATCAAAAGCATTTTTCAGGAGTGATCCCGGAAAACATGACGCCTGAAGCGTTCCGCAAACTTCCTTTTACCGGAAAAGAAGATCTTTCGCTCAATAACCGCGATTTTTTGTGCGTGCCGCAGCATCAGATTGCAGAATATGTGACGACTTCCGGAACATCAGGAAAACCGGTGACGATTTACCTCACTAAAAATGATTTGCTTCGACTCGCCAAGAACGAAAAGGAATCGTTTGAACTAACCGGTGCAAAATCGGACGATCTGTTCCAGCTTATGACCACGATCGACAAGCAGTTCATGGCAGGGTTGGCGTATTATCTGGGTGTGCAGGAGCTCAACGCGGGGATGATCCGCATTGGCCCGGGAGTACCGGCATTGCAATGGAATTCAATCCTGGAAAACAAACCGACGATCCTGATTGCTGTTCCGAGTTTCCTGATCAACCTGATCGACTATGCGAAGCAAAATGGCATTGATATGAACCAAACGTCTGTTCGTTCGGTGATCTGCATCGGCGAACCGATCCGCGAAGATGATTTATCGGAAAATATACTGGCGCGCCGCATCCACAACGATTGGAACCTGGAATTGTTCTCCACCTATGCTTCTACCGAAATGGGGGCTGCCTTCACGGAATGTAAAGCACATCAGGGCGGGCATTTAAACGAGGAATTGATTTACCTCGAAGTGCTGGATGAAGACGGAAACGAAGTACCGCACGGCGAAAAAGGGGAAATTGTGATCAGCACTATCGGAACGGAAGGAACTCCACTCATCCGCTACAAAACCGGAGACGTGGCCCGCGTTTACAGGGAAGCGTGCAGTTGCGGAAGAAGTTCCGTTCGCCTCGGCCCGATCCTGGGACGCAAAAACCAAATGATCAAATTCAAGGGAACAACTATTTTCCCACCTTCCATCTATGAAATCTTCGACAGCCACTCGGAAGTGAGCTGCTACAAGATTGAAGTATCAAAGGATTACCTGGGTCACGACACCATTACTATTCTGTTGGAAAACAAGATTGAACATGCGCCGGTGATGCATGATATCATTGAGGAATGCAAGGCAAAACTGCGGGTGGTTCCACATTTCGTTTTCCTTGAAACAGATTACCTGCGCAGCCAGGTGTTCAAAAACCACATGCGCAAACCGGAGAAAATTGTGTTTAAATAGAACTCCCGCGAATCTCGCAGATAGCGCAGATTAGGATTATTACAGGGACCTTATTCTTCCCGCAGAGAACATTACACAAATTACAACACACTATTTATTTCCCGCAGAAGTATCGAGGTATATGTACTATTCACACCCAAACCCTTTCTAGAATGCTATAGTAATATATTTTACCGCAAATGCACAAATATTGGAGGCGCTTACCAGTCGCCTCTTTACTTTGTAAACACTGAAAAATCTGTGTTTATCTGGTTCAAAAGCGAGTGCAGCCTGTCCCGATTTCTTTCGGGAGTAGCCGAGCTGAAAATTTGCGCATTTGTGGGAATAATTATATTTGGGTGTCAATTGTGATTAATTCCCGATGCATCGCGTCCATTCTTTATTTTCCTTTCATATCAATTACATCTTCACGATATGCGCAACGGCATTCACTAACGTGCTGTGTTTCTTCACGAATGGATTGGTTTCATCCCAAACATATCCTGCCAAAACGGAACAAATCTGCTGGCGGATCTGATCGTCGACCTTCTCGCTGAAGAAAATATCTCCCAAAGTCCCTTCGTACCACGCCAATACATAGGTTCGGAACACATCGATTCCTTTTTTCAGAACCACACTGTAATCCTTTTCCCAGTCAACGGATTCCCCGTTCAATTGTTTGGCAACCAACGCCGCCGCCTTGTAGCCGGAAGAAATCGCCAGGGTTACTCCTGAACTGAAGATCGGATCGAGGAATTCGGTGCTGTTTCCACAAAGCACATAGCCTTCTCCGTAAACTTGTTTCACAGAAACGGCATAATTGACAATCAAACGCGGTTCGAACATGTATTCTACGCCGTCGTAGCGTCCTTCCAGACCCGGAAACTCTGCCACGCGCTGTTTATAGAGTTTTCCTCCGTCGGCATAGCATTCTTCGATGAAATCCTTGTTTCCAACAATTCCAACGGAAGCGGTTCCGTCTGAGAACGGAATGGACCAAATCCAGGCAGTATTATCATTGAAAGCGTGAACGAAGATGTTTCGTCCGGCTTCCGGTGTTCTTTTTCGGTCATCGATGTGTGCGAAAACAGCTCCGCGCGGTGGTGTAGAAACCGGCACTTCCAGGTCGAACATTTGTGGAAGTACACGTCCGTAACCGCTTGCATCCATCACAAAACGACATTGAACCACGTGTGTATCTCCGTTCTGATCGCGGTAAGTCACCACTTGTTTATCCGGGGAAGTCTGCACATCCGTTACTTCAGCCTGGAAAACCACTTCAGCACCTTGTTTCTCCGCTTCTTTGATCAAAGCGTGGTCAAAATCTGCCCGTTTTACCTGGAAAGTATAAGACCATCCTTCGGAAAACTGGTTTTCAAACAAGAAATCACAGCGTTCTCCGTCATGATAAAAGCAAGCTCCGGTTTTCACCTGGAACTTCAAAGCCTCAATCGCAGGAAGCAGCCCCAACTCATCCATGTAGTCCATGCTGTGAGGTAATAAACTCTCCCCGATTACGAATCTCGGGAACTGCATTTTCTCCAAAACCAAAACTGTTAAGCCTTCTTTTATCAGTTTAGATGAAGCCACGGAACCCGCTGGTCCTGCACCAATTACTACTACATCAACTTCTTTAGTCATACATTTTGATTTTTTCTACGATTCGCTTATTATCTACAAAATTAAAAGATGTTACAAGAGCACCAATAGTCGCACCTAAAATTCCATGAAAAATGATATTTTGCCCCGTCAGAAACAGGTTCGGAACATGGGTTTTGGTGTTGATCTGCGTCCGGTGAATGTGGTTGAAATCCTTCTGAATTCCATACATCGAGCCGTCCGGAGTAGAAATGTAATCGCGGTAAGTAATGGGGGTGGAAGCGTATACATGTTTAATTTTCGACCGGATTCCGGGGAAACGTTCTTCCAAACGGTCAATCACCCGGTTTTCACAGATCTTTTTGAAAGATTCATACCCTTCCTCCCGCGCTCCTTCTTTCACAACGGTGCGAACAGAATCTTCCCACTGTTTGAATTCATTGAAATCCATGTAGCACATCACCGAAACCGAATCGGCAAACTTATCGGTGTATTTGGAAACCTGCGCAGACGTGAAAGTCATCTGAGGCCACTCACTTGAAAAACGAAATTCTTCGTCCCAGATGTTATCCGTGAAGTAGTCGTAATAGTTTGAATTCGAATATGGAAACGCATTTTCATGAAAGGAAAGGTAGAGCATAAAAGATGCGATCGTATTCGGAACGTTAGAAACACGGTTCACGAAAGCATTTTTAAAATGTTCCCTTCCCAATATCCGGATGGTTTCTTTGGGATGCAAGTTTGAAATCACGTAATCACAGGGAAAAACCGAGCCGTCGGAACAATGCAATGCAGTGATTGAACCTGATTCATCGTATACGGCTGCATCCACTTCTTTCCGCCTCAAAACTGCTCCCCCGTGCTCTGCAATCCGCTTCATCAGCAACTTGGCAATCTGTGAGCCCCCGTTTACAAAACGGTAACTTCCCTTGATGAAACTGTTGAGAATCAGTGCCACCACATAAAAAGGCGTCACTCCTTTGATTCCGGCATACAAAGGTCCCGAACCAAGGATAACCTTAATCAAATCTTCGTTGCTTGTCAGTGTTGCCAAATGCTCCCAGGCTCCCACCTGGAGTACTTCCGGGTGATTGACGTAGTTCCTCTCCGAATCCAGTTCGAGGTTATACAAGGGGAAACAGGTGCAAAATTCGCGGATCTCCGCACAAATGGTGTCAATGTCAGCGTGATTGTCCGGGAAACTAATCTTCAACTGCTTTTTGAAGCGCTCATACCCCATTCCGTGATTGACGGAAAGGCCGTTTGCCAGTCGAATGACATCAAAGGCATCTTCATCCAGGCGTTTCATTTCCAGGCCGTCGAAAATCTCCAGGTATTTGAAGATTCGATAGAGGTTTTCGCCTTTATCCAAGCCTCCGACGTAATGCACGCCCGTATCAAAAATCTGTTTATCACGGCTGAAAACCTGCAGGGAACCACCGATCTGGTGATTTTTCTCCAAGACCTGAACGCGGTAACCGTTTTTTGCCAGGACCAAGGCGCAAACCAGTCCGCCGATTCCGCTTCCGATCACCACTATGTTCTTTCCCTGCTCCACGTTCTAAATCCGTTTAAGAATCATCAGTACATTCGACGTTTTGGACGAATGTTCGATCAACTCAAAGTTGAAACCGTGCTCCTGTGCAAAACGTTCGATTTCTGTTGCAGACAGGAACGACAGATCATTCGTTGTTTTATTGAATTTAAACCATTTCGTGGAAAGTTCCTCCGTGAGTTTGGTATTTTTCAAACGATCCTGCAATTCGGTAATTCCGTCGCGGATGACGATGATTCCGTCTTTACCCAGTTTTTCGTTGGTTCTGTGCAGCAAATTGAGTTGTTCTTCCGGACGCAGGTAGTGGATCACGTCATTGAAGAAATACACATCGGATTCCGGCAAGTCCCATTCACGGATATCGGCATGCTCAAAACGGAGCTTATCTGATTTCCGGATGCAGTTTGCTCCAACAGCTACTTTATCCTCATCGTAATCCATTCCAACTATTTCTCTCGTTGAATCGAAATAATGCAGGAACACCGACAAATATCCATAGCCGCAACCTACATCCACGATGCGCTTCCGGTCTCCAATCAGGTGGTTATAGGAATCAAAGTTTTTGCGTTCCATGCGCCATTTCACGCGCACGTACCATTCCAGAACCGGCCCTTTCAACAGGTAATTCTCCAGCACTTTGCGCGAGTAGAAAGCTGTTCCGGCGTATTCTTTCCGGAATGCGTGCATTTCTTCCCGCATGATCCGGACGGCTCTTTTGGAAAACGCACTATACGATTCTTCTTCTGAAGCATACAAGCGATCCAGCGGTTTCACGAGAATTTGTCCCTGGTTGATGATCAAATCATTCTTCGGGTTCACTTCGTGATTCCCCAAAATCAACAAGGGCTGTACCGGCAAATTCAATTCTTTGGCAATGTAAAACGCTCCTTTGTGGAAACGCTTGATTTCACCGTCGCGGCTCCGGGTTCCTTCCGGGAAAATAACGAGTGAATAGCCTTCTGAAACGCGCTTGCGGATTTCGTCCAGGTTTCCTTCCGCTCCTTCTTCGGCAAACAAATACCCGCCGTAACGAATAAACGGTGCAAAAATCGGGGAATTGTATACCCATTTCTTCACCATGATCACCGTTTTCGGATGCAGCATCAACACGACGAGAATATCCAGGAAAGACGTATGATTGGCAATGATGACACTCGGGTTTTTATAATCCAGCTTTTCCCGGTCAACTATTTTCTTCTTCACATGAACCCCGGCGTACAAGGTCGATTTCGCCAGTTTTGAAATCAGGTAATTCAACACCTGCTGTTTGTGAATCCGCTTCATCGGGGTCGGGATCAAAATGAACAACAGGAAGATGTTTACAATCAAACTTCCGACGAAGAAATAGAAGAACAGCAGTAAGCTGTAAATAAAATAGAAGAAGGTAATCGGGCCGAGACCTTTTTCGGTGCGGTTAAAGACAAAGAAACGGTAAACCCGCGGCTGCACATACAAGGTGATCAGCATAATCGACCCGATTCCGATCACACTGATTGCGGCAATGGAATGAATGGCCGGATGGCGGGCAAAAATAAGTACTCCGGTTCCGATAATCGTTGCAATTCCGGAAAGCACAATCCCGGATTGCGTGGATTTAATGGAATTGACTCCGGTTCGCGCCTGCTGGATCAATCCATCGGTGGTGAAAATACTGTAATCGTCGCCCAACCCGAAAATGAAGGTGGCAACGATGATATTGATAAAGTTAAACGGAATATCGAAAATGCTTGCCAGGCCGAGAATCCAGATCCAGGCCAGAACCATTGGAAAAAAGGCAAATAACGTCAGTTCGATACGCCCATAAATCACCAGGATTGAAAAGAAGACCAGCATCGACGAGAACAGGAACAGGTAATCAAAATCCTGTTTCACCACGCTCAGCATCGATTTGGCCATTTCGGAAATATCAAGCACAAACACATGATCGATCGCCGCCAGTTTTTCTTTGACTGCTTCCTGTTTGTTTTTCTTCACGGTGATGGAAGTCACATAGGAATAATGTCCGGCATCTTCCGACACAAATTTGTTCAAGCCGATCTGTTCCACCAGGCTCACACCTTCTTCGCGGTCGAATACCGGTTTTTCCATCAGGCTGAAAAACGGTTTGAAACCTTCCCCGTTTAGTCCGTATTCCGGCGAGAAATCGATAATCTGCTGTTTCACTCCCGGGTGTTTCTTCCAGAAGGAAATCCAGTTTTCATCCGATTGCTTCAAGGTCGTATTGGAAGGCAGGTAAGGAGAAAGAGATACAAATTCCGAAATTCCGAAGGATTCTTTGGAGGAAACAAATGTATTGTAAACCGCATCGTTGGAAATCCGTGCCTTTTCCATTGTTCCTGCAGAAGAGAAAACAAAGAGTTTTTTGTCCGTATTCGGGTTGATACCGGTATAGAATTTCTCCTTCCGTTTCAGCTCTTCCGTATGGAACGACAGGTTGTTCATGTCGGAATCAAAGCCCACATTTGAGGACTTGTAAAGGAAGACCATCGATACCAGTGCGATGAGCAAAAAGGAGACCCGAACAAACGATTTTCTTAGTTTGAAACTAAATTTATAAGTGTTTTTTTCTTTGATATTGATGCGAAGCGATTGCACGATCACCGGCAGGAACAGTAAGGTAAAGAGTACCGATCCGGAAAGCGTGCACAAGGCAATCAATCCGAAATTCTGAAGCACCACCGAGTTGGTAAACAACAACGCCGACAAAGCCACAATGGTGGTAAAACTTCCCAGCATCATGGGCGAACTGATGTCCTTCACCGTTTTCACCACACTACCAACGTGTTTCAGATGCGTAAAGAAATGGAAGGAATAATCGAGCACGATTCCCAGCAAAACGGAAGAGGTTGCAAATGAAATGGCCGAAATATCCGGATGCAGGTAGCCGACCAATCCCGCACCGCTCAGAATCCCGAAAAACCCGGGAAGCAGGAAATAAAGCGGAGCCAGCACACTGCGGTAATACAAAATCAACAGCAACAAAATAGCCGAAATACTGAGCATGGATGTCAGGAATGCATCAAACTTGACTTGTTTGGCATTTTCCACTGCTACTTGGAAGGTTCCGAAATAATCAAATCCGAGTTTTTGCTCCTGTGCTTTCTCCTGTTTGAAGTCTTCCAGCCGGTTTGCAAATGATTCCAGCTTTTTGGTGTCTTTCTGGTTCAGTTCAATCGTACCGAAGAAGAAAGCGTATTGCTCGTCGCGCGAGTAAACAACGCCGTCTTTCACGACATAATTTCCCGAATCCGCCGATGGGTTCAATGCTTTTAAGTTTCCGTAGAACAATCCCAGCGGATCATTGGCTGCCAAACGGCTCACAAAAAAGGCATTCGGGCCTTTCAACATCCCGGAAGTGCGTTTCAGCGCTTTTCGAATCGAATCCGGCGCCAGTTTGGAATCCATGTTCCGGAAATCTGCTTCTGTGAGGTTTCGAACGGCGCTTTTCTGCAGGAAACCAATCAGTGCTCCTTCATCCACGGATTTGACAATTTCAAGATCACTTAGTTCTCCTTTGAAGCGTTTTTGAAGCTCGGCCTGCAATTCTTCCAGCTTTTCCAGCGTCTCCATTTCGTCTTCCTGGCTTTTAACGGAAAACACCACCTGCTTGTTGAGCTTGTTTTTCTGAACAATGCTGTTGAATTTCTTAAACTCCTTGCCCTGCGGGAAAATCGCATACAAATCCTGGTTGACCCGCAGCTTGGAAAGGCCAACAACCAATGTTGCAACGACTAAGAGGAAAACACTCCAGAATATGAATCTTTTACGGAGAAAAAATTCAACCATTCGAGCGCAGAACTGACCGATCATTCGTGTGTGTTTCTTGAGGTAGGAGACATAAAAACGGACAAAGCTACAAAAATATCTTATGAATTGAGTTTCACCCCTTTTTTGTATGCGTAGAGCAACTTTTGAAACTTCATTTTATCCCATTTTTTGAGGACAATTAACGAGGAATTGAAGGCCGTTTTTACCGCAATCGGAACACCTCCTCCCAACTCGGCCCACTGACCTCCGATAATCAGATTTTGAATGGGTGTGCGGTAATGTGCAATTTTGCTCTGCATGTTCTTTTTTCCGGGGCGCGTTCCCATCATCGTGCCATTTTTATTCCCGGTGTAACGGTAATAGGTTATCGGCGTGGCTACTTCATAAAACAAGATGTGTTCCCGCAGGTTCGGACACATTTTTTCCGAAACGCGATCCAGGATCACTTGTGCAAACGCGTCTTTGAGCTTTTTATAGGCCTCTGTGCGGACAAAATCACCTTTGGCGTTCTTCTCCGTTTGCCAGTTATTCATGTAATCCATCCAAGCCGGAACATACAACGTGAGTGTTCCTTTACCTTCCGGGCTCAGCGTGTGATCACGCACCGTGGGTGCCAAAACGGAAATAGCGGATTTATGCGGATCTCCCGAGCTGTGTTCATCGCGGGTGCTGGATTCTTCGCAGATCAAAGTCAATTCATGTCCGAAGCCCAATTCTTCTGCCGGACAATCGAGTGCCACGGAAATCGTGACAGAAGAACTGTACATTTCGGATTCGTTGAGTGTTTCGAAGAATTTTTTGGGAACGAATTCCGCCGGAACCAATTTCCGGTAGAGCATGTCCACATCGCAAGCAGCAATGACGTATTTCGTTTTCACCTGGTATTCCTTTCCCCGGTTTTTATAACGCACCCCGGTAATCCGGTCTCCGTCCATGTCAAAACCCACCACTTCCGAACTTAAACGGATGTCGCACTTTTCCGCAACGGTTTGTTTCTCCAGCCAGGCAGGAATCACCTGACTCCCACCGATCGGCGGGTTCTGGTAATCGGAATTATATGCCCAGGCAATCGGGAAAATACAGGAGAGCAAATCTCTTTCCGTACAAAACAACTCCTGCAGCTCCGGGTCTTTGAAAAATTTGCTCAATCCTTTTTTTACCCCTTCATTACCACCATACATGGCATAGGGAATCAGCGGGTAAATGATCCCCAGCTGTTTCATCCGGAAAAACGGAATTTCGAGGGGAGATTTGGTTTCAACCGACTGGAAAAACGCTGGAAACTTCAGGGAAACTTTAGCGATGCGCTTTGCGACGTTAAAAAAGCGTTCTATTCCAGCTTTTTCATGTGGAAAATCCTGAATCAGCTGGTCTCTGAGTTCATCCGGGTTATCCGTCAGTAAATAATCGTGATTGGTTGAAATGTGACGTTGAATGCGTTTCATCGGCTGGGGCTTCGGAAAATCCTCCGCCAGCATTTTAAAAACGCGCGTAACCGTTCCTTCCTCGTTGTATTGATTCAGCCAGTGAATGGCCGTATCAAAAATAAAGTCCTTGCGCTCAAATCCCTGCAGGTATCCACCGATCAGGTAGTGTTTTTCCAGCACCAGTACTTTCATACCCGATCTGGACAGCAAGGCCGCTGAAAGTAAACCACTTACGCCCGAACCAATGATGGTGACGTCAAATTCTTCGCTCATTTCGAATTCAAAATTAATGAAATAGTGCTTCAAAGAGAAATTGTTGGCACGCGATGTATCGGGAATTAATCACAATGAGCACCCTGTTTTATTTTTTACCGCAAATGCACAAATTTTTGGAGGCGCTTACCAGTCGCCTCTTTTTCTTATAAACTAGCAAAACTCCTAATTTCGATAAAAAAAGCGAGTGCAGCCTGTCCCGATTTCTTTCGGGAGTAGCCGAGCTATCCATTTGCGCATTTGCGGGAAATTACATTTGGCTTTGTATCAAAAATGAGTCGGGTAGGAATAATACATATATCCCGATACATCGCGCGCCAACAATTCAACATTTTTTTTTCTAACTTTGACGCCACATTTTGAAAACCTTAATCGAACTTTAAATAACTAAAAACCCAAACTTCGCATTTATAGACCATATGAAAGCAATTAATTCATTGTACGAGGCCCAGAAAATCGCCTTCAGCCCTTTTGTATTCCAAACGGTGTATACGATGTCCAGCCTTGGAATCATGGACGAACTTTATGAGGAGAAAAACGGCCTTACCATTGAAGAAATTGCAGCGCGAAAAAACGTCAGCGAATACGGTGTGCGGGTGTTGGTTGAAATGGCGAAAGCAGCCGATATCCTGGAACTGAACGACGATAAATACACCTTGTCCAAGATCGGATATTTCCTGACCCGCGACGAGATGACCAGAGTCAACATGATGTTTACCCAGGACATCTGCTACAAAGGCTTGTTTTACCTGAAAGATTCCATTCTGAACGGAAAACCGGAAGGATTGAAAGAATTGGGGCCGTGGAAGACCATTTACGAAGGACTTTCCATTCTGCCTGAACCATTGAAAACATCCTGGTTCGATTTCGACCATCATTATTCCGACAACTCGTTCGGGGAGGCCTTGAAGATCATTTTCAAAAACCAGCCGAAACATATTTACGACATCGGTGGAAACACCGGTAAATGGGCCGTTGCAAGTACGAAGCACGATCCGGAAGTACGCGTAAGTATTTTTGACCTCCCGGTGCAGTTGAAAGTGGCGAAAGCCAATATCGAAGCCATTCCGGAAATCAAAGACCGCGTAGACTATAACGAACGCGATATGCTGGATCCGCATTCGGAAATCCCGGCCGGAGCCGATGTGTACTGGATGAGCCAGTTCCTGGATTGCTTCAGCGAACAGGAAATCGAAGCCATTTTGCTGAAGATTAAGAAAAATATGAAGCCGGATGCTACGATCTTCATCATGGAGACGTTCATCGACGATCAGCGTTTTCCTGCGGCAGAGTTCAGTTTGATTGCAACTTCCCTGTATTTTACCGCTTTGGCAAACGGAAACAGCAAAATGTATTCTTCTTCTGCCATGAAATACATCATTGAAAAGGCAGGGTTTGAAACGGTTGAAGAGCACAGACTCCACCTCGACCGCTTCCACACGATTCTTGAAGTTAAATTACCGAAATAATTATTCTCTCCACTTCCGTATCAGTACATGAACAAACTCGATCTAAAACAAATAGAAGCTTACAGCCTTGACAAAAAGGAATATGTCATTTCAGACGATGTTCGCCTGGGACTGGAAAAATCATTTTCCTTTCTGCAGGATTTTTCCAGCGATAAGATCATTTACGGGATCAACACCGGATTCGGGCCGATGGCTCAATTCAAAATTGACGAAGACAAACTCAATCAGTTACAGTATAACCTGATCAGAAGCCACTCTTCCGGAACCGGAAATGTATTGGACGCTGAATCGGCAAGAGCGGTGGTGTTATCGCGTTTGACCAATTTCATGCAAGGAAACTCGGGCGTGAGCTACGGAGTGATCGAAAAACTGGTTCAATTCCTGAATCACGACATCATTCCGGAGATTTACGAACACGGCGGAGTAGGTGCGAGCGGAGACCTCGTTCAATTGGCGCACCTGGCCTTGAACCTGATCGGCGAAGGATATGTATACATCAACGGGGAGAGACGAAAAACAGCGGAAGTACTCGCTGAAAAAAATATTGCTCCGCTCAAGGTGAAACTGCGCGACGGATTGGGCTTGATGAACGGAACTTCCTGCATGTCTGGAATCGGAGCCGTGAACCTGATTTATGCGTACCGACTGCTCGATTGGGCAATCGCATCTTCCACGATGATCAACGAAATCGTGGAGGCGTATGACGATTCATTCTCCGTGGGACTCAACGAAGTGAAACTACATCCGGGGCAGCAGGCTATTGCTCAGTCCATGCGGGAATTCCTGAAGGACAGTACGCTGATCAAAAAACGCGAAGAGTTGTTCACCGACGATAAGGTAGCGGAGACAACCGAATTCAAAAAGAAAATCCAGGAGTACTACTCCATCCGTTGTATTCCACAAATTCTGGGGCCGGTAAAAGATACGCTGGACTATGCCAGAACGATTGTGGAAAGTGAAATCAATTCGACCAACGACAACCCGGTGGTGAGCCTGGATCGCGGAAACGTGTTCCACGGCGGAAACTTCCACGGAGATTACGTTTCGTTGGAAATGGATAAAATCAAACTCGTGATCACCAAGCTGACCATGCTGGCAGAACGTCAGTTGAATTTCATCCTGAACAGCAAAATCAACGGATTATTTCCTCCATTCCTGAATACGCAGACTTTGGGTCTGAACTTCGGAATCCAGGGAATGCAGTTTACGGCCACTTCCACAACGGCAGAGAGCCAGATGCTTTCCAATTCCATGTACGTGCACAGCATTTCCAACAACAACGACAACCAGGACATTGTGAGCATGGGAACCAACAGTGCCGTGATCACGAAAAAAGTGATCGAAAACGGATTCCAGGTCATGGCAATTCACCTGATGTCTGTATGCCAGGCAATCGATTTACTGGAGGAAACCAAGAAAAATAAGCTTTCATCGAAAACAAGAGAAATTTATGCTCAAATTCGTGGAATTGCTCCGACGATCAACGAGGACGTTCCGCAATTTGAACATATCCGAAACATCACAAACACCCTTAAGCAAACAACTCTGAACCTATGAAATGTGCTCTCGTAACAGGTGCTTCCAGAGGAATTGGTCGTGCAATCGCGATTCAATTGGCCCAGGATCTGAACCTTCATATTCTGATCAACTACGCTTCCAATAAAGCGGCTGCGGAGGAAACATTGCAGGTGATTCAGCAGGCAGGCGGAAGCGGGGAACTGCTTCATTTTGACGTAAAAAACGGTGCTTTGGTGAAAGAAGTGATCGAAAACTGGTATTCCAATAACCCCGAAGCAGTGATTCATGTATTGGTAAACAATGCCGGAATTACAAAAGACAACCTGTTTCCGTGGGTAACAGAAGAAGATTGGGATGCGGTTTTGAACACTTCGCTAAAAGGAATGTACAATTGCACGCAGGCAGTCATCCAGCGCATGCTGAGACAACGCAGCGGACGCATCATCAACATCGCTTCTTTGAGCGGGTTGAAGGGAGTTCCGGGACAAACCAATTATTCTGCCGCAAAAGGTGGCATGATTGCTGCAACAAAAGCACTTTCCCAGGAAATCGCTAAACGGAATATCACCGTAAATGCCATTGCTCCCGGGTTCATTGAGTCTGACATGACCAGTGACCTGGATATGAATGAATTAAAACGAATGGTTCCGGCAAACCGCTTTGGAAAAGTGGAGGAAGTGGCGTATCTTGCAAGTTTTTTGGCGTCTGAAAAGGCGGCTTATATTACGGGAGAAGTGATTAATATTAACGGAGGAATTTACGCTTAAGCAATGGAACATCGCGTAGTCATTACTGGAATTGGTGCTTACTCGTGCCTGGGTGAAGACCTGGACACAGTTCTGGAGTCTTTACGACTCGGGCGCAGCGGTGTCATTTACGACGAAGAACGCAAAGAATTCGGGTACCGTTCCTGTTTCACCGGAATGGTGGCAGAACCGGATCTGAATCCGTTTTTATCCCGCCGCCAGCGGATCGGGATGCACCAGCCGGCGCGCTTTGCTTTCATGTCGACCAAACAAGCCATGGAAAGTTCCGGGCTGGATGCAGATTTCCTGGAAAAAACAGAAACCGGGATCATCTTCGGAAACGACTCTACAGCAGGTGCAATCGTGGAAACAAACGATAAAGTGCGCCTGAAAAAAAATACCACATTGATCGGAAGCGGTGATATCTTCCAGAATATGAACTCTACGGTGAACATGAACCTTTCAACGATTTACAAGCTGAAAGGAATGAACTTCACCATTTCTGCCGCTTGTTCTTCCGGTTCTCATTCCATCGGGATGGGTTACCTGCTGATTAAACAAGGGTTGCAGGATCGCGTGGTGTGCGGTGGTGCACAGGAAATCAATGTGTACGCCATGAGCAGTTTTGACGGACTGGGAGCTTTCTCTGTCCGCGACGACCATGCTTCCAAGGCAAGCCGTCCGTTCGACAGAGACCGTGATGGGTTGGTGCCTTCAGGCGGTGCGGCAACGGTGATCATCGAATCATTGGAATCTGCACTGAAACGCAATGCGCCGATTTTCGGTGAAATCGTTGGTTTCGGGTTTTCTTCCAACGGAGATCACATTTCCAATCCGAATTTCGACGGGCAGTTCCGCTCCCTGAATATGGCATTGAAACAAGCCCATTTAACGCCGGCAGATATCGATTACGTGAATGCGCATGCAACATCTACTCCAATCGGAGATTCTACCGAAGCAGAAGCGATTTACAGCGTACTGGGATCAAAAGTTCCGGTAAGTTCTACCAAAAGCATGACCGGACACGAATGCTGGATGGCCGGAGCAAGCGAACTGGTGTATTCGCTCCTGATGATGAACAACGATTTCGTAGCACCGAATATCAATTTTGAAAACCCGGACGAACATTCGGCTAAAATCAATATCATCCCGAATTACATGGAACACAAAATCGACTGTTTCCTGTCCAATTCATTCGGATTCGGAGGAACCAACTCCTCCCTTATTATTAAAAAGTTTAAAAAATAGGCGAAGCCCCACACAAATATGAAAAGAGAAGACATCATTCTTACAACAAAACAATTCCTTTCGGAGGAATTTGAGGTTGATGCTGCATTGATTTTACCTGAAAACAACCTGCAACAAACCCTCGATCTGGATAGCCTGGACTACGTGGATTTGGTTGTGGTGATTGAAGAAAACTTAGGAATCAAACCAACCGCTGAAGATTTCAAAAGCATCGAAACTTTTAACGATTTCTACGATTTAGTTGAACAACGTTTGAACGCTTAAGCGCGAATGGAGCAAAAATGGGACGGCAAAACCCGGGGTTCACTTTGGGGGTATAAATTTTTCATCTACTCCATCCGGTTTTTGGGAGTCCGGTTTGCTTACTTCTTTTGTATCGGGGTTTCCGGTTATTTTCTGCTCTTTTCACGAAAACCGCGAAAAGCACTGCTTTCGTTTTACCAGAAAGGATTTCATTACACGAAATGGCAGGCAACCAAGGCTACGGCACGTAACCTTTATATCTTCGGACAAACACTCATTGACCGCATTGCGCTGAAAACGCCCCGCAAGAAGCTATTCACGTTCCGCTTCAACAACGAAGAAGCGTTGATCCGCATGAACGAAGCAGGAAAAGGAGGTTTTCTCTTCTCTGCACACCTTGGAAACTGGGAAAATGCGGGCAACCTGCTCGGAGAACGCATCACTCTGAAGATCAACATCCTGATGCTGGATGCCGAAGTGCAGAAAATCAAGGCGTATATCGAAGACGCTGCCGGGAAATCACAATACAAACTGATTCCCATCAAAGACGATCTTTCACACCTCATCCTGATTCACCAGGCATTGAAACGCAACGAACTGATTGCCCTGCATGCCGACCGGACGAGCCCCGGGCAGAAAAACTTTCGTTTGCCCTTCCTCAACGGAATAGCGGAATTTCCGGCCGGACCGTTCATTATGGCACATAAATTCAAAGTTCCGCTTACCTTTGTATATGCTGTAAAATCAGGGAGCACGCACTACGAACTGAGCGCAACGGATCCGCTGACCGAGTTCGAATCTCCGGAGAAAATTGCAGCGTTGTACGTGAAACACCTGGAAGAGCAGGTCAAGGCCAGCCCGACTCAATGGTTTAACTTTTTTGAATACTATGTTGATTAACAAAGAAAATATCACATCCATCATTCCGCAAAAGGCTCCTTTTGTGATGATCGATGCGCTTGTGAGCGCTGATCCGAATGGTTTTCAGAGCACTTTCACCATTGCTTCAAATAACCTGTTCCTCGAGAATGGTGTTTTATCTGAATCAGCATTGATTGAAAATATTGCACAAACCTGTGCTGCAGGATTCGGCTACCTGAACAGCCTGGAAGAAGATGGTGAACCGAAAATCGGGTTCATCGGTGCGGTAACACAGGTTCAGAACCAAATTCCGGCAAAAGAAAATGACCTGATCGAAACATCGGTGCAGATTCTGAGCACCTTCGACACGATTCATCTGATCGAAGGAACGGCGAAATCCAACGGAGAAGTGTTGTTGAGTTGTCAAATGAAAATCGTTCTGGCATGAAAGTCCTGAAATCGTCCATTCTCATTCCTGTCCGCTTCAGTGAAACGGATGCAATGGGTGTTGTGTGGCACGGAAATTACCTCAAGTTTTTCGAAGATGCCCGCGAACATTTCGGGAAGGAGTACGGAATCGAATACCTCGATGTACACGCAAAAGGGTATTTCATCCCCATCGTAAAGTCGGAAATTTCGCACAAAGCCTCCATTTTTTACGGCGAACAGGCTTTGGTGAATGTCATCCTCGAACAACACGATTCAGCCAAGATCGTATTCCGTTACGAAGTGATTAACAACAACACGAACCAGGTTGCTGCAACGGGAATGACCATGCAGGTGTTCATGTTCACTTCCGACCGCACGCTCGAATTAATCAAACCTGAATTTTACCGCATCTGGGAAGAAGCACAAAACTGGACGGATGAATAAATCCGTTTACATACACTACCTTTCGCTGGTTACTCCGCTGGGGAACACCGTCGAACAGCACCTGGAAGCGTTCAAAACAGGAACCTCCGGAATCCGCATGACCGAACATGCCGGTTTCCAGGGAACGCGTCTTCCACTTGCAAAACGCACGGAAATCACAGCAAATCGTTACGACAACCTGCTTCGCGAAGCACTGGAAAATGTACACATCACTTTGACCGGAAAAACGGCAGTGATTGTGAGCTCCACCAAAGGAAACCTGGATCTGTTGCCCGGAGATACGTTCTCGAGCACCCATGCCATCATCAACCAATTTTTCCCGGAAGCACCGGTAGTCATTATTTCCAATGCCTGCATTTCCGGGGTCATTGCCATCAATACAGCGGCAGATTACCTGCTGTCAGATACGTATGACCAGGTGCTTGTCATCGGGATTGATGCGGTTTCGGAATTCGTTTCCTACGGTTTTCAAAGCCTCTTTGCCCTGAGCGGAGAAGCCTGCAAACCGTTCGACAAAAACCGTAATGGAACCACCCTGGGTGAAGGTTGCGGGATCGTACTCGTTTCCAACCAAAAATTGCACGACCACGCGGTTGTGTACAAAGGCGGTTCGTCTTCCAATGACGCCAACCACATTTCCGGGCCGTCGCGCACGGGAGAAGGTTTGGTGCGATCGATTGAGAAAACATTCAAAAGAAGCGGCTTGAACGCTTCAGATATTGATTTCATTTCCGCACACGGAACAGCAACCGTTTTCAACGACGAAATGGAAAGCATTGCCTTTGGCAGAACCCAACTTAACGAGGTTCCGCTCAACAGCATGAAAGGCTACTTCGGGCACACGCTCGGAGCAGCGGGAATTCTCGAAACCATTATGAGCATCGTATCGATGGAGGAAAACCTCTTGTTCCCGAATATCGGTTTCAGCGAAACTGGAACATCCGTTCCGTTGAACATCATTCAGAAGCTGGAGTCGAAGGAATTGAAAACCGTGCTGAAAACGGCTTCCGGATTCGGCGGCGGCAACGCAAGTTTAATCTTACAAAAAGAAGGATGAAGGTATTAGCACATAGTTACGTTTGTCCAAAGGGAGTGAAACTAAACGGAGAGCCGGTTTTTGACACGCAGGCGGAAGAAAATCCGTTGAAATCGGCCTACCAGCAGCTGGGTGTGGAATACCCGAAGTTCTATAAGATGGACGTGCTGTCTAAAATGGCTTTTATCGGAACGGAATTGCTCCTTCCTTTTTTCCCGGCAGGAACAGACCTGGAAAATGACTTGTCGTTGATCTTCGCAAATACCTCTTCCAGCCAGCACACGGATAACCTGTTTGTGGATTCGTATGAGAAACTGAACAATCCGAGTCCTTCCCTCTTTGTTTACACCTTGCCCAATATCGTAACGGGTGAATTATGCATTCGCCACAAATGGTACGGAGAAAACTGTTTTTTCATTGAAGAGCAGTTCAACCCGAAAAATTATGCGGCATGGGCACAAAGCGGTTTCAGCAAGGGAAATGCACTTTGCCTGTGTGGATGGGTAGAGGCAAAAACGAACGGCGAACAAGAATGTTTCCTATTTTTGCTTTCTCCTTCGGATAAAACCGAACACACAATCGAAATCGAACTTTCAACGCTAATTAAACAATATAGAAATGAGTGACTTAAAAGAAAACCTGAAGGCTCAAATCATTGAGCAGCTCAACCTGGAAGATTTAACTCCGGCAGATATTCAGGATGATGCTCCGTTGTTCGGAGATCAGGGACTTGGACTGGATTCCATCGATGCGTTGGAGTTCATCGTATTGCTGGATTCAAACTACGGAATCAAGATAACTGATCCAAGCCAGGGAAAAGAAATTTTTCAATCCGTGAACACACTGGCGGATTTCATTTCTAAAAATCAATAAATGCGCATTTACGTTACTGGATACGGTGTGATTTCTTCCATCGGTGAAAACGTGGAAGAGACCCTGATTTCCCTGCGTTCCGAAAAAACGGGAATCCGCCAGGGACAGAAGACCTATACAGAACGGTTCAAAGTGGGAGAAATCCGCTGGTCGAATGACGAGCTGGTGGAGCGTTTCTCACTGACACAACATGCATCACGCACCGCTTTGCTGGGAATGATTGCCGCAAAAGAAGCTTTCAAAGGCCACGAATTGCTGGCGGATGTGAAAACGGGATTGATCTCCGGAACATCTGTCGGCGGAATGGACGTGAGCGAAATCGCGTACAAAGATTTCCTGAACGGCGAAACGGACGATCTGAACGTCTACCGCAATCATCCGAGCGGAACTACCAGCGAACAAATTGCCAAAGAACTGGGAATCGACGGCTATGTGAATACCATTTCCACCGCTTGTTCTTCAGCGGCGAATTCCATGATGCTCGGAGCCCGAATGCTCCTGAACGGACAATTGGATCGCGCGGTAGTGGGCGGAACGGACGGACTTTCGCAATTTACCATCTCGGGATTCCGTTCCCTGATGATCTTTGACGATGAGTGGTGCCGTCCTTTTGACGAAACCCGGAAAGGATTGAATCTCGGCGAAGGAGCAGGATTCCTGGTCCTGGAAACCGAAGAAACGATCCAAAAAACAGGCAAAAAACCCCTGGCGGTTCTTTCCGGCTGGAGCAATGCTTCGGATGCGTATCACCAAACGGCTTCTTCACCGGAAGGTTTGGGAGCAACCCTATCCATGAAAGGCGCACTCAGCATAGCTGGTTTGAAGCCGGAAGACATTGATTACATCAACGCACACGGAACTGCCACTCCAAACAATGATTTGTCCGAATCTCACGGAATTAAAAACGTGTTCGGAAACACCGTTCCTCCTTTCAGTTCCACGAAAGCCTACACGGGTCACACGCTGGCAGCATCGGGTGGAATCGAAGCGGTTTTCGGCATCCTGGCACTCAACAACGGAAGTTTGCTTCCGAACCTGAATTTCAGCCAGGCCATTGAAGAAACGGGACTTACCCCGGTCAAAAACTATTCGGAAGGAAATGACGTGAAACACATTCTTTCCAATTCCTTTGGTTTCGGCGGAAACAACTCAACAATTATCTTAAGCAAGGTATAGCATGTATTTCATTCAACATATCGAGTCGATCACACACCAGGATTCTTTTCAAAAGGAAAACCTGTGGAGCATTCTGAAACCACTCGAAGCGGATCATGCACTCATTTCACCGGATTACAAAACGTATATTCCCGCGGCGGCTTTACGTCGCCTGAGCACAATTCTGCGTATGGGAATTGCCGCTTCCAAAGCATGCCAGGAAAAAGTGGCGCTTGAGTTCGATTCCATTTCTGTGGGAACAGGACTCGGATGTTTGACGGATACGGAGAAATTCCTTGTGACCATCAATACCGTTAGCGGAGATATTCTTTCGCCGACTGCTTTTATTCAAAGCACGCACAATACCATTTCGGGGCAGATTTCCCTGGACCTGAAAAACCATGCGTACAACATGACGCATACGCAGAATGCTGTTTCGTTCGAAGTAGCGCTGATGGATGCGATGCTGTGTGTAGACGAAGGCAAAAAATCCGTGCTTGCCGGAGCGGCCGATGAAGCCATTCCATTTTTGGATCGCTTGCGCGGTTCGTTGATCGAAACGACGCATCCTTTTACATCCGGAGCGACTTTTGCGGTCATTTCATCCGATAAAAACCAAAGTATTGCGCACATTCGGGCGTGTCAGGTGATCTTCTCCGGTGACAATCCGGAAGCGGCTGTTTCAGCCTTTCTGAAAGCACGGCAGACAGAATTGACCGATTCGGACTTGATTCTCGAAGCCGGTGAACAGTTTGCTTCGTTCGGAGCGAAACACCACCATTTCCTGGATTATTCCGGGTACTACCAAAGCGCTTCTGCTTTTGCGCTTCACCTGGCACACGACTGGTTCCTGGAAAACCCGGAAGCTAAAAATGCATTGATCATAAACAACCAGGAAACCGGGAAACTGGGATTAACACTTGTAAGCCGCAATGAAGCATAAACTCAATAGCGTTATTGGGTGTTTGTCGCTTCTGCTCTGCTTTCTTCTCTTTCGGGAAAGTCCGCACTTTTGGACGATTGTTATTGCTATCGTTGTGCTTTTTTGTGTGATTCTATCCTGCGGGATTTTGTTTCTCCGCTTCGAATATTTCTATCCGGCGATCTATAAAAATACCCGGGAGGCGGTTATTCTCACCTTTGACGACGGGCCTGATCCGGTTCACACTCCGAAAGTACTGGACATTCTCCAAAAGCATCAAATCAAGGCACTTTTCTTCCTGATCGGAAAAAAAGCACAGGAAAACCCGGAACTCGTTCGGCGCATCATGGATGAAGGGCACGAAATCGGCAATCACACCCAAAACCACCCGATTTTCTTTGCGCTATACAGCCGGAAGAAAATTGCGGCAGAAATTGACCACGCGGAAAATACCCTGAAAATCCTGACACAGCGAAACGTTTCACTTTTCCGTCCGCCGATCGGATACATGAATCCAAGTATTGCGAGTGTGCTTCGAAAACGAAACCTGAAAATCATCGGCTGGAACGTACGTTCTTACGATTCATTCAAATCCGAAGAACAGTTGCTGAAACGCCTGGTTCGATTGACCCAAAAAAGCAGCATTGTACTCCTTCACGACAACCGCGAACATACTGCTTCCGTTTTGGAAGCATATATTCAACGGGCGCAAGCGAATGGTATTATCTTTGCAAAGCAAGAACAATTGAAAAAATTCATTCATGAAATGCACCATTAGTTTCTTTTTCCTCCTGTTAGGATCAAGTCTGTTCGCACAGGAATACACCAAAATTTCCGATCCGAAAGCCTGTAAAGCTGCGTTGGAAAAACAACACAAGGAAACGAAATCCATCCAGGCCGATTTTACGGAAACGGCTTCCTCTTCCCTGCTGAACACTCCTCAGAAAGGAAGCGGGAAAATGTGGTACAAGAAGGAAAACAAGATCCGCTGGGAAAAAAACAAACCGGACAGCCAGATTATCCTCATCAACGGAAAGGAGGTAAAACTCCAGGAAAAAGGAAAGGAAGTAAGTAGTGCTTCGTCCAAAATGGTAGTGAAAAAAATTCAGCAATTGATGGTTCAGATGATGACCGGAGAATTTCTGAATGAAAAAGATTTTAAGATCACGTACTACGAAAACAAATCCAACTACAAGTTGATCCTGGTTCCGAAAAGCGATAAAATGAAACGTTATGTAGCTGAAATCTCCCTGATTTTCGGGAAAGAGGAGCTCTTGCTAAAAGAACTCACGATGAAGCAAAACGATACCGACAAACTGGTTTACAGCTTCAGCAATATGCAACAAAACGGAACCATTAACGATAGCAAATTCACGACATTCTAATGATACTCAAAGACAGTTTTTACCGCATCCATTCATTGAATTTTACGGAAAACGTGCTTGAAGCACAGGTTTCAATCGATCCGAAACACGCTATTTTCGACGGACACTTCCCGGGAAATCCGGTTACTCCGGGTGTGGTGCAGCTGGAAATGGTCAAGGAAATCCTGGGAACCCATTTCAACAGACCGATCCAATTAAAAACATTGGCAAACAGCAAATTTCTCGCAGTGCTAAACCCGGAAAACACGGCTGATGCGACTTTCAAAATGACCATTGCGGAGCAGGAGGATCAAAGCTTGAAGGTTTCCGGACAGATCAGCACTTCGGAGGGAATTTGTTTGAAGTTTTCAGGAATTTATCAATAATGACACCTATTTGTTTGGAACCACATAGTGCACATAAAGCACAATAGGTAGAACATTATCCTGAATGCTTGTTAAATAAACCGAATGAATTGCACTTAGCCGTGAAGCATCAAAAATCTATGCGAGCTATGTATCTATGTGGTTTGGTTCTTTGCGGAACAACTTCAGTAATCCGAAGCTCAACAGGAAAACCGCAACAAAAGCAACGGTTGCAAAAACGCAGGCTCCAACTACGTATTGATATGCATTGGACTGAATGGCCTCTAAACTCAGATCAGTCAATTGTAACGCATTCGTTTCTCCTGTCAGAAACAGCTGTCCGCTCAGGAAACTTCCGTAAATAATGAACGGAATCATCGGTGGGATCGAAATATTCGCCGCAGCGATAAACAACACTTTATTCATCCGGAACAAAACCGCCAGCGGAATCCCGATCAATAACTGGAATCCCCAAATCGGAACAATTCCCATAAAAACGCCGAAACCGATCGAAAGCGCTTTCTTAACGTTCGATTCCTCCGGTTTGATCGCTTCGTGTTTGATCACGTTCCAGGTCCGAATGGAAAACAATTTCCGCGGGTAATACCAAATCAGGGCCGTAAGCACCAAAAAGGTATTCAAAATGCTGATGCGTGTAAAATCCCGCGCAGGCCGGAAATGTGAAACGCGCTCATCCGGATCGTATTTCACCCGGATCGGAACGGCAATGAACGGAACAAACCGCCAGGCCAGTTTCACAATCACCTCAATCTCCAGCTCAAACTTGTTGGTAAACAGCCAGATCTTCTTCATCGGCTTCAAAGGATAGATCCGAAAACCGGTTTGCGTATCGGGTAGCGTAATCCATGTTTCTACTTTGAACCAGAAATTGGAGAACTTATTCCCGAAGGAACTTTTCTGCGGAACACCTTCCTGTTCCATATTCCGCGAGCCCATGATCACTGCTCCGGGATTCAAAACGGATTGCTCCAGCAGTAAGGGGATATCACTCGGATAATGCTGTCCGTCCGAATCAATCGTCAGGGCATGTTCATATCCTTTTTCCAGGGCATGCTTGAATGCTTTCCGAAGTGAATACCCTTTCCCCCGATTGGGCTCGTTGACCAAAATAGTGATTGCATCTTTGAACCGATCCAGGATATCGGGTGTAGTATCGGTAGAACCGTCATTGACAACGATCACATGCTCGGCCGGAACATATTCCAACACCCCGCGAAGCACCCGCTCCAGCGTGCGCTCATTGTTGTAGGTGGGAATAATAACACAGCCGGAAATGCTGCTGATTGATGCCTGACTTGATTCCATGAAGGACAAAACTAATGATAACTTTAAAGAATTGAATATGAAACTGGAATGATTCTTGTTTCAAAACGGCACAAAAAGTAGTTTGGAAACAAAACCTTGCTAAATTTGTACTGGTGAAAAGTGAAATCCTTTCACCCAGACCCCAATTAACTATGGCACAGAACATCTTAGTTATACATTATTCGCAGTCGGGACAGCTTACGGAAATTCTTGAAAATTTCTGCAAACCATTCGTTGACAGCACAATAGAATGGGTAAAAGTCGAGCCTGTCACACCTTTTCCTTTCCCCTGGAACGGCCCGGCATTTTTTGATGCGATGCCTGAAACCGTTCTCGAAAAACCGATCCCGATCAAGGAACTTTCGTTTGCCAGAGAGCAGTATGACCTGATCATTTTCGGGTATCAGCCGTGGTTTCTTTCACCCTCTTTACCAGCATCTTCGATCCTGCAAAACGAGGGGTTCCGGAAATTGATGAAAGACACACCGGTCGTTTCCGTTCTTGGTTGCCGGAATATGTGGATCAACTCCCAGGAAGCGGTCAAAAAACAGGTTGCTTCTGCCGGAGGAAAACTGATTGGAAATGTGCCGTTAATTGATAAGACAAGTAACCTGGTGAGTGTTGTGACCATTTTACACTGGATGCTGACCGGACAGAAAACCAAAAAATGGGGAATTTTCCCCAAACCAGGTGTTTCCGATGAAGACATTGCAGGCGTGAGTCAGTTCGGAGCATTATTGAAAGAAAAGTTGGCCGCTAACCAGGAAGAAAGCTTCCAGGATGCCCTCATTGCGAAGGGCGGCGTCATAATTCCGATATCCATTTTATTCATTGAATCCAGAGCTAAAAAGCTTTTTTTAATCTGGGCGAACCTGATTACCAGTAAGACAGAAAAAGGCGGAAACCGCAAGTTCTGGGTGAACTTTTTTAAGTATTACCTGATCTTTGCTTTATTTATTGTTTCGCCGATTGTTTTAACGATATATCATATCTTTGTACGCCCTTTTACAGGAAAACACATTAAACGCGAATTAGCTTATTACAGAGGCACTCAATTGAGATAAAGAATGAGTTTGAAAGAAGTATATATCACACGTACGGCATCTTTTTTACCGAATGATCCCATTTCGAATGATGAGATGGAAGACTATTTGGGGTTGATCAACGACCGCGCATCTAAATCACGCAGAATCGTTTTACGTAATAACGGGATTAAAAGCCGTCATTATGCCATCGACAAAAACGGTCAGGCAACACATACCAATGCTCAAATGGTAGCGCTTGCTATCCGTAAATTAGTTGAAAACAAACCGGAAGAACTGAAAGAAGTAGATTTGATCAGTTGCGGAACATCTTCTCCGGAGCAAATGATGCCTTCACATGGTGTCATGGTTCACGGGTGGCTGCCTGAATCCGGAAATATTGAAGTGGTTTCCCCGGCAGGAGTTTGCTGCTCCGGGATGCACGCTATGAAATATGCTTATATGTCTATTCTTTCGGGAATGAGCAAAAAAGCCATTTCATCGGGTTCTGAGCGTTTATCCCGCGTGTTGCGTTCGGATCAGTTCGAACTGGAAATCCAGAAATTGATCGAATTGGAAGAAAATCCGTTCCTGTCTTTCGATAAAGACTTCCTCCGCTGGATGCTTTCTGACGGAGCCGGAGTGTTCATGCTGGAAGACCAGAAAAGCAAAGACGGCATTTCACTGCGCATCGACTGGATGGAAGGAATTTCCTTCGCCAACCAGGTAGAAGCATGTATGTACATGGCTTCAGAGAAACGCAGTGACGGAACGCTGAAAAGCTACATGGATTTCGAGCCGCAGGAAATGATCGAAAAGTCCATCCTCAGTATCAAGCAGGATGTGAAATTGCTGGATCAGCACATCGTGAAACTCGGATTCAAGCGCATGTACGATATCCTGCAGGAGAAAAATATTCAAAAAGAAGACATTACCTGGTTTTTACCACACATGTCGAGCTACTTCTTCGCAGATAAAATCTACGATGAGTTGCTGGCATACGATTACGAAATTCCGAAAGAACGCTGGTTTACAAACCTGGAAACACGCGGAAACGTGGGTGCAGGTTCCATTTACCTGATGGTAGATGAATTGTTCAACAGCGGTAAACTGAAAACCGGAGACACCATTTTGCTGGCGGTTCCGGAAAGTTCCCGATTCTCATACGTATTTGCGTACTTAACTGTTTGTTAAATGAAAAAGTCTGACGTTCCACAGGATAAAAGTGCTCTTGAACATTTCACAAGGGAGGTTTGCTATGTGAAGAACGAAGACGGTCATTACGATACGGAACTGAGCACCGGCTGGGAAACCAAGAAGGTTGCCCTGGATGAGGCATGGAAGGAAATCGAACGAAGAACTTCCGATGCACGGGAAAAAATCAAACGTGGTGAAGCCAGCCCGATTCTGTTCTTCATGGAAGAAAAGTTGATGGATTACACCGTTTTGGCAGGTTATACCGGTATTTGGAAATTCAGAATCAAAAGACATTTGAAACCGGGTGTCTTCCGAAAACTAAACGATTCTGTACTTCAACGCTATGCAGATGCGTTTGAGGTTTCCGTTCACGAACTCAAAAATTTCAAAGCTTAGTGTCAGAATTTATTCATCACCAAACAGCGCATTGTGAAAATGGCGTAACAGTGAGCCTTTTAAAGCACCACGGTGTTGATTTCATTTCCGAGCCTTTGGCTTTCGGGATGGGTTCGGGATTGTTTTATATCCACATTCCGTTCATGACCGTGAACAACGGACCTGCTATTTCCTTCAGAACCATGCCGGGAGCTATTTTTAAGCGCACCTGCAAAGCGCTGGATGTGAAGGTTGAGCGCAAAAAATTCAAAGATTCCAAAGATGCGATGGCATTCCTCGATGCAAAACTGGCTCAGGGAATCCAGGTCGGATGCCAGGTCGGTGTGTTTCACCTGCCTTACTTTCCGAAAGAATACCGTTTTCACTTCAACGCCCACAACCTGATTGTTTTCGGGAAAGAGGGTGACCGCTACCTGGTGAGTGATCCCGTAATGGAAGTCACCACTTCGATCAGCGCGGAAGAACTCGAGAAAGTCCGTTTTGCAAAAGGTGCACTGGCTCCGAGAGGACATCTCTACTACCCGGTTGAGGTTCACAAAATCACGACAGAACAAATTCAAAACGGAATCCGGAAGGGAATCAAACGCAATTGCAGAGACATGCTGAATATTCCCGGATCGGTTGCCGGAGTAAAAGGAATTGTACATACTTCCAAGAAAATCAGGGGCTGGAGAGAAAAACTCGGACCGCGCCAGGCTGGTTTATACCTCGGGCAAATTGTCCGCATGCAGGAAGAAATCGGTACCGGTGGTGGCGGATTCCGTTTCCTCTATGCCGCATTCCTGGAAGAAGCCGCTGCTATTATGCAGAACGACGAATTGCTGCGCGTTTCCGAAAAAATGACCAAAGCCGGTGATTTGTGGAGAGACAGCGCCCTGCAAATGTCCGGAATCTACAAAGGCCGTTTGACGGAACAAAAAGATTTTGAAGCATGTGCAGATTTGCTCGTAGAAATCAGTGCCGTAGAAAAAGACGCTTTCAAAGATCTCTCGAAAATTAAACTTTAATGGAATGCAGGAGACGCTTTTGCATGTTTCAAAGGTTTACAAGTCCTACCATAAAAGCACTACTCCCAGTTTGGACGGAGTGGACTTTACCATCGCACGCGGTGAAATCGTAGGAATCTTCGGGCCGAACGGGGCAGGCAAAACAACCCTCATTTCGATTCTCTGCAGTATTCTTGATCCTACTTTGGGTTCGGTTACTTATTACCTGGACGGTGAGAAAAGTCCGCGCGAAATCCGGAGCAAACTCGGTTTTGTGCCTCAGGACTTTTCCTTTTTCCCGGAACTCACCGCCAATCAAAACCTGGAATACTTCGGAAGTTTATACGACATCAAACGAGCTGATTTAGCTCAAAAAATAGATGACTTATTGCAAAAAGTAGGGCTTTCGCATGTGAAAAACAGCAAAGTATCTACGTTTTCCGGTGGAATGAAGAGACGTTTAAACCTCATCATTTCACTGCTTCATGACCCGGTGATCTTATTCCTCGACGAACCAACCGTTGGAGTGGACGTTCAAAGTAAAATTGCCATCATGAACCTGCTGCAGGAACTCAACCGGCAGGGAACAACGATCATTTATACTTCGCACCATTTGAAGGAGGCGGAAGAGTTCTGCAACCAGATTATCCTGATTGATCACGGGAAAATGATTGCCTGCAACACGCTGGCAAACCTGCTTGCAACACATCAGGTGACAAACCTGGAAGATTTAATCCTCAAACTGACGGGAACCGTTTTACGCGACTAATGAGAAAACTGAGCGCATCCGTATGGAAAGAGATTTTGCTGGTACTTCACGATAAAGTGGGGCTGCTCTTGATGTATCTCATGCCGTTATTGCTGGTTTTCATCATTACGATCGTACAAAACAGTGCATTCCAGATCGTGAATGAAAACAAGCTGACCGTTCTCATTTCGAACCAGGACAAAGGTTCTTTGGGTGATTCGCTGGTCAAAGCGCTGGTTCATTCGGGGAGTTTTGACATCAAACGCAACAATTCCCTGGTGGAAGCGTCCGTCAAGCGACGCACCATCGATGAAGATGCCATGCTCGGGATTTACATTCCGGCAAATTTCAGCGAACGGCTGGGCGATAATGCAGACAACATTTCCAAGCTGATGCTGGAACAGATGGGCGTCATCGAAAAAGCGCCGAAAGTGAGTCCCAAAAAGCAGGAAATCGCCATTTACTTTGATCCGGTGGTTCAGGAAAATTTCCGGATCTCAGTTTTGAACGGAATCCAGGCAATTACGAATGGGATCGAGAACGAAGAAATGGTTTCCAAGTTATTCCAGGAAATGGGCTACGATTCCATTCCCGCAAATATCCGTCAAGCCATTATTAACCGCGAAACGAAACTAAAAACGGCCAATGCCAGTTTGAGCACGGTTGCGGAGTTAATCCCGAATTCGAGCCAGCACAACGTTCCGGCCTGGTCTATCTTTGCCATGTTCTTCATGGTTATTTCCCTGGGAGGAAACATTGTAAAAGAACGGCTTTCCGGAAGTTTCCTGCGTTTACAGACTATTCCGACCGCATTTGCACTCACGTTGGTTTCCAAATTCCTGGTATACCTGTTTGTTGCACTATCCCAACTCTTACTGCTATTCCTGATGGGAATTTACATTTTCCCACATATCGGGCTGCCGCAACTGGCCATGCCGAACGCATTTTTACCATTCCTGGTCGTAACCCTGCTTTCCGCCGTTTCTGCCATTTCCTATGCTGTTTTAGTTGGAACGTATGCCAAAACACAAGAACAGGCAAACGGTTTCGGAGCTATTTCGATCATTATTTTTGCGGCAATCGGTGGAATCTGGGTTCCGAATTTCATCATGCCGGACTACATGCAAACCATCGGAAATATCTCGCCATTGAAGTGGTGTCTGGAAGGTTATTACACCCTTTTCCTGAAAAATGGTGCGTGGAGTGAATTAATGGGAACTATATCTTTCTTATTTTTGTTTACTGTAATTTGTCAACTGCTGATATTCATTCGGTTGAGAATTCAAAACTATATTTAAAGTATGACTACAAACAGAGAAGAATTGATCGTGGAGTTCAAAGAACACCTGATCAAGTATTTGAATTTATTGGATTTAACTCCTGCAGATATTAAAAACGACGAAGTATTATTCGGTGGTGACCTCGGTTTGGATTCCATTGACTCCGTTGAATTAATTGTGTTGCTGGACCGCGAATACGGAATCAAAATCAAGAACCCGACCGAAGGAAGGCAAATTTTGATCGATGTAAATACCATCGTAGATTACATCATCGCGAACCGCACAAAATAACGCTATGAGTGAAATTGTTGTAACAGGAATGGGTGCAATCACGTCAATTGGTTTAACAATTGCTGAGAACCTCCGTTCCCTGCAACAAGAAAACTCAGGAATCAAAAAGGCAAAGCATTTCAAATCCCAGTATGCCGAATCGCTTGTTTTCGGAGAAATAGACCAAAGTGACGAAGAACTGCTCACAGAATTGGGATTGGAGAAAGGAAAGGGCTATACCCGCACCACACTGATTGCAGTAAAAGCATTCCGCGAAGCTGTTGCACATGCCGGGTTAAGCCCGGAAGAAATTGCTTCGGGCAGAACGGCATTTATCAGCTCCAGTACGGTTGGCGGTATGTGCTACACCGATGATCTGTACAGCGACGCCAACCTTCAGGGAACTCCCTCCGAGTATGTGAAAAACTACGAGGGTTCGGATCACGCGTTGCAGATCGTTCGTTTATACAACATGAAGGGAATCACAGACGTGATTAACACGGCCTGTTCTTCTTCCGCCAATGCCATTGCTTTAGGAGCACGCTTACTCGAAACAGGGAAAGCAGACCGCGTCATTGCCGGCGGAAGCGACTGTTTGGCGAAATTTACCGTCAATGGATTCAACTCGCTCCGTATTCTCAGCGAAGAACCCTGCAAACCGTTTGACACGAACCGGGAAGGACTCAGTTTAGGTGAAGCAGCTGCATATGTAGTACTGGAACGAAAAGAAGACGTCACAGATCCGGGGAAAATCCAGGCCGGATTTGCCGGATTCGGAATCTGCAATGATGCCTTCCACCCGTCTGCGACCTCAGATGATGCCCGCGGGCCGCGAATGGCCATGGAACTAGCCTTGAAGCGTGCAGCACTTACTCCTTCGGAAATCGATTACATCAATGCACACGGAACCGGTACTCCCAATAATGATCTAACGGAATCGGTTGCGTTTTCAAAGGTTTTCGAAACGGTTCCACCGTTCAGTTCCACGAAATCCTATGTAGGACACACATTAGCTGCTGCAGGCGTTATTGAAGCTATTTACAGCATCCTCGCCATCCGGAACCAGGAAATCTACCCGAGCCTGAGAGTTCAGGAACCCATCGCGGATTTCCCCTTCAAACCGGTACTCCACTATACACCCGGAACTGCAATCAAACATGTTCTTTCCAATTCCTTCGGTTTTGGTGGAAATTGCACTTCCCTAATCTTTTCAGCATGTATATAAAAGACTTGTATGCTATTTCACCACAGAAAACGCACGACCTTTCCTTTGAGCAGGGCGACTGGCAAGTCTTGAATCAATACATGTACACGGCTCTGGAGCCTTCCTACCAGGATTTAATCCCAAATGCGCAATTACGCCGCATGGGAAAAGCCGTACGTATGGGAATCGGGGTTTCCCTCCCGCTCCTCGCCCGAAATGCAAAACCGGATGGAATTATCTTCGGAACGGCAAACGGCGGACTGGAAGACTGCATCAAGTTCCTCAATCAAATTGTGGAATACAATGAAGGAACGCTCACCCCGACCAATTTTGTGCAAAGCACTCCGAATGCACTTGCAGGGCAAGTAGCACTGCTTTCCGAAAATCAGGGTTACAACATGACACATGTCAACGGATCACTGGCTTTCGAATCAGCCTTGCTGGATGCTTCCTTGTATTTCGATGAACATCAGAACACGCCAAAAAGCCTGTTGCTGGGAGCAGTAGAAGAGATTTCCGATTACAATTACAACATCGACCACCTGGGGAACCGCTTCAAGGAAGAATTGGTTTCCAATAATGATTTATTGCGCTCCCAAACAAATGGTTCGTATTGCGGTGAAGGTTCCGTACAATTTATCCTGAGCAGCAGCCCGGAAAACAGCCTCGCAAAATTCAGTGCATTCAACCAATCATCCAATCTTACGGAAGAAGAAATCACCGATTTTGTGCAATCCTTTCTTGCAGAGCAAAATCTCCAACCGGAGGATATCGACTGCCTGTTACTGGGGAAAAACGGAGATGTCCGCACAGATTCGTGGTACGACAAAGTTCAGACCTGTTTCGGAACTGAAATGCCGCTTGTATTTTTCAAAAAAGCCGTTGGGGAATACCGTACGGTGAGCGCCTTTGCCTCCTACCTTGCTGTTCGTTTACTGAACGGGCAGGCAGGCCATTTAATTGAAAATGGTACAACAGAAAATCCGCGCACCATTTTGATCTATAATCATTTCGACGCTGTAAGACACAGCCTCATCCTCATCCAAAAATGACTTTTTACCTGGCTTGTACCGGAATTTAGAAAACCCCGGTTTTTAAGAAGACTTATCCTGGAATTTGGTTGATATTTAAGTCAGGATCTCCTTTTGAGGTATTTTCACGCAAAAAAAAAAATCTTCGGGTGCTTCATGTGCCCCGTGGTAACAAACCCACTAAGAACACAAAGCACACGAAGATCTCATGTATTTTCCCTAATTAAATCTTGTCAGGCATCCCCGGTTTCAGATATCAAAGAAATCCATATATCCGTGAGACCATTTCCCCTTCGGAACGCAGAACAAGTATTTACTTTTTCAGGATTGTTATGGTTTTTCGTCCTTTTACCGGCATTGTTCTGAATACGATATCCCAGATCGGTGTAGAAACACCGAACGCTTTATCGTGCTGCTGGTAGTGGTGGATGTTGTGATGTCTCCACCAAAAATTGAAACGGGCAGGAGCCGGTTTGCTATGCACCATCCAGTGAATGGTAATATACACCAGGTAACCGATCAAAAATCCGGGCCCGAAAGCAAGTGCAGCACCTCCCATCATCAGGTAGAAAATCACAAGAAACAAACTTGCAATTGCCAAACCAGGCACAGGAGGAAGGATAATCCGATCCTCATCACTCGGATACTGATGGTGGATTCCGTGAAACACATACTGCATTCCCGTATCATACGATGCATCTTTGATTTTGTGATAAACAAAACGGTGCAGCACATATTCGCCCAACGTCCATGTAAAAAACCCAAGAAAGAACAATGAGATCAGGCTAATTGCCGTTCCTTGAAAATAGTACACATAAAACCAGAGCCAGAATGCTGCAAAAATGCTGTACAAAACAATGATGATCCAAAGCTTTGTTTTTGTTAAAACCTCGAGAATCGGGGACTTAAAGAGTTTAGGCGACTTTTCATCAGGATAAACGCGGAATTCATAATTTTCATTAGAAGTTGATTCCATAGAATAGAAATTAGTGAGTATTACTTTTTGAATTTTTCATGTCAATTTTGGCACTCGTTGTTCTATTAACAACACTGCAAAGTTAATCAACTTTAGTAGCGATTGGTTCTAAAACATAACTAAATTTAATCCTTTTAGTTAAAAAAATCTAATTTTTATCCGTTAATTTTTTTCAGAATCTCCAACAACTCGGAATAGGTCGAAGTCCTTAAAACGAATTCCGATTTACCCCCCTGATTTACAATTCGTTGATGTGTCATTTCTCCCCAGGAGATCACCATACCTGTTTCAGGAATTGCATTTATTGCGCTGAAACTATCATAATTTGAGGGACTTGTAAAGATGTAAACAGAAAACTCCTCCGTCAAACGGATCGGGGTTTCAATCGTCCGGTAAACAAGAAGGGGAACACGCTGCGATGGTGGAACAGCCTTTTCGATGGATTTATTGGATTTGGTCGACTGCGGAAAAAGGGCTGTCCGGGTTCCGAGCCACTGATTAAACAAAGCAGCAACTTCTTCCGGGTTTCCGGCATTTTCTCCGACGAAGGAAACGGAAAATCCGGCAGCTTCGATGTGCTTTTTAGTTTCCTCGCCGATACAGGCCAATTCCCGGCCGGGTTTCCAGTTTATTCCCCCGGAAAGGAAAAAATCGAAGGAGCGCGGAGAGGAAAAAAACACCACATCCCCTATTTCCGGCAAGACGAAAGGAACGGGTTCAAAAGAAATAAATGATTTCCGGAGGAAGGAGATCCCGTTTTCCTCACAAAAAGAAACGAAAGGAAGAGATGAGTTGCTTTCCGAACTAAGAAATATACTCTTGATCTTCATCTTCTTCTTCCAGCAATGCCTCCAGCACCACATCAACCATATCCAGGTCGTGCGGGCCTTCAAACTCGAACCACTGAGCCCCCTGCTCCCATTCATGAGCAAAAGCAACCAGCAATCGTCCTTCTTCCGGGCAATACGCTCCCAGCGGAAGCTGGCATCCTCCCTGAAGACGGTTCAGAACCGTTCTTTCCAATGCAATCTGCGACTGAATATCAATGTGGTTCATCGGTTGAATAAAATCGAACAATTCGTTGTCGTTTTCACGAATCTGCAAAGCCAAAACTCCCTGCGCCGGTGCCGGAATGAATTCTTCCGGATCCAGGATCTCTTCATGCATGCCTTTCAAATCGAGCTTCAGGCGGTCCAAGCCAGCCTTTGCCAGTAAAATAGCATCGTATTCGCCATCTACCAATTTTTGCAGACGGGTCGGGACATTTCCTCTCAAATCTTTGATTGCAACATCCGGCCGGAAAGCAACCAGCTGTGCTTTTCTTCTCGCAGAAGAAGTTCCCACAACAGCCTCTTTTTTGAGGTTCCAGAATGAACCGGAATCAACCGCATCCGGGTGAATCAGCAACACGTCTGCCGGGTTTTCCCGCTCGGAAACGGCTGCAATGATCAATCCTTTGGGTGTACTTGTTTCAAGATCTTTATGAGAATGTACCGCCAGGTCAATGGTTTCATCCAGCAAAGCCTGCTCGATCTCCTTGGTAAAGAATCCTTTTCCTTCCAGTTTATCGAAACTTAAATGCTGAATTTGGTCGCCCTGCGTTTTGATGATGGTAATACTTACCTCAGCACCAAGGTCTTCCAATTGTTTTTTAACGTGGTTTGCCTGCCAAAGTGCCAGATCACTTCCGCGTGAGCCGATACGAATTTTTCTCATGAAGTAAAATTACGATTTAAACATGATTTCTTTAGCCATAATCATCGGCATACTCATGTATTTTTTCTCCATGTAGCCCACTACCTTTTCCAGGATTTCCATGGAAGAAGGATCCAGCTGATCCAATTCGTTTTTGAAAATCTCATTGAATGCCGCAGCACGGATATCTTTCACCATCTGCGGAACCGGTCTCATTGCGATTTCAATAGCACGCAGTTTCGCGATATTGCGAAACTCATTGTTTGCTTCTTCGAGAATCTGCTCCACGTGCATCACTTCCTGTGAACGCTCTGCCAGGTGACTGTCTGAAATACGTTGAAGCACTTCGATGGAAATACTTCTTGTAGGAAATGTTGTATGAACATGCTCCGAAATATCATTCGGAAGTGCCAGGTCGATCGTAATTTTCGGATTGGTATCTCCGTTGAGCAATTGCCCGTACAGGTTTTCGTCTATGATCACTTCTTCCGATCCGGTACAGGAAACCAGGATGTCAAAACCACCTTTGTATGCCTGAAGTTCCGAAAGCGGGTATGCTTTTCCGCCAAGTTCCTCTGCTAAAGCAACGGCTTTTTCCAGGGTGCGGTTGAAAATCACAAAATCCGACATCCCATGCTTTTTCAAAAAGCGCAGCATCGCCGTATTGGTAACTCCCGCTCCGATTGCCAGTACACGGGCATTTTTCGGAGCATCCATTCCTACCAAACGCTGGTATGCAATGGAAACTACGGAAACCGGTTTTTGGGAAATTTTTGTTTCGGTATAAACGCGTTTGGCAGTTTCAATCGTGTGGCGGAACAAAATTCGGAGCGTATCTCCTGAAAGTCCCAAATCACGGGATTGCTCATAAGCCTGACGAACCTGCGTAATGATTTCACGCTCCCCGATCACCAGGGAATCAATGGATGCAGCCACGCGAAGTGCATGATTTACCGCTTCCATTTTCGAATAAACGAATGCATTTTCAGCGAAAAAATGCACCTGCTCCGATTCGAATTCCGGGTAAAGCGCTGTGAAAAAATCAAGTAAAAATGCTTCGGAAACCAGTTCATTGGTTACCAAAAAGAATTCAACCCGGTTACAGGTCGACAAGAACATGATTTCATCAATGTGCAACCGTTCTTTTACCACTTGAAAACGGTGCTGCACGGCATCTTGCTCCATATGCAGACGTCCGATTTTGGAAACCTCCAGGTTTCGGTGTGTAAATGCGATTGTGTGCAGTTCCTTAATCACGAATGGTAACTTTCTGGCGTTATATCCGCAAAATTGGGGAACGGGAAGTTCTGAATTGTCAGAAAACTGTCAGGATTGTTAATTTAGAATGGTTATAAACAGTAATCAAGCTAAAATTGAAAAGTGAGAAGTTAAAAAAGAAGGATTCGAGGGTTTTATAAACGGTTATTTTTTAGCATTTTAAATAGAAATTAAACCCGAAAAGAATGCGACGGAACAAGTTTATTGGATTGAATCAATACGAGGCTCTCTGCATGACGAATCTCTTCAATTAATGCGCATCCTCAGCACAATCATTATTACATCCAAAGCAACTCTTGAAAAGGAATCAGCTCGATAATTACTCATTATGAATTCCAAATTACAAGACTCAGATCATGCTTCGACTCCGCTCAGCATTCCTCTTAATTTCTCAATTGTAATTTCTCCCTTTTAACTTTTCAATTTTAACTTAAAAAGTCATTTCCCTCCATTCTCCTGCAGATCCTTGATACAATTTGCATCCAGCCCAGGAATCGGAGCGTTTCCAATCAAATTGGAGAAAATGGATCCGGTTTCTGCTTCCCAGTACATGAGGCAGTCCTGGTTATCGCAATGAGCACCGTGCGCAGAATCCTGGTGTGCATGATACATTGTGGAGCCGTTATTGACCAATCCGAGGATGTGTCCGAATTCGTGGTTGATCACCACCGTTTCGAGTTTGTACAATTCCGGTTCGCCGAATCCGCCCGAGTTATCCTGCAGCGATTTCTCATAAATCACCATGGAAGTGTTGTAATAAGCCTGGCCCACGACCATACTCGAGCCCTGGTTTTCGCTTGAAGGTCCGTCGAGGAACAAAAAGTACACTGCGAGGTCTTTTTTATACGTGAACTCCTGGCGCGTGTCGTCTTCAATCGCCCGGACATCACTGATCGAATAGGACGTTTTTCCCTGCGCGGCAATTTCATGATATGTAAATGTAATTCCATCCGGTTTGTTGCAGTACTGGTTGATCATTGCCTGCAGGTTGTTCATTGCGGCATCCGTCGGTTTGTAACCCGTCATGTAGACAATCTCAACGGTAATTGACTGATACTTCTTGTCCGACAAAATATCGTGAGCGGAAGACCCTACCTCCTGCCGGTGAAATTTTTCAATGCGGCGTTTGCTGTCTTTTTTACATCCAGAAAAGGCAACAAAAGCGGCAACTAACAGAAACAAATTAAAATGGCGCATAAACGATCGTTCTTTTGCCTAAGATAATATTTTCCGGATGAGTAAAACAAGAGCCGAAGCGAAATAAATCAACGAACTATAGTAAATTAGTAATTTCGTTGAAAACACCATTTAAACCACTGGTTATCAAATATAATTACAACATAAATCAACCCTGAAAACCGGGTTTTTACGCTGAGAATGCCTCTCTGCGTTATTGCGAAAAACTGATTTATGTCCCGAAAGTGTATCTTTGGTCTCCACAAACCTTTTTTCATGAAAGAAAAGAATGCTGAACTGATTCAAAAACGGGAAGCCGCTCATTTGGGTGGAGGACAGGCCCGCATTGATAAACAACATGCTCAGGGAAAATTGAGCGCACGTGAACGTATCACTTTATTATTGGACGAAGGCTCATTCCAGGAAATCGGGATGTTTGTGGAACACCGGGCAACTTCTTTCGGACTGGAAAAAACCAAAAGCCCGGGAGACGGTGTTGTAACCGGATTCGGAACCATCCACGGAAGAATTGTGTATGTATTCTCACAGGATTTCACCGTATTGGGAGGTTCTCTTTCCGAAACACACGCTCAGAAAATTTGCAAAGTACTGGATTTGGCGATGAAAAACGGTGCTCCTGTAATCGGGTTGAATGATTCCGGTGGTGCACGCATCCAGGAGGGAGTTGTTTCCCTAGCCGGTTATGCCGATATTTTCTACCGAAACACACGTGCTTCCGGAGCAATTCCGCAAATTTCAGTGATCATGGGACCCTGTGCCGGAGGAGCCGTTTATTCTCCTGCCCTGACGGATTTTGTTTTCATGGTGGAAGACACTTCCTACATGTTCGTAACCGGACCTAACGTCGTAAAAACGGTAACACACGAAGAAGTCAGTTCGGAAGACCTGGGTGGTGCAAAAGCTCACGCAGAAAAATCCGGGGTAACACACTTCACCGCAGCAAACGATGTAGAATGTCTGCGCAAGGTTCGCGAGTTGTTGACATACATGCCGCAAAATGCCATGGAACTGGCTCCGCAATTCGGTACGGCTTTGTTTGCAAAAGAAAAGCTGAACCGCATTCAGAACATTGTTCCGGAAAACTCCAACCTGCCATACGATATCCGCGAAGTCATCGATTGTTTGATTGACGACGATACCTTCCGCGAAGTACAACCGGATTTCGCAACAAATATTGTCGTTGGTTTTGCACGTCTGGACGGCAGATCAATCGGGATCATCGCGAACCAACCGTCATCCATGGCCGGAGTTTTGGATATCGATTCTTCCCGCAAAGGAGCACGTTTCGTACGTTTCTGTGATTCGTTCAATATTCCGTTACTGGTATTGGAAGACGTACCTGGATTCCTTCCGGGAACAGACCAGGAATGGCGCGGAATCATCACGCACGGAGCAAAATTGCTTTATGCATTCTCCGAAGCTACCGTTCCGAGAATCACGGTCATCACCCGTAAAGCATACGGAGGTGCATTCGACGTCATGAACTCCAAGAATATCGGTGCTGATTTGAACTACGCATGGCCGACAGCCGAAATCGCTGTAATGGGTGCAAAAGGAGCTGCGGAAATCATTTTCAAATCCGAGATTGCTGCTGCAGAAGACAAGGACGCAAAATGGAAAGAAAAAGAAGCGGAATATGCCGACATGTTCGCAAATCCATACCGCGCAGCTGAAAGAGGTTTCGTAGATGCAGTTATTCTTCCGGAAGAAACGCGCGCAACGCTGATTGCAGCATTCAAATCCCTGGAGAAAAAATCAGAGACGCTTCCGAAGAAAAAACACGGGAACATTCCTCTATAATTGAAAAGTTAAAAGTGAGAATGGAGAAGGAAAATCACCTTTTCGCTCAAACAAAATATCATTACTTTAGGGCTGGAATCAATTCCAGCCTTTTTGTTTTTTATGCGGCTACACAAATCACTTGTCATTCAAATTTTCCTGTTGGCTGTTCTGCTATTTTGGAACGTACTCATTGGTTTGCGCTCCGGTGGGAATTGGGTGACTGCGACGGCACTGTTTTCCGCTCTGGCACTCCTGATTTTAATTCCATTCGGAGCCGCAGCCAAAAACAAAGACGATTGGGATGATTTCTTTTCCGTATTCATCCTGGCTCTTTATCCGCTTCATTCTTATTACCTCATCAACGAATTACATTCCGGATTGCTTTATTCCTATCAAACAGACGTGATGATCTTCTTGTGGGTTCCGTATCTGTTTCAAAGTCTGATCGTAATAAATTACGTGTATGTATTTTTGACCGATTATTATCGTCAATACGCCTTTTACGGAATCACATCTCTTTCCGTATTGAATCATGGGTTGGTGATTGGTTCATTGACAGTGATCATCATAAACTCCATTCAATACCAGTCAGATAAATCACTTCTAAACGAATTGATTGCACGGGAAATCAAACCACAATCCATACATATTTCGGAATCTCCCAAAAATTTCTTCCCGCACCTGTCTGTCAACTATTCAACGATTGCTTTAAAACCAAATGGCTCCAAAGGGTTTCTCCTGCCGATCAGGGATCGGGTGATGATGGAATACCAGGGAGATCTCTTCGAATCAAACTCCATAGAAAAGAAAGCTTTCAGCAATGAACTGCTTTTCAAATCTCCGAAAGACACTTTCGTTGTGGAGATCATCCAATCGTTTTAACCTCCTTTTCAATTTTCACATTTTCAATGATCCATTAAAGTGTTTCCCGGATATCCCGCACCTGGATTTGAAGCGTTGTTTGATCGTTCCACGTATTGGTTTCCAGCGTAAATGCGCAGTCAAAGGCGCAACCTGAGGCAATTAAATCGGCCTTATCTGCCATACTGAACCCGATTGCCGACAGGCGGATGCCGCTTGCCGGATCAACCAGGTCAAATTTCACATGTGCTCCTTTCAAAATCCGTTGTTTATCCGCGTACACATTCCGGACGCAAAAGACCGGTTTGTCATTTCCCGGGCCAAACGGTTCCATTTGTTCCAGCATGCGATACAGTCTTGGAATCTGAAAAGCCGATTCTCCCGCCAGGAACAAATCCGAAGGCGCAATTTCCAGATCGATGACTAATTCGTCCAGCTCATCCAAAGGACGGATGTGTTTTTGCACGTAAGCATCAAAATGTTCTCTAAAGGGTACAACATTTTCCAACGGCAGGGACAATCCCGCAGCATGCTGGTGCCCCCCGAACTGCGTCAATAAATGCCCGCAGGCAGTAATCGCATCGTACACGTTGAAACCCTGAACGGAACGGGCTGAACCTGTTGCTTCGCCTTTGTTCTCCGTGAGCACGATCGTTGGGCGGTAATGATGTTCAATTAGTCGGGAAGCGACAATTCCGACGACTCCTTTGTGCCAGTCGGACTGAAACACCACGGTTGATTTCCGGCTTGAAAATAATTCGTCCTGCGCAATCAGTTCCAGTGCTTCTTCGGTTGTCTGCGCATCCAGCATGCGGCGCTCCGAATTGTATTCATCGATTTCTGCCGCAATTTTCTTCGCTTCTTGTTTCGTTTCTGCCAGCAAAAGCTCTACCGCCCTGGAACCGCTCTTCAAACGACCTGCCGCATTGATGCGTGGCGCAATGGTAAAAACCACGTTCGACAAATCCAGCGGAAATGAACGCTGTGCCTGTTCCACCAAAGCAGCTACCCCGATCCGCGGATTTTCATTCATGCGCTGAATGCCATGTTTGCACAAAACCCGGTTTTCTCCCGTTACCGGAACAATATCCGCCCCGATCGCGATCGCTGTCAGGTCGAGGTAATCAAACAATTCCTTTTCATTTCGACCGGTTTTCGCGTACCAGGCCTGCAACAGTTTAAAACCTACTCCACAACCGCACAGTTCCTTGAACGGATAGGTGCATGCTTCCTGTTTCGGGTCCAGGACAATGCAATCCGGGATTTCAGGCCCCGGAGTATGGTGATCACAAATAATAATATCCAGTCCCTTTTCTTTTGCATACCGCACTTTATCCACTTCTTTGATCCCGCAGTCGAGCGCAATCAGTAAACTGCAATCGTTATCCAACGCATAATCAATTCCCTTATACGACAAACCGTAGCCTTCCTCGTAGCGATCCGGAATATAGAAATCAATCGGTGCGAGGTCTTTCAAAACGCTGTAAACCAATGCCACGGAAGTGGTTCCGTCCACATCGTAATCCCCGAAAATCAATATCCGCTGTCCTTCCCGAACCGCCAAATCCAATCGTTCGACCGCAGCCTGCATGTTCAGCATCAAAAACGGATCGTGCAAACTGCTCAATTCCGGGGTAAAAAATGAACGAATCTGCGGAAGAGATGTAAGATTTCTTTGAATTAGCAGGGAAGCCATAATCGGACTCACTTTCAGATCGTTTACCAGATCGCGGATAGTCTCAGAAGTTGGTCTCTGTTTGATAAACCAGCGTTTTTGCATAAATTTTGTTTAAAATTGTAATACAGATGCTCTTGATAGCTTATTACTTCATTTGCTCTTATCAAAGCGTCACTTTTCTTATATAAGTTATGAAAAAAGTTCTTCTTCTTTTTACCCTTTTTGTTCATTTATCCGGATTTTCTCAAAAAACCGTTCAGTTTTCAGACCCGCTTCCTTTCGGAAGCGCTTCTCAGACCAGCACGGATAAAATTCACTTTGGAAAATACAAAAGTAGCGATTCACAAACGACTTATGTGATCGATGAAAAAGGGATTTCCATCGTAACGGTAGCGATTGCGAGCATCAGCCGGGAGCAGGTGCGCGAATCTTCCAAACTGCAGGTCAGAGGAAATTACCTCTTCGGAGTCAAAGCCAACGATTCACTTCCATGCGTGCTTGAAGGTGAAAATTACTATTACGGGATTGAGTCGAAGCTGATGATTGCCGGGGAAGGTTCACTGAACACGCTTACAAAACTCAGTGCAAACAAGTATGTGATCAATTTTCATGAAGGATCTTATTTCGAGCCGAGCCTGGTCACGTTTGCAGGTGGTACGATGACGATCATCCACAGCGAACTGAAGTATCAGCCGCTCTTTGAATCCATCCTGCAGGTGAGCACCATTACGCGGTACGGTTCGGAAGTGGCGATTCTCGCACCTACCTTCGAGCAATGGGAACGATTGGAAAAGGCTTTGTTTACGGGCACAAAACTGGTTTACACCCGGGAATAAGCAGCCGGATTCTTGCACGGTAATAATCGAAACAAGCAGTGTGACGATGCCTGTTTTCCATTGATTGGAAGAATAACAATTTAGCCTGTTCAAAAGTTCAAAAAGGTTCAATTGGAACTTTTCAACTTTTGAACTCTTTCAACTTGATCAGGAGAAACAAAACCTCCAAATCACCCGGATTTCCGGGCAAAACATTTGCCAAAAAACCTTAAGAATTTGGAGCAAAACCAGACGCCCTGCATTTTTAACAGAAAACATATCCGATATTTCCTTAATTTTGCCACAAATTAGGAAGTTATGAAATTAGGTGCAACAGAAATTATTTTAATCCTCGTAGTGGTTCTTTTATTGTTTGGTGGTAAAAAAATTCCCGAACTGATGAAAGGTCTTGGAAAAGGAATTAAGGAATTCAAAGATGCCAGCAAAGGCGAAGAGGGTTCTACTCCAACTACAGAAGAGAAAAAATAGTTCAATCCATTTTACATGTATAAAACATTTTCGGAAGTTAAAGTTGCACTCTCCGCAGGAAAGACTGTGGAGAGTATCGTACGTTCATACCTGGACCAGATCGAGAAACACAAAGATCTGAATGCCTTTTTGGAAGTCTTTTCAGAAAGTGTCATCAGTCAGGCACAGGCAGTGGATCAAAAACGTGCATCCGGAAATGCCGGCAGACTGGCAGGAATGGTTATCGGGTTAAAAGATAACATCTGCTATAAAGGTCATGCCGTGAGTGCCAGTTCCAAAATACTGGCTGGTTTTGAATCACTCTATTCGGCTACGGTTGTTGAACGACTGCTTGCCGAAGATGCGGTGATCATCGGTCGTTTGAATTGCGATGAATTTGCCATGGGAAGTTCCAATGAAAATTCCGCATTCGGACCGGTGAAAAACAACCTGCGTCCGACGCACGTTCCGGGAGGTTCTTCCGGAGGTTCTGCGGTGGCGGTTTCAGCAGGATTGTGTACCGTTGCGCTCGGATCCGACACAGGAGGTTCGATCAGACAACCGGCTTCCTTCACGGGAACGGTGGGTCTGAAACCGACTTACGGTCGTGTGAGCCGCTACGGATTGATCGCATATGCATCCTCTTTCGACCAGATCGGGCCTTTTGCCAATAACCTGGAAGATGCTGTTCTGGTCATGGAAATCATGGCCGGAAAAGATCCGAAAGACGGAACAAGTTCTTCCAAACCGCTTGGTTTCTCAACAGAGATTCCAGCTGCCGGCACCAAGAAGATCGCTTATCTGAATGAGGCGCTTGAAAATGAAAGCGTAGACCCGGAAGTACGCAGCATGATGGAAAAAACCATCGATGAACTGCGTTCCAAAGGACATACTGTTGAGGGAGTGAGTTTTCCATACCTGGAATACCTCGTTCCGACCTATTACGTTTTGACAACTGCGGAAGCATCTTCCAATCTTTCCCGGTTCGACGGTGTTCACTACGGCTATCAGTCTCCACAAGCCAAAGGTGTTGAAGAAACATACACCCTTTCCCGTTCCGAAGGTTTCGGAGAAGAAGTGAAAAGACGCATCATGGCCGGTACTTTCGTACTGTCTCACGGTTATTACGATGCATACTACACGAAGGGAATGAAGGTGAGACGCGTGTTGAAAAACAAAACCAAAGAGATTTTCAGCGCGTATGATCTGATGATCTTACCAACGACTCCATCTACCGCATTTGAATTCGGTTCCATCAATGACCCGATTCAGATGTATCTCCAGGATATTTTTACTGTTCATGCAAACTTGACAGGAAATCCGGCTATTTCTATTCCAAACGGAATGCACAGCAACGGACTTCCATTGAGCCTGCAGATCATGGCTGACGATTTCAATGAAGAAGCGCTTTTCTCATTGGCAGATCAGATCATGAACCATTAAAACCCTTATTTGCCTATGAAACGATTCGGATTAATCCTTCTGTTACTTTTTATTTGTTTGAATTCCGGAGCCTTATTTGCTCAACGCAAGCAAAAACCGCCCGTAAAAGACACCGTATCAGGAGAAGCGTTCATCCGAATTGTGGATCAAAGTCTGAATCTTTACTACACGGACTTTGCAAAGGGTTTAAACTACGATTCCATTATCGATGCATTGGATTACGAAGCGGGAACCGTTCCGGTTTTTACGGACGAAGATTACTGCAAGCAACTCGCAAAGCTGAATCAAACGTCTTCTTTCGGGTTCGACTGTAACAATGTTTCCCTTTCGACCATTAAATTCTTTGCTCAAAACCGTAGAAATTTTGCCCGCGTCGTATTGGGCCGTTCGCGTTTGTACTTCGACTTGTATGAAGAAAAACTGGCTGAATACGGGCTTCCACTCGAATTGAAATACCTTTCCGTGATTGAAAGCGGTTTGCGTCCGCAAGTGAAATCCCGCGCAGGAGCACTCGGTTTGTGGCAGTTCATGTACGCAACCGGAAAACAATACGGATTAAAAGAAGATTCGTATATCGACGAACGCATGGATCCGGTGAAAGCAACCGATGCGGCGTGCCGTTACCTGAAAAAACTCTATGACATTTACGGCGACTGGAATCTGGCTCTCGCGGCTTACAACGCAGGCCCGGGGAATGTCAACAAGGCTATCCGCCGCTCAGGAGGAAAAAGAACGTATTGGGAAGTAAGACCTTACCTTCCCCGGGAAACTCAAGGGTATGTTCCGAACTTCATTGCGGCGACTTACTTGTTGACCTATCATGCGGAGCACAACCTGCTTCCGGTTGAACCGAAAATTCATTATTACCAGCTCGACACCTTGTGTTTGAATCGCGGAATACACATGCAAACGATTGAAAAGATTGTTTCGTGGCCTGTGGAAGACATTCAGAGTCTGAATCCGGTGTATAAAACGTCTTACATTCCTCCTACGCTTCCACGACAGTGTTTGACCGGCCCGCTGGAAAAAATCGGTCTGCTGGTGAGCCTGGAAGATTCGCTTTATGCATTGGAACAACGGATTTATGGTTCCGGAGGATTTAAAAATCCGCTTCCGACCGATGTGGCTGTGGATGCCGAAAACGACCAGCTGGTCGTTTCTAACCCGGTAAACAGCAAAATCGACGTTCCTAAAACCAAGGTTGTCACGACCATCAACTACACCTATCACAAGGTGAAATCGGGGGAAAGCCTCGGAAGCATTGCCGCACAGTACAACGTGGCCATCCAGGACCTGATGAACTGGAACGATCTGACCAGTGCGCGCATTGTAGTTGGTGATCTGCTGAAAATCCAGACCAAGGTCAGCACCACGGTTGAAAATGAAGAGTATACTGAAGCCGTTAAGGACAGCGTTGAGAATGCCAATACGGTTAAAACACCAACTCCTGCACCTACTCCGGTAGTTGCAAAAAAATACTATACCATTCGCAGCGGAGATACGTTCTCCCGCATTGCATCGAAACACGGAGTGACGATCGGACAACTGCAACGCCTGAATCCGGGTGTTTCTGCAAGCCGTATTCGTGCCGGACAGCGCCTGCGCGTTAAATAAGATCCGCTATGAACTCGCTTGCGGTTGTCATCATTACCCTCAATGAGGAGCGAAACATCGAACGCTGCCTGAAATCCATCCGCGATCTGGCAGATGAAGTGATTGTGCTGGATGCTTTTTCAACGGACCGGACTCCGGAAATTTGTGCGACCTATTCCGTGCGTTTTGAACAACGCGCCTGGGAAGGATATGCCGCCAGTAAGAATTACCTCAACAGTCTCGCCACTTCCGATTACATCCTTTCCCTGGATGCCGACGAAGCATTGAGCACCGAACTTTACGAAGAAATCAAAGCGGAAAAAGCAGCCGGTTTTCAGGGAACGTATTGCGTGAACCGCCTGACGAACTACATGGGAAAATGGATCCGTCACAGCGGCTGGTTTCCCGATGTGAAACCGCGTCTGTTTCCCAAAGCAGGTTCCTACTGGTCGGGCGAATATGTGCACGAAGAATTGGTTTACCCGGCGTGTGAGCTCCAGACATTCAAAGGCGTTCTTGCCCATTATTCGTACTATTCCTACGAGGATCACCGGGCACGTGCCGACAAGTATTCCCTGCTGACTGCGAAGAAGTTTCACGCACGGGGGAAAAAAGTGGGGCCGCTGAAACCATATATCAGCGCCCTGGGTCGTTTTATTGCCATGTATTTTATTAAATTAGGGTTTCTGGATGGCTGGAAAGGGTTTAAGATTGCTCAAATCAGCGCACAATCCAACGTTTTAAAATACCAGGAACTAAGAAGACTGAATCGTGAAGGAAAATAAAGATTGGAACGGAAAACACATTGCAATCAGTCGTGCAGACAGCATCGGTGATGTACTACTCACCCTCCCCGTAACAGCCTGGCTGAAGGAACAGTTTCCATCCTGCCGGATTACCTTTTTTTGCAGAAGCTATACCGCTCCGATTGTCAAATATTACGCAGCGGTGGATGATATCGTGAAAACGGACGATTTATTCACACTTCCCAAAAAAGAGCAGGTTGATGCCATTGAAAATCTCGGAATTGATGCCGTTGTGCACGTTTTTCCGAAGAAAGAACTGGCAAAACTGTTTAAAAAAGCACTGGTTCCAACCCGAATCGGGACTTCTCACCGTTTGTTTCATTTAAATACCTGTAACATCCGTTTAGATTTTACACGGAAAAATTCTCCGCTTCACGAGGCTCAATTGAATTTTGAATTGATGAGACCCTTTGGTTTGCCGGAGATTCCTTCCTTTGAAGCAGTAAACCGCTATACTTCCGAATTCACGATTGAAAAACAGGAATTGCCAAAGGCTTTCGAAGCACTTTTAGCAGAAAAGTACATTATTCTGCATCCGAAATCCCAGGGAAGTGCCCGCGAGTGGCCAATTGAGAAATACTTCGACCTGGCAGAGCAATTAATCGTAAACGGTTACGATGTGATTTTCACCGGAACGGAAGCAGAAGGAAAACTCTTCCGGAAAAAAATTCCGGATCACGACAAATGCCACGATTCGACCGGGAAACTGAGCATCGACCAATTGATCTGGCTGATCAAAAATGCTTCGGGATTGGTTGCCTGCAGTACCGGCCCGCTTCACATCGCCGGATTTTTGGATGTCAAAGCCGTAGGTTTGTTTTCTCCCAGAATCCCGATTCATCCCGGAAGATGGAGACCGCTTGGAAATCATTCCACAACGCTTGTCTTCAACCCGGAATGCCCTATATGTAAAGCCAAAAAAGACTGTGACTGCATTTCCGACATTTCTGTAGAAGCAGTTCTTCAAACCCTCATTTCCCGTTGACATGAAGCAGGTTCTCCCACTGATATTGTACACAAATCTTTGGGTTGCCTCTTGTTTCGCGACACTGGTTTTCGGGGTTTGCATGCATTTTCACATAGCTCGTCCCTGGGAATATACCTGCTTCGGTTTCACCGGGATCCTGGCCGCCTACCAGTTGCACCGCTTTTTACGAATTCATCAATTCAAAACGCATATCAGTACCAACCGCCGTTTGGCATGGATGCTCAAAAACAAGCGGTTTCTGCAGGTTTTGTTCGTAATTTCCTCCCTTTCCTGCGGGTATTTGTTTTTAACACTCGCCACCAGTATCAAACACTGGATATTTGCCGGAATCTGCGGCCTCATCGTCCTACTCTATGCTTTTCCGCTTCCCGGAATCCACAAAGGCATCCGGAGCATTCCGTTTATCAAAATCCTCCTGATTTCCGCTACCTGGGCATTGATCTGTTATTTCCCGTTCATCAGCTCGCACCAGCCCGTTCCATGGTGGCTTATCCTGAGTATTGCGCTGACGACATTCATCCAGATCATTCCTTTCGACATCCGCGATCTTCCGGTAGACGACGCCTCTATGCATACCATTCCACAACTGCTTGGTGTACCTAAAAGCATAGTCCTCGGGATCGTTCTCATCACAGCACAGGCGTTATCTCTTCCCTTCAAATTAGGTTTTCATCCGTTTCTCCTGCTTTTCTGGGGCTCTTCCGTATTGGGATTTTTGATCCCGGTTTCCGGGAAAACACTGCTGTTCCTGGAGTTTTTATGGGAAATTCCTCTCCTGTTTATGGGCTTGTTTTTACTGGCCAGTTAATACTGGAAACCGGATGAATTTTCTTTTTTAATCATCATTTAACACATTCTTCGGAAACAAAATGGCCGGTTGAAGTACTTTTGGAAGGTAAAAAAAATTCCACTATGAAAAAATTAGCTACTTATGCAGCAGCACTTTTGCTGACAGGAATGAGCACTTCTTTTGCTCAAAACAACGCGCAACAGGATCTGGATAATGCGATCCAAACCGCCGAAAACATCCCGCAAGACGTTCAAAACGCTTCAAATGCAATCGACCGGCTTGTTTTTGAATTAAATATCAGCGGTACACCGGATGCGCAGGTGTTTTACAACGATTTGTTTGTGTTGGTGAACCACATTCAAAACAATGCAGACGACATCGACTACTTTGTAGGATTGGCTCAGAATGAAAGCACGGTTCCGTTTTCGACCACTTCCGTGAATCAGCTGACAGCGCAATTGGTTGTATTGAACGACGATGTGATCACCCTGACGAATGACATCAAAGATGCGGTAGTTGAAAACCGCTACAACGATGCGAATTCGCTGATTCCGGCACTCCGCGCTGCCATTGCAGGTCAGTCTGATGTTTCGGATAACATCCTCTCTGAAATCGAATCCATCAAGGGAATTACAACGATTTACAGCGTAGAAATCCGCCTGGTAGATGCTCAGGGACAACCGACTTCTACCAATGATTTGAACGGATATTATGCTTACAATCAGGCGACAGGAGAATACCTGTACCCGGCGGAAGATGGTCACGGTTACCCGACTGATGTGTTCTATTTACCGGCAGGAACTTACACCTTTGATTCATTCAACGGACACTGGAGCGGAACAAGTTCCAATACCGTAACGCTTTCCAATGCATTGGTGAACGAAGACGGAGTGATCATTGTTGATTTGGTTCTTTGGTCTGAATAAAAAACGGGGTTGATTCAAAATCGACCGGAAAAAGGCGACAGATTTCTGCCGCCTTTTTCATTTTTTAGCGGTCCGAATCCGAATTTGCCATTTCCGATCTTTAACCTAACTTTGCCTGCAAATTAAGATTCCATTAATGGCAACAATAGCAACTTACGATTTTCAAAACAAGCGCGCTTTGGTGCGTGTAGATTTCAATGTTCCGTTGAACAAGGAAACATTGGAAGTAACTGATGACACACGGATTCGCGCAGCATTACCGACAATCAAACACATTTTGGAGAATGGCGGAAGTGTGGTTTTGATGTCCCACCTCGGAAGACCGAAGGAAGGGCCGGAAGACAAGTATTCTTTGAGACACATTTCCGGGAGAATTGAAAGCCTGCTGGGGAAATCCATCAAATTTGCTTCTGACTGCATCGGTGCAAGTGCCTTTGAAATGAGTGCTAACCTGAAGCCGGGAGACTTGGATGCACACCAT
>NZ_JBCNJW010000013.1:0-105461 GCF_039596355.1 Fluviicola sp. | reverse complement strand
AAAAAGTTAGGGAATTCATCACACTATGAACCCACGCTTCATTTCTACCGCAAATGCGCAAATTTTTAGCTCGGCTACTCCCGAAAGAAATCGGGACAGGCTGCACTCGCTTCTAATAGTATAAATGCTGAATGTTATTGTTTACAGAGTAAAGATGCGACTGGTAAGCGCATCAGATATTTACATTTGTGGGAAAGACAAAGAGTTCCTGCTGGCAGGAACTGAAATTATGAATCATACAAGTACTTTTTGTAGTCACCTGATTAAAGTACACAAATCCCGCTGGTAAGCGCCACAAATAATCTGTGCATCTGTGGAAAATTATCACTTAAATTATTGGGAAATATGTCTCAAAATAAAATGATTCAGAGGTTACCTGTGTTAAGTATATAACTCCCTCTAACGAGCGCCTATTTAAATGAATTTTGCCTGATTCAATCAATTGGTCAGTACCTTTGCAAGGTGGATTTACCTACCGGAGTTTATTCCCTTTGACAATCAATGAAGCGGTATTGAAAATCATCGAAAAACAAGCTGCTGTTTTTTGGGCTTAGTAACTTGAATTGATTTTTTTTGAAAACATTCAAAGGGGTAATTTACTTTAAATCAGTGGTTTATTTAAATAAATTCTATTTATTCGATAGAATATATAGAAAATAATACTGCTTTTTCTTGTTGACCCCAAAAAGAGTCCTTTAATTTGCCGCATTCAAACAAGCAGATGAAAATAATAGTACTCTTTTTTTTACTGACAGCGGCTTTATACACACAGGCTCAAACAACCCTCCGGGGAACCATTTACGATGAAAGCGGTCAGGTCGTTTACAATGCGCGGGTCACTTTTCAAAACACCGGCAAAACAATCGCAGTAGATTCCGTGGGATCTTTTATCCTGGAGACTTCCGAAAAACTGCCTTACCGCCTAAGATTTCATGCAGTAGGCTTCCAGGCTTCCGAATGGGAGTTGACCGAAATCCCGGCTGTTCCGCTGAAGATTACCCTGAAAGAAGAAACTTTGTCAGAAGTCGTTGTATCGGCGCGGCGAAGAGACGAAACCGCACAAGATTTACCGATTCCGATCGCAGTGGTTTCAGGGGCAGCGATTTCCGAATCCGGATCGTTTAACGTCAACCGGGTCAAAGAACTCGTTCCTTCCGTGCAATTGTACTCGTCAAACCCGCGAAATACGACCTTAAATATCCGTGGATTGGGTTCGACCTTCGGGTTAACCAACGACGGGATTGATCCGGGAGTCGGGTTTTATGTCGACGGAGTATATTATGCACGTCCGGCGGCAACCACACTGGATTTTGTCGATGTGGAGCAGATTGAAGTGCTCCGGGGGCCGCAGGGAACCTTATTCGGGAAAAATACCACGGCGGGATCGTTCAATGTGACGACCAAAAAGCCGGAATTTACTCGCGGAGTAAGCTTCGAAATGAGTTACGGGAATTATGGCTACATCCAGGCAAAAGCTTCCGTAACGGGGCCGCTGGCAAAAAAACTGGCGGCGCGGGTTTCGTTTTCTGGAACACAGCGCGACGGGACGATCTACAATGTTTCGACCGGAAAATACACGAATGATCTGAACAACCTCGGCGGGCGCGTTCAGTTTCTCTACAAACCGACTTCAAAGATCGACATTACTCTGGCAGGAGATTACACCCGCCAGCGTCCGGATGGATATGCACAGGTGATCGCTGAAGTGGTGCGTACCCAGCGTGCGGATTACCGCCAGTTTAACCAAATCATTGCCGACTTAAATTACAAATTGCCGAGTGACAATGCATTCGACCGGAAAATCGACCACAATACGACCTGGAAATCGGATCAGGATCTGGGCGGAGTTTCGTTGAATGCAGATTTCCGCATCGGGAAAGGGAAGTTGACTTCCACAACGGCGTGGCGTTTCTGGAACTGGAATCCGTCAAACGACCGCGATTTTACAGGACTTCCGGTCTTAACTTTATCGCAGGCTCCGTCGAAACACCAACAATGGTCGCAGGAAATTCGTTACGCAGGAAACATTTTCAAAAAACTATCAGGGGTGATCGGCGTATTTGCAATCGGGCAGGAATTGAAAACCTGGCCGTATCATACGGAAGAATCCGGTTCGGCGCAATGGCGTTTTTCCCAAAGCAGCACCAGTTCGTTGTGGCAAACTCCCGGTTTATTTGAAGGATATGGAATTCATACCACTTCCAGGCTGAACACCTTCAGCGGAGCCGTATTCGGTCAGTTGGATTGGGAAATCATCAAAAAACTGCACCTGCTCGGTGGATTGCGCATCAACTACGACGAGAAAAAAGTCAATTTCAGCCGGAAAACCTATGGCGGACTCGAAACAACCGATCCACAGTTGATTGCGTTAAAAAAACAAGTATACACCGACCAGGAATTTGCAGCACGAACCGACAATACCAATACTTCAGGGCAGGTAACGCTTTCCTGGAAACCAATCCGACAGGTGAATGTATATGCGACTTATTCGACCAGTTACAAACCGGTGGGATTGAACCTGGGCGGACTGCCAACCGAATCGGGACGTGTGATGACAGAATTGGCGGTAATCCGTCCGGAATATGTGCAACATTACGAATTCGGAGTAAAAACTTCCCCGACAAAGAATTTCATTTTCAACGTCACGGCGTTTAATACGAATATCAAAGATTACCAAACGCAGGTACAAACCGCTGAAGTAGGGGTGAACCGTGGTTATCTTGCCAATGCGGAGCGTGTTCAGGTCTTCGGAGTGGAAATCGACGGAAACCTGCGAATCAATCAATACCTGTCGATCTATGCCAACGGAGCTTATACGGAAGGCAAATACGTGAAGTTTACCAATGCACCTGTTCCTTTGGAAGAAACGGGCGGAGCTGCTGCCTATAAAGATGTTTCCGGTTCGAGATTGCCCGGAATTTCCAAATGGACACTTTCGGCAGGAGGGGAAGTTGGTCTTCCGGGAAAATTGCTCGGCTGGTCGGGAAGATTCTTCCTGGCACTGGATACGTATGCGCGCTCTTCATTCTCATCCAGTTCTTCGGAATCCGCGTACCTGAATATTTCAGGATATACCTTGCTCAATGGCCGCATCGGTTTCAGAACTCCGGATGGTGTTTCGATCTACATCTGGGGACGAAATATACTGAATAAGAACTACTACGAGCAATTACTCGTTGCGGCAGGAAATGCCGGTCAGGTAGCCGCTGTTTTGGGAGATCCGCAAACCTATGGTGTAACCTTGAAATATGCGTTCTGAAAAAAAGAATAATTCAAAATTCAAAATGCAAACAGTCCCTTCTTAATTTTAACTTTTCAATTTTGCATTTTGAATTAAAAAAAACTCCTATTAAATTAGTCGTATATTTAATGCATGATTCCGAAGAGATCCAAATACGCTATTCAGGCACTGAAATGTTTAGCAAAAGTATACCGCGACAAAAAACATTTGTCTATAGCAGTTATTGCCGAACAGGAGCAGATTCCGCGTAAGTTCCTGGAAGCAATTTTGTTGCAGTTGCGAAATGGCGGGCTTGTTGGCAGTAAAATGGGAGCAAACGGCGGGTATTTCCTGATCAAGCATCCGGATGAAATTGTGTTAAGTAACATCATTCGCTTGACCGGAGGGCCGATTGCACTATTGCCTTGTGTGAGTCTGAATTTCTATGAACCGTGTGCTGAATGCCCGCACGAAGAGCTCTGTGCGCTCCACGATGTGATGCTGGAAGTGCGTGAAGCAAGCATTCATATTCTTTCGAAGACAAGTCTGGCAGATTTAATTTTAAGAGAAAAAAAGCTGTTTCGAAAACTCGAAAACAAGCATAAATAGTACTCTTTTTAAAATTTAACTCCTACCTATTCGATGGGATATATGGAAAATAATTTGCAATTTGCTTGCGCTTCTTGGAAAGAGAACTTTACTTTGCAGTATCAATTTCAAAAAAGATGATTCAAAAGAACTTCATGCAGCAGATTCAGTCATACTGTATGTCCGTCAGTTGATGGACGCGGAAGGAATAATTATATAAATAGTGTTACAAGCCCTTCTACGCACCATGTCGGGAAGGGTTTTTTATTGTCAGGCAGACAGCATCATGAAAAAAGTATATATCAACGAATATGGTCCGCGGGTTTCAGCAGCCGTTTATGGTTTCTGGAGGTGGACCGAAGAAGATTTGAACGATACCGGGAGATTTGAAGACGTGGTGTTGTTCACACGCGAACTGGGAATCGATACGTATGATCTGAGTTCGGGAGTGGGAGGACACGAGCTGGAAAACCAGTTCGGAAAGCTCATCGAATCAGGCGTATTGCGACAATCGGAGTTGATTTTGTCGACCAAAGTAGGTGTCCGCGAATATTCCGGAGCATACGGGAGCGGTACGTATTACGATCTGAGTCCGCAGAACATTACCAAAAGTGTCGAACAGTCACTGAAGCGGCTTAAGCGGGATAAAATTGAGATTGTGATCCTCGAGCACTTTGATTTCCTGTCGAATATTGAAGAAACAGCATCCGCATTATTGAAACTGCAGCGGAGCGGGAAAATTTCCTATATCGGCGTTTCCAATTTCAATGTGTTTCAGCAGCGTTTGTTGTCGGCATCGCTTTCCCAGCCCATTATAACCAATCACCTTGAACTGAACCTGCTTTGTACGGATGCACTGCACGATGGTCGTTTTGATTTCATCCGCGAACAACACAGCCGGGCAATGGCCTTTTCGCCCCTGGCGGACGGACGAATTTTGCTGGGCGAAGATCCGAAAGCGGTGAGGCTTCGTACGGCGTTGATTGAGATCGGTAAAAAATACGAAGCGAATGTAGAGCAGGTGGCTGTGGCGTGGCTGGATAAACTGGGGGCACTTCCCATTATCGGGAGTAAGGAAAAACGCCGGATCCAGAATGCAGCAACTGCACATGCCTTCGAACTGTCACAAGAGGATTGGTATTTCCTATACAATGCAGCAATCTGATGAGGAACCCACTGTGTAAACACCCAATTTCCCATTCATGAGAGGAACCGATTTGAAGCACTTTTTTCCGATTTTCCTCAAAACCGACGAATTAAATGTGTTGCTGGTAGGAGGAGCAGAACTTGCTTTGAAAAAGCTGGGAATCCTGCTGAATCATTCTCCGGAAACGAATGTATTGGTCGTGGCGCGTGAATACACGGATGCGTTTGTTCTTTTTGCCGAACAGCATGAAAACGTGTTCCTCGAAACCCGCGAATTTAACAAGGGAGATCTCGATGGAAAACAGGTGGTAATCACAACTGTGGCGAGCAGCAGTTTGTCGGAAGAGATTATGAACCTCGCAAACGATTCCGGAATCCTGTACCATGCAGCGAAACAGCCTGAATTGAGCACCTTTTATTTCGAAACGGAAGTGCGCAAAGAAGCAGTGAGCAGAGAACTGGTTACGGATTCAAAATCAGCAGTTTCATTGAAAAGACCCTGGTACTTGTTTTCCCCGACCAAAGTATTGCTTTACCTCTTGGGAATTCTCGGGGTGATGCTCACGGGACATCTGCTCTTCACGTTGATTCCGCTGGAAAGTATCTGGAATACGGCATCGCAGGCAGTGGACTCGCTCACGGTCGATTTCACCTATTTCATTCTTGCCGGCTTTATCGCCCAAATGATCGATGGTGCTCTGGGAATGGCTTACGGAGTAAGTGCAACCACTTTCCTGCTTTCGTTGGGGATTTCTCCTGCGGTTTCCAGTATGGCGGTTCACGCCTCGGAGATTTTTACAAGTGGTGTTTCGGGAATCATGCACCTGCGTTTCGGGAATGTCAACACACGTTTGTTCAAGTCCCTGTTGATTCCGGGAGTGGTCGGCGCGATTTTGGGAGCCTATGTATTGTCGGAATTTGAATCCTACAACCACATCATCAAACCGGTGGTGAGTGCGTATACCTTGTTCCTGGGAGCATTGATCATTTACAAAGTCGTGCGAAAAAAACAAGTGCGGAAAAAGGTAACCAAAGCCGGATGGCTGGGACTCCTGGGAGGATTCCTGGATTCGATCGGCGGCGGCGGTTGGGGGCCTGTGGTTTCTTCCACACTGATTGCAAGGGGGAAACACCCGCGAATGATCGTCGGATCTGTGAATTTAGCTGAGTTTTTCGTTTCTTTGGCGAGCTCATTTACCTTTTTTACCGTGATCGGAGGTTCAAACGTTTGGCAGCCGATTTTAGGTTTGGTTTTAGGAGGAGTCTGCGCAGCCCCGATTGCTGCTTACCTGGCTTCAAAACTCAACATCAAAGCGTTGATGCTTTTTGTGGGAATTGTAGTGGTAATAGTGAGTTTGCGCAACTTTTTGATAGTATTATTCTGAAAAAATGATTGAGAAAATAAAACAAATTGCATCTGATACACTGGAAGATTATTTACTCCGGTTGTCTGAGATACAGGACTTGAGCATTGCCTTTTCGAGCAGTCTAAGCTGGGAAGACCAGGTGATTACACATGCGATTTTCAGTCAGAACCTCCCGATCCGGGTATTTACGCTCGACACCGGGCGTTTATTCCCGGAAACCTACAGCGTTTTGGAAGCAACGCGCCAACAGTATCAGAAACCGGTGGAAGTGTATTTCCCGGAGCATGCAGCCGTTGAAAAACTGGTAACTGAAAAAGGCCCGATCAGTTTTTATGAATCGGTTGAAAACCGCAAAGAATGTTGTTTTATCCGGAAAGTGGAACCCTTGAACCGGGCATTGGAAAACGTAGATGTGTGGGTAACGGGACTGCGTGCGGAACATTCTGAAAACAGGCACGGCCTGGCGCTGGTGGAAGCAGATGCCGGACGGGGAATCATAAAGGTGAACCCACTGATTTCGTGGAGCCTGGAAGAAGTCAAAGCATATATTAAAAAACACCAGATTCCAAGCAATGTGTTGCAGGATCGGGGATTTGTCAGCCTGGGCTGTCAGCCGTGTACGCGGGCAATCCGCGAAGGAGAGCCGATCCGTGCCGGCAGATGGTGGTGGGAAGACAACTCGAAAAAAGAGTGTGGTTTACATAGTTAATGAATTTTCTCCCCTCAAGGGGAGATTAAGAGGGGTGGAAAATTTCTGAATGCCATCCCCCTTGATCCCCCTTCAAAGGGGGAATAAATACGAATAAGAAATGAACGATTATTTAGACGAACTGGAAGCGGAAGCCATTTACATTTTAAGAGAGGTTGCGGGACAATTTGACCGCCCGGCGCTTTTGTTTTCCGGTGGAAAAGACAGTATTTGCTTGGTGCATCTGGCTTTGAAAGCATTTCGCCCGGGAAAATTTCCGTTTCCGCTGGTTCACATCGATACGGGACACAATTTCCAGGAAGCACTTGACTTCAGAGACAAACTGGCGGAGGAACTCGGCGAACGATTGATTGTACGAAAAGTAGAAGACACAATCATTAAGAACCGTTTGCAGGATGCCCGTGGTAAATTCCCAAGCCGGAATGCACTTCAGACGAATACTTTGCTGGAAACCATTGAGGAGTTTGAGTTTGATGCATGTATTGGCGGAGCAAGACGCGACGAAGAGAAAGCCAGAGCGAAAGAACGCGTTTTTTCGGTTCGTGATGAATTTGGACAGTGGGATCCGAAGTTACAGCGCCCGGAATTGTGGAGCATTTACAACGGGAAAATCCACAAAGGAGAAAACGTACGCGTATTCCCGATCAGTAACTGGACGGAGTTGGACGTATGGAACTACATTCAGCGTGAAAACATCCAGTTGCCGGAAATCTATTTTACGCACGAACGCGAATGTGTACTGACTGAAAACGGACAGTTGATGGCGAATAATGCATTCTTGAACCTCGATGAAAACGATGTGCTGGTTACCCGCAAAGTGCGTTACCGTACGGTAGGGGATATGACCTGTACTGCAGCAGTAGAAAGTGAAGCCTTTACGGTCGAAGACATCATTGCGGAAATCCGGGAAGCCAAAATTTCCGAGCGCGGAGCAACCCGCATGGACGACAGAATCTCCGAAGCTGCCATGGAAGATAGAAAGAAGGGGGGATATTTTTAATCATTGAACATTTAAAACGCAGCATTGAAAAAGGAGATAACAGATCCGATTCAGACAGGTCTTTTCCATTTTCCATTTTCAATTCTCAATTAGAAATATGGATTTATTACGATTTTTCACAGCAGGAAATGTAGATGACGGGAAAAGTACGCTCATCGGACGCTTGTTGTACGACAGTGAGTCAATTTCCACGGATGTGATCGAAACACTGACACGTCAAAGTAAAAATACGGGAGAACACGCCGCAATTGACCTGGCTCTTTTGACAGATGGTCTGCGTGCAGAACGCGAGCAGGGAATCACGATTGACGTAGCATACAAATACTTTTCGACACAGAAACGCAAGTTTATTATTGCAGATACGCCCGGACATGCACAATACACGCGTAACATGTTTACAGGAGCTTCAACGGCCCAGCTGGCAATTATCCTGGTAGATGCCCGGAATGGAATCACGGATCAAACCAAGCGCCACAGCATTATTTCTGCGGTTCTGGGAATTCCGAGAGTATTGGTGTGCATCAATAAAATGGATTTGGTGGAATACCGCGAAGATCGTTTCAAGGAGATCGTTTCCGATTACCGCTCTTTTGCGGAACTGATCGGATTGCGCGCTGTAGATTTTATTCCGGCATCGGCTCTGAATGGCGACAACGTGGTGCACACAAGTTCCAATTTGTCATGGTACAAAGGATTGCCTTTACTGTCTTACCTGGAAACAGTTGAAGTAGATCAGTTCAATGGAGCAGATGAAGCGCGTTTCCAGGTTCAGTACGTGATTCGCCCTCAAACAGAAGCACTGCATGACTACCGCGGTTATGCGGGAAGTGTTTTGAGCGGTGCGTTCAGTGTTGGAGACCAGGTAACGGTATTGCCTTCCGGGTTGACGAGTAAGATTGCAACGATCGAATCGAACCTGAAAGAAGTGCCTTCAGCGGTTAAAAATCAACCGGTAGTGTTGCATTTGGAAGATGATTTGGATATCAGCCGTGGAAATACCATTGTGTTGTCATCAGCTTTGCCGGCAACGGAGAAAGAAATTGAAGCAACAATCTGCTGGATGGATAATCACGCATTTCAGCCGGGACATAAATTGCTGTTGCAGCAAAACAGTTTCCGGACGAAAGCGGCTATTCGTGAAATCCGCTCTAAAATTGACATCCACAGTTTCAGAGATCTGGAAAGCGATGGCGAATTAAAACTCAATGAACTGGCAAAAGTGCATTTGAAACTGGCGGAAGCAATCAGCTATGATGCTTTTGAGAAACAAGCCAAAACAGGGGCGTTTATCCTGATTAATGAGAACACGAACAACACGGTTGCTGCGGGTGTGATTCATTGATTGAAATTTGAATCTCCTTTGCGTTTCAAATAAAGTATCATTTCTAAAAGGCGAGGAGTAAAGAGCACAACGATTAAAAATCTCGACAAGTATAAAAAAAGGCTTCTCAACGAGAAGCCTTTTTCAATATGTTATTTGGTCTTAGTGACTGTGATTGTGTCCATCACCGTGATCATGATCGTGTCCCTCTGTTTCAGAGCACAATCCAACGATTTGATGGAACACATCGTGCAGCGCAGAAAGCGATTTGGTAATCTTTTCGTCGCTGGCTCCGTCTTTGATCGACTTTTGCAGTTTTTCGCTGTTTGTTACCAATTTAGCAACTGCTTTCTTCACTTTTTTGTTATCAAAATCAGCGGGGATTTTAGAAGCCTGCAAAGCCTTCGCTTTTTCTACCATTTCACCGATTCGTGTTTTGATCGGCTCCAGGTTTCCTTCTTCACTCGGGTGGAAAGTCTGAGACATAACTTTGTGAAAATCCTTCAATTCGTTCCAGTCCTGAAGTTTACTTTGTGCACTGGCCTGGTTCATCAAAGCTGAGATTCCAAAACCTACTAATAGTAATAAAGCGATTTTTTTCATGAATTGTTTTTTAGTGCGGTAAATTTAGGGAGATTTTCAGTCAGTAGCGATTATTTAAAACAAAATTAACCGAAAATAAAGGATCAGGTCTTGTATAGAGTGTCTATTTTTTAGTTGTTCAATAGTTCAATAGTTCAATTTTGAATTGAAACGCTTTCAACTTTTTCAACCTTCTTCGGTTCTCTTAAGTACAAAAAAAACACCCTTCCTGCGAAGAGTGCTTCCCAATCGATCCAAATCGTTTTTTATCGTTTGATTAATTTGCTGTATCGCTCGCCGTTTGCCGTGTTTCTGATCTGCAGAATGTAGGTTCCGGAAGCGTAATCTTTCAAATCGAGTGTTGCCGAATGGTTGAAATCCTGTGAAAGAACAAAACGTCCTCTGCTGTCCAGGAGAACTAATTCGTAGCTTCCCTGACCTTGTTCCATTTCGATAGTCACATAGCTGCTGGTAGGATTCGGATAAACAGAGATGGTATTTGTCTGCTGGTTTTCCGTAATTCCCGCAGTGAAATTCGTATCGTGGTTAATGGATCCGGTTCTGTTGCAAATCCAGTTGTTCGGGTCGATGCTGGTCACGTTCACATAATTGGCCGCATTCGGAATGATGTATTGGTTTTGAGCGCTTGTGATCTGGAAACGGATGGTAGTGTCTGCTACCCCGCTGCGGTCGAATAACAATTCCAGGTCGTTGGTGAAGAGCGGAGTAACGGATGGTTTGGAAGTTGTCTGCTTAATTTCAAGTAACAAATCACTTCCTACCAGGTTCCAGCGCACCGAATAAGTCGGGTAACCTTCTCCGAAATACCATTCTTCCGTGAAATTGGAAAAATCCTTTCCGCTTTCATTTTCGAAGATGGCGATGAGATCCGTTCCCGAAGCAACCGAATCAGCATAGGTCAATTGAGCTTGTTTCATCGCATCGTAAAAGACCTGGTCATCTCCGACTAAAAAACGCAGGGTATGCAGGATTGCCGCACCTTTATCGTAAACCAGTCGGCTGGAAAAAATGCTTGCATCGCTCAATGAATCGAGCACCCATACAGATCCCCCTGTTTGCTGCATAATGTTCGAATGTCTGTCGAGCATATCCTGTTGCTGCTGACCTGGGTACAACGCTTCCAGCATCAGGTATTCGGAATAGGATGCAAACCCTTCGTTCACCCAGATATCTGCCCAGGAAGAACACGTAATGTGATCCCCGAACCACTGATGTGCCAATTCATGCGCAGTCAGTGTCGGGTCAAAAAAGCCCTGAGTGGTCATTGTCTGGTGTTCCATTCCACCGGAAATCGGAGCCATGCAGTGTCCGTATTTCTCATCCGCAAACGGATAAGGACCGTAGAGTTGTGCAAACAATTCGAGAAAATCAGCCGTTTCATCCAAATCACTTTGGAAATTGGGCAGCGTAGCCGGGTTATCGTAAATGTAATTTTGGATCAATACCGGACCGGAACCGACCGGGTTTGCAGTTACGTTGTATTCGACATATTTTGCCACGGCCACAGAAATCAGGTAATAATCGATCGGGTGACGGTGTTTCCACTCGAAGCGGTGTGTTCCGTTTCCTAAGTCGACAACTTGTTGTAGTAATCCATTCGAACCAGCTTTACAGTTGGAAGGAACCGTGATCCAAACAGCACAGCTATCCGCTTTGTCTTTCAGCGATTGTTTCACCGGAAACCATTCATAAGCCGCAAACGGTTCGGACAAAGACCAGGTCACCTGGTTTCCCCAGGAAGGAGACGAAGCATTGGTCATTCCGCCTCCGCCCAACGGATTGGTTGTTGCAGTTGGAGGAGTTCCGCTGTAATCGACATGAATTACGAAGCTTTCGCCTGCAAGTTTGTTCACCGGAACTTTCAAGGCGCTGTTCTGGCGGCTGTAAGTTACGGGAGTACCGTCTACTTCAATCCCTGAAATGGTGAAGGTATGGAAGAACTCCAGCAAAGCAGAATCCAGATCAACCCGCGCTGTAGCATGAATTTCAGTCGATCCCGAAAGTGCCGTTGACGTATTGGTCATGTTCAGATCCAGGAAGTAATAATGGACATCGTATGCTTCTGTTTCTGCAATTTGTGCTACCGTGAAGGTATTGCTTTTAAGCTGCATATTCGCATGTCTTTTCACAGTCGAACAGGTTCCTTTGGAATCCTGTGCAAAATAAGAAAGTGGAAGGATGAGGAGAGAGAGGAGAATGTTTTTTTTCATAGTTCAGTTTTACGCTTCCGAATTTAAGTAAGTTTTATCAGAAATAAGAAGAAACCGTAAATTCAAGTAGTCAAGTAGCTGATTTATTTAGTGTAAGGCGCATTCTGGACAATTGTCAGGTGCTTCGAAGGCGAATCAAATGAGTGAAAAAAAATATTCCTTACCTTCACATGAATTGGCAGTAATTCCGTACTCATGAAAGTTGTTTTGAAAAAGACCGGCTTTTTGCTGAAATACCAGGTATTGGTATGGGCTTCCTTTTTCAGTCAGAGTGCGGTTTATGCAGGTTCGGTTGCTCAAGATCCTCCTGTTCAGACATTGATCCGGAAAGCGACTGAAATGGAAGATTCCGACATCAACGAAAGCATCCGCTTGCTGGAACTGGCCAACCGTTCGGAAGAAACCCGGAAAAACGAACATACCAAATACGAAGTACTGAACCGGCTGGGCTGGTATGAACTTCAGAGCGGACACCTGAAATCAGCGATCGATTTTGCCTACCAGGCACTTAGTATTGCCGAAAGACTGGATGATGCGAAGAAGATCGGGGAATCCGAGTACCAGCTCGGGTATATTTTTAAGGAGCTGAAGGTGCATCTGAAAGCGGCGAATCATTTCGAACGATCCATGGTTGAATTCCGGAAAGTGAAGGAAACGCATGCCTATCTGCGAAGTAAAAGCTTTGTCGCACATTGTTTGACGGATTACGGGCAGGAAGAAAAAAATGTTTGGTACCTCGACAGAGCCCTGCAAATTTACAAAGCCGTGCTCCTGGAGGCAAAAACGAAGAAGCAGGAAAAATATGTGCTGGCTTCAAATAACAATCTATCGAACCTCTACCTGATTTATTACCAGGTGCGCAAGGGGAAATCGGATTTGGAAACAAGCCGGGATTATGCACGGAAAGTGATTTCAAATTCCCTGTTGATGGGAGACACGGTAAGCTACGCAATCGGTTTGGCCAATTACGGGGAAGCCTACGGCTTGGAAGAAAAGGTAGACAGTCTGAAAAAATACACGGAACGGGCATTGGGGCTCTACGCCAAAATGAAGCTGCCGGATTACGTTTACAGTGTACTGCGTCTGCAAATCCGGACATATCTCAAAAAAGGAATGCTTCCCGAAGCAGAATCCGCTTTGAAGAATTACGAAAAGTACATCCGGCAATTCCAGTTTTTAAGGGAATACAAAAGCTACTATGAATATTATTCAGAGCTGGAAAGTAAACGGGGAAATTATAAGGAAGCATACGAATATCGGTTGCTGTACAACCAAAAATACGAGGAATACAGTGCGGAAGAAAACGCGAAGGAACTGGTCAGGCTCCAGTTTCTTTACGACCTGAACAAGAAAAACGAAGAAATTGCCATCCTCAACCGGAATAAAAAACTGCAGACTGATAACACCAACAACCAGATAACAATCCGGAACCTGTTGATCGGAAGCATTGCTTTGCTCGTGATGCTCCTGGTTTTTATCTATGTGCGCTACAAAGACCGTGTTTCGTCGAACCGTTTGATTTTGTCGAAGAACAAAGAATTGGAACGCTTGTCGATCGTGGCAAGTAATACCAATAATGGCATCACCATTACGAATCCGCAGGGAGTGATTTCGTGGGTCAACGAAGGGTTTGTGCGGCTCTATGGTTGGAGTTCGGCAGAAGAATTCTTGTTGGCCAAAGGAACAAGTATTTACGATGTCAGCGGACTGACACGCGCCGAAATTTCTTCCTTTATTGAAAAGGCGATTGAAACCCGGGAATCCATCATTTTCCAGGCGTTCAAGGAGCTGAAAAACCAGGAACAGAAATACATTCAAACATCACTCACCCCGGTTTTTGACGATCAGGGTGATTTGAAATTCCTCGTTTTTGTCGACACGGATATCACCGATTTGCTGGAAGCGCGGGAAGTAGCGATCAGGGAGAAGCGAAAGGCGGAAAACGCACTTAAAACCCAGGAGTTGTTCCTGGCAAATGTGAGTCACGAAATCCGTACGCCGATGAATGGAATTATCGGGCTTACCCGGCAGTTGAACGATGAAAAATTGTCCAAAAGTCAGCAGGAAACCCTGCACACATTGAATGTTTCGGCAAACGGTTTGCTTCACGTGGTAAATGACCTGCTGGATGTGTCAAAAATCCGCGCCGGGAAAATGTCGTTTGAATACGTCCGTTTTTCATTAAAAGATTTCCTTTCGGATTTTACTGCTTCGATGATGTACCGGGCAGATGAGAAAAACCTGAAGCTGTATTTGGAACCTCAGCATGACTTACCGGATTATGTGATCGGAGATCCTGCCCGTTTGAACCAGATTCTCCTGAACATTGTCGGGAATGCGATCAAATTTACCATTGATGGAAGCATTACAGTGCGGGTATTCTCTCTTTCGCGCAAAAAAAGCATGGAACGACTGGGGTTCGAAATCCAGGATACGGGAATCGGGATTCCGGAGAACAAACAGGAATTCGTTTTTGAGAACTTTACCCAGCTCGAAGACCACCGCACGAGAACCACTTCCGGAACCGGGCTGGGATTGGGAATCGCCAAATCACTTGTTGAAGCGATGGGAGGAAATATTTCATTGTCCAGTAAGGAAGGTTTCGGGACAACCGTGTCGTTCGAACTGGATTTTGAACTGCACACCCTGCGTGTGGAACCCGCAAAAAACGAACGGGAAGATATTGTACTGATCAAAGACCTCAGTGGACTGCGCGTGCTATTGGTCGAAGACAATACGATCAACCAGCGTGTGATTCAATACGATCTGAATAAGTGGAATGCAGAGGTCACAGTTGTCAGCAATGCGCTGGATGCGATTTCCATTCTGAAAGACCACGCTTTTGATGTGATCCTGATGGATTACTATATGCCGCGGATGGATGGAATGGAGGCAACGCGCTTCATCCGTGCCAAATTCCCTGAACCCACCTGTTCCATACCAATTATCGCCATTACCGCTTCTGCCATGGTAGGAGATCAGAACAAATTTATCCATGCGGGCATGAATGATTACATTTCGAAGCCATTCAATCCGGAAAAATTGTATCAGTTACTGATTAAGTGGGGATATCAGAACAACCTGGTTTTTTCAGAAACCAAACAGGACGAGGATCGGGGAGAAGGCTTGCTGGATTTGAGTTTGCTCGAAGAACGGGCAGAGGGAAGTGAAGAATATCTTGCCGAAATGTACCATGCTTACCTGGAAATGATGCCGGAATATTCCCTGGATCTCATTCACTTTTTTGAAGACGAAGACTGGTCGGGGCTGCGCAGACAGGCACATCAAATCCTGAGTCCGGCACGTTTATTCGGTATGAATGCAACAGCTGAACTGCTCCTGAAACTGGAAAAGGACGAACAGTTAAGCAAAGAAGAAATCAAGAAACTTGTTTCCCAAATCGTAGATCAAATCCAGATTTGCGGCAAACAAATCCGTGATGAACTCAGACGTATCGAAATAAGAAATCGTTGAAACACGAAATCAATTTCCTCCTGCGGGATTCAGGTTTGATTCAAACAACTCCAAAATTCTCCTGTATTCATCTACCCAAGCTGGCGTGAATGAAAATCCGTGTGCTTCGGTCGGGTAAACGCTCAGTTGGAACGTTGTCTTTCCCAATTCGATGAAACGCTGGTTCAAACGTACAATGTCCTGGAACTGTACATTGTCATCAACCATTCCATGCAGCATCAGCAAAGGCTTCTTTAGATTTTCAGCGAAATAGATCGGGCTGCTGCGTTTGTATGCTTTCGGATCGGAAGACGGATAGTTCAGAATGTTACTCGTGTATTCGTGGTTGTAGTGTGCCCAGTCTGTAACGGCTCTCAGAGCTGCCCCGCAATGAAAGGCATCAGGTGTTTTAAGTAAACCCATCAGGGTAATAAAACCGCCGTAGCTTCCGCCGTAAATTCCCACTCTGTCAGAGTCTATTCCGAGGTTCAGAACCAGGAAGTTTTTTGTGTCGATGTAATCTTTCAGATCCCGGTTCCCCATGTCGCGGTAAATGTCGGTTCTCCAGTTCCGGCCGTAACCTTCGCTGGCCCTGTAATCAACATCCAGGATCGTATAGCCTTTCTCAGCCAGCAGTTGGTGGAACAGCATTTCACGTTGGTAGTAACTCCAGTAGTAATGTGCGTTTTGCAGGTAGCCCGCTCCATGTACGAACAATACGGCCGCACCGTTCGGTTTTTCAGGTGTGTAGATCCGCGAATAAATCATCTTTCCGTCAGAAGAAGGAATCTGAATCACTTCCGGGATTTGAAGCTTGAGCTTACTGAATTCCGGGAGAACACTGTTTGTTACCGGAATGAGTTTCTGGTTCGGAAGGTTCGGAGCAATACACAGTTCCCACGGCCTGGTCGAAGTGGAGTAGCGCACTGCCCAGGTTTTTTCGTCGGGAGAAAGTGTCCATTCGATCCCGAAAAATCCTTCGAAAATGGGAATGATCTGCCCGGACTTCAGATCCAGTTTGTAGCCGTTCCGTACTCCCGGATGAATCTTGTTGGCAATGAAATAGATCGACTGCTTGTCACGCGACAGAAAGCATTCATGTACTTCCCAATTTCCGCTGGTGAGTCCTTTTTTGATAGTTGACCCGATAGTCATCTCGTAGATGTGAGAATAACCGCTGGTTTCGCTTTGGAAGAAAAACCGATCCGCATTGATCCAGGCAAGTGTTCCTTCAGCTTCGTTCCATTCGGAAATTCCGGGGCCTCCGATCCATGCTTCATCGTGTTGGTGATCTTGTTCGGTAAGCGTTCCTGTTTGTAAATCCAGTAAACAGACCCAGCGATCCTTGTTATCGAAAGAGCGGATATCGACCAAAGCGGTTTGTTTCTCCGGGTTCATCACCGCCTGATGGAAACAAATTGACCGGTCTTCCGGGTACAAACCGGTAGAACCGTATTCAGCGAGGTAAGCCGGTTTTTTACGGATTTCACTCAGGGAAGAAGCCGTTACAAAGTAAACGCTGTCTTTTTGGATATCAAAAACGCCCATGCGGGTGCTGGGTTCCCGTTCGCTTACTTTCGGGCGAGCCTGACGGGGTTGTGTAAAACCATCCTGTGTGATGTATGCTTCGTATTGCGTATTAGGAGTTTCAGAATCTGCTGTGAGGACAAACGTGATAAAACGTCCGTTGCTGCTCACCGAAATCCGTGAAAGGTATTCGTTTTTGAAATAGTAGATGCCTTTGGGAAGTTTTCGGTCGGGTTGTTTTTGATTCCATTCCCGTTTTTCATTCTGCTTGCGGATGTAGGAAAATAATTCCTCCTGTTGCCGTGAAAGAAAACTCGAATCTTTCTTTTCCGGTCCCCGGCTTCCCTGGATGAAATTGGTGACTTGTACGATGCTTCCGTTTTGCTCGTTGTATGCAAAGATGTTGGAGCGCAGCAGGAAACAAATCGTCCCCGGTTTTTGCAAATAAAAGATTTCTTCCACCGGATCGGTCCCGGAATAAATAAGTGTTTTCTCTTTGGATTTGGAATGATAGCGGAACAGGTTTCCGTCTTCAATAAAATAATGAACAGTTCCCGGCTGTAACTGCCTGTTCACCGTCGAAGTCCAGGAATACTGTCCGTTCTGTACCGGAACTTTCACCGTTTTTTTCTGGGGTAAACGATAGGCGTAGGGACTTCTTCCGGGATTCAGATCCGGGTTCCAGTCAAAAACCACCGATTCATTGTCGATTGCCCAGCGGATATTTTGCGGGAAAAATCCGGTAAATTCTTCGCCCTTCATGATCTCTTCCAGGTGGATTTCCTGTGAAAATCCGACAGAAACGGAAAGGAGCAGGGTCGTGAAAGAGAGAAACAGTTTAAGATACATAATGCGGATGTTTTCGGTATTTTTTTTCAAAATCTCGGGCCATTGCCTTCATGGAAGCTTTCGGATGGGTAGCAATGACTTCAAAGACCGTTTTCAATTCCCGGATGAGTTCCGGGTAAGGTATCAGGTAATGTTTTTCGAGCATGCGCAAAGCATGGTATTTCAACGCAGGAAGTGCCTGTGGATCGTGCAGGAAATGAAAGAGTTTATCCAGCAATTCCCCGTTTTCGAAACACGGAAAAGGAGCATAAACCAAGGTATTGCAGAGATTGCGCTGTACGGAATGATTACTTGTAGTGATCAGTGTATGAACCATTAGCTCATAAAGTTCCCGGGTCATGAGTTCCGGGTGTTTTTCAAAGAAATGACAGGCAATCCAGGAAGCATATTCCGGGAAAGGGTATTCCGATGAAGCAATTTCAGCAAAAAGGATGCTTCGGAATACTTCATCTGTCGCCAAAAGTGCTGTTGCCGATTTAAAATCCCGCTGTTTTTTGAATTCAGTTAAATACGCTTGTGCTTCATTCATACTTAGACAAAATGAAAAGTGAAAAGGGTGAAGAGATAAATTCTCCAGGATGTCATGTTGGATTTTGTGAGGAACGAAACAAGTATCGAGACGGACATCTGGTAATTAAAAATTAAAAAATAAAAATTGAGAATGGACAATAGACAATGAACAATAGACAATGAACAATAGACAATAGATAAGATTTTTTATTTGAACTATTTCTCTTTCAATCTCAAAAAAACAGGTAAGTGATCGGAATAACCGCCCTGGTAATAGTCGCCGCCATAGCTCGAATTCGGTTTTTGATTCCCATCTGCAAACGTATGCAGCAATTTGGGGTTCCGGACAATGAATGCATTGTTTTGGTCTACTTCCAGTCCGGATTGTCCCTGGAGCAATCCCTGGGAAACAATCAGTTGGTCGAATACATCCCACTGGCGTTCGTGCACAACTGTTCCGGCTCCTTTTTTCTGTTCTTCAATTAACAAATTGACGAGATCTCCGCTTTTTTGTTCGTGTTGTCCTTTGGCACGCAGAATTTGGTGAATACTCGGATCTTCGGGAGTGTCGTTGAAATCTCCCATCACGATGATATTGGCATCCTGGTTGAAATGCAGAATTTCGTCGATCTCTGCACGGAGCAACTGAGCGGCTGCATGCCGGCGGTTTTCAGATTCTTTGATACCTTCTCTCCTCGACGGCCAGTGGTTGACAAAGAAATGAATTTCCCGACCGCAAAGAAGTGCTTTGATATGCAGGATATCGCGCGTTCTGAAATGTGGTTCGTCTTCCACACGCACGATCAGTTTGGTTTCCAATACCGTTTCCAGGAAACGACGGTCGTAAACAAACACACAGTCAATCCCGCGCCGGTCTTCCGAATCGAAATGCACGATCTCATATGGAACGGATTGCAATTGATTGGTACGGATGAGGTCTTCTACGACAAAGCGGTTTTCAATTTCCGCCATCCCGAAAGCCAGTGGTGTGGAACCGTTGGCAAGCAGCAATGCTTCGGAAAGCCGTTCGAGTTTTTCACGGTAGCGTTCATCGTCCCAGGCTTTATCGCCTTCAGGCGTGAATTCCTCGTTTCCCTGCAATTCCGGATCGTCTACGGTATCAAAGAGGTTCTCAACGTTGTAAAAAACAACCGGATGTTTACTGAAGCTGTCTGACATGTATTTGTTTTGAATCAAATATACGTAAATGCGTTCCGAAACGAACTGCGGAAACAAAAAAGCCGGGATTTTTCGTCCCGGCTAAACTTCAGTATGTGTGCCCGATTATGGCGTGATGTAAAAACGTCTGGATTGCTTGGTCGTTTTCCCCGTATCGTCCGTTGCTTCCACGTGGAGGTAAAATTCGCCCGTTATGTTCGGTAAAGAAGTAATGACTTTGATCGTTTGTTTTTTCTCTTTCTTTTTGAGCGTTGTGGTTCCATAATCGGTGAAATCCGGATCCGGAACGCCGTTTTCATCCCCGAAATAATAACGGTGTGAAATGATTCCCCGGTCATCAGTCAATTCTGCGTGAACAGTATATTGCTGGTTGACCTGATAGTAAGAATCAGCCGTAGGAGTGAGGATGTTAATGGTTGGGTACTTTTTGTCTTTACAGGAACTGATTCCGAAAGCAACAAAAGTGATTAGTAAAAGTTGAAAACAAGTTTTCATAGAGCATGAAGGCGTTATGTAAGTAATTCGCGTGCAAAATAAATCAAATAATTTTATTCCAACTCGTTTACTTTCTTGTAACGGTATGCGGTTCCAAATCCGTCATTGCAATACGCCCTGTCGTTCCCGCTGATGAGTCCTTTTTTCCTCAAATCAGCGAGCAGGAGTGTATTCAGACGGATGTATGGCTGGATCAAAACCCGGTTCTCTCCTCCGAATTCTTGTGAAAAATGGCGTTGAAACCCTCGTTTTAGTTTCGGGTTGGGCAATACCTTTTCGCAGATGGCCGGTAGACTGTAAAAAACAGTCAGGTACTGAGATGTTGGTTCCACGGACTTCATCAGCATGTGGTATAGGAGTTCGGTCGAGTCTTTGCCTTTGGAGTAGATGCGATCGTTCATTCCCAGGTGATCCAAATCATTCAAATTAAATGTGTAGTCCATTTGTTGATCTGCTACGTCGCGCACAAAAACAAGAAAGAAGTGGCCATGAGGACTGTTTGCTTCCAGCGTCACTTCAACCCAACCCGCGGGAAGAATTTTATTTCCGGAAGTAGAAAGCCGGATTGTTTCTCCCGCAATGTCATACCCGGAAAACGGCTTCAGGAATGTTTTTTTGACGTAAACGATTTCTTGGTCTGTATCTACCGGAAGTTTTTTCGGTTCCTGGTTTTTACACGAAAACAGGAAGATCAGTAAAAAACTAAGATACAGGCTGAGGGGCTTGTTGTTCATGTGATTTGAATGTGATGGTTTAATGTCTTTTTTGCCGTGTTTTTTTTACGAGGAACAGAATTCCGAAGTCGAGTAGGAAGAAAATAGCGAATGAGATTAGTTGGAGCATCAATCCTACAAAATTCACCGGGTGTCCGTCATTGAAAAATACTCCCCAAAGAACGTAACTGATCCATACTGCGCCGGCCAGGGTGCAAGCTATAACAGCAATTCTACGTGGTTTAGTGAGCAGAAAGCAGGAAAAAGCATAAGCAATGAATCCGCCGGCGCTGATAATTTTCAGGGTGTTGCCATAAGGCCAATGCATGTGCCGGAACAAATACCCGATTGCAAAAAATACTCCCCAGATTAAAGCAACCCACCACAGAAAGCGGATTGGTTTTGCCGGTTTCGGGCTCATTTCGTCTAAAAGGTCGTTCATAATATTGTTGATGGTATTAGTTGGTATTTTCCTGCCCGAATTGCAGCAGGTAGCCGTTGTTGTCATAAATGGCAAATTCGCGCATTTCCCAGGGAAAGTCTTCCGGTGCGTAGCAGACAGAAACGCGGTCTTTCAGGTGATTCCAGGCTTCGTCAACGTTGGGAACACGAAAATAGAAAGAACCGGTGAATTTCGCATTTTCAAAAGGTTCGTGTTCGTTAGGTTTTGCCAGCATAAGAGTAATATCTCCGGCAGATAAGGATGCCCAGCCCCAGTCGTCATTTTTTTCATTGCAGGTAAATCCCAGTACATTGCAGTAAAACGCAGTGGTTTCTTCCAGTTGGTTCGTTCGAAGGACGGGAGTGAGCTGTGTGGGATGAATCGTCATGTGTTTTTCCATTTTTTGTAAAGTAACCAAATCTGATCAAGAGTTTGAACGTTCAATAGTTCAAAAGGTTCAATTTAAACTCTTTCGATTTTTGTTCTTTTGATGATTTAAATTTTCGCACAAGGCTTGGTTCGGTTAATGCTGTTTTTTCTGATAGTAACGCATTACCGGTTTCCCGAAGATCAAAAAGAAAAACAAAACGGCTGCAGCTCCCAGGAAAATGCCGTGATCAAGGATTGTTTGAATGCCGTGGCTCAAGTGAAACAACACCAGGCAGAGTGCAAATTGTGCAAGGGCGTAGAGGATATTTCCTTTGGGACTGAATCCGAACATACCTAAGAAGCGGATGTTGGCAATTCCGAAAATAAAGTGGGGCATAGCGTTCATCAGCAGGCCGCCGCAGATAAAATCAAGGATATTCATAACTGCGAGTTGATTTTTGCCCGAAGTTACGAAAATTCAGATAGGATAAAACATCCGCTGTGATGTGATGCGTGGTAGATGTTTGAACTATACAAAAAGTAGTAATATACTTTTCTATATCGATATACTTTGGTATACTTGTACCCGGATAATTAATCACGCGGAGTTCCGAATGCCTGGTTTTAGTCAATTCGAGTCCCGGAGGGATATCGAGAATGACTAACAGTGTATGTGGAACTCCGAAAAGAAGTTTTCAATTTCCAGTTGTTCTCAATACACCTTGTTACACTGCGGTACTCGAACTGACTGGAAAGAAGCATTGAAAAATAATTTGTAATCAGGAAAGGATGGAATACAAAATCAGCTTGGAAGAAGCAAAAGCCTGCCCGACCCAGTTTGTTCTGGCAATTAACGACACGTTGAACGTCATTTCCGGGAAATGGAAAATGCCCATTATTGCCACCCTGTTTTTCGGCAAGAAACGCTTTACAGAAGTGCAGCGCAATATCCCGAAGATCACGCCGCGGATGCTTTCCAAAGAGTTGAAAGAGCTGGAATTGAATGGCATTGTCAAGCGGACGGTTTACGATTCCATTCCGGTAGTGGTGGAATATGAATTAACGGATTCCGGCAGACTGCTCAGCGATGTGATGGACAGCATGATTCATTGGGGAGTGAACCACCGCAAAGGAATTATCCGCGAAAATACCGCTGAAAAGATTGCCGGTTAACGCGGTGAATCGGTGTTTGTGGGACTGGTAAACAAAATCCATTCGGACGCTTTTGGGGCTTCATTTCCACAGAAATCCAGGAGTTTGAATTGAACGCGGTATGCCTGCCCTTCTATAAATGTAAAAGCTCCCGAACACATGTTGTGACCGATTGAAACGCACTTGTTGCCGCAGACGACCAGGTAGGTGGTACTTGAGTCGCTATCCGCACTTTTAACGCTTGTCCGCATCAGTAATAAATCCGAATTATCAGAGTCATCCGAATCATCTGACACATTGAATGAAAATGTCACATCTACTGCAGGGCCGCATCCAAGAGAAATAAATGACTTCTCTTTTTCTTTGGGGGCGGAGGTAAAAGCAGGAATACGATGATCTTCTTTCCCGCTGGCAATGTACGTAATGGCTTCTCTCTTCCTGGTTTTTATGTTGTAGCGATACATTCCTTCCTGGTCTGGTAAGTTGTCGATCACCAAAGTGTATTCTTTTCCTTCCGTTAAGAACTTTTCCGGCTTGAGGAGCGCTTGTGTCAGGAAGAATTGCCCGGTATGGGTTTCCTGTACAATCAGCCGGATGGTTTCATCACCGGATTTCAGGTAAATAGGAAATTCGGTGTTCAATCCCTTGATGATATGCTGGCTGTGGGCATAACCTTCCAGCAGGAACAAATTGTTGGTTCGGACTTCCTTTTGATCCGGAAAGGCATATAAACCCGACCCTGCGCAATCTGCAAAACTGGTGCTTGCAAGCAGTGTGAAGGCAACAAGGAGTGGAAAAAGTAATTTCATGTTCGTGATGGTTTGGAACGTTGTAAAAGCCGTTTCTTGTGCTACTACATTCCCCGATCCGTTTCGTTCATTTTTCAGATACTGCAACAATACGTATTTTTAGAACATGAAACTGACGATTGCTCTTTTGTTTTTTCCGGTGTTCCTGTTTGCGCAATGGGATCAAAATCAAACACCAACTTACCCGGAACTGATTGAACTTTACAAAAAGCTGGACGCGGCACATCCCGAAATCCGGTTGTTTCAAATGGGAGCTTCTGATACCGAATACCCGATCTACCTGCTGGTGATCAACGGAGGTGCGGATTCCCTGCAGACCTTTGAAAAGGCACGTACCAACACAACAATCCTGATCAATAACGCCATTCATGCCGGAGAACCGGATGGAGTAAATGCGTGTTTGCTCTGGATTGACGAATGGATCAAAAAAGGAAAGAAAACAAGCGGATTACCAGTCATTGCAATTGTTCCGGCATACAATATCGGGGGAATGCTTAACCGTTCTGCGAGCAGCAGAGCCAACCAGGACGGACCTGCAGAATACGGTTTCAGGGGAAATGCACAAAACCTGGATTTGAACCGTGATTTCATCAAAATGGATTCCCGGAATGCCAAAACCTTTGCCAAAATCTATCACGCTCTTGATCCGGATGTGTTTGTAGATACGCACGTTTCAAACGGCGCGGATTACCAGTATACACTGACACTGATCCATTCGATGAAAGAGCGTACGGACCCTGGAATTCAGCGCCTGATGGATCAGAAATACATTCCTGCACTGACTGAAACGTTGAAGAAAAAAGGCTGGGACTGGTCTCCGTATGTGGAAACAAGAGAAGATACTCCTGAATCCGGTCTGGAGGCGTTCAACGACCTGCCGCGTTATGCGCAAGGCTACGGAACCTTGTTTCATGCTTTGAGCGTAACGATTGAAACCCATATGCTGAAACCGTTTCCACAGCGCGTTCGGGCAACAAAAGACTACCTGGATTTCCTGATCCGCTGGACGCATAGTGCTTCGCAAGGTTTGGAACATGCCCGCTCGGATGCATTCCGCAATGACCGACTGAAAAATTGGTATCCGGTCAACTATGAACTCACCACTCAAAGAGATTCTATCCTGTTCAAAGGCTTTGAACACGGCTACAAACCGAGTTTGGTGACAGGAGAGAAGCGCTTGTTTTATGACCGGACAAAGCCCTACAGCAAGTACATTCCGTATTACCACACGTTCACAGCCCGTGATTCGGTGCACATCCCGAAAGGATATTACATTTCTGCGGAGGCTGTTGAATTGATTGAACGTCTGAAACTGAATGGAATCAAAATGCAGGAAACAAGCAGTCGGGCAGACCAGGAAGTGTTTACGCAGCGGATTCAGCAATTCGAATCCGGTTCAAAACCGTATGAAGGACATTACCTGCACCGTTCGGTCGAAGTGCTGGAGCAAAAGGAAGTGGTTTCCATTCCGAAGGGAAGTGTGTGGATTCCGGCAGACCAGCCGAAGCGGAATTTCATTGTTTCGGTCCTCGAACCGAAAAGTGAAGACTCGTATTTTGCCTGGAACCTGATGGACAGCTACGTTCAGGAAAAGGAATACTTTTCGGCGTATGTTTTTGAAGATGCGGCGGCGCAATTACTCGAAACGGATTCGAAACTCAGGGAGTTGTTTGAGGCTAAAAAACGGGAAGATGCCACATTCGCTAAAAATCCGTCGGCTCAGTTGTTCTTCATTTACCAGCACAGCCCGAATTTTGAAAACCGGACTTTCAACCGTTTACCGGTTTTTAAAGTCTATTAATCAGCATTTCAAGCGTTGGAAGGTGATTGTCCCGGAAATGTCGCAAAAACGTTATAGCTAAAGACATGCTTTAGGCTATCTTTACGATCAATACAATGAAATAATGATGAAACGACTGATACTCTCCGGTCTCTTTGGGATGTTTGCGCTGATTTCGTCCGCGCAGGACACAACCTGGGTTCAAACTTATACATTTGATACCATTTCCACCCGAAGAGCCAATTTTGAATTTCCGGCAAGCCTTGATACCAAGCGCTTCGAAAAAGTGCTGATGTATTACAAGCTGAAGTGTTCTCCTTTGACAACCTGGGATCAATACAATTGCGGTGAGTGGGATTACCTGACTTATACGCGTATTTTCGATCACACGGGAGTATGGGATTCCGTGAGAGTAGATGGCCCGAAATTTAAAGTGAATACATTGGCTCCGGCATCGTATGCATATGCCAATCAGGTTTATTTTGACCAGCAGTACCGCCTGGTTGCAAGAAGAACAGCTCAAACATCCGATATGCATGCCGTATCAGGCATTGCTGCATCGGGAATCAACTGGGTGGAAACCGGATCGAACGGAGCTAAATTACAATGGATTGTTTCGGCTTCGGATTTGGCTTCCAACGGAATGGTTGCAGGAGATATCAACGCGTTGCAGCTGGCATTTTCCCAGGGAATTTCCGAATTGGAAAACGTCCGGATTCGGATCAAACACACTTCACTGAATGCATTGACAAGCTGGGAAACGACCGGTTTTACACAGGTTTTCAATGACGATGTGACGAATATTACCAATGGAGCAACGGTATTTCATTTCTCAGCACCGTTCAATTACAACGGAACAGATAACATCATTATCGAAGTGAGTTACGAAGATGCACACCAGGCAGTCGTGACGAGCGCGCTTGCGTCTCAAACCCTTGGAACGTCGAATGCACTTTTCTACGACAATGCCGGCGGATTGTTCCGGGCAACCGGTTCCAACTTTGCCAATGTCAACCTGAGCAATGTGGATTTGGGTGGAGATGTATCCGTGGCTTTCTGGACGAAAGGAAACGGCAGTTTCGGAAACAGCACATCGATCGTGGAAGCGTTTGATTCACTTGGAAACCGGATTTTTAATATTCACATGCCGTGGTCGGATAACATGCTTTATTTCGATGCGGGATCGGGTGGAGGTTATGACCGCATAACCAAAACGGTTACAGCTGCAGATATTGACAACGCGTGGCATCACTGGGCATTTGTGAAAAGAACTTCTACGGGAGAAATGTTTATCTACAAAGACGGCGCACTGTGGCATTCCGGAACAGGAAAAAACCGTCCGGTAGGAAAAATCACCCGCTTTATTTTGGGGGCTAACGCTTCTGAAGCTAATTTCTACAAAGGAGATATTGACGAATTCAGTATTTGGTCGGCGGCTATCAGTGCTGCGGATGTGGCTTCCTGGATGAACCGCAAGATTACACCTGCTCATCCGAATTATTCGAACCTGGAGCTTTACTATGATTTTGATGGGGAAAGAGCTTGCATCGACCGGTCGGTACACAATCGCCTGGCAATGGTTTCGGCCTCCAATACGGTTATCGCATCCGGTTCTGATTTCCTTCCAGGAACAGTTTCTTCGGCTGAAATTCCGGTGTTCTCACTAGATCAGGGAACGTACAATACCGTCACCACGGATTCGGTACTGACAGCTTTGTTTCCGGAAGTGTCCGTGAAATTCAACTACGTGGAAAGCGATAACAGCTTTATCGTTGCTTCCAACCAAAAAACATATACTGCCGGAACGATGGATATTCTGTCTTCTTCGGGAGCGGTGTTATCAGCTACGCCAAGTGCAGTGGATGCCACCGAATTGAATGATACCATTACGTATTACCAGGCACCGTTCGAACTGATCAACGATGTGGAAATCGGGCGTTACATTACACCGTATGGAATCGGTTTTGATCTCGGCCCGCAAGGTTTTACCTGGATTTATGACGTGACGGATTACCAGAAATACCTGCACGGAACAGTCGATCTGGCTGCACACAATACACAAGAATTACTCGACCTGAAATTTGCTTTTGTAGAGGGAATTCCGGCCAGAGACGTACACGATATTCAGCCGGTTTGGAATAACTGGACTTCTTATAACTATGCCGATATGGCAAATGATGTCGTATTGCAGGCCAAGCAGGTGGTACTTTCCGATACCTCTCAAAACTTCAAACTGAAAACACGACTTTCCGGTCACGGACAGGTTGGAAACGGAGCTTGTTGTGAATGGCAGGATAAACAGCACAAGATTATCATCGACGGAGTAGAGCGTTTTAGCTGGAGCATCTGGAGAGATGACTGCGGTAAAAACCCGAATATCGGTCAGGGTGGAACATGGCCGTATGCCCGCGAAGGCTGGTGTCCGGGCGACATGGTGGCGGAATACGACCACGAATTGTCTTCTTTTGTTCAGCCGGGAGATACGATTTCCGTTGATTACGATATCAGCGACGTTCCTGCAAACGATCCGGGACAGGCCGGAGGAAACTACATCACAGCGATCGATCTGGTGTCTTATTCGGCTCCGAACTTCCAGCACGACGCAGCGATCCTGGATATTTTGAATCCGAACAGTTATGAGTATTATCGTAAATGGAACCCGACGTGTACCAATCCGCGGGTGATTTTGCAAAATAACGGGGCTTTACCGCTCACGTCTTGTAAAATCCGCATCTGGGTGACTTACGGAAACTTCGTCGACTATGTGTGGAGCGGAAACCTCGGATTCCTGGAAAAGGAAATTGTGGAAATTCCGGTATCGGATCAGAACTTCTGGCTGGGAGCGAATCCAACAAATGGTTTTTATGCACGCGTTATTGAGATTGATGGATCATCTTCTGTAGACGAATACCCGAATAACAACGAGTTCAAAACGAAATACACTGCTCCGGATGTTATCAACGGGCCGTTCTTCATTTGGATGTATACCAATAATAAGGCGAATGAGAACAACTGGAAACTGGTTGACCAAAACGGAACGACTATTTTTGAACGCACGGCTCTGACCAACACCACGGATTACAAAGACACGTTTAACCTGGCTCCGGGATGTTATTCCATTATCCTTGAAGACAGCGATAACGACGGATTGGCATTCTGGTATTCTTCCCAGGTGGAAGGTGAAACAGCTGGTTCCTTCCGAATCCGCAAAGTAGGAGGTTCGATTGTGAAAACCTTCCCGGGGGACTTCGGTTCGTATTACCGTTACAATTTCTCCGTTGGTTTTGCTTTGGGACTGGAAGAAAATACCCTGGCGACAAATGAACTGATGGTTTTCCCGAATCCGTCTTCAGACAAAATCCGGGTGGAACTGGTTGGAAATGTAGGATCAAATGCCCGTGCTGAAATCATTGACATGAACGGACGAATCATCCGCTCCCAGCAAGTGAGCAGCAACAATCAGACTTACGGAGTCGATTTCCGGGTAGATGATCTGCAAAACGGATATTACCTCGTGCGCGTAAGCGGAGACAATGGTTCTGAAACAACACCGTTTGTGAAGCAATAAATGAAAACAAACGAAAAAGGAAACGCGGTTTGTCCATTGGATGAGCCGCGTTTTTTGTTGGAATTATCTTTAAACTTGTCTGAATACCTGGAAAACAAGTTGTCTTATTTCAATTTGTAAAAATAAATTGTTATATTTAAGATAACCAAAACCATTTTAGACACTCAATTAGAAGTCATTATTCATTCAACCACTTAATCAAATCATGAAAGAATTTATTCGAAAATCGGAAGAATCATCCGGTGAAACATCCTTTAGCAGCCGGGGATCAAATCCATCCATACTTCAAACGGAGACTTCCGATCAGCCAGAAGCATCCGACGGGAAGGAAACACCATTGGATACAGAACCCGAAATTAAAAAAAGTACTGGTGTTACTTCAGATCATGTGAAGGACATCGATAAGGGCAAATCTTTAGCCGAGAGAACTTCTGCCAATAAAAGAACCGTAGATCAGAGTTCCGGTCAGGGGCATTTCGATCCTCACACTACTTTTGGAAAATTCATGAGGTTGGGCGATTTGATGCGAAACCTCCGGAAGGATAAATCCACGCCCAAAGAGGAGAATAACGGAGAAACCGAAGGTGAAAAAGAAATCATTTCGGAAACTTCAGTTGAAAAGGATGAAATCAAGAATGCTCCGGGAGTTCCTGCGAAATACGAAAAACTACTTGATGAATCAGTCGGTGATAGAGAGGCATATCCTGTAAAGGATAAAAACGATGAAGCTAAACTAACTGAAGAAGCTGGTGACAATGTATCAGATAATGCTGTGAATAAAACATCGTCTGACAATAGCTTATTACCAGCAGATAGCGGTTTTGTACATACAAAACCAGTACCTCTTGCTCCTGGAATGCCATTAAAGGAAGATGAAAAACTCCAAGAAAAAGAAGATGAAAATAGATCATTGAAAGAACCGGAAGTGCTGAAAGCAGGAGCGGTAAATCCGATTGAAACAACAAATTTGATTCCTGCGGAAGACATCCAAGCGAAAGAAGAGGTAAGCCCTGAAGAGCAAGAACATCTGCAAAAAGAATTCGAAATCTACTCCCTGCACAAGATGGAAATGATTGAAAAAGGCGATAGTTTAGACCCTTTCGAATCGAAAAAAACACAAACAAAAGAAGAGAAGATACAGAAGTTCAGGAAAAAGACCACACGCTTTTTAAATAGGATGGAGGGACATAAAAAACGCTTTTGGGGAACTGAAAAATATAAACGTTTACTCAATAAGTGGTTTCCGGATTATGATTTTGTAATCAATCACAAAGTCAAATTGATCAAAAACACAATCAACGACGAATTACTCCTTAATAATCAAATTATTAATGATGTTATAATAACAACAAAAGAAGCCGTTTTGGTTGCTGATATGGATGTTACGAAAACGATTCAACTATTGGAAGTGTCTGAAAAACATTTGGTCAAGGCTAATGAACAGAAAGAAAAAGCAGGTAACATACTTGCAGAGTATGGAAAAGAATATAGCCGTCAATATATGGAACGCTATGATGAGGTGATTAGTTCATACAAAAGCTTGATTGGAGCTCTTCATGTAAACATAAATGGAATAACAGAGGACAAGGCTGGATTTATTGTCATTACAGATGAACTATCAGCTCAACAATCTTTATTGAACGCCTTTAACACAAAAATTACAGAAACCAGCGATGTACAATTATTAATTCACTTGCAGGAAACCGAATTTAGTGCATTGATCGCGCAATCAGATAAAACCGTCATTAAAGCGTTAAATACAGGACGCAAGACAGAAGCAGTTGACGAAGTAGCCACACAGAAGGTACTGGATTCCGGAGAGAAAAAAATCACTGTCATGGGAACTGAAGTCGAGGGAATCAAACAAGCTGAAATCAAGCGTCGGGAAGAAGAACGAAAACGAAAGGAGGAAGAGGAGCGTAAAAAAGCGGAGGCTGAACAAAGAAGATTGGAAGAGGAACGAAACAAGTCTAAATCACCAGCTTTGTCAAATGCGAATAAAGGGAAAAACGAGCTGAGATCGAGAGGAGGAACTGATTATACTAAAACCTTGTGGTCTCCCTCAGATGCTATCCGGGATTCGAAAATGGAAATTGATGAATCCAAGATTTCAGATAAGGCATTTTTTGAGCAGTATAAAAAAACAAGTGAGGCTTACTTGAAAGAATGGTATAAGCAAATAAATGCAACTAAGAAATTATTGACCAGTGATATGTTTGTCAATGCTGCAAAGCGTATTTATTTAAAATATGGTGATTTAAGTTATATTGTTCCAGTGGAATTAGCCATGATTCAGGGAAGACTGGAAAGCGGATTGGGAACAAAAGGATCTAATCCGTATAAAAACCCATACAATGTCGGAGAAACAGATAAAGGAGCTAAGCCATGGGTAAAAGATATGACTACTCCTGAGGAAGGAATCTTTTTCTATATGGATTTGATGGCACATGATTACCTTTCTGCTAAAACAGCGGATCAGCTTTTAGAAAAACAAGGAGAAACATTTGAAAATGAGCAAGGATCAAGATATGCTTCTGCACCACGTTATGAAATGGAATTAAAAGCGATGATGGGACAAGTGGGACTCGTTCGTGATAAAAAGCGTCCGATGGCTTCCGTTGGGAAAGGTAAAGGAAAGAGCAATACCAGCGCAAGTGCTAATTTTGTGCAGGGAATGCTGACCAAATTGGGATATAAACAGGCAAATCTCGGAGATGCTATTACAGAATTTCAGAAAAAGGAGATGTATCCTCCTCTGACTAACTATCAGAAAGAGCTTGTTAGGGAAATGAATGACGGTGATTTGGAAAGCTTTAATAGCAAAGAAAAAACTGGTGTAGACGGAGTGGTTGATCCGAGAGGAAACACTGTTGGTTTGCTTTACTATATGACATACATGGAGAATTTGTTTAATACGCCATCCGTTAAAAATGTTAAGGAAAAAGAGACAACACCTTCTACTTCCGGAGGTGGAATTTTGGAAATGAGTATTAAAAATGCCCTTAGTGGAGTGGCTGACGCACCAATTCATGAAGCCAACAAAAAATCTGATGAAAGCACAGATACTAATCCTTACATTATCTGGAAAAATAAAATTGTTAATGACAAACTTTCGGCTAAAGAGAAAAATAAGCAATATGCGGAACTCATTTTAGAAGCTAAGAAATTAGGAATTGTTACCTTCTCTTCGGAAGGTAGTAAACATACAGTATCGGGTCTTGGAGGTACGGAAGATACTTTTGTCAAAATAAAAGAGGGAAAGGAAATAGGTACCGGGAAAAAGTCTGGTATTGAGAAAAACCATAAGTTTGATTCAGCACAAAAAGAAATAGATATTCTTGTTGTTATCGTTTCTATACTAAGGGAAGAGATCAAAAAATGGGATGAAAATGGCCGAACAGGAAAAGTTACCAATTTAGTTATAGGTAGTTTTATGATTTGGAATAGCTATAAGAAAAATAACGTAAATTTAACTGGTGAGTTGCGAACTTCCCAACATGGTAAGGGGCAGGCAATTGACTTTAACATTGTAAGCGGAAGTTTTGCGTCAGATACAGCACTCGAATCGGTTGTTCGTACTCTGAATCAACTCCCTAAACTGAATAATGTAGTATATGGAATTGGTCTTCCATTACAGGGAGAGTTTTTTGATTCAACGAAAAGATCTCTTTTGTCACATGGATCGACTAAGGTAAATGGAAAATTTAATCAAGCAGAGAAATATCTGAAGAGTCAAAAAATCAAAGATACGCTTACGAAATTAAGGTCTAATGGTTATGAAATAATCGTGTTTCCTGATAATGATAACCATTTACATATTCAGATTGTAGATAAATAATAAATGAAACAAATCAAATGATGATACAAATAATGAAGTTCTCAGCTATTTTAATTGCTTTACTCTCTTTTTCTTTGAGTTGTAGTAATTCGTCGAAATCTTCGGTAAATAATTCAAAAAATGAATCCTTATCTTTTCCTGGCCAGGGTACTCAATGCTATGAGGTAACGAATAGTAAGGGAATTACACATCTGAGATTATCAATCGATCAAAAGAACATCAAAGGGGTATTACTGGTAAAAAATCAAGTTTGGGGAGATGTCATCCATGATTTTTCGGGCAAAGTAATCAGTGATTCGGTATATCATATTGTAGTTCATAATATTTCAGAATCCACCGAACAAAAATGGACACTTAGAATCAAGAATAATGCTATTGAAATTACGGGTATGGTTGTGTCTGAAATAACAGACGGAATCGTGTGGAAGGTTACCTCTTTATCCTGTGATAAATTTCCGGATGTTTCTGAATATCTTACTATTGAGGATGTCGAAACGGAAATTCAGGGAGAGGAATCTGAAAGTGATCAGACCAATTCTACCCTTATTTGTTATAAATCTGCTTCTTCAAATGCATATAAAAGAACTACACTGACTGAATATATCCAGCTTTGGCTTGATGGAAGTAAAGTAAGCGGAAGAGGGGCTGGGTATTCAGAAGGAGATCCGGAATGGAATTTTAGCTTTGAAGGAACGATGGTAAATGATTCCATAGCAGAAGTGAAGGTTAATTACACGATTGGTGAGAACACAAATTTCACAACTTCAGAAAAATGGATAATGAATGCAAAAACGAAACAGATGCGTTTAGAAGGGATTGTAAAGAACCGTCCGGGATCAGTACGCTATAATCAGATTGAAGCAGAATATATTCCTGAAGCTTTTAAGAGAAACAGAGGGTGGGAATAATCATTGCCTGGGCAAAATACAGTACGAAATCTGCACTATTAGCGCTATCTGCGGGAAATCCTATATATTTTCCAGTTCCAGGATCAGGTCGCTGTAGGATTTATCAATGAGGGCTTCTACCGGTAATTCAAAGAAATTGAAATAGTAGTCGCATTGCGCTTTAAGTTTTTCCAATGTAAACTCCCCGTTCCTGTCAATGGCTTCCACTTCGATAAATGTTCCCAGGTTTTCGACCCGGTCGAAGTGAAATTTCACGTTGTTCACAAAGTAGATTTTCCGTTTTTTGTCCACGATTACCTTGATCCCGCATTGTTTGATCAGAATTGCCTTTAGTGCGCTGTCAGGTTCGTGTTTGTACAGAATGATTTGTGATTCTTTCGATCCTAAACTATTTTCCCGGTCGTAATTGATCAGGGAATTTTCAATGTTTCCTTCCCGAAGTTTCAGCCTACCATGAGGTGCATTAAAATACGTATCGACTTGATGATCCAAACCTTGAAAAACCGGGTTTAAGGTCAATAATTTGGCTTCGTAGCTGTCAAACTCGTCCACTTTTGCCTTGAATTCAAAATTTTTGATGTTCATGTTGTCTCTTTGGGATGATTTACCGGAACTTGAAAAGATATCCGGTAAACGTCTTTGTGTTATTGAACGAATTGTTGAATTTCCCGGTAAAGGCGGTGAGTCGGCAATCCCATGACGTTGGTGTATGTTCCGTCCATATGTTTCACGGCAACATAACCGATCCACTCCTGAACCCCATACGAACCTGCTTTGTCGAACGGTTTGTATTGCTCGATGTAAAAGCTGATTTCCGTTGGTGTCAGGTGTTCGAACGTGACTTCTGTTCTATCGGAGAAAGATGTTGATTTATTTGCAGAACCGATAAAAACTCCGGTAATAACCGTATGTGTTTTTCCGGATAGTTCAGCCAGCATGTTTTCAGCATCTTCCCGGTCCGTTGGTTTTCCCAGGATTCTCCCGTTCAGGATCACGACCGTATCGGCGCAAATTACCACTTCATTTTCGGATAATTCAGGAATCAATGCCTGGGCTTTCAATCTTGCCAGAAATTCGGGGACTTTTTCCGCTTCGAGCGTTTCCGGGTAAATTTCTTCCGTGTCTTTGGTGCGGACATCAAATTCGATTCCGATTCCGGCCAATAATTCTTTTCTTCTAGGCGATTGCGAGCCTAAGATCCATTTGATCTGATTCATAAAAAATACCAGTAAAAAGGCATCGAACAGCCAATAGCCATTAGGATTTTAAGCAGGAAATCTGCTGTTTTCAACTGCCCGTCTGTTTTCATTCCCAGCAACCCGATAACAAACAAAATACCAACGGGAATAAGCAGAATAGGAGCGAAGGCTACCAGGAACTGCCCGCGGTAAAGAAAATAACCATCTACCAGGAATGGAACGGAGGTCAATAACAGCAATACCAGAAGCACCATCGCGATGATTTTTGTTTTTCGTTTTCCAAGGACGATAGGAAGTGTTTTGGCCCTCAAGACCAAATCTCCTTCCACGTCTTCGATATCTTTGATGATTTCGCGGATCAGGTTCAGAGTTCCTGCATAGAATGCAAAAACAAGCACCACAAACGTATTGAAATACGAACCGAAAGCCCATCCGGTATGCAGCGGGGTTTCAATTGTCCAACTTGCCGGAAGGTAATCTTTCTGGCTTTGAATGAACTCCAGGAAGTGAATTCCGCAGAGAATGGGAACCAATGCAGTTAATCCGGCGATGATGATATTCCCGATCAGGAAGCGGCGCTTGAAATACATGGAATAGAACCAAAGCGCATTGATGCTGAGCAGGTGGATAAAGACATACCAAAACGTTTTATAACGCCAGCTCAGGTAACAGGCAATGGCAAAAGCCACGAAATTCAGAATCCAATGCAGCACAATGGCCCAGCGTGGTTTGATGTATTTCCCGATGATCACCTTATGCGGTTTATTGATCTTATCAGCCTTTACATCAAAATAATCGTTGATGATATTTCCCGCGGCTGCGATTAAAACCGTGGAGAAAACCAGCAAAAAGAAATCCAGCGGCTCGGAATTTCCCTGGGTGTGACTCATATGAATCCGCGGAATGAAATAAACACGCATTCCATACATTGTCAACGCAATGACGAATAGATTTATGGGCCGTATGAGTCGCAGGAAATGCATTATTTCACAATCTTGTATTCCGTTCTTCGGTTTTCCTGGTGCGCTTTTTCTTTTTCCTTATCCGTTGCCATTTTCGCAATGACTTCATCCGAGAAAATCGGCATGGTTTCTCCGTAGCCTTTTGAAGACAAGCGGGAAGCCTCAATTCCTTGCTGAATCAGGTAATCTTTCACGGATTTGGCACGTGCATCAGACAGTTTTAAGTTATCAGCATCATCCCCACGGGTATCGGTATGTCCGCCGATCTCAATTTTAATCATTGGATTTGCTTTCAGGAAGTCACGCAACTTGTTTAACTCCACGTATGATTCCGGACGAAGGGATGCTTTTCCCAGGTCGAAGAACACGTTTTTCAAAGCAACCGGGTTCGTTGTATTGGTTACAGAAACCATCGGAACATCCATGTGGAATGATTCCTGGTTGTCGGCCAAAGTCATGTTGAAATTCTGCGAGAAGAAAGTGTAGCCCGGATAACTTACCGAGAGTGCGTATTCCTCGTTGATCGGCAAGGAAACCGTAAATGCTCCCGTAACCTGGTCCGCTTCTGATTTGATGACTTCTTTTCCGGTTTTGATGTTCACCAGAGAGAATTTTCCCGGGATCGGTTTTTTGGTGATCGCGTCGAATACCAATCCGTCGAAGTAAAGCGTTTTCACCGGTCTGAATTTATCCGGCATGATGAAGTAATATAAATCTAAATCTCCGAAACCACCTTCGCGGTCAGAAGCGAAAAAGGCAATTTCTCCGTCGGCACTCACCAGCAGGGAGTTTTCATCTGCGCTGGTGTTGATCGGGTAGCCCAGGTTTTCCGGTTTTCCCCATTCGCCGTTTTCATCTTTTCGCGAAACAAAAATGTCCAGTCCTCCCATTCCCGGATGTCCGCGGGAAGAGAAGTACAATGTTTTTCCATCCGGGTGAATTAAGACAGATTCCTCCATGTATGGCGTATTGATCGTATTCGGCAGGCGAACCGGTGTGTCCCAGGTTCCGTCATCTTTCAGTGTCGAAGTATAAATATCGGAATCCGGTCTTCCGTTTTTGGTCATGACCTTGCGCACGAAGTACAGGGTTTTTCCATCAGCAGAGAGTGAAGGTTGTGACTCCCAGTTCGAAGTATTGATTGCTCCGGGAAGGTTTACCGGATCGAGCCATTGTGTTCCCAAACGCTTGGTGTAGAACAAATCACAGCTTCCTTTTCCTTTGCGGTTGTCTCCGTAATTTGTTCCTGTTTCATCCGAACAGGCTACGAAAATCAGGCTTCGTCCGTCGGCCCCGATTGTCGGCGCTCCTTCGTTGTTAACGGTATTGATGTTTTTAGGCATCGGAACGGCCAGTTCCCAGGTATTGAAAGTACTCAGGTTGGAAACGTAGAAATCTTCCTGTTTCTGGTAAGGTCCCGGTACGCGCTTGTCATCAATCAAACGGGTAAACAACAGGGTCTTTCCGTCAACGGTAATTGTTGGGAAATACTCCGGATCTTTGGTATTTACACCAGGTCCGAGGTTAACCGGTTTGAATTGGTTCGGATTTTTCATCGCCTCAATCGCGAAAGCACAATCGTTGATGATTTGTTTTGACTGAGCAACATAATCCGGGTGCGCTCCTTTATTTTGAATGTATTTATTCAGGTCTTTGGAAGCATTTTCGTATTCTCCCACGGCATATTCCAATGTTCCAAGGTAATAATACGTTGCGCCTGTCGGTGAATGATTCGGATTGATTTCGAGTGCTTTTCGGTAATGTTCGATAGCCTGGTGGGCTTTCCCCATCAATTCATACATTTCAGCTTCAACCATGTGTGCTTCCCAGAATGTCGGATCTTTTTCCAATGCTTTCTCCAACAGGGCAATTCCTCCGGCATAGTTCGGACCGTGCGTTTTCGGATCAATGGATTTACCGGGTTCGTCACGTCCCTGCTCAAAAAGCGCAATTGCTTTTTTGTTTTTGGAAGAATAACCTGTTTGAGCTGTAGAGCAAGATGCAACAGCCAAAACAAACAAAGCCAATACAAGGTTCTTCATGCTTATGGTATTTCTAAGTATTTATGAGTCTGCAATGAGATCTTCCATTTCGGATGACTTTTTACATACTCAATGATGAGTGGCAATAATTGTTCCCTTTTTGACCATTCAGGCTGCAGGTAGAGAACACAGTCTGCCGAAACTTTTTGCGCGTGTTCCTCAGCCCACGCCAAATCTGATTTGTGAAAGATAACAATTTTTAGTTCAGATGCCTTCTGATAGGCTTCTTCTACAGGTGCTTTAAATTTTTTAGGTGAAAAGGTATACCAGTCTACTGCTCCAACCAGGTTGCTGGTTCCGGAAGTTTCGATCGCGATATATTTTCCTGCGTCATGCAATGCATCAACCAATACGCTCAGGTCATACATAGCAGGTTCTCCACCTGTAATGACTACCAAATCTCCCGGATGTTGGGAAACGATGTGTTTCAATTCCTCTACACTCATTTTGGGGTGTATGTCTGCATCCCAGGATTCTTTCACGTCGCACCACACACAGCCTACGTCGCAGCCTCCCAAACGGATGAAATAAGCGGATGTACCGGTGTATTTCCCCTCACCCTGAAGCGTGTAGAAATGTTCCATAACCGGGTACAAAGTAGAACTGTTTTGTGCCATACCTCAAAGGTAATTACTAATTATAAATTCCGAATGCCGAAACTTGAATTAAAAAGTTAAAGTGAGTCAATGGTTTGAAATCAAGAGCCAAGAGTCAAGACTTCAAGAATGATTCATTCGTCTTACCTCCGAAAGTCTGGTCTCTTCTATCTTGTCTCCGAAAGTCTTGCCTCCAACAATTAAGATAAAGGTTCGAGATCACTGATTTCATGAATATTCAGAACAATGGTTCCGGTTTCATCTGCGCTGAAGTTCTTTTTGAATTTCACACCGCTTGCCCATTGATGTTCGGCATAGGAATGTTTCCGAACAACGGTTTGAGAATAGGTTTCATCGAATGCTTCAATGATAATGAGCAATTCTGCGAGTTTGGCCTTGATTTCAGAAAGGTTCAGATCATAAAGCGGAGAATCCTCTTCGATGACATGTACCAGTGTCCAGGTGAGTGGAAAATAGCGCACAAAATCCACTTCAAGCGGAATATTGTAGTATTTCCGGGTGACCATGTTGGTTGACGAATCTTCGTTTACCAGTGAAAGCATGACATGAATCTTGGTGTTCAGAAGCACGCTATTACGCTGGTTGACAATTTTAAACATCAAAGCCATTTTATCTTTGTGCGGGGTAATGATGACATTGTGCGAGAACGCAATTTTGGTAGAAGGCCGCGAGAATCTTCCGTAGATCAAACCGGTTGCAATGGCAAAGGCGATCAATCCTACAAAAGCTTCCATTGCAGCCACAAACGAGGTGAGGTTTCCTTTTGGTGCAATGGCTCCGTAACCGACCGTGGTGAATGTTTGTGCACTGAAATAGTACGCTGCGATAAATGAATTTTGCTGCGGATCTATTCCGTTCAGATGTTCCGTCCCGATCCAGCAGTAAATTCCTGCAAAAAAGAGATTGGAGACGAGGAAACTTCCCACGAGGAAAACCCCGAACCACCAGGCATTGAGGTCGACCAGGTATTTATAGAAATCCTTCAGCATCCGGATGCTTCCGATACGTTTGATATTGTAAGACCCGTCTTCGTTCAGAATCCGCTTGACGGATTTTTGGTAAATGGTTCCCAGTCCGGGGTCTTGTGACTCGTATTGTTTTAAATCGTGTTGTTTGCCCATGTCGGTTTTGTCTGTCGTACGAATGATGAATGGAAGGTAATCAATCCCCGGAAATGGATTCGAAATTTCCGGTCAAAAAAAATCCCGTCACAGCTAAGCCATGACGGGATCTTGTAGTATTAATTAAGCGATTACGCTGTAACTCCTAAAATTTCTGCCATTTTCGCACCGATTTGAGCCGGAGAATCAACTACGTGGATTCCGCACTCGCGCATGATACGTTTTTTAGCTTCTGCCGTATCGTCATCACCACCTACAATTGCACCTGCGTGACCCATTGTACGTCCTTTCGGTGCAGTTTCTCCTGCGATAAATCCGACAACTGGTTTGGTACCGTTTTCTTTGATCCAGCGAGCAGCAATTGCCTCCAGGCTACCACCGATCTCACCGATCATGATGATTCCTTCTGTTTCAGGATCGTTCATCAACAATTCAACCGCTTCGCGCGTAGTTGTTCCGATGATCGGGTCACCACCGATTCCGATAGCTGTTGTAATTCCTAATCCTGCTTTTGCAACCTGGTCAGCTGCTTCATATGTCAACGTCCCTGATTTGGAAACGATACCAATTTTACCTTTTTTGAAAACGAAACCTGGCATGATACCAACTTTTGCTTCACCTGCTGTGATTACTCCCGGACAGTTAGGACCGATCAAACGCGTGTTGAATCCTTTGATGTATTCTTTCGCTTTCACCATGTCGTTTACCGGAATACCTTCCGTAATACAAACGATCACTTTAATTCCTGCGTTTGCAGCTTCCATGATTGCATCTGCAGCAAATGCCGGCGGAACGAAAATAATCGAAACATCAGCACCGGTCTTAGTTACCGCATCAGCAACTGTGTTGAAAACAGGACGATCTAAGTGAGTAGAACCACCTTTTCCCGGAGTTACACCACCAACAACGTTTGTTCCATATTCGATCATCTGACTAGCATGGAAAGTACCTTCACTTCCTGTGAATCCTTGTACAATTACTTTTGAGTTTTTATTAACTAGAACGCTCATGTTTGAGAATTTAGATTTCGTTTTTAAAATGCGCTTCAAAAATAGCGGTTTCTTTTTGTTTTAGCAACGTTTTAGTAGATTTTAATCCGGGGATTTTGAGATATTTTAAGAAGCGTTCTTAAATCAGTGAAAATGAGTTCTTAAGTGCGCATTTTAAGTCTTTCAGTTTCATCGGAATGACTGCATGGAATGGGAAATGTGCTGTTTTTAACGTGTTGATAATGTGAGGATAAACAATAAAAAGGGTGCTTTCTTGTTATGTAGGCATTAAACCTCATGTTATGAAAACCTGTATCCATTATTTATTGATCCTGCTATCCTGCCCGGCTTTTGCACAGCAGAAAGATTCTGTCAGACCGAAAATTCCGTTTTTTATCGTGAAGTTTTCTAACGGTGTCAATAACATCACCGGGGCGAATCGCTTTCATTCCGATTGGAACCGGATTACTCCCGGTTTTTCCGTTCCCGATTCATTCAGCGAAACTCATTTTGCGAGTCATCCGCGGGAAAAGGATCGGGTTGCCGCTTTTGTGAATGATTTCTATTACTTGTTGTCTTTTTCGTTTATCAATAACCCGGAAAAACAGGTTGGAAAGAAGTATCGTTCCATGACAACCGTTCATTTGGGATATGGTCCTCAGTTTCGGGAAAGTAAACGCTGGGTTCGGGATGATGCACAGATCATCGACACGCTGACTTCCAGTCAGAACGGAAACTCGTTTGAAGTATGGAGGAACAGAAGGCAGGAGCTGGTTCAATCGTACCGTTCTCAAAGTGTTTTTTTAGGAATCGGGGAGCATTTTTCGACGGATCTGGGGCGTATTGTTCAGTTTGAAACCGGTGTGGATATGCTGTATGTGATGCGTTTTTTGAGTGAGATCGGAGTGAGGTATTCAGACAAATACGTGCTTACCAACGCCCCGGAAGGCTACGTGCATAACGGGCAACAACCGGTTACAAATCCCTCTTCCGGTAAATACAGAAGTAAACTGGCCTCCGGGATGATAATCCGGGTTCCGCTGGATTTGAGCTTCAGGTTGTGTCAAAAAGATCCGGTTTGGAGCCGGATGCGGATAGGAGCAGAGGTTAATCCCGGGGTGGTGGTGAGTTTCAATGACCGGTTGATGACAGCGGCTTTAAATGTGAGCGGAGGAATTAATTTCCGTTTTCAGTTCTGATCGTTCGAACCGTTTTCCGGGTTGAAATGGCTCCTGATTTTATTGATCAAAACAATAAATAGACTTTAAACCAGTTAAGTAAACCTAAAAAATAACATTATGAGAACCTATATCAAGTATTTGTTTGTACTACTATCCGGAGTTGGTTTTGCACAACAGCGGGATTCTGTGAAGCAGAAAGATCCGGGATTCATTATTAAGTTCACGCACGGAATGAATAACCGCAGTGAGTTTGATTTTACCACCGCTCAATGGGAAAAAATGACTCCGGGCTTTCAAATTCCCGATTCACTGAAACCAATTTCGCCGAAAGATTATCATGGTAATATCCATTCTTTTACGAATGATTCGTATTACATGCTGTCGTTTTCCCTGATTAATAACAGACACAAACAGGCCGGTAAGAAATACCGCACCACCACGACGTTTCACCTCGGATATGGACCGCATTTGAGTTCAACCAAGCGCTGGGCCTCAGAAGAACGGCAAATCATCGATACACTGCACTCCAGTCAGACGGGAATGGATTACTATGTCACTGGTGTTCGCCGCAAAGATGTGGTTAAAATGTATCGTGCCCAAAGTATTTTGGTAGGAGTAGGGCAGCATTTCGCTACGAATCCGAATCGCATTTTTCAATTTGAAACCGGTGTGGATTTTCTCTGTTACATGAGTATTGTGAGCCAGGTAGACGTGTCTTATTCCGATTTTTATACGGTTGAAAATGCACCGGACCAGTATCTGTATCAGCAACCGGTTACGGATAATCCGATTCGTGAGTCGTATTCCAGCAAGTTTTTGGCAGGGATGCTCGTGCGGGTTCCGCTGGATTTCAGTTTTAAATTGTCGAAGAAAAGCCCGATTGCAAGCAGAATGCGTATCGGGATGGAATTGAACCCGGGAATGGCAACTCAATTCACCGAGTCATTGATTACCACCAATTTCAACTTGAGCGGGGGGATGAATTTCCGGTTTGCGTTCTAGTTAGAAATAAGTGATTCTTTTAGTTAACACGGGCCGCAGCAGGTGATGCTGCGGTTTTTTTGTTTCTTAAGTAGTCCCCGGATAAGTAAAATAGTCCTTAATTTTGCCATTAATCAAGATAGCTGTTTAAATCACTGTAATGTATATGAAATTTCAAATCTTCTTTTTGGCCTCGTTGATTTCTGTGTGTGCTTTTGCGCAGGAACAGGAGGAAAAAGCGCCAGCTGCACCGGCATTTATTCTCAAGGGAACATTTGGAATGATTGCTGATGCAAGGTTATCATTTACAGATTCCGAATGGCAGCGCATGACTCCTGATCTTGCCGTCCCGGAATCATTCCAGGTGAATCCGAACGGTATGGATTATTTCAAAAAAGCAATAGAAAACGATTATTGGATGCTGTCTTTTTCGTTTGTCAATCATCAACACAAGGCGGTTGAAAAAAAATACCGTTTCACGACCACCATCCATGTTGGTTTGGGGCCGGAAAGTATTGCGAACAAGTATTGGTTTCGTGAAAACCGGCAGGTCATTGACACCTTGTACTCCAATCAATCGGGAAATGCTTATCCGGTAATTGGAAACCGGAGACAAGATCTTCAGAAATCGTACCGGATCAAATCCCAGATGATTGGTATCGGACAGCATTTTGCCACGAACCCGGAAGGAATCCTGCAATTTGAAACAGGATTGGATGTGTTTTTTGCGTATGCTACAGCAAATGTCATGTCGTATTCCAATGACCGCTACCTGATTGAGGGAGCAGATCCGGCAACGTATAATTACCAGGCTCCGGCAGATCTGGCAGGCGCACAAACTGCTGAACATAAAGCAAAAACAACCAGAGGACTCATTATCCGGATTCCACTGGAGATCAGCATTCCGTTATCGCGCAAGAATGCCGTTTTGAAACGCATGCGGATTGGCTGTGAATTGAATACGGGGCTGACGATATGGTTTACGAAAGGTAAAACGAATTATTCTCTATACAGTAACAGTGGCTTGAATTTCCGGTATGAGTTTTACCGGTTTAAATCACCTTTTCGATCGAAATCTCAAAAACAAGCGTCGAATTAGCCGGAATTTTATCCAGGCTGTCGTCTCCGTAGCCCAATTGCGGAGGAACAACCATGCGGATTTTCGTTCCTGCAACGTGATTCAGTAATCCCAGTTGAAACCCGCCGATCAGCCCTTTCAGGTTTGCTTCGAATGGTTTTCCGGGTTCTGTCTGGTCGAAGATGTTTCCATTGGTTAATTTGCCTTTATAGGAAAGTGTTACGAAACTTCCTGCCTGGATTTTTTCTGTTCCGGAGCCTTTTTCCAGTACTTCGACAACCAAACCTCCATCGAGTACCTCGTAGTTCCAATGGTGTTTTTTGGCGTAGCTTTCCGCAGTTGTGTTGAAGCTTTGCTTTTCTTCTTCGGAATAGGTGGTGCAGGACGCAGCCAGCAGAGCAGTTGCTAATAATAAGAGTGTAAAATAGCGCATGTGTATCAGTATCGAACAGGTGTTACTTCATATCCTTGTTGACGAAGCAGTTGAATGACTCCGTTTGGTCCGCTTAAATGTCCGGCACCAACCGCGAAGAAACACGTTTTGGTCTTCATCAGTTCTTCCATTTTCGGAACCCAGTTTTGGTTTCGTTTGGTGAGCAGTTCCTCCGTAGCACTTCCCATGTCATCGCTTTTCAGGATGATTTCTGAGAGGCTTTCGAGGTCTTGTTTGTGGTAATATTGAACCATTTTCCGGAATGTCGTTTCACCTTCTTCCGGGTTTCGTACCATTTCCAGGATCATTCCGGCCATTTCCTGTGGCGGGATTTTATCGAAAATGGATAATTGGTATGCGGCGGTTTCAAGTCCTGTAACGGGAATTTTACCGTGTTTGGCTTTCCCTTCAATTTCCATGTCGATCAGATGGACCTTCCCTGAGATCATTTTCTGGAAACTGATTTGAAGCAATGTAAACGGTTTCCTTTTTTCAAAGGCTTTTTCAAACTGGTCGGGTTTGATACCCAACAAATTTGCTCCCCACTGGAGTACGGAATCTTTTTGCTCTGCGGTGAAAATATCGAAGCAGGAGCCCGATTTCAGGGTCATCAATTCCATCAATCCGGCCTGGTCTCCCGACAAATTGGAGATTTCAAGAATCACTTCATCTGATTTTGAAATGAGTTTATCCAATTTAGGCGGGAAATAATAGAGCGAATCCGGAATCATGTGGATGGTTCCGAAGAGGTATGACGTTTTTTTATCCTTTCCTTTGATTTGGTACAACAGCGAGTTGTCTTGTCCGAATACGAGACCGGACAGGAATAGAAAAACAACCGAAAGGAACTTCATCATTACTTGTCGAGGGTTAATTCAGCCAGGAAATGATCGTCTTCTTCCATCACACGGATTGCTTTCAACCCAACTTTTTTCGCCGCTTGAAACAAGTTGTCGAAATCCACATAAAGCCAGTCGAACCAAGGGCCTTTTTCCTTTTTGTATTTCATCTGGAAACGGAAATTCCCGTAGTATTCCGTGTTCAAATCCACCCAAAGCGCGCCATCTTCGTCTTCGTACAAATAACGGATGTCGGATGAATCACACAGGATTTTCCCTCCCGGGTTCAACAATGTTTTGGCATGAGCAAGGGTTCTTTCCAGGTTGGATAGTTTTCCTGCAATGCCGATTCCGTTCATGAGCATCAGGATGGTGTCGTATTTTTTATCCGTTAGGGAGAAGAAATTTTTTCGTTCAGCCTGCAATCCGTTTTTCTTCAGGAAATCTACGGCTCCTTCCGAAATGTCGATACAATCTACTTTCAAGCCCTGATCCTGCAGGTAAGAAGCGTGGATTCCAGCTCCTGCACCGACATCCAGCACACGGCCTTTTGCCAAAGACAAGGCTTTCTGCTCGATTGGAGGCATTTCGTCGTACTTTCTGAAAAGCACTTCCAGCGGAATAATATCGTCTTCACAAATATCTGAAGAAACAATAATGTCTTCCGGCTTTCGCTTTTTAGCGTATTCCTGGATGGCAAATCCGATCGGATCGCCGTATTTTTTTTCGTTGTTCATGTTTTTTAGAGTCAGGACTAAGAGAGTCAAGAATCAAAACCGTCCCGGCTCTTGACTCTTGTAGTCTTAAAAGTCTGTTTAATATTCGTATTCCTCGTAGCCGCTTCCGAAATCTTCGTCGTCATAACCGTCTCCGAAGTCTTCATCGAAATCGCCGAATTCATCTTCTTCTTCCTCGCCGTAGAATGCATCCTCCTGGATCATTTTTGAATCTTCCGGTGGAGCAGTTCCCACAGCCAGGTCAATGTGCGGTTTGTCGATCGTTTCTTCCGTGCGATCCTGCAATTCGATCAGGAAAATCCACATGCGCAGGAAATCGTAAACCAAAATGATTTTCTGATCCGGAACTTCCATGAAATCTGCCAGTTTCGCATCAGACATCACGCTAGTTAATTCCTGGTCTTCATCCGAATAACTCATGTCCATTAAGCTGATCTCGTGCCCTTTGTCCCATTCGTCATTCGACATGAAAAACGAACCCATTTCTTTTCCCTCGAAATTGAAGGAGTTTAAAACGGTTCTATATAAAGTTTCAAAATTGTCTTCCTCATTTATACGGATGTCGCGAAAGATCTCCTGATCTTTTTCGGAATCCAGTAACACGCGAAATTTAAGCGTACCCATTTATTTTTTTTTACAAAGATACTTCAAATTGAAAAGGTAGAATTCAAAAATCAAAAAGTTAAAAGGCAAAAATCAAAAATGATGCCCTGGCTTTTGAAAAGCGGGCTGAGTGATTGGATTGAGCTTTCGAAGCTAAGTCGAAGCAGCTTTTCAATTCTCAATTTTCAATGTTGACTTTTAATCCAAGTTCCTCTCCGATTTGCAACATCAATTTCTTTGCCGTTTCGAAATCATTCGGAATTTCACCTTCCAGGATGGCTTCTTTGATGCGTGACTTGATGATACCGATTTCTCCACAGGGCTTCAGATTGAAGGTTTCCATGATCAGATCGCCTGAAACCGGAGGCTGGAAATTACGCACGTGGTCTTTCTCTTCCACAGCTTTTAATTTCTCCACTACCAGTTCGAAATTCTTCTTGTATTTCTTGACCTTGAATTCGTTTTTCGATGTAATATCTGCATTGCACAAGGTCATCAGGTCGTCGATATCGTCACCGGCTTCAAAAAGCAGGCGTCTCACGGCTGAATCCGTTACATTGCTTTTGACCAGTGAAATCGGTCTCAAATGCAGGCGAACGAGCTTTTGAACGTATTTCATTTTATGATCGAGCGGTAAGCGCATGCGGGCAAAAATTTTCGGAACCATCCGGGCTCCAAGTTCTTCGTGTCCGTGAAATGTCCAGCCGACCTGCTGATCGAAACGTTTTGTGGGAGGTTTGGCAATATCGTGCAGGATAGCCGCCCAGCGCAGCCACAGATTATCTGAGTGAAGTGCTACATTGTCCAGTACTTCCAGTGTGTGGTAGAAATTATCTTTATGACTTTTTCCATCCCGGGTTTCAACGCCGTGCAGGGCAATCATTTCCGGGAAAAACTGATGCAGTAATTTCGTTGTATTCAACAGTTCAAATCCGCGGGAAGGCTTTTTTGCCAGGATGATTTTGTTCAATTCATCCAGGATGCGTTCCTGGGAAATGATTTCCAGGCGTGTAGAATTATCCAAAATAGCCTGAAGGCTGGCAAGCTCAATCTGAAAGTCGAGCTGTGTCGCAAAACGTACGGCACGCATCATACGGAGCGGATCATCCGAATAGGTTGTATTAGGATCTAAGGGCGTGCGCAGGATTCCTTTTTCAAGGTCTGTGAGTCCGTTGAAGGGATCGATCAGGTTTCCGAATGTTTCGTCACGTAAATCCAAAGCCAGCGCATTGATGGTAAAATCACGTCTTTTCTGATCGTCACTCAGTGTTCCGTCTTCCACGATGGGTTTTCTGGAATCCCTTTGATAGGATTCCCTGCGGGCTCCTACAAATTCGACATCCAGGTCTTTGTAGTTGAATTGAGCTGTTCCGAAGTTTTTGAACAGGTTGACCTTCTTCACACGCAGTTTTTCCCCGGCAGCCTGCGCCAGTTCCATCCCGTTTCCAACCACCACGATATCGATGTCTTTGGAAGGCCGTTCCAGCAGTAAATCCCGTACGAATCCGCCAATGACATATGCTTCAAGGCCTTTTTCCGAAATGATCTGAGAAACAACCTTGAATACAGGATGTTTTAATTTGTGAGCGAAATTTTCTGTGTGCATGCGGGGACAAAGTTACTGAATTTCGAAAAAATCAGCTACGGATTACTTTCACGGAACTATCCAACCCGATTTTGATGATCTGTGAAGGTGTTGTCAGTTCTTCCGTAAGCCGTGTTTCCACAATGGCATCTACCTGGTTTTTAATTTGAGGATCAATTCCCTGGTAGTTTGTGGGGAAGGGGTGTCCGGATAAATTGGCAGAAGTTGAAACCAACGGTTTACGCATGCTCCGGATCAATGCCAGGCAGGTAGGATCTTTCGTCAGACGAATTCCTACAGAACCATCTTCTGCCAGTACGCTTGGAGCTAATCCCTGCGCTCCGGGATAAATAATTGTCAGTGGTTTTTCAGCCAGATCCACCAGGTCGTAACAAATAGCCGGAAATTCCGGAATGTACTTTTCGATCATCTGGAAGCTATCGGCCAGGAGTATAAAACTTTTGTTTGCAGGTCGCTGCTTGATTTCCAGGATACGTCTGCACGCTTCTTCGTTTGTTGCGTCGCAGCCGAGTCCCCAAATGGTATCAGAAGGATACAAAATGGTTTTTCCTTCTCTCAGGGCTTCTATGACTTTTGAATCTGGTAACATGTGAGAATTTTCAGCAAATTTAATCCAATACCCCGAGATGGTAAGCATCTTTTGTTTGAAAGCTGAAAAGAGAAATTAACTGCCGGATAAAGTCGAGTTGTTCCATGTTGAGCGAAACAAGCGTTCCGGCTTCACATGATTCTATTTCAATAACACCGGCCTGCCAGAGTTTGACCAAGTGATCGTGAATGGTAGATCTGGTCATTCCAAAATAATGAGAGAATTCCTGGTTATTGAGTGTTTTTGCTTCGATGAGGAGTTCTACCATTTTTATGCGGCACGGATGTGCAAAAGCTCTTCCGAAGAGCGAAATAGCGGTAGTTTCTTCTGAGTAATGAAAGTGTTTTGTTGATCCCATAGCCTGTTGATTTTTAGAAAGATAAATATGAAACTCTATTTAAGTTAAGGGAAAAGATCATTTGAAACAAGCCCTTTTTGAAATAATTTTGGAAAATTCCGAATTCCCAAAAAACCAATTTCCCAATATTGGGACGGGTCTGATTTTTAATTGATTACGCTATTTCAGTCTCCTGAAAATCACTTCTCTTTTTTTTACTAATTTTATCACTCAATGAAATTTCTGTGAAAAAAATACTGATTATAGAGGACGATCCGCAAATTAGCTCACTGGTTCAAAAAGGATTAACGGAAGAAAACTTCGAGACACGCGTTTCCAATGACGGACTCAGAGGTCTGGACGAGTTTTATTTCTGGAGTCCGGATTTGGTGATCCTGGACATCATGCTACCGGGAATGAACGGATTGCAGGTTTGCTCCAAAATCAGGGAAAACAGCCAGGTTCCCATTTTGATGCTGACGGCGCTGGGAACGGCAGAAAATGTGGCTTTGGGACTGGATTCCGGCGCCGACGATTACCTGCCCAAACCATTCAAGTTTATCGAACTGAATGCGCGGGTGAAATCACTGTTGCGCAGAATGGAAAACCTGCATCCTGCACCGAGTTCGATTTTTCAGTTTGAAGATTTGGTGATTGATGATAATCAGAAAACGGTGCAACGGGGCGGGAAGCCGATTAGTTTGACCTCTACGGAATACCGCTTGCTCCTGTTGTTCGTAATGAATCCCCGGAAAGTACTTTCGCGACTCGATATTTTGGAAGAGGTTTGGGGAATTGATTTTGAATCGGGAACGAATGTGGTAGACGTATATGTGAACTACCTGCGGAAGAAACTCGCACAATTTGGCGGTTCCAAGCTGATTCATACCGTGATCGGAATGGGATATGTAATCCGGGAAGAGGAATGAAAATCCGGACGCGGATCATCTGGTTACTGAGTACCACGTTTGCTTTTTTGGTGCTGGTGTTCAGTGTGTTCGTGTATATTTTATCTTCCAATTATGTATTCAACGATTTTTACGATCGCTTGAAAACCCGCAGTAATACAACCATCCGAATTGAGCTGGATCATCGTGGCGACAAAGAGTTTGTACGTGATTTCAAACAGGAATACCTCGAAAAACTTCCGGAAGAGAAGAGCGTGGTGGTGGAACTGGCTAAAAATATGCGGGCCGTTGATGCCGGTAGACGCAGTCCTCACGAAAATGACTTCATCGAAAAAGTTGTCCGAAACAAACATGCGCAGGAACGGAAAAACAATATTCTGAAGTACGGAATTCTCTATCAGGCCAAAGACGGAACCAGTTATGTGGTTTATACTTCAGCCAAGAATATGTATTACACGCGCTACAAGCATTACCTGGGCGGATTGCTGGTTTTTATGTTTATTGCGGCGGTAGGTTTCATCTTTGTAGTTTCACTGTGGTTGTCGAAACGACTGATTAAGCCGATCAGTGATCTGAGTTCGAACGTGCACAATATCGGGACGGAAAACCTGCATTTCCGGATAGAAAATAAGCAGGATGGTGACGAATTGGGTGAGTTGATCGATACCATGAACAACATGCTCGACCGACTGGAAACCAGTTTCGAAACACAGAATAACTTCATTAGCAACGCTTCTCATGAACTGAATACACCGCTTACGAGTATTATCGGGCAGGCAGATTTGATGCTGAGTAAAGAGCGGAGCATGGAGGAATACCAAACGGCATTGAGCAGTATTTTGGAACAGGCCGAAAAGCTGAATAAAAAAACCAAAGCGTTGTTATTCCTGGCACAAACCGGCTTTGACGGGAAGAAAATGACCATCGAAAAATTGCGTGTAGACGAATTGATCTTTGAAACGATGGAAACGGTCAACAAAATCATTCCCGGGAACAAAATCCGCTTTGATTTCGAAACCCTTCCTGAAAATCTCGACTTACTGGAAATCAACGGAAATTCGCAGTTGTTGCAACTTGCTTTGTCGAACGTATTGCTGAATGCCTCGAAGTATTCCGAAAACAAAGAGGTGCGGATTTACCTGAGCCACACGGCAGCATATTTGTCGATCCACGTAAAGGATCTCGGAATCGGGATTCCGCCCAAAGACCTGAATCATATCTACGACCCTTTTTTCCGTGCGTCGAATACCAACTCCTTCGAAGGTTATGGAATCGGGCTGCCATTGACGCGGAATATCATGCGCCAACACAAGGGCAAAATCATTGTACATTCCGAAGAGAATACGGGTACGCTGGTGAGCTTGCTTTTGCCCTATAAATCCTGAAAAAAAGTTAAAACTAAAATTCTAATCCGACTCTAATCCGACTCTTATACCGTCCTTATGCCCGCGATCTAATTTTACTGAAAATTATGAGAGATGGGAGCAACGATTCTAATACCGACCGATTTTAAAGTATCTTCTCTGGAGCCTTTGAGAGCATTACTTCAGTTTCAGAATGAAGATGCGCTGAACGTGCTTTTGGTTCATGGAATTTACTTGTCCAATTCGATTCCCGATCTGCTTTTTTTCGATGAGAGCGATTTGAAAATTGAAATGGCCGGAAAGGAATTCCTGAAACAGCTGATGGATCTGGAAAAGGAATTGGGAACCAAAGTGAAATCCATTCGGATTGCATTTTTCAGCGGATTCACTCAAAGCTCATTTGATCAGTTTACGGAAGTAAACCAGGTAGACCGGATCATCATTCCGTATGAACTGGAGTTTGACTGGTCGCACAAAAAAAGCATGGATATTTTGCCCTTTCTGCAAAAATCGAAAGTCACAAAACAGCTAATCGCGTGGGATAACAACCAGTATTCCAGTAAGTCGAACCAAACATATATAACAGCAGTCGTATGAAACGGAAAATGATCATATCATCAGTCATTGCACTCATCACCCTGAGTTCATTCGGATATTATGTGTTTAGCCATGCCTATTATCCCGAAAGAGCCATCCTGGGAGAATGGAAGGAAGTTTCCTGGGTGTACGACCGGAATGATCAGGGACAGAAAGTCAAACAGGAAATCAATTCCGAGGAGCGGGTGGATATCGCCAACCACCTGGTGATCCACAAATTTGAAAACTGGACTTTCCGCAAAGATTATTCGATTAAGCTCCACGAACGTTCGGGAAGCGAACACCAGGCAAAATGGCGACTGAAGGATCGGGGCCGCATCCTGACTTTGATTAACAAGGACGGAACACACGAAGCATACTCGGTTTCTTCACTGAAAAAAGACGAATTGGTCTTGCATTTTGATACAGATGTTCATGCACGGGGAATAGTAAAAATTACACTCAAAAAAATTAAATAAGATGTTACGCAGATTTAGTAATAGCAGATCATTTCAGGATAACCTCCGGTTAGGGATCTTCACAGCATTGGTTGCCGGGATGGTAAACGTTGCTTCACTGGTCTTATTTTATTCGTTCACTTCGAACCTGACCGGGCATTATGCCATTCTTGCGCAGGAAATTTCTGACGGAAAATGGTTCCAGGTATTGGTTGTCTTCTTTTGGATTCTCCTGTTCTTTGCAGGAAGTTTCCTGTCGAATAACCTCATTATCAACAGTACGAAAAAGAACACCTTTGTTTCACACAGTATCCCGATGATCCTGGAAATTTTGTGTTTCATTTTTGTCGGTATTTACGGACAATTCTTTTATGCGGAAACACTTACCCAAACGGAGATACTGGTCGCAGTACTACTGTTTTCTATGGGACTTCAGAATGGACTGACGGCAAGTATTTCAAACTTCCAGATTAAAACAACGCATTTAACGGGATTAACAACCGATTTGGCCATTCACGTTTCGATGCTGACTAAGAAAAAGTTCCGTCAGAACAGACAGGTCGTGGAAAAAACAAAAGTATTGTTTGCCATTATGCTTTCATATGTGGGCGGGGGAGTGCTTTCCGGGTTGATTATCCATTACGTGGAATTCCAGGTGTTCTATGCCATTTCCATCGCGATGCTGGGAGTATTGACCTATGATTTCGTGAAAACATACGTACCGTTCTTTGTGAACAAGAAGAAACACGACAACCGGTTGAAAATGAATCTGGAAAAAATCCAGGATACGATCAAAAACTCTTCGAAAAAAGGCAGTGCGCTTTCAGAAGGAAACAGCCGGGCGTAAGATCTGCATACAGGGAAGATCCCTTTTTCTGACAGCGTTAGTTACTCTTCTCCGGTAAATTTCCTGTACAGATCAGGTCTTCGGGCCTTCGTCCGGTCAACTGCCTGCTGTTCTCTCCATTGCTCTATTTTGGCAAAGTCTCCGGATAATAAGATTTCGGGGACTTTCCATCCGTTAAATTCCGGCGGACGCGTGTAAACCGGTGGAGAAAGCAGATCATCCTGGAAACTATCGGTCAATGCCGAGGTTTCGTCGTTCATCACACCCGGAATCAATCTCCCGATGCTGTCTACAACCACTGCGGCAGCAAGTTCGCCTCCGGTCAAAACGTATGACCCGATTGAAATCTCTTTTGTGATATAATGTTCTCTGATGCGTTCGTCGACCCCCTTGTAGTGCCCGCAAAGGATCATGATATTTTCTTTCAAGCTCCATGCGTTGCTGTGGCGTTGTTCCAGCAGCTCCCCGTCGGGAGTCATGTAGATGATCTCGTCGTAGTTGCGTTCTGCTTTCAGTTTTTCAATCAGGATGGAGATCGGTTCAATCGACATCACCATTCCAGCCCCACCGCCATATTGGTAATCATCCACATTCTTGTTACGTGACGTCGAATAATCACGGATATTGTGTACATGGACTTCCAGCAGGCCCCGTTCCTGGGCGCGTTTCATGATGGAAACATTGAAAGGTCCTTCCAGTAATTCCGGAAGAATGGTCAAAATATCGAATCGCATGGTGCAAAGTTAGTCAAATAACGAAAGACTCCGGTTATTGCGCCACTTTCGAATAGATCAAAAGCGCACTCAGATTTTTCTGCTCCAGTCGCTGTGCCTGGTATACTGCTCCGTGAATCTGGTTCATCAGCTGGTCAAAATCGCCGCTTTCGAACATTTCTCCCTTCATCCGCTTGAAATCCCTTCCGTTGTTCAATACTTTAAAGAATTCGATGCTCGTTTCAATATTACTGAGTGATTCGAATGGTTCTTGATGGAATTCCAGCTGCAAACGATTTAATTCTTCCACGTGTTCATTGATCACGCGCTGAAATTCGTTCAGGTCTGCTGTGGAAACCTCTTCTTTTTTCTGCAGGAATTCCAGGTGAGATAGCACATCATTTTTAGCGAAATCCAGTTTTTTGCAAATTTTCAGGATCCGGTGGTGCTGATTGATTCTTCTCAGGAACACTTCCAGTTCGTCTTTCGAGCGTGCTGCAGCTCCCAGGTGTACAAACAGGTTCTCATCCCATTTCGTGAAACCGGTATCAAAGAGTTCGTTTCGTCGTTTAAACAGTAGTTCGTAACCGGCAGAAACATTCTGTTTGTCATATTGCTTATCCTGAAAGGTAAAGGAAGCTTGTTTGGCGGTTCCGTTGTGAATCAGAACGGCGTGTTCCAGCAGTTTTTCAATTTCCCGTACAGGTTCCATCAGGTTGTTGAGATCGTCTTTGATGTTTTCCCACTGACGGGGACTTGTATTGATATGATCTGCCGATTTGCTCCGGATATGATCTGCTTTCGGAAGCATCACGTAGCGGTTATCGAAGGTATTGTGAAAGTCTTTCAAAACAACCTTTTCAGCATTTTCGGTCTGGATAATCTGCTCAATTTCTGCAACGTCAGAAACCTCTTTTACTTTGCAGTTCCAGTAGTTGAGGTAAACGAGTTTAGTCAGTCTTTCCTGCCATTTCGTCAATTTTCCGAAGAGTAATTCCGGCGATCTCGTATCTGCTTCGCAAGCCACGAACGGGGTCTTTACACTTTTCTCGCGCTCGTCATTTGGCGGGTGACTGTCATACATGTGCGCTTTGGAAATTTCCGAAGTAGTGAAGTAAATGCGGTGTCCGGTCGAATCTGTTTGCAATTCGCCAAGTGCTTTCTCCAGTTGCGGTTTTTCAGCATCCAGGGCCACTTGAAAATGGTAGAACAGGTTTGGAGTATATTTTTGCAGTTTGGATGCATTGAATAAATGCCCCATGACATTGTTCAACTGATCGGCCGCCGGATTGAGCTTCCAGAGCGACGAAACGATGGCTTCACTTCCCGCACTCATCGCTGCAAATTTATCTGCATTGAACTCCATTTCGCGTGAAAGAGATGACTGCAGGATGTTCAGTGCTAAATAGAACAGTTTCAGCAACTGACGAATTCCCCAGATCACCGGAGAAATGATCCAGGCAGGAAATGCTACACGGATATCCGATTTTTTCCAGCGTTCCAGGGCATTGTCCCAGCTGTCGCGGGTATAGATCAGGTTGTGGATAATCGTATTCGCCGTGTTCACGTAACTTCCGATCCGCATGCTCTTTTGGGCAAAGTGCCCGAATTCGTGGCTCAAGACGGCTTTAAATTCTCCCAATTCCAAACACTGCGTCAGGGGAAGCCCGATCGTCAATTCCTTTTTTACCGGCATGATCAGGCTCAGCCAGCTGTTAGTGTAACGTACATAGGCGTTCACATCCGGGTCGAGGTAAATGTATTTTGGCTTTGGTGCTCCGGTATGCTTGCAAATCTCCAGGACATAGTTCCAGAGTTCCGGTTCGTCTACCGAGTCAATTTCAATACGGTTTTCAGGGTGGTGATTCCGGATTTTAACCAGGAATTTCAAGGTGAAAACCAGTAACATTCCCGCTCCTGCAATTGCTCCCAGTTTCACGATCACCGTAAATTTGTTGACCACGGGAATCGGGTAGGAAATCGCGAGGAATACGAGGTAGGAAGTGAGTGCCACCAGCGATAGAAACAACGCGAAAAACAAAATAATAGCCAGCACGGCCAGTACTGCTTTGAAGTAATAGTTTTTGTTTACGGCCGTTAATCCTTTCGGAATTTCAGCCGGAAAAGGTGAGTTGATTTTCGAATTCATTTGTTAGTTCATGAGCTACAAACCTAACAAAAATCCTCATCTTTTTTTTACTTTGAAATACGTAAATAATGAACCGGTTAGGAGAATCGCCAACAAGCCGATCCAAAGAACGAAATTATTTGAAGTACTTTCTTTTACAGCGTGTTTTGGTTTTTCAACCGTTTTTTCCGGAGTTTTGGCAGTTGGTTTATACTTTACCTCTTCCACCCGTTTCAAACCTGTGAACCGGAGCAGTTGATCCGGGTCGGTGAGAATGCCTTCCCAATTGATTTCGTAGCCGGAAGCATTCGGATTTTCAAGATAGGAAGTATAGGGAACACCGCTGATTTTCTCGACCATTCCTTCGGCCTGTTCGCGCAAACGTTCATCGGGATAACGATTGGCATATTTCTCCCGGAGCTTGCGTACGTTTTCGATTTTTTCATCCAATTCATACCGGGAAGACTGGTAATAGATTTTTGCAATCTGGTACAATCCTTTGGCATGTTCGAATGAGAGGGAGTGGAGGTAGCAGTCACCGAGGTCGGTAAACAAATCTGCCATCACCGGATCCGGACCTTTGCAGAATGGAAAACGTTCTCTCAACTGAGTGTAAAGTTGTTTTCGCACAGTTTCCGATTCTTCCTGTTTTTTGTTAAGGTTCAAAATCGTATGTGTGTAGAGATAAGCCGGGTCTTTTTCCAGTGCTATTTTTGCCCGCAGCAATTGCACGTGAATCCATTCGCTTCCACCGTGAGAATCCGGGTTCAGTTTCAGTCCTTTTTGGATGTACTCCAGTGCTTTTTCATTGTTCCCGCTCAATTCATAGGTTGTTCCAAGATTGGCAGCAATGCTGTATTCGTCCGGATAGGCTTCGGCAAGCGCTTCGAAAATGACCAGCGCTTCTTGTACCTTTCTGCCTTTCACCAGGAAAAGTGCGTAGTCTGATAAGAGTTTGTAATCGGCTTTGGACTGTAACTTTTTCCCGATTTTGCGTAATTGCCGTTCTACTCTTTCCAGGTCGAAATTTTGCTCAAATCGGATTACACCGATATCAATCCGGTGGAACTGACCTTTGGCATCTAAACTGTAGAACTCATTGTAACATGCAAAATTTGCGGGAGAAACAAGCAGGGTAAGGATTAGGATGATAGCGTACTTCATGGTGATGATTTTGGGTTGACCGAAAAGTACAAAAAACGGATTTAGGCTTTGTTACCTTTGCGTAAAGCTATGGAATGATTGACTGAGTGGTACGTAAATGCGATCACGGGCATTGGTTTTTTCTACATGACCTGTATTTAATCGCAAAGAAGCCACGAATGCAAAGCTTCAGATAAAATTGCTGTTTTGATCACAAATTCTTCTTCCGGCTGTTCATAAAGATCACCGTCAGCAAGATCAGTGATACGCCGAACCACTGGATAAGGGAAACGTGTTCTTTCAGAACGAAGTGGGCGGAAAGAATGGAAACAGGGATTTCCAATGCAACGAGAATACCTGCAAGTCCGAGGCCGATGAGCGGAATACCGCGGGTAAACATAATCGGCGGGATCACCGTTCCGAAAATTCCCAGTACGATTCCAAATTTCAGCAGGATCATCCAATCGAGGTTTGCCGGAATCTGCACGTTCCAGAAAGCCGTTACGGTGAGTAAGCTTCCCAGGATCAGGTAAAAACTGCGGGTGATACTTGGAACTTGTTTCTCCACGTGGTTGGAGGCATGCAGACTAATGGTGTAGGAAAGTGCGGCAGCCAATCCGTAAATGATTCCGGTTACAGAAAGTTCTACGTCCTGCTGGATCAGGTTGGTAGCGAATACCGTCCCGACCAGTACTGTTAAACTTCCAACGAGTTTACTCCAGTGTGCCATTTTACGCTGCTGAATCATTTCCCAAACCACGCTCATCCAAATGGACTGCATCAACAGAATGATCCCGATTGAAACGGAAACATATTGAATAGAAATGTAGTACAAACAGCTGGTTAATCCCATTGAAGTTCCGAAAAGTACCAGTTTGATTTTGGATTTGGCTTTCGGACGTATCAGATCCGGCTGTTTCCGGTATTGGATGGTCATCAGGATAAAAAGCGAAACCACGCCGACCAAAGCCTGGTAGAAGGTGAGTGCGCTGGTATGTGCCCCGGAATTGTTGGCGAATTTCACGATTGTGGCAAGAATTCCATAACTCGCAGCACCAAATCCCACTAAAAACACACCTTTCAGCTTACTCATACTCTTGATTGAAGTGCAAAATTAGTGCTTTTTTCGACCCGTAAAATGACGTGAAAAAGCTAAAGCGATATAGTATGGAAAATAATTTTAGCATACCGATTTAGTAGCATCCGTAAGTTTTTCGGGCTGGTGATTGGGGGGAGGTGCAGATGATTTGAAGGGAGGCAGGAATGGGAATTGGACGTAATTCCGCAATATTACGTCCCGTTAAAATACGCTGAAAATCTTATTGTCACCGGGTAAATCCCGAACCTGCGGAATCCGCCTATTTCTTCAATCCCGGATGCTGTTTTTGATACAATTCCTGCACATGCTTCCATTGAGTCTCATCGATATCCTTTGCAGAAATGACATGCGTCACCAATTTATTCTGCCACAATAAAACCAGTCCTGCACGTTTTCTAACAGCAATAATATCGTTCCATTTCACCGTAGAAGCATATCCTTCACGTGAAATCGAAACTCCTTTATCCGAAAAAGTAAACGTTGTTTCCATACGTGCCCGCGGGTTGGCCTGGTAATGTCTTCGCGCATTGTTGTACACACTGAATGCAAATAATCCCAGGAAAACAAGCGCCACAAAAATGAGCATATAGGCCGATTCGTTTTTGAAAACAAAAATGGCGATCAATGCGGCAACGATCAGACCTGCATTTGCCAGTACAAGGAAAAGAACCTGCAGGCGTTTGAGCAGTAAGATACCGGTTAGTCTGGCGAATTCTCCTTGAGTGAGGGTTGTTTTGATTTGCATGGTTCAAAATTAAGAAGAATTGAGATTGGATCATTGAAAGTTTTATTTTCTCACCTTTTCAATGCTTCATTTTAGTGTTTTACTTGTAAGACCCAACATTCCACAAATTCCTGATCACGCCAGGCCGCCTTTCGTTTTGTTTTGGAAGAAGCTGCTGCTACTTTCTTCGCTGTCTTTTGAACGAGTGTGAAGCGTGTTTGTTTTTTGAGTTCCCATTCGATTGGGTGAATGAATTGAGAATCCATTAATCCGGCGAGATTCGAGAATAGCAGAACAAGTTGTCCATCCGGGTTCAAATGTTTCGCAGCCTCTTCGAAAAGTCGCGGAAACAACTCGTTATCGTAATAAATGGCCAGGTCGATTCCTGAAACTTCTTTGGGAAGCGGAATCCAGGGTGGATTGAAGACAACCAGATCCGATTTTTTTTGGCTGCCGGCAAACAAGTCTCCGAAATACAGGTTGATTTTTTGATCGGTCTTCGTTTGATCTTCCAACATTCCGATCAGCGCATTTGGGTTAATATCTGAGGCGTTAATTTCTTTAAAATCAAACTGCTGGATGAGTTTACTTAAAATACCGCTTCCAATTCCGATATCAAAGGCGCTTTCTTTTGATCCCCGGTAATGTTTCAGGTAATTGACAAACAGGTCAATATGTTCAAAACGAGTAGGGAAGTATGTTCCGTAAAACGGATGAACCGTTTGTTTCAATCCCGGAATCCGAATTCCTTTTTCAAACCACTGCCACGCACTGTTTAAGCCCTGTACATCCGTAAACGGCAGTAAAAACTCCTGGTTTTCGGGATACAAACGTTTCAGCCAGCCGATTTCAGGTGCTTTTCGAACATGCAGCCGGTGATCTACAATCTCAACGACTAAAAACCTGGAAGCTTGGCGGAAGTTCTCCCGGTAGTTTCGTTGTGCGGCAAACGAATGTTCATGGGTATTTTTGGAAAGTTGTTTTTTTAAGGCTTCCAATACCAGTGTTCCGCTGCTGAACTGATCTGCTACCAGAACATGATTTCCATCCAATAAGGCTTCTACGGCATAGTTCGGATCAATATTTTTCGAATACTCCAGCACAGAAATATTGTCCGTAATCGGCTCCGGACGATTCATCGTCAAATCTGCCGGACTTTCGATCAATTGGTTCATTTTATAGGGATAGATAACGACTGATTGTTGATAATACCATGCTTTTTAGCGGTTAAATGCATCTACGGCAGCTCTTACGGAACCGTGTTTCAGCAGTAATTCATTCGCTTTTTGTTCATCGAGTCCGGTTGCATCCATGACCATGTGTGTGCCCCGGTCGACCAGTTTTTCATTGGAAAGCTGCATATCTACCATCCGGTTTCCCTTCACGCGACCCAAGCGGATCATAATCGACGTGGAAAGCATGTTTAAAACCAGTTTTTGAGCCGTTCCGCTTTTCATGCGCGTACTTCCGGTTACGAATTCCGGCCCTACAACAGGTGTAATGGCGATATCAGCCAACTGGCTTAAAGGCGAACCCGGGTTGCAGGAAATTCCGCCGGTCAAAACCCCATTCTTTTTCGCCCTTTCCAGTGCACCAAGTACATAAGGTGTTGTTCCTGAAGCGGCAATTCCAACTACGATATCTTTTTCATTGATTTCAAATGCTTTCAGATCTTTCCAGCCTTGTTCACGGTCGTCTTCAGCAAATTCTACCGCTTTCCGGATAGCCTGGTCTCCACCAGCGATAATCCCGATCACCATTCCATGGGGAACACCGAACGTAGGCGGACATTCACTCGCGTCAACAATTCCCAGTCGTCCGCTGGTTCCTGCACCCATGTAAAACAATCGGCCTCCTTCGCGCATGCGTTCAACACACTGATCAACCAGTTTTTCGATTTGAGGAATTTCCTTTTCTACAGCCAACGGAACGGTGTGATCTTCCTGGTTAATTCCAATCAATAATTCACGTGTCGACAGCGTATCGAGGTTCTGGTGATTGCTTTCCGATTCTGTAATTCGTTTCATGTGTATGTAAAAGGGATGAATTCAAAATGAAAAATGCAAAATTCCGATCCAGCATATTTTTGCATTTTAAATTTTGACTTTTGAATTAAACTAAAAACGCTTCCAAAGCACCATTCGACGGCATCACTTCTACGCGCTCACCTAAAGTAGTACTTAAAGTCATCCCTACAAAGTCACACTTAATCGGGTATCTGCGGTGCATCCGATCCACCAGGGCAACGGTCTTCACGCTTTTTACCGGTTTTTCGAGAATTTTCAAAACGCCGTACTGCATGGTCGTACCCGAGTTGATAACATCATCAACCAGGATCACGGTCTTTCCGCTGAATTGATCCGGGGCAAGTGAACAGGTAATTGCATGATCCAGTGGATGATCTTTGTCCAGTTCGATTTTGAAATAATGAACCTGCTGCGCACTGTTTTTTTGAAGAATCTCACAAATCTGCCGGGCAAAAGTCTCGCCGTTTCCAGTAATCCCTCCGATAAACAACTCCGGAATTCCGTACGTGTTTTCTAAAATTTCATGCGCCAGACGCGTAATTTTCTGTTCGATTTGATGTTGATTCAAAACCAGTTTCATGGAACGTATATTTAAATGTAAAAGTACTTTTTTCGGATGAAAACGGGTAAAGATTCTGTGAAAAACTTTGAATGATCCGGCTGGAATCTCCTGGTGTGGGGCAATTTTGACTTCGGGCGAATTTTGGAAGAAAATAGTATTTTTGGTTTCGGATCAAATCAAACACATGCATCATACATTCTTACTCATTCTCGGACTTTTGTTCGCGGTTTTCATCCTGGTTATGCTGGCACAGCGCTTCCGGATCGCTTACCCGATATTCCTGGTACTATCCGGTTTGGGAATCAGTTTCATTCCCGGAGTTTCCACGTTGCAGGTAGAGCCGGAAGTCATTTTCATGATCTTTTTGCCTCCGCTCCTCTACGAAGCGGCCTGGTATACTTCCTGGAACGATTTCTGGAAATGGAAACGCCCGATCGCCCTGTTAGCTTTCGGATTGGTGTTTTTCACATCGTTGGTAATCGCTTATGTTTCCGATTCAATGATTCCCGGATTTACCCTGGCTTTGGGCTTTTTGCTTGGAGGAATTGTTTCACCGCCCGATGCGGTTGCTGCGGCTACTGTCCTCAAAGGAATGCGGGTTCCGAAACGTATTTTGACGATTCTCGAAGGTGAAAGTTTGGTGAACGACGCTTCATCACTGATCGTTTTCCGGTTTGCATTGGCTGCTGTTTTGACCGGTGCATTCTCTTTCCAGGAAGCTGCCGGACAGTTTTTTATCATGGCCGGAATGGGAGTGGTTGTTGGATTGGCAGGAGCACACGTGTTCTATGTTGTACATCGCTTTTTGCCAACTACACCTGCTATTGATGCGGCGTTGACGGTCATGACGCCTTATATCCTTTTCCTTGCAGCGGAACATTTCCATTTTTCGGGAGTTATGGCGGTTGTAAGCGGGGGATTGTTCATGTCGTACCGGGCGCACGAGGTTTTCCAAACAGGAAGTACGCGCCTGAATATGCTGGGAGTTTGGACTACGATGATTTTCGTGATGAATGCCTTTGTGTTTGTCATTATCGGCTTGAAACTACCGGAAATTATTGCCGGACTAGGAGAATATTCTATTGGGGAAGCAATTAAATACGCCTTACTGATTAGTCTCATCACGATCGTTATACGCTTTTTATGGGTTTATCCTACCGCATTTGTTCCGCGCTGGCTGAGTGCAAGGGTCAGAAAAGATCCATCACCGGGCTGGAAAGGCCCATTGGTGATCGGTTGGGCAGGAATGCGCGGAGTGGTTTCACTGGCAACGGCGCTTTCTATTCCCTTAATGATGGAGGACGGAACACCTTTTCCACACCGCAACCTGATTATTTTCATCACCTTCGTGGTGATCCTGATTACGCTGGTCGTACAGGGATTAACGCTTCCGTTGATCATTAAGCTCATCAAACTGGAAGAAATCGATGACATGATCCGGGAAGAAGAACAACAGGTCGGAATTCAGCTGCGCCTCGATACCATTGCACTTGATTTTGTGCACGAAAAATATGCCGATGAAACTGACCTGGAAATTCTGGATTTATACAAGGAAGAACTGAAAAATAAAATTACTAATGCCCGGATGCAGCTCGATTCAATGGAATGCAACGAAACAGAATGGGCGGAATTACGCAGGTATCAGCACGTTTTGCTGGAAATCTACTCCCTGCAGCGGAAAGAACTGTTCAAACTGCGTCGTGAAAAATACTACAGCGATGAAGAAATCCGCAAGGCAGAACTTCAGCTGGATTTAAATGAATTGAAAATCACCGGTTCAAAACACTTATAACGAATTGAGAAGTGAAAAGCAGGCTGAGCGGAGTCGAAGTCGCTTTTCCTTTTCCATTCTCAATTTTGAATTTTAACTTATTAAAGATGCATTCAGGAAAATCATACCGTTTAAAAGAATTTTTGATCTGGACCAGGAGAAATGTCTATTGGCTGATCGTAATCGGGATTATGCCGGTAGTGCTGTTTGAGGAACTGCATGTTCATTGGATTGCCATTCCGTGGACCGTGGTTGCACTTTTGGGAACAGCAACAGCCTTTATTGTCGGGTTTAAAAACACGCAGACTTATAGCCGCACCTGGGAAGCTCGCCAGATTTGGGGAGCTATCGTGAACAGCAGCCGGGCGTGGGGAACGATGGCCAGAAACGTGATCCCGGACCGCGAGGTCGAAAAAGAATTGATTTACCGCCATTTTGCCTGGCTCACCGCACTGCGCTACCAGCTTCGCGATTCCCGTACCTGGGAAACCGTTACCAAGTCATACAACCGCGAGTACAAGCGCTTTTACAAGGTTCCGGAACACGAAACACCGTTGGAAACCGAACTGGCAAAATTCATGAATGAATCCGAAATGGTGTTCATTTTGTCGAAAAAGAACCGTGCTACGCAATTGTTGGCTTTACAGGCAGAAACCTTGCGAAGAATGTTCGACGCTAAGCAGATCGATTCCTATCAATACATGGAAATGCAGCGCGTTCTGAATGAATTCTTCGAGCATCAGGGAAAAAGCGAACGGATCAAGAATTTTCCCTATCCGCGCCAGTTTGCTTCGATCAATACCTTTTTCATCCGCTTGTTCTGTTTTCTGCTTCCTTTCGGGATGCTGCTGGAATTTGAAAAACTCAATGATCTGATTGAAGGCCCGATGAAAGGACACATGGTGTGGTTGGTTCTGCCGTTCAGTGTATTGATTTCCTGGGTTTACACCACTCTGGAGCAGGTAGGAGAGAGCACCGAAAACCCGTTCGAAGGAAGTGCCAATGACATTCCAATGCACCAGATTAGCCGGGCAATCGAGATTGATTTGCGCGAAATGCTCGGAGAAACGGATTTACCACCGGCCGTAACACCGGTAAACAATATTGTATTGTAACTTTGACGGATCAAAAAATAACGATGGGAAATATAGGTAACACGGTCAAATTGGTCGTTTTTCAGATTTTAGGAGTGTTCTTCTTTTCAGGAGTAGGATCAAGCTTCTTTGGCTTTTATCACTCGGATGTTCTCGAATGCTTCGCGAAATCGGGAGCAGGAGCAGATTGCTTCAGGCTGCTTCCTGCCGGATATACCCTTGGAAAATTCATGACCGAACAAGCCAATGCTTTTCTCTACGGAATTGTTTTTGGGTTTGTACTTGTTGCGGTAATCAACCTGGCAAAGAAGAAATCGATTCTGAACCTGATCCTGGTAGTCGGATTGACTGTTTTGCTGTTTTTCATCGGGTTTTACAAACTGAGCAGAACAACCGATAATTGGTTCAAATCGTTTGGAGGGTTGTTTACGGAAAGCATCGGAACTGCAAACCTGATCGCAGCGATTGCTTACTTCGTTCTGGGATCTGTATGCATTTGGCTGAGCGTGAAAACGTTTTCCCGGAAAAAGAAAGTAGCCTGATTGTCATTTCGCTTAAAATCAGATGGAACAAGAAACGCAACTCATCAACTGGTTGATGACCGGGTTGAAACAGCCGGTAGACCGAATGTCAGAGCTGTTTTACTTCGATCAACGGGACAACGCGTTCTTTTCCGTCCTGATCGTTGATTATTTCATGTTTGACGTCAACGACGACGGGAGTTATGTTTTGGCTGACGGAGTGACTACCGGCTATTCTCAAAAGGACCTTGAAATTTTAGCTGATAGATTGTATCGCATAGAAACGAATGAACGCATCGTTGTGTTGCCGAGACATGGAGAGTTGAACGATGCCGATTGTCTTGAAAAACTGAATGCCTTTTTGAAAGACCATGGAATTGATCTGCGCACGACTGATTTGTGGCTTCCCGAAGGAGTTGGAAATATAACTGTAAACCTGGAATAAAAATGTCCCGAAAACTGACCCGAACTACTCTTGTTTTTAGTATCGTTCAACTGCTTTTTTTGATCAGTTCCTGCAGCGATACCCCCGAAATCCATTACCGCTATTCCAATGGTGAAGAAATCCGTGATTCGTTATCGGTGAAATTGCTTCACAGGCAGTTAAAACTAAAATTTCCGGAACTGGATACAACTCAATCATTAGACGTAAAAACCTTCCTGGATTGGGACTTGAAAGGTGAATTGGATGGTTTGATACAGCAAACCGGAGAACACCGGATTCCAACCATGCTGGTGATGGATAACGAAACCGGAAAGATTGTTTATAGCAAAAATTCGAGGGAACTGGCGGCTGATACCCGGCGCATCGGGAATACGAAACTCTTCGGAATGCTTCTGTCGTTTGAAGAAGGAGTGAAGTTATCAGATACTTTTTCGTGGGTTGGCAAACAAAGCAAGCGTGAATATGCGAGAAACATTGCTTCATTGTATCGGATCACACCACCAAGTACCGATTACACATATCCTTTTGACGAATACTCTTGTCTGCAATGGGCAAAATTCATGGACAGAATTGCGGTTCGGTATGATGATTCCGTTTGTTTTGCAGGATATCCCCGTTTCTTTTCCGTTTCCCTGATGGATTTGGTAAAAACATGCTCATTGATTCAACGGAACGGTTCGGTTACGGGAATTCATTTGTTGGATGTGGTTACGGACGAAGAGGGCATGGAATCCCGTTTGGGAATCCCGTCCGGGTTTGTATTGCGGCCAGAGAGTTGTATCTCCGTGAAAAAAGTGTTGCAGCCAGTAAGAGCTTCGAAATCGATTGAATTCTGTTACCGTTTTTCCGTGGGAATGGGGAGAGAAACCCGCAGGGGAATAATCATGGTAACCCAAACCCACACGATTGGTTTTCTGTCCGATTCGGATTCACTTGGAGCACCTGTGTTCAAAAATGCGTTTTTAGAGCAATTGGGACAAGCGGTCATCCGTAAATGATCCGGAATTCTTTCTTTTGAGTGAAACAGAATAAAATTAGACTCTGAATACGAATTTTGTTATCGGGTTTAAACCGTTCAAAAGGATTACATAGTTCCGTTTTGAACGTCTTAACCCTTGAAACTCTTTGAATTCATTGGATTTATAAGACTCTTTAGCAGCGAACGAGGTTCAAAAATCAGCTTTACTTTCGTATTCTGCGTGATGATAAAAACCGGGGAGGCTGTCACTTTTTAGAATCAAACGACACTAACTGATGAGATCCATGAACCCCAAAACAAAACTTGACGAATGAAAAAACTGATTCTGCTTGCCTCACTCTGTTTGTTCCTGCAAACTGCATTTTCTCAAAAACCCCATTCCTTCACGTTCAAAGTCAGTAAACCTTATTGCGTGTTCAATTTCATGGAATCCGCGATCTATCATCATACCACTTCGTCTACCTTGCAGCAGTATATTGACGGAAAATTGGGTGCAAATAAAGAATTTGCCCAATTGTGCAATGACTTTGCAGTAATCCGGCTGGATTATATTTACATGCGGGAGGAATTTCCTGCTAACAGACGTCAGGCGAGATCAACGTATGATTTGATCGACATCGCCCTGGTGAACTCGAAAAACTTCGATGAATTCAGACAACGGATTATCGGCGTGCTACCGAATGATGAAACACAGAAACTGCTGGATATCCTTTTCAAAGCAGAATCCTATTACGATCAATATATCTGGAAAGAGAACGAATCAAAAATCAATTTCCAATTAAAAGCATTGGAGGAATATGCGGATCAGTGTTCCGGACTTTTCCAGAAGGTCAAGGCATTTTACAATTCCGGTTGGTCGGAGACGATTCCGTTTGTCGTGGCGCTTTACCCGATTCCGGGATACGATGGAAGTACAACGGCAACGCCGCACGCAAACAGTTTGTGTATCGGGGTACTTTCGGATGAAACCGACCATATCGGGCGTTTAGGAGTGGTTTTACACGAAATGTGCCACGTACTTTATGACGAGCAGCCGGCAGCTTTTCAGCAGAAACTGGACGGATGGTTTGCAGCAAATCAATCGCCTTACAAGACCTTTGCCTATAATTTCTTCGATGAGGGTTTGGCAACGGCACTAGGCAATGGCTGGGGAACTAAAACCCTGAGTGGTAAACTCGATGAATCGGACTGGTACAACAACGAATACATCAACGGGTTTGGGAAAGCACTGTTTCCGCTGGTCGAAGAGTACATTGCAGCCGGAAAATCGATTGACAAGGAATTTGTAGACAAAGCAATTGATTTATTTGCAGCTACTTTTCCGAAATCCCTGACAGATTACGCGATTTTGTTCAACCGGGTATCGATTTTTTATGACGTAGAAACTGTCGCGGAGATCAGCGGTATGCGTGATCAAATCAGCAAGTATTTCCAGCTGACCAATTCCCGTATGTCTGCGCCGATCCTCGACCCGATCAGCATTGATGTATTGAAAAACGAAGAAACAACTCAGTTGATCATCATTGACAAGAACCATGCTGTAACGATGAAGGAACTGAAGAAAATCTTCCCGCAATTGAAGAAAGTGAAGCCTGAGAACAACCAGGTTTTGAGTTTCTTTGATGACAAAAAACGCCTGATTACGATCGTCTATGCAGCGGATAAAAATGCGGTTGCACCACTCCTGAAGGACATGAAAGCTAAAAAGTACTTCGATCAGACGAAGATTATTCAGAGCTAAGAAAATAAACTGAAATTAACCGGGCGACTGAGCGGAGTCGAAGTCCCCGGTTAGTGATTAAAACTCGACCTTATCCAGCTGCTTGCTTTCTGATTCGACCGGATTTCCTTTTGATTTGTTTACAGCCTGAATCCAATCAATCTTCCTGTTTTAGCCACTGACTTCGGTGTGAGCTCAGTCGAACACTGCACTAATTCTTACTCGCCTAACGGACTCGTTGTTTATGAATCTGTTATTGTAGCGTATGATAAACTCCACTTCTATCTGAGGAACGTTATAACCTTTTGCTTGAAGTACCTTTTTTGTTATTTCAGAACTGCATCATTTTTAATATTTAATAGCTATTATTGTGCATGTTAACCCATTGCTATTTATGAGATATGTAATCGCCTTTTTTCTTCCCTGGTTGTCTTTACTTTTACAGGGAAAAATCCTTTCTGGAATTGTTTGCTTATTACTTCAAATCACTTTGATTGGATGGATTCCTGCGTTTATTTGGGCTGTGACATCTTTGAACCGGATGTATGCTGATCGAAGAACTCAGGATATTATTGCGGCAATCAAGCAGGGGAATAATAATCTGTAGAATCCTTTGCAATGAAGAAGACTTTTGCTGCTTACAATAACAGTATAGCATAGACTATGAATTTTTCTAAGCGGTATTGTCGGGCTTAAACCGGTCATATATCATTTATAACTCTGCGCTCGTCTGAGTGATCTGCGGGAAATATAATCACGCGAAGTTTTGATTGAAAGGCTTGTTCCCAAAGCTCCCTGTTAATAACTCCAGAAAAAACAAAATCGGTTTTGTAGAAATCCCGATTTAATTCCCTAAATTTGCGCTCAATTTGTAGTATAGGTAGAGCCATTTACCGTGTTGCAAAGAATAATTACAAATTGAACTCTTAAAAAGCGCATAATGCCGAAAAACAATTCCATTAAGTCCGTACTAATCATCGGTTCAGGTCCTATCGTTATTGGTCAAGCATGTGAATTCGACTACTCAGGTTCTCAAGCAGCCCGTTCTCTTCGCGAAGAAGGCATTGAAGTAACCCTGATCAACTCGAATCCTGCTACGATCATGACAGATAAGGTCGTTGCTGACAATGTTTACCTGCAACCTCTTGAACCTGAAAGCATCATCGAAATTTTGAAAAATCACAAAATTGATGCTGTACTGCCAACTATGGGAGGACAAACCGCTCTAAACCTCGCAATCAAGTGTGATGAAATGGGGATTTGGGAAGATTACGGTGTGAAAATCATCGGTGTTGACATCGCTGCCATTGAAATTACAGAGAACCGTGAAGCATTCCGTGAGTTGATGGGAAAAATCGACGTGGGAATGGCACCACAGGCTACCGCGAAATCCTTCCTGGAAGGAAAGGAAATCGCTCAGGACTTTGGTTTCCCGTTGTGTATCCGTCCTTCCTATACATTGGGAGGTTCAGGAGCATCCATTGTTTATGACCCGAAAGAATTTGACGGATTGCTGGAGCGAGGATTACAATTGTCTCCGATTCACGAAGTCATGATCGATAAAGCGTTGATCGGATGGAAAGAATACGAGTTGGAGTTATTGCGCGATGCCAATGACAACGTAGTGATCATCTGTTCTATTGAGAACTTTGACCCGATCGGAATCCATACAGGAGACTCCATTACAGTTGCACCTGCTATGACTTTGTCCGATACTACTTTCCAGAGAATGCGCGATATGGCCATCAAAATGATGCGTTCTATCGGGAATTTTGCCGGAGGATGTAACGTACAGTTTGCAGTTTCACCGGATGAGCACGAAGATATCATCGCAATTGAGATCAACCCGCGTGTGTCCAGATCATCTGCCCTGGCTTCCAAAGCAACCGGTTACCCGATCGCTAAAATTGCTGCAAAATTGGCAATTGGTTACCACCTGGATGAATTGAGCAATCAAATTACAAAAACAACGTCTGCTTTATTTGAACCGACTTTGGACTATGTAATCGTAAAAATACCACGCTGGAACTTCAATAAATTCCCGGGAACAGACCGCCGCATCGGATTGCAGATGAAATCGGTAGGTGAGGTAATGGGAATCGGACGTTCGTTCCAGGAAGCTTTACAGAAAGCATGTCAGTCCTTAGAGATCAACCGGAATGGATTGGGAGCTGACGGAAAAGAATTGACCAACCAGGATGCGATTCTTCATTCATTGGAAAATCCGAGCTGGAACCGCTTGTTCCATGTCTATGACGCAATCAAGCTGGGAATTCCATTCAAAACAATTTTTGAAAAAACACGCATTGATACCTGGTTCCTGAAACAAATTGAGGACTTGATCAAACTGGAGCGCCGCATTGAGAAATTCCATGTCGGGAACATGCCGAAAGATTTGATGTTCGAAGCGAAACAAAAAGGATATGCCGATCGTCAGATCGCTCATTTACTCAGATGCCTGGAATCTGAAGTGCACAACAAGCGCTCGGAAATGGGAATCAAGCGTGTATTTAAACTGGTAGATACCTGTGCAGCAGAATTTGATGCACAGACACCATACTACTATTCCACCTTTGAATTCGAGAACGAAAGTACGGTCAGCGATCGCAGGAAAGTAGTTGTTCTGGGTTCCGGACCAAACCGTATCGGACAGGGAATCGAATTCGATTACTCGTGTGTGCACGGAGTATTGGCTGCAAAAGAGTGTGGCTACGAAACGATCATGATCAACTGTAACCCGGAAACGGTTTCTACCGATTTCGATACAGCAGATAAACTATACTTCGAACCGGTTTTCTGGGAACACATTTACGATATCATTCAGCATGAGAAGCCGGAAGGCGTCATTGTGCAGCTGGGTGGACAAACAGCGTTGAAGCTGGCGGAGAAGCTGGAGCGTTACGGAATCAAAATCCTGGGAACAAGCTTTGAGAACCTCGATTTGGCAGAAGACCGCGGACGCTTCTCCAAAGTATTGGAGCAGCACAACATCCCGTTCCCGAAATACGGAGTAGTGGAAAGCGCAGAACAAGCAATCGAATTATCGAATGAACTTGGATTCCCGTTGTTGGTTCGCCCTTCTTATGTATTGGGTGGACAAAAAATGAAGATTGTCATCAACAAAGAAGAATTGGAGCACCATGTAGTAGATATCATCAACGAAATGGGAAGCAACCAAATCTTGCTGGATCACTTCCTGGGCGGAGCAATCGAAGCGGAAGCCGATGCAATCTGTGACGGAAAAGACGTGTATATCATTGGTGTGATGCAGCACATTGAGCCCGCAGGAATTCACTCCGGTGACTCTTACGCGGTTCTTCCTCCATACAACCTGGGAGATTTCGTAATGCAGCAGATTGAAGATATAACGAAAAAGATCGCTGTGGAATTGAAAACAGTAGGTTTGATCAACATCCAGTTTGCGATCAAGGACGATAAAGTATACGTCATCGAAGCGAACCCGCGTGCATCCCGTACTGTTCCGTTCATTGCAAAAGCATATGACGAACCGTATGTGAACTATGCAACGAAAGTGATGTTAGGTGAGAAGAAAGTGAAAGACTTCAACTTTTCTCCGAAAAAAGAAGGGTATGCGATCAAAATCCCGGTATTCTCCTACGAGAAATTCCCGGATGTGAAGAAAGAATTGGGGCCAGAGATGAAATCTACCGGAGAAGCCATCCGTTTCATCAAAAACCTGAAAGATCCGTTCTTCACGAAGATCTATTCCGAAAGAAACATGCACTTGTCTAAATAAGAAGAAGCACTGCTTCCGATTCGAAGCAGATCCCGGATATCCGGGATGAGCGCAGTTGTTAAATAGGATTGTAAAAGGTTAAATGAACATACTATTATATCCTGAAATAGTCGAAGCAAGCCTTCCGGGATTGTTTAAAACGATTCTCATGATAATCGGAGCGTTGGTATTGCTTCGCTTCCTGGGGCGGGTGATGATTGCCAAGCGCAACCTCGATGAGGAGCGTGCTGATCTTGCTCGTGAAAAAGCTTTTGTCAGAGAACGCAATGAAAAATTGAAAAACTTCGGAAAAGTAACCGTTTCCAAATCCAAAGCGAGTCCGAAAGGAGACGTGCAGGACGTGGATTACGAGGAAATCAAGTGAAGTTAGAATAATTGAAAAGTTAAAAGAAAAAAGTGAACTGAGCGGAGTCGAAGTTCACTTTTTTCTTTTAATCTGTGCATCTGTGGAAATAAAATAACTATCATAGCTTTTCCATCCAGTTTAACACATAAGCCGCAACTTCTTCCCAACCTTTTTCTCCGGCGATAAAGTGGCTTCTTCCCGGGAAAGATTTAAAATCCACCTGGCTGTTTTGATCCTTGTAAGAACCTGCAATCTTCTTCGTGAATGCCGCGGGAAAGATCGTGTCGTTTTCGCCACCGATAAACAAAATCGGGTTGTGTGGTTTTCTAAAATCGACTTTTGCAAAAGGCTTCAATAAGGAATCCCAGGCAATTTTCCGGCTTTCGGGAACGGCCACTTCGTCATACAAGGCATCGCTTTCGCTCCGGGTATAATTGTTGAAAAATGCTTGGTGGTACCATTCCCGCGTTCCCAGGTAAGCCCCGCGTTTGAACGGATTCACAACAGGAAGTACCGTTTTGATCGTCTGCCACGGTGCAAGGACATTTTTGGGAGGAGCTCCGTCGATGCTGATTCCTGCAACGGCTTTGTCGAGTTCAATCAGTTTCTGTACAACCAGCCCGGCGAGTGAATGGCCAATAACGATTGGTTTTTCAGGAAGCGTGTCGATGAGTTTAATAATGTTGTTTACTACTACTTCAAATCCGACCTTCGGAAGGCCCGGTTGGATGTTTTTTCTCAGGTCTGCAGGATTTCCTTCATGTCCCGGATTAGCTGGAGTGTAAACCGTATATCCTTGTGCTTCAAAATACGTTTTCCAGTTTTTCCAGCTGGTGTTGTTGACGAATAACCCGTGGATTAAGACAATTGTTTTTGACGTTTTCATGATTCTTTTGTTTAGCCCGGATAGTACCGGGATTGTTTGTTAAGGCAAAGTTGCAGCCTTTGAATCACAATTATTTTAACCTGGGTTAAAATCGTCTATTTGCCTGAAAGTCTTTTTCGTATGCGACTCAGAGATGGACCCTGGATTCCGAGATACGAGGAAATATGATATAGCGGAACGTTATTGAAAATATTCGGATGGTGTCTGACCAGATCCAGGTAGCGCTCTTCCGGCGTCTTGAATAAAAAGCTTTCGCTGCGTTCCATTGCAACATTGAAAGCTTCCTGTGCCAGGAGTCGCCCGAAACGCTCCCAGGCATGCGATTTTTGATACAAAGCCAGCAAATCAATGATGTTGATATACCAAATCACCGAATCCGTCAAAGCTTGTGTGTGGTAGTCACAGGGAGCCTGGTTGATGAAACTTTTGAATGAAACCACGAACTGGTCGGAAGAGTAGAGGAAGACATTCTTTTCTTCGCCTGTTTTTTCTTCGATGATGTAAGAACGGAACGTGCCTTGGAGAATAAATCCCAGGTTTTTACAGATGTGGTGGCGTTCATTGTAGTATTCGCCCTTTTTGAAACTGCGTTGCTGCCAGCAAGAAAGTGAGTTCCGGAATTCATCCGGAGTCATTTTGCTAAAAGTGGTAATGGCAAATTCCAGTTTTTCTAAATCAGTCATGAGGTTTCATTAATGTTCCGGGCGGAATAATTCCCTGGATTCCGAAGAAATCTCCTGCCGGATGGTTTTGATCGTTTTGTCCGTTGAATTCACCAGGTCGACACTGCCGATATACACAATCAGTTTCTTTCCCTTCTCCTTCAAACCGATGCTCATGGATTCGATAGCAAACTCGTGAATGGTGAAATTCTTCAAAAGATAGCTGGAATAACCATTCTGACTGACAGCGGTGGCTTCCGGGTCTTTCTCCATCGTGATGTTACTCAGGGAAATAGTGCGGATAAACTCAGCTTTTGTCATTTTAAGCTTAAAGGATTCATCGATCCAATAGCGGTGTGTTTCCCCGTAAGCCCCGATGTTTTTAGCTTTGGAAGTAGCCGTAATGGCAAACAACCCGAGAAACAGGAGCGGGTAAGTGAAATAGCTCACAGAAACGGATTTCGGTTTGCGTTTCGGGATGTAGAAATAAGCGGGAATCAGTATTAAAAGGCAAAACAAATCCGTGTAATCAATACGTCTCTCCAGCGGGAAAAACCAAAACAGATGATTCCATGTTTCGATAAACGGACCGCTCCGGGAAGATTTCCACCAGGTAAAGATAAGCGCTGTTAAAACGAAAAGAAGTAATCGAAAACGAGGCTGAATCCAGGAGGCGAAAAACAGAACGAAAACTACTAATCCCGAAACATCAGACAGTTTTCCGGTGAGCAATCCCGGGTAGGATTCCTTCCACCAAAAATCGTTCAGCAAGAGTACAGCTAACGAAATCAGGAATAGCGGATTCCATATGTAGTAACTGTTTTTCATAGAATTAAAGTAGAAAATAATTGCGAATTATGATGATCACCAGGCGAATTACCCTCTAAAAGTAGGTTGGTAGCTGGCTATACCTCAATTCGGGTATTGAAAGAGCGCTGGTAATGACGTAGTTTTGCCGGGAATTTGAGAAAACGTTATACGCTGAGAGCATGGTTTTGGGTCTTTTTATACTGAAATTTCTGGGGTTTTACCTGCTTTACACCAATTCACACAAAACGAATTATGTGTTGGTGAACTGGGAACGAAGCATTCGTAAACAAAAGCATGTGACGCTGAGCCTGGGCGGTTTCCTGATCGGGGCAACCTGTGTCGGATTCATGCTGATATTCGGACTGGCCGGCGGATTTTTTTACTCATTGACCTTGTTGATGTTCATCGCCGGTTTGACCGTTTTGCTGCGGCCTTTGATGACCAAAGAACAACCCAAACACACGTCTCATGCCGGCAAATAAAAAGTACCTTTCTTCCGGCTGGCAGCGTTTTGCAAAAGTGACTGCGGCCATTTTGGGCAGTTTACTGATCAGCTCGTTCCTGTTTGCTGCGCTTGCATTCTGGCTCCCGGATTACAAAATAGCAGTCGTTACCTCCGTTTATGCCCTTTTTCCGGTTTGGATCACCCTGATGATAGTACCGTTCCTGTTTGAAAATGGCTGGAAGTGCTGGCTTTATTACCTGCTGACTTTGGTTTTGCTCTATGTTCTGATTTACTTCGGAAAAAACTAATTCCTTTCTTCTCGTATGAACAATCGAAATTACAATATCTTTTTTCATTTGCATACCCTAAGCGGAATTACGATTACAATCGGCTTGTTTGTGATCTTTTTTGCAGGTGCATTCACCTTATTCCGCCAGGAAATCGGTGAGTGGGAATCGGGGAAATACCAGCGGGGACAAACGGCTGCTTCCAAAGCGGAACCCATTGACTACAACCGGATCATGGATTCCGTCGAAAAGCACGTGCCGTCTCTTTACGGAAGAAACATTTATGTGTATTCCGAAGGAACTTCCGTGAAACAGTCTATCTATATTTCCGGGTCGGATGATCCCAAAGCAGATTCGTTAGGGAAAATCACCTATGAGTACGAAGTCAATCCGGCAGATTACCAGTTGAAAAATCACGAAAGCGATTTCAGTTTCGGCGAATTGCTCTACCTCTTGCATTTTTATTACCAGTTGGATCGCATCGGCTACTACATTTCGGGATTTGTTGCTTTGTTTTTCTTCCTGGCAATCGTTACGGGAATCCTGGTTCACTGGGAAAAAATCCGCTCGAATTTCTACCTCTTCCGTCCGCGCCAGAAAATGAAAACAATCTGGACGGATGCCCACACAGCACTGGGAGTCATCGGGTTGCCGTTCCAGTTTATCTACGCGTTGACCGGTTGTATGTTCGGACTCGGAGTGATCGTGGCAAGCACCAATGCGATTTGGGTATACGACGGAGACACCGGTAAAATGTACGACGATGTACTTCGCGGGGAAAACAAAGATACACTTGGAAACAAACAAACATTTGTAGTGGATTACAACCGGATGGTCGAAAAAACAGCCGGTCAATGGTCCGGTTTCAAAGTCGATCGTCTGCACCTAGCATTCTATGGAAGTCAGACGATGCATGTGGAAGTCAGCGGTTCTGAACACATCAGTAAACGTTTCCTGGGTCAGGGTTCTGTGATTTTTGATGCTAAAACAGGGAAAGAGAAAGCAGTGAAGAAACCGGGAGAAATGTCATATTACGACAATGTTTGGTCTTCGGTGCGACGATTACACTACGCACAGTTCGGTGAAATAGGCACTTTCAGTACGTATTTATTGAAAGTCGTTTACTTCCTGATGGCTTTCCTGACCTGTTTTGTGATTATTTCCGGGGTACTGATCTGGCTCGAAGCACGAAACAAAAAGAACATTCCGGAGAAAAAACAGCGTTACAACAGACGTGTCGGATCGATTTACCTGGCACTTTGCCTGTCCATGCTTCCGGTTACGGCTGGGTGTTTCATCCTTTCAAAATTACTGCCGGAATCGGTATCGGCTTCCCGCGAGACAATCCTGAATTACGCGTTCTTTTTAGGATGGCTCGTACTGAGTATTTTGCTGAGTCTGAAAAAAGACAAGCAGTTTACAAACCGGTTCACACTGCTTTCGGGTGGAATCCTGGGAGTTTTGATCCCGGTTGTGAATGGCATCAGTTCCGGAAACTGGTTTTGGAGAACCTGGATGAACGGAGAATACGGAATTTTCTCAGTCGACCTCCTTTGGTTGTGTTCCGGCATCATCTGTTTGCTGATCGTTCGGAAGCTCAACCGGAAAGCCAGGCTCAACGCTGCTTAATTTTTTCCGGTGCTTCCTGCCGAAGTTTCCCCGCTTGGCTTTCATAGCTGCATCCCGTTCGTCTTTGAATTTTTTCCGGTGGAAAAGTCCCACAATCACAAAAGTTGGAAGCTTGGTAAACAAGAGAATAAATGCAAGCGTCGGGTTGACAAAGGAAAGTCCCACAGCTACAAGTGCATTCAGCATATCCAGGTTGCAGAACAGCCGGAGTCTGGAAGCCATCTCTTCGGAAACAGTTTCCTGGTTCAGTAAGTGTCTGGAGTAGCTGTAATCCCAGATATTGTTTTGAAAAACTGCAATGAGGAAGAGGTTTAAACTGTAAACGAAAATAGCCGTCGAATCGAAAAAGTAACCGCTCACCAGCGTAGTTGAAAAGGGAAGCAGTACAATGAAAAACAACCAGATAATGTTGTTGGTGAGTAAGCGGTCATCGATTTTCTCAATGTAGGAAAAGAATGTATGATGCGACCTCCAGAAATTGGCGATGTTCAGAAACGATAAGGTAAAAGCAATAAAGGTCTTCCATTCGCGGAGTAAATCCGAAAAGTGCAGATGTCCCGATTTCAATGGTTCGATGCGAATATCCAAAGCCAGCAGCGTAATAGCGATTGCCACGACAGCATCACTGAAAAACACCAGACGCTCCGTTTGTAAATTCTTTTTCTCCATAGGTTAATGATCTGTATGACAATTTAATGAATAATTACGATTGCTGAATGACGAATTCTAAAACAAAATCTTTTTTCATTTTTGTTTCCGGTCCGTTCGAGTACCGCAGTGTCACGAAGGTGTATCGAGAACAACTGGGAACAAGACTCTCTCTTTTGCCGTTCCCGATATCCCGGATGTCCGTGACTCGAACAGACAAAAGAAGGAATGAATATAAAAACGGGCATCCTGTAAACAAGATACCCGCTTTCCGCAAGAGTTGTGTGTGTTGCTTTTTCGCTATTGGCCTTTCAGGTGTTCAGACGCTGAAAATAAGGCCAGCATGCTTTTAATGGGATCTCCGGAGTGGAGCATTTCTGTCGAATCAAGTGTCATCTGGGTGACTTCAGATGCTCGTTGGCACATCCGCTTTTCAAATGCGGCAATGGCACTTTTTAAATCGGTAAACTGCGGGTCTGTCAGGCTGTCACACAATTCATAGGCATCCTGCATCGCCATGTTTACACCTTCTCCCGCATAAGGAGGCATCCTGTGGGCCGCATCTCCGATCATCGTGATGTTGGAATGTGCTTCCCAGGACTGATCCAGCGGATAATGGTATTGCGGACGAGGAATAAACCACAGCTCATCGCTTTCGAATAATTCTTGCCAGGTAGAATCCCATGAACCGAATGTTTCTTTGAACCACTTGAAAACAGAAGCTTTGTCGGAGAAATCGATCCCGGATTCCTGTACCCAGTTTTCGGGAACTTTACAACCGGTGTAGAAGGACATGCTTCCGTCTCCTTTTGCACTTAAAATAATCGATTTGTCGTCACCGAAAGCGAATACTTTTCCGCCTTTCAGGATTTCGTATAGTTTCGGAGCGTTGGTCGCCGCGTGATAAATGTTGCCTTCCAGGATTGAAATTCCGGAGTAAACCGGTTGAATACCTGAGATAACCGGACGAATTTTAGAGTTCGCCCCGTCAGCTGCGATCACCAGGTCTGCATACGCACTTGTTCCATTTTTAAAGTGGATCCTCCAGCCGTCGTTTTCCGGTTCCAGGGAAATGAAATGAGCGTCCCAGACAACCACTTCTTCCGGAAGGTGATCCAACAGGATTTTACGCAAGGGCCCGCGGTCGATTTCCGGCCTCAAATCCGTTACATCTGTCGAATCAGCTGTTTCGTCGTGATCATCCAGTTTAATTTCCAGGTTCTTGGTAATGAGGCGCATTTTTCCGGCATCCGGACGGTAGTTTGCATAAAAAGCATCCAGTAATCCGGCGCGTTTCAACGCTTCCAAACCGGATTCTTCATGTAAATCCAGGGTTGCTCCCTGAACGCGGGCCTGTTTGTTTTCGTCCCGTTCATATACCCGGATAGTTGCACCTTTTTGTTGTAAAAGATTTGCAAGTGTAAGTCCGCCAGGACCGCCTCCGATAATGGCTATTTGTTTATTTGTAAGTAACATCTTTGTCTTCATTTTCGAGTATTAATCTCTCGTTGATGAAGCAAAATTACTTGCGTGGCAGGGTGGAAAATTGTATAAATCGGTCATTCACATTTTTTAGCAATTCCTTCGGAGTAACGCCGGAGAAGCGCTTGATCTCACGAATGAAGTGCGCCTGGTCGGTAAAATTCTGCTCAGGGGAAAGCTTTCCTTCTTTGATATGCGGGAACGATGCCCGGAAACGGAGAATGGTACAGTAGCTCTTTAGGGAAATTCCAAACTGACTTTGAAAATAGCGGTTAATCTGGCGCTCCCCCCATTGAATCTGTTCAGACAGGTCTTGCACCGAACGGTCTCCCTGGCTGGAATAAATGGCATCGAACAACTGCCGTTTTCGCGGATCAACTTTCGTTTGAGAAAGAATGTCGAGAATCCGCTTACCGGCCTTTGAGCAAAAAGCGTCGAAGTCCGAAAGATCACCTGCGTTAAAACCCCAGAAATCATCCGGAAGGAATATAACGCGGTTGAGGAAATCTGCAATCGGTTGCTGGATGACATACTCAATGGCAAGCAGTTTAAAACTGACGGCGAAGATCACTGTTTGGGCTTCGAATGCTACACAGTCGGGTTCACTTTCCACTCCGGCAAGTGTAATGTGAAATCCTTGTTTGGCAGAGCGTGAAATAAACAGATCGACACGTCCATCCGGAACAACGACAATCTCTTTGTCTTCTTCAAACGTATTTTCCAGCCGCCAGAAACTTTCCACAAAGTCGGCAAGCGCAGCCGGAGGCTTCACCACATGATATACAAATTCATTCGTCATGCTGAAAAAAGTTACCGGCACTCCACATTTTCGTGTCTGTAGATAGTGAATCAGTCTTTAAACAGATGGCATTTCCAGGTTTGTCGTATTTCCATCCCAGCGAAATGGCTTGTTCAATCAATGGTCGGATCATCGAGGGGGTAACACTTTCCGGTGAATCATTCTGATAACCGTAAGACCGCGTGAAACCAACGGAAACAAATAACAACTGCCCGCCGGAGTGATGCTGTACCGGAATTGCATAATCGTCATTGTGTGCCTCATTATGTGAAATCTTCCGGCGGATTTTCCAGAGGAAAACTTCTCCGTTCACTGTGATTTTCCGCATTCCTTTTAATGAGACAGCCATCGTTCCTAATTTGCAAAGACATGTATGAATCCGTGTTTCACATACGACGGTTCTTTGATGCCCTTCGGATAATAAAGATAGAAATAAACACCGTCAGAAATTTGATCTCCGTCCCAATCATTTTTATACGGACTGGCTTCGAACATCTTATTTCCCCAGCGGTTGATAATGATCAGCGTATTTCCGAGTTGTGAATAAGCATCGTCGATAATGAAATAATCATTGATTCCGTCTCCGTTCGGAGTGATGATATTCGGCAACTCATCGTCGCAGTCCACTGCATGAACTACCAGCGTGTCTGATCCCACACAGCCATCCGGAGTCACGACGTTCAGAATCAGTTCCTGGTCAAACGTGATCGGAATCTGTGTACTGTTTCCGTAAGTGGTCCAGTAATAGGTATTGGCATCGTTCGGGAAATAGAAGGTGTAAATATCGTTGGCACAGAAAACCGTGTCGGGCAAAATGTCCAGGCTTGGAACCGGAGCCAATGGAACGACGACCGTATCGACATACATACACCCCATATCATCCCAGGTATGCAGGTAGAAGTTTCCGGAATTTTGCTGACTCAGGGTAAAATTCAGCGGATTGTTGCCGCTGTTCCCGAAAGGCGTAATCCACAACACGCTGTCGGAAGTAGTATTTGCAGTCAGGTTTCCGGATGTTCCCGGACAGTAATTCGGGAAATTCAGATTCGGCATGAGGTTATAGATCGAAGTATTTACAATGACTACAGCACTTTCTGTTACACAACCGTATTGATCGATTGCCGTCACCGTAATCGGAGTGTAAGTCGTATTTCCGTGTACTGTGAGATGATCACTTTGAACCGTTCCGAAATTACCGCTCCAGGTAACGGATGTCACATCGGTGTTGTCCAGGAAAAGTACTTCCGAATCAAAGAAACAGACAGACACCGTATCGTCGGAAAGCTGGAGTACTTCCGGAGTAATGATCTCGACACTGTCGAATTGAGTGGTCGTGAAACATGCATTTGAAAGTTCAATCGAGAAAACCGGGTTGGTGTTCAATGTACTGAATGGAATCGTAATCGGGTTGGCACTTCCGAGTGAAGCCCCGTTTGCAAACCATTCGATGTTGTCTGTTGTGACAGCTAAGAACACTCCGTCCTGGTTCACGCACAGATTCGAGTCCCCGATAATGTTGATCGGCCCCGGAGGAACTGTTATGATTACATTCACAGCAGAATAACTCATGCCACAAATGGCATTGGCAGTTGTATACGAAATGAGGAAACTGGTGTCTTGCTGCACGTTGGTGAGATTCACAGTCGTTCCGGTGTAAATCACGTTGGTGTCCAGGTCATACCACAAGATCGTAGTCGATGTACTTTCAGATAAGGTTACATTTTGCCCCGGACAAATGGTTTGAGAAGGGATGACCGGCGGAGCGCTTCCCGGAACATTTACTACCGAAATAGCATTTGTTTGAGCTGTACAGCCAACTGCGTTTGTCACGATAGCAGAATACGTTCCGCTTGCGGTAGTTGCATAAGTCGGTCCGGTAATTGGCCCGGAACTCCATTCGTAGCTTGCCCCACCTGCCACAGAGCCTGTGAAAACAGCAGTGTCTCCGTAGCAAAGCACTGAATCACTGACCGAAATCGATGCGGTGAACGATCCATTGATGATTTCGACGCTGTCTGTTACAGTAACGCCACACTGAGTAACATGCACAATGTAGAGTCCGGTCACGTTAGTCGAAAGGTGATCGCTGGTGGAACCGGTATTCCATAGGAAACTTGCATTTCCGGAATAGCTGATCTGGATGTCTACCGTTTCGTTGTTGCAGATGATTGCGTTTGGAGATACCGAAAGGGAAGGAGTGGAGTACTGGAAGACTTCAAACGGTGGAGAAACCAGGATACATCCTTCGGCATCCGTTACCTGGCAGGTGTAACTGCCGACCTGCGTAGTGTAACAGTTTGGTGTCGTGGACAAGGTATTTCCGTTCGGGCCCACCCACAGGTAGCTGGTGAAGGCATTCGGAACAGACATTAAGAGCGAATCGAAGGGACAAATCACGGCATCACCCGGAAAGGACATGATGTTTGGAGGTACTTTCACCGAAACATACTGATTGAATGCCAGCGAAGTACTGCATCCGGTCGTCGAATCCATCAGCATTCCGCTGTAGTTGTACCAGCCCGGGGCATTGACCTCAATACTGTCTGAGCCGTTATTCCACAAGATATTTGCTCCAGACCACTGCAGGCTGGGATGTGGATTCGTGGCCACCAGGTATTCCGATTCTCCCGGACAAAGTGTCCCTCCACCGGTAATGGTTGTTCCCCAGGTCGGTAATGGATTCACTTTGATGTAGAATTGTTTGGTAGCTGTGTAAACGGTTGTATCGAGACCGCAAAGGTTGTCATATCCTCTTACGACCTGGATTTGTACGGTGTGCCATCCGGTTGATCCCGGGTTGTAAACAACTGCAGCAGTATCGTAATTGATATGCGGAACACCATCGATAATCCAGATTACGGTGTCGATCGGAGGATAAACCGATGGATAGAAATTCCCGTTCGGATTGACAATCAGGTCGATTCCATGGAAAACAATCGGTGTGCCTTCACAGATTTCGATCGAATCTCCGGTAGGAACGTTCGTATTCATTGCAATAGAAAGCGAAATACTGTCCGGCGGAACGGCCATGTCCTGTGTGAAGGTAAAACTTCCGATGTTCATGCAGTATTGATTCACGACCTGTACCCAGTACTGTAATTCCTGGTCTAATGTATGGGGCCCAGGCCCGTAGAAAGTCACCGCATTTCCGATTGTGGTCAGTGTCGATCCCGGATCCAGGTTCGAGAAAGTAATAATGGCTCCTTCCGGGTAACAGAAATGGTAGTTGTGGTAGTTCGGCCCGGGTTGATTGACATTGACACCGTGATCATCTGTCAGCAAAGGAAGGTTTGGTGTCGGTTCCTTGATTGCATAAATGGAATCCCAATCGGTGTAACACTCGTCTTTGCGTTTGTGCTGCACCCAGTATGTCCCGGTTGCAGAGATCGTATTGATGGTGTTGTGGCTTCCGTCATACCAGGTGTCGATGTAGTCCGGCCCGAAATGCGGAAAAGTGAGAGTATTGTAAAATAAATTCGCCTGGCTGCAGAAATGAACCGTATCTCCGGTTACGGTCACATAATGTGAAGCTTGTTCCGCGTCGATATAACCGACCAGTGAATCGGAAGCACTTTGCGTGAAGTAATTGTAGTTGTTGTAGCTCGCTGTAATGTGGTTGGTGAGGAAGGAATTCCGGCTCTGATCTCCTGCCAGGAAAATGTGATACGGTTCCAGTCCGAAATACGGATTGAAGCTAAAGTTGTCATATCCGAGTGTCGGAGTTCCTACGGATGCCGGCGTAAAGTTCAAATCTTCGGTGTAGATTCCACAAATGACTGGTCTGTCCGACTGCTTCACGGCAACTCCTTTCCCTTCATCGTCTTGTTTTCCACCAAATTGTTTGATATACGCACGTGAACCGCTGTTCGTTACTTTCAGGAGGTAGGGGTCTTTAAACCCAACGGAATTGAAGATTTGTTCCGTACTATCCTGGATTTGGGACAGGTCACATTTGAAATACCCGGTCACGAAAATGTTGTTTCCCGGATCAATGGAAAGCGATCTGGCGGATACTTCGTTATTGGAACCAAGTGTGTAGTTCCAGACGTGCTGCCCGGAATTACTGGTTTTCAGTACAAAAATCTGCTTGTCGTAGGGGTTTTGAATGCTGAGTGAACCATTTGAATCGAAATACAGCATGTTTCCGAGGAAATCTCCCGTTACAATCGGTTCGTTGCTTCCGTTTACCTCCACGTCGTAAGGCATCACATACCCCGCTTTCATCTGATTGAAAAACTGCAACTGTCCGGCCGGGTTCAGTTTACACAAGAAACCGATATTGATTCCTGTGTTGGGATAACTGTTCGATGCAAAAGTGAGGGTGTTTGAGAACTGTCCGGTGAAGAAAATATTATTTTGAGCATCTACTGCCACGGAAAGCCCACGGTCGTCATACGTTCCGGCTCCGCTCAATGACCACAAAGGTGTTCCGTTCGGATCGTATTTGGCAATGAACAGGTCTACAGACGGATTTCCACTGGAGGGATCGGTTGTACTGGTAAACGTATTGCTCCCGATGGTGGCAACTCCCTGATAATCTCCTGTCACAATGATATTGTTCTGATTGTCGACCGTTAGTTTATTGGCATTATCCGGACCTGTTCCACCTTCTTTCCGCGCCCATAGTACGTTTCCTGCCGGATCGAGTTTCAGGATAAAAAAGTCTTTTGAGTTCGCTGCTGAAGTGAGAGTGGTGCTCCCAAAAGTAACCGTTCCGAAAAATTGTCCGGTTACAACGACGTTTTGGTCGGGGCCTACTGCCAGGTCGATTGCACGGTCTGCGAGTGTCCCTCCGAATTGTTTGATCCAGAGTACTGCTCCGGAAGCACTGTATTTGGCAATGTAAGCATCGGTATTCCCCTGCGTAGAGGCCAGGGAGCTGGATGGGCTGAAGGATGTTTGCCCGGAATAATACCCGGCAACATACGATTCATTGAGGTTGTTTAACTCGATATCGTTTGCTTCATTCGTTGTTTGGCTAAAGGTACTGGCACCCCAGGTCTGCGCCCATGTCCACGACACAGAAAAACAGAGGGAGCAGATAAAGAGGATTAGCTTCATAGTAATATTGGGTTTTGCTTAGGTAAGACGAGAAAAGCAACAAAAAGTTGGTTGAGGCAGGAAACAAATTTCCAGCCTGGCGCAGATGTTCTTTTCGATGGAATGGTATTTTATTATTCTCAATCTTCTGTTATTAAATCCGTTAGTTTGGAAAAAAGGAAATGAACAGTATTGAGTATACAGTGTGTTTTCAGTAATCTATGGGCAAGATACGAAATTCCAGTGCGAATTGAAAAAGCAAAACCCGGATTCCCAAAGGGATTCCACGGAAAAAAGATTGTACGCCTGTTTTTTCACAGAACCTCCAAAAAATGATCAGAAGCCCGGATTTCTAACAGCGAAAAGTGTTTAGAAGCGGTAGGCCAGCAGGAAATCAATGTTCACGTCACTGTAAATAGCTGAATGATCAACAGCTGCACCAATCTGGAAATGTTTCATAAAGTTTCCGCGGATACTGTAGATACTCCGCAATTCCAACACACGGATCGCGTAAGATACACTGACCCTTTTAAACAGGCTGACATTCAAACCGGCATCCAGGTCGAAATCCCGTTCAGCATAAAGCAATACGAAAGGAGCCAGTTCCAGTTTGCGTTTGAACAATCCGAAATTATAAGAAAGGTTTCCATACACCTCGCGTCGATCCTGGATATACCGCATGCCGTCGATTTTCACGGAACTCGCAAACAGGTTTTTACCCGAAGCCCCCACAGTTAATCCTTTCCACTGATATTGGACACCGAAATCCAGGTCGGCATTGAGTTTCATAGCGGGTGAACTGCTGTGGACAGAAGCAAATTTGTCCCAATCGAAACCGTTGAAGTTCAAAACAGCGCGTGCCCCCAGGTTCAGCCTGCTGGATTTTCCCCAGTGGAACATGCGGGTGTAGCCCAGATAGACGATATTCCGGTTGTAATACGAATAGCCGTCATAGATGTAGGAAACATTGACAGAATTCTTCGCATTGATATGATAGATGTGGTTGAAGTAGAGATTGACCGGTTTTTTCCAGATACCCTCATTATCCGAAGGAACAAATTTGTATTTCGCATACAAGCTAAAGGAAGCATGTGCGCTGGTGTCTTCAATTCCCGCAGCAGTATTGTAATAATGCATGTTCTGGAAATAGATATTCGGACGGAGTGTATTTTGAGCAAGACTCGTTGAAAGAACCAACCCTAAAATGGCGGTAAGCAGTATTTTTTTCATCCGGGTTTATTTTAGGGCGTTAAAGTCATTCAGTGTGTTTCTGACATAGTTTTCGAGTTCGGAATCATGGGTTCCACCCGGATAGGTGTAAAGCGTCACATCGCCGCCTGCTGCGGTCAGTCCGGTTTTAGCGGTTGCGGAGTTCATGTAGTAGACCGTATTGTCTGCATCACCGTGGTGAAGAAAGACTTTTCCGACCGGAGTCCAGCCCTGCGAAAAGGTATTCCGGTTAATGACCTGCATGGCTTTGGTATCGGTTCCGTCAACGATATGCGCAATGAAATATTCCTGGAGTGTTTGCGACGGAATTTTGGAAGGAACAAAAATGGCTGCAAGTTGATCCGGAACGGGGTAGGTGTACAACTGATCTGTTGGCCGTTTCAATTCGGGAGAGAACTTATTCAAACTGTAAATGCCCCATGAAAAGACTCCGCTGATAATACCCACATCCTGATCTTTTTGCGCCAGGATTTCATCAATGAATCCTTTCATATTGTAGGGACCTGCCAGTCCGGAACTTGCCGTAACCGTAAATTCGGAAGGATATTGTTCCTGGATAAATTTGTGGGCGGATAAACACGCTCCACCTCCCTGCGACCAGCCACTTAGGAAAATCCGGTTGTCATAGAACGAGCCGTTCTGATTGATAAAACTCTTGGTAGCCAGTAATCCGTCGATGTTTGCTTTAAATAATTCGTCGTAAGCCAGGTAAGGATGTTCTTTGTCTGCAGTGAGTCCAAACCCGATGTAATCCGGGAGAAAGACAGTAAAACCTGCCGAAGCCCACGCCAACGCAATGTTGCGTGTTTCCAGGAAATGATCACCTTCGCCTTTGTAATTGGAAGGGGTTTCCATGTTGGCAGAGTAAAATTCGCCCAAGTTCAACGGAACATGCGTTCCATGAAAGTAGGAGATCAGGTAGGTGGTATCCACATCATCCGGTACCAGGAGCAAACCGCGCGAATCAACCTGCTTTCCCTGATAAATCGTGCGGTAAGTGATTGAATAATAAGTTACCCCATGAATTACGATGTTGTGGGCATCAAATTTATCGATTTTGTCTGCAATTTCACTGGCGCTGAGGTGTCCGTTATTGCTGGACTCAATGAGTGTGCCCCGCTCTTTGAATTCGAGGGAGTCGTTTTTCTTTTTACACGATTGAATGGTAACGAAAAGCGGAAGCCCCAATAATAGAATGAAAAATATCTTCATAGGAATAGTAATTCTGATGAAGATAGCATTTTCAGCACTTTTTTACAACTTTGGGGGTGCTTTATGTATATAAGCTACCTGGATAGTAAATTTGAAATCAATCGATGTGAAGAAATTCGAGGTGTGTATTTGCAATCATACGGTGTCTGTAAGGCATCCGAATTCGTTTACTTCATAAACTGATACCGGTTCGTAATCAATGGAACTGTTCTGAATGGGAAACTGCATTTTTTTGTTAGATGTATCGCAAAAGAAAAAGTTGGAAAAACAAGGTGTGTAACGGGACAAAACTAATTTTATCTGTTCAATCATACTTGTCATTGACACTTCCGGGAAAAGCTCTTAAAAATTTAAAAGTGAATCGAACTTTTAGTTAATTTATCGGGCTTATTGTGAATTCATTACGTTGAACACGGTTCTTGTCGGGGGAAACCCTGTTTTTTGAAAAAAATTAGTTAAAATTTTGAAATTAGAAATCTAAAGCGCGCATAATGACGTAGTTTTGTCGTGAATTTCAAATTTCAAACAATGCGTAAGAGTAAAGGGATAGCCCGGCTATCCTTATTGGTGGGTTTTATATCCATCGCTACAACTTTCAGATCTGTTGCACAATGTACCATTACTTCTTCTAACGGATATGTTGTTTCTGTATCTATTCAGCCTACCTCCATTGCGGTAAGTTCAACGAACTGCCCGTGGGGTTACAACTACAATGTCAATTTTAATTACAATATCAGTATTACCGGTCCGAATGCGGCTGCTCAATACACGCTGCAAGCAAAGATTTATTGTGTCAATTCAGCAATGAACGGAGCATATTCTCTGCCTTTGAACGGAGGTTCGGGCTCGGCTACCACCACAACCAATCCGTATGTTCCACACAATGGAACGGCTTATGGCTACAATGCGCCTTATCCGAGTTGTACGAATGCAACGGTTGCAACATTGAATTGTACAACGATTGATATCGTGATCGAAGGTCCGGGGATTCCTTACCAGGAAATCCATTGTAACAATACCGCAACGGTCTTGCCGGTTGAGTTCCTGTCGTTTGATGCGGAGAAAATGAATGATGGAAACCTGCTGAGTTGGGACGTACAATCCGAAAGCAGAAATGATTACTTCACGATTGAGACAAGTAAAGACGGATTGAACTGGAAAGAACTGGCGCAGGTAAAAGGAGCGATCAATTCCACGCAATTGAAAACATATTCTTACCTCGATACGAAAAACACGGTTGGTTCAGTGTACTATAAATTGAGCCAGACAGATTTGGACGGAACGAGAAATGAACTGGCTATCCGCTACATTTCTGCGGAAGAAGCAGATTTCAGAATGTACCCGAATCCAAGTGCAGACGGTCAGGTGCATATTTTGTTTTCCAACAATTCAACTGCGGGTTCAACCTTGTATTTGAGAAACGAACTGGGGCAGCTGGTATTACAGCAAGACCTGGAGCCTGTTTCCAAATCCGGGAAAACATCTTACTACAGTTCCGACCTGAATTTGGCACAGCCGGCAGGAGTTTACCTGGTGGAGGTAAGAAGTGGTGATGATATTATTAACCGTTCCAAACTGGTGATCCGTTAAGCTGAACAAGCATTCACCATCGGAATTTTAGCTACTTTCGATGGCGTGAAAAAGAAAGCTGCAGTTCTTTGGTCAGGTGGGAAAGATTGTAATCTGGCCCTATACCTGGCACGCCAGGAATACAACGTAATAGCATTGGTTACGTTTTGTTCCGTGTCGACAGAATTTCGCGCGCACCCGGTTGCCTGGATGGAAAAACAGTCCGAGGCACTGGGAATACCGCATTCACTGATCCTGATTTCCGAACCCTTTGCTGATAACTACGAGCGCCAATTGCAGAAGTTGAAATCCGATGCAGGGATTGAAGTGCTTGTTTCCGGAGACATCTCTGAAGTTCACGGTGCGCCCAACTGGCTTAGTGAACGTGGTGCGGCCGTCGGCATGAATGTTTTTCTCCCCTTGTGGCACAAAGACCGGGAAGAAGTGATGGATCTTTTATTGAAGTATAACTTCGAAGTGATCCTGACCATGGTGAAATCTCCCTGGCTGAATGAATCGTTTGTTGGCAGAACCATCAATCCGGAATTAATAGGAATATTGAAACTTCTTGGAACAAAAAACGGGCTGGATCTGTGCGGAGAACAGGGTGAATATCACACGATGGTAATCAATGGCCCGGGATATCGTTCGCCGGTTTCGTTGAATAAGTATCAAGTCGTTCAACACGAAGAACTATTCCATTTGTCGGAGATAGGTATTTCCCTTACAATTTCTGCTAAGTGAAAGTTCAAAAAAAACATGTTATAATCTGCTGATTGATTTTTGAAAGTATTCATTTGATTTTTTAAAACACCGCGGACCGCGGCCAGACTAACTTTGCAATACGAAATTTAACTACTGATCAGGGTTAAGTATTAAGAAGTAACAATTAAAAATCAACGATTATGAATACGAAAGAACAAATCAGAAATGCTGCACAGGAAACGTTTAAAAACCATTTGGAATTTTTGTCTTCAGGACGAATAGAACAATGGGTTGATCTGTTTAAGGAAGATGGGATATTGGAGTTTCCTTATGGACCTAAAGATTTTCCGAAGTTGGTCAGCGGTAAAAAGGAATTATTTGAATACATGAAAAATTTCCCCAATCATTTTAAAGTTCAATTTGATAATCTGCATTTCCATGCAACAGAAGAACCGACATTGGTTATCGCCGAATTTACAAGCGATGGTCATGCCATTTCTACAGGAAAACCCTATATCCAAAAATACATTTCAGTCGTCACTACGGATAATCAAGGCAAAATCATACGGTATGTTGACTTTTGGAATCCCATGGTTGCATTGGAAGCTATTGATGCCCCTCTTAGCAACTTTGTGAAAGAGTAAGCGGTAATCAGCTAACGTATCAATTCCGGCATCCGTACGATTTTCGGGGCCGGGATTATCTTTAAATATAGTCGAATGAATATATTCTATAAATTTGCCTGCATACGGGCTCTCTTAAACCGATATTTGACACTTTATAAAATGATAAGGCCGGAAACAATAGAGGAATATTATGCGCAGCGTCCTTTTATCAAGACTTCTGATTTAAATGGAGAAGAAGGGCATTTTAATGTGTTTAAAATTGAAAAACTCAGTCAGGACGCTCCGGAAACGGTAACGTACGGGCGTAAGGATTATTTTAAGATATGTGTAGTATCCGGCAGAAGCAATATTCATTATGCAGATAAGAGTTTCGCGATCAGGGAATATGGACTTTTGTTTGCTAATCCGTTGATTCCGTATAATTGGGAACCTTTGGATAAAAAACAAACAGGATATAGCAGCATTTTCACCGAATCATTTTTTGAAGGTCAGGGAAATTTAAAAAAGTACCCTTTTTTTCAACCCGGAGGATATCCGGTTTACGAACTGAGCAAAACCGAATTCCTGGCACTTTCAGAGATATTCAGGCAGATTGAAAGGGAAAAGAACTCTGATTTCGAATATAAAAATGATGTCATCTGTAATTTAATTTTGCAATTGGTGCATGGTGCTCTCAAAATGCGCCCAACCACACAGGTAATCCCTGAAAAGAGAAATGCTCCGGGAAGAATTACAGCTCTGTTTATGGATCTTCTGGAAAGCCAGTTTCCGGTAAAGAATACAATTGAAGGAGTAGCTCTTCGAAGTGCTTCCCAATTTGCCGGGCAAATGGCAGTTCATGTTAATCATTTGAATAAATCTGTCAAAGAGATTACACAGAAAACAACCTCTGAACTCATTGCTGAACGGCTGTTAAAAGAGGCCAAAATAATGCTTAGACACAGTTCTTGGGCGATTTCTGAAATTGCCTATACACTTGGTTTTGAGGGACCGGCACATTTTAGTGCCTTTTTCAGAAAACAGGTTCATTTATCTCCCTCACAATATAGAAATAATAGTATTGACGATTGACGGTGTGCAGAACTTCCACTGATCATGCCGATGGAGAACATCACGGATTGTTTGTGTCCCGGATGTTTGAAGGCTGCGATCAATGAGAAATTGGTGGAAAATAACCAGGATCCGATTCGTTAAACAGGATGGTCAATTCCTAATTGAAGCTGGGGTAATTCCGCAATATTACGTCGGAGAAAGGGAGATTAGTCCGGTGTTAATGAGGGTGTAAAGTTTCAGAACCCTTATAAATACGGGATTTTGCTCCTCAATCCTTCCTGGATGTAATTCCGCAATATTACGTCTGAAGTGAGGAATCTGTCTAAAACTTTCTGTATTTTTGGCCGCTAATTATTAAGCCTATCAAATGACAATTCTTTTCGGCTGGAAGCAATTCCGACTTAAATCATACACGTTTCAGGAATTACATTTACCGGAACTGGAGCAATTCCCGAATGCAACCTTCCAGGTGTCTCAAACTTATTTTCATTTGTTTTATATTCCGATTTGCCCGACGGGAAGACGATATCATCTGGTGATGGACGGCAAATTGTATGCTGTTCCACCGAGTTTAATGAAAATGGTCGACCCGGAACTCGTTAAGGCTCGCGGAAAATGGTACGCATGGTCTTTGCCTTTACTGATCCTGGTGATTATGCTTGGTGTCAAGATCAAGAGTGCTATCAAGGAAAATGAATACGAGCAGTATTCGATGGAGTTTGCGGAGATGGAACAGGAATTTTTCAACGATCCTGAAGTGGGGGATCACCTCTTGTTTACCAATAAAGCAGATGTGGAATTTGATGCGGAAGTATTCAAAGTAGCAGGCAAAAAAGTAACCTTGTTCGTGAATTTAATGAAACAGTTGGACGATGAGGTGCTGGAAGAGGCACGAAGCGGAAAAGCTGCCGTTGATGCCGATTCCATTCAGGCATTGATTGATCAGCGGAACGCACTGGTGGAAACTTCCCGATTTAATGATTCATTGCGCCGTGAATATATTGGTCAGCCCGTTCTTCAAAAAGTACTGATGTTCGAATTGGAGTCTTATCCGATCAGGTATAAAGTTGTTGAAATGTCATTGGATGCTTACCAGGCAATGAAGAAATCTCTCGCTGACGGAAGCACGAAAAAAGCCACGAAAATTAAAATCCCGGCACTTCATGCAATCACGAAGCAAGCGCTTTTTGTGGAGCCGTTATATGAGTAATGTGCAAAGTCATTTGAAGGAATTTTCAGGGGCGTTTGAATCTTGTTATTCAATTAATTAACAATAACTTGCACTTTTATTAACAACGAACCGAAAAAATGCTGTATCTTTGCACCCAATTTTAGATTTATTTTATGACCTTTAAAGAACTCGGATTACGAGTTGAGGTTCTGCAGTCGATAGAAGCAATGGGTTTTGCAGAACCAACTCCGATCCAACAAAGTGCCATTCCGCACTTGTTACAATTAGAAAGCGATTTTGTCGGACTCGCTCAAACTGGGACAGGAAAAACAGCAGCTTTCGGCTTGCCGTTAATACACAAAGTAACAGACCGCCCTACAGAAACACAAGGTTTAGTCATCGCTCCAACGCGTGAATTGTGTTTACAAATCTCCAAAGACTTAGAAGCATTTGCTCAATTCGATCGTCAGATTAAAGTAGTTGCCGTTTACGGTGGTACGGATATTCGTCGTCAGATGAGTGACATCAAGCGTGGTGCAACAATCGTTGTGGCTACTCCAGGTCGTTTGGTGGATTTGATCAATCGTCGTGCAATCAACTTGCAAACTGTAGAAACAGTGGTATTGGATGAGGCAGACGAAATGTTGAACATGGGTTTCAAGGAAGACATCGATGCCATTTTGGATGCTACTCCTGATACCAAAAATGTTTGGTTGTTTTCTGCAACAATGCCGAAAGAAGTGGCAGCAATTGCGAAAAACTACATGACAGATCCTTTGGAAGTTGCCATGGGACACAAAAATCAAAGTAACGAAAACATCGAGCACATTTACTATACTGTAAAAGAACGAGATCGTTATGATGCATTGAAAAGATTAATTGATGCTAGTCCGGATATCTTCGGATTGGTTTTCTGCCGCACACGTAATGAAACGGCTACCGTTGCTGAGAAATTGGCAAAAGAAGGATATAGCGCTGAACCGTTGCACGGAGATTTGTCTCAGGCAATGCGTGACCGCGTAATGGATCGTTTCCGTGAGCGTTCAATCCAGTTGCTGGTTGCAACAGATGTTGCAGCACGTGGAATTGATGTAGATAATATCACACACGTAATCAATTACAACTTGCCGGATGATATCGAGAATTATACGCACCGTTCAGGGCGTACAGCTCGTGCAGGTCGTCAGGGGAAATCATTGGTATTGATCAACACGCGTGAGAATTACAAAATCAAAGCAATCGAACGTCAGATTCGTACGACATTTACGGCTGCCTTGATTCCTGAAGCTTCTGAAATTTGTGGTATTCAATTGAATAAGCTGATTTCTAAAGTGAAAGAAATTGAAGTGAAAGAAAATGACATCGCTCCGTTCCTGCCTGCAATCATGGCGGATTTCGAAGAGTTGTCAAAAGAAGAAGTGATCAAAAAATTCATTTCAGCAGAATTCAACCGCTTTATCGAGTACTACGATCGCGCAGGTGATTTGAACGTGACTTCCGGAAGAGGAGAGCGCGGAGAACGTGGCGACCGTAAGGAAAGAGGTGATCGTTTTGACCGCAAAGACCGTTTTGAAAGAAGCGACAGAGGTGAACGTGGAGACCGCGGGCCAAGAGATAACGGAAACAGAACTCGTTTCTTCGTTAGTCTTGGAAAACGCGACGGATTGAATCCGGGAGGATTGCTGCGCGTAATCTGTGATTCAACAGGATTGAAATCTGCGTCTATCGGACGAATTGATGTCATGCCGAACTTCTCGTTCTTTGAAGCAGATAAAGGAGACGAATCTGCAATCCTTTCCAAAGTAAACGGAGCTGATTACGAAGGACACCAGGTTAGCGTGGAAATCACCCAGAAAAAAGATGGTGGTAGCGATCGCGGACGTAGTGGAGATCGTGGCGGAGAACGCAAAGGCGGATTCGGAGGCGGAAAATCCGGAGGTTTCGGTGGAGACCGTAAATTCTCAGGAAGCCGTGACGGAGGAAGAGACCGTGACCGTAAAAGTGGCGGATTCTCAGGTTCTAAATCATCCGGAAGAAGAGAAGGCGGAAAAGACCGTGCATTCGGAGGAAGCCGTCGTTTTTCAGATAAGCCATCAAGCACGATTAAAAATTATTAATTATAAATGATTTGGTTATCACGTGGCGTAATGCGAGTACTATGCCACGTGATAATTGAGAATTAAACCATTTCATAATTCAAAAAATGGAAATTAGAAACATCGCAATTATTGCACACGTTGACCACGGTAAGACCACATTGGTTGACAAAATGATTGAAGCCGGAAACGTAGTGAATGAGCGTGACCGTCCGACTGGAGAATTGATTATGGACAACAATGACCTGGAACGCGAACGCGGGATTACCATTGTTTCCAAAAACGTTTCCGTTTCTTACAAAGGAACGAAAATCAATATCATTGACACTCCCGGACACGCCGACTTTGGTGGTGAGGTAGAGCGTGTATTGAACATGGCGGATGGAGTTTGTTTGTTGGTGGATGCTTTTGAAGGTCCGATGCCGCAAACACGTTTCGTGTTGCAAAAAGCACTTTCAATGGGAATTAAACCATTGCTGGTAATCAATAAAGTGGATAAAGACAACTGTACTCCGGACGAAGTACACGAAAAAGTATTCGATTTGATGTTCGAATTGGACGCAAACGAAGAACAGTTGGAATTCCCTACAATTTATGGTTCTGCTAAAAACGGATGGATGTCTACAGACTGGAAACAGCCTAAAACAGACATTACTGACTTATTGGATAAAATTTTGGAATATTTCCCGCCGCGTAAAATCGAAGAAGGAAATACACAGATGCTGATTACTTCATTGGATTTCTCGACGTATGTAGGACGTATCGCGATCGGTCGTTTACACCGTGGGGCTTTGAAAGAAAACCAACCGGTTGTATTGGCGAAACGCGACGGAACTCAGGAGAAACACCGTGTGAAAGAATTGTTTGTTTTTGATGGAACTGAGCGTAGAAAAGTAGAATCAGTGGATGCTGGTGATATTTGTGCGGTTACAGGAATTGAAGGATTTGAAATTGGTGACGTGATTTGTGACGCTGAAAATCCGGAACCATTGGCTTCTATTTCGATTGATGAGCCAACGATGAACATGTTGTTCTCAATCAACGATTCACCATTCTTCGGAAAAGAAGGTAAGAAGGTAACTTCCCGCCACATTTCTGAGCGTTTGACAAAAGAATTAGAGAAAAACCTGGCAATGCGTGTTTCTGAAACAGATAAAGCAGACAAATGGATCGTTGCAGGTCGTGGTGTATTGCACTTATCGGTTTTGATCGAAACAATGCGTCGTGAAGGATACGAATTACAAGTTGGTCAGCCTCAGGTTATCCTGAAAGAGATCAACGGGCAAAAATGCGAGCCGGTTGAAGAATTGACAATCGACTTACCGGAAGAGTTTTCCGGAACAGCAGTAGAAGCAGTTACAAAACGCAAAGGTGAAATGACCAATATGGAGCCGAAAGGTGCACGTATGGTGATCCAATTCCAGATTCCTTCCCGTGGAATCATTGGTTTGCGTAACTACTTATTGACACAAACAGCCGGTGAAGCGATTATGACGCACCGTTTCCTGGAATACCAACCATACAAAGGGGAAATTCCTGGACGTCAGAACGGATCATTGATTTCATTGGAATTGGGAACTTCTATTCCTTTCTCTATGAATAACCTTCAGGATCGTGGGAAGTTCTTCATCTTCCCGAACGAAAACATCTACGAAGGACAGGTGATCGGTGAAAACTCACGTGCCGGTGATTTGTGTGTGAACGTAACGAAAACGAAAAAGTTGACGAACATGCGTTCATCCGGAGCAGACGACAAAGTGCGTTTGGCACCGCCGAAAGTATTCTCGTTGGAGGAATGTCTGGAGTACATTCAAGCTGATGAATACGTTGAAGTAACACCGGAAAACCTGCGAATCCGTAAAATCTTGTTGAAAGAAACAGATCGTAAGAGAGCTGGAAAATAATAATAATTGAAAGGTTAAATTTGAAAAGTGGGCTGAGTGACTTGTGGTGAGCTTGTCGAACTAAGTCGAAGTCACCTTTCAATGATCCACTTTCAATTGTACATTTAAGAGCGGGGCTTAGTCTCCGCTTTTTTTACGACAAGTCAAAAAAGAACCAGCAATATGGAACAAATTGAATTTTTAGACAAAAAGGTATTTAAAGGTTTGGAAAAGCTGAATGATGGATTCGAAGGAGAATCGGTTCCGTTTTTTTCCGAATCGGATTTCGAAATCGTTCTGGAAAGAGCTGAATATTTCGGAATTGGAATTTATGGGATTGAACCATGGCTCGACGGTGAATTGTATGATGTCATTACCCATGAAAATCTGAAAAAGAAAGCGACAGATCCGCAATGGTATAAAAAAGCGTTTCAAACGTTTAAATCCCGTCAGCCCGGACTGTTGTATTCCGCGACCTATAAGGTTTCTCCAAAATTGTTAGCAAGAGATATTTAAAGCCAAAGCACATGATAGAATCAAAGCTCACACTGGATATCATTACAGAAACACTGAAAGGCGGGAAATTTGAAGAACAGATTACCCGGCAGTTGGAACACCTGGAGGAGGTAGAATATGAACACACCGGTTCCGGATTGCTTATTTTCATTGAATACCGAAAGGCTGCAAAGGAATTTTGGTTGACAGATGCCCAGCTGCATGAATTATTTGGTGAGTCGGAGCCCGAATTATCCAACATTGAATTATTCAACGAAGAACTGAATATCCACGCAGAAACGATCGTTCATTTTACCAATGGAATGATTGACCGCGTTGAAATCTGGAATCAATCGGGAGATTATCCGGAAGATGATCTGAAGACCTGGAGATTAGCTAAAATTGAACATTGAGAAGTTAAAATTGAAAAGTAGGCTGAGCGGGGTCGAAGTCACTTTTCAATTTTACAGGATTCATTCAACAGCGGGGCTTGTCTCCGCTTTTTTGTTTTTAGATGAAAGAAATAATCTAAATTCGCTGCTATAAGGAGTCGACAAAAACAAGTGACGCCGTATCAAACAAACAACATGAAGGATTTTAAAGGGATCATTGCTATAGCCGGATTACTGCTTTTCGAATGTTCTCAACCCGATAGTAAACATGTGTCGACAAGAGTTGATCAGCCTGTCGATACAGCCAGTTTGCCGGTAGAAAAAGAAGAGCAAGCCTCAGATGAATATTCCGATGAGGAAGAATTGGAAGCATCCGAAAGAGACAGCATTCTCCTATTGATTGCGTTATTCAAGGAAAAGAATATCGACAAAATTTCAAACAAAATCGCATTTCCTTTGAACCGCGAATACCCGATCCCGCCGATTCAAAACAAAGCGGCATTCAAGCAGCGGTTCAGCGAAGTGTTTGACAAGACCCTTATTGACAAGATTGCGAACTCTAAAATCGAGCAGTGGAGAGAAGTGGGCTGGAGAGGAATCGCCCTGGATCATGGTGTGGTGTGGATGGCAAACTCCGATGGAATTATCACGACGGTAAATTATCAAAGCGATTTTGAAAAACAGTATCGAGCGGAACTCATTGCGAAAGAAAAAGAGCAGCTACATCCATCATTAAAAACGTTTGAAAACCCGGAGTACAGGATTTTGACGGAAAATTATCGGATTCGGATCGATGAACTGGCGAATGATAAATACCGGTATGCTTCCTGGAAAAAAAATGCAGACGAATCATCCAAACCGGATTTGATTCTCTCTAACGGAGAATTAGAGTTCCAGGGAAGCGGAGGAAACCACGTCATGACTTTTGTTAGTGGAAACTACGTTTATAAGGTTTACCGGAACATGATCGCCGAAAAAGATACACCGGATATTACACTTGAAATTGAAAAAAACGGGAAAACAATTTTGACGGAAGGAGGGAGCTTAATCATTGAAAATTGATAATTGAAAGTTGAAAAGTACCTTCGACGTCGCTCAGTATGAAGGAAAAATGGATAAAAATGACTAAAAATTACTTAACACCGACACAGGAAGCCGGGAAGAAAATGGTGATGCGGCAAATTCCGGGAAGTGTGGTGATGCTGAATTTACTGCGTTTTCGCGAAACGGCCGATTATACGGCAAGCCCTGAGTTGATGCCGGAAAAACCGATCAGCGGAAAAGAAGCTTACGAACGCTATATCGAGCATACCTTACCATTTCTGCACCAATCGGGTGGTGAAATTTTATTTATGGGGGAAGGAGGCGACTTCCTGATTGGCCCGGCAGATGAAAAATGGGATGTCGTACTGCTCGTAAAACAAAGCAGTGTGAGCAGTTTTATCGCCTTTGAATCAGACGAAGCATACCTGAAAGGAATCGGACACCGAACAGCTGCTTTGGAAGATTCCAGGCTGCTCCCGATGGTTGAAACCAAATAGCTCACTCCGGATTATTCTTCTTCCGGTTTGAATTTGAATGTTTCAATCCGTATTTTTAGTAGCCTAAACAGGAGAAGATGAAAACACGTTTGATTTGGGGAAACCTGGTTTCCGGTGATTTGAAGAAAACAGCTGCATTTTATACCGCACTTGGGTTCAAACAACATCATGGTAGCGAAGAGTTGGTGAGTTTTGTATTCGGTGAAACAAGTCAGTTTATCATCAATTTCTTTACGGAAGAACGTTTGTCGAATCCCGTAAACGGTGGACTTTCCATTTTAAAAAATGCCAATGAAGCCATCTTTTCATTGTCTGCCGACAGCAGGGAAGAAGTCGATCAATGGGTTGAGAAAGTCCGGAAAGCGGGTGGAACCATTTTCTCCGAACCGCAACATTACGAGCAGGGTTATACGTTTGGTTTTGCCGATCCGGACAATCATAAATTCAACATTTTGTACTGGCCCGGAATGTAAGTTCCAATTGTATGATGGTACTTCAAAAAGAATCACTGATCGTAAGCGGTTGTTTCTTCCAACCAAAAAATACTTATTTTTAGAGGCATAACCAACCGAGGTCAAACATGAAAAAAAACAATCTGATCCTGATTTCTGTTTTCAGTAAAATGCTGTTCCTGGCTTTCGTGCTGATCAGTAGCGTTTCCTGCTCCGGTAGCAAAACCGACAACAAGCATCAAGCGGAAAATAACGCACCTGCACCGGTTCATTATACCCAAAAAGCATCCCGGAAGCTTGTAAAAGCCGTTGAAAAGAATGATTTGGTATTAGTCGAAAAATTACTGGATGCCGGTGAGAGCCCGAACGGAACCATCAAAGGCTATTTCCGGGGAGGTCGAAAACAAGGTAAAAAAGATGTATCGAATAAGGATTGGACCTTGCTGATGTATGCTTCTTTCCATAACAACCAGGAACTGGCAACTCTTCTTTTGAACAAGAAAGCAGACGTCAATGCGGTAAATGCAGCCGGTCATTCAGCCTTGTTTTTAGCATGCGCGGGCCGTAGTGAAGAAATGGCGGCATTTTTACTGGAGCATCAGGCAGATGTCAAACAAGCCGGGTATGATCAGAACGGAATGTCGGCATTGCAATGGGCACTTGCATACGAGTGGAGTGATATTTCCCTGAAAATGATTCGCCTGGGTGCTGATTTAAACACAAGCAGTTCCGAAACCGGAAGAACCATTTTGTTAGAGGCACTGTTCAGTGACAGCATTCGTCCGGAAGTGATTCACCTGCTCATTGATTCCGGTGCTGATGTACATCGCCTGAATTCAAAATACAAATCATCACCATTGATGCTTGCTTGCGGACGGAATGATCTGATCAGCGTTCAAAAAATACTGGCGAAGCATGTGGACGTCAACCTGGAAGATGAGCAGAGAAGTACGGCTTTGTGTTATGCATCCCGGAACGATGCAGATGATACCAAAATCCTGGAACTCCTTGTTAAACATGGAGCAAAGGTCAATATGCCGGGATCTTATGGCAGAAATGCCCTGGTGGAAGCTGTTTTCAGCGGGAGTTTAAAGAAAGTTCGTTTCCTGCTGAAGAACGGAGCAGTGATCAATCGCAAAAGCGATGGTTTTGGAGGAGTAAGCGCCATCAGTGAGGCGGTTTCCGGAGATAATTTGGAGATGGTAAAACTCTTGATCGATCGGGGAGCCGATATCTCCATGACACGGGATCATGGCGAAACGGTACTTTTGGAAGCAATCCGGTCTGAACAAAGTACGGAGATTGTTCAGCTGCTCATCGAAAAAGGAGCAGATGTCAATCGTTCGGACGATGATAAACAAACTCCGTTAATGAAAGCAGCCCAATATAACCTGCCTGAGATTATCAAGCTGTTACTTCATGCCGGAGCAACAAAGGAAGGAAAAGATGTCTATGGCAGAACAGCAATGGATCTTGCCCGGGAAACTGCGGATAGAACAGGCGAGGATACAGTATTGAACCTGTTGAAAGACTAAGAACAACGAATAAACCGGAATTACGCACGTAACAAAAAAATAATGTCACTATGAACGAACAACACGCCGGCACTGCTCTGGTGATACCGACACTGGACCGCAATATTCCCGATCAATGGGAGATGACGAAGGGAATCACAACGCCCAGGTTTTCAATCATTGAAAATGTTTGCCCGGAACAGCAATTCCGGGTCATTATCCTGATCGGAAGTTACGAAATCGTGCAGGGTAAAACCCATCTCGAAATCAGTTGTCAGATTGAAAATAAAACCGGAGATATGGTCTCCGGGAATACCTTTGAGCGTACGTTGGTTGCAGAAATCGACGAACACATCGGTTTTATCCTCTTACCGGAATTACCTGAGTTTACATTCCGTAAAACGGATGAGGAAGGAGCATACACCGTTGTTGCAACGATCACCGATTCCAATTCGGGAGAAAAAGAAGTGGTGAAAACTACCGTTTTATTAAGTAAAACACCCCCGATTCAACTCACAGAGTTGGAAGGAGAACTCGAAGACTGGCGTCAGAATTATTACCTGGATCCCAAACCGCAAGAACTCATTCCACGCTATTTGCAGTCGATAGATGAAATCGGGATGAATAATAATGCCAACATCCAGTTTTATGTCGAAGCATTGAACAACGCTTTGTTCCTGCTGGAAGAGATCAATCAGCTCCTGATCCGGGATGAATTGCCACAGAAAAAACGAAATGCTCTAAACTTGTTAATTGCCCGTTCCAACTACAGAGGACCCGATTTAGACGGTTTTTCCCATCCGGAACTCGAGATTCTCCACCAGATCAGAGAAGAAGACGAAGGGAAATTCAACCCGCTTCAGCAGGAGGCATTAACGCATCCGACAGACCTGGATAGCTTGTGGAGCTTGTTTTTTGCCAACGGAAAATACGAGAATATTGAAAAGATCATTTCTGCACTCTCTTTCCTGGAAGGCAGAAGTATGGAAAACATCCAGGATGCTCCCGAGTTGGAGATGATTCAATATGCGATGGGAATGGCAAGTGCCTGGTCTTTGAATTTGAACAGTGAAAACCATCCGTTGGTAAAAGTGTATCTGATTCATGCGGTGAACAACCCGGAAACCCCGGAATTTGTCCGAAATGAATTAATGACGATCCTTCAAAATGCGGAGGAGGAATCTGACTCCAATGAAAATGGTCCGTCTGCTATCATCCGTTACACAGGCACGTTTTACTTTCCGGATCAATCAGAGCTGGAAGACGTTTTATTGCTGCTTGCAGAAGAAGACATCAGGGAAGGACAATCCTATACAACGGATATCGATCAATTAACGGTGACGGTTCACATGGAAGTTGCTTTCTCCGAAAAAGATGCTCTTGAAGAAACCTGGAATCAGGTGGCCGGTTTTGCGTCATCCGGGATGATCCTGGTGTACCACGATGAGCAGTTTGAAGATGTTATTTGTGCTTCCGGTTCCGCTGTTTTTACCCCGGAAAATCCTGCGTTGCTGATGTTTTCGCTTGCAGAATTTGAGCAGACGTTCGGGAAGATAGATGAGGATATTTCGGAGATCGTTTACAACAGTCCGTTCTACATTTACGACCAATCGTTGAAAAATAAAGGGCCAGTGTTTGAAAACGAGCAAGACATTAATGATGCCGATTGCAAGACCGGGTTTGACATTCTGGATACCATTTGGGGAAAGCACATCGCCCCGTCCGACACGCCTCTTTTTAGCACGATTTTTAAGCAGGAAATGACTCCCGAAGGTCGTTCCTATACGATCGCCGCGACTTACGGTTTTGTTCCCGGTTATACCATGGAGGAAGCAATTGCAACGGCGCGTGAATACAACTTCCGGGTATTCAATTGGGATGAATTCTGGAAGGAATAAATGACTGACTGACATAAAAAAAGAAATATGATACCATCAGCACGATTCGGAGACATAAGAGTTTCTGATGTATACAATGAATACGTGGTTTGCGATTTGTACAGTTTGTATGAAGGCGGAATCGAGGACGTAGCGTCCAACAAAGAGTTCTGCTTGTTTATCCTGGTTGAACTGCACCATAAATTGTCGATGCACAACCGGGCAATCATGTCCTGGAACGGTGAAACTTCCCGGGAGAAGGCAGAGGAGCTGTATCACCGGCCGGATGAAACCACGCATGCATTTTTTGATGAATCCCGTGTGTTGTTGAGAGGAAGCATCAAAAAACAGGATTCGGAAGAAGTGGAAATTCTTCCTGACGAAGATACATTCAGAATGCTTGCGGAGAAAGTGATCAAAGACTTCAGTATTTCCGGAATCGAACCGATGGAAGGAACATTCAGTGAATTCACGGAACTGAAGTTTAGCGTTGCGAATACGCAGTTAATCAGCCATCTGGCAGAAGGATTGTTGATCGAATGGTGATCCGAAGAGCAAACCGAGAAGAATCCGGAGTCATTACTTCACACATCCTGCTGGCGATGGAAGACATTGTTTACCAGTTTATAGGAGAGAAGTCGCAGGAAAAGGCGTTTTGTTTCCTGGAAAGCCTGGTCGAAGAAACCGGCAATCAGTATTCCTACGAAAATTGCTGGGTAACGGAATCCGCCGGACGCATTGTTGCGGTTGCTATTGTGTATGACGGTGCAAAACTACAGGAACTGCGCGAACCGGTAGCCCGTAAAGTGCGCTCTATGTTTCACCGGGATTTCAACCCCGAAGACGAAACGCAGGCCGGAGAATACTACATTGATTGCGTAGGAGTAAGTCCCGATCAGCAGGGGAAAGGAATCGGCTCCAAACTGTTTCGTTTTCTGATAGATGAATATGCTGTCAAGCGAAATGAAACCCTCGGATTATTGGTCGATAAAGACAACCCGGACGCGAAGAAACTTTACCTGAAACTGGGATTTGAAATCGCGGGTGAAAAAACACTTGCCGGTAAGGAAATGGAGCATTTGCAGTTTAAGCGAAAAACATAACGATTAAAAAAAACAAAACAATGAAACGAACAATCTACGCTTCTGTCATGATGATCGGGATGAACCTGGTGGCGGGAATAGCACATGCCCAGAATCAAACCGATCCGGCAAAAACATACTTTTCGTCATACCTGACGTCAAAATCAATGGGGGAATTAATGCTTCACTCTCTCCCGACACTGGAAGACTGTCAATCGGTTTTTAACGGAGGTGATGCCGAAACCTATTTCAGATCGATTGAAGAAATGAAGTCAAAATCCGGAAGTGGATCAAACGAAGGAAATGAAACGTTTGCAGATCTCCGTATCGAGCATTTCTCAACTTCAGATATTCAGCAAGGAAAAGGAAATTACGCGGGAGGAATGGAACGGATTGTAGACAAATTGCAGCCCGGTGTTGTTTTCTATCAGGTTTCGTTGTTACGGAAACTGGGAGACGAGCATGGACTTGCATTTAAGTATTGGATACGGATCAACGACCGCTGGGTATTTTTCCCGAAACCCTATGCGGTATTTGAACAATAAAGCTAAAATCTATGATTGAAATCTATGAAATACTACCGGATAACCCAATATAATCCCGCATTCCGGAATGCAGAAGGAGCGTATCTGTATGATCACTGGACGGAGATCGGTGACGTAGGAAGAACGTTGGAGGGAGAATTGGTCACTGCCGACAAATACCTCGCAGTTGAATCGGATTACATTCAGGCGGTTGCGGCGATTTTGAAAGAGAACAGCCTGGAATACCTTCGTGTTGTCGGATGTAATCCAAAAAGGATAAAACATTGGATCAATAAATACAAAGACGAATGGTTTCACTTGCCTGAATTTGAAACCATCGAACTGCAGGAAGACAAAAAAGCACGTATTGATGAAATCCGGACGATTTGTCAGATGAACCTGAGAGGTTATTGTAATATTTCATTGGAGATCAGCGGTGTTTTTTACGTTGATTTCGGTTATGATATGTACATGTATGTCGGTGCGCCACATATTTCCGATGCATTGCGAAAAAAACTGGATGCGACATCGGTATTTGTGGAAGATTCGGGAGAACCTTACTATCCGGAAAAACCGAACTACGAGGTGCTGAAATCAAAGAAACGATCCAAATATGTGCTGGAAGAACAAGTGCGTGAGGATTTTTCGGTAGAAGATGTGCGAAAAATACTGAACCTAAGTGACGAGCATCCGGGGAAAGTACACGCCAAAATAAACCGGAAAATGGCACAGGAACTAAACCTGGAAACGGATTTTGAGAAATATGATTATGTTTTGACGAGTCAGGGGAATTAATTCTTGGCGTCCTTTTTCTCTTTGCGTTGAATGGGGACACTTTTTATTATGAAACGCGAAGAAGCAAAGTGGCAAAGTTTTGAGATATTAAAAGTAAGTTTTGTATTAGAGTCTGGTTGATGTTTTGCTACTAAGTACACGAATGCCGATTGATTGTTTTATGAGGCGTCCGTTAGAGGGAATTATGTACTTAAGTCAGGTAGGTTTGGATACAAAAAAGTTAGGGAATTCATCACACTATGAACCCACGCTTCATTTCTACCGCAAATGCGCAAATTTTTAGCTCGGCTACTCCCGAAAGAAA
>NZ_JBCNJW010000012.1:0-115810 GCF_039596355.1 Fluviicola sp. | reverse complement strand
CCACTTTTAGGAAGCCTCTTCAGCAATGGAGAGGCTTTTTTTATGCCCTAAACTTGCTACTTTTCCCTGCCCCTGAAACAACCCGGCCAATAACCCGAATTCCCAATTTCCCAATATGGGGACGGGAGAAATGCCGATAGCCATTTAATAATTAACTTAGGTTCATGAAATTTCAGAAACTGAATGATGATTGTTCCTGGTTATGGGAAATAAACGGACTTCAATTTATGGTTGATCCCTGGTTCACTCCTTCACAAATCGACGGACATCGTCTCTTTAGCGAACAGTTTCATCAAACACCACAGCCTTTGGTGAGCAATTTACCTCAGGCAGATTATTTGTTTATCTCCAATCCTTTTACAGATCACTGCAACAAAGAGACCCTATTACAATTCGATCCGTCAATTCCGCTTATTGCGAAAACAAGTATTCTGAAAAAAATCTCGAAGTGGAAACACTTTCGTCACCTGGTGGAATTGGAGGATGCTCCGGTAGCAATAAAAGAATACAAACCCGGTAAATTCCTGGATCTGGTGCACAGCATGTATTTGATTGAATCGGAAGAAGGGAAGGTCTTATTTGCACCACACGGAGCCAGTCCGAAAAGTGCACCGAAAGCCGATGTGTTGATTACGACCACGACACGCTATCATCTGCCGTTCTGGTTGGGTGGTACAGTCAATTTAGGAATGGGTCCCGCAGAATCGCTTTACAGGCAATGTAGAGCGAAATTATTCCTGTCTACTCATGATGAAAAGAAGCGCGGAACTGGTTTGGTCGAAAAACTGGCTGTCAAGGAATATACAACCGATGCATCATTTGTGACTTATCTGAAAGCCGGAGAACAGGTTTCGATGGATTAAAGCATTTCTGTAATAAAGGCATTGAAATCCTCTACAGCTTTTGCCTTTTTTAGTTTGCGGTATAATTGTTTTCCGTCAGAGAGGCCTTCGCAAAGGTATTCCCAATACGATTTCAATTTACTCAGTGCATAACCTCTATCCGGGTTACAGGAAAGCAGGCTTTCTTCCAAATGACGGGAAAAGCTCATGAGTTTGTTCCGGTATACTTCACTGGAATCCACCACTCCGAATTTGATTTCTTCGAAAAGACCAGGATTCATCATCGCACCACGTCCGATCATCCAGGAATCGATCGTTTGGAATTGCCGGCTCAATTCCTCGAATTCCTCCCGCGTGGTAATATCTCCGTTATAAGTCAAGGAGTGTTTTGTCAGCGAAATACATTCCCGGAAACGTTCATGATCGCACGTACCGTTATACAACTGTTTGGCATACCGTGCATGGATAATGATTTCGGTTAATGGATAGTCATTGAGTTTGGGAAGAATTTCCAGAATTTCCTCCGTACTTTCAAGCCCCATGCGCATTTTGATTCCAAGTTTTAGTTTCGACTTCGGAATGATACGATCGAGCATCCCGAAAATTTCCTGCGGCTTGTTTAAAATACCTGCTCCCAGGTTCCGGTTGGTAACCATCGGGTAGGGACACCCCATATTCCAGTTGACTTCCTGGTATCCCAGCGATTCGATGTAATCTGCCATCACGAAGAACTCTTCCACACTACAGGCCATCAATTGTGGGATGACTGAAATGGTTGGATTGTTCTTCGGGAGAATATCTATTTTGGGAGCGCTTTTAATCGTCCCGTCGTTATTGAGTTTTAAATACGGCGCATAGAATTTATCCACGCCGCTGAAAACGGCCAGATGCGCATTCCGGAAATGATAGTCGGTATATGTCTGCAAAGGCGCTAAGGCTAATTGCATGCAGTATTACGGATTTGAAACGCTCACCGGGATAATTTTCCCGTGGAAGTACTTTCCGTTGTTTAACGTAAAATCAACAATGAATTCTGCAATTTCAGCAGGTTGGTGAGGCGCTTTATAACCCGGGAAAGCTTCTTCCATCATTTCGGTCTGAACAGCGCCCAGACACAGGCAATTGATCGCAATTCCGGATTGTTTGAACTCTTCCGCCAGCAATTCGGTTAAAGAAACCAAGGCCGCTTTGGATGTCGAGTAAGCTGCAAGCCCCGGAAATTTCAAACTTCCCTGGAATCCACCGATGGATGAAATCATCACGATGTGTCCGCCCGGCTTCATTTTAGGAATACAGATCTGGGTGATTTCCATCACCGAAAGCACATTGACCTGGTAGCATTTGTGCATGTCTTCCCGGCTTAATTCCAGAAAAGGCTTCACGGCAATAAAACCGGCATTGTGAATCAGGTAATCAATCTGGTCAATCCCGGAAATGGCCTGCTCGAAATCACTTTTGATTGTCGGGCTCAGCAAATCCAGGTGAATATAATGTATTTTATTGTCCGAACTATTGCCGAAACTTCTGGCAAAACCATAGGTTTCGAGCCCGTGTGCTGCAAATTGATTCACCAGTTCTTTTCCAATCCCCCGGCTGGCTCCGACCACCAATACGTTTTTAGACATCGAAATCCAGTTTTAGAACCTCACTCGTAGGATGTGCCTGGCAAGTCAGGATATAGCCTTCTTTCACCTCTTCATCGGTCAATGCATAGTTGATCGTCATCTGGGCACTTCCTTCGATGATTTTAGCTTTACACGTACAGCAGACACCACCTCTGCAGGAATAAGGAACATCCATTCCCGATTGATCCAGTGCTTCCAGGATCGTTTTTCCATCTGTACTGAGTTCGATCCGTTGTACTTCGCCGTCGAGAATCGCACTTACCTGCGAAACACCTTTGAAATTCCCTACAACAGTTGTTTCTTCCGGTTTCATCAGAACAGGAGTCGTGAAGAGTTCGAAATGGATTTTCTCTTTCGCAATTCCGAAAACACTCAGGACTTCCTGGATTCCCATGATCATTTCTTCCGGTCCGCAGATGTAAAAACCATCGGCTCTCAAAAGCGGTAATTCTGCCTTGATCAGTTCGCTGACATGCAATTTATCCAGACGACCTTCCTTATGTCCTTCATTTGCTTCCTGGCTGAAATAAAACGTTGTGGAAACGTTCGTCATCTGTTTGATTTCTTCAAAAAAGAAGGTCGTATCGATTTTTGAATTCCCGTAAAACAGGCGCATGTGCTGATCCGGAGCCAAGGATTTTGCAAAGGCCATAAACGGAGTGATTCCGCTTCCTGCTGCAAAACAAACAATGTTCGGAGCTTTGGCATCCAATCTGAAATTCCCCAGCGGAAAATCCAACTCGATTTCATCACCGGCTTTCAATTCGTTTACCAGATAATTGGAAACAAGCCCCTTGTCAATCGCTTTTACGGCAATCGCCAGTTTTTCCTCCGGACTGCTGCAAATGGAATAGGAGCGGGTGTGTTTCGTACCGTTCAACGTTACATGAACATTCACATACTGTCCCGGAATATGTGCAAACTGACTTTGCAATTCCTGCGGAATATCGAAGTGAATGCGGCTTCCTACGGCGGTAATCCGCTCATTGTTGGCAACCTTCACCATACCGGAACGCAATTTCTTCGCGTCTTTCCCGGAGTCTTTCTTGAATTTGGAAAATAATCCCATAATTAATCGTCAAATGATACTGTTAATGTTTCGGAAGTAGGGTGTGCCTGACAAGTCAGGATATATCCGGCTTCCACTTCATCTTTTTCGAGTGCGTAATTGACATCCATTACAGCACTTCCTTCTAAAATCTTTGCTTTGCAGGTACAGCAAACCCCTCCTTTACATGCGAAAGGAAGATCTGCCCCGGCCTGGTAACCTGCTTCCAGGATCGAAGTTCCCGCGGTATTCAGATCTACTTCGATCCGGTCTCCGTCGAGGATAATGGTCACCTTCGCCAACACATTCTGATCCTGCGGAATCACTGCTTTGGTTTGTGAGCCGGCAGTTTTGGTTCCGAATAATTCAAAATGAATCTTGCTTTCTTCGACTCCGGAATCCATCATCGTTTTTTTCACGGCGTGGATCATTTCCTCCGGCCCGCAGGTATAAACCGCATCAATGGATTGACCGCGAAGCAGTGTTTTCCCGATGAGTTCAATTTTTTCCTGGTCAATGCGGCCTTTCTGCAGGGGATTCCCCAGGCTTTCACGACTCAGGATATGAATCAGCTGAAAACGATTGATAAAACGGTTTTTCAATCCTTCCAGTTCTTCTCTGAAGATAATGCTGGAAAAACCTTTGTTTCCGTAAACCAATGTGACGGTGCTCATCGGTTCGTTTTCCAGGATCGTTTGAGCAATCGACATGATTGGCGTAATACCGCTTCCAGCCGCAAAGAGTGCATAATTTTTTGTCGCGGAAATATCCGGAACCAATTGAAAATGCCCTGTCGGAGTCATTACTTCCAAAACCTCACCGGCCTTCAGTTCACTGGTTGCCCAGGAAGAGAACAATCCGTCGTCGACGCGTTTCACCGCAACCCGCAATTCACCGCACGAAGGCGTTGTACAAATCGAGTACGAACGTCTCAACTCTTCTCCGTTCATTACTTTTTTAATCGTAATGTATTGTCCGGATACAAATTGATAATCGCCGGCAAGTTCAGAAGGAATCTCAAAAGCAATCGAAACCGTATCGCTGGTCTCTTTTCGAACATCCTGAACAACCAAAGGGTGAAATTTCGGAGTCATTTCTAATTATTTGAATACAAAAATAGGATTTAATTCGCTTGAATCGTATTTATTTCAGCGTCCCCGGGTCATTTCTACCGATTATTTACCGATTTTCTCACAGGGCTGATAACCATGATTTTGTACTTGCCAGATCAATAAAAAATGTGAAAAATTTGTCTATCTTGATTTAAGTTACTACCTTTCTTTCGTTACAAGTCAAAAAGTATGACACAGATAACAGCACTTACGGAAGGAGTTTTGATTCGGGTTTCTACTCAATTTCGTGCTGACGTTTCTCAAACAACCGAGTCGAGCTATTTTTTCAGTTATCGCATAGATATCGAAAATCAAAATCAGTTTACCGTGCAATTACTGCACCGCGACTGGTTTATTTTTGATTCGCTGAATCCGACGCTGCACGTGAGTGGCGAAGGTGTTGTTGGCCAGCAGCCAATCCTGGAAGCAGGAGAGTTGTACCAGTATACGAGTGGTTGCGAATTGAAGTCCGAGATTGGTTCCATGCACGGATTTTACACATTCAGAAACATGGAAACAGGGCAGTTGTTTAAAGTAGATATTCCTGTATTCCAGCTGAATTTCCCGGGGAAACTCAATTAATTAAGCCTGCTTCTTAAGCTGATTTAATTTCACGGCTAAAAGAATCACCGTTATGAACAATCCTGCTGTCAGAACCAGCAAGGTATAAAAACGGAAAGACGATTCCTGCTTCATTTCTTTGACCTCTTTTTGTTCAAAATCCGCTTTCCAGATTTCATGTTGCAAACTGGTCAGATCTTCGGTGTCCGCATTTTGTCTGAGTTTGAGATCCGACAGGATGGAAACCGCTTTTTCAAGACAGCGAACGGCTTCTTCAGAAACATTTGTCTGCCTGTAGACTTCGGCCATTGCCAGCAAGCCGTCTTTTTCTTCACTCAGTAATTGGTTTCTTTCCGCAAATGCAGTTGATTTTTTATACCACCAAAGCGCTTCGGAATACTGATCGAGGAAAAAATGATAATCTCCCAGGTTGTAATAGCTTTCCGAAATTGCCTTCAGATCGTTGACAGCTTCACGGATCGCTAAAGCGTCTTTGAAGTAAGCATGAGCTTTGGCCGTATCGCCTTTTTCGAAATACATGATCGCCAGGTTATTTAAAGCGTGTGCTTTCGGAGATTTCAGGTTCACTTTTTGCGTTGCCTGGAAAGCTAAATGAAAGTATTTTTCAGCGAGATCAAGCCTTTTGGAAATCCGGTAAATGTCTCCCAAACGGGAATAAGCCGTACTCAACCCATGATAATTTTTGATTTTGGCCGCTTTTTGAATGTAATCCTTATAAATTTGAACGGCTTCCTTTTCCTTGTTTTTCAGCAAATATGCCTCTGCGAGGTAAACCGTTCCAATTGTTTTATCGGTTATTTCCGGATCCGTTTTCACATAAGCAACGATTTTTTGTGCCCAAAGCAGCGACGAATTTCCATCTTCCAGTTTTCGGTAGCCCGCTGAAATGATTCCGAAGACGTTGCACAATTCTTTCACATCGCCGCGTTCCTGCAATGCCTGGATTGTTGATTTTGCCATCACGATTCCATCGTTGATCCTGCCGGTCAAAACGTAAAACTCGGCCAGGGTGATTTTCCCGAATTCAATGGCAGGCTGATAATGATTGTCGATTCCGTAAAAGAACAAGGATTCACCCACTAAGCGGAGGGAATCCATCGATTCGGATTGATAGTATTTGCTCAGTACTCGTGCAGCTTCGACTCGTTCAGCTTCACTTCCGGTGGATAATAGCTTCCATTTTTCCTTCGTGTGAATGGATTGAGCGAATGCGGCAGGAAAGAGAATCGGAGCAAAAAAGAGAAGAATAGCGGGAATTGCGGCTTTCATAAGTGCATGTGAGTAATGGTTTTACCAAACATAAGAACAATCTTTCAATTGTGCCAGTGAAAGTCCAACAGAAGCACCGATTGTGATGTATGAACTGGAAACATAAATGCGTACATTTGTAAGGCAAAAAAGTATCATATGTCAAACGCATTATTTACGGTTCCGAAAGCAATTAACGAACCTGTGAAAGCATATGCCCCCGGAACTCCGGAGCATACGGCTTTGATTTCAGAGTATAAAAAAATGTTGAACCAGGATCCGATTGATGTTCCGATGTATATCGGTTCGGAGCTGGTTCGTACGGACAATAAGAAACCGATGTCACCACCCCACGACCATCAAAAAGTATTGGGACACTACAATTACGGTGATGCGTCTCATGTTTCGAAAGCGATCGAAGCAGCATTGAACGCACGTGAGCAGTGGGCAAACCTGCCTTGGGAACAGCGTGCGGCAATCTTCTTAAAAGCGGCTGATCTGCTTGCAGGACCGTTCAGAAACAAAATGAATGCGGCAACGATGCTTGCTCAGTCGAAAAACGTCATGCAGGCTGAAATCGATGCGGCATGTGAGTTGATCGACTTTTTCCGTTTCAACGTTCAGTACCTGACTCAGATTTACAAAGACCAGCCGGAATCACTTCCTGGCATGTGGAACCGTTTGGAATACCGTCCGCTGGAAGGATTTGTCTTTGCAGTGACTCCGTTCAACTTCACTTCGATTGCGGCAAACTTGTGTGCGGCACCTGCCATGATGGGGAACGTAATCGTATGGAAACCGGCAGAATCTCAAATGTATTCGGCACAGGTGATCATGGAAGTGTTCAGAGCTGCAGGCGTACCGGACGGAGTGATCAATATGATTTCTGTTGAGGGATCGGTTGCAGGAGACGTAGTCTTCAAAAACAAACACCTCGCAGGATTGCATTTCACAGGATCAACCGGAGTATTCCGCCACTTGTGGAAAGAAATCGGGAACAACATTGAAAACTACCGGACATATCCACGTATCGTAGGTGAAACGGGAGGAAAAGATTTCGTGATGGTGCACAAATCGGCAAATGCGGCAGAAGTTGCAACGGCATTGTCTCGCGGAGCATTCGAATTCCAGGGGCAGAAATGTTCTGCGGCATCCCGCTCTTACATTCCTTCTAACTTGTGGAATGAGGTGAAGGAAATATTGGTGAACCAGGTGAAATCATTCAAAATGGGATCTCCGGAAGATTCGTCAAACTTCATCAATGCGGTGATCGACGAGCGTGCGTTTGACAAAATTTCAGGCTATATCGACTATGCAAAAGCGCAGTCTGATGCAGAAATCATCGTGGGAGGATCGTATGATAAATCCAAAGGATATTTCATCGAACCAACTGTAATCGTTACAAGCAACCCGAAATTCAGAACATTGGTTGAGGAAATCTTCGGACCTGTATTGACGATCTACGTGTACCCGGAAAATGAATTCGAAGCAACGTTGAAATTGTTGGATGAAACATCTGAATACGCATTGACAGGATCAATCATGTCGAATGACCGCTACGCGATCCAAACGGCTACGAAAGCGTTGGAAAATGCGGCAGGAAACTTCTACATCAATGACAAACCGACAGGAGCAGTTGTAGGACAACAGCCTTTCGGAGGAGCAAGAGGTTCCGGTACGAATGACAAAGCGGGAGCTGCGATGAACCTGTTGCGCTGGGTTTCTGCCAGAACAATCAAGGAAACGTTTGTTCCGCCGACAGATTACAAATATCCGTTCTTAGGATAAGAAATTGTCAGTATATTTAAAGGGTATTTGCTATTGCAAGTACCCTTTTTGTTTATCATCTGACTGAAGAAATATGGATTTCGAAAAAAAATATCACCTGACTCAATTTCCCGGAGAAACACTTCAGGTCATGTGGACAAGGGGCTACCGGAGTATTGAAGTATATTACCAGGGAAAACTCCTGCTGAAGCATGAAAATAGTGGAACTTTGCAAAAAGGAGTAAGTTATTCCACCACGGAATTGGGAACGATTGTTTTGAAATTATCGGAAAAACCGGTTGTGCTGGATGTAATAGTAGATGGGTATCACTGTGTCAACAATGTTTCACATCCCGCAAAACAACTGAAAGGCGCCAGTGCTTATTTCTGGATCATTGCCGTTTTTGCCGTTATCGCAAGTGTCATTGAAGGAATTTACCTGGGTGATTCCCTGACGATTGGAACCATAACAACAATCATAAATGGAATAACAGTTACTTTGTATTTCATCGCTGCTGTGTTTACCGGCAAATCAAGACCATGGGCGTTTTACCTGGGGTTTTCGGTATTTTGTTTCTGGACTTTACTGGGACTACTGACTGTTTTTTCCGGAAGTATTGTGTTCCTGATAGCCTATATTGTCCGTTTGGTGATTCTTTATTTCCTGATAACCAATATCAAATACGCTGTTGGAGTGACAAAACACCGGAAGTTTGCTGATGGAACAGGAATTTACAACGAGGGGTTGTTGGACGGGAAGATTTAATTAATCCGGATAATCTTCCTGCTTCCAGTTTTGAAGAGAATCGAGGTCTGCTTGTTGAATGACATAATAAGGTGGCATATGCAGGTAAGGAGATTCTTGTCCGATCGGTGTTTTCAACGCGCCCAAAAATTGTCCTGAATTCATGACAGCGATCACCTTTTGCCGGGTGTCCATGGGAAAAGAAGAACCTGTATCGTGACAGTTGATGCAGTTGGCATTGATAAAGCGTTTGACGGTTGTCTGATAATGTACTTTTGAATCCGGTTTTACCGGAACAGGAACTTTTGCCTTAGTACAGGAAAAAGCAATTATTACGGGAAATAAGCATAAATACCGCATCATGCTGCTAAAATAGATGAACGATATTTTCCTGTGATTAACTGAGAGTTAGCTTATCGTAAACACTTGAAGTAATCAAAGGGTTCCAGGCAATCCTGGCATTGATACAGCGCCTTGCAAGCAGTACTTCCGAACAAACTGAGCATTTTGGTATGTTCAGAGCCGCATTGCGGACATTTCACCACCGGAGCGTCGCCGAAAAGTACCAGTTTATCCGTTTCATTAACCGGCGGAGCAATTCCATAAGCCAGCAATTTCTCTTTCCCACTTTCACTCATCCAGTCGGTAGTCCAGGCCGGAGATAAAACAGTTTGTACATGAATTTCCCCGATTCCTTTTTCAGACAATACTTCCCGGATCGCCTGTTCGATGTAATTCATCGCCGGACAACCGGAGTAGGTAGGAGTGATTGTCACCTCGACCTCCTGATCCGAAATGACCTTCACGCCGCGGACAATTCCGAGGTCTATAACCGAAAGTACCGGAACTTCAGGATCCGGTACTTCTTCTAAATAATGCCATATGGTGCTTTCGTCTACCATTCCATATTCGGGTAAGCTCGTTGCATATACTGCATTTCAGCTAATAAATGCCCGAAGTGTTCGGTATGTCTTCCAACGCGGCCACCGTTTAGTTTCCATTTGGAATCCGGCAGTTGCAAACCTGCTTCCTGTAAAACCAGCTGAACGCGTTCATCAAATGCCGGTCTGAGTGTTTCCAGGTCAATCGCAATTCCCTGTTCAATCAAATCCTGATCCACCTGGTCCATGTAGAACAATTCGTCGGAAAACTTCCACAGCAGAGTCAGCGCGTCATTCACACGCTTGTTGGATTCTTCCGTCCCGTCACCCATGCGGATAATCCATTCAGAGGAATGTTTCCAGTGATATTTGGTTTCTTTCAGCGATTTCTCCGCAATAGCAGCCAATTGTTTGTCTGCAGATCGTTGCAATGCTTCGTAAAAAGGAAGTCGGAACGTATCGAAAATCCACTGACGAACCATCGTTACGGCAAAATCACCGTTGCGTTGTTCCACCAATTGCGTATTAAAATACTCGTGTTCGAAGCGTAGAAACGCCAGGTCATCCGCGCTTCTTCCTTTTCCTTCAACTTCCGCCGCATATTCGAGCAGGGAAGTTGCCTGACCGATCAGATCCAGCGCAATATTGGTCATCGCGATATCTTCTTCGATAACCGGCCCGTGACCACACCATGCCGAAAGCCGTTGACCCAAAATCAGGCTGTCATCAGCAATGCGCAGTGTATATGTAAATAAGTTGTTTTTCATTTTCTTTGAGAGACTTGAGACAAAAAGACCTGAGATGAAAGCCAAACAGTAGTCTGTTGTCTTTTGCCAGGAGTCTTATCGTCTGACAATTACATGTGCCCAACCCCATCCGGAACTTCGTAAAAAGTCGGGTGGCGGTAAATTTTGCTGTCTGCCGGTTCAAACAACGCATCCGCTTCAGAAGGATCTGATGCGAAAACCTGGGATGATTCAACCACCCAGATCGAAATGCCCTCACTGCGTCTGGTATACACGTCACGGGCATTTTCTACCGCCATTTGAGCATCTGCAGCGTGAATACTTCCTACGTGTTTGTGATTCAAACCTTGTTTACTTCTGATGAATACCTCCCAGAGAGGCCAATCTTTTCCTGTCATTGCTTTCGGTATTAAGATGCTTTACGTGCTTTTTTCTTTTCTGCGTGTGCCATAGCCGCTTCGCGAACCCACATGCCGTTTTCTTTTGCTTTGCGGCGTGCTTCGATGCGTTCTGCGTTACAAGGCCCGTTTCCGCTTACCACCTGCCAGAATTCAGTCCAGTCGATTTCACCGAAATCATACCCGCCTTTTTCGGCATTCCATTTCAGGTTCGGATCCGGGATTGTCAGCCCGATTAATTCTGCCTGTGGAACAGTTGCATCCACAAACATTTGGCGAAGCTCGTCGTTGGTGTGGCGTTTGATTTTCCAGTCAATGGATTGCTGGCTGTGAGTAGATTCTGCATCACTCGGGCCAAACATCATCAGTGCCGGCCACCAGAAGCGGTTCAGGGCATCCTGCGCCATTTCTTTCTGAAGCTCCGTACCTTTCATCAGGGTACACATGATTTCATACCCCTGCCGTTGGTGAAACGATTCTTCTTTACAGATCCGCACCATGGCTCTGGCGTAAGGACCATAAGAAGTCCGGCACAGCGGCACCTGGTTCATAATAGCTGCTCCGTCAACCAACCAGCCCACAGCGCCCATATCGGCCCAGGTCAAAGTCGGATAGTTGAAGATGGAAGAGTATTTTGCTTTTCCTTCATGCATGTCGTCAATGGTTTGTTCCCGGGAAGCCCCAAGCGTTTCCATGGCGCTATACAAATACTGGCCGTGTCCGGCTTCGTCCTGAACTTTTGCCAGCAGAACGGCTTTTCGTCTCAGGTTCGGAGCGCGTGTAATCCAGTTCCCTTCCGGAAGCATCCCGACAATTTCGGAATGAGCGTGCTGGGAAATCTGGCGGATCAACGTTTTGCGATACGCATCAGGCATCCAGTCTTTCGGCTCGATACGAACATCCTTTTCGAGTTTGCGATTGAAAGCTGCCTCTAATTCGGCTAAATTTTGTTCTTCCATATAGCTAGTTATGAACTTCAAAGATAGGGAATTTTGCAGAAATTTTCGGTATAAAAAAGGAAAGCCGGACCTTGAAGGATCCGGCATTTCGGGTTGGTTATTGGAATTATTTTGATTCTGAAATCAAAATGAGGGTTTGCTTATTGTACGCTGATGTAATCCTGCAGGCTGCTGTAGTTAGAAGCAAAAGTGAAGGTACTGCGCAGTAAGAAATAGTTTGCTTTGTCATAACAAGTACTGTATGCTGCTTTTGCCCAGTCCAGGCGGTTACTGTCGAAAGTGAACGTTGCCGCGATCTCTTTGATCTGTTGTGCAGACAAATTCATTTTAGAAGCATATACTTTCGCATTCTGCAAACGGTTGCTGTCGAAGCTTTCTGCTTTCAGGCTGCTCACAAACTGGCTGAAATATTGGTTGTTTGCACCTTGTCCCTGGTTGTAGTACCCGTCGCCGTTGTTCGGGTAAGGAACCGGGGTTCCGCAATGCCCGCCCGGATAGTTTCCTCCGTAGTTGCCATTCCCGTTGTTTCCATAGTTGATGGTTCCCACGTTTCCGTTGTTGTTTCCTCCCCATCCACCGTTTGTTCCTGCAATCAGGTTGTTTGCCAGGATAGTCATATTTCCGTATGCATCAAGCTCTGCAATGACCTGGTAGCCTTCCGGAATATTCAGGTTGTTTTTGAAAATGATGTTTCCGGTATATTTATCAACCACTTTTACCGGCGTATTTCCGCCATACAAATTGTAAAATTGGTAATTGTTGATAGTGTTTGTCTGCGTTTGGTTAGAAGCGCTTACAATGTGTTGCCCATTTCTTTTTACCCGCAGGATGAATTCAGAACCATGTGCGAGTGTACTGCTGATGAGTACGAGTGCGAATGCGAAGTAGATATTTTTCATGACTTTGAATTTTATAAAAAGAGTACAATAAAATTCGTGCCAAAAAACAGAGGGGCGGAAAATTTTCCGCCCCTCTGTTTTCAATAGATTGATTCTTATCTGTTTATCATTACCGGCATTACCAGCATCAGGATGTCTTCGTGCTCATTATCTGAAGTGTTCGGCATCAGCAAACCTGCTCTGCTTGGCTCACTCATGGCAATTTTCACTTCCGGCGCATCGATGTTGTTCAGCATTTCCATCAGGAAACGGCTGTTGAAAGCGATTTCGATATCTGTTCCGTCGTAGTTACAAGTCAAACGTTCGTTTGCTTCGTTGGAGAAATCCAAATCTTCTGCGGAAATGTTCAATTCGCTGCCCGCGATTTTCAGTTTTACCTGGTGTGTTGTTTTGTTGGCGAAGATCGAAACACGTTTGATTGCTCCAAGGAACTGTGCACGGTCAACGATCAGGATATTCGGGTTTTCTTTCGGAATAACTGCTTCGTAGTTCGGGTATTTTCCATCAATCAAACGACACATCAAAATGATATCGTTGAAGGTGAAAATCGCATTGGAGTCAGTGTACTCAACCAATACTTCCTCGTCTCCTCTCAAATTTGATTTCAACAAATTCAATGGTTTTTTAGGAAGAATGAATGCTGAACCTCCTGTCGCTTGTCCGTCCGTTCTGCGGTAGCGAACCAGTTTGTGTGCATCCGTTGCTACGAACGTAATATCGGAAGGGCTAAACTGGCAGTACATCCCGCTCATAACCGGTCTCAGATCATCGTTTCCGGCAGCGAACAGCGTTTTGTTGATCGCGCTGGAGATAATCTCTCCTGAAATGCGGATGCTGGTGCTGTTTTCAATCCCCGGAGTTTTTGGAAATTCCTCTCCGTTGAAACCAACCATTTTAGACTTACCGTTATCGTACGCAATCTCGACGCCGAAACTTGCCGGGTCGATTTTGAAAGTACAAGGCTGATCCGGAAGATTCTTCAATACATCCAAAAGCATTTTAGCTGGGATAGCCACTTTTCCGGATTCCGTTGCTTCTACTTCCATGGTGGTCTGCATGGTAGTTTCCAGGTCAGAAGCAGAAATAATCAGCTGGCTGTCTGAAATGTTGAACAAAAAGTTGTCCAGAATCGGTAAAGTATTGCTGGTGCTCAACACACCGCTGATACTTTGAAGATGACGGAGCAAATTCGTACTGGATACGATAAAATTCATACAATTTGGTTATTTACGAAGCAAATATACCAATTTTTACTCCGTAGACTGGCCGAAGACGAACTCTTTTGAAGACAGTTTTCAACGAGATATTAACTTTAGGAAGTGTCCGAAAAGAATGTAATCTTGCCTTTTTACGCTTTGAGAATGATATAAAAGTTCAAAAGTTCAAAAGTTCAAAATTGATCTTAGATTCTTTGAATCCTACCGGGGAACATTCAAAATGTTTAAAAGTTTAAACCGGAAAAACCTTTTAACGTTTGAACTTTTTTACGCATTAAACAAGATTAATCCCGTCGTTTATTGGACGTTTTTGTACCTGTCGGGGTTGAAATAGATGTGCCCCATCAAGATCGGGTTAAACGTGAAATACTGACATTTAACAACTTGTCCGCTTGGGAGTTCACACCAGAATCGGTTAATATCGTAAGGCGATTCATCACCGAAATCATCGACTTCTTTTTCACCAGAAACGGATGGACGTCTGAACATCCGCAGTTGCGTTTTCACACCTTTGGTCGAACGCACTTTCAGCACACAGAACGGAGTGGAATGTTTCAAACTATCCAGCTGTTTGTCGTTCAGTTCGTAATTCGGGTTCTCGAAGTTGATGCGCTTGAAATTCAACAGGTAACGGTATACCATGTTTGTGTCGAGACTCGTCAGGTATTTCCCGCCGAATTTCACCAGGTAATCCTGTTTGATTTTGCGAACCTCAAAACTTCTATCCGGTCTTTGCGTAAATTTCACGTTCACTTCCGCAATTTCATCCATCTGGTAAGCGAAAATTTCGGAACACTGCCATTTTCTCGGGTCAGCGAAGAAACGCGGTTCAATAATTCCTTTTAAACCTTTGATCTCGGCAATAACCGGCAAGTCACTTTTTCCGGCTTCTGCAGATTCTACGAGCATATATGTTCCGTGGTGGTCAGAAGTTGACCCGCCGATATACCAGGTTTTGCTCCAGTCTCCGTTTTGGAAATACTGGACCTTGATTCCGATAGTCGTCATGCGGTTGATCACCGTTTTCACAGCATTTTCCGGAACATATCCTTTGAAACGCACGTTGTAAAGCGCTTCCAGGATGTTGAACACCTGTACCGGCTGTACACAACCTCCTTTGTCATCCGTCCAGTTTTTACCGGACCGGACCAGGGTCATTTCCATTCCGTTTGGCTCCGTAATGATGATTTTATCGACGGAAGCGGTATCCTTGATGTCGAAGTTGAATGCCGCAATTTGCTCATCCGACTTCCCTTTTTTATTCATCAGGCGAGCTGTAAAAATTCCCAATCCCACCAACAGTGCGATCCCTAAAACGATGATAACAATTTTCTTCATATCTCTAAGAACGTGCGTAACGGCGTTTGCGTAAGTAAAACAGCAAAATTGCCAGTAAAATAATTAAAAGCGATGGCAGAGCCACATTGATCAGGATGTATTTCGTACGCTGATTTTTCACTTTTTCCTTGTCAATCGGGTGAATATCGATCTGCTTGCTTCGGATGTCCAGAACGGAGTTGTCGCCCATCATGTAATCGACAATATTCTGGAAGAACTCCTGGTTTCCGTAAATCAGCGGCTGCATGCGCATCTGTGCCATCACCTCGTCGTAGCGGAGGTTGTTGAATGAAATCGGGCGATACATCATCTTACCGGCTTTATTCGGCATGGAATCGTAGTAATTCGCAATAAACGATCCGTTTGTCACTACGAGTACTTTTCCTTCTTCGCTGCTGGTAGTCAGGAAACCGGATTCCGGGTTCTTGGCAAATTCTTCCGTCAAACGGTTCTTGAAGTGTGAATCGAATTTTCCTTCAGACAAACCTGCCAGACAGATTTTGTTGCTCTCAGAAGACGGATTGTCTGCTAAAACCGGCACTTTTCCATAATTCATCGGCATTCCGAGGCTGATCATCGGAGCCATGACACTCACCCGCGAATTGGTGGAACTGGTCAGGATCGGTGAAACCAGGCGGTTGTCGCTTGGGATCAGCTGGATTTGCGATACATACCGGAGCATGACCGGTTCGATGTTTCGTGCAATCGGATGCTTGGTCGGAGTGGCTGCAACATAGAAGAACCACGGAAGAAGACTTTGCTTGGCAAATGGTGTCTGGATAGGAGCACAGCGCACATCCATGACGTAATTGTCGTTGGTTTTGATTCCGTAATCGAATAATAATTTATCCAGCCCAAGTTGTGTTCTGACGGTGCTGGTCATTCCGGTTTTATTCAGGGAATCCTGTGGGAAAGTCAGTTTATCGAAGAAGCACATGAGTCGACCTCCGCGCATTACGAACTGATCAATGATGTACAGGTCTTTATCCGAGTAAGCCGTCCGCGGTCGGGCGATAACTGCTCCGGTGAATCCGTCGAGTGCTTTCAGTGAATCTTTCAAGGTTACATCTTCAACGGAGTAATACGGTTCAAGCAGTGCGCGCACACGCTGTGTTTCCTGGAAACGAAGCTCTCCGTGTCCGCCGATGAAAGCGATGCGCGGTTTTTGCTTCTGAATGGTTCTTCTCAACGCCGAAATCAGCATGTATTCCAGGTTGTTGATGGAATTCTGAATCGTTGTTTCGGAAAACTCTTTCGACAATTGAGCCGGTTGTCCCTGTGGAGAACCCGGAAGCAACTGCACGTAGTTTTTGGTAAATCCTTCGTATTCGATTTCAGCTCCCGGCCAGAGGATCATCTGTGATTGAGAACCGTCTTTCTGATAAACGATTTCCAGCGGAACAATTCCCTGTCCCTTGTTGTACAGGATTTGAAAGAGCGCATTGCGTTCTGCTTCCGTTCCTTCCAGCGGATCAATGAACTGGAATTCAATGCGGTCTCCTGCAATTTCCTTGAATTCATCCAGTTTGTCCTCTACCGCGTTGCGGAAACGCTTAATCTCTGCGGGTAGTTTTCCTTCCAGGTAGATTTTCAGGAACAAACGATTCGATTTTTTACTTCCTTTCGATGATTCGTTCATTTTTTCCAGGAACTCGATGGAACCGCTTGAAAGGGAATAACGCTCATCCTCGGTCATATCGACACGGGAATACAGGAAGGTTCCGATAATGTTGAGGAAGATCACAATCCCCACAATGATTGCAAGGAGAACCCAGTTATAGAACTTTTTGATTTTTCCGTTATTTTCAGCCATCGGATTAACGTTTCAAAGATTTAACAACGGTGAGTGTTGCAGCTAAAAAGATTGCAATCATCCCGAAAAAATAAATAAGGTCGCCGGTGTCAATCACCCCTTTCATGATACTCTTGTAATGCGAAGTCAAGCCGATATACTGGAACACAATGTCGAAATCTCCCATCAGGTTGAAGGAGCCCAGGAGTTCGAATCCGTCGTAAAACAACCAGCACAGGAACATCGCAACGATAAATGCAACGATCTGGTTACTCGTAACAGAAGACGAAAAAATCCCGATGGCAATGAAGGTTGCTCCCAGTAAAATCAATCCTAAATAAGACGTAAACGTAGCGCCTTCGTCGATCACAGTCTTTGAAATTCCGTTTTCATCCATGGCATCCGCTCCCAGGTGAACCATACTGAAGTAGTAGATCAACGTAGGGAGAAGCGAGATAATTAATAGGGTAACCCCGGCCAGGTATTTGGCCATAATGATCTGGAAATCGGTAATCGGACGGGTGAAAAGCAATTCGATGGTTCCTGTTTTGCGTTCCTCGGCAATCATCCGCATGGTAATAGCCGGGATCAGGATCAAAAAGATAACGGGAGATAAATTAAAGAAGGGAATCATATCCACTTCTTCCCCGTTTAGCAGGTTCGTGTCCTCAGCTACAATCCAGTGAAAAATCCCCGAGCTGATGAGGAATATGACGATGAAAATATACCCGATGATCGAGCCTAAAAAACTCCTGATTTCTTTCCAGTAAAGTGCTTTCATATCTATTTAAGTTCGGCAAAAATAAGAACAATATTGAGAAAACCCCTATTTGCACAGGTAGCTATAAACGTTTAATTTTCGGGATGGTTGGGTAAAAAAGTACCATCTTCGAAATACGTTTCAACACTCCATGCTTCGGGTTTTCCTCCGAACCAGGGTTTGATCGTAGACCAAACTCCTCCGAATAATTCGGAATCCCGGTACTTGTTTAACGCAGATTCATCTTTCCAGTTACTGTATGTGAACACAATATGCGGCTGGTGGATGTCTTGCATCAAACGCATACCATAGCAATTCTCAAAGGTGCTTACCCGTGTATTGATCGTATCGAAATAAGCGAGAAAGTCCGTGATTTTTTCTTCCTGGAACGTGAGTTTCACAATTCGTGTCAGCATATGTTTAATATAATTCAAAAGTTAAAAGTCAAAATTGAAAAGTACTTCGACTTAGTTCGGTAAGTCCACCACAGGCCGCTCAGTGTTCTTTTTCAATTCTCAATTTAAAAAAGGGAGTCAATGGTTTTGGCAGAACCACGCGGTGTAAATTCAACCCGTACGAGGTCGTGAACCCGCAGCCCGAAAAGGGAATCTGCTCCGCCTCCGTTTCCGGTTGCACCTTTGTTGATCGCGATTTCCAGCAGGTTGTTGTCATTGAAAAAAGCCAGTCGTTCACCCGGAGCGACGTCGTTGTAGGTGCTGGAAATCTCATCAATGTAATATTCCCGTTTGCGGAACAGGATCGTGAAAGGAGCATCATCGAAACGCGCAAAGATTTCCTTTGTAATGTTCGTGATCGCGTTACCGTAATGATCGATGTGGACAATAGATCCCTTGATGAGGTTTTCCTCGATCACGGCATTGACCGTGTGCGCCACGCGCCAGCTGGTTTCTTCCGACCCGATGGTGTCGAGCGGTTCTCCGGCAACAATGCGTGCTGCGGTCGGCACAAAAATATTTTTCACCGGAAAGCGCAGGCCTTTCGGATTGGAAAGTACGTTGTCGATCCGCCAGAATCCTTCCGGACTTTCACCCCGCAGAATCAACGCAAAAATGCCGTTATCGTTCGAAATGAAGTAATGTCCCTTGAACAGGAGGATGCTCGGATAAGCACCGTTACTGGAATTGATGATGGGTTCGCTGTCCACACCGATGATGTGAACCGTCCCTTCGGGGAACTCACGGAAAGAAGCCTGGATGTAATAACTGGCATCCGCAATATCGAATGGTTTTACCTGATGAGTAATATCCACCACAGACGCTCCGGGAGCCAGTTTGAACAAATTTCCCTTTAAAACCGCCACATAGTAGTCGGTTAATCCCATATCTGTAGTCAGAGTGATAATTCCCATTTGATAAACACTGTCCTTATCCGATAAAAAATTAATTAAATTTGTTTCAAAAATACGGGTTAATAATACAACCGGGACTTAGAAACGAAAGATTTATTCACATTGACAGAGAAGAAAATCGAAATAAAAGGGGTGAATGTGGCCGAATTGTTTGGCGTAAACAATTCGAATTTAAAGCATATCCGATCTTTTTTTCCAAAATTGAAGATCAACTCACGTGGAAATGAGTTGACGATTATTGGTGATCCGGAAGTGATGGAAGAGTTCGAACGCAAGTTTGAATTGATTTTAGCACATTTCAACCAATATAACGTGTTAACAGAAAACAACATCGACAACCTGATGCTGGACGATGGTTCTGCCATGCTTTCTTCCGACGGGACGGAAACGCTGGTGCATGGAAACGGCGGTGTAAAAATCAAAGCCAAGACACTCAACCAGCGTAAGCTTGTTCAGGCAGTCAATAAAAGCGATATGGTTTTTGCCGTTGGTCCGGCCGGAACAGGGAAAACCTACACGGCAGTTGCTTTGGCGGTAAGAGCTTTGAAGGCGAAAGAAGTAAAACGGATTATTTTGACGCGTCCGGCAGTGGAAGCGGGAGAAAACCTGGGATTCCTTCCGGGAGACCTCAAGGAAAAACTCGACCCGTACCTGATGCCGCTTTACGATGCGCTCCGTGATATGATTCCCCCGGAGAAACTGGCAGACATGATCGAATTCGGAATCATTGAGATTGCACCTTTGGCATTCATGCGCGGACGAACGCTTGACAAAGCATTTGTGATCCTGGATGAGGCACAGAACGCAACGGTGATGCAGATGAAAATGTTCCTGACGCGAATGGGACAGACCGCCCAGTTTGTGATCACGGGAGATATGTCGCAGGTAGATTTACCTCACCGCCAGCGCTCCGGATTGTCCTATGCATTGGATATTCTGAACGGCGTGGAAGGGCTGGAGATCATCCGTCTGACACAGAGCGATGTGATCCGACACTCCCTGGTGAAACGCATCATCGACGCTTTCGATAAAGCAGAAGCGATTGAAAAAGCGAAGAAATTCGAGAAAGAAGGAGACGACGAAGACGAACCGAAGCCAAGATCAAGAAGGAAGTAATACACGATTCAAAATTTAGAACATGTTGAACGAAACAATCACAAGTACCAATTTTAAATTTCCGAAGCAGACGAATGTATACCGCGGAAAAGTGCGCGAAGTATACACCATCGATAACGATATCATGGTGATGGTGGCAACAGACCGCATTTCGGCTTTCGATCACATTCTGCCGAAAGGAATCCCCTTCAAAGGACAGGTTTTGAATCAGGTTGCAACCATGTTTCTGGAAGCGACCCGGGATATCGTTCCGAACTGGCTGATCGGTACTCCGGATCCTTCTGTGGCGATTGGTTATGCCTGCGAACCGGTTCGTGTTGAAATGGTGATCAGGGGATACCTGGCAGGTCACGCTGCAAGAGAATATGCTTTGGGGAAAAGAACGCTTTGCGGGGTTACCTTGCCTGAAGGAATGAAAGAAAACGACCGTTTCCCGGAACCGATCATTACTCCGGCTACGAAAGCAGACGAAGGTCACGACGAAGACATTTCCAAAGAAGACATCCTGAAAAAAGGAATCGTTCCGCAGGAGATTTATGAGAAGATGGAAGCATATACCCGTGCTTTGTTCCAACGCGGAACCGAAATGGCAGCTGAACGCGGTTTGATCCTTGTAGATACAAAATACGAGTTTGGAATTCGCAACGGAGAAGTGATTTTGATCGATGAAATCCACACACCGGATTCTTCCCGTTACTTCTACGCGGAAGGTTACGAAGAAAGACAGCAAAACGGTGAGCAGCAACGGCAGCTTTCGAAAGAATTTGTGCGCCAGTGGCTGATCGAAAACGGTTTCCAGGGACTGGAAGGGCAGGTGATGCCGGATATGCCGGATTCATTTGTCGACACCATTACGGAACGTTACATCGAGCTATACGAGAAAATTACAGGTAACAAATTCATGAAAAGCGATACGTCCAATATCAACAAGCGCATTGAAACGAATGTAGCGGTGTTTTTGTCAGATAAAGGGATTATTTAGACTTTAGAGATAATCAAGATAATGAGAGTCAGGAGACAAGACTAAGATTCATTCTGAACGGTCTTACTTCCTGACTCCTTTAGTCTTCATGTCTTGACTCTATCAGTTTTGTCTCCAAAAGTCTTGCCTCCTGTCTCTAAAAAAGTCTTCCCTCTAACAAATCTCTAGGTAGCACTCTGTTTCGCAATAATCTTCCAGAATAACTTCGGAAAGAAACGCTTGAGCGTCACCGCATTGATTTCTTTATTTCCAATCAGGATTTCCTTTTTCTTTTTATCCACTGCTTTCAGCAAAATGGAAACACATTCTGCTACCGGCATTCCTGTGGCTTGGTTATGATCCATTTCCCCGTGTGCTTTTCCGTCTTTCCCCAATGCACTCATGGAAATCGGGGTGTTGATTTTTCCGGGAAAGGCAATCGTTACCGAAATATTGTTTTTCGCTTCCTCCAGCAATAAACTTTCAAAAAAACCTTGAATAGCGTGCTTACTCGCACTATATGCGGATCGCAGGTAGAAACCGAATTTTCCGGCAATACTGGAAATCGCAATGATGTGTCCGGATTTCTGAGCCTGCATGTAGGGTAATATCGCTTTCGTCAGTGCAACGGTTCCGAAATAATTGATTTCCATGATTCTCCGGTCTGTCTCGATGGATGTTTCGCTGGCTTCTGCACGCTGGCTGAGTCCGCCGCAATTGTACAGGTAATCGATGCGTTTGGTTTGTTCCAGGGTTTGTTTGACCACTTCTGCAAAGTTTTCCGAGTGCTCCAGGTCCAGCGGAACGATGAGGTGTTCCTCCGGGTGAGCCAGCTCTTTTTGCAATGCCAGCAATTTGTCTTCATTGCGACTCGATAGAATCAGTTTCACTCCTTTTCGGGCAAGTTGTTTGCAGATTTCCTCACCGATTCCCGATGAAGCTCCCGTAATCCATGCGACTTGTTTCATGATTCACAAAGTACGCAATTTGATTTGACTTAAAGGTTAACAATCTAAAGAAAATCTCCTTACATTAGGAGAAACGAACAACTGACTAAATTGAGTGCTACAGAGCTTATTTCCATCCCTGACGAGGTAAAGAACTATTTCGAGGAATTGAAAGTGAAACTGGCATTTCGCGTATCGATTCTATTCGTATTTGTCTTCCTGATTCTCGCCTGCGCCTATTTCTTCGATACCAGGGAGAACTTTCTTCCCATGCTGTTCGGTTTGGTGATCAGCGGCATGTGTTTGGTGATCGTGTGGCTTACGCGAAACCCGGCTTTGGTGTTTTATATCTACTCAATCAGCGGTGTTATGATCAGCAGTTACGTTTTGATTGAATTTCACAATACAATCCACCTGACGGATTTGTTGTGGATGCTTGCGGCCATATCGCTGGCCTTTTTCTGTATCGGAAGGGTTTTTGGCTTTGTGCTTCTGTTTGTTTCCCTGGTTAGCCTGGCCATTTTTGTATTCTATTCCTTAAACATCCACATCGAAGAACTGCAGATACGCACAGTGAGCCAGAAGGTTTCCCTGGTGATTGAACTAATTGCCGGCTTCTCGCTGAATTATTACCTCGTTTACCTGTATCTCGATCTGAATCATTATTCGGAGCGGAAACTGATCGAAGCGGTGGAACGGTTGAAAGAGCAAAATGTGAAGATTTCGCTTCAGAATGACGAAAAAACCACCCTGGTAAAGGAAATCCATCACCGCGTGAAGAACAACCTGCAGATTGTGGTCAGTTTGCTCCGGATGCAGAGCCAGGAAGTGGATAATCCCGAATTCCGCACGCTGTTCCAGGAATCCATCAACCGCATCATGGCGATGTCTCTGATTCACCAGAAATTGTATCAAAATGATAACTTGTCGCAAATCCGGATCGGCGATTACCTGAACGAACTGATCAATGAAATCATAAACCTGAGTGCGAATGAGCAGGGGGTACGTTACGAAGTGAAAACGGGAGTTGGTAAAATCGGCCTGAAAACATTGATCCCGGTGGGATTGTTGATTAATGAGCTTGTTTCGAACTCACTCAAACACGCTTTTGAGGATCTTTCAACGGCTTGTATTCAAATCGATATTCAACGGGAAGGAGATGATGGCTGGCTGCGGATTACGTATTTTGACAACGGAACCTGGAAACCGCAAGTTGGCCCTTCGTCGTTCGGGCTGGTACTGATCGATACCCTGATCGAACAACTCGACGGGAGTAAGGAAGTGCGAATGGAGCCTCACGGAACCACCTATGTGATCCTGGTTCAGAATCCGGATGAGCGGGATGTTCTGGCATAAAAAAAGGAGACCGAAGCCTCCTTTTTGAAAAATATATTGTCGTTTATAAATCGTCTGGTAAGTTTGCCGGTTTGTAAGATTTTGCTTTCGGCTTCAGTTTATCGATGAAAACTACTCTGAATTTTTCTCCGTCTACTGTAAAAATCATTTCGGAAATTCCATTGGTTACCACCGGGCTGGTCTTTTTTGCATTGTAAAATTTCTTTTCCAGCAGGTAGTAGGTTCCATCGTCATATTGAAGAAAAACGGAAACAACCGTACCGTTTTCAACGCGTGCTTTTCCGGTTAGACATTCGGTTCCTTCAGGTGTGAAAAAGCTTACAATCACATTTCTATGCATGTCATCAGCAACGGTGTAAGACCCTCTTTTGGCAAAAGCATCTTCCAATTTCTTAAAACAGTCATTCTGGGCCGATGCACTGAATCCTAAACTTAAGGCTAGAATGGCAAGTAGAATATTTTTCATAGTTGTTTTTGTGTTATGGAGCCAACTCCGAATTCAAATATAACAAGTTTATCCAAAATGGTAACCGCACTCAATAATTATTTATTTTTGGCAGGAAATCCCATTTGTGAAGGCATGAAACAAATAGCAGACCATTTTAACGAAGCATTAGAAATTTTGCAAAAATTTAACACCGAAGCGAATCATCAGCTGATTCAGGAGGCAGGAAATCTCATGGTTTCTGCGATCCGAAACGGGGGCAAAATTGTTTCGTGTGGGAATGGAGGTTCCATGTGTGATGCGATGCATTTTGCAGAAGAGTTGACGGGAAGATACCGCGATGACCGGAGAGCAATCCCGGCGCTGAGTATTTCCGATCCGTCGCATATCAGTTGTGTCGGAAACGATTACGGTTATGAATTCATCTTTTCGCGCTACCTGGAAGCTTTGGGAAATCAGGGAGATGTATTGCTGGCTATTTCGACTTCCGGTAATTCGAAGAATGTGCTTCGTGCGGTAGAAACAGCTAAAACCAAAGGGATGAAAATCGTTGGACTGACGGGCAAAGACGGTGGAAAAATGGCCGGTCTGTGTGATGTCGAAATTCGTGCTCCTTATGCGGAGTATGCCGATCGTGCACAGGAAATCCACATCAAAGTCATCCATACGCTAATCGACTTTATCGAACACCAGCTGAATGCTTAAATTCCTGCAATCACATATCCGCCAAATCACCATTTTCCTCATAGCGGGAGTTTTTACGCTTCAGTTTTCGTCGAAAATACAGGAGGTTGTCCGTGGTGAGTCCACGTGCGTTTGCGCATACGATGGCTACGGGTACTACATGTACCTGACCCAGTTGTTCCAGTACCGGAATCTGAATTTTCAACAGCAGGAATTACAGGAGGTTCAGAACAAATACTGCAATGGAACAGTGGTGTATCAGCTGAGACTCCAGGAAAATGGAAATAACCTGGATATTTACCACATGGGACAGGCTTACCTGGAACTTCCCGCTTACGCAATCGGGCATGGATTTGCGAAAATGCTGGGTTATCCGAAGGATGGATTTAGCAAACCGTATCACATTACGTACCTGTTGAATGCACTTTTCTTTATTTTACTGGGACTCGTTTTTCTATCTAAAATCCTGCGTTTATTCTTTTCCGAACAGCTTAGTGCTTTATTACTGATACTTGTTTACTTCGGAACGAACTTTTGGGTAACAGCCATTCATTCGTATCATTTACAGCATATTTACCTTTTTGCGCTGATCGGATTGCTTTTTTACGCACTCCTGAAATGCAGGGAATTCCCGGATAAAAAGAAATACCTCATCACCGCGGCTTTGACTTTGGGATTGATTTCGGCGATTCGACCTACGCACGTATTGCTTGGCTTGCTGCCGGTGTTCCTCCTGAGAGGAGTTTACACGACTAACGTACGTTATTGGAAATCAATCCTGCTTTTTCCGCTTGCGGGACTGCTGTTCAATCTGCCACAGATCCTGTACTGGAAAATACTCGGCGGAAGCTGGCTGATTCCCAATATGCATGTGGAAAATGTGGTCATTACGGATCCGCACCTGTTTGATTTCCTGTTCAGCTACAAAAAGGGTTGGCTCCTCTATACGCCGGTTTTCCTTTTGCTGATTCCGGGATTTGTGCAACTTTATAAAAAGCAAAAATCCCTCTTTTGGGGTGTTTTCTCCACTGTCGGGATGTGTACCTGGATTTTTGCTTCCTGGGAATGCTGGTGGTATGCCGCTTCTTTCAGTTCTAGAGCAATGGTCGATTTATACCCGCTGCTGGCAGTTCCGCTCGGATTGGCATTGGTTTACCTGGGGAGAAATAAGATCATGGCCGGTGGAACGGTAGTTTTCCTGTTGCTGACTACTTCGCTGTCCCTTTTCCAGTCAAAACAATTTACGCTGGGATTGCTCCACCCGGACCGGATGACGAAGGAACAGTATTGGTACATTTTCGGAAAACTATATATCCCGGATTACCAATCAAACCGCCTGGAAATTGATCGCGGAAACCTGAACTGGCCGGAGGAATTCCGGAACACAAAACCCGATTTTGCTTTCGTGGAAGAACAAGTGTTTAGCGATCGGAAAAACATCAGAATTGCAGGGAGTACAAGCCTTTCGATTGAAAAACAATCCTTTTTTCCAACATTGAAAACGGATGAAACACTGCTGGATATCCAGGTTGTTTACCAGAATAACGACAGCCTGCATCCCGGAAGTATTCATTTTGAAGCATTCAGTGAACACGGTACTTACAGTTGGAACTCCTGGGTGTTGAACTCCCTGAAAAAAGAAGGTACTACGGACACATTGCACGTGCGCTTCAACCTGCCGGTGATTCATCACAAAGGAGATCAATTGCAGACGTATGTTGTGAACCCGGGAAGTAAAGAGATCGAGATCCGGTCACTCAAAATAAAGGCACTGAGTTTGATCCGAAAATAAGAGTTCGATTCCACTCCGTATTTTACAATTGAGAATTGAGAATGGAAAATTGATACTTCGACTTAGTTCGACACAATTCGACAAGCTCATTGCAAGTGCTCACTACAGGTCGCTCAGTATTAAGAAGGTAAAAAGGTTTTTTAATTCCGGATGTCATGTCGGGTCCGTGAGGTACGCCGGGTATTGGGATAAGTAGCTGATTATTAATTCTTCAAATTGGTTTGATACAATTCAGGAAACTTGTTGCCAATATTTAGATCAAGGCGCTCTATTTTTTAATGGAGAATTGAAAAGAGGAGATTCTGAGGATGTCATGTCGAGTCCGTGAGGTACGAAACGGGTATCGAGACAGGCATCCGTTAATTGATAATCGAAAAGACTTTTTAATTTAACGATTTTTGGTCCGATACCTGGAGTATAAAACAAATTATCTTTTAGCTTAGTAAAAAATCAAATCGGTATTATGAGTTCGTTTTCACATATCTTCGATTCCGGCGAACAGGCTCGCCAGAAAGGTCATTTCAGAAACCTGGTGATGCTCGCAAGAGTCGACGGAACAATCAGTCCGGCAGAGAATCAGCTGCTGAAACGTATTGCGACGAAACTTTCCCTGACAGAAGAACAGGTGCAGGAGATTTGTGAGAACCCGGAAGATTATCCTTTCATTCCGCCGGTTACACGGGAAGAGCGCTACGAGCGCTTCATTCAATTGATCCAGCTTTTGGGAGTAGATGGCAATATGGATGCCAATGAAACCCGCCTGGTGAGACGCATGGGGGTGGAGCTGGGATTTACCCCGGAACGGATTGATGAGAAATTCCCGATTATCCTGGAACACCTGCGCAAAGGAATGAACCGCGAAGATGTTTTGAGGATCGTGATCTGACCCTTATTTCTTCTTTTTTAGCTGGTCTTCGATCCGTTTGGTCAGAACCTGGAACAGCAATTTGGAGTCCTGCGGAGAGAGTTTTCTCCCGAAACGGATTGTTTTCCCCAGGTATTCAAATTCGATGCGTTCTCCACCGCGAATCCACGGAGAGTTTTCCCATGCAGCCTGGAATGAATTTTCCTTCGGAACGGAAACGCGCACTTTTTTGATGTTTTCAAGGTAGTATTCTTTTGCCTTTCCGTAGCTTTTGATGCCGGTTTTGATCGTCATGGAAATGGTGTCAACTTTGATGTATTCCCGGCCGTATAGGATCCACAAAAAACTTCTTCCGACGCGGATAAAGTAGTAAAACCAGAAAACCATGAAAATCCCCAGGATGATTTTTTCCTGCTGGGTAAAGGTGAACGTGAAGTAAGCCCAGCTGATCGTTACACCGATTGCAAACCACATGAAAAACCATGCGCCCATCAAAGCTTTCACCACACCAACCTGTTCGGGAGTAATGATGAATGTTGTTTTACTTTGATCATCGAGATAACTGATTCTTTTTCCAATCCACTTCATACCGCAAAAATAATGCTTTTACCTACTTGGGAAAGCACAAAACAAGAAAGGAAAGACGATTTTGTCTTCCCCGGCTTCATTGATCGCTGCATTAACGCAGTAAGGTCACGTTTCCTTTGATGATCTTTTGTTCGCCCTGAACACATTTTGCTTCCAGGTAATAATCGTACGTGTCCGGTTTCAGGAGTTTGCCCCGGAAGGTTCCGTCCCAACCGATATTCTGATCGCGGGTTTCGAACACCATTTCTCCCCAGCGGTCAAAGACGCGGAAGAGGATTTCGGTTGCAATCACACTGCGCACATACAACACGTCGTTCTCATGGTCTCCGTTCGGGGAGAATGCATTCGGAACATACACATACGTCCGGTCGCAAACCACTTCCAGTACATTGACTTTCACGGATGCCGATTTGACGCAGATTCCGTCGGTGATGAAAACCGTATAATTCGTTGTCTCGGTTGGCGTTGCCTGGGTAATTTGCCCGTGTGGATTGGACAATCCGGCAGCAGGAGTCCAGGTATAGGCATAACCGGCCGGAGATGCGGTCAAGGTGGAGGAATTTCCCGGAACAACATATTGCGGATTGGCCTGGGCACTGATCGTTCCGGAAATATTACCGACGGTCACGAAGATCGAATCACGGTCAAAACATCCGTTCGATCCGTTTGCATCGACATAAATCCATTGGCTGGTCGGCGGATTTGCAATGACTACATTTTCCTGCGGGGTAGTCGTTAAAACAGACATCGGACTCCACACATACGTGAAACTCACATTCGGAATCTGGATAGAAGCCGTGAGCGTTGTGGGATCGTTCAAACAAATAGAATCATTGCCGGAAATAACGAGACTTCCCCCGACGAAATAGACCGTGACGCTGTCTACTTTGGAACAAGCGGCATTTCCTGCCTGGACGTAATAAGTTGTTGTGCTTCCCGGAGTGACGTGAAGTACCGAATCGGCCACGTTGGGGTTCAATGTGTCGGAAAATTGATTCGAAGAAGACCAGATAAAATAATCCGCTGATCCGCTTGAATTTGCGGTGAACACCAATGGAAGCGGTGAACATAAAATCGTGTCGTTTGATACCGTTAACTGGATTTCCGGAAGTACGGTGATTTGAATCTGAGCCGTATCCGTGAGCAGACAAACAGAGTCTGTTACGGTCAATTGAACATTGTAAACTCCCGGAACGGTAAATGTAACCGTCGGAGAATACTCCGTAGAAGTTCCCTGTCCGTTTCCGAAATCCCACTCATAGCTGTCTGAAGGGGAACTGGTGTTGGTCAAAGTCACGGTGAAATCTTCGCATCCCAGCAGGTCGTTGGTCGTAAAGTCTGCTTTCGGAAGCAATTGGAAATCGAATTTAAATACGAGGTTGTTGCAGTTGTTGTTCGTTCCCGGCCCGGAATTCAGGTTGGCGTTCGACCAGGTGTTGGGCGTTGTGGGGAAATCACTGTGTCCGCCGCAGCCGCCACAGACCGATTGGTAAACCACCCCGTTTTTGTCAAAGCGGGAAGTTCCGCCGTCTACGTGTTCTTCTGCCTGGTTCCCCCCGATGTAGCTTCCGTAGAGCAGACCGGAAAAATCCCGTTTGTAAACGAACAGGTAAAAGTCAAATCCGTTTGGCGGTGTGCTCTGAAAAGCATCCGAACTAACGGGCATTCCGTTCAGCGGAGTCGACTGTAAAATGTTTGCTCCCCATCCCGAAACGTACATATTTCCGCAAATATCAACCAAAAATGCCGAAGGCGAGATGTTAATGTTCGGGTTGCCGTTTCCGAAAACGGTCGAATTCACAATGGATGTAAGTGTAGGGTTCAGTTTTGCAATGAACTGGCTGCTGTTGGGATAACTTTGAGAATTGATAACCGGGAAGTTTCCGCCTACCGACTGACCTAGCACAAATACTTCGTCATTCCGGTTGATTTCAACGAAGAATGCCTGGTCGTATAAACTCGCCCCGATGTAAGTGCTCTGCGTCAGTGTTTGTCCGTTCGGAGTTAATTTTCCCACAAAACCATCTGATTTACCGCCGAGGTAATTCGGGTTTAAACCACCTGCAGTTCCGGGAAGGTTCGTACTGGAAGTTCCGCCCGCAAATACGACGTTGTAGCTCGAATCGATTTTCACGGAATAACACGCGTCGTTATTGCTTCCTCCGAAATAACTTCCCCAGAGCATGGTACTCAGGTCGGAAGAAAGCTTGAAGATCACCCCGTCTTGCTGTCCGGCCAAAGAAGCCTGGAACGGATTCAAAGTCGGGAAGTTGGTAGATCGCGTGCAAGATGCAACCAGGCAGTTTCCGGCAGAATCGATCATGATTTCACCCCGGAACTGGTCTCCGTAATTGGTCGTCAGGGAATCGTATGCAGCTACGGAATTGTAGTTTCCGGAACTGAGTTTGTAATTGATCCCGTCGTTTTGTGCTCCGCCGACATAGGTGGAAGCCAGGAGATTGTGTCCGTTGGAACTGATTTTGGAAACAAAAATATCTGTTCCCTGGCTTCCGAAATAGGCTCCGTTGAATTGCACGTTGATCATTGAACCTCCCCCGTGAGCATTTTGAAACGGGTTCTGGAGTGGAAAATCAGTAGATGCGGTAATCCCGAAAACATAGATGTTATTGAGTTTGTCGCAGATCAGACTGTGAACAGTTTCGGTTCCCTGCGTGGTGTTTCCGCCGCCGAGAAAAGTGGTCCAGATCATCGTGGTTCCGTCCGGGGAATATTTGGAAATAAACACATCGGTAGTGGTCAAACCGTTGTATGTCGTGGTGAAATTCGAAGTGACATCAAAAGCCAGCGGATCAGGCGTCGGGTAGGCGTTTCCGAAAATAGTTCCCCCGGAATAGGCCGATCCGTCGTAGCCGTAAGTCGCCGTCATCCCGAAATTATCTGTCGGTGAACCGGAATACGTTGCAAAGATGAGTACCGGATCGATGATGAGTGTTGCCGCCGGGTCGTATTTTCCCAATTCAAAAGACACAATGTCTTTTTTTAGAATGAATTTGCACGAAACGGGACTCAGTTTTCCGTGCAGCATTTGGTAAGCAACCGGTTTTTTCTCCGTGATTTTTCCCAATGGAGTGGAAAGAACCAGGTTTCCTGCTTTATCCAGCACCAGGTCCGAAAAACCCTTCATCCGGAGCTGGATTTGTTTGTAGTCCGTTCCCGGGGCACACCACAATTCGTATTTGAATTCAGATGCCGCGTCGATGACTTTCAGGTCTACATTCGGGTAAAAATCCACCAAGGTGGCTTCCTGGAAACTACGGACATCGTGTGTCCATTTCGTAGAATCGTTCCCGATGAAGTAATTGTAGTAATAGTCGAGGGGTTTTTCTTTGCGGATTTCCTGTACTTCCCGGGAGTTGATGAATTCCACCCCGACGAGTGTACCGCGGAATTGTGCACTATTTTCATCTGCAATGCGCTGCGAGTGTGCTTTTTTGACCCCGGAATAATCCCGGATGTCGTAAATGAAGCCGTGCTGCTGCACCCAGATATTACTTCCCTGTGAACGCGATTGAAACAAGACTTGTTCTGCCCACTGTCCTTTATTTTCAACCAGGGCATAATGCGTTGATTGAGCATGTTCAATCTCCTGAGCAGCCAGCTGAACGTAAAAAACACTGATACAAAAGAATAGTATTATTTGTTTCATAATTGAAAGATATGAAAATGTTTAAAAAGGTTGCATTTTCAGTTAGAACTTTTGCTATTCAAATTGGTGTGGTTATATTTGATATAAATTCGAGCATATGACAACTCAATGGGTCTTCAACGAAGTTGCAACAATCACAGAGAGAAATATTCAACAGTTAAAATCGAAATTTTCGCACTATTCGGAGAACCAATTGACCTGGAAACCTAACCCTGAGACCTGGAGTCTGGCAGAGGTTTTCGCACATTTGAATGCGTATGCGAAATTTTACCATCAAACGCTGAATGACCGCATTGACCGGACGCGTTTTCGCACTCCCCGGATCAATTATACATCTTCACCACTCGGGAAATCCGCCTGGGTGTCGATGAAACTCGGAAATGCGCGCAATGTGAAACGCAAGTTCAATGCTCCCAATGAATACAATCCGACCGTGAATCCTTCATTGGTGACGGGAAATGAAATCAGCGCCTTGCTCCAAGGCCAGCAGGAGTTCTTGACAATCATTGAAAAATCGGTTGCCGTGAACCTGAAAAAGGTCAAGGTTCCGATTTCGATCTCCAAACTGGTTCGCCTGAGGCTGGGGGATGCCTTGTTGTTTGTGGCGTATCACAACGACCGGCATATGGAACAGGCGCTTAAATTGACTAAACATCCTCAATTTCCGAAAAAGTGAGCAGAACACACGCCTTTTGTAAAGCAAGTATTGCACCGGTTCGCGCTGAAGCGAGCGATCGTTCGGAAATGGTAACCCAGCTTCTGTTCGGAGAATTGGTTGAAATCCTCGAAGTGTCGAATCAATGGCTTAAAATCCGTTCGTTTATGGATGGATATGAAGGATGGATCGACTCCAAGCAGGTGCAGGATTTAAGAGAAAAAGAAGTTTCCCGCTGGCTCGACGGGTTGGTTGTGGAGCACTCGGAATTCCGGATTGTGGAAGGGCCTGAAGGAAAACAAATCTTGCCGAAGGGGATTTTTCGTCCCGGAGACGGAGAAGAAACGTTCCATATCGGAAAATCAACATACCGTTTTTTGGATGGTGAAGGAGATGCTGATCCGGCTTCCCTGATTGATTTTGCGTTGACTTATTTGAATGCGCCTTATTTGTGGGGAGGAAAAACCATGTTCGGAATCGATTGTTCCGGGTTCATGCAGCAGATTCACCGGGTTTTTGCTTACCAGTTGCCGCGTGATGCTTCGCAGCAGGTAGAACTGGGGCAGGAAATTGATTTTGAAGACCGGGAAGCAGGCGATTTGGCTTTCTTCATTTCCGATTCGGGAAACATTCATCATGTCGGGCTACTCATCAACAAGGAGGAGGTGATCCATGCCCATGGTTATGTGCGGATTGATGATTTCAACGAGCAGGGAATTTTCCGGAAAATAGACGGAGTTCATTCGCATCGTCTGCATTCCGTTAAGCGATTGTAAGGAAGGCCTCGTTTTTTGATGAAATCAAACTATATTTGCTGCGAAGAGGAAAGATTCAATGGTTCAAAAGGTTCCATTTTGATTCATCGAACTTTGGAACTCTTTGAACTTTTTAAACTCTTTGAATTAAAATAAAAATAAGCATGAAACGCGATCAGGAAGTATTTGACTTAATTGCTGCAGAAAGACAGCGTCAGGAGCATGGAATCGAATTGATTGCATCCGAAAACTTCGTATCAGATGAGGTGATGGAAGCAATGGGCTCCGTGTTAACCAATAAATATGCTGAAGGACTTCCGGGAAAACGATACTACGGAGGTTGTGAAGTGGTTGACAAAGTAGAACAACTGGCGATCGATCGTTTGTGTCAATTATTCGGGGCAACCTGGGCAAATGTGCAGCCGCACTCCGGAGCACAGGCCAATGCTGCGGTTTTCCTGGCTTGTTTGCAACCCGGAGATACCATTCTTGGATTTGATTTGAGTCACGGAGGACACTTGACGCATGGTTCGCCGGTAAACTTTTCAGGTAAATTGTACCGACCTGTTTTTTACGGTGTAAGCCAGGAAACTGGACGTGTTGATTACGACATGATGGAAGAAGTAGCGAAACGCGAAAAACCGAAAATGATCGTGTGTGGTGCATCTGCTTATTCCAGAGACTGGGATTACGCACGCATCCGCAAAATTGCCAATGAGGTTGGGGCTTTGATCCTGGCTGATATTTCTCACCCGGCAGGTTTGATCGCAGCAGGTTTGCTGAACGATCCATTGGAGCATTGCCACATCGTTACGACAACCACGCACAAAACACTGCGCGGGCCGCGTGGAGGTGTGATCATGATGCGTCACAACTTCGAAAACCCGTTCGGCTTGAAATGGAACAACGGAAACCTGAAATCTATGGGAGCATTGCTGGATGCAGCTGTTTTCCCGGGAATCCAGGGAGGTCCGCTGGAGCACGTAATTGCTGCTAAAGCGGTCGCTTTCGGGGAAGCCTTGTCTGACAATTACAAAACATACATGCTGCAGGTGAAGAAAAACGCTGCGTTGATGGCGGAAGAATTCACCAAACTGGGCTACAAAATCATTTCCGGAGGTACAGACAATCACAGTATGCTGATCGACCTGCGCTCCAAAGGAGTAACCGGGAAAGATGCAGAAAACAACTTGGTTCTGGCAGATATTACAGTGAATAAGAACATGGTTCCTTTCGATACGGAGTCACCGTTTATCACATCCGGAATCCGTGTTGGAACTTCTGCAATCACTTCCAGAGGAATTACCGAAGCAGAAATCCCGGTAATCGTGAAGCTGATCGACCGCGTACTGATGAATATTGGCAACGAAGAAACCATTAACCTGGTTCGTTCGGAAGTAAACGCATTGATGAGCGAAAGACCACTGTTTAAGTGGTAAAAGAGTAAGTAAATTACATGATATAACCAGTCGGGGCGGAAAAATTTCCGCCCCGACTGGTTTATAGCTATTTGTTCTTTTTCCAATTCTTTGGATTATCAATCATGTATTGACAAATGCGATGGTACGATTCGCTATCACGGATGACGTAACCCCGATTTTAAATCCGCGAACAATTGCCCCGATTGTTTTAAAAGAGTTCGAGGAAGTTATTGAAACATACTTCCCTGAAGATTAAATCTCCTCAAGTTATCTACCAAATAGTTCAAAACAGCTGACATCTGGACGAACTTTTCGTTCCATAAACAATTAATGTCATTAATTTGAAAACACTTTTTTTAGTTCATATTTAAAAAAACGATTTTCAGGCGTTTTTCCGCTTCATTTCAGATAAAAAAACAAATTCCGGAAACCCTGTTGAATTCCCGGAATGATGAGGTGAAAAAAAGACTTTTGAAAACTTATCTGACAAGTGATACGTGTCCGGAAAATGCCTCGAAAGCATCGCTGTACAGCTGCTTCACTTTGATGCTCCAGATGTAAGTTCCTTCCGGAACCATTGTGTTCTGGTATGTTCCGTCCCAACCGGAATCTGCGTCGTGTGATTCGAAAACCGTTTCGCCCCAGCGGTTGTAAATCAGTAAGGTGTAGTTTTGAGGATCAAATCCACTGGTAAATACCGGTTTGAAGGTTTGGTTGAATTCGTCGCCGTCAGGAGTAAACGCATTCGGCACGTAATAGATCATTTCGTCCTTCAACGGAATGACCTTGGTAATGCTGTCCATGCATCCCTCATCGTTGTAGGCAATCAGCTTCACGCTGTAAAAACCTGGCAGTGAAGGATACGTAAAATTAGGAGATGTTTCCGTAGACTGTGCCCCTTCGTAATCGAAGTTCCAAAGGTAGGAAGTGGCATTCGTACTTGAATTCACAAAATGAACTGTCGGATCCAGGGTCGAAACGCTGCCAGGCGAGAAAAAGAAATTCGCGCTGATCGCCTCCTTTACTTCCACGTCCTGTACCACCGTTGTTGCACAATTCGAAGCGGTGGTTACTTTCAGCAATACTGTATGCGTTCCGGTACTTGCAAACAAATGTTTGGGATGCTGTTCGGAAGACGTAAATCCGTCGTTGAAATCCCAGTGCCAGTTGGTAATTACTTCCGGAGCCGGCACCGAACAGGCAGATGTAAAAACAACGCTGTCGTTCATACAGGGTGCAGAAGAAGAGAAAGCAGCAAAAGGGTTCGCTCTCACGGACACCTGGGTCGAAGCGGTACTGGTACAGTTGTTCAAACTTACAATCAGGGTATAGGTACCGCTGACAGTAGCATCTGAAGGGTTTTGAACCTGGGAAGCATAGCCGTTTGGCCCGCTCCAGGAATAAGTAACTCCTGCCGTGGTAGAAGAACCGTTCAACTGGATCGCTGTTCCTTCACAATAAGGTCCGGTGTTGGAAACAGAGATTGAAGGAACTTCCGAAACAACGGTGACAGTTGCAGGGGTGCTGTTGCAACCCAATTGTGACACGATGAGTGTGTATGTTCCTGCTTCAGTTCCGTCGGTAGGATTTTGAACCTGGGAAGTATATCCGTTCGGGCCGCTCCAGGAGTAGGTAACTGTTCCCGTTGCGGTAGTTGATCCGTTTAATTGAAGTGGTGTTCCAACACAAAAAGGAGCAGTATACGAAGCTTGTGCAGTTGGGGTCGGGTTGATCACAACCGTTGTGCTTACCGGAGAACTCTGGCATCCGTGTTCCGTGATGATCAATTGATACGTTCCGGCTTCCGTTGCATTCGTTGGATTGGAAAGGGAAGAAGTGTAACTGTTTGGCCCGGTCCAGGAATAAGTAACGGTTCCGGTTGAAGTCGTTGAGCTGTTCAATACGACCGGTGAACCGGTGCAGTAAGGCCCGGTGTTGGAGACATTCGCTACCGGAATTGGCTGAATGGTAACAGCGATCGAAGCAGGATCACTTTGACATCCGTTGATTGAAACAATCAGTTGATAGGTATACGTTCCGGTTTGACCTGTAAAAGTAGGATTTTGCAACGTGGAAGTAAATCCGTTCGGTCCGGTCCAGTTGAAGGCAGGTGTTCCGGTAGAAGTGGTTGATCCGTGAAGCGAAACCGGTGCTCCGTCGCAGAATGTTCCGGTGCTGGATGCACTTGCCGTTACTTGGGCAGGTTCTGTGAATGTGACAGGAGATAGAGTCGTTGAACAACCGTTTACGAAACGCACACGCGGCGTATACGTTCCCGGAGTCAGGTTGCTAAATGTGTTGCCGGATTGCCAGGTTGTTCCGTCCAGTGAGTATTCCAGGTTGGAATCCGTTGAAACGATGGTCAAAACACCGTCATTAGCCCCGAAACAGCTGATAGGTGTCGGCGTTACGGATTGAATATTCGGAACAGGATTCAGTGTTACAGTTTGTGAAGCTGTTACCACGCCGCAGGTCGTTGTGACCGATACGGTATATGTTCCCGGTGCAGAAACTGTGATAGAAGAAGTTGTTTCTCCGTTTGGTGTCCAGCTGTTGCCCGAGGCGTAACTGGAACTTAAAGTAATTGTTTCCCCGTTGCAAAGGGAAGTGGGGCCGGAAATCGTTACAGGAGTCGGGTCGGGAAGAACCGTAACAGAAATGGATTGCGGTGTTCCGACGACTCCACATGCATTGGAAGGAGTAACAGAGAATGAATAAGTGCCTGGAGCAACCGTTCCCCAGTTGACAGTTATCGACGAAGAAGCAGTTGTTCCGTTGGTCGTAGTGAAAGAAGCCCCTGCAGGAAGTCCGCTCCAGGTGTAGGAAATTCCGGATTGAGGAGTCACGCTGTAGGTTGGTGTACTTCCCTGGCACACCGACGTGTTTCCGGCAATCGGGCTTGTTGTCAGCGAACCGTTGAGTTGAGGAGCAGTCATTTTGACGTTGTCAACAAACAATAATTCATCTGCACGGTTGGTCGTAATACTAAGCACGAAGCGGAATTGAGACACACAGGCAGGAATGGTCCAGGTATAGCTGTTCGATAAAATACTGAATTGTGCATTGTTGTTCCCGGTAGCCAATGTAACGGAAGGTTGAGGCGTTCCGTCGTGGTAGGCTGTAAACACCAGATTCTCTCCCGAATCCCATCCCGTTCCGACGCATACAGGAAAACGGTTTCCCCAATTAAATGTCAGCGTTCTGACCGATGCATTGCTGGAAGAAATATCCAATACGTCAAAAGTGAAAGTGCGTGGAGTAGCAGGTCCGTTCCCGGATCCGGTATCAAAACAGTTTCCACCTCCTGTATTTCCACCCACTACGAGGGATGTGGTTCCGGTAACTTTGTTGGGAGTTTGGGTTGCTTCAGAAATTGCGAGTGAACTTGCTCCGGTAGAAGTATATCCCCAGGGATCTCCCGGCTCACCACCTTGAAAACCAACGGTAACCTGGGATGAAGCGATTCCTGAGATTTGCAGGAAAAGCAGTGCAAGGGTATATTTTGTCAAAGCAATGAGTGATCGCTTTCCGGATTGAGACCGGGATGAAAAGTTCAGAATAGGATAAAGACAGGTCATAAACGCAATCTCAAATAATTTGGCGCAAAGATATTACGATAATGCTCCGCCGGGGTTAAGTCCACGTCAAATATGTATTAAATTCCATTCAAAAGTTTAAAAATCAATTATTTAAATCGATTTAGTAAAATTTTAGCATAAGACCCGCAAGTCCCGTAAAATATGCTTTTGAAGCGGATTAAAAGTGGAAAAAAACAACATATCAACAAGTTCTGAAGAATTTCTGTATTTTCATCCTCAGAAAAGCTATTCACCTCCCATGGAACGCGAAAAAATCATCCAATTTTTACATCAAACAGGAATTCAGGTTGTAGAAACCGAACTACCCGGAGATTGTTTCTTACCCGGACTTGCGCTGGGACAAAATACCATTCTCATGGATCCGGAACAGTTGAAATTCCCGGGAGATTTGCTTCACGAAGCGGGACATCTGGCAGTGACGGATCCGGAACAACGATCAAAAATCGGGACAGAAGAAATGGATCCGGAATGGCCCAGTCAGGGAGACGAAATTGCGGCCATCTTATGGTCTTATGCAGCGCTGCGTTTCCTGGAAATTGAGCCGGAAGTGGTCTTTCATCCAGAAGGTTACAAAGGTCAGTCGGCCTGGCTGATCGAATCGTTTAACTCCGGTAATTACATCGGGCTTCCCCTGCTGGAATGGATGGGACTATGCAACGGGCCGGAAAAAGCGGCGAAAACGGGGACGAAGGCTTTTCCTGACATGTTAAAATGGGTACGATGAGTGAAAATACGGTCATTAAACACCTCAAATTTCCGGTTCAGTTCGATGGACAGAAACTGGCACACGACCTGTCTTTGGTTCTCGGTAGCGAATGGGTTCCGCATTTCAATACCGGGGGCTATACCGGAAACTGGAATGCGCTTTCCCTGTATGCCAAAAATGGCGATGCACAGCATATTTTTGTTCCGATGGCGGATGATGCATCGATCACGGAAACCCCGCTGATGAAAAACTGTGCCTACTTTCGGGAAGTAATCCAAACATTTCAGTTCCCGATTCTTTCGGTTCGCCTGCTCAAACTGGAAGCCGGTGCTGAAATTAAGCCGCACCGCGATCACGAACTGGGCTATGAAGACAACCAGTTTCGCCTGCACATTCCGGTGGTGACCAATCCAGGTGTGGAATTTATCCTGGACGGAGAAGAACTGAAAATGCTTCCGGGAGAGTGTTGGTATGCCAACGTCAACTTCGTGCATTCTGTGGCAAACCGGGGAAAGGAAGATCGTGTGCATTTAGTCATTGACGGAGTACGGAACGCGTGGTCGGATGAATGGTTTTTTGCCCAGGCGCCGAAATCCCGTTTTGAAACCGAGAAAAAAGAAGTTCGCTCGGCAGCATCCATCCTCAGAACCATTGAAGAGTTAAAAGGTAATCCACAAACCGCTGCGCATCCGTTGATCGCTCTTTTAGAAGAAGAGCTGAACGGTTTGCCGAAAAGAAGCAGCGGATTGGATGAGTAAATGCTGCTGCAATTGTTTAAAAGGGGAGAACGTTCAAATTTTATCCTTTAAACCTTTTGAATCGAGCAAGTTGAGTCAGTCGAAGTTTAAACTCGCATAGAACGAACGGTGTTTCAAAAGGTTGGCCTTCCGGAGGTATTTTATTGTTTATTAACAACCATTCACCGATTTTCTTTTCACAGGATTCTAATTTCGCTGTAACTTAAATTCTTCAAACCCATTTATAGGGCTAAACGGATTATATGGCGGAAAATTCAAATCAAATCAAACAGAAAAAAGAATCTGAATCAGACCAGACAACCGAAGTGTTGTGGTGGTTTTCCACAGCAATCAAGGAATTGATCCAGGATTGTACGGTCGACCGGAACAGGTATAAAATTGTTGGCTCTGCAATGCTTTTTACCTGGCTCTATGCTACGCTGGCGTGGGGTTATTTCTGGAGTACCAACTCTGATTCGCCGTTTTTGTTCGTTACCCTGGGAATTTTCATGGGAGGTTTCGTATTGTCGATAGACCGCGTGTTGATTTCATCGATCAATAAAAAGAAGAACAACATTGTTGCTATCATCCTCCGGATCGTTATGGCGTTGTGTATTGGTGCTTTCCTGGCACAGCCGATCATTCTCTTCATTTTTAGTTCGGATGTGGAGCGCGAAGTACCGCTTTTGCTCGATAAAAAACTGGCAGAGAAGAAGGTGGAAATCGAACAAGTGTACCAAACGCGGAAAGAGGAATTGCTGGCGAATAAGAAAAAGCTGGAAACGGAACTGAAAGAAAAGAACGACCTGGCAATCGAGAAACAAAACGACTACCTGAAAGAAATTGACGGAACGGGAGGTTCCGGGAAATACGGAATCGGTGGAATTGCCGAGGCTAAAAAGAACAGTTACGCCATTGCGAAAGAAGACCTCGAAAAGCAGGGAAAAACGATCAACACCGAATTGGAAAAAATCAATGTCGAATTGGAGGAAATCAACCAGAAAGTGACCAAAAGTGTGGCTGAATTTGAAAAAACACTCGACGGAAAAGGTTTTTTGATCAAGAAAGAAGCGTTGCAATCGCTTTTCGAAAAAGACAAAACCCGCAGTTTGCAGAACCAATATTACCTCTTGATGGTGATTCTGACCTTGTTTGAACTGATCCCGATCATCAGTAAGCTATTTCTTTCATACGGAGCATACGATACCAAAGTAGCTTTGAGAGAAGCATACGAAATGAAAGTAGCGGAAGTGGAATCTGAGAAAGCATTCGAAACGAAAGAACGGGAGATACGCTCAGTGTAATGACAAATGCTGATTTATGAATGACGAGTTAAAAAGATTTTGTTTTAGGAATTCGTAATTCGTAATTCGTAATTCGTAATTCGTAATTCGTAATTCGTAATTCGTAATTCGTAATTCAGTGTTAGGAATTAAAATCAGTTGTATCTTTGATAACGTAAAACATCAAATTTTAACTGGTATGAAGCGACTCATTCTTTTAGCATTGCTTTTCAGCGCAAACAGTGTATTCTCACAAAAACTGGATTCCGTACAGTATTCCATTAACGGACAATCATTCACCGGATTTTATGCAAAGCCGGAAAAACTGAGTAAAAAAACAAAGACGGTTCTGATCGTTCACGAATGGTGGGGATTGAACGATTATGTTAAAACACGTGCGCTTCAGATCGCCAAAGAAGGAAACATTGCTTTTTGCATTGATATGTACGGAACGGGCAAAATAGCTGCCAATCCGAAAGATGCGCAAGCATTGGCAACACCTTTTTACACTGATCCGCAATTTTCCTACGACCGTTTCATGGCCGGTTATAACAAAGCTATGACAATACCGGGAGTGGATGCTTCCAAAGTCATTGCAATCGGGTACTGTTTTGGAGGTTCGGTAGTTTTGAACGCTGCCAAAATGGGAGCTCCGGTAGATGCAGTGGTAAGTTTTCACGGTGGTTTGGCAGGAATTCCGGTCGACAAGACTAAGCTGAAAGCAGCGGTATTGGTGTGTAACGGTGCGGCAGATTCATTTGTTCCGGAAACAGACATCGTCGAATTTAAAAAACAGATGGCGGATGCCGGAGCCGATTTCACGTTCATCAATTATGCAGATGCAACCCATGCTTTTACCAATCCACACTCAACAGAAACGGGAAAGAAATTCTCCATGCCGATTGCCTATAACGCGGCAGCAGATAAAAAAAGCTGGATTGACTTCAACAAGTTTATGAAAGAGAAAGTCAAATAAATTCAAAAGTGAAAATTGAAAAGGCAAAAGCAGACTGAGCGGAGTCGAAGTCGCTTTTTGCCTTTTCAGGCGTTTTCTTCCCGCTTTTAATCCAAAGCAGGTTCCCGCTCGTATCTGAGTCATGAAATGGACTAATATGATTTTCGGACTATTCCTGATGTTAATCGGGGCTGCTTGTTCCACATCCCGAAAAGGAGTTTCTTATCTGGCATTGGGAGATTCCTATACCATCGGTGAAAGTGTGCCGGTGAACCACAATTTTCCCTATCAGTTGGCTGACTCGATCAGTCGTAACGGCAGGAAATACGAAAGTCCCTCGATTATTGCCCGCACCGGTTGGCGCACTGACCAGCTCATAAAGGCAGTCGAATCAGCTCATCTCGAAAAGGAGTACGATCTGGTGACGTTGCTGATTGGCGTAAACAATGAGTTTCAGGGGAGATCTTTGCAGGAATATGAACGGGATTTCAGAATCTTATGTCAAAAGGCTATAGAACTGGCTGGAAACAAAACAGATCGGGTATACATTCTTTCCATTCCGGATTACGGTTATACTCCTTTTGGAGAAAAGAACCGAGAACGCATTTCCCAACGAATTGATTTGTTTAATGCATCCAATCAACGGATTTCCGATTCCCTGAGTCTGCATTACATTGACATCACCGGAATTTCAAGAAGAGGATTGAATGAAACCGGTTTGGTAGCTGCTGACGGTTTGCATCCAGCTGCAGGGATGTATGCGCTTTGGGTTGAAGAGATTCTCAAAAGCATGAACATAAAGTGAGTCTTTTTACGGGATGGGTTGAGACTTTTATCCTCATTTTTATCGGGTTTCCTGCAATTAAGGATTATCTTTGTTGTTATAAAAATGAAAGACAATGTCACAAATCCCTGCAAATAATCCCGCTTTGAAATCCTGGATCGAAGTTTCTTCGGATTCGGATTTCCCGATTCAGAACATCCCTTTCGGAGTAGTCAAGAGTGAAAACCTGACTCCGCATGTTGCATCCCGGATCGGGAACAAAGTCATTGATCTGAAAACACTTCATGTATTAGGATATTTGGAGAATTTACCTTTTGAGTTAACGGATTTCGATACCGACTCCCTGAATCCGATGATGAAAAAAGGGAAAAAAGCAGTACGGGATTTGAGAAACCGTTTGTCAAAATTGTTTGATGTAAACCAGCCGGATTTGCAGCAGAACGAGCAGCACGTTGCACAGGTCTTGATTCCGATAGAAAATGTGCACATGTGCATGCCGGTTCAGATTGGCGATTACACCGATTTTTATTCGAGCAGAGAGCACGCAACGAACGTAGGAACCATGTTCCGAGATCCTGCAAATGCATTGCTTCCGAACTGGTTGTGGCTGCCTGTAGGTTACCACGGAAGAGCCAGTTCCATTATTATTTCGGGAGAACCGGTACACAGACCGAAAGGTCAAATCAAGCCGAACCCGGATGAACCGCCGATTTATGCTCCGTGCAGAAACCTGGATTTCGAATTGGAAACAGCATTCATTACCTTCGACGGAAAGCCATTGGGAGAATCCATTTCGACAGAAGAGGCAGAAGATTATATTTTTGGAATGGTGTTGTTCAACGATTGGTCGGCAAGAGATATTCAAACCTGGGAATACGTTCCGCTCGGACCTTTCCTGGCGAAAAACTTCGCATCGTCTATTTCTCCGTGGATCGTGACCCTGGATGCATTGCAGCCATTTAAAACAGACGGTCCGGTACAAGATCCGGAAGTACTTTCTTACCTGAAATACGAAGGGCAGTTGTCCTACGACATCCAGCTGGAAGTGTTTATTGCGCCTGAAAACGGGGAAGAAACCAAAATCTGTACGTCCAACTTCAAATACATGTACTGGAATATGGCACAGCAGCTGGCGCATCATACGGTGAACGGATGTAATATTCGTCGTGGCGATTTGATGGGTTCAGGAACCATTTCCGGACCAACACCGGATTCATACGGATCGATGCTGGAATTGGCGTGGAAAGGAACAAAACCGCTGCAAATGAATGACGGAACAGAACGTAAATTTATCCAGGACGGAGATACTGTGATCATGCGCGGATTCTCTTCCAAAGACGGAGTTCGAATCGGATTCGGAGAAGTTTCCGGGAAAATCCTTCCGGCGAAAGCGAATTAAATTCTGTTTCCCGAGAATCGCCTGGATATCGAAGATTGGCTAAGTTGAAGTGTGATTGCGTGTGCGATAAAAACGGACGTCCCTGATTCAGAGATAAGTCATACAACGGAAACGTTGAAAAAAAATCCACCGAAAGGTGGATTTTTTTGTTTGTACAAGACTGTAATTTTGCATTTCACTTCATACCCTTATTCAATGAGAAAAATTGCAAAAGTTCTGTTTCTTCTGTCTGTTTTAACGGTTGTGCTAAGCGCCTGCTCGAAAGAAAAGCGCATTGAGCACTGGTTGGTACGAAAAGACGGAAAATGGGATGTTACGTCGATTGATTACAAGTATTATGTCAACAACACGCTGCAGTCGTCTGCGAATATTCCGAATGCAGGCAATATTGTTTTTGACAAAAAAGGATCGGTGGTCATGACGCTGGTTTTAAACGGTTCGCCTGAGACCAGTTCGGGAACCTGGACGAATACGAAAGACCAGATTACCATGATGTTTAACGGTGAAGCGTCGGTGTTCAAAATCCTGGATAAACCCAAAAAGGATAAGATGACCATTCAAACAACGGATTACAACAATTCTACGGGAGAGAAAGAAGAATACACCGCCTATATCAAACTGGCAGATTAGATAGCTAAGATGAATAAAAGGAGCCGTAGTTTGGATAACTGCGGCTTTTTTAGTTTCTTTCGGTATGATGAAGCAAAGCGTAAATACGATTATCATTGCTGTAGCAGTGATTATTACAGGATTTTTGTTAGCGAACGGGTATAAGAACCGGTCGAAAGTGGCAGATGCAATCAGTGTGACTGGTTCCGGGGAGGAAAACTTTACCAGCGACCTGATCGTATGGAGAGCCGGTTTTTCCAAAAAGAACTACGACCTCAAAACGGCCTACAGCGAGTTGAATAAAGACCAGCAGACGATTCGAAAATATTTGATCTCAAAAGGAATCAAGGCTGACGAACTGATCTTTGAAGCCGTAGATATTCAAAAAGACTTTGTGTACGATTACGATCAGAACGGACAGCTTCGAAATACGGTTTTTAACGGCTACCAACTGACGCAGAACCTGAAAATCCAATCGAAAAATGTAGACGGAGTAGAGAATATTTCACGGGAAGTGACTGAGTTGATCGATGCAGGTGTGGAGCTAACTTCTTATCCTCCGGAATACTATTACACGAAACTGGCTCAGTTGAAACTTAAAATGATCGAATCGGCTACAACGGATGCGAAAAACCGGGCGGAGAAAATTGCGCTGAACGCAGGTGGAAGCTTGGGAAAACTCAAAACGGCAGATATGGGAGTGTTCCAGATTACCGGTGAAAATTCTTCTGAGCAATTCTCGTGGGGTGGAAATTTCAATACGAGTTCTAAAAAGAAAACAGCCAATATCACCATCCGCCTCAAGTACGAAATACATTAAATTTCCTTCCTCCGGAGCGGTTCGTTTTCAGCTTTTCCCGGAATTAACGGCAGTCTGTTAACACTTCTTAATATTGGCTGATTATGCAGCGTTTTTCCCATTATTTTTGTAAATTCAATGGAATCTGCAAATATGGAAGCTCAGATAGATCTGGAAAAGGAACGTTTGGAAATTTTAGCTGCTTTTAAAGGGCTTTTAAGAGCAACAAAGAACAGAACCCGCCAGGATACGGCCTACATCAGAAAAGCATTTGATGTGGCGGTAGAGGCGCATAAAGACATGCGCAGAAAGTCGGGAGAACCGTATATTTATCACCCGATTGCCGTGGCGCGTATATGTGCCGAAGAAATGGGATTGGGAGCAACATCCATTGCCTGTGCCTTGCTGCATGATACCGTTGAAGATACGCATATCACACTCCAGGACGTTGAAGATCTTTTCGGTGAAAAAGCCAGAAGAATCATCGATGGTTTGACCAAAATTCCGGATGTATTTGACCAGAATACATCGGTTCAGGCAGAAAACTTCCGTAAGATGATTCTGACGATCTCAGATGATTTGCGTGTAGTGCTCATCAAACTGGCCGACCGTTTGCATAATATGCGTACGCTGGACAGTATGAGTCCGGAACAACAGCTCAAAATTGCTTCCGAAACAAAATTCCTCTATGCTCCGCTGGCACACCGTTTGGGACTTTATTCCATCAAAACGGAACTGGAAGACCTGGCGATGAAATACACTGAGCCGGATATTTACCGGAACATCCAGTTGAAACTGAAGTCGACGGAAGATGTGCGTAACCGCTTTATCCGCCGGTTCATCAACCCGATTCGCGAAGGGCTAAACCGGGAAGGGTACCATTTCGAGATCAAAGCCCGGACGAAATCCATTTCTTCGATCTGGCGAAAAATGAATAGCAAAGACCTGCCTTTTGAGGAAGTATTTGATTTGTTTGCTGTTCGTATCATTCTTGATACACCGATCGAAATGGAAAAGGCTGATTGCTGGAGAGTGTATTCTATTGTGACTGATTTCTACCAGCCGAGTCCGGATCGTTTGAGAGACTGGATTTCAACTCCACGTGCAAATGGCTACGAATCCCTGCACACGACGGTGATGTCGCCGCAAGGGAAATGGGTTGAAGTGCAAATCCGTACGAAGCGGATGGACGAGATTGCCGAGAAAGGGTTGGCGGCACATTACAGGTACAAAGAAAATCAGAAGGACGACAGTAAGTTTGACCGCTGGATTTCAGAAATCCGCGACTTGCTGGAAAATCCGGATGTGAACGCAATGGACTTCGTGGAAGAGTTTAAAATGAACCTGTTCCATGATGAGATTTATGTGTTTACCCCGAAAGGAGATTTGCGTGTGCTTCCGGTGGGAGCCACAATCCTGGACTTTGCCTACGACATTCACAGCGATATCGGGAACAAATGTATCGGTGCAAAGGTGAATAACCGCCTGGTTCCGCTCAGTTACCAGCTTCAGAATGGAGATCAGTTAGAGATCATTACTTCGTCGAAACAAAAACCGACGGAAGACTGGTTACGCCTGGCAGGAACAGCGAGAGCGCGTCAGAAGATCAAATCGGCACTAAACGAAGAGCGGAAAGAAATTGCTGCGGATGGAAAAGAAATCCTGGAGCGCAAATTCAAACAGCTTCACATCCAGTTCAAATCAGAGAATATCACGACCCTGGAACGTTTTTACGGATTTTCATCCGCTACAGATTTGTATATCCGCATTGCAAAAGGAAAACTGGATTTATCCAAACTGCGTGAGCTGGATAATGTAAACGGACTTCTGCAGCTGGAGAAAAAAGTGACTCCGAATAAGGATAAGCACGAACTTGATGTTTATCCGAAAATCAATAAAAAAGAAGACACCATCATCATCGGGGAGGATTTCAAAAATATCCAATACCAGATGGCACGTTGCTGTAACCCGATTCCGGGAGATCCTGTTTTCGGATTTATCACTATTTCGGAAGGAATCAAGATTCACCGTATCAACTGCCCGAATGCAGAGCATTTGCAGTCTAAGATGGCCTACCGCTGCATCAAAGCACGATGGAGGAGCCAGGATTTGGTTGCGCGTGTTGCTGCAATCCGCCTGATCGGGATCGATGATGTGGGAATCGTGAACAAAATCACAGAAGTCATTTCAAACGAGTTGAATGTCAATATGAAATCGATTTCTTTCGAAGCCAATGATGGGTTGTTTGAAGGACGGATTCATGTATTGGTTTTTGATACGGAGCACCTCGATATCCTGATGCGCAAATTCGAACAGGTAGAAGGAGTGAAACGTGTGGAGCGTTACGATACGAAAGAGGATTAGGTGTATTGTCCAGGTATTCGGGATTTAAGGAATTTTAACGTCTGTTTAACACTTTGACTTCGAAAGGGTTGCTACATTTAGCTCAAACCTAATGCTTATGAAGCGAATTGTTATCCCTGCATTGATTTCCTTGTTTTGTTTGGGATTTAGCCAAGCCTATGCCCAAAGTTGCTCTGGTGGGAAAAGCAGCTCAGGAAGGAGTGGCAGGAGTAGTAGCAGTAGCTCTCATTCCGATGAAAAAAACAAGGATGCAACTCCGGATTCCGAGAGATTCGACCCGAATCACATGGGGAATCTTACTCCTGAAAAACACGGTGTGTTGCGTTTCGGTTACGGAGTCAATGCCATTGTAGGAATGAACCAAAACCAGGTGAACACCATGCGGTTTCGTGATTTGTCCTGGTTCAATGATCATGTTGCTCATGTTTTTGATTTTTCAGGAAGCTTGGGAGTCAGCCAGAAATGGGGGCTTGGAGTTTCATTTGCCTATCAGAAATTAGGGGATTTTGCTTTTTCCAGAACTTATCAGCCGGAAGATTACCTGGGGCCAGGAAGTCAGCAGACAAAAACGACTCCGTTAACTGCTGCGTGGGGTTTAAAAGCCCGAACCTATACACCGTCACTCTATGCTGAATACAATTTCCTGAAAATGGGAGCGCATTTCAACGGATTTGTACGTGCAGATTTGGGGATGACCGTTTACAGGGCTTACATGGATGTTCATTACCAGGATACGTGCGGTTGCAGTAAAATGGTGGTTTCTGATTGGGAAATGGCATCTTCGCTGAATGTCGGTTTGGGAATCGGTTTCCGGTGGGAATACGAGTTTATAGGCTTAAAAGCACTGGTGAGTTACCAGGCCCAGACGAAGGTCAACTTCAGGGATGCAGACACTTATTCCAACTATTCTTTCGATTTTGATGCTGCACATTATAATTTCGATGGTCGTCCGGCAGCTAATAAGTTCACGATTGTGAAATCCGGAGACCAGGGTTTGGCGAAATACGATCCCTTGTATATCCAGTTCATGCTCTATTTCCGGTTGGGGTCGAACAGGTAGAAGGAGTGAAACGTGTAGAGCGTTACGATACGAAAGAGGATTAGAGTGTGAGATTTGCGCGAATTCGTAAAATTGCAAAATGATATTTTTGCTGAATGGCCTTTTGCCGGGAGTTTTTTCTTTCTTTTCACCGCTGTTTTACTCCTGAATTTTAGTTTTCAGTGAAGAAACAATAGTTATCATTTGTGTAAAACAATTTACACGATTCGTAATCATACGAATTTGCAAAATTTAGATTTCATTCGGAAATGAAACGATCACCGATGCTCCGGGGAAGAATCATCCAGGTACTTACCCGGAAGAAATGTGCAGAAAACCCGTTATTACGTTGAAAACTTCTCACAATGTGGAATCTTCATGATGCTAAAACAGAAAAAAATAACTACTTTTGCCCTTTCAACATGGTCAGATGCAACAACAAGATCTGCAGTTAACGGTCAGAAATATATTTTCAGCATATCTGGAGCAAAACGGGCACCGAAAAACTCCTGAGCGCTTTGCCATACTCTCTGAAATATATAACTACAAAGGACACTTTGATATCGAATCCCTGTATATCAAAATGAAGAACCAAAACTACCGTGTTTCCAGAGCAACATTATACAATACGATTGAATTGCTGTTGGCCTGCAACCTGGTTCGTAAGCATCAGTTCGGGAAAAACCTGGCTCAGTTTGAAAAATCTCATGGATCAAAACAGCACGACCACGTTATCCTCACGGATACAGGTGAAGTGATCGAATTCTGTGATCCCCGCATTCAAAGTATCAAAGCAACGATCGAAGAAATTTTCGGCGTTAAAATTCAACACCATTCCCTTTACTTCTATGGAGTTAGAAGCGAAGAGGATGAACAAAATCAATAATGAGTGCGCAGTTTGACATAACGAAGTCGTCGAATTTTGTATTGGTCAAAATTTCAGGAAGAATCATTTCCGATGAAGGTTTGGCAGATGCACTGAATCAGACGGAACAGGTATTGTCGGGCAATCTGAAAGCCGTTTTGTGCGATTGTTCCACCTTGGAATACTGCAACAGCACCGGCTTGAATTTCTTTGTACGCATACTGACCAGATCACGGAAAGCAGGTCTTGACTGTGTATTGGTCAATTTACAGCCGTCCGTAAAAAAGCTATTCGAAATATCCAAATTAAACGAAATTTTTAGCTGCTTCAATTCAACAGAAGAAGTTGAAGCGAAATTTAACAAAGTCACATGAAAGTAGATGTTCTTTTAGGATTACAATGGGGAGATGAAGGGAAAGGAAAAATTGTAGATGTTCTCACCCCGCAATACGATATTATCGCTCGTTTTCAGGGCGGGCCGAATGCCGGTCATACGCTGGAGTTTGAAGGAGTGAAACATGTTTTGCACACGATTCCTTCAGGAATTTTCCACGGAAATGTGATTAACCTGATCGGAAACGGAGTAGTGATCGACCCGGTTGTTTTCCAGAAAGAATTGGAGAAACTGGCTCCGTTCAATATTGACGTAAAACAACGTTTGATCGTTTCCAAAAAAGCACATTTGATTCTTCCGACGCATAAATTGCTGGATGCGGCATCTGAAGCTTCCAAAGGAAAAGACAAGATCGGAAGTACCTTGAAAGGAATCGGGCCTACATATATGGACAAAACAGGCCGTAACGGTCTGCGTGTCGGAGATATTTCGTTGCCTTCGTTCAAGGAAAAATACCAGGCATTGGTGGAGAAACACCTGAACCTGCTGAAGCATTACGAAGGATTCGAATTCGATCTGTCTGAGCTGGAAGGCCCATGGATGGAAGGAATTGAAGTGCTGAGAGGATTGACAGCTGTTGACAGTGAACAATACATGAACGAAGCAATGAAAGCCGGTAAAAAAGTATTGGCAGAAGGTGCGCAGGGAACGATGCTGGATATCGACTTCGGAACCTACCCGTTCGTAACTTCTTCCAACACCGTGACCGCAGGAACGTGCACCGGATTGGGAATCGCACCTTCTAAAATCGGAGATGTGATCGGGATTTTCAAGGCATACTGTACCCGCGTTGGTTCAGGACCTTTCCCAACAGAACTGGATGATGAGATCGGAGAGAAAATCCGTAAAGAAGGACGGGAATTCGGTGCAACAACCGGAAGACCACGTCGTTGCGGATGGATCGACCTTCCTGCAATGAAATATGCTATCATGATCAATGGTGTAACCGAATTGGCGATGATGAAAGCAGATGTTTTGGACACATTCGAAACCATTCGTGCATGTACGAAGTACAAAGTAGACGGAGTGGAGCAGGATTACATGCCGTATGACATTGACGGAATGACGATTGAACCGATTTACGAAGACCTTCCGGGATGGAACAAAGACCTGACTGGTTTGACTTCCTATTCCGATGCACCAGAGGCGTTGAAGGATTACGTAAACTATTTGGAACAACATTTGCAAGTGCCGGTAACAACCGTTTCGGTTGGTCCGGATCGCAAGCAAACTTTGACAACAAAATAAATTGAAATTATTCCATGCACATACTTATCGAATTGCGCTTTTTTTAAGCGCAATTTTTGTGTGCACACACTTTTCATATGGACAGAACTGGCTGGAACTCTTGCCGGGAGCAAAAAAACTGTCGTATGATGAACGCACCGGAAAACAGCGCCTGACGGGGTTCCTGAATTTCAAATACCAGGGAAATGTCATGTTTTGTGATTCAGCGCACTACAAAGAAAAAACCAACGAGGTTTGGGCTTATGGAAAAGTGCAGATCAATAAAGCAGATACGCTGAATCTGTTTTGTGATTCCCTTTATTACAACGGAAGAACCAAATTGGCGAAGTTGTGGGGACATGTCCGAATCCGTGACCGGGAATACAAAGTCACTTCGGATTCACTGGATTACGATGCAGCCAGTTCGAAAGCAATTTACCGGAACAAAGGAAAAATCGAGAATATCACCACGAATGAAGTACTCACGAGTAAGTTCGGATATTTTTATCCCAATACGGAAGAGGCTTTTTTCAAGGGAGATGTCGTGTATAAAAGCGACAACCTGAAATTGACCACCGATACGCTGCATTACAACTACCTGGTGCATAAAGTATTCTTTTACGGCCCGACTGTCGGGACAACGAAAGATTCGAAATTTTACTGCGACCGGGGATGGTATCACGTAGAAACAGAAGAAGGTTTACTGACTCACAATGCGAAAATAGACCAGGCTCCGCGGATCATTACCGGCGATAGTTTGTTCTATGCCCCGAAGCGGAAATATGCGCTTGGAAAAGGAAATGTACAGATGGTTGATACGGCGCAGAAAGTACAATTCAATGCCGGACACTTCACCTCGGATGGAAATACACTCACGGATGTTTTGACGGATTTTCCGCTCATCCGGATCATGAAGTCGAAGGACACGCTCTTTTTGCGAGCCGATACGCTGGTTCATCTGCGCGACACGCTGGAAAAAACGCTGCGAATCAGGGGAGGGCAGGATGTCCGGATTTTTCAGAATAAAATCCAGGGAGTGTCTGATTCATTGGATTACAAAAAGGCAGACGGAATCATGGATTTGTGGGGGAATGCCCATTTCTGGAGTTATAATTCGGAATTGACCGGTGATACCATTCGTGTATTTATTGTGAATGACACCTTAATTCAAAAAGCACACTTGTATCCAAAAGCATTTGCAGCCAATGAACTGGATTCCGGGAGATATTACAACCAGCTTGCAGGGAAAGAGATTTGGTCGTATTTCAAGAACAATGAATTGGTGCGATCAGATGTAATCGGTCAGGCGAAAACCATCTTTTACCCGGAAGACGAAGAAAAAACAGACACAGCCATTGTGGTGAAACGAATGGGGCTGAACCGCATTTTCTCATCGGATATCAAGGTGTATCTCGATAGTGGTGAAGTGGTCGGCGTTTCGTACATCAATCAACCTGATGGTAAGTTTTTCCCGATGGATCAGATCGATAAGGAAGAACAGTTTTTACCTGAATTCAAATGGCATCCGCTCTTGCGCCCGAAAACGTGGCAGGAATTACTGAAACCGCGTGAAATCATCAAGGAGGAAGAGCCGAAAGATTCGGAGAATAAACGAAAAAATGCGGGCAACTAATACTTATCTGGTGCGAACAAACCTTTGTGTAAGTTTGGTTTTAAGAGTTGTATAAATATGAGGCGATCGTTAGGAGCCTCAAAATTCGTGAATTCGTGGCTTTTGATTCAATAAGTATTTAATCTAATTTTGGGTTAATGTGATCATCCTGGATTAATTGACAGGTGTCAACTTTCCATCAACAGCTGCGCGATATAAAACAAACCCCTTTTCGGTTTCTTCGATCACGATTCCTTCGTCGGGTTTGACCTCAAAAAAGCGGAAATCTGTCAGCAATTTGCCTGTTCCGTCCATCAATGCGAAATTATAGCCTTTACTGTCGTTTTCTTCGTGATTGGCTCTGCGCTGAACGGCATATAACTGATGTTCGCCTTCCGAAATGAGCGCAATGACCTGTTGAAAATCATTTCCACCGATCAATTGCCCGTTCAGGTTGAGCACTCCCATGAACTTTTCTTCGAGTGTTTCCGAATCAATTTCCGAATCCGTTGAAGACACCAGGGAATCGTACTGACCAAGTTCTTCAGGTGTTTGTGCAATGCCCAGTTTGGGGAGTGTTGTTGTGAGTGTCTTTCGGAGATTATCTCCGGCTTCAAATACAAACTGGCCATTTCCGACTGAGCGAATGCTTCTGAAAATAAACGGGAAGAGAATAACGCCGTTTTTGTCAATCACGCTCGTTTGATTGTGGAAGAAAACTTGTGCATAGCCGTAGCTGAAATCGTCGGCTGAACTAAACTGTTCCCGGATTTCGAAATCTCCTTTCCGGTTGATATAACCGATTAATCCGCCTCTGCTTGCAACTGCCAAACCTTCTGAAAATGGACTGGCATACGTGAATTTGTGATCAACAATGACGTGATTTTTCTTGTTGATGAAACCGTATTTCCCTTTCAGTTTCGTCAGGTAAAGCCCTTCGCTCGGAGCGGCCATTTCTTCGTATTCAAACGGAATGATGATTCTCCCGACTGTGTCAATCAGCCCGAATTTCCGGTCGCTGTTTTGGGACGCAATGATATAACCTTCGTCTAGTGCGAGCAGGCTGTTGTATTGGCACGGAAGCACCTGTTTGAGCTGTTTGTTGTAGTAGCCCAGGGAATACGAGCGTTCGTAGCCATTCGACTTGTTGATTTTGAACACGAACAACCCCAGGTTGTTTTCAATGATCCGGGAATATACGAACGGGATGATTTCTTTTCCGCTGGCAGATTTCACACCGACCTGCCCGGCTGCATTGGTTGTAATGACGTTGGTTCCTCCGAAAACGGGAACGGGTTTGTTTTCGTCTTCAAACTGTGAAAACGCATGCAGGGAACCAACCAGGAAACAAGAGATTAACAAAGTCTTCATCAGTGTTCAATTTCTCCTCTCTCCGAAAGCAAAATAGCAATTCCCCGGGTAGCCTTGAATTTGGAAAAGATGATCACCATGATAACGGTAATCGGAACGCTGAGGAACATACCGGGAAGTCCCCAGATGAAACCCCAGAAACCAAGAGACAGAATCACGACGATCGGGCTCACGTTCATGGTATTTCCCATGACTCTTGGTTCTACGATGTTTCCTGCAAAAAACTGGATGGATCCGGTACTGAACAGGATAATCAGTGATTCGCTGTAGGAGCCGTATTGGACGATGGCAAAAATTGCAGGTAAAAAGGAACTGATTAACACTCCGAAGAAGGGGATAAAGCTGAACATGAAGATTAGCAAAGCCCAGAAAAACGGAGCGTTTAAGCCCATAAGTGCGAAAATCAAATAGCAGATTGTAGCCGATACCATGGCGATCAATGATTTGATTCCAAGGTAATTGGTAATTGCTTTTTCGATTCTGCGAATTACTTCGATGCGTTCGTCGTAAGCGGCTCTTTCCGGAAACAATGCCTTCACCTTAAATTTAAAGGAAGATTCTTCCATGATGATGAAGAGCATGTAAATCAATACGATCACAACATTGGAAATGATTGTTTGCAGGGAGCTGAGTGCCGACGTGAAGTATTTGCTGATTAAGTCATTCGAATTGAAACTCCTGGTCAGATCTTCGATTTTGTAATGAGAAATCTGGTCAAAATCTTTCATAATCGCCGTCAGGTTCTTGTTGTAAACGTCGTAATATCTGACCAGTTCCTGGATGTTTTTCTCAAAAATGAGCCCGATTACCCAAACGGTAGAAAATAGGATCGTGGTGCTCAGGATGGTTTTGAGCCATTTGGGAAACCACTTGTCGCGTAGCCCGATGATGTAGAACAGGGAACGGATTTTCCGCATCAGAAGCCACAAAATCGTTGCAAACATAAGTGGGATAATGAGACTCTGCCCCAAATAAAGTATCACAACGACAATCGAAAAAATGATCAAGGCGTGGCTTGTCATCTGGACTTTTGAAACTTTCTGAGGGGTATTTTCCATATTCTTTTCGAAAATAAGAAAAAGCTCGCCACGTTTTTAGTTTTACAAAATTATAACATGAAAAACGCCACCTGTCATCCCGTTGATTTTCGGGAAACAGATGGCGTTTCGGATATTTCGGATGAATTATTTCAGCAATTCGATCACTCCAGCAGCTCCTTGTCCGGTTCCGACGCACATGGTCACGACACCGTATTTTTCTTTTCTTCTGCGAAGTTCGCTCAAGAGCTGAACCGTTAGTTTCGCTCCGGTACAACCCAGTGGGTGTCCTAGGGCAATGGCTCCACCGTTCACATTGACGATATCCTGATTCAAGCCTAATTCGCGAATCACGGCTAACGATTGAGAAGCAAATGCTTCGTTCAATTCGAATAAGCTGATATCGTTCAGGCTCAACCCTGCTTGTTTCAATGCTTTCGGAATAGCTTCCACCGGCCCGATTCCCATGATGCGTGGTTCTACACCAACTACAGCATAGCTGTGCAGGCGTGCAATCGGTTCGATGTTCAGTTCCTTCATCATTTTTTCAGACATCACCATCACGAATGCCGCTCCGTCTGAAGTTTGAGAGGAATTTCCGGCAGTAACACTTCCCTGGGCATCGAATACCGGTCTTAGTTTTGCCAGTCCTTCCAGGCTCGAAGCGCGCGGGCCTTCATCTGTTTCGACGATGTAATTTTTAACCTGTCTTTTTTCGTTTTCGTCCAGGAAAATGTGTTCTACTTCGATCGGAACGATTTCGTCTTTGAATTTTCCTTCAGCCAACGCTCTCAGTGCTTTTTCCTGGGAATGCATCGCAAATAAATCCTGGTCTTCACGGCTCACGTTGAACTGTGATGCAACAGCTTCTGCGGTCAATCCCATTCCCCAGTACCAGGTCGGATTTTCTTTTCCCACTTTCGGGTTCGGAACAATTCTCCATCCTCCCATTGCCATTACGGACATGGATTCAACTCCACCTGCAATGATGCAATCGGCCATTCCGGCTTCGATTTTCGCTTGTGCAATGGCGATGGTTTCCAATCCGGATGAACAGTAACGGTTTACGGTCATTCCTGGAACTTTGTCTGTGTGTAATCCCATCAAAGAGATCAAACGTCCGACGTTCAATCCTTGTTCTGCTTCCGGAGTTGCATTTCCCACGATCACATCATCGATACGTGTTTTTTCTACTTGCGGTACGCTTGCTACGAGATGTTCAATGACGCGTGCCGCCAAATCATCAGGCCGAAAGAAGCGCAATCCTCCTTTCCCTGATTTTCCTACTGCTGAGCGGAATCCCGCTACGATATATGCTTTGTTCATTGTTTTAAAGATTTGAGACTTAAGACGCAAGACAAAAGACCTTTGTTATCAAATGCTTTTGCTTTCGTCTACCGTTCTTTAATTATTTATTTTCTGTTTGAATCCGATTATCATACGTTGTAAATTTTGACACTTTTCAATAATTGTATGAGTCTCTGCCTGAAACAGGTCATGAGCAATTATCAACTGTGTTTCCAATTCAAAACTTGATCCCAGTGCGATGTCCAGAAAGTGTGAAAACTCTTTGATTGAACTCCGGCTGCTTCCCTCTGCAATATTTGAAGGTACGGAAATAGCACATCTTGACATTTGAGACTTTAGTCCGTAACGTTCGTCCACAGGAAAATCAGAAATTACAGCATAGACATCTTTTACTACGTCCATGGATATAATCCAGATTTCCAACTTTCGAAAATTATGTTTAGCCATTATTGTTGAATATTGTCTATTGTCCCTCGTCTGAAGTCTATTGTCTTAATTTCTCAAAATTTTCCCGGATTTCACCAAACTTTCCAAACGCTCAAGTGTTTTGCGTTGCTGACAAAGTTCCACGAATGCTTTTCGTTCCAAATCCAATAGGTATTGTTCCGAAACAACCGTGTTTTCACTCAAATCACCTCCACACATCACCCAGCCGAGTTTTTCGGAAATCACCTGATCGTGTTCCGACATGTAGTGTCCGGATTTCATGGAGTTTGCTCCAACGTAAATAATTCCGAGACCTTCCTGACCGAGAACAGTGATGTTTTTCTCTCTCTTCGGTGCGATGTAGCCTTTTTCGGCCAATTCAAGTGCTGCGGCTTTTGCCTGTGTCAATTGATATTCTCTTGAAACGACCACCTCATCCGTTCCGGGACGCAGGTAACCTAAATCAAAGGCTTCATATGCAGAAGTGGAAACTTTTGCCTGTCCGATGGAAAGGAAGCGTTCGCGCAGACGATTGATTTTGATGTCTCCGTCTCTCAGTTCGTCTGAGAATCGTTTTGCGAATTCCTTGGATCCGCCTCCGCCCGGGATCAATCCGACACCGAATTCAACCAGTCCCATGTACAATTCTGCGTGAGCAACGACTTTATCGGAGTGCATAGATAATTCACATCCTCCACCAAGTGCCATGTTGTGTGGAGCCGCGATTACCGGGATGTTTGAATAGCGGATGCGCATCATCGTGTCCTGGAATGATTTCACGGCGAAATTCAATTCATCGTAATCCTGTTCCGCAGCCATCATGAAGATCATTCCGACGTTTGCTCCGGCAGAGAAGTTTCCGCCGGTATTGGAAATAACCAATCCTTTGTAATCCTTTTCAGCCAGGTCGATTGCTTTGTTGATTCCTTCGATCACCCCACCACCGATGGTGTTCATTTTGGTGTGGAATTCCAGGTTCAGGACTCCGTCTCCCAAATCTACCAGTGTGGTGTCTGAATTCCCCCAAACTTTGTTGGTTTCACGTAAAGCATCCAGAATTACCAGGTTTTCTGTTCCCGGAATGACTTTGTATGATTTGGAAGCTATGTCGTAGAAGTACTTTTTACCTCCTTCCGATTTGTAGAATGAATTGTTCCCGGCAGCAACGAGTTCTTTGACCCAATCGGCTACGGTGTAACCTTCGCTTTCCGCTAATTCGATTCCTTTTTTCACTCCGACCAAATCCCAGTTTTCAAACGGACCATATGTCCAGGCGTAACCCGAACGAATGGCATCGTCAATGCTGAAAAGCACATCTGAAATTTCCGGAACGCGTTGAGAAACATAGGCAAATAACGACGCGTAGTGTTTTCTTAACAGGTCGCCGGCTTTGGTTTTGTCCAGCAGCAACATGCCCAAACGTGTTTTTAAATCCGGAGCCTGTTTCGCCATTTCGATTACAGGAAGCTTGGCTCTCTGCATCGGACGGTATTCCAACGTTTCCAGGTCTAATGCAAATCGGTTGGTTGCACCGGATGCATCTTTCTCTTTGTAATAGAATCCTTTTTTGGTTTTATCTCCGAGGAATTTATGTTCGATCAGGAAGTTTAATACTTTCGAATCTTTGATGTCTTTGACCATTTGGTCGTTCGGCAGGTTTGCCTGCAGACCTTTCGTAACGTTGTAAGCGGTATCCAAACCTACCAAATCGGAGAGTTTGAAGGTTCCGGTTTTAGGTCGTTCCAGGATTGCTCCGGTCAATAAATCCGCTTCTTCGATGGTCAAACCAAGATCCTGAGCTAATTCCATGACTTTCCCCATGGAGTAAACACCAACACGGTTTCCGATGAATCCGGGAGTGTCTTTACACAAAACCGTTTTCTTACCCAAAATTTTGGAGCCGAAAGACATATAGAAATCGATGATTTCCGGAGCGGTTTCGTTTGTTGGGATGATTTCCAGTAAAGGAAGGTATCTTGGCGGATTGAAGAAATGGGTTCCGGCAAAGTGTTTTTTGAAATCATCTGATCTGCCGTCGAGCATCAGGTGAATGGGAATCCCGGACGTGTTGGATGAAATCAATGTTCCCGGTTTTCTGAATTTTTCCACATGTTCAAACACTTGCTGCTTGATGTCGAGGCGTTCGATTACCACTTCGATGATCCAGTCTACATTGGCAATTTTTGCCATGTCGTCTTCGAAATTCCCTGTTTGGATCCGGGATGCGAATGATTTTCTGTAGATCGGGGAAGGTGCAGATGTCAAAGCGAATTGCAATGCTTCGTTGACGATGCGGTTTCTGACAGCTTTACTCTCCAGTGTCAGACCTTTTGCTTTTTCAGCATCGTTGGGCTCTTTCGGCAGGATGTCAAGCAATAACACTTCGCATCCTACATTGGCAAAGTGGCAGGCGATTCTGGATCCCATGACTCCTGATCCCAAAACGGCCACTTTCTTGATGTGTCTATTCATAATCGGTTCTTTTTATTGATTCTGCCGTGATCCGTTTTTGTATTTATTTCACGGCAATTCGTTATTAACTGTTTGTTTCTGGTCGAAAATTTTCTTAGTACTGCACTAACGTTTGTTCTTTAATCGAAAGCTGCGCTTTCTCTTACTCCGACGGATTTGATTCTTCCTCATCCATAAGCTCCTGGATTTGGTTGATCACAGATTCGAAAATCTCAATGTGTTCTTTCGGAATGCGTTCAATGACTTTGTTATTGAATTCAAAAACAACGTCGCGGGCAATGTAGCGGGCCTTTAATCCTTCTTCCGTTAAGAAAATGCGTACGATCCGCTTGTCGAGTTTGTCTTCCTCCCGGCGAATGAATCCTTTTTCTTCCATGGTTTTGAGGGTTCTTGAAAGGCTGGTTGGTTCCATTCCCATTCTTGGACCCAGCTGCGTGCTTGGAGTTCCCTCTTTATCGATGTGCAGAAGGATAAAGCCGACAGACATACTGATCCCGTAGCTGTTTGCTCGCTGGTTATACATGCGTGACATTTTGTGCCACGTTAATCGAACATCTAAGTCGATTAAATATTGGGGCTTATTTTGCATATGATGACTCTTGTCACGAATGTACAAAATAATATTATGTATGCATAATAAAAAATGGATTTTTTTTCAGTGATTGACTGAGGGTCGGGATGTGGATGGGAGGTTTTGTTAAATGTACTAAACTTTTTTGAATTCTCAAGCTAAATGATTGATTCGCAGGCTTGAATTATATCGCGCGATTGTTTGGGCGAAAACATAAAAAATCCGGATGCTTTTGAGGTACACCCGGATTTTGTCGGTTCGTTTTACGATATATTGAAGATTGTTTTAATCCAAAGATCTGGAAAGAAGTGAAATCATTGCCAGGATTACGATGAACAATTGTGTTGCTGTTTCATCGTCAAGTGTAACTCCTTCTGCGTCTTCCATGCCGATTTCCATTGCCATGAACTTCACCAGGTCAGGCTGGTCGGAGAATTCTTCCAGGATGCTTTCGTCTTCTGTTTCGAAGTACTCGTCCAGTAATTGAAAGTATGGTTCTTCAAATTCGTCGATCATTTCGTCTGAAACGCTCTTCGGGTGCAGCTCCGCCAGGGAAAATGCTTCCAGAACCACTGTGAAGTAATAAATCAGCAGGCTTTCCAATCCTTCGTTCTGGTATTCCTGGGCTGCCGACATGATGTAACCCAAAAGAACAGGTTGTGCCGTTGTTTGTGCTTCGGATAATCTGTCCAATGCGTTGTCGTCTAAGCTGTCCACTTTTTGGATTGCAGCTTCAATGTGTCCGATAGAGACTTGTGCCATGCTTTTAAATTGTTTGATACAAATGTAATTTAATCTGGTGAATTTGCCGGTATTAATCGGGGCAATGAAGATCGGTAAAAATCAACAAGTTTGTGAATCGGATTAATACTATCTTTGAGTCATGGCACATTTTACAAAAGACTATCTCGATTTTTTCATCGAATTAGCGGCGAACAATCACAAAGAGTGGTTTGATTCGAACAGAAAGCGCTATGAAACTTCCGTAAAGAAGCCCTTTGCTGATTTTGTTCAGACGTTCATCAATCATTTGGCACAGTCGTATCCTGTTTTCAAGGATTTGACAGCATCCGAATGCATTTTCAGAATTAACAGGGATATCCGTTTTTCCAAGGATAAAACACCGTATAAGCTATTGTGTTCGGCGGTTGTGGCTCCAAGTGGAAAAAAGTCGAAAAGCATTCATGGCGTGTATTTTGAATTCGGACCTGAAGCGGTGCGCGTTTACGGTGGAATTTACGAGATTGAGAAAGATGATTTGTATGCCGTTCGTGAAGGAATTGCGCAGAATCAAAAAGAATTTGAAAGTTTGATTTCGGATAAGAATTTTGTGGATGTCTTCGGGGAAGTTCGTGGAGAACGAAACAAAATCGCTCCGAAAGAATTCAAGGAAGCGGCAGAAAAACAACCTTATATTTTAAACAAGCAGTGGTATTTCATGACGGAGTTTGATTCCGACCTGATTTTACAGGATTACCTGCTGGAGACAATCGATAGTTGTTTCCGTGCGGGATTACCACTCGAAACATTTTTCAATAAATTCATTCAAAGACCATGAAGAAGTATTTCGGACTTTTCGTCTTTTTCATTGCGGGAGTTTTCTCCTTCGCACAAAAAAAACAATTAACGCTTTCTGATGCCGTTCTTCAGCAGAACAGAGCTTTCAGAGATGAGCAATTCAATGCTTTTACCTGGATTCCGGGAACGGATTCATATGTTTACCTGAGTAACAATTATCAGGTCATGTATCAGGGATCGGTCAAAAAAACGGATCCTGAGAAGCTTCTATCGATTCAGGATGCCAATACTGCTTTGGGTGCTCAGTTGTATAACTTTTACGGGTTTTCATTCCGAAATGCAGATGAGTTGGTATTGACAGATGGGAATAACTACTACAGCTATAACTTGAAAACAAAAGCTGGAAGTAAGTTGGTTTCTGTTCCGGAAGAAGGTGCAAATGCCGAGTATGAAATGACATCTGGAAATACGGCTTATACGGTAGAAAACAATTTGTGGATCATTAATGCAAAAGGAGAAAAAATCGCTGTAACAAGTAATACGGATAAAAACATTGTTTCGGGACAGACTTACGCCAGGAGTGAATTCGGAATTACAGACGGGATTTTTTGGTCGGGGAAAGGAAGTTTCCTGGCATTTTACCAAAAAGACGAATCAGAAGTAAAGGAATACCCGCTTGTTGACATTACGAAAATACCGGCTGAATTGATGAATATCAAATACCCGATGGCTGGTCAGGGTTCTGAAAAACCGAAAGTGGGGATTTACTCGGTTGCTGCCGGGAAAACAGTTTACATTTCGCCGAAGGGAGCAAAAGACAGTTATTTGACCAATTTGAGCTGGACACCGGATGAAAATTTTGTGTTGATTGCGGAAGTGAACCGCGAACAGAATCATATGTGGTTGAATGTGTATGAAGCGAAGACAGGAAATTTTGTACGGACGCTTTTGGAAGAGCAAAATGAAAAATGGGTAGAGCCGGAACATCCTGCGTTTTTCCCGATGCCTGGTTCAACGAATTTTGTTTGGATTTCGGAGCGGGACGGATTCAATAATTTGTATTACTACTCCATTGACGGTAAGTTGATCAAGCAGTTGACCAGCAATAAATTTGTGGTGAAGGAAATTTTACAAACCGTGAATAAAGGAAAGGAAATCATTTTTGCTGCAACGGGAACCAGTCCGTTGAACACCCTTTATTATGCAGTTGATTTAAACGGAAAGCAACGCTGTCTGACTCTAGAAGAAGGAACGCATACCGTTGCGTTTAATGATGCCGGAACAAACTTCATTGATTCGTATTCTTCTCATTCCGTGCCTGGAAAAGTGGAATTGAAAACAGGAAGTGGTAAGCTTACCAAAACATTACTGACCGCGAAAAACAAACTGGCCGACATCGCAATTGGAACAGCAGATATAGGTCAGATCAAAGGGGAAGATGGTTCGGTATTATATACTCGTTTGATTAAACCGAGCAATTTCGATCCGAACAAAAAATACCCTGTCATGGTGTATGTTTACGGAGGTCCACATGCTCAGATGATTACCAATTCCTGGCTCGACGGTGCAAACCTCTGGATGTATTGGATGGCAGAGCAGGGGTATTTAGTGTTTACTTTAGATAACCGGGGATCAGGAGAGCGCGGTTTTGCATTTGAGAGTCAAATCCACCGGCAATTGGGAACCGTAGAAATCAGTGATCAGATGAAAGGAATCGATTACCTGAAATCTCTTCCATATGTAGATGCATCCAGATTTGCTGTTCACGGTTGGTCGTTTGGCGGGTTTATGACAACTTCGTTGATGCTGAAGCAAGCAGAAACCTTTAAGGTGGGGGTTGCAGGTGGTCCTGTTACCGATTGGAAATACTATGAAGTGATGTACGGAGAGCGTTATATGGATCGCCCGGAAGAAAACCAGAAAGGATATGAAGAAGCCTCTTTATTTACGCATGCCAATAAATTGAAAGGAGACTTGTTATTGATCCATGGAACGGTTGACGACGTCGTTGTGCCGCAACATAATGATGCATTACTTAAAAGATTTATCGAACTTGGAATTCAGATAGACTTTTTCCACTATCCGATGCATAAACACAATGTTATTGGAAAAGACCGGGTGCATTTGATGCAGAAAGTTTTAGATTACATTATAGAGCACAATAAGTAACACAGAGAAAGAGAAGATGTTAAATCTTCTCTTTTTTTTGGAAAAACCAAAAAACATGACTAAATTAGTCATGAAAATGTAAGTCAAGAAATGAAAACCATTATTCGGGAAGCAAGAAAAAAGAAAGGCATGCGCTCGCGTGAGCTGGCCAACTTGCTGGGAATTGATCAGTCATTGATTAGTAAGTTCGAAAATGGAAAAAGGATTCCAACCGAATCACAAATCATAGAAATAGCCAATATCCTTTCAATTGATTTGAATCAATTGGTGAAAGCCTGGTTGAAAGAAAAAGTATTGTTGGAAGTGAAGCAGTATGCCTTTGCCGATGAGGTATTAGGAATGGTTCAGGAAGAACTGGCAAGTTATTACCCTAAAAGAGAATTTGAAGACCAGGCTGTCGAAAAAATACTCGGAGACATCGATAAGCTCAAACTTGAGCTGGATAATATCCGCTCATTTGAGAATCATCGGATTACAGAAGCTCTGGAATTGGAGTACACTTTTGAAAGCAACCGGATCGAAGGAAATACCCTTACGCTCCGTGAAACAGATTTGGTCGTCAATCGTGGATTGACTATTTCAGGGAAAAGCATGAGAGAACACCTGGAGGCAATTAACCATGGAGATGCGATCCATTACATGAAAGACCTGGTGGCAAAAGAATCCGTCATTACAAGACGAGAGCTTTTGGCTATACATAATCTGATACTTCGGGGAATAAACCCGGAAGAAGCCGGGAAATTTCGTCGTGTCCAGGTGATGATACAAGGGAGCGCCCATTTGCCTCCGGCTCCATATTTGGTGGAAAAACAAATGGAAGACTATTTCATTTGGTATGAACGGAACAGAACCTTACTGCATCCTGTGGTGTTGGCAGCTGAAATGCACGAGCGTTTAGTTACGATTCATCCTTTTATTGATGGAAACGGACGAACTTCCCGTTTGATTATGAATATGATTCTGCTTCAGAACGGGCTTGTGATAGCAAATATTAAAGGAGATAATCCTTCCAGGTTTTCCTATTATGAGGCACTGGATGATGTACAGACATCCGGTAAGAAAGACTCTTTCATTCGTTTTGTTGCAGAGATCGAAAAGCAAAGTCTTGAAAGGTACTTATCCATTTTGAAGTAAGATAACGCAAAAATTCACAAAAAATCGCGCCGAATATTCCTTATTTATTCGGCGCTTTTACTTTTTGAATCTTATCTTTGTTGGAAAAACATTCCAAATGTCAGATATTCTTTCAAAGACAAAAGAATCTACTACACGTACAAGCAAAGACGTTTTCCTGAAAGCATTTAGTTTGATGGCTACAGCGAAAACATTAGCGGAGAAATACGAAGCGAATAAAGAAGTTACAGCGAAATATGTCCATGCAACTTCCAGAGGACATGAAGCTATTCAGCTAGCTGTAGGATTGCAGTTGAAGCCGCAGGATTGGGTTTCTCCTTATTACCGCGATGATAGTATTCTTTTGGGGATCGGGATGACTCCTTACGAGTTGATGCTCCAGGTTTTTGCAAAGAAAGATGACCCGTTTTCAGGAGGTAGAACCTATTATTCGCACCCGTCTCTGAAACGTGATGACATGCCTAAAATACCACATCAGTCTTCCGCCACCGGGATGCAGGCCATTCCGACGACGGGAATTGCGATGGGAATTCAATACAAAGAGAAACTGGGACTTTCAGAAGATTTCAATGGAGAAAATCCAATCGTGGTTTGTTCTTTGGGAGATGCTTCCTGTACGGAAGGGGAAGTTTCAGAAGCGTTTCAAATGGCTGCTTTGAAGCAGTTCCCGATTGTTTACCTGGTTCAGGACAATGGCTGGGATATTTCTGCAAATGCGGCTGAAACGAGAGCACAGGATATCAGTTATTATGCCCAGGGATTTAAAGGCATTGAAGTGCGCACGATTGATGGAAGTGATTTTGATCTTTCCTACCAAACGGTGCAGGAAGTATTTGATATTGTCCGCAAAGAAAGAAGACCTTTTATTATTCATGCGAAGGTGCCGCTTTTGGGACATCATACTTCAGGAGTGAGAAAAGAATGGTATCGTGATGATTTGGAAGAAGCTGCAACCAGAGATCCGTACCCGAAATTGAAAGAAATTATCCGCGAGCTGGAAGGTGAAGCGGATGTAATCAATATAGAATCTGAAGCGCGAAAATTGGTTGATGCCGATTACGAACGTGCTTTGAACGCGGAAGAACCAACTCCTGCAAGTGTAACGGATTTTATTTTCGCCCCGACTCCTGTAACAGAAGAAGTAGGCGAGCGCGAACCATCCGGGAAGAAAAAAACAGTGATGGTGGACAGCGCTTTATTTGCTGTTCGTGAAATCATGTCGAAACACCCGGAAGCATTGCTTTACGGACAAGATGTGGGGGGAAGACTTGGAGGTGTTTTCAGAGAGGCGGCTACGTTAGCTCAAACTTTCGGGGACGAGCGCGTATTCAACACTCCGATCCAGGAGGCATTTATTATCGGTTCAACTGTCGGGATGTCTGCTGTTGGACTGAAACCATTCGTTGAAGTTCAATTTGCCGATTACATCTGGCCGGGACTGAATCAGTTGTTTACGGAAGTATCACGATCAAATTACCTGTCAAACGGAAAATGGCCGGTGAGTTGTGTGATCCGCGTTCCGATCGGGGCATATGGCTCCGGTGGTCCTTATCACTCTTCGAGTGTGGAATCTGTTTTGGCTAACATCCGCGGAATCAAAGTGGTGTACCCGTCAACAGGTGCCGATCTGAAAGGTTTGTTGAAAGCTGCTTATTACGATCCGAATCCGGTAGTAATTTTGGAGCACAAAGGATTGTACTGGTCAAAAATCCCTGGAACGGAAGGTGCGATGTCTATCGAGCCGGATGAAAATTACATGATTCCTATCGGTAAGGCACGTATTGTACAGGAAGCTTCTGATGCAGCTGTCGAAAAAGGAGAATCTTGTGTGGTTGTAACTTATGGAAGAGGCGTTTACTGGACTTTAGAAGCTGCCAAGCAGTTTGAAGGCCAGGTAGAGGTTTTGGATCTGCGTTCGATTAATCCGTTGGATATGGAGGCTGTTTCCGCATCTGTTCAAAAACACGGAAAAGTATTGCTGGTAACTGAAGAATCAATCGAAGCATCTTTCACGCTTGGTTTGGCCGGACGTATTCAGCGGGACTGCTTTACTCATCTGGATGCTCCGATTGAAATCGTTGGCGCGATTGATACACCTGCCATTCCATTGAACTCCATCCTGGAAGCAGAATTGTTGCCGAATGCCGAAAAGGTAAAAACAGCATTGGAAAAATTAATAAACTACTAAAATAATTGATGAGTCAAGACCTTCCACCTAGAGTACGAACCATGCTCGACCGAATTCAGCTGATCAAATCTGATCTGTCTGAAGTTAAAATGTCTATATCACTTGATGGGGCGATCCGCACTTTGCCGGAAACAACGGCTTTGAAGGAATCGCTGACCTCGGAGGATACGAAACGATTGTTGCAGGCACTTCATCAGGCATTTGCTCAAAAAGACCTGACGAAAGTGAGTGCTTTGTATTCGTATACAGCATTGTTTTCGGATGAACAACGCGCAGAGATTCGCCAGGAAATCATCCAGGAGTTTAAAGATTATTTGAATTCCCTGCGAAACGAAACGGAAATATCAGAAATGTTTCTGCATGCCGGATTTGCGGCTATGATGCATCAGTTGAATGATACTGACCTGATCAATGCCCAGTTCAAATTGTTCGAAAGATACTACCTGGATCCGGAAAGCGGTTCTTCCGGCCGACGTATTGCAGGAATTCAGAAGAATCTGCCGTTGAACAGCGATCAGAAGGAAAAACTGAATAACTACCTGCGCCAGTTGCGTGCGGAAAACGACAAGGAGGAAAAGAAAGACAATACCAAAACAATTATCATAGTTGTGCTCATGGTTACTTTGTTTCTAATCCGTTTTGCGCTTCGGATGTCCCGGTAACTGACTTGTAAACAATCCCGGTTTTATAAGTAATTGAACATTCCCCGAAAGGAATGGCAATAGGTCTTACTTTTATATTGAGTAAGTCTATGAAAATCGGAAATATACATACAGTAGGCGCAATCGCGCAGTTTTTGGGGCGAAGTGTCGTCGGAGATGAGTCTTTGATCGTTACCGGAATCAATGAAATTCACCGCGTAGAACCGGGAGATTTGGTTTTTGTGGATCATCCGAAATATTACGATAAAGCACTGAACTCAGCGGCAACGTTTATTTTGATCGACAAAGAAGTGGCTGTTCCGGAAGGAAAAGCGCTGATCATTTCACCGGAACCATTTGATGATTACAACAAACTGACGCGGAAATTTGCACCGTACAGACCTCAAATGTCTATGACCGGTGAGAATTGCCGGATTGCGGATTCTGCGCATCTTTCTCCCAATTGTTTCATTGGTCATGATGTCATTATCGGTGAAAATGTGATCGTTCATCCCGGAGCATATATCGGAGACGGAACGGTGATTGAAGAAAATGTGATCATCGGCCCGAATGCTGTGATCGGACATTATGCCTTTTATTTCAAGAAAAAACCTTCCGGATATGACCGTATGCATAGTTGTGGATTTGTCTATATCGAGCGGAATGTGGAAATCGGTGCGAATACGACCATTGATGCTGGAGTTAGCGCCATAACACGGATAGGAGAAGGAACAAAAATCGATAATTTGGTTCAGATCGGACACGACACGATTGTGGGGAAAAACTGTTTGTTTGCTTCCCAGGTCGGAATTGCCGGTTGCTGCAATATTGGGAATAATGTGACGATTTGGGGACAGGTAGGCTGTGCTTCCGGTTTAACGATCGGAGACGGAGCTGTTGTCCTGGCTCAATCCGGGATTGCCAAATCACTGGAAGGCGGAAAAGTTTATTTCGGAAGTCCTTGTGATGAGTCCAAAACAAAAATGAAAGAATTATTCGTCTTGAAACGTCTTTCGGAAAGCGGAGGGAAATAACAACATGGAAGTCGAGACTCGCATAGCAAACCTGGAGTCGCAAATTGAGTCGGGTGAATTCCGGCTTAATTCATTACTCGAATTGACGCGCGCAATTGCCACCAATCAAAGTGTGGATCAACTTGTGCGTTTGTTTGAGTTTGTGATGCGCGAACAGCTTGGCTATGATCGTTTTCTGCTTTTCAATAAAGAAAATACCTGGAGTCCACTGCTGAAAGTGGGGCTGAAAAGCAAAGTCAAAGAAATTTCCGTCGAAAAAGAACTCTACCGTTTTCGTGATATTACGGTCATTGAATCAAGTCATTCGGCGATTCTGAATGAATTTGACATCATTGTTCCCGTTTTTCACAAGGACAAACCGCTGGCTTACCTGCTGATTGCGGGGGTGGAAGAGAGCGGCGTGAAAAAACACGATACGATTGCCGATATGCATTTTTTGCAGACGCTGACCAATATGGTGGTCATGGCAATTGAGAATAAGCGCATGGCGCGGGAAGAACTCAAGCGGGAGCGCCTGAAAAAAGAGCTGGAAGTTGCCTCCGAAATGCAAAAACTGTTGTTTCCTTCAGATTTGCCGTCCAACAAACAAATGGACATTTCTGCAAAATACATTCCGCGGCACGAAGTAGGAGGAGACTACTACGATTTCATCCCCTTGGGAGCCAATAAATACGTGATTTGCATTGCAGACGTCAGCGGAAAAGGAATTAGTGCGGCGATGCTGATGGCCAATTTTCAGGCCACCATCCGGACGTTTTATTCAACGGTGTATCAAATCCGTCCTTTTTCATTGGAATTCCTGATTGAAGAACTCAATAAAAAAGTAATGACCAGTGCAAAAGGAGAAAAGTTCATCACGTTCTTCATTGCGGAGTACGATGCGGCTTCGCGGGAGCTGACCTATGTGAATGCCGGTCACAATCAGCCGATCATAACCAATGGGAAAGAGCAGAAACTGTTAGACATCGGTTGTGTAGGTTTGGGAATGTTCGACGAGATGCCTTTTATCCAGGTAGGGAAAGAAATCCTGAAACCGAACACCACCCTGATTTTGTATACAGATGGAGTAGTGGAGCTCGAAGACGAAAGGAATTGTCATTTCGAACTGGAACGCCTGATCAAAATCTACCACAATTTCTACCGCCTGAGCATGGAGGATATGAATAATATCGTGTTTTCCAAGCTGGATGAGTGGCGTGGAAACCGAAAACTGATTGACGATACTGCGATTTTTTCCTGCCGGTTCTTTTAGCACTTTTGCTACATTTACGCAAAAAATAATAGAACTTATGAAATTAATCAATTTAACACTCCTCTTCCTATTGGGAAGTTTCTGCTTGTTTGCACAAGATGATGAAATGGAACGGTCGTCTGAGGTTAAGATCACCAAAAGCGAGGCTTATCCTGTTGTTAATGCGTATTCTAAAATGTACTTCCCGATTGACGATCAGAATGTACTTGCAGTAAAAATCCAGGGAAAAAAGCAAAACAAATTTGTTTTTCAGGTTTTTTCAGGAAAAAATCTGAACTTGAAAAGCTCCAAAACAGAGTTGAAGGAAGAAAAAGGATTCAACTTTGAATACATCATCCGCCTGAAGGACAAATTGTATTTCTTCTATTCGATTTACGACAAGGCCAATACAACGGAACAGCTTTTCGCACAAAGTATTCATGTGAGCGAAGGTGGATTTGACAGCGAGCCTAAATTGTTGGTGTCTGTTCCGAAGAAAGTGAGCGGGTCATTTTATTACCGGTATGCGGCTCAGGGTAAATTCAGCATCGATGTTTCCAGTGACAAAGAAACATTTGTGATCAAATACCGGCATAATCCGGAAGAAAAAGACGATTCCAAAAACAACGATATTATCGGGTTACAGGTTTTTGACCAGAATCTGGAAAAAGTATGGGGGAATGACTTTGAGATGCCCTATACCGAAAGTATGATGGATAATCTGGATTTTACAGTTGATTCTCAGGGGAACGGGTATTTCCTCATCAAAAAATACCGGGAAGAGCAAAATCGTAAAAACCGTGAACATGCAGATAATCAGTCACTGGCGATTCTAATTGCAAATTCAGATGGAAACATCAACGAAGTGGAATTTAACCTGGGCGAATACCTGACGGACCGTGTTTATATGAAGGAAAACAAAAGCGGGGATATCATCTGTGCAGGATATTACCGCAAGCCAAAATCGTATGGAATTGATGGGACTTTTGTTTCTATCCTTGATAAAAAAGGAAACTTGAGTACTCCGAAGTTCTATGAGTTTTCATTGGACTTTATCAAAAAATACCACCGGATTTCAGAACGGGGTAAAAAGAAAATGGAAAAGGCTGATGAAAATGACAAGCTTGCCTTGAATAATTTATCCATGCGAGGTGTGGAAATCCTGGCAGACGGAGGAATTGTGATTTCGGGAGAAATTTTCTATGTCACATGTACTACGGATTCCAAAGGAAATACGCGTTGTGTTAATCACTATGATGATGTAATTGTAGTAAAAATCAATGCAAACGGTGAATTGGGATGGATGCAGAAATTCCCGAAAAGATCCACTATGGAATCTTTCAGAATGATGACTTCTGAAAAATATACCTATATCTTATTCAGCGATAACCCGAAAAATGCAGATATTCCGGAAGATCAGGGACCTTACGCAAGTTTTGCGAAAGAGCGTTTTGTGATTGCTTACAGAACAGACAATGAAACAGGAGAACGAAAACACCTGGCTCTATTCGGGTACAAGAAAATTGACGGAACCCCGGTTTACCAGTATTCAATATATCGTGTAATCGGATTGACGGATAATTCGTTTGCCGTTGAAATGTACATCAAGCAAAAAAGCGACATGATGTTCAAGGTCGAATTTGAAGAATAAACAACGAAAAAGTTGGAATAAAAAAGCCGTTAGTCAAACTAACGGCTTTTTTATTATCTCATCAGATACATCTTTCCGAAATTCTTTTTGAAGTATTTGTCAGCCCCTGAGTCGCGGTGTTTGATGTCTTCTCCAAGGATTTTTGCTTTTACCTGGTAGAGGTACACACCGTTCGCCAACTGATCTCCGAACTCATCTCTTCCGTCCCATGCGTATTCCGTAATGTTTCTCCCGATTCGGATTACTCCGAGGTCATCTTCGGTAATTTCCCGGACAACCCGCCCGGATACAGTCATGATTTGAATAATAATGTCATCGGGAACCTCCGTACCGGTCAATGTGAATACGAAACGCGTACTCGTAGAGAATGGATTTGGATAGTTCATCATTTGTGTGATGGAAGATTCCCGGATTACCTCAAAATTCACTTTGTACTCATAATCTCCGGAAATATTTCCCGAACGGTCACTTCCCTGTACGAAAAGTTGGTAAACACCGTCTTGCAAAAACTCTTTCGGATATACAATCTTGAACTTCAGGTTTTGAGACGTTGCGGGATACCATTGAAGAATCGTATTTCCGGATCCGTCAATAAACGGAATGCGTTTTTGAACTCCGTCAGGACCTGTTAAGTAAATCCCGAAAAGCGTGGTGTCTGAAACATCATCCATGACCCAGTAAGGATTATCGTCTTTCAGTGTGATCAGGATTTCACTGGTCGGATCCACAATATCGCCGTTCAAAATGTGCAGCCCGTTGAATGTGACATCCAGGATCGGGTTTTTGTCGTCTTGTGCAATGTATACCGGAAGCTGCAAGATGTTATTGTAATGGTATTGTTCCAGCTGATCTGTCTGGACCTGCGATCCGCTGATGTATGGATTGACTTCCATCCAAAGGGTGTTGTATCCCGGGTTTCCGACCGAACTGAAATGGATCGTGTCTCTCAATGTTTGGCTTACCCGCAGAGAATCCTGTCTCGGATAAGGAATAATGTGCTGAATGTGTTGCTGGTTGTCGAGCCAGTAATTAATCAGTAGGGAATCCATTGGGAACTGGCTCACATTGACGACATCTACAGCGAAGGCATAACTTTGACCTTCGTGAATGGTATCTCCCGGCAGGGATGCGTAATACCCGTTGCTTCCGTCAATGGCTGCTTCCGGAACCGGTTGATAAAGGACGTGAATGCGGTCTATCTGAGCCGGAGTCAGGTTGGTTCTGTCAGAGTTCGTAATTCCAATGCGGATTCTTGGATACAGCGTAGCGTTCACCAGGTTTTGAAGGTTGATAATGGAATCATTCGGAGTGAAAACGGTGTCAATTGTTCCAACTTGCGTATTGGTTACGTCATACGTCTCAATGAAAATACGTACACTATCGGTAGAAGGCGATTCCAGTGAATCTCTTCTCCAGTACAAGGTCTCCCATTTAAATGCCGGTCCGATCTGTGGTGTTTTTTCCACACCAATATAAGAGGGCTTCAAGACATCGACATCAATTTTGATTTTCGGAACCCCGGCAGGAGTGTCATTAGTCACCTGGCTGTCAGTCCAGAACTTCACCTGATTCATAGCGGCTGTCCCTTTCTGGAAAAACAAAGCAAAAGGATCGTTCGGCTGCGAATTGGTTACGGTAGGGAATCCGAGATTCTGGAACATGGTAAATACATTTGCACTCCAGGAACTGAAATACGTTGTGAACGGAGAATACATCAGCACATAACTACTGTCGGGAATCCCGTTTTGGATCATGTTGATGAAGTTGTTCATTGATGCCGGACTCGTTTGGTCGAACGTGAAGTAATACTCGTAACGATCCCTGCATCCTTGTCCGCCGGCACTTCCCAAATTGTTCAGGTTTCCGAAGTTCATCGACGGATCGTTATTGCTACCGCCTCCACATCCGGGACAATGCGTTTTCCAGGCGTTTAAGGTAATATTGTCTACAACGGCAACATAGATATATGGATTGTAACCGCATGTTGCGTAGTCCATGATATTTTGATCGATCGTCCAGGAATTGAACAGTGATTCATACGCGTCAGATGTTTTCATCACCTGAATGCCTATTTTGTGCCAGTCATTCAAAATAAATTCCCGTTTTCGGAGATTCCTGTTGTAATTGATCCCCGAGAAAGAGTTGTTCTTGAACTGGAAGAAATGAGCTTGTCCCCAGCCCCATTTGTCCGGAATGTATTGAAAGGAAAATTCAGACCAGTTCGGAGCGCTGGTGTCAACAGAAACGCGCCAGAAATAAACAGTACTATCGGTACAAACCAACGGAAATGAACCGCCGCTTGCAGATAACCATTGATTCGGGTGTACTTGTTTTACACCTCCTAAACCGGTTACGCTGAATCGTCTCAGTTGCGGACTGTTGTATGTGTCTGTGGTGTCCAGCTCAAACAAATACGTATTCGTTGCTGCAATCGGGTTGATGGTGCTGGCTTTTACCGTTACGGTATCGTATGGAATAACCGCATAATTGTATGGCCAAACAGGAAGCATTCCGTCGATATTCAGGAAGAAATTGGCAGTGACCCGGTTATTGGAAATCTCTTCATATTCTTCCGGGTATACATTTGGAATATCAGCCGTAATGGTAAACGTGTTTACACCGGCGCTGATTGCCGCTTGAAGCGGGAACTTTTTAGTGATAATCGTATCGTAATTTAAGCGGGAAATAAACAAAGACTGAACAGAGTCTACGTTCGACCCCGGGAAGTCTCGTCTGATCTCTACATAAATTGGAGATTTGATCGATGTTCCCAGGTTTCTTACCGTAAAAGTCAGTGCGATGCTGTCAACACTTAGGTTGACGTTGTTCGGAGACAAACTCACACTGGAAGCTGGAATGTCGATTTCGGGTCCTTTGCTGTAATTGACTTTGAGCATCGGATCTCCGTGAAGCGTCATTTGCGTACAGGCAGATTCAAAGTAAACCGTGTTGGATGACATCCCGCTGTATTGTTGCTGCAGGTAGTATACGGTGTTTTGAATTTGTTTTGCAAACGTTTGTCCGTAACTTTTATAGGAAAACTCGCGGTACAATTCCGATGAATAAATGGCCAGAGGGGAATCGTAACCCACCGAAATAGTCGAAAGGAAAGCAATGGCTCCCTCGTTGGGGATATTGACGAAATTCTCCGAAGTGGAACTTCCCGTTTTGAAAATATTTCCGTTGTAACAGGAGTTTCCGATTACAATCGGGTATTTTCCGTGATTGTTCCAGTTGCTCGGATCATCGATGTTGATCTCAAATCCGTTATTGGAAGCTGCCGCGTGCCCGAAGAAGTTCATGATCGATACACCGTCTTCGATTTTTTGTGTAACGGTACTCACGACATTCGGATCAAGCGGGTTGCTCGATGTTTTGAAGTAATTGGTCACCTTTCCGGCAAAAATGGTGTCTTCCACAATGCCTTTCATGATATTCATATAGCCCTGAAACTGGGTTTGTTGCAGGGCATTGGATCCTCCCACAAAGTGCAGGAGTTGTTTTTGCCAGTTTTTCGTTTCCACAAAATTTATCCCGGGATTGTTCTGTGCGTCTTCGTACTCGGTAATCTTGGAAAGGTAATTTTCCAGTTCTGCGTTGGTTGTTACTGAAATTCGCCCGGTCGGAATTAACGGAGCCCAGGTATACTGAGTTGTTAACCCGGCAGTGGTAGCAATGTCACTGGAAGGATACCCCATCGGTGGGATCAGGCACTGTTCGCTTGCAGAAGGGCTGAATCGCGTTTCTCCGACTGAAATTCCTTTCCCGATCAGGAACAGACCTTCCGGTTTCGCTGCGCTGTTCATGTAGACGAAATGTGCAAATCGGCGAATGGCAACCGGGTGTTTGACAACTCCTCCTCCGAACTGTAAGTACAATTCCTCGATGTTTGCTTTCAGAACATTGTGCGCTCCTCCTGAAATCGAAGTCCGGTAGTTGCGGTAAGAATCCGTTCCGCTTGCAAGTGAAGGCGGGTAAATGAACAGCAGGGCCGAATCCAGGTTCATGGTGCTGAAATTCGTAAAAGTTCCCGATCCGTTAACAGCCTGCATCGTTCCGACCGGAAGCGCCGCATTTCTGTCCACAACCATTACTTCCGTTTCGTTGTTGGCCGGATGGTTCGGGATTATGAACTGGAGAATTCCACTGGAAACAACCGGGATTTCATATCGTGGAACCGAACCATAACTCAAAACCAGCGGAGCAGCTCCAGGATAGTTCGTTAAGTCAACACGACTTTTGACCGTGCCGTTTTGAACGAAAAAACGGTCAAATGCCTGGTTTCCGCTGTTCGGAAGTCTTGGATAGGAAAGAGAAGCATAAGTAAAAACCTGGCGGTCTACTGCGACATTCAAATCTGCAATGATGGTGTGGTGGATATTGGTAGTCCCGCTCGTTAAATCCGAAGCGTTGAAAACCGATGTGGTCTTAACCTGGCGGTAACCATGCAGGGTGGTGTCTTTAATCAAAACGTTTCCTGATCCTAAAGTCAGCCTGACATGGTGGTTGGGATCTGAGATGCTCGGCACGAGTGCGTTGGAATTGGTCGAAACCCGGCATTCCAGTGTTACAGGAGTTGCTCCCAACCCGGTATAAACCGATGGGGTGGGAAGTGGAATGTCTGCCGACACATTCGATGAAGTGGTTGCCAGTTCGGGATTTCCCCAGCCTTCTCCCGTAGAATAAATTGACCCGGAAGCTTCTTCTTCGACAAGTCCTTCACAATAAGTAGATGAGAAAGCAGATTGGTATTCGCATCTAACGAAAGAACTGGCAGCATAATTCCCGTAATTCTGATCGGGTTGAAGCACGAAACGCAGTCCGTTTCCTGCATTTTTCCAGGAAAAGAAGTAAGTAATGGTATCGTTGATAAGGCTGTATCCCGGGTTTGCCATGCTGTCCGGATGCGGATACATGACCGAATCCAGCCAGCCGTCGTTGCGGTACGCATAAAACAGGAAGTAATCTCCCGGATCGAACGAATTGTCACCGCCATCTACCATGTAGAGAGGCACTTCTTTGTCTTTTCCGAAAATTTGAAAGCTTGCCGGGGTAATGCCCGAAACAGAAACATTATTTGAATTCAGGGTGGCGTAGTCGATTTTATACAACCCGTTTTGTACCACTTTAAACCCGTAATACTTTTGGGAATAGTCAATCCATTCATTTCCATAAGGCTGACTCCACGCAAAAGTAATGGCAATAAGTGCAAGTAGTGTTAAGTAGAGTTTCTTCATAGGCTCTTCTTATTCTTCATCGGCTCTCACAGCATTTTTTGGTTTGTTAAGTGCTAATCGCAGCGAAATAACGTGCGAGTACAAAGCAGTTGAAGCATCACCGATGTCTGTGAAAGCATAGTCTAAATATACAGCTTTAATATGTAATCCGATACCAATATTTGGCTGAATGGTTAACTTCTTTGAGTCATCGAAGTTTTTGATATACTGCATGTTGGATATTCCCCCACGTAAAGTTACCAATTCCTTGAATCCGAATGCAATCCCGAAGTGCGGGTCAAAACTGAAGAGATTGGTTTTGACGATGGTATTTCGTTTTCCGTCCGTGGTAATATCCAGGTCCACTTCCCCCGAAACGTAGATGCCTTTTTTTCCGATCGGCTGTTTGTAATACGTTCCCAAAATGATGCGAGGCAAAGTCAATTCCAGTCCGTTTCTCGGAATTTCGTTCCCGGTAAGCGTGAAGACTTCTTTGGTTGTTTCGTCGAGACTGAAAATCCAGGCATTAAACGTAGAGGTCAAATCGCGGATCACGGCTCCGAATTTCAGGCGGTCGCTCTTTTCATACGTTGCACCTACATCCAGTCCGAAACCCCAGGATTTGGCAAAATCACCTACTTTCCGGTGGATCAGTTTGAAGTTTCCTCCCAAAGACAATCCCGGTACTTTGGTTTTTCGTGCATAAGAAAATAGAAAGGCATAATCTGCGGCAGTGAAGGTGGTAATTTTATCGTAATCGATTTTTCCTTCGTTGTCGATTAATTGAGTCGTATTCGGGATGTCGTCTACCGCAAAGCGGATCACCGAAAGTCCGACAGCACTTTTTTCATCGATCTGGTGTGCAAGTCCCAGGTAATCGTATTTGGCAATTCCGGCAAAATATTCCGAGTGCATCAAACCGATATCCAGCCACTTATTGGTGCGGGTTAATCCTGCAGGATTCCAATAGCCGCTATTCACGCCGCTTGTTTGTGCCACCACTGCATTCGAAAGCCCCAGGGCCTCAGCCCCGATACCGATTGCTAAAAATTCGTTGGAATATTTAGGAGCAGTAGAGCCTTGTCCAAATGACAAGAAAGTGCAGCAAATGATGCAAACAATTAGGTAAAATCTCATAGTATTTAAGTTCCTCACGAATGCTATTAACTGCATCTTTTATAAAAAATTGTGCAATTGAATGTTTTATTCATAAAATCGAAATGTAAATTTACACCTTTTCAGAGTACGAGACCAACAAAATATTCATTACCCCGATGAAAATGTTCAATATACCTAATTTATTTACAGCGAGTAACCTGCTTTGTGGTGTTTTTGCAATCATACTGGCCTTTGCAGGAAGGATTGACATTGCGCCCTATTTCATCTTTTTGGCGGCTGTTTTGGACTTTTTCGATGGGTTCCTGGCACGTTTACTCAAACAGCAGGGAGAATTGGGGAAGCAGTTGGATTCCCTGGCGGACATGATCTCATTCGGTCTGGCTCCTGGAATCATGATCCTGGTCATTTTGGTCGGTCAAACTACTTTTGTAGATCCGGAAAGCTTGTTTTTTGCTCACGGCGAATACATTACAACATCTAATAAGGTGGAGGTCGAAGCGGCTGGAACATCGTTTTTTAGCCTGGAGGCATTGAATATGTCACTGCAAGCCTGGAGAACGGCATTTTTTGAGTGGAAAAACATCAATTGGCTTCCTTTCCTGGGCTTGATCATCCCGTTCTTTTCCATGTTCCGACTGGCAAAATTCAATATTGACACACGTCAGTCCGAATCGTTTATCGGTTTGCCAACGCCGGCAAATACCATTTTCTTCATGGCTTTCCCTTTACTGCTGGCGAAATACGGAGAAAAAACAGGCTGGGAGCACGATGTGATTCTATGGCTGGTTCAACCGGCAGTTTTGGTTCCGGTTGTGGTGATTATGTCACTTCTTTTAATCGCGGAATTGCCTTTGTTTGCGCTGAAATTCAAGAACTTCAACTGGAAAGGGAATGAGTTTCGATACATCTTCTTGATAAGTTGTGGAATACTTATTTCAACTTTATTGATTTGGTCCATTCCAATTATTGTACTTTTGTACCTGTTATTATCATTTATTCAACACATTCTTCGAAAAAAATCGAACGCATGAAATTCAAAGCTGAAATCGATGTGATGCCATTGGAGGCATTGTTAGACCCTCAGGGAAAAGCAGTTACTAACAGTATGCCGACAATCGGTCTGTCTGAAATTACAGGTGTACGCGTTGGAAGACACGTACGACTTTTCGTAGATGCTCCGTCTAAAGAAGCGGCAGTAGAAAAAGTAGAGTTGGCTTGTAAGAAACTCCTTGCAAACCAAATCATGGAAAGCTACACCTATACAGTAGAGGAGGCGTAAGCCATGAAACGGATCTTCGGTCAAAATCACATTGGTTATCAGGAAAGTGTTCTTGGCGATCGTGTTTTTTTGGGGATCAACCCGAAGACCAACGAGCCGTTTGAAACGGCATTTATCCAGGCAACGAAAGAAGAAGTCGATACAGCACTTGAAAAAGCAAAACAGGCTTTTGAAGTGTACCGGCTGATTCCGGTTGAAAAACGGGTTGCCTTTCTCAAAGCCATTTCCGAAAAAGCGAAGGCGAACAAAGAAGCCCTGATTCATTGGTTTTGCACCGAAAGTGCCTTGCCGGAAGATCGTGCCGAAACAGAATTGAACCGGTCTTGTTACCAGTTTGAATATTATGCGGATGCCGTTGCTACCGGATATGCACTCGAAATAAAACACGATTCGGCAAACCCGGATCGCAAACCGGCTCCGAAACCTTCGTTGATGAAAATGAACGTTCCGGTTGGGCCGGTAGTTGTTTTCGGGGCGAGTAATTTCCCGTTTGCGTATTCTGTTTTGGGAGGAGATGTGGCTTCTGCATTGGCCGCAGGCTGTCCGGTTTTGGTGAAAGCACATGCCATGCACCCGCATACGAGTTCGCTTTCAGCACAGCTCATTCTTGAAACGGCCCGTGAACACGGAATGCCGGACGGAATTTTTTCGCACCTGCTGGCAGAAGATTTCACGGTCGGACAACAATTGGTGCAGGATTTGCGTACAAAAGCCGTCGGGTTTACCGGAAGCATTGGTGGAGGAATGGCCTTGCAGAATCTGATCAACGAACGTTCCGAACCGATTTCGCTCTATGCGGAGATGGGAAGTTCAAACCCGATTGTGGTGACTAAAACCGCACTTGCAAACCGCACCAACGAAATTGCAAAGCAAATCAGTGCTTCGGTGCTGTTGAATGCAGGTCAGTTTTGCACGTCTCCCGGTTTGCTGTTCGTAGAAGAAAGTGCGGAGCTCAATCATTTAAAAGCAGCAATTTCCCGGTATTTTTCCGAAAGCGAATTGCAGTGTATGCTGCATCCCGGAATTTCCAAACGCTATTTTGAACGTGCCAAAGAGCATGAAACGTGTGTGGAAGTCATTTACAAAGGACGCTCGGAAGGAAATTTCATACAACCTACCTTATCAGAAACAGGAGGAGAGGCCTTTCTGTCGAATCCGAAAATCCAGGAAGAAGTATTCGGTTCTTACCTGACGATTATTCGGTGCAAAGATGCTTCGGAGCTTCAATCCTGCCTGCGATCGCTTCAAGGCCAGCTGACGATGAGTGTTTACGCAGAAGAGCAGGAAGACCTGCAGGATTTGCTGGCAGTCATGACCATGAAAGCCGGACGAATCATCTTTAACGGTGTTCCTACCGGGGTTGAAGTTAGTTTTGCACAACAGCACGGCGGGCCGTTTCCAAGCAGTTTGAACTCGTATTTCACCTCCGTGGGCTGGGATGCGATCAAGCGTTTTCAGAGACCCGTTACGTTTCAAAACTTCCCGGGAGCATTCGAAAATAAGCATCTGAAATTCAACGAAAACGCCCATTTTTTACATTTTCTTAACGGAAAATACGTGTAAACCTATTGATAGGTAGAATTAAAAACACGTTATTTGTCTCGATGAATTCCCTATCGTTCATTCAATTCTATTTTATATTTGTAATTAAATTTTAGATTATGTCAGAATTAGAATCAGGCTCAAAAAAGAACATGACACCAGTGTTAACAGCGATTATCGTGCTGTTGGTTGTCTTGTTAGGAACGATGACTTATTTGTGGAGTTCAAAAAACGGTGCTTTGAAAGAAGCCACTAAAAAGAATGAAGAACTTCAGGCCGACATTGCGGAAATGAACAAGATGATGGCTCCGTTCTTAGGTAGTGAAACGACAAACGATTTGATGTCGGATTTCAACAACATGATGGATACCTATGATGCGTTATTGAAAAAAGATGCATCGAAATCAGATAGTTTGAATGCTCAGAAAGATAAGATCCAGGGGCTGATGAACGAGTTGGAAACTGCGAAGAAAAATGGTCGTGTAACGGCTTCTTTGATTGCGAAGTTGAAACGTGAAAACGAAACGTTGCGCCAGATCATGATCAGCTATGTGAAGCAGATCGACCAGTTGAATACCATGAATCTGAAGCTGACTTCGGAATTGGATGAAACGTCGACACAGCTGGCAGAAACGAAAACAGAACGCGATACTTACAAAGACCAGGCAGAGCAAAGTGCAGAGCAGGTGAAAAAAGGTTCGAAACTGGCCGCTTACGGATTCAGTTCAACCGGATTGCGTATGAAGCTGAACGATACAACAGAACCTACAACCAAAGCACGTAACTGTGTTCAGGCAAGATCAAGCTTCTCAATCGGTGAAAACCAGATTGCGGCTGCAGGAGACAGAACGGTTTACCTTCAGATCATCGATCCGGACGGAAAAACCTTGCAGGGGCGTTCAGGTGGTACGGCGAGTGCTGCAGACGGAGGAAACTTCGTATACTCTGCAAAACGCGATATTCAATACAACAACAAAGCGGTTGACGTAACGATCTTCTACGATTTCAACGGAGAAGAGCCGGTTAAAGGAAACTATAAAGTGAAAATCTTCTGTGACGGACAAGCAATCGGATCAGACAGTTTCACATTGAAATAAGCAGAAAAACAAAAAGATTTACAGCTTCGGAGGGTTAATTCACTTCGAAGCTGTATTTTTAACAATAAAATAATAAACGTTGAAGCGTTTTTAGGTAAATTAGACGGGACTCAATTCCCAAATTAAAGTTAGGTAAATGACAAATATTTTTATCGCAAATCTCGATTGGGAGATTACATCAGAGGATTTGCAAGTAACGTTTTCGGCGTTTGGTGCAGTTCACCTTGCGCATGTTGTGTTCGATGCCAAAACGAAGAAATCAAAAGGTTTCGGTTACGTTGAAATGGAAAGTGCGGAAGAAGCCATTAATGCAATTCAGGCATTGAATGGTTTTGAAGTAAACGGACGCAAGCTGGATGTGAAAATTGCATCTCCAAAAGCAAACCGCCCGAAACCGGAGGATAAACCGAAAAAAACATTCGGGAATAAGCCGGGAGGTTTCGGAGGACAGAAAAAGTTTAATAACGGACCTAGATCAGGAGGACAAGGCGGCGGCGGATACCGATCCAATGACCGTAACTCGAATTTCAATCGCGAAGGAGGAAATAACAGATCCGGTGGTGGAAACCGATACGGAGATGGAAATCGTTCAGGTGGCGAAAACCGCTCTGGAGGTGATAATCGATATGGAGATGGAAATCGCTCAAGTGGTGAAAACCGTTCCGACGACAGACAAGGAGGAAATTCAGGAGAACGTCAGATGCGACCACGCAGAAAATTTGATAACTAGTTAAATTAAACCATGTCAGAAGCTATTAACCAGGGGCACGTAGAAATGCGTGTGGATGAACTCGGGATTGCTACTATCGAGTTCGGACATCCTTTAAGTAACTCATTGCCGGGAAAAATTCTTAGAAAACTGGCCGAAACCATCACCGAAGCAGGAAAAGATCCTGCAGTCAAAGTCATTGTATTGAGATCTACCGGAGACAAAGCATTTTGTGCCGGAGCAAGTTTTGACGAACTGATCTCCATCCAGGATCTGGACACCGGGAAAGTATTTTTCTCTGGTTTCGCTCAAGTGATCAATGCGTGCAGAAAATGCCCGAAACTGATCATCGGACGCGTTCAGGGAAAAGCTGTAGGTGGAGGAGTAGGAATTGCTTCCGCTGTTGACTATTGTTATGCTACGCGTTTTGCAGAAGTGAAATTGTCGGAGTTGGCAGTGGGGATCGGTCCGTTTGTGGTTGGCCCTGCGGTTCAACGTAAAATGGGACTTTCTGCAATGTCTCAGCTGGCAATCAACGCTACAGAGTGGAGAACTGCTGAATGGGCAATGCAAAATGGCTTGTATGCAGATGTGTTTGATAACGAAGAGGAAATGGACGACGAAATCAGACGTCTTGCGACCACTTTGGCGAAATCAAACCCGGAAGCAATGGCAGAACTGAAACAAATTTTCTGGGAAGGAACCGAAAATTGGGATCAGTTGTTGTCAGACAGAGCTGTAATCAGTGGAACCTTGGTACTTTCCGACTTCACGATCAACGCAATCAATTCATTCAAGAAAAAGAGCTAAACGACAGTTTAGCGAAGACTGAGCAGAACAATCACCAATTGTTCAGTGCGAGGGAAAACGACAGTTTAGCGAAGACCGGGAAGAACAATCACCAATTGTTCGATCCTGGGAAACGTTGATAAAGAAATAGATGAAGCCGTTCGGATAGAACGGCTTTTTTGATAGCTGCCTTCGGCTCCGCTCAGTCTGTTATCAAGTTAGAAGTAAATCTTGTGGGAGTTTAGGGACAAACATAGCAGTAGATTGAACGGAGTCGAAATCTACTTTTTATTCAGTAATGCCAGCAACGCAAAACTTGCCAGCCAGTGTTCACCCATGTAGTCGCCGTCTACGATATTTTTCAGGGAAGTTTCAATGTGTTTGTCGGCAATGGCATTCAGATACGAGAGTTCGGGTAAAGTCTTCGTGATTCCGTAGATACACCATGCTCTGCTGAAATTCAGTCCGTCGAGATGAACCAGGTGGCCGTCTGAACGATCCGATACTTTTCCGGGTTCAAGCATGAATTTCTTGCTGAACAATTGAGGTGCGAATCCTTTCAGCCAGCGTTTGAATTCGTCTTTCGCAAGAATGCGGCGCATGATGTCGATCTCCTCGAAACCACCGGAAAGAAAATCATAACCGCTTGGCTCCAGGTGAAGCGGATAAGCCTTATCGTTCAGGTAAAAATACTGAGCTCTTTTCTCAATGACATTTTTGAGTGAATCATTTCCGTGAGCAAGCGCGTAATCGTAAGCAAAAGTGAGTCCAAAAGCCGTGTTGATGTGATCTCCGGAACGGATGGCATAATTGAGTTTCGGAAGAAAATCGATGTATTTCTGACAAAAAAGCTCTGAAAGCGGCCGCAGGTTATCACTCAACTCTTTTGCAATCGGATGTTTCCACGTTTCCAGTTCCAATTGCAATTTGAGTAGCCAGTTCCAGCCGTAAGTGCGCTCAAAAGAACCATTGTTTTTCGTGTTGAAGTAGGCAATTTCCTGTGTGATGCAGATTTCGCTCAGGTTGGTTTTTAATACTGTCAGAATGGTGTCATTCACCAGTTCCGGGTATTCCTTCAAAAGCCGCACGATCAGCCAGTGACCGTGGACAGATGAGTGCCAGTCGAAACACCCGTAAAACGAAGGATGGAGCACCGAGGGCGATTTTAAATCCGTTTGATCGTTCAGAACCTGTCCCAATTTATTCGGATATTCCTGTTGTACGCATTTTAACGGGAGCGCAAGCAGGCGTTTTGCTTCCGGAAGCGAAATCTGTTGGGAAAAGCCGTGCGATGAGCCGAACAGTAGCAGGAAAATCAGTTTTTTCATGGGTTGCATTTTCTCAAATTTATTATTTTTCTTCGTTTCTATTCGCAGTATCTTTGCTTTCACTCTGGAGTTGCGATGGAAAATCAATTAGAAGAACGGAAGATCATTCACATTGATATGGATGCGTTTTACGCTTCCGTTGAGCAGATGGACAACCCGGGGCTGAAAGGAAAACCAATCGCGGTAGGAGGGACGAAACAGCGCGGAGTGGTTGCTGCTGCAAGTTACGAAGCGCGGAAATTCGGGGTAAAATCTGCTATGCCGAGTGCTACGGCAGCACGTTTGTGTCCTGATTTGATTTTTGTGCGTCCGCGTTTTGATCGTTACCAGGAAATTTCGCTTCAAATACGGGCTATTTTCCATGAATATACCGATTTGGTTGAACCGCTTTCCCTGGATGAAGCTTTCCTGGACGTAACTTCCAATAAAAAAGGGCTGAAATCAGCGACTTTGCTGGCTCAGGAAATCCGGCAGCGCATTCTGAAGGAAGTCGGACTCACTGCCAGTGCAGGGATTTCGATTAATAAGTTTACGGCCAAGATCGCTTCAGATGTCAACAAACCGAACGGACAATTGACGGTTCCACCTGCTGAGGTCGAAAGCTTTTTGGAAAAACTTCCCGTCGACCGTTTCTTCGGGATCGGAAAGGTAACAGCAACCAAGATGAAAGAACTGGGAGTGCGCACGGGAAAAGACCTGAAGAAAAAATCGCTTGCTTTTCTGATCCAGCATTTCGGGAAGTCGGGGAGGCAGTATTACAACATCGTGCGGGGAGTTCAGCACAGTGCCGTGAAGCCGAACCGGGAACGGAAGTCACTGGCTGTGGAGCATACCTATGGAAGTGACCTGCATTCAAAGCGGGCCGTGCTGGAAAAGCTGGAACGCATTGCTTCGGAACTGGAAACCCGGCTGGAAAAACGCCAGTTGGGAGGAAAAACGTTGACGTTGAAAATCAAGTTTTCCGATTTTACTCAAATCACCCGGTCGTATACGCGGGAACTCGAAATGCGGATTGCAGCGGATATCATGCCGGTAGTGGAGGAGCTGGTTGCCGGAAACGATTGGGAGAAACCGATCCGCCTGCTGGGTTTGTCTTTGTCGAAATTTGCAACAGATGACCCGAAGGAAGAAACGCAGTTGACAATCCAGTTTTAAGTACGGATTCCCAGGTTTGACGGGGCCTGTATGCAATATCGCGAACATGCATCCCAAACCTGAAAAAAAACGGGTTTCTACAATTCGAAAAATAACCCGATTCCCGCTCCGAACATCGGGTTTCGACGAACATTAAAATCCCATTTCAATTGTTGGCTGAGTCCCTGGTTCAATGTACCGAAACCAAATACACGGACTTTTCCGAAGTCGTAATGAAGTTCCGGTCGCAGCCACAGATTGCATCCGAACGACTGGAATTTCGGTGTGCTGAAATCTGCCTGGACTTGTTGTTTGGATATCCAGCCATAAGCTAGTTCAACTCCACCTGAAAAACGCAGGTGTAATTTGGAACTGATCGGTTTTTGCCAGGACAATCCCAAAGGAACAATGATGGAATGGATGCGGTAGACCTGCGTTCCGGTTTGATTTCGGATAAAGTAATGAACCGAATCTGTTGGCGGTGCGCTGCTCACACCGTCGATAATAATGACGCTGTCTCTTGTGTACAGAGAGGTGTACTGGGTGGTTTTCGTTGAACGGAAACCAATTCCGAGAATGAGATCCATTTGCGGATTTAACTTCCGGTTTGCTTCCAGTTTTCCATAGAACGACGAGCTATGAACAGCAGCAAATTCTTTTCGTTTACCAACAAAGTTTGTGGTATCGAAGGATTCAAAGGATCTTTTTTTCTCTGCTTCCCAGCCTCCGAGAATAGCCCATGACCATTTCGAAGCCATTTTTGGTGGTTCTGGTAGCGATTGAGGAGATGTTTCGGTTGATTGAGAAATGGTGTTTTGAGCAGAATCACTTGCGGGAAGTGAAGTACTGTCTGGTTTACTGACTTCCGCAATTTCACTTGTCGGGTTGGGACGAGTGCTTACTGAATCAGAAATGAGAGGCGTTGCGGGACTGATTCTTCCGGTAATTGTTTCGGGATTTGAACCGGGATGAGCTGGGTATAATAGGATGTTATTACGTCCGTTGGCAGCAGGCTGTTTTTCAGAGTGTATGTTTGAGTTTGCAGTATGTATATTGGTTGTCAGCCTGGATTTGTTTCGCAACAAGTTACTTTTTCCCTGACGTAATAGTACGTTGTTATGTCCGTCAATGCTAATCTCTTTTACGGTTTGATTATCCGGGCTTTCAATGCTTTTTTTGATGCTGCCATCGGATTTGTTTTCCAATACTTGTTTTTTTTCGTGACGTAAAAACGCACTATTACGCCCGCTATCAGCATGAGGTTTCGTGCTTTGAGAAATAAGCGCTTTCGACCGATCATCACCGGAAAAAGAATGGGAATAAAGCACGGCGGCTGTTGCTGCAGTAATGAAAAGAACCGGAAATAAAAGAAACAGGAATTTTCTGCGCTTCTTTTTGGAAGCAATAGCGCGGTCAATGTTTTCCTTTACGACCGGATCCGGAACGGGCTCAAACCCGTTAAATTCCGACTGGAATAAGCGGTCTATTTCGTCAAGCTCTTTCATTGTTTCTTTTTTTTTCCAGGTTATTTCTCATCCAATTTTTAGCCTTTGCCAATTGCGACTTTGAAGATCCTTCCGTAATTTCCAGGTATTCGGCAATTTCCTTGTGTGTCAGATTATCCAGCACAAAGAGGTTGAAAACGGTTCGGTAGCCGGTAGGCATTTCGTTTAACAGCCGGAGCAATGAGTTTTGATCATTCCCGGTTTCTTGTTCCGGAATCAGGGTTTCCTGAGGTCTTTCGAAAAAATCTTCGTGTTCTTGCAGGAGCATCTTTTTCTGTGCTTTCAGATAATTGATCGCCGTACGGATAGTAATGGTTTTAATCCATGGGCCAAGTGTGAGCTGAGGATTTGCCTTTTCCCTGTTTTCATACACCTTGATGAATGTTTCCTGCAGAATTTCCTGGGCATCGTCCCTGCAATTTGCGTAACGCATACAAATACCAAACATAGAAGGGGCATATTTTTCATACACCCGGTCAAAAGCTTTCTTATTTCCTTTGATAAATTCTTCTATGTGTTCTTCCATCCTGGTTTAACAGTGCTTAAAACAATGTTTTCGTCAAAAATAAAGCAACTTGAGCAAAAACGGTTGGTTCTCCCGGCATTTCACTCAGCGTTCCAGTACCATGTAGAACCCGCAGGCTCCCTCTCCGTCTGATTTGTTGTTTTCATCAATCACTAATTGATTTCCCGAAATGGTGAACTGCCCGAGTTCATTCGCTTCAATTGCCAGGTAATGCTGGTTTGAACTGGAAATCTGCTGAAAGTTGTACGTTCCCGAAGGAAGGTCATAGTAAGCCGACGAATTTCCATTGTCGTTGACTGTCAAAGTGCCGGCCTGGGTGTCAAATGTCCATTCGACATCTCCGCTATTGTGCGTTTCATTGATGCCTGCAATTCCGCCGTAGATACGAATCAGGTTCCAGGTTCCGTTGATCGAATTGGTTCCTGTAGTTACGGGTTGTGTAATGTTTGCCGGTGTTTCCTTCTTGCAGGAACTGATCATTAGAAGAACCAGCAATAAAGGGACGAGTGTGTAAATAGATTGTTTCATACTATTCAAAATTTAGTCCCGGATGATGCGTTGGGTATAGTTGTTCCCATTTTCATCAGTGAGTATGAGCAAATAAGTTCCGGATTTCAGTTCAGGAACCGGAATCGGTTGACCGGACTTAAAAACGGTTTCGTTCAAGGTCAGGATGTTTTGCCCGGAAAGGGAACAGATCACTGCTTTTTTGATCGAAACTGCCGCTTTGACACGTAATTCCTGGTTGAAAGGATTCGGGTAAACGGACAAATCGGAGGCCGAAAGGGAAGGTAAGCCCAGTGCATCGCCAACTGTGAAGTAACTGGTATCCAGATCAACGCTGTATCCCATAGGTTGCTTGATCAGGTTCACAACCAATTCGTAATCTCCCGCGTTTTGATTTCCGAGTGAAAGCGTATCGGTGTGATGGCAAATGTAGGAGAGCATTCCCGGCGCGTATTCGATGTTCAACAGAATCTGGTTGCCGTTTTGCATCACGAAGTGATTGCCTGGTTCACAGTCTCCGGATGGAAAAACCGTGTAGCAGATTACGCGTACTTCATCACCGGCAAGCGGAGTTGCGGGTAGGATTTTTACGCTATCTATTCCTGGGATCTGGCTGAATCCATTCAGTGCCAGGAGCAGGAATGCTGAGATAATAAAAGGCTTGATTTTCATAGCTTGTATATTTGTAATTTTGTGCACGATTGATTCGTGTTGTTTTCCTAAATACAAAACTGAAAACGGAAAGGTTGCCCGGGAGGATTAAAAAAATGAAAATGCAAAATTCAAAATTGAAAAGGGAGAATTGACAAGATTTACCAGAGATTCCTTTTTTTGAATTTTCTATGTTGCATTTAACGCATAGCTATGTACAAGAACTGACGTATTCTTTTCAATTTTTCCTTAAAAAACAGCGCTATTCCTGCTGCCCCGCTGAGATGTCATTACCAATCGAATGATTGTAGCCGAATGCGATGATTTGCAGGTTGTTTTGGTACCCATTGTCTGCTACTTTGACTTTAAGCCAGCAATAGTTCGGAAGCGCACTTTTTTTTATGCGCAGTCCGATATAATAGGTTCCCGTCAAATGATACTGTGTGCCATAAACAGAGCCTCCGGAACGAACAAGCCACGAAGTGTTTACCCATTTCGCATTCACATGAATGGATTCTCCGGGAGCATAAACTACTGTTCCAAGTATGGAAGCTTCTGCTACAGGTGTCATACCCGATATTTCAGAGGTGCTATCAATTCCTGCAATAAAAATTTCAAAGTTGTTGTTGGCTCCCGGAGAGCTATTGCTTACCCATTGATACCAATGTTTCGTCGTTAATTTGAAATCAGGATTCGCGTCCCCGTCGATATCCAGGAGATAGCTCGCACTGGAATCGGAAGGGTAAATGGTCGGAGCCGGATTTCCGGGGAAGTTGTGAATGCTGTCTATTGAAGTGATTTCCGGAAATGGATTAAACTCTTGAAAGTAGATGTCATCGGCAATAAAGGCAGATTTGTTCTTCTCTTTTTTACAGCCGGTTAAACCAATGAGAGAAACTGTCAGCAGAAGGAGATAGATTTTAGGCATTTCCATGTGATTTATGCTATTCATTCTTCTTTTTTAGAAGGTTGGTTTTTTGACGATCTAAGCAGTAAATTTAAGATAAAAATGACGGAACAGGAGATTCTCCAAAGAGAATTGAAAAGTGAGAATTGAAAAGGGTTGCCAGCGATTCCGTTTTTTGCATTTTGCATTTTCAATTTATCACATAGCCGGCCGGGGTAAAGGATCTGGTGCATTCTTTTCGCTTTTCCCTTCTCACTTTTCAATTCAAAAGGCCGATTTTCCTGAAAATGAATGAGAATTTGGAATCTAAATGATTAATATTCAGTTTTCTTAAAAAATCCCTTGTTAATAAAAAATAGAGTTTCTATCTTTGCACCCCCAAATTGGGGATATTGTCTTATTTAAAAAATAAAAGGTAGTGGATACTTTAAGTTACAAAACTGTTTCTGCTAACAAGGAAACCGCTGATAAAAAGTGGTTGTTAGTAGATGCTGAGGGCCAAACGGTTGGTCGTTTAGCAAGTAAGGTAGCGAAGTTGGTACGTGGAAAACACAAGCCTAACTTCACACCGCACGCTGACTGTGGAGATAACGTGATCGTTATTAATGCAGCAAAAGTGTCGTTCTCTGGTACGAAATTAGAGAACAAAGAGTACGTTCGATACACTGGATATCCAGGAGGACAACGTTCGTTGACTGCGCAGGAATTGTTAGAGCGTAGCCCTGAGCGTGTAATCGAAAAAGCAATTAAAGGGATGTTGCCAAAGAATACGTTGGGACGTCAGTTGTACAGAAATGTAAAAGTGTATGCTGGTGCAGAACACAAACACGACGCTCAAAACCCTGAAGCAATTAACTTAAACGCTATTAAATAAAGGATATGGAAGTAGTAAACGCATTAGGAAGAAGAAAAACTTCAGTTGCTCGTGTATACCTGACAAAAGGTTCGGGCAAGATGACAATTAATAAACGTGATTACAAAGAGTTCTTTCCGGTAGCTATTTTGCAAGGGAAAGTTGAGCAGCCGTTCAACTTGACTGATACTTTGGGTCAGTACGACATCAAAGTAAACGTAGCAGGAGGAGGAATTAACGGACAGGCAGAAGCAATTCGTTTGGGAATTTCCCGCGCATTGGTAGAAGTTTCTGCTGATTTCAAAACGTTGTTGAAGGCAGAAGGATTGATGACACGTGACCCACGTATGGTTGAGCGTAAGAAACCAGGTCAGCCGAAAGCACGTAAGAAATTCCAGTTCTCTAAACGTTAATTCGAATTTTATTTTCCCGTTATGGCGGGAAGGTTGTTTAGTATCCAAGCATAAAGTATTGTCAGTCTTTCGATTGATCCCTTTACAGCTGAAATTACTAAGGAACGTAAACAATTAAAACAAAAGATTATGTCTAAAGTAAATTTTGATAGTTTATTAGAAGCAGGTGTTCACTTCGGACACTTGAAAAGAAAATGGAACCCGGCAATGGCGCCGTATATCTTTGACGAGAAAAAAGGTATCCACATTATTGACCTTAATAAGACAATTGCACATCTTGATCAGGCATGTGCGGCAATGAAACAAATTGCTAAGTCGGGTAAAAAAGTACTTTTCGTTGCTACTAAAAAGCAAGCAAAAGAAATCATCACTGATAAAATTTCAGCGATTAACATGCCATTCGTAACTGAGCGTTGGTCAGGTGGTATGTTGACAAACTTCCAAACAACACGTAAGTCTATCCGTAAAATGGTGTCTATCGACAAAATGAAAACGGATGGTACATGGGAAACATTGAACAAGCGTGAGCGTTTGTTCAAGACTCGCCAGCGTGAGAAATTGGAAAAAACGTTCGGTTCTATCGCAGATATGACTCGTCAGCCTGCAGCGATCTTCATCGTTGACATCCTGAAAGAGCACATCGCATTGGCAGAAGCAAAACGTTTGGGGATCCCAACATTTGCAATGGTTGATACGAACTCTGACCCTCGTTTGGTAGATTTCCCAATCCCTGCAAACGATGATGCAACAAAATCAATTGCAATCATCCTGGATGCTATCTGTTCTTCTATCAAAGAAGGTTTGGATGACCGCAAAACAACTGCTGTGAAAGACAAAGAAGACACAACAGAAGAAGTTGCAGCGAAAGTAGAAGAAACAAAAGAATAATAAAGAAGTAACCCTGGAGTAAATCCGGGGACTCTTCTTTGCATAAACATTTAAAAGATTTATAGTCATGGCAATTACTGCGTCAGATGTAAACAAATTACGCCAGCAAACAGGTGCTGGTATGATGGACTGTAAAAACGCATTGGTAGAAGCAAACGGTGATTTCGAAGCTGCTGTTGATATCCTGCGTAAGAAAGGACAAAAAATCGCTGCTAAACGCGGTGAGAACGAAGCACGTGAAGGAGTTATCTTCGCACAGACAAACCCTGAAGGAACTGTAGGAGTCGTATTAACATTGAACTGTGAAACTGACTTCGTAGCGAAAAACGATAACTACCGCAACTTCGTTCAGTCTTTGGTTGATATCGCAATGAAAAACCTTCCTGCAACTGCAGAAGAGTTGAAAACATTGAAATACGATGACAAACTGACTGTTGATGAGAAAATCACGGAGCAAGTTGGTGTAATCGGTGAGAAACTGGATTTGTCAGGATACGCTGTATTGAAAGGTGATGCTGTGGTTGCTTATAACCACCCGGGAAACCAATTGGCTACTTTGGTTGCTTTGAACAAAGGAGGTGAAGCAGTTGCTGAAGCTGGTCGCCAGGTGGCTATGCAGGTTGCTGCAATGAACCCGATCGCTTTGGACAAAGACGGTGTTGATGCACGTACAATCGAGCGTGAAATCGAAGTTGGTAAAGAATTGGCAATCCAGGAAGGAAAACCGGCTGACATGGCTGAGAAAATCGCTCAGGGTCGTTTGGCTAAATTCTTCAAGGAAAACACGTTGTTGAGCCAGGAATTTATCCGCGATAACAAATTGACTGTTGAGCAGTTCCTGAATTCTACTGAAAACGGATTGACTGTTACTGAATTCAAACGTTTGTCTTTGAGCTAAGACTCACAGAAACGAACAAAATAGAAAATCCCGTTGCCCGAAAGAGCAACGGGATTTTTGTTTGAATCAAGTATCGGATTAAAATTGTAGCTTTAGTTTAAAATCAAAGAAGATGAAACGATTGATCGTATTAGTGCCGTTTATGATGTGTGCAGTCATGTCTTTCAGCCAAAATAATTACTATGTTTCACCAACCGGGAATAATTCGAATACCGGTTCGGTATCTTCTCCCTGGCAAACGATTCAGTACGCATTGAACCACCTGGCAGGATCGGATGTGTTAAACGTCATGCCGGGAACCTATAACGAGAAGATTACTGTTCCGATAGACAATATCACGATCAAAAATGATTCATCGACTCTGCCGGTTATTGATGCGACGGGAATCACCACTCAAAACCCGGTTGTTTACATTGGAAACAGGAGTAATGTCCTTATTGAAGGCCTGGAACTCCGGAACAACATTCAAAACGATGCCCAGGGCATTTTAATTGAAGGAAGCGGGGCAAATATCACGGTGAAAAATTGTGTGATTCACGACATCCACTTTTCGTCCAACCCAAATGCAGCTGTTTCAGAAACAACCAACGCACAGGGGATTATCGTTTTTGGAACCGGATCAACGACCCCGATGACCAATCTGAAATTGCAGAACAATACCTTATACAATTGCCGATTGGGCTACAGCGAAGGAATTGCGGTAAACGGAAACGTGGACGGATTCGAAATCTCAAACAATACGGTGTATGATTTGACGAATATCGGGATTGATGTAATTGGTCATGAAGGAACTTCACCTTCCGCCGCCAATGACCAGGCGCGTAACGGAATTGTCAGGATGAATACCGTTCACCATTGTGTATCGGCGTATGCAACTTCCGGCGGAATCTATATTGATGGAGCAAAGAGAATGGTTGTCGAAAAGAATACGTCGTATCGCAACGGGTATGGAATTGAAGTCGGATGTGAAAAAACAGGAGCAACAACCGATTCAATTATCATCCGCAATAATGTGTTTTACGACAACGAAATTAGCGGCATTGCCATGGGGGGATTTGATTATCCTTCGGGATCGGGAAAAGTGACCCGCGCACTGATTCGAAACAATACCTGTTTTTCCAATGATTACAGCAATTCCGGAGTGGGGGAGTTGTACCTCACATACAGCGAAAACAGTACGATCGAAAACAACATTTTTTACACGTCTTCACAAAATCAGCTGGCTTATGCCGAATTAACGCAGCCTGCGCTGTATTTCGATTACAATGTCGTTTATAGTGCTGGCGGAAATGCCGGAACAAGTGTTGACTGGAACGGGACATTTTATACTAGTTTTTCCGCTTTTATTTCCGGAAGTTCCACCAATTCTCATGCGGTTTTTGGTGACCCCTTGCTGGCTTCCACATCGTTGAATGCTCCGGATTTTCACATTGCAGCAAATTCTCCGGCGGTAAATGGAGGAAATCCTTCCACAACCGTTTTGAGTGACGAAACCGATTATTTCAATGAATTGAGAGTGGAGCAAAACGTCATCGATTGCGGCGCTGATGAGTATGGATCGACAACAGCTGGAATGACTGAATGGATGCAGCAGACTATGTCGGTTTATCCCAACCCGGCAACTTCAGATGTGACTGTTTTGATGGATTCTCCGATTGAACATTACGGGATTTACAGCCTGGCAGGAGAAAAAATGCTTTCGGGATCAGGAAATCAGCCGATTGATGTTTCAGGATTGGCTACCGGTTTGTACTTCATCCGGGTGTCTGACGGAACGACAGTTTCAACAGTGAAGTTTCAGAAAAGATAGGGTTTTCCCCACCCCATAAATAGACAGGTGATTAAGATATCTGTTAATTAGTTTGGAACAAGGTATTCAACTAAATAAGTGACTTCGAGTCGACCGGTAGGGACTCTTTTATTTGCGCTTCAGGTTAAACTCATGTCCGCAATTCAGGCACTTGTATACGTTCTTGCGGTAAACCGGGAAAATGAATAACAGGAAAGAAGCAATGGCTGAAATCACCGCTCCAACACTGCGCATGGATTTGTAACCCGATTCCAGGTGTGTGGATTGGCAATTCGGGCAGGAAATGACCTGTTCATCGTCCGTGGTATAGGGCGTTTGTTCCAGTTCATACAATACGTTGTTTGCATGCGGCAAATCCTCTTCGTTGATTTTCAGTTTGATTCCGCCCACGAGGTTCGAATAAAGCGGATTGACCGATACAATATGCTCATCAAACAAAAAGCAGCTGATTCCCTCACTCTCCAGTTTGATCTTCAAAATGTGAGCATCGACGGAGTTGTCAAATGTTTTGAAAGTGATAAGTCCCATGAGATAAATCTTTGAATGTCGAATTTAGGTATTATCAGTCACTATTTTGGGATAGGTTTCCAAACTTCGAAGATTTCCCACTATATTTGCGCAACTTCTTTCTGAAAATATGAAATACCGTCGCATTCTGCTCAAATTAAGTGGTGAATCTCTCATGGGAGATAAACAATTTGGAATTGATAATCAAAGGCTTAGTGAGTACGCTCAGCAAATCAAACAAATTCACGATTTGGGTGTTGAAGTGGCGATCGTTATTGGAGGTGGAAATATTTTCCGTGGTGTTCAGGCAGAAGAGGGTGGAATGGACCGCACTCATGGTGATTACATGGGAATGCTTGCTACGATGATTAACTCCATGGCGCTTCAGGCGGCTTTGGAATCGGCAGGCCTTCAAACCAGGCTGCAGTCTGCAATCGAAATGAAAGAAATCTCCGAACCGTATGTACGAAGAAGAGCTGTCAGACACCTTGAAAAAGGGCGTGTGGTCATCTTCGGTGCAGGAACCGGGAATCCATATTTTACAACAGATTCTGCGGCTTCTTTGCGTGCCATTGAAATCAATGCAGATGTGATCCTGAAAGGAACGCGTGTAGATGGAATTTACACGGCAGATCCAGAAAAAGATCCTTCGGCAACGAAATTCGACGTCATTACGTTTGAAGATGCATACAGCAGAGGATTGAAAGTAATGGATATGACAGCTTTCACCCTGTGTATGGAAAACGATTTGCCGATCATTGTATTTGATATGGATACTCCGGGAAATCTCCTGAGATTGATGGACGGTGAGCAAGTCGGAACCATTGTAAGAAATTAAATAGAGAAAGATTCAATTAGATCAATTATGACTGAAGAGTTACAGCTAATTTATGATGAGTTTAAGTCATCCAGCCAGAAATCACTCGATCACTTGGAACACGAACTGCTGAAAGTAAGAGCAGGAAAAGCAACTCCTTCCATGCTAACAGGAGTCATGGTGGATTACTACGGTTCTCCGACTCCAATCCAGCAGGTGGCGAATATCGGAACCATGGATGCCCGCACACTGACTGTTCAGGCGTGGGAAAAAAACATGCTGAATGAAATCGCGAAAGGAATTATGAACGCAAACCTGGGATTGAATCCGCAAAACAATGGAGAACAGCTGATTATTCAGATTCCGCCTTTGACGGAAGAGCGTCGTCGTGATTTGGTGAAAAAAGCAAGATCAGAAGGTGAGCACGCGAAAGTAGGTGTGAGAAATAACCGCAAAGATGCGTTGGATATGGTGAAATCACTGAAAGCTGACGGGCTTTCTGAAGATATGAGCAAAGACGCTGAAAATGAAATTCAGAACATCACCAATGGATTCATCAAAAAAGTAGATGAATTGGTGGATGCAAAAGAAAAAGATATAATGACAATCTGATGCGTTTCGTTCTGTTTGTTTCTTCGTTTTTTTTCCTTTTTTCCTGCGCAAAGCAGCGCATTGTAAACCGTTTGGACGGAAAATGGAATTATACGAAGATGCTGTTGAACAATGGTTCTTATGAATCGCATACAGAAGTTTATGCATTTACAGGGGGAGATAAAGATGCGTCTGATCTCCCTTTTGTTGTTTATGGTGCGGATACTGTTCAGGGGACGTACCGTGTTTCCAAAAAGAACATGATCCAGGTCAAAACAGCTGCGATGACCGAGTCGATCAATTGGTTGATAGAAGATATGGACAACCATTCGCTGGTGGTTCGCGTATCGGAAGGGGTAATGTTTCTGGATAAGCAGTGATGCTTTCAATCGATTGTTTTTTGGGGAGGAAACAACACCAGTTTATAATCCCGGATAGCTGCTATCGGGATGTGTGAAAATCCCGCCACCACTGGGCTAATAGATGGATGTCTATCCATATTTTTTCAATTATTTTCTAATCCCACAACTCTCCGCCCGCCGGAACCTCAACTAACCCCAATCCTTCCGTATAATACAAATATCCCTTTATTTCCGGCATACCGATTTCCTTCAAAACCCGCAGATAACCTCTGACCTGTTCGGCATGTTTGGTGCTTTGTTCACCCGTTTTAAAATCAATGACCAGTGTACTGTTTTCTGAAACGATCAGTTTATCCGGACGAAGCTTGGTTTTGGAGTCAAAAATCAGGGTGCGTTCATTGAGATGCTTTCCGCTGTTGAATAACTGAACCAGCGTTTCATTCTCAAACGCATCATTTACCAGTTTGGTTAGTGTTTCCTCGAATTCCTGTTCGATCTGACCTTTTAGAATTCCTGTTCGAAGCGCCGAAAAAGCACTTTCTTTCGATTGCGACTTCTCCATGATGAAGTGAAATTGCTTCCCGATCCGTTGTGCGGAGGTCAGGCTGTCATCCACTTGCTCCTTTGCTGGTTGAATGCTGATTTCAGGAAACCACAGGAAATTTTGAATCGAATGCGGACTGTATTCGCCGGATTCATTTTTCGAATGGTGCTTGATTTCCGGAATTTCCCCGAACTTCAAATGCATGTTTCCATCCTCAAACGCATCCGGGAAAAGCTGATGGAATACTGAATTGAATTTATCGTAGAACGAATTCCGCGATCCTTTCAGGTTAATGGCGTAAAGACGATCCTGCGGACGGGTAAAAGCCACGTAAAGCAGGTTGATTGCATCCATTTTTTGTGCGGCATCTTCTTTTTCCGCTTCCACTTTGATTGCCGGAATAGCAGATTCGAACTTGCTCATTTTGGTTTCAACAATGTGCTCGTTGATTTCCATCAGGAACGAATCCTGGAGATTTCCTTCCGTGAAAAAATGGAACGAAGGAATGATCACCACCGGGAATTCCAATCCTTTCGACTTGTGAGCCGTCATGATCTGGATTGCGTGCTCGTTTTCCGAGAGCTGGACGCTGAATTTGTTTTCGTTTTTATCGTAATAATGGATGAAATCCATCAAATCCGGCCCGTTCGAGGTGTCAAATTGATATGCCAAATCCAGCAACTGCTGCAAATACGTATCTTCAATCGGGTCAAGTTCCAGCAATTTTAGAAAATCGACCAGGAGCGAGTAGATGTTTTGAAAACTGGCATCCAGGAAATCCGCATTCAAACGACTGTTCTCAAAGAACAATTCTTCGAGGAAAAAGATGCCGGTAGAATCGCCTTCTGTTACTTCCCGGAAACAACTGTTGTAAATGGCAAAAGAATTTTCGGGGTGCAGTGTTTCAAAATAAAAATAGGCAAACTGCATGGCCCGCTGAAAATCGAAACGGTTTACCTTCCATTTACAGTAAGAAATTGCCAGCTGTACATATTTGTCGCTGTTCACAAGCAGCGAATCCGATGAAACAATCTGGTATCCTTTCGATTTCAAAAAGTTCGCATACTGGTTGCAATCTCGTTTTTTCCGCCCCAATACACAAATCTCATACGGTTTATACCCATCCGACAGACACTGCTCCACCCATTCAAGCAATTGATTGTTGGTGAATTCTGTGGTGTTGATCTCCTTCTGAGGAAGCATAATCATTTCGACATAACCACCCGGTTTACCCTTCGGGTTTTGTTTCAGGTGCGCATAAAATTCCTTGCCGTTTTCAGGAAGAAAAGCAAGCAGTTCCTGGAAAAAGAGGTTGTTGAATTCCACAATTTCTTTTGCCGAACGCCAGTTGTCCTCCAAACCTTCCACTTTTCCCATTTGCTGAAAGAATTTGGATCGCTGTTCGATAGCAGGTTCACCTTCCGGATTGTAAATCGCCGGTAGCGCAATGAACTGTTCCGCAACACCGTTCTTGAAACGGTAAATAGACTGTTTCGGGTCGCCCACAATGAAATTGAAGTAATTTCCTGCCAGTGAATTGTGAATCAGCGGTACAATATTCAGCCACTGCAAGCGCGATGTATCCTGGAACTCGTCGAGGAAAAAATGGTTGAAGCGCGAACCCAGCCGTTCGTAAATGAAGGGCGCATCCTCGTTTTGAACCAGTTCCGCCACCAGTTTGTTGAACTCACTCACACGGATAATCGACTCTTTGTTCCGGATTTCGTCCATGCTCAGAGCAAGTTCCTTCAGGATTGCCAGTAAATGAAACTGCTGGATTTTAAAATCCAGTTCAATCCAATAAGCGGTTTTCTCGTTGATAAAATTCAGGAAATCCAGGTAAGCGGGAGCAAATTGTGTTTCACTTCCCGTGTCAATCGTCTTGAGAATATTGTTGTAATTGGCATCCGTCCGTTTGCTTTCCCGCAGAAAAAAAATAGGTTCCGGGTTCAAATCAAGGTTGAAGACAATGGGTTTGAAAGTCGTTGTTTTTCCGGCAAAGGCATTGCTGTCGACGCCCGAATCGTGAAAAAGCCGTTTCAGAATCCGCATTTTTTCTTGTAGCAATTCTCTTTCTGCCTTGAATTGCAATTTCCATAAATCCAGCTGTTCCTTGTTGAAATCCGTTTTGGAAAGCGTTTTGATGATCCGGAAATACCCCTCATTCGTCAGGATCTTGGCTTTCGAAAGGAGGATTTTCTTCAGGTTCCAGTCGTTTTCCTCTTCCAGGTTGGATTTGGCAAAATTCAAAGCCAGGAGGTAGAGCTTGGTTTGGTTCCGCGCATCGATGTTACTCAGTAATTCGTCAATGGCTTTCTCCAAAATGAGTGTATCGTCGAGTGAAATCTCAAAGTTCTCCGGGAGATCCAGGTCCTTCGAAAAAGAACGGATCAGGCGGAGATTGAATTTATCGATTGTCATGACATTGAAATCCTCATACTGATGCAGGATCTTCCGCAAAACGGTCCGGGCGCGTTTTTGAACCGCTTCCGGCGTTGCGCCAACGAATGTTGAAATTTCTTCCAGGTAATTCCGGCTCTCTTCGCCTCCGTGTGCAAGCTTATTCAGATCGCTCATGATCCGGGTTTTCATCTCAATGCTTGCCTTATTGGTAAAAGTCATCGCCATAATCTGGCTGATTTCGGCCCGATCCTGGTCTTCGGAAAGTAAAAGCCGCAGGTAGTTGCGCACCAGGTTGTACGTCTTACCACTTCCTGCTGAAGCATTTACGATGAGAAAAGGTTTGCTCACTTCCGAATTCATACCATTCAATCAATAATCCTTCGAAAATACCGAAAATAGCCCGTTCTTCCGGCGCATTTTTAGGAATTCTCTGAGCATTGTTTTAAATTTGGTAAAACTACCAGATGAAACAGATTCTGATTCTTGCGTTGCTTTTATTTTCCGGGCTTTCTTCCTGTGCTAAGAAGAAAGTGGATGAGCCTGAGAACACCCCGGTAGTGCAGCAAGCAAGGTTATCGCTTCGACCCATGTTTGATTCGGATTACCTGTATCTGGATTCCATTTACACCTTAAACAACGGCTATAAAATCCAGTTTTTGGAACTGAAAGCTTATTTCGCAGACATTCAATCCGGTGGAACCGTTTTGAAAGAAATTGCCTTGTTCAATTACCGCGACAACGGAACACTGGTTTTCCAGGCAGATCAGGTGGTAACGAATCCGACATCCATTCAATTCGGAATCGGAGTGCCGTCTTCGGTGAATCACAACGACCCAAGTACGTTTGCAAATACCAACCCGCTGAATATTGCCATTGCCAACGACATGCACTGGGATTGGAACCCGGGCTATATTTTCTTCAAAATCGAAGCAAAAGCAGATACGATTGTGGATGCAGTGACGAATTGTGATCTGAGCCTTGTGTATCACGTAGGAACAGATACCTACTTCACAACTAAAACCATTTCCAATCTGAACTGGTCGGCTGTGAGTAGTACCTTGAATGAAGCGTGGCTGAAGCTCAATCTGAAGAATTTTGTGGAAAATCCGGCGAGTCCGATTGATGTGAAAACAGAAACATCCACGCACAGTGCTTCTTCGCAAGCCGCTTTAACCGAGAAAGCAAGACAGAATTTTGCCGCCTCACTCAGTGCTTTATGAACAGGTTCCTGATCAGCATATTGGGATTGTTGATCCTTTTTTTGGGATGTACGAAGGAAAAGGTCGGTTATGATCCAACGCCGTATACGCTGAAAATTCCGAGCCACTTTCCGCAAATGCCCATTCCGGCCGATAACCCGATGACAGAAGAAGGCGTGTTGCTGGGACGCATGTTGTTTTACGAACGAAAACTCTCATTGGATTACTCCATTTCCTGCGGAACCTGTCATGCTCCGGATGCATCTTTCTCCGACCCTCAACCATTTTCGCAGGGAGTGGGAGGAACCATTGGAACACGGAATGCCATGGCGCTTATCAACCTGGGGTGGCAGACCAGCTATTTCTGGGATGGAAGAGCACAAACACTGGAAGATCAAATCCTGGAACCGGTGCCGAACCCGGTGGAAATGCACCTGCAATGGAAAGATGCCGTTACGCGTCTGAAATCGGATGTGACTTACCTGAACCAGTTTTACAAAGCATTCGGAGTCATTGATTTCGATTCGACGCACGTAGCTAAAGCACTGGCGCAATTTTTGCGAACGATGATCTCAGGAGATTCCAAGTACGACGTGATGTACAAATTTGCGAATAACATTCCGCTGACTGCGGCGGAAGTGGCAGTCAAAAATACCGTTACGGCAGAAGAATGGGCAGGTTACGGCTCGTTTCAGGATTTGAATGGTGCGGACTGTTTTCATTGTCACAACGGCGTGTTGGTTCAGGTGCAGAAATTTGCCAATAACGGCCTCGATGCAGTGTTCACGGATTTGGGAAGAGGAGCGATTACACACAATGCTAATGACAACGGAAAATTCAAGGTTCCGACCCTGAGAAACATTGTTTTATCAGCTCCTTATATGCATGACGGGCGTTTTGTGGATCTGGACGCTGTAATCGAGCATTATTCAACTGGTGTTCAGCATTCTGCAACAATTGATCCGCTGATGGAATTTGCGAGTGTAGGAGGTGTTCATCTCGATGAAGAAGAGCGCAATCAGCTGAAAGCCTTCTTATTAACGTTAACAGATTATAAATTTGTAACTAATCCGGACTTTAAACCGTTAAACCCCTAGGGTACTAAGTCTAATGTTAGTACATTTGTAGAAGTGAAATGGAAGAAATGGTAGACGAAAGAAGATTAACGACCGAGGAGAAAGCCTTGAAGATTAATCTAACAAGCGATATTTATGGTTGTTTTGCCGAAATTGGGGCAGGACAGGAAGTAGCCGCCAACTTTTTTAAAGCCGGAGGTAGTTCGGGAACGATTGCCTATACACAGTCGGCATATGACATGAAAGTGTCTGATGCCATGTATGGTGCTGCTTCCCGCTATGTCTGTGAGGAGCGCCTTCTGACCATGTTGACTACTGAGTACAATACGCTTTGCGAACGACTTCCTAAGAAATTGCAGGAAGCACGCTTTTTCGCATTTTGTAATACTGTTGAAGCATTGAATTACCACAAAACCAACCAGGGACAAGGCTGGGTAGGTTTGCGCTTTCAGTCCAGACTGGGCGGTGGTTTCAACGATATCATCCTGCACGTAAAAATGCATGATAATTCCCATAAAGCCCAGCAGGAAGCATTGGGGATTTTGGGAGTAAACCTCATTCACGCTGCCTATTTTTCTACAGACGACCTGGATGAGTTCCTGACGAACCTGGTTCACCGCATTCCGCGCGACCGGGTGGAAGTTGACATGCTCCGTGTAACCGGTCCGGATTTAGGACAGGTAGACAACCGGATTCTGTCTTTGAACCTGGTAAAACGCGGTATGACAGATGCTACGATGTTCGACCTGTGTGGAACAGTGCTCCAGCCTGCAGCTGCTTTGTATAAAAAGAATATTTTGTTGATGCGCGGACGTTTCAGACCGGTAACGAAAGTTCACCTGGATATGATCGCACGCGGAACCGAGCAGTTTTTGAAAGAAGACGGTGTGCGTGAAGATAACTTGTCTGTAATCTTTGAGCTGACCCTGAAAGATTTGACTGCAGATGGTAAAATTTCTGATAAAGACTTCATTGATCGTGCAGAATTGCTCGGATCACTGGGGTATACCGTCATGATTTCCAATTACCTGAAGCATTACAAAATGCTGGATTACCTGGCAACTATTGCACGTGGTCAGAAAATGGGTGTCATTGCCGGAATTTATAACCTGCATACCATTTTTGATGAGCGCTATTACGACAATCTTCCGGGAGGTTTGCTGGAAGCATTCGGAATCGGGTTCGGGCACAATGTAAAAATGTATGTTTACCCGGCGATTAATGTCGATACCGGAGATTTATATACCCTGGATGAACTGGCTATTCCGAAGCACCTGCGCGGATTGGTTCAATTCCTGAAAGACAATAATAAACTGGCAGCTTTGTCTGAATTTGATTCTCAGGCCTTGAAAATTTTGTCAGACGATGTATTGTCTAAAATCAGAGCCGGGATTTCAAGTTGGGAAGAGGATGTTCCTGAAAATGTGGTAAAAGCAATCAAGTATTTCGAGTTGTTCGGTTACGATAAGAAGAAAGATGCGGTAAACTGCTAAGTAAAACACTGTTTTATAATACGCTTGAAATTTATTGAATGATGTTTTGTTTGTTCAATAGTTCAATGTTGAATTTAAACATTTGAAACAAGTATACTGAGCTTGTCGAAGTATGGACTTTTCTTCTTTATTCGGTGTCGTCATTTCAAAGACATTGAAAATTAAGACAAAGGATTCGTGTTGTAGTAACTAACAGATTGGTTAGTAGGATTCTGTTCCTCAAAAAGTTTGAGAATAAATTTCATTTATTGCTGATTTATTACTTAACTTGGTCAAAAGCTACTTTCACTACCCATGATTTTACGTCCGGAAAGCATACGATTATTCAGATTTAGACGTTTCATTGTACTTTTCCTGTTTTTGCAGATTTCCCTAGTTGGTATTGCCCAGAAGAAAGCATACGATCGTGCCGAATTTCATCGGGAAATTGAGCGTCTGCAGGAAGAAATGATCGTGGATATTTCCAAAGCGAACCAGACGCTCCGTTTTTTAGAGAAAAAGTACAAAGACCTGCACGACCCGGAGATCAACTACATCATTACGATCAAAAAAATTAAATTTTTCAGCGCATACGGTGATTATACCCGTGTGAAATTTGAAATCAATAAGGCAAAGCGCTTTCAATTTTTTTTCCAGGCAAATGAGCAGGACAAACTCTACCTGGATTTATATGGTGCAGTATATGAAAGTCTCGGTCAGAATTTTGACCTGCTAATCACCAAAACCAGGAAGATTCTCCAAAAATCGAAGAAGTCGGATAAGTACTTACTCCTCCAGTGCCATTTGGTCTTGGCAAATTGCTTCAGCGAAAACGGAAATTACGAAGAAGCGATCCGGGAAATCGAACTTGCTAAAGACATTGCGGAAAAGAAGGGAAATCCTGCATTTCTATTCCAGGTTGCCAATTCTGCCGGACAGGTTTATTTCTTCAATAACCAGGTGGCGCATGCCTTGAAAGAATTCCGTTTTGCCAAACAACTGGCAATAACCAATCACTGGAAATACGCTGAGCAATATGCGAATGCGAGTTTGGGAGAGATTTACCTTTATACCAACCAGATGGATCGGGCGAAAATGTACTTCGACATGGTTTTGGAAAACGAACAGAATACGGAGTTGCGCGATTTGTTCCAGGTCTACGGATGTTTGGAACATTACTATGAACTGAAGAAAAACATGGATTCATCCTATTTTTATTCGATCCGCCGGAATGAAATTGATGATTTGCTGGAAAACCTGCGCAGTGAAAACCTGGTTTTTGAGCTGGAAAAGGATTTTCAGACAGAATCGAACCAATACCTGCTGGAAGAAGAGCGTGGTAAAAACCAGCAGCTGCGCCTGATTCTGATCCTGATTTTGATGAGTATTGTGGTCATCATCAGTATTTCCTACCTGTTTATTCGTCAGAAAAGCGATTCGAACCGCATTTTACAGCAGCAGAAAGAAGAAATCGATGAAAAAAACCGGGAAATTTCAAATTCGCTGGCGATGAAGGAAAACCTGCTGAAGGAAATCCACCACCGGGTGAAGAATAACCTGCAGGTTGTTTCCAGTATCCTGAATTTGCAGTCGCGGAATGTACACGATCCGGAAGCACTGCGGATCATCGAAGAAGGAAAAGACCGGATTCGTGCCATTGCCTTGATTCATAATCAATTGCATTTGAATAATGATTCTGCCTATGTTGAAATGGGCGGTTACCTGAATAAACTGATCAGCCAGATGGGGGAGTCATTTTCCAGCTACAACAAGAACATTTCGGTCATTGTCAACGTAGAGGAGATCAACCTTGCCATTGATTATGCAGTTCCGCTGGGATTGATTATGTGTGAATTGTTGTCGAATTCGTACAAACATGCATTCAAAAACCAGGAAGAAGGCGTGATTGAGGTAGAGCTGAAAAACAACCCGGAACGCAGTCTGAACTACGAATTATTGGTGAAAGACAACGGAGCGGGCTACAAAGGAGAGACTGAATTTTTGGAACAATCTTCCACCGGAGTGGAAATAATCAGCGCGTTTATCCAACAGCTGGATGCGAAGTACTCCTATATCAATGACGGATCCGGTTTCGGATTATTCATTCAATTTGCTATTGACGAACGGCATTCCAAGTTCAATTGAGATTTTTTTGATATCTTAGATTGAAAGTTGAATTATGCCACACATTAAGAATGCCTTGTTGAGATTCCGGATTATTGACCGGGCCTTGAGAAATCAATACAAACCTTACCCTTCGAAAGCGATGCTGCGTGAAGCATGCGAAGAAGCGTTGTTTGGAGGTGTTGACGGGGAAAACATTTGTGATTCGACGATTGAAAAGGACATGTTTGCCATGAAAATGGAACACGATGCTCCGATCAAATATTCTAAAAAATACGGCGGCTATTATTACAGCGATGAAGGGTTTTCCCTGGATGAAATTCCATTGAACGAATCGGATATCGAAGCAATTCGCTTTGCGGCAAACACACTCAGCCAGTTTAAAGATGTCGGGATGTTCCGGCAATTCGGCTTTGCGATTGATAAAATTGTAGACCGGGTGAATATTTCGAACGATATCAACGATAAATCCATCGAGCGCTTTGTGGAATTCGAAACGCCGGTTTCATCACGGGGAAGTGAGTTTCTCAACCCGATTCTGACTTCCATTAAGGACGGAACAATTCTTTATTTTGATTACGAAAGCTTTCAAACCCAAAAGCGTAAAGCGAGAAAGGTACTCCCCCTGTTGCTGAAGGAGTACCGTAACCGTTGGTATTTACTCTGTTACGATTTGGTTAAGGAAGATATCATTACTTACGGTTTGGATCGGATTTACGATCTGCAAAAGTCGGAAGAAGTTTTTCGGTCACCTGTTTCATTCAATCCGGATCAGTTTTTTGAGCATGCGATCGGAATCACGGCAAGTAACGGAAAGCCGGAAACTGTAGTGTTTAAAGCAGACAATGTTGCAGCCAAATACATTGAGTCACAACCTTTCCATGCATCTCAAAAGATGGTGAAAGAGGGCAAGAACAAGAGTACCTTTGAAATGAACGTCTTTATTTCAGAGGAATTGATTCGCGCATTATTGTCTTATGGAGGAGAGTTGATTGTTCTCGAACCACCGCTTTTGGTCGACCATATGGTACAACGCGTCAAAGCGATGGTTGAAAACTACCAGTATAAAGTGTAGCGTAAGCTATTCGATCATGAGTCTTTTTGACAGGGTTTTTGCTTTCACGATAACTAATCCCGGTTTTGATTGACCGAAATGAAGTTCCGAGTATCCGTTGTAATTCCGGATTTCAATGTTTTCGGAAATGTTTTGTCCCATGGCATTAAACACTTGTAGTTCTTTTAGTTCCGCCGAATTTGCAAATATCCTGACGACTTCTTTGCCGGGATTTGGAAAGGCGTTTAGTTCACCCTCACTAAAGTCTGTGACTTTTTTCCACGAAACGGTTTGGAGATCCACCCGGTTTCCGTCATTATCGGTCTGGCTCAGACGGTAATAATTGATTCCTTCCTGCGGATTATAATCGATTTCCTGGTAGAGATGTGCGCTGCTGCCATCCCCTTCGGAAGCTTCCGTAATAATGATTTCCTCCCAATTGGTTCCGTCAGAAGATCGTTCGATGGAGTAGAAATTGGTGTTTGCTTCCGATTCCATTCTCCATTCCAGCAATGCAAACTGATTCATGCTTGAAGCATTGAAATCCTTGAAGGTAACAGGGAGCACTACTCCGGGAGCATACCGGACTGTTCCGTTGAAACTGCGGTTTGCCGTGACCGTACCAAAAGGGTAGGTGATTCCTGCTCCTCCGAGAATCGAAATATCTGCATTGGAATTAATGGTTCCATAACCGGCATTGCTTGTGGTCAGTAAACCGGTAGAAAGAATCGGGTTGCTGGCCGTGATGTAAAAACCGTACGTCTGTCCGGCAGTCATGATCAGGTTCACGGGAATCGTAAGCGGAGTTTCTTCGTTTAACCCGATACTGAGGATGGATCCGGCAGAGCCGAGAAGTGTCCAGCCGGCAGCATTGGTTTCGGAACCGACATACGTTCCGGATCTGTAATAAATTTCATATCCACCAATGGATAATGCGGGAAGATTTGCATCAAAGCAAAAGATTGTCACTGTGTTTGTCGCAGTGATATTGAACATGACTCCTTTATTGGAGCTGTTGCTGGCATAGGGTGCTACTAAATTTGATCCTGAACCTGCGCATTGAGCCAGGGTGGTATCAGGAGCAAGTACTAGGCAGCATGCGACCGGGAGAATAATGGACTTCAACATGACCGAGTAAATAATGGTTACTTCAAAGTTACGGAATTCCAAAACGGTTTTTCAGAATTTTAACATTGAAAAAGCGATTTTTAACACTTGTAATTTATTTAATAAATTAGTTGATAATGAGTGCTTTTACCATGTTTTATTGCTTGTTCATGGCGAAATTTTATTTCGTTGAATCCGTTTGTGTAATCAGGAAGTTTTGTGGTGAAAATGACTAAATCATTGGAATTGCTTTGGCAACATGCTCCAAAAGTATCCGGTTTAAAGAAAAGGCGTTCAAAACTCGAATAATTCCCCGATTCTACTTGACGGGATAAGGCTTTTTTTATCTTTGTTAGAAAAAGAATAAAATGACGCTGATCCAGGATTTCAAAAATGGCGTTTGTACGCTGACCTTAAACAGACCTCAGGTTTTTAATAGTTTCAATAAGGAGATGGCACTTTCACTTCAGCAGGCACTGGATGCATGCGAAAAAGACGAATCAGTTCGTGCTATCGTAATAAAAGGAGAAGGAAAGGCATTTTGTGCCGGTCAGGATTTGGCAGAAGCTACCGACCCGAATGGTCCGGAGATGCAATCCATTGTGAAGGAGCATTACAATCCAATCATTGAGCGCATCCGCAACATTGAAAAACCGATTATTGCTGCGGTAAACGGGGTTGCTGCAGGGGCAGGAGCAAACATCGCATTGGCTTGTGACATTGCTATTGCCAAAGAATCGGCATCTTTTATCCAGGCATTTTCTAAAATCGGTTTGATCCCGGATTCAGGAGGTACCTTTTTCTTGCCGCGTTTGATTGGTGCTCAGAAAGCAATGGCCTTGATGATGACAGGAGAAAAAGTATCTGCCAAAGATGCGGAAGCGATGAACATGATTTACAAAGCTGTTTCCGATGACTCATTCGAGGAGGAAATCGTGAAGTTTGCTGAAAACCTGGCTTCCATGCCTACTTACGGTTTGGGACTGACCAAGCGTGCGATGAATGCAAGTGTTACGAATAACCTGACGCAGCAACTGGCTGTAGAAGAGGAATTGCAGACTCTGGCCGGAAAATCAGCAGATTTCCAGGAGGGGGTTACTGCATTTTTGGAGAAACGGGCTCCTGTTTTTAAAGGAAAATAGAATCGGGAGCTAAGAGTCAGGAGTCAAGGCTTTGTAAGTCAGTAGTTTTTCAGATAAAATTTCGTATATTAAAGTAATAACCAGTATTCAAGGTATTACTATGCGACATAATTTTAGAGAATTGACTTCGTGGAAAGTTTCTTTTGATTTAGTGAAAGAAATTTATGCTCTTAGCGGACAATTACCGAATGACGAAAAGTTCGGGTTGAAGAGTCAAATTCAAAGATGTGCGGTTTCGATTCCATCCAATATCGCGGAAGGTTCCGGTCGTACAACCGATAAAGAGTTTCTTTATTTTTTGAATGTAGCGATTTCTTCAGCCTATGAATTGGAAACACAACTTTTGATTTGTGCAGATTTGTTTGAGCTAGATGCGTCAGATTCGGTTAGAAAGCTTGAAAATATCCAACGTTTGATCGGTGGATTGAAAAAGAAATTAAGTAATTCAATATAGAGATAGAGTGAATGAGTCTTGACTCACGCCTCTTATCTCTTTAAGTCAATTAAGAATGAAAATAGGTGTATTAGGCGCAGGAACAATGGGGGCGGGAATTGCCCAGGTTGCAGCGCAGTCGGGACACGAGGTGGTTCTGGTAGATGTAAACCAGGTACAGTTGGATAAAGCGAAACTTGCTTTGGTGAAGGTACTTGACCGGTTGATTGAAAAAGGAACACTGGATGAATCCGGAAAAAATGACATCCTGAACAGAATGCATTTTTCGGCTAAACTGGAAGATTTCAGAGGATCTGGGCTGGTAATCGAAGCGATTGTGGAGAAACTGGAAGTGAAACATGCCGTTTTCAAGGAAATCGAAGAGGTAGTTGGATTGGATTGTATCATTGCATCGAATACGTCTTCTTTGTCGATCGCATCGATCGGGGCTGTTCTGAAATTCCCTTCCCGTGTGATTGGAATCCATTTTTTCAACCCGGCTCCTTTGATGCCGTTGGTGGAAATTATTCCTGCAGTCCAAACCAGTGAAGAAACTCTGCAGCAGGCAAAATCGATGATTGATTCCTGGAAAAAACTGACGGTGGTTTGTAAAGACACGCCGGGATTCATCGTGAACCGCGTGGCACGACCATTCTATGGTGAGTCTTTGCGGATTTATGAAGAAGGAGTGGCAGATTTTGCTACGATCGATTGGGCTTTGACCGAACTGGGAGGATTCCGCATGGGACCGTTTACTTTGATGGATTATATCGGTAACGACATTAACTATACGGTGACGGAAACGGTGTTCGGTGCGTTTTACTACGACCCGCGATTCAAACCGTCATTTACGCAAAAACGCCACATGGAAGCTGGCTTCCTGGGACGAAAAACCGGAAGAGGATTTTATGATTACGCGGAAGGAGTAGAATTGCCGGTTCCGAAAAAGGATGAAAAACTGGGGCAGGAAATCGTGGATCGCGTTCTGGCGATGCTGATCAACGAAGCATACGATGCATTATTCCTGAATATTGCCAGCCGGGAAGATATTGATACGGCGATGACCAAAGGGGTGAACTATCCGAAAGGATTGCTCGCCTGGTCGGAAGAAATCGGGTTGAAAACAGTGCTTTCACGATTGGAAAAGCTGTTTGCTGAATACGGGGAAGATCGTTACAGACCGAATCCGTTGCTGAAAAGACTCGCAAACTAAACTAAAAAATGCTGACAAATTGCTTGTCAGCATTTTTTTTGACCGGAGAATTTTATGCCTCCAATACTGCTTCCAGGGTAATATCGAAGCTGAATGCACCGCTAACCGGACATGTTTCTTCGGCATGTTTTGCGATACGTTGGAATTCTTCATCGGAAATTCCGGGAACTTTTGCTGTCAATTTCAGGGCGGAAAGGGTGATTTTTCCATTGTCCAGCGTAATGGTTGAATCAGTTTTTAATTCTTCAGGAACGAAACCGGCTTCAGTCAGATCCAAACTCAATTTCATGGTAAAACATCCTGCGTGTGCTGCTGCCAGCAATTCTTCCGGGTTTGTCCCGATTCCGTCAGCAAAACGGGAGTTGAAAGAGTATTGTGTTTGGTTTAGTACCGTGCTTTGAGTGGTCAAATGTCCGTTTCCTTCTTTTACTGTTCCATTCCAGATGGCTTGTGCTCTTCTTTTCATGATTGCTCGTTTTTGATGATTGTTTGAATTGTTTAACGAGACAAAGATAGAGTTGTGATGTGGCTGTGAAAAGATAGAAATAGTCGTTTTTATTGTACATTTTTCCCTTCAAGGAATTTTTTCTTAAAAATTGCAGGGCTATCTCCGGCTTTCCCGGTAAACAAACGGTTGAAATAAGCCGGATCGTCATACCCCAGTTCATAGGCAATTTCCTTTACAGACCAATCAGTGAAACAGAGTAAACGCTTGGCTTCAAGAATGATGCGGGCTTTGATGAGTTCGTTCGGCTGTGTGAGATTGAGGCGTTTGAATTTGTTGGAAAGCGTTTTTGCGGTCAATCCCATTGCTTCCGCATAGTCCGAAACGGTGTGCCACTGCTTGAAATGAATCTCGACCAATTGGTTGAAATTGCGGTAAAACTCCACTTCTGCCGGTAACTCCGACACCTGGAGCGGGAGTTGCTGTCGCTTCCACAAGCGTGTTGCGCGGATAATGATTTGCTTCAGCAGGATCCGGACCATTTCTTCCATCGACGAATCGTTCAGACTCAATTCTTTTCCGATTTCGGAGAACAGGTTTTCGATCACCGGATTTTCGACCGCTGAAAGTTCCGTTGCGGGAAATTGTCCGGCATTATTAAAGAGTAAACCGTCGCAGGCCACTTCCGCATCATGAATCTGGATGCAGTAAAAATCCCTGCTGTAGTTCAGAATGATGATGTTTTTGCCTTCAAGAACCTGGATTCGCTGGTAACCGCAGAAAAACAAGGTAGGTTGTGTGGTACTGAATTCGCGGAAATCAATCCGGATTTTGCAATCACCGGGAACAAACAGGATGCTGATATCCTTTTTAAATGGCTGGGCATTGTATATTTCCCGGTCTTGTTCATTCCGGATGTGAAAAGACTCAAAGGATTTATAGTTCGACTCAAATTTCAGCCTGTTTTGTTCTGTTTCCTTCATTTCTTCATTTCTGTTTTGTCCCAGTATTCCGGGAATTTGAACTTTTGCTAGTCATATACAGGTGGAAAGCGTTCAAAAAGTTGAAAAGGTTCAATAGACTGTTTGAACTTTTTAGCTCGTGAAACCTTTTGAACAGATTCGTATTTTCATTTTTCCCCGATTGAGCAAAAATTACCATTGCAGAGAATATATGTTCATGATCGGATCTGCAAAAACAACCTATTTCCAGGTTTTCAAAACCTTGTCAGCCTGCTTGGAATAGAATCCTTTTTGATTTTTGATCTTCTGGAACAATTCTTTCGCCAGCGATTTTTCCCCGTTTGCCAGTCGGCTTTGTGCTAAATACCACTCTGCTTCTTCGTTGAAATTGGAGAATTCCAGTTGTAAGCAGGCAGAGAAATTGAGGCAGGCGTCTTCATACTGGCCTAAATTATAGTAACACCAGCCGGAATAGAAGCGTGCGTTCAGATCATCCGGGTATGTTTTGAGAATCTCGTTGAAGCGTGAAAGTGCCTGTTTCCATTTACCGCGGTTGGTATACCGCAGTGTTTTTTCCAGGTAATCCACGTACGGAATGTTCGCCATCTGCATTTGAGGCTCTTCCTGTAAAATGGTTTCTTTACTTTCCTGGTTTGCGGGGACTCCCGAAAGAATGAATTGTTCGATCAAAACGGTTGGCTTAACGCGGTATTGGGAGTAATCAATCGCTTTGAGATCCTGGATGTAAATTTCCTTCGCCAGTTTTTGCTGCGAAACAGTCACAGGCTTTTGTTCGATCACCGGTGGAAGCGGTGTCAAAACGGTTTCCGGGAAAGGAATATCCGTGATTTCTTCCATTTTTGCCTCCTGAGAGAGGTTTTTGATCTCGTTTTGAGTGTTTTTCACCTCATTTACAGTGATTTGATCCTTTTGCGGGATGACTTCCAGGGTGTCAATCGCCTCCGGAATGCGGATATCGGTGTGTTCGACCTTCACGATCAGCTGTTTTTGAGGTGCGATTGCACCCGGATCGTTTTTCAGGAGGAGAAATGCGAGCGTTCCGATGATCAGAACAGCCAGTCCTAGTATGTAAGGTGTAACAGAAGGCTTGGAGAACTTCATTTTGCGATCCAGTTGTTTTATCCTGGAAAATGAAATGCCAGATTCTTGCCATCCTTCCAGGGCGTCCCGGTCAAATGCATCCAGTTGTTCATTGGAAGAATGTTCCGAATGGTCGCGAAGCAGTTTTTCAAATGCATCCCGTGATATGTAATCTTTATTCTTCATGACTTTCCATCCAGATTTTTAAATTTCGTTTGCCGTTTTGAATGGCGCTTTTTACGGTGTTGAGCGGAATCTCGAGTTCATCACTGATTTCCTGGTAACTTTTGTCCTGCAGGTAAAAGAGTTCGATGCAGATGCGTTGTTCTTCTTTCAGATGCTGGATTGCCTGCTCGAGCCTGGTCAGTTTCAACTCCCGTTCCAGGTGTTCCTCTGTTTCCAGCGGTTCCGTTTGCAGCAGATTCTCGTGAATTGGCGTTTGTGTTGTTTTTTGTTTCCGCAAATGAATCAGGCATTCGTTTTTCGTTACCTGGTAGAGCCAGGATTTGAAGTGCTGGATCGTGTGTTTCTCAATTTTCTGGTTTAATTCCCCGAAAATTTTCATCGTTGTGTCTTCAGCATCTTCATAGCGTTTCAAATATTTGATGCAGGTTCCAAGCACCAGGTGTCCGTAGCGTTCATATAATAAAGGTATCGTAAAGAGATTTGCTTCCTCTTTATACAGATGGATCAACTCCAGATCTGTCAGTGACCGAAATCGCTTATGCCCGCGCTGAAACAGCATCATGACATAGAGATGCATGAAATGAAATAATTCCATAAAATTGATATGACTCTAAAAGTAAGCACTTAAATTTACACGTACGATGAGTGAAGTGAAAAGAATTGGAGTTTTGACGTCGGGAGGCGACGCACCGGGAATGAATGCCTGCATCCGTGCAGTGGTAAAAGCGGCAATCGGAAAAGGACTGAAAGTATTCGGAATTGAAGACGGATATAAAGGAATGATCGAAAACCGGATCAAAGAACTCTCTTATATAGATGTCAACAATGTGATTCATCTCGGCGGAACCATCCTGGGAACAGCCCGCAGCGAAGCGTTCAAAACCCGGGAGGGGAGAGAAAAAGCAGTTGCAAACCTGAAGCTGCATCAAATCGACGCACTTATATTAATAGGTGGAGACGGAACCTTTGCCGGGGGAATGGCCCTGACAAATGAATTCGATGTTCCGGTAATCGGGCTTCCGGGTACGATTGACAATGACATTCACGGAACGGATTTCACCATCGGGTATGACACTTGTTTAAATACGGTAGTAGAAGCAGTGGATAAGATCCGGGATACGGCATCGAGTCACCACCGCGTGTTTTTTGTGGAAGTGATGGGAAGGGCCTCCGGTTACATTGCATTGAATAGTGCGATTGCCAGCGGAGCAGAATCCGTCCTGATTCCGGAAACAGTTACGGATATTCCGTTGCTTGCAAAAGAGATCAAAGATCAGAATAAAGGAATCCGCAGCTCTATTATTATAGTAGCGGAAGGCGATGATGAAGGTGGGGCGAAAGAGATTATGGCGAAGGTGAAACCGTATTTGGAAGGATATGATTTGCGCTATTCTATTTTAGGACACATTCAACGGGGAGGAAGTCCGTCTGCTTTCGACCGGATTTTGGCTACCAGAATGGGGGTAAAAGCTGTTGAATTGCTGGTTGAAGGGAAAAAATCATTGATGATCGGGCAGATCGGAAGGGATTTGGTAACCCATAATATCCTGGAAGGAACCACGGGAACAGTGCCGAATGACGATTCCGGAATTCAATTATTAGAGTCATTACTCACGAAGGGCTAAAAACATTGAAAAAGTTTTAATGTTTAATGATTTGTATTTCAGCACATTAAATGCTCGTTTTAAGCTGGTATTAAAAATAAGTGATAAAAAGGCTTGTAAAAGTAAAAAGAGTGGGTACCTTTGCACCCCGCAAACGAGCGGCTGACGAGTTGAGGGTTTTAGAAAAAAGATTAAATTATTTTTCACAAAGGCTTGTTAGAAAAGAAAAGTTGATTACCTTTGCACCCCGCAAACGAGCGGTGATTGAGTTGAGGGGTTGAAAAAAAGTTTAAAATTTTCTTCACAAACACTTGTTAGAAACAAAAACTTGATTACCTTTGCAACCCCGAAAACAACGGGAAACATTACAAAGAAAGGCTTGAACAGCGGTTCGGTTTTAAAATGAAAAAATAGAAAGACAGGCAGCGGTTTGTTTTTAGGATTAAAAGAGGGTGACACCTTTTGAATCTACAGAAAAGTTCTTTGACAGATTAGGAAATAAGGAAACAGCGTAAACAGAAAAATTAAACGAGACATCAACAAATTCAAAGTTTTTTACAACGGAGAGTTTGATCCTGGCTCAGGATGAACGCT
>NZ_JBCNJW010000011.1:0-170535 GCF_039596355.1 Fluviicola sp. | reverse complement strand
TTTGACTCCTTCTGCAACAAGCAACAACGGTTCGGTGATCATTACAGACCCGAACTTCCACACAGGATCAAACAATGCCATGACTCTGAGCTTCAAACTCACTGCTGACCAGCCGATCAATACGTACGGTACAGGTGGTGGAGACGGACTTTCTTACTCTTTCGCAGATGATATTTCGAATACGGGTAACCAAAACGGAAGCGGTTCCAAACTGCGTTTGGTATTCGACGCGGCTGACAATACGACGAACCTTGCCGGAATCTACATCGTTTACGGAAATACTTCCGGTGTAAGCGCTACTGCCGTAACACCGACAGCAGCTTCAACAGTTGCTTATGCTGCAAACACCGCTTCATGGAAATTGGGAACGGATGTTCCGGTTGTGTTTACGATTGACGTATCCGGAAAAGCAAGCTTAACGGTTGGAACTGCAACGATCTTTACAAACGTTCAGATGCCTGCGGCTTACATGTCGGCAAACACTTCTACGTGGAAACAAGCATTCAGCGCTTCTACTGGAGGGGATGCATTGCGTCACGCTATTTCAAACGTAACAATTACAGCACCAACTTCTCAGTTTGCGTTGGTTGCTGCAAATCAAACACCAGCAACATGGCAGTCGGGAGGAACCTTCACAGGAATTCAGCCGGGTACATACGATGTATGGATGAGCAGCAACGGAACAACTTCTTGTGCGAAGAAAATCGAGACAGTTGAGATCGAAAACCTGAATCCATTGGTAGAACTTGGAAACGATACGGTGATCTGTCAGGGAGAATCATTGGTACTTGATGCAGGAAATGCAGGAGCTACGTATGTTTGGAGTGGTTCATTGCTAACGACTCAAACAAGAACCGTAACTCAGGCTGGTGTATACGTAGTTTCGGTAACGAACTCAGACGGTTGTATGGGAGTTGGTTCGATCACGATCGGAGTAAACAACACTCCTACGGCAAACAGCTCGCTGTATGTGGTAAACAACATGCCGACTTATACATTCACCGTATTGAATCCGCAAAACGTTGATTCATATACCTGGAACTTCGGAGACGGATCTGCAGCGCTGACAAACGCTCCTGCTACAGTGAGTCATACATACACCGTTGCAGGACCTTACGCGGTAACAGTAACATTGACAAATGAGTGTGGATCCGAAACAGTGATTCAAACAATTGTGGTGACAAGTACAGCAGGAATCGAAGAAAACGGAATCGAAGGCTTAAGCCTGTACCCGAACCCGGCTTCAGATAAAGTAACTATCACGGTTCCTGAAACAACAGATGCATCTGCAACAGTTTATTCGGCTGCAGGAACATTGGTTGCAACAGTTGGAAGACTGGATGCTCAGACAGAACTTTCTGTTCAGGGTTGGAATCCGGGAGTTTACTTTGTACGCATTCAAAGCGAAAACAAAGCAAGTACCATCAAATTGGTGATTCAATAAAACACAATAGAAAAGGCATGAGAGCAGGCGGGAAGTACATTCCTGCCTGTATCCTCATCGTTTTCCACTTCAATCTCAAGAATATGAAACTACTCTCCGCTCCCCTTATTTTACTGACTTTTCTTTTGAACGGGTTCACAAGCTCTGCCCAATGCAACTGGACGCAGGTTTACTATGAATCCTACGAATACACGACGGTTATTCCGTACCTGCTTCCGGGAACAACCTACCAGAATACACCGCAGACTTATGCAGGATGTATTCGCACGGGATCATACGGAATGTACATGAATATCGTTGACGGGTATTCGGGGTTGCTTTATTCGCAACCTTTTACGGATATGTGTATCGGACAGCAGTATCGTTTCTCCTTTTCTACACGGGATGCATGGACGAGTACAAATAACCTCACGATCCAGGTCAAAGACAACAACGGAACCATCCTGGTTTCGCAAAACGTCATCAACGGAAGTACCTGGAATGACATTACCATGGCTTCGTTTACAACAACGACCAGCTCGGTTGTTTTTGAAATCATTACCAATGCAGCCGGGACAGGTGGAAATGATGTCGGGTTTGACGACCTGAGATTGTTCCAGTGCCAGCCAACTCCACTCAATTTCCAGGTTACGGAGTGTGCAGCGTCAACCAATTCCCTGAATCTTTTTTCCGAAATTACTCCGAATGCCTTATCGCAAAACGGTGCGTGGACCGGTCCAAGTACACTCACAAACGGTTATTTGGGAACCTTTACCGCGGGAACCAATGCCAACGGAACGTATCATTATACCATTGATGGTGCTCCGGGGTGTGCGGATTCCATTGCAAACATTCAGGTAGCGCTTATTCAAACGCCGGATCTGGATCCGGTTCAGAATGTCACTGCCTGTACCTATTATGTGCTTCCTGCTATTTCGGGAACGAATTTAAGCGGAAACCAACGATATTATACCGGACCGAACGGAACCGGGAATGCTTATCTGCCGGGTGCAGCGATTACAACTGCGCAAACATTGTATATCTATGACGGTGCGGCAGGTTGTTCCGATCAGGTCTCATTTACCATTACTTTTATCCCGCCGCCGGTGATTACCGTGAGCGGAAACGATACGATTTGTGCAGGTGGAACGGCTGTATTTACGGCTTCTTCAACCAGTCCGAATATGACTTACGTGTGGACACCCGGAAATGCAACCGGTGCGACGCTCTCTGTCAATCCCACTGCCACAACGGTTTACTCGGTGGTCGGAACGAATGCTTTTGGTTGTACGTCGAATACCGTATCGACAACAGCTGTTGTGCGTCCTGCTCCGGTGCTCACCCTGCAGGTTTCCGAGGACACGATTTGTACCGGAGAACAGGTACAGTTGATGGTTACTTCATCGATCAACGGAACGACCTATGTCTGGAACGATGGAAACACGCAGCCGGTGCGGATTGTTTCTCCCGCATCGAACAGCGTTTATTCAGTAGTCGGAACTTCACCGAACGGCTGTACGGATTCCAAAACAGCATCGGTATTGGTGATTCCGCAATTGGAAGCTACGATTTCCGGAGCAACTTCTTTTTGTGAAGGCTCTTCCACGACGCTTTCCGTAACAGGGAATGTACCGGGAATGGTCTTTACATGGACGCCGGCAGAAACGACCGGTCAAACACTGGTAGTGAATCAATCGGGAGCTGGCTGGGTGTATGTGGAAGGGGCATATCACGGTTGTCCGGTAGGAACGGATTCTATTTTCATGACCGTATCACCGAATCCGGTTGTTGCGGTTCCGGATGATTTCCAGGTTTGTCCGGGAGAGCCGGTAACGGCAACGGTTAGTTCCAATGTACCGAACAGTTCTTTTGTGTGGACTCCCGGAAATTTATCCGGTGCAACGAACACTTTGCATGCAACCACTTCTACCATGTATTACGTCTATGCACAGAACGGTTCTTGTGTTTCCGAAGTAGATTCATTTTATATTGACATATCACAAGCCTGTTTCCTTGAAGTGCCCAATATCTTTACGCCAAACGGTGACCAGGTAAATGATTATTTTTCATTGGTGTCGTATTCGGGGATTGCATCCCTGCAGATAGACATTGTGAACCGCTGGGGAAACCCGGTTCGTTCGTTCAGTAAGCCCGATTTTCAATGGGACGGAAAAGACGAAACGGGAAAAGAGATGGCGGAAGGTGTTTATTTCTACCGCTTAACTGCGGTTTTAGGCTCAGGACAGGAACTTGTGAAACAAGGTTTTATTGAAGTTTTACGTTAATGAATAATCATCAGTTTTAGTTCTTTTTGTTATTGTACCTTCAATAGTTAGAGTGCGGCTTCGGGTCGCATTCTTTTTTTGTTCTTGTAGGAAAAGAACCTGATGATGTTCGGATGAATCCCCGGAATCACATGATATTTTGTGTAACTTTACATCAAAGAGCTCAATTTCTATGAATATTCTGGTTACGGGAGGCGCTGGCTTCATTGGTTCACATCTGGTTCGCCTGTTGGTCAATAAATATCCTCATTATCAGATTGTGACCTTCGATGCCCTGACTTATGCGGGAAATCTGGCAAATCTGAAAGACGTCATGACGGCAGAAAATCATCATTTTGTAAAAGGAGATATTACTTCCGAACAGGATGTGAAAAATGCGTTTGAGACCTACCGGATCACAGATGTCATTCACCTGGCGGCAGAATCGCATGTCGACAGATCGATCGAAGGACCGATGGAATTTGTGCACACCAATGTCGTGGGAACGGTGAACCTGATGAACCAGGCACGGGCTTACTGGAAATCCAATGAAGGACACGTGTTCTATCATGTTTCCACGGATGAAGTGTTCGGATCACTCGGGTCGGAAGGTTTTTTTACGGAAAACACACCGTATGATCCCCGAAGTCCGTATTCCGCGTCCAAAGCCGCTTCCGATCATTTTGTTTCAGCATACTACCATACCTACGATTTTCCGGTGAAGCGCTCGAACTGCTCCAATAACTACGGAAGCAATCACCACCCGGAAAAACTGATTCCGCTGATGATCAATAACATTCTGAACAAAAAACCACTGCCGGTTTACGGAGAAGGAATCAACGTGCGCGACTGGTTGTGGGTAGAAGATCATGCCCGGGCAATCGATGTGATTTTCCACAAAGGAGCAATCGGCTGCAACTACAACATCGGCGGATGGAATGAATGGCGGAACATTGACCTGATTCACGAGCTGTGTCAGATCATGGACGAAGAATTGGGACGTGAAGCAGGAGAAAGTGCTGCGTTGATCACGTATGTGAAAGACCGTGCCGGGCACGATTTGCGTTATGCGATTGATGCAACGAAACTCTTCGACGAGTTGGGCTGGAAACCATCCATCACCTTTGAAGAAGGACTGAGAAACACCGTGAAATGGTACCTCGAAAACCAGGATTGGGTGAGAGAAGTCACTTCCGGAGCGTACCAGGAATATTACAACAACATGTATAATCAGCGTTAAGATGGGGGTGTTCGATGTGTTTAAACGCCAGAAAAAAGAAACTGCCGATTTGGGTGGGGCCTTGCTGGTAGATATACACAGTCACCTGCTGCCCGGAATTGACGACGGAGCACCTACCATGGATCACACGATCGGGATGCTGCGCAAATTCGAAGAGCTGGGATACCAAAAACTCATTTTCACCCCGCACGTGATGTCGGGAGTGTATGACAATACGACCGAAATCATTCTCCGCAAACTCGAAGAAGTTCGCGGTGTGAGCAAAGAGCTGGGCTTGAAGCTTCAGTTAGAAGCATCAGCCGAGTACTACTTCGATGAAACATTTTTCGAGCGGATCAGCCGCAAAGACCTGCTGCCGTTTCACGGAAATCATATTTTATTTGAATTCTCCTTCCGGAATCAGCCTTCGCGGGTGGAAGAAGTTGTTTTTCAGTTGAAATCGGCAGGTTATCAACCTGTTTTGGCACATTTCGAGCGCTACCTGTATTACCATCCTTCCATTGAAGTAGCACGGCAGCTGCGCGAACGCGGATGCATGATCCAGGTGAATCTGAATTCTTTCACCGGGCATTACGGGCTGAATGTGAAAAACCAGGCAATGAGGCTTTTAAAAGCAGGATGCATCGATTTGCTGGGCAGCGACTGTCACCGGATTCAGCACCTGGAGCTGTTGGAAAATTCCCTGCAGGAAGCCGTTTTTCATCAATTAATCAAAGAACCGGTCAAAAATCGCCAGTTTCTCTAAGGCAGGATCAGCACACCTCCGATTTGTTAAAATTATCTTTGGAAAGTTCCATTTTTTAATCTAAATTTTCACTAAAAATTAATTTCAAGGGAAATATTTACCTTGGTAAATAAATTATGTGTATACTTGCTGAAAATTGACAATTATGGAAAATTATCTTGGACTTGGCGTAGGAATTATTGCAATTATAACCGCCTTTTTAGTACGATCAGCATTCTTCTTCAGAACTTCATTGAGCATCGCAATCGGTGGTTTGATTGTTGCTTTGACCAATGGATTTGAGCAGGATCCTTCATTGGATATGATTTGTTTCTCCCTGCTGGGAATCGTAGCATTGGGCTACCTGATCTCATTACTTTCAGCGAAAATCAGAATGGTAGCACCTTATTTTGTTGGACTTCTGGCCCTGATCCCGGTTGGTGCAAAAGCAACGTACCAGGGGTTTGAAGTGAACTGGACGGCTGAAGTGGCGATGTTTGCCGTGATCGGATCGTTGATTCCGCTTCTGGCGAAAATTAAGGACTATTTTGCAGTTCGCTGGTTCAAAGCAGATAAAAAAGAATTTGATGCTGCAGTATCACTGGTTTACTTCGGATTATTTGTATTTGCATCGTCCTTTTTCGTGTCTACTTTCGGTGTGATTTTACTCGCAGTCGGTTACTTCGGTTCTGTGGTAGCACTGCGTTCGAATGCCGGTTTGCAGTTGAGTATTGTACTTTTTGCGGTAGCATGGATTTTGTTCTCACTCAACTCACTGGAAGGTATTTCCGACTCGTTGCAGAAAGGAAACTTATGGATGGGAATCCTGGCAGGTTTGGGAGCATTGTGGGCATGTCGATCCATGAAAAACGTATTCCTCGGACTGTTTATCCCGATCCTGATTTTGGCAGTACTGATCAGTTTCGGATTGATCAATGAAAATTTCGGTGGTACACCGACCTTGCTCGGAGCAATTATCGGATCTTCACTGGCGCTGGCTTTGGTAGAATATTCAGATGGAAACAAGCCGTTTCCCGGAATTTTATTGCCGTTGATCCTGATGGGATTCACCAATACAGTGGATTCACTTTTTCAGCCGGAAAAACTGAAAGTGGAAACATTGCTTGACACCGGGAAAGAATCTTCGAATCAGACAGCAAAGAAAAAAGATGTGATGGACATTCCTGCCATTGCATTGACGGATGGTGATGCCGGAGCATGGAAAAGCGTAGCGGCAAACTCCAAACTGGAATTTGAAGTGGGGCCTCCTGCCAGCAGAACAGCCGGAGCAATCAAGGATTTCACAACGGATATTCACCTGGATAAAGCAGGAGTGATTAAAAGCCTGCAGGTAACCATGAAGAGCGAGAGTTTGACCACTTTCAACGACATCCGGGACGAATCTGTATTGAGTGACGAATTCATCAAGTCGGAGAAATATCCGAAGATTATCTATACGTCCAAAAAGATTGAAAAAGTAGGGGAGGATTACAAGATTACCGGAGACCTGGAATTCGTGGGAATGAAAGTAGAAGTAGTTGTGAACCTGCGTTTCGTTTCCAAAGTAACGAAAGACGGCAGCGAGATGCTGGTGTTTGTTGGAAAATCTGTTGTTGACAGAACGAAACACAACATGACTTCAGATTCGAAAATCGGCGACCTGGTGGATGTCACTTTTGAAGTCGCATTGGCTCGTTAAAACCGAATTGTTGTTCATCAGAACAAAATCTAAAGACAGAAAGTTGTATTTTTCCAGTGTGAAAGTACTCCTCTTCTGTCTTTTTTTTGTTGCCTTCAATTCTTTTGCCCAACAACCTGATTCCTCGTGGAATAAGCGCTCGTATTGGGTTGCGGGAACGAATCTGGCAGTCGGCGGGGGAAGTGTTGCATTGCTTTCAGCTGTTTGGTATAAGGAATATCCCAAATCTGATTTCCATTTTTTCGATGATTCCAAAGAGTGGATGTATATGGATAAATGTGGGCATGCATTCACGGCTTATCGTCTTTCCATGATGGAGTACAGTGCCTGGCGCTGGGCACGCATGCCGCGAAAAAAAGCCGTTTGGCTTTCCGGCGGAATCGCCTGGACATATCAGCTCTCCGTCGAAATCCTGGATGGTTTCAGTGCCGAATGGGGATTTTCGGTGGCGGATCTCACTGCGAATACCGTTGGTTCGGCGCTGTTTATCGGGCAGCAACTCGGTTGGGACGAGCAGCGTGTTCAAATCAAATTCGGCTACAAACCTTCGCCTTATGCCGCCATTCGTCCGGATGCCCTGGGGTCGAACTTCCCACAACGATTGTTGAAAGACTACAATGCGCAGAGTTACTGGTTGTGCGTGGCCCCGGGAACTTTTTTCAAAGAATCCCGCTTTCCCAAATGGATTCAAATCGGTTTCGGCTACAGCGCGGATGCCAAACTGCGTGGCTACGACAATGTTTACACGGATGCGAATACCGGAAAAACCTATTATGCCAAACAGGAATACGCCATTTCACTGGATATTGACTGGGCGCAGATTCCGGTTAAAAAAACGTGGGTACGAAAAATTCTCAAGCCGTTAAATACCATCAAAATTCCATTTCCGGCTGTTTTTTGGCGCAACGGCGTTTGTTATGTCGGAATGTTCTGAAAAAAGATTGAACCGAGGGTTAAACTTTGAGTGCAACAAGGCATCTAATTGAAAAGGTAAAATTGAGAATTGAAAAGATGAATGGAATTCTGGATGTCAGGTCTCTTAATAATTGAAAAGAATTTTTAATTGAACTATTGAATTCTAAAACCGTTCATAACGAAAACTCCTCAAATAGACCGCATTTTAGAGAAAAATAAAACCAACACAATGACTCTGATGAAAACACAACTTATTTTACTCTTGTTTACCCCATTCCTGGGATTTACACAACCTTATTCCGATCCCAATGTGGGAAAACCGACCTCGGGTTACGGATCAGACGGAACTTACACGGTTGCAACGGAATCTTTTAACAATGCCAATTTCAACGGAGAAGACATTGTTATTTTTCATCCGCAGGAAATCACCACTCCCGTTCCGACGATTTTTTATTCGCACGGATATGGCGGTAACAACCCGCTTTACATCAAGGGACTAACTGATTTTGTGGCTAAAAAAGGATATGCACTGGTTTTTGTTCCTTACCAGACCACAGGAGTTTCGGTTCCTGCACGCTATGAAAACCTGCTGGAAGGATTCCGGAAGGCTGCCCGCGATTATCCGCAGATTATCGACACGACTCGTGCGGCATTTATGGGACATTCGTTCGGTGGTGGAGCTTCTTTCGGGAATTCCTACAAATGCTTCACGGAAAACAACTGGGGAAGTAACGGGCGTTTCATTTACGTTTCGGCACAATGGTATTCATACAACATTACTCAAAATCAATTGCAGAATTTCCCTTCGGATGTAAAACTGATTACGGAAATTTACCAGAGCGATTCGACCAATGATCACCGGCTGGCGGCAGATATTTTCCGGAATATTTCCATTGCGAATTCCGAAAAGGATTTTTTGATGCTGCAACGCGATACGGTTGGCGGGTATATTTACCCGGCCGATCACAATACGCCCAATACGGTGATCGCTCTGAATGCGCATGATTATTATGGAATTTACCGCCTGCTGGATGCTTTGGCTGATTATACCTGGAATGGAAATCCGGCAGCAAAAGATGTGTGCCTTGGAAACGGCTCAACGGCTCAGGTCACATTGCCGGCAGGATTGAAACCCATGATCCAGACAGATGCTCCGCATATTACCCGTCCGATGAACAGTTATCAATTTCCATGTGATTCATCGATCAATCTGCGCATCAATTACTGTGACGCGGTAAATGCTTTGAATGAACTTTCTGCATCCCAGCTGGAGATTTTCCCGAATCCGGCAGGGCAAACGTTCACTATGCGGACAGATGCTGTTTTGACAAGTATTCACTTATCCGATGCGTTCGGAAGAGAGTTGCCGGTAGAATTCCATGAAATTTCGGGTGGATATGTATTTGATGTTGCGAATGTGGCAAAAGGTGTTTACTTTTTGAGAACCAATATTGGTATGTGTCAATTCATTAAAAATGCAGACTAAACTTTTTCAATTTGACAGTCCGAACGGAGCAATCCGTGGAAAACTGACAGATTGCGGAAATAATGGTTCGTGGGTCCTGATGGCCTGCGGGCACAATGGTTTTTACCATTTCGGGATGTTCCCGACTATCCAGGAATACCTCGCTTCCGAAGGGATTTCTTCCGTTGCGTTTAATTATACGCATTGTGGTATTTCCGACGACGGCGATTATTTCAACGACCTGGAAAGCTACAAAGCCAACTGCAGGAGGCTGGAAGTCGAAGATTTGAGTTTTGTGGCTGAAAAAATGATGTCGGGAGCGTGGATCGGTAAACCGGAACAGTTATTCCTGTTCGGCCACAGCATGGGAGGGTTTTCTGCTGCATTTGCCAGCAGCGAAATTCAAAAGAAAGGAATTGCTGTGTCTGGAATGATCCTGTTGAATTCGCTTCGCACGCTGAATACGCGGACTCCTGAAATCATGGAAGAATGGACGAAGAACGGCGTTTATTTTCGCCCGAATATGCGGACAAAGCAGGAATTGCCCCAGGGACCGGAATTTTTGGCGGAAACTCTTGCCAGTGATGCCGAATGGGATATGCAGCCGGTGATTGAAAAACTGGAAATTCCGTGTTTTGTGGCACATGCAGTGGACGATGAAGCGGTTCCGTTTGAACATGGCAGAACCATTTTCTCCTGGGTTTACAAAAACAATCTGAAAAATGCCTTTCTGCCGATTCCAAATGCGGGACATACACTCAATACCACTCACCCGATGAAACGAGAATCGGAAGAACTGACGTTTTTCTGCCAGCAGGTGGAGGATTGGATCAGGAGTTGTGTTGTTCAGGAAAAATAGTTGCTCAAAGCTTTTAGATCCGGGTGGTTGTTCATAATCCGTCACGGTGGATGAGAATGGGCATTTTACGTTCTTCCCGAAGACTCATTGCTGAATGAGATATCCCATCGCATCTACAAAAAACACTCCCGATTTTGAAATGCGGTTTATTGAATCCGGTGTATTGAAAAAGGAAGGATATAAAGGAGAAATTCCTTCAGGAGTATGGATGAAAAGCCGGTTTGCGTTGTTTTTGTATAGGGGATAGTTCCGGGTTAAAACAGAAGGATCAGTGTTGTGAAAATAGCGAACGGAATCAATCAGTATTTCAAACGTCGCAGAAAGAATCCGGAATTCTTTCGATTCAGGGGAATAGATGGAATAGTACTTGTGTCCGTCCATGAAATGTGTATTGGCATTGAACTTTCCGAAAAGCGGCTCTCCTGATTGGTTCACCAAAACACCGCATAGTGTGGTGTCTTTCTCACAGGGGACAAGAAATACAAGCGTGGAATCGGTACTCAATCCTTCAACCGTTACCCTTCTGTCCCAGATGAAGCCGGAAAGCCGCGTGCCGTTGCGATGAAGTACTGCCAGTTTCCCGGTTCCGTTTTCAAGATAGAATAATTCAGCTCTTTCTTTGGACAAAAGGTAGTCGGATTCCTCATAACCGGATAATTTCCGGAACGGATAAAAGGTTTCCCCGGGAAGAATTTGTTGAACTTGGAGAAAATCGAGGTGATCGTTGTAAATGTCAAAAACCTGGTTCGGGCTGTTTGTGTCTTTCAAAGCCCAGAAATAGACATTTTGCCCCGAAATCACCCGGTAAATGTCCAGGTATTCTTTTGGAACCAGTTTCCCCGATTCAAGGTGAAGTAATTGTTTCCTGGTAATCTTTTCGGTTCCTTTTCTAGCTTGCTTTTTTGTGGGCTGATCGTGTTTCGTAATAATGGCAACTGCAAAGAGTTTGTTTCGGAAAGATTCCGCGTAATTAGCATAAAAAAGGGTGTGTTCATCCCGTTCGTACGATTGAAGGGTGTTGAAGGGAGGATATTTGTCCGATTGCGGCATGTCGATTTCCATTTTACTGGTGAATGGAATGGTGGTGATCACTCTTAGGTTGGTGTCGATGAGGTCTGCTTCTGTTTCCCGGAATCCGATGAAAAAATTCCCGAACGATTCCAGCTGGGAGTAATTGGCACTCATTTTCCCGGTTTTCCGGTCGAGAATGAGGTGGAGATCTTGTTCTCCCGAGTATCGGGTTCCCTCAAAAAATGGAGGTGCTTCTTTCCGGTACAAATGGCTGAGTGTTTGGAGTGGTTCCAGGGAAGTCAAATCTGTAAATTGATTTTCTTTGCCGCCATTGAGCTGAAAGATATGATAATTACCATGTCCGGAGTTTTTGGCAAGGAAGTATGCATTTTCAGAAACGCAGGATTGAGCGAATGAGATAAATTCAACATCTTCATAATAAGGCGGAACGATCACAGTGCTATCAGAGCGTATGATTCCTGTTTGATGTGTCTCCAGCGGAGAGTATTTGTAATACAGAAACGGGAAGCCGGAATCATGCCAGGGATCACAAACCTGTATGTAGACTTCCGTAATATCGTGTGACCAGGGAATCAGTTGTTTTCCTGTAATGGAATACAGGCTTGAATGTTTCTTTTCATTGTAGACTTGTACACATGCAATGCGGTTCGAAAGGGGTTTGAATTGAAAGGGATAACTACTTCTCGGTATGATTTCCTGTCCGGTTTTATCATACAGACGGAATTGCCAGGGGTTTTGAGCTTCGAGAAGATCCTCCAGATCGTGATAAATAATACGATCAAATGCTAGTGGTATAATCCACGTGTTTTGTCTGTTTAAACAGCCTGTTTTTTTTCCGTCTGAGAGAATCCATTCGGAAATGGGGTCATTTATTTCCTGGATGACGTTGAATCGGGCAGGATAGATGGTATCTTTCTTGTTGTTCCGAAAGCCGGTAAGTTGTGTGTGTTTGTCTATAAATGGAATCAGCACCTCCTGGGCCAAAACTGACTTCATCCAAAAAAAGAATAAGATACATATAACGTACTTCATAAGTAACCCCGGCTGTTGTTATAAATGAGTTGTTCTGTTTTGGTTACCGGAAAATGATTTTTTTAACAGAGCTGTGTACCTTTAAATCCGGGTGGTTCGCTATTTGGCGAATTTGCGAATTGACGTTTTAAAAACCAAAAAAGAAGGGGAAATCATGAATGACGTCCCCTTCCGACTAGTATTGAGTTTTTATTTCTTACTGGAACTTCTTAAAAATCACCGTCGCAATATGCCCTCCGAAACCGAAGGTATTACTCATCGCATACGTAATCTCTTTTTTCTTTCCTTCCTGCAGCGGGAAATCGTACAAATCTTTGAAATCCGGTTCGATTTCCGTTGTATTGATCGTTGGCGGAACCACCGAATCCTGGATTGCCTTGATACATGCAATGGCCTCAACAGCTCCTGCTGCTCCCAGCAAGTGTCCGGTCATCGATTTGGTTCCGGAAACACTCAGGGATGGTCTTTCACCGAATACACGCTTCAAAGCAATCAGCTCGCTGTTGTCTCCCTGAGGAGTAGAAGTGGCGTGCATATTGATGTAATCGATCTGGTCCGGAGAAATCTCCGCATCACGTAAAGCTTCTTCCATTCCGAGCACCGCTCCGTCTCCTTCCGGGTGAGTTCCCGTGAGGTGGTAAGCATCTGCAGCCATTCCTCCGCCGACAACTTCCGCGTAGATTTTAGCACCTCTGGCTACTGCGTGTTCGTATTCCTCCAGGATAATTGCACCGGCACCTTCTCCCATCACGAAACCGTCGCGGGTTACGTCAAACGGACGCGAAGCCGTTTCACAGGAATCATTGCGTTTCGACAAAGCCTGAGCAGAAGAGAATCCGCCCATTGCTGCTTCATTGATCGCCGCTTCCGAACCTCCGGAGATAATCATATTGGCTTTTCCCCACTTGATGTAGTTGAATGCATCGATCATGGCCGTGTTGGATGTAGCACAGGCAGAAACCGCACAGTAGTTGATTCCTCTCAGGCCGTATTCCATGGAGATGATTCCGGATGCGATATCTACCAAAATGCGCGGAATGAAGAAAGGTGTGAAGCGCGGCGTACCGTCTCCTGCACAATATTCCTTCATTTGATCCTGGAATGTCTGGATTCCCCCGTTTCCGGATCCCCAGATCACCCCGATGCGGTCTCTGTTCAGTTCTTCGAAATTGATTCCGGCATCCGCCACTGCTTCTCTCACAGCTACAAGTGCATATTGGGAGAACGGATCATATTTGCGGATTTCCTTCACATCAAAGTGTTCAGATGCGTTATATCCTTTCACTTCGCAGGCAAACGTGGTCTTGAACTTCGACGTATCGAATTTCGTGATCGGTGTTGCACCGCTTTTTCCTGCTTTTAGGTTGTTCCAGAATTCGGGAACATTATTTCCGATTGGCGTAAGGGCTCCCAATCCGGTAATTACAACTCTTTTTGTCATAATAATTTGTTTCGATTAATTGAGGCGAATGCAATCAGGGGATCAGATTCGCGCAGCAAATTTAAAGGTCTCGTCGGAAAGTTCAAAGGGTTCAAAAGGTTCCCAAAATGTTCAGTAGAAATTTTAATTTGAACATTCCTGTCAGCTTACAGGAAACCCAATTCCAGTTTCGCCTCCTCACTCATCATATCTTTGTCCCACGGCGGGTCAAAAACGATGTTGATATGAGCTTCGGAAACTCCATCAATATCTTCTACTTTCTCCTTCACGTCCTTCGGCAAGGATTCGGCTACCGGACAATTCGGAGAAGTGAGCGTCATGTCAATTTCTACAACACCTTCCTTGGAGATGCGTACTTCGTAGATCAATCCCAGTTCGTAGATGTCTACAGGGATTTCCGGGTCGAAAATGGTTTTCAGAACCGCTACTATTTTATCTTCCAGATGTTCCATCTTATTTTGGGATTGCGGACAATGCCATTAATTTAATTTTCTTCACCATGCTTGCCAGACCATTTGCCCGGGTGGGTGAAAGGTGTTCCTGAAGCCCGATTTCGGAAATAAAGCGCAGATCGCTTCTAACGATGTCTTCCGGACTTTCATTATCGTAAACGCGTACCAGTAGACCGATGATCCCTTTGGTAATAATTGCATCCGAATCAGCCGTTAAACGTAATTTATCGTGATCGATAGCGGCATCCAGCCAAACCTTGCTCTGGCATCCTTCGATCAGCCGGTCGTCCGTTTTTTTGGACGGATCAATCAAAGGCAGATCTTTTCCAAGTTCAATGATGTATTCGTATTTCTCCATCCAGTCATCGTAGATGGCAAAATCATCAATGATTTCTTGCTGTTTTTCTTCAATACTCATGTGTGTACTCCTATCCCAGCATGGAAATACTTTTTTCCACTGCTGCTATAAATTTGTCAATTTCTTCTCGTGTGTTGTAAAATGCAAAAGATGCTCTGATCGTTCCCGGAATCTGGTAAAAATCCATCAACGGCTGGGTACAGTGGTGTCCTGTGCGGACAGCAATTCCCTGTTTGTCCAGCAGTGTTCCGATATCGAACGGGTGAATACCCTGAACAGTAAATGAAACCACCGAAGTTTTGTTTTTCGCTGTTCCGATCAAGTGGATATTTTCGAATGTTTCCAGCATTTCCTGGGCATATTCGGTCAAGTCACGCTCGTATTCCTCCAATTCCTTCGGATCAAACTGGTTGAGGTAATTCAACGCCGTTCCAAGGCAGATTCCTCCTGCAATGTGCGGTGTTCCCGCTTCAAATTTGAACGGGAGTTCGTTGTATGTGGTGCGTTCGAATGTCACTTTTGAAATCATGTCGCCACCACCCTGGTAAGGAGGCATTTCGTCGAGCAGAGTTTCTTTTCCGTAGAGAACCCCGATCCCGGTGGGCCCGAAAACTTTGTGTCCGGAAAAAACAAAGAAGTCGCAATTCATAGCCTGCACATCCACTTTGGTATGTTGGATACTCTGAGCACCGTCGACCAATACTTTTGCACCGGCCGCATGAGCCGCTTCAATGATTTGATCCAGCGGATTGATCGTTCCGAGGCTGTTTGAGATATGTGTTACTGCTACCAGTTTTGTTTTGGACGACAGCATGTTTTGGTATTCATCCAGCAGCAACTCACCACGTTTATTGATCGGAATGACCTTTAAAACCAGTTTTTTGCGCTCGGCAAGCATCTGCCACGGAACAATGTTCGAATGGTGTTCCATAGCCGAAATGATGATTTCATCACCGGCCTGGAGTAATTCTCCATAAGAAGTTGCTACGAGGTTAATTCCGTCGGTTGTTCCCTTGGTGAAAATGATTTCTTCTTTCTTCGGGGCATTGATAAAACGACGGATCGTTTCACGAGCTTCCTCGTATTCGGAGGTTGCTTTCTGACTCAAATGATGGACACCACGGTGGATGTTGGCGTTGTCCATACTATAATATTGGTTAATGGCATCCAAAACCATCTGCGGTTTTTGCGAGGTTGCTCCGTTATCGAAGTAAATCAGGTTCTTTCCGTATACCTGTTGGCGCAGGGCGGGGAAATCCTGTCGAATCTCACGCACATTGAATTTTCTTGTTGCTCCATTTTCCATGGTACAAAGATAATGTAAATGCTATTTGTATTGTTTCTAAATAAGTTTAAATTCCAACCTTTTTAATTTAGTCGTATCTTAGTTTAAAATAAATTGCAAATGAGAGGTTTATACCTGTTCTTAATAGTGATCCTGATTGGATCGGGCGGTTGTGAAAAATGGCGATTGAAACAACCGGCCTCTTTGAATTTGAGTTGGAAGTTCTATTCTACCAATTCAAGTCAGGGAAATGCAGTCATTAATAAAGGATATTTCTATTCCAAACAGTTTACCGTTTCCGGAACGCGCGTGAAAGGAGATCCTGTTCAGATTACACAGGATTTATTTGGAGACAAAATTGAATTCTCCGTTGAAAATGATCTGGGGATTGCATTAGACGTTCCGATGGGAGATTATACGCAATTTGAAATCAAAACACTGATCGACAAAAGCAACCATCCGTGTATCCACCTGGAAGGGTTTGTATACAAAGGGGCAGAAGCCATTCCGATAGTAATCGAATGGTCGGATTACGAAGATCTTTCGTTTAAAGTTCAGAATCCGTTCTACCTGGAAAGAAAGAAAAGCTACAAAGTAAATATTGGATTTGATATTAATCAGTTGTTATCGTCCATTCCGAGCAGTATCTGGAATAGCCCGTCTTATGTGAATGAGAATGGCGTTCCGACATTGCTGATCAATAAAGACAATAACATCCAGATGTTCAATAAGATTACAGAACAACTCCCTAATTCGTTGATCTTAACTGTTGAGTAATGTCTGCCGAATACAAAGATATCATTGATGGTTGTACCAACTGGGAACGCCCGGCACAGGAAAGGCTGTATCGTCTTTTCTCGAAGGATTTGTTCAAGGTTTGTAAATTGTACGGCGCAGATACGCAGGATGCGGAAGACATGCTGCACGATGCGTTTATGCATATCTACAAAAATATCGGATCGTATACGTTTACAGGATCATTTGAAGGCTGGATGCGCCGGGTAACAGTGAATTGCTGTCTGCAGGCGCTCAGAAAACGAAAAAACTTTACACAGCTGGCAGAAATTCCGGTGGTGGATCAGGACGAATCAGAATTGGAAACGGGAATTCCGTTTGCGCGCGTATTGGAAGAGATCAACCTGCTGCCTGCAAAAGCCGGGTTGGTATTGAAATTGTATGCGCTGGAAGGCTGGTCTCACTCCGAAATCGCCGAAGAATTGGAGATTTCAGTAGGAACTTCCAAGTCCCAGTTGAATTACGCCCGGTCTGTACTAAAACAAAAATTGGTTTCTTAAATAAATGAGTCAATTACATTCAAATAATCCGAACAGGGAGTTTAAATCACTTCAGAAATCCTATCAGAATTGGGATGCGGGAACACCGTCTCCGGATTTATGGGAAGATTTGGAAGCGGATTTGGCTGTTTCTGCTGTTTGGGATCGTTTGGACGAAACACTGGAGCTAAACGGAAGTTCTGCCGATAAAGAACTGGTTGATTCGTATGAAAACTGGTCTCCGAATACTTCCGGTGACGGCTGGACAAAACTGGAGGAACAACTTTCCCGAGAGCGTGTCTGGAACCGACTGAACGTAAGTCTGAGTTATCCGGTTACAACACGTATTCCGTGGGTTAAAATGGCTGCGGCATCGGTTCTGTTCATTTTCCTTTCATTCTACACGGATCATGTGGTCGAATCCGGTAATGATCAGTCGCGTATGATTGCTGGAATTGCAACCGGTGATCAACACTCTTCCGATGCAGTAACTGATCGTCAGTTAGCGTTCAATAATCATAACGAGCATGCGGTATCGGCTGAACGTAAAGTTGCTGAAGCGAACATTCCGCAAGGAAACAAAGCGATTCAGGTTCAGAAGGTTCGCAATAACTTTACCAATCCAATCGGAAATAAGACGAATGCAACGAATACGAATGGTGTCCGCGAACAAAACGGATCCATTCAGCTGAATCAGCAAGATGTGGCCGTAAATCCGAAAAATGGCACTGTAAATTCGAATGCAGCGCATCCTGAGGATAACCAGAAGCCTGCTTCAACAACGAATCCGGACGCTTCAAATACGGCTTCTACACTGAACGACCTGGCAGGATTGGATGAACTTGGAGTAAAAGAAATTGCATTTGAAACGACTAACGAAAAGATCGGTGATTTCGTTCTTATTCCGCTGAAAACGCCGTTTAAACCGCGATTCAGTGTGCAGTTCGGAGGACAGTTCTCGCTGATTAACGAAAAGAACAGAAGTGCTTTCTCCAGTTCGCTTCCTTCAATGGGAATTGCTGCTGACTTGCAATATCATTATTATATCGGGAACATTCGTCTGACACAGGATTTAGGCTTTAGTCAATACGCACAGTCGAACGGAAGTTACATCAACGGGCGTTATGTGAGCTCTGATCAGCGTTTGAACACGATCTTCCTGATGTCTTCTGCAGGATATACCTACAGAGGCGCAACGCTTTATGGAGGTGTTTCGATCAATCGTTTATTAGGCGGGTACGAAGCAAACCGTTCAATGATTACGAATGTGTACAATTCCAATAAGTTCCAGCTTGGAGCAACTGCCGGAATTGACTATCACATTGCACCATTTAAAAATAAAACAGCTCTGGGAGTGGGAATGCAGTATCAGTTTGTATCAAGGTTGAAAAGTGGAAACGCAGTTTTCAGTGATATTCAGGGAGTGAAACTTCAAATAAAATATTCATTTTAATTCCAACCTTTCAAAAACAACTGCATCTATTACCAGGAAAGATATTTTAAGACATTTATTTCGTTGTCTGCTTCTCCAAAGGAGTTTAAAAATTACTACAACTCTAACGATAACGAAATAGTCGAGGCAAGGTAGAACTGGCTTGATTGAAAAGGCTCTGACATTTTTGTCAGGGTCTTTTTTGTATCCCTCCCGTGGATTTCACTGATCACGCAGGTTCATTTACCAAGGATGAAAAGTTCAAAATCACCAGGATGATCTGCAAGATAAAAATTAGCGGAATCCGCGGGAGATTAGAATGCCACTTATTTCTTTACAGCATACAACAAAAACTCCTTGTTTCCGTCTCCGCCGATGATCGGAGAATCAATAATCCCCACCATTTCAAAATGTGAATCACCAACTGCCCGTTCGATGCGTTGCAAAATGCCCGGGTAAACAGAAGCGCTTTTCACGACTCCGTGCTTGTTGAGGAATTTCTTTTCCAGCTCGAATTGCGGCTTGATCAAAGCAACCAACACGCCGCCCGGCTGCACGAAACTTCCTGTAAACGGAAGTACTTTCTCCAGGGATATAAATGACACGTCAATCACCATTCCGTCTGCCGGTTTCGGAACATGCGTTGTAGTCAGTTCGCGGATATGCGTTTTCTCAATATTCGTAATGTTCGGATTCTCGCGGATGCGCTCGTGCAATTGTCCGTGACCTACATCCACGCAGTAGACATGTGCAGCACCTTTGCTTAGCAAAACTTCTGTGAAACCTCCTGTAGAAGCTCCCAGGTCGATAAACGTTTTTCCTGCTACCGGAATTTCAAAATGATCGATCGCTTTCAAGAGTTTCAATGCTCCACGGGAAACCCAGGTCAATTCTTCATTCAGAAGTAAAATCTTGGCATCCAGCGGGATTTTCTTTCCCGGTTTTTCAACCGAAATTCCATTCACGAGTACGTCTCCGTTCTTGATCAGTTCTTCCCCTCTGGTTCGTGAAGTGACCAGCCCGCGGTCAACCAATAATTTATCCAAACGCTCTTCCATACTGCAAAAGTAATCGTTGTGTTTTAATTGTTTTGAATAATTATTCATCCTCTCCGGAATCCGATGCTGCTGGTAGGGATTTTCAACGAATGAACCCTCCAAAATCCGATTAAATGTGAGCATTTTCGCCCCTTTGAGCTCTTTTTGAGTATTCCCCTGTATGAAAAAGGTGAAACCTTCTGATTTTCAATTGAAAAGTAGGATTATTTAACCTGAGTTTTTGAATATCAACTTTACATTGAGTTAATTTCACAAAATTGTTTAGGGATTCACCTAACTCCGGTAAAATCAGTGATGTAAGCAACTATTTTTTAAATTATAACGTTTACTTTTCAAAGAGTTAATTTATATTTGCTTTACATTAATACTGAAACCGTATGAAACTACTACTAGGTGGACTACTGACTCTGTGCTGCGCATGTTGTTCGTTCGGACAAATTTTCTACTCAAATGGAGCTGTTCTTTCCATGACTGCCGGCGCGCTTGTCCAGGTAAACGGCGGAGTAGAATTGGCTCAATCGACTACGCTGACAAACCAGGGAACAGTAACGATCACCAAAAACTCTACATTCCCCATCCCGGGAACCTTCCGAATCGGAACAAACGCAACAGCAGGCGGAAACGGGGCTTATCTTGTTGAGCAGGATTGGATTAATAACGGAACGTTTAACGCCGGAACTTCAACGGTAACGCTTTTCGGGAACACACAACAATTCATTACTTCCACGAACGGAATCTCAACAACTTTCAATAACCTGATTCTGACCGGAACAGGAGTGGGGAACAACCGTAAAAAGACCTTGCAGGGAGTCAATGCCGCTACCGGACTAACGGGCATTCTGCAGATCAACTCGCGCGAACTGGAAACACAAACCAACGTTTTTTCAGTACTCAATCCGGCGGTTGGGGCGGTGACGTACACCAATACATTTGGTGCGGAAGGCTTTGTAAGCAGTTTGCAGCCCGGAACCTTATCGCGTGCAACAAACTCAACAGGAACCTATATGTTCCCGACTGGTTCCAGCAACGGAACACTGCGTTTCAGACCAATCGAACTGACTCCGCAAACGAACGAAGCTTCCCAGTACGTGGTGCGTTTCAATAATTACGATGCGAATAACGATGCATTTAACCGCACTCAGACTGATGGAAACATGTGTGCGCTGAACCCGGCGTATTACCATTCCATTCAGCGGGTGATCGGTTCGGCACCGACAGATGTTCGGATGTTTTACGTAATCGCAGATGACGGCGACTGGACGGGAATGGCACATTGGAGAACGGCCAGCACGAATTGGAATGACATGGCAGCAACGTCAACCGCTGTAAACGGCGGATTTACGACCAGAACGAAATCCGGTTGGAATTTTGCAAACCCGGGCGAACCGTATATTTTATCGACTGTTAAGCCGGGGCCTCCAACCTTGAATTGCCCGACAGTCTGTGAAAACTCTTCGAACAACGTTTTCTCGGTAACAGGAGGATCCGGAAACTTCCAATGGACATTTCCTTCAAGCGGAACAATCACCGGCGGGCAGGGAACTTCCAGTGTAACAGTAGACTGGACTACAGGAACGGGGCAGGTGACTGTGATCGACCAGGGAACAAACGGATGCAGCTCGCAGCCGGGAAATTGCACACCGACAGTGAATCCATCACCGAATGCCCAGTTTACTTATACCGAAGATGGTACGAGTTATAGTTTCACGGATCAAACTCCGGGATCTGTTTCCTGGAACTGGTTTTTCGGAGATGGAAACGGTTCTTCCAGCCAGAACCCGGCGCATACCTATGAAGATGGAGCGGAATCGTACCAGGTAATCTTAATCGTGACCAATAACAACGGTTGCTCGGGAACAGCAGTTCAGACGATCGAGATTTTCCGTGATATTGTTGTTCCGAACATTATTACACCGAATAACGACGGAACCAACGACTTTTTCCTGATTAAAACTGCAGGAATCAAATCATACGACCTGGTTATTGTCAACCGCTGGGGAAATACTGTTTTCACATCCAGCGATCCGGCAGTGGTTTGGGACGGGAAATCAAACGGGCAGCCTGTGGATGACGGAGTTTATTTTTACAAACTGCGGGCATCTTCTGCTTCTAAAGAATACAACTATCAAGGTAACGTAACGGTTATCAGAAACTAATCAAAAAGTATCATGCAACAAAAACAGAACTTACTCGCTGCGTTCATCTTGATTTTCGGATTGAATGGGGCTTATGCACAAAACAACGTTGGAATCGGGACCACTACTCCAAACCCGAATGCCATTTTAGAAATGCAATCTACCAGTCAGGGGGTTTTAGTCCCGCGGATGACAACGGCTCAGCGGACTGCTATTGCCGCTCCGACCGAAGGATTGCTGGTATATGATATTGATGTAAACTGCTTTTTCTTTTATGAAACAACTGCTGGAGCCTGGCAAAACTTGTGTAGTGGCGGAGCAACCGGCCCTCAAGGCCCACAAGGTCCCGCAGGCCCAGCCGGAGCAACCGGTGCTACAGGTCCTGCTGGCGCAACGGGTCCCGCTGGTCCGGCAGGTGCTACGGGAGCTACAGGCCCCGCTGGCCCACAAGGTCCTGCTGGTCCTGCCGGAGCAAATGGTGCTGACGGAGCGGTAGGTCCACAAGGTCCTGCTGGCCCGCAAGGTCCGGCAGGTGCAGATGGAGCCACAGGCCCTCAGGGTCCCGCTGGTCCTGCAGGCACAAATGGTGTTGATGGAGCGGTAGGCCCACAAGGTCCCGCAGGCCCAGCCGGAGCAACCGGCGCTACAGGTCCTGCTGGAGCTACGGGAGCTACTGGTGCAACCGGCCCGCAAGGTCCATCCGGAGTCATCAATAAATATCATGTATACAGTTCTGCTGCAAGAACAGGGGTGAACACTACTGCGCTAACTATCCAGCCCGGAATGACTCAGACATTTACTCTGGCAAATTCTTCATCGGTGGCTATTTGGGTAAGTATCGGAGCATTGAATACAACGTTGACAACAACCGGGTATTCGACAGTGGATTTTGTGATAAACGTGGATGGAGCTCCTCTGGCAAGCGGGGGATGGAACCGGATGTTTATAACAAATACTTCTGCAACCACCGGTTTGGGTGTAGGAGCACTGAATACAATGGTGACGCTGCCGGCAGGAACACATACCATTGATTTGAGAACAAGCCGGTCTTCCGGAACATCTGTGGTGACCATCGGAGGGAATCCTACAACGGATGTAAACCCGGGGGAAATGACTATTATGATACTCAACTAATACCGGTGAATCATGAAACGATTTTTGTTTATCAGCGGGTTGAGTTTGTGCTCAATGACCGTATTTTCCCAGCAGCAAGCTTCAAGCCTGAAAAAAGCAGCAACTCCGGTTCCGGTAGAGACACCGGCAAAGCAGGAGCCTGTTTCAGATTCGTTGGTGCCGGTTTCTACACAGAAAGTGGTAAACGTTCAAACCCTACCGGTTTCCAACGAGCATGAACCGGCATCAAAAGGTCAGCAAACGCCGGCACTGAATTCCATGAAAAGAAAACCTGAATAGGGTTATTTGTGAATAGAATAGAACCAAAAAAATCCATCTGTCAGTTGACGGATGGATTTTTCATTCCTGTGAATTATTAAGGATTGGATTATTCGATAACCCAATTGAACCGTTCTTTTAAAATGGAATGAATGCGATTTGTTACAGATTCATTTTCAATTTTCTGCAACACGTCTTCCACAAATGCACCTACCATCAACTGGCGTGCACTTGCTTCGCTCAATCCTCGGGCACGCAGGTAGAAAACAGCGTCTTCATCCAATTGCCCGGTAGTGGAGCCGTGTGAACATTTTACATCGTCAGCATAAATTTCCAATTCCGGTTTGCTGTTGATGGTTGCATCATCGCTCAATAAAACGTTTCCGTTTGACTGGAATGCGTTGATTTTCTGTGCGTCTTTACGCACGTATACTTTTCCGTTGAATACCGCCGTTGCTTTTCCGTCGATTACTCCTTTGTACAATTCATTCGACTCGCAGTTTGCCACTTTGTGGTCTACAATCGTGTGATTGTCTACGTGCTGTGTTCCGTTCAGGATGTAAGCTCCGTTGAGGTGTGTTTCGCAATTTTGCCCGTCTACTTCAATCGTCAGGTTGTTGCGAACCAATGCCCCGTTCAGGGTAACAGTATTAATCGTAAAGTTTGAATCTTGCTGCTGACTCACGAGTTCTCCCGAAATTTGGAAACACGATTCGCTTTCCTCCTGGAGTTTGTCTACAGTCAGTTTTGCATTCTTCCCAAGACGGATTTCAGAAATCACGTTGGTGAAGTTTTCAGAACCGTTTACAGAAATCGAACGCTGTACAAAACGCACTTCTGAAAATGCTTCTCCAACCAATACGTGGCGCAGGTTGGAAAGTACATTCGTTCCGGTATTTACCTGGATGATTTCAATTGTCGGTTCGATCTGCATTTTAGCAGAAACGTGTACGTACAATCCGTCTGTTGCGTATGCCGTGTTGATGGACGAAAAAACTTCTCCTTCCAATGGAATATCCGTTCCGAAAATAACCGTTTCCTGCGGATCCATTTGAGAAAGTGCTTCGATTTTCAATCCTTCCGGGTATGTTTTGGAAGAAAGATCCGCCGAAAAATGCCCGTTTACAAACACGTAGCGGAGTGAATTTTCATCCAAAGCAACATGTCCGTCAACAGCAACCGGGTTCTCCTGGATTGCTAAGGAACTGTTTTTGATTTTGGCAACACGCGTGTATTTCCACGCTTCGGTTTTGGTAGTCGGAAACGGAGTTTGATCCAGCACTTCAAGTGCTTTCCGGCGCAATTCCGGATTCAAAACAAAGGATCCGTTTAACTGCCAGTTCACGCTTGCTGCCGATTCTTTTTCAATAATTTGCATCTGTGAATCCGATTATTAATGAGCAAATTCCGCTTTAATCCAGTCGTAACCTTTTTCTTCCAGCTCCAAAGCCAGTTCTTTCGGCCCTGATTTCACGATTTGTCCGTTGTACAATACGTGAACAAAGTCCGGAACGATATAATCAAGTAAACGTTGGTAGTGTGTAATCACAACCGTTGCGTTTTTGTCGGATTTCAATGTATTTACACCGTTTGCAACGATGCGGAGTGCGTCGATATCCAACCCGGAATCCGTCTCATCCAGGATGGAAAGTTTCGGCTCAAGCATCGCCATTTGGAAAATCTCGTTGCGTTTTTTCTCTCCTCCGGAGAATCCTTCGTTTACGGAGCGGGAAGCTAGTTTTGCGTCCAGTTCCACGATCGCGGATTTTTCTTTTACAAGCGCCATGAAATCTTTTGCAGAGATTGCTTCCTGACCACGATATTCACGGATTTCATTCAACGCAGTGCGCAGGAAATTCACGTTGGAAACTCCCGGAATTTCAACCGGGTACTGGAATGCCAAAAACAAACCTTCTCTTGCGCGGTCTTCCGTTGCCATTTCCAGCAAATCCGTCCCGTCAAAATCAACGGAACCTTCTGTGATCTCGTATTCTTCACGACCTGCCAAAACACTCGCCAAAGTACTTTTTCCGGCACCGTTCGGCCCCATGATTGCATGTACTTCTCCTGCTTTTACTTCCAGGTTCAATCCTTTCAGAATTTCTTTTCCGTCAATCGACGCGTGTAAATTTTTAATCTTTAACATCTTATTCTTGTTTTGCCACCCTCCTCAATCCTCCCTCAAGGAAGGAGGCGATTCAGATTCCCCCTTTGGAGGGGGACAAAGGGGGAGGACTTTCCCCGATTAAACATCTATCCTACCGACCCTTCTAAGCTAATTGTCAGTAATTTCTGTGCTTCCACTGCAAATTCCATCGGAAGCTGATTCAATACTTCTTTACAATATCCGTTTACAATCAAACTGATTGCTTTCTCTTCGGAGATTCCTCGTTGCAGACAGTAGAAAATCTGGTCTTCCCCGATTTTGGATGTCGTAGCCTCGTGCTCAATTTTGGCACTTGGGTTTTTACATTCAATGTATGGGAACGTATGTGCACCACACTCATCAGTCATCAACAAAGAGTCGCACTGAGAGAAGTTGCGGGCATTGTGTGCATTTTTATGAATTTGAACCAGTCCGCGGTAAGAATTGTGGGATTTACCTGCTGAAATTCCCTTGGAAATAATCGTGCTCTTGGTATTTTTTCCAAGGTGGATCATTTTGGTTCCCGTATCTGCCTGCTGGAAATTGTTCGTTACTGCAACAGAGTAGAATTCACCTACGGAATTATCTCCCTTCAAAATACAGGAAGGATATTTCCACGTTACCGCAGATCCTGTTTCAACCTGAGTCCAGGAAATCTTCGCGTTGGTTTCACAGATTCCGCGTTTTGTTACGAAATTGAAAACACCACCGTCTCCGTTTTTGTCTCCCGGATACCAGTTCTGAACAGTTGAGTATTTGATTTCGGCATCTTTCAAAGCAACGAGTTCTACCACAGCGGCGTGCAATTGGTTTTCATCGCGCTGAGGAGCCGTACAACCTTCGAGGTATGAAACGTAAGAACCTTCATCAGCGATTACCAGCGTACGTTCGAACTGTCCGGTATTGGCTTCGTTGATGCGGAAATAGGTTGAAAGTTCCATCGGACAACGCACTCCTTTCGGAATGTAGCAGAAAGATCCGTCTGTAAACACCGCCGAATTCAATGCGGCGTAGAAGTTATCTGTTGGAGGAACCACTGACCCCATATATTGCTGAACCAGTTCCGGGTGTTCCTGAACTGCTTCGGAAAAGGAGCAGAAAATGATTCCGAGTTCTTTCAATTTTGATTTAAAGCTGGTCGCCACAGAAACAGAATCCATGACAAAATCCACTGCAACACCTGTAAGACGCTGCTGCTCTTCCAATGAAATCCCCAGTTTTGCCATGGTTTCTTTCATTTCAGGATCTACGTCGTCCCAGCTCTCATATTTTTTAGTTTGCTTGGGAGCGGCGTAATAGGAGATAGCCTGGAAATCAGGCTTCGGGTACGAAATGTGTGCCCAGGAAGGCTCCGTCATTTCAGACCAGATTTTGTAGCACTTCAAACGGTACTCTAACAGCCATTCCGGCTCATTTTTCTTAGCTGAAATAAACCGGATGATCTCTTCGTTCAATCCAAGCGGAGCTCTGTCCGATTCGATATCTGTTGTGAATCCGAATTTATATTCCGAATTTTCTAAATCTTTCGCTAAGTCGTTTTCTGTATAACCCATCTAAGTTTGTAATATTTATAATGAGAAGGATTCACCGCAGCCGCATGTTCTTCCCGCATTCGGATTCGAAAAAACGAATCCTTTACCGTTCAGTCCTCCTGAAAAATCCAGGACCGTTCCTACCAGGTATAGAAAGCTTTTTTTATCGACAACCACTTTGATTCCGTTGTCTTCAAAAACTTTATCGTCAGCTTTTTCTTCGTTGTCGAATTTGAGTTGGTACATCAAACCGGAGCAGCCTCCTCCTTCAACGCCAACACGAATGAAATAACCTGCTTTTCCTTCGTCTTCCATCAAGCGAATGGCTTGTTTTTTAGCTTGTTCTGTTACTGTAATCATGACAAGTATGTTGCTCTTTATTTAGATTAATTTTAAATAAAGCTGTATTTCGTTGACAAAAATACCACATTTATGGTATTGGTGCAATTATTTTGCTATAAAACTTGTGAACGGAATTTTGTAGCTTAGTGCAACCTTTTTCAACGAGGTACGTTTTACTTATCGTTACATTATAGACTTAAATATGAAACTTACTACTACGCTGATAGGCATCCTATCAGTTTTCACGTTTGCGCGTGCACAGTTTCCCGGCTGTCCGAGTATCGACGCCGGAGCAGATCAGACACTGACCTGTAACCAACCCTGTGCCACGTTGAATGCAATACCCCTGCATTCCGGAGCAACTACTACTTATGCTGTTTCATCTATTCCGCACAACCCCCCGATTGCGTATAACCAATCTGGTGGTACGGCCGTTTCGGTCAATACGGATGATGTCTGGAGTTCGCTCATTACACTTCCATTTAATTTCTGTTATTACGGACAGACTTACACGACTTGTAAGATCGGATCAAACGGATCAATTAAGTTCGGAAATTACGTTTCCACCACGACTCCGGATCAACCCTATGCTTATCCGGGTAACTGTCCGTCGACAGCGTTGAGGGTTTACGGAGATGTGTTCGGTGTTTTGCACGATATTGACCCTTCTGTGGCAGGTACGGTCAAATGGTATGTACTCGGAACGGCTCCCTGCCGGATTTTCGTCGTGTCTTATTACCAGTTGGCACACTACAGCTGTACCAGTTTGCGTAGTACGCACATGATGGTGTTGTATGAAACAACGAATGTGATCGACGTGTACGTGAATAATAAAGCAACGTGTTCAACCTGGCAGCAGGGATATGGAATCGTAGGAATCCAGAATCCTGCAGGAACAGCGGGAATTGTCGCTCCGAACAGAAACGCTACACCGGCATGGACAGTAACAACGCCTGAAGCATGGCGCTTTACTCCGGATGGAGCACCGATCTATTCGGTTGAATGGTTCCAGGGAACAAACAGTGTCGGAACGGGAAATACAGTGACCGTTTGCCCGACCGCACCAACGACTTATACCGCGCAGGTGACGTATACCGCCTGTGACGGAACAACGATTGTCAAAACAGATGACGTACTTGTATCGCCGGATCCGTCTACTCCGTCCGCAAACCAAATTGCAACAAACCCGACCTCTTGTACCGGGAATACCGGTAGTTTCGAAGTCCAGGGAAGTGGTGGTGCCGGAAATTATCAATATTCGATCGATAATGGCGCGACCTGGCAGTCGAGTGGCGTTTTCAGCGGACTTGCTGCGGGAACATATACTGTTCTCGTCCAGGATGGCAACGGATGCCAGGGAAGTATTTCTGTAACTGTAACACAAACTTCATCCATCGATCTGACATTGGCAAGTTCCACAAACGTTACCTGTAACGGCGGTTCGAATGGATCGGCTGTTACCAGTGTCTCAGGAGGAACAGCACCATATAGTTATACTTTAAACAGCGGAAATAATCAAACCAGCGGAACGTATTCCGGATTAGCTGCCGGGACGTATGTGATTCAGGTAACGGATGCCGGCGGATGTACCGATTCGCAATCGGTAACGATTACGGAGCCATCTCCAGTGACCGTTTCCTATGTTTCTTCTACGAATGCAAGTTGTTCCGGATCGGACGGAAGCATGACCGTTTCGGGATCAGGAGGAACGGGAACATTGAATTATTCATTGAACGGAGGTGCGCAGCAAACCGGAACGGTATTTAATAACCTGGCAGCCGGAACGTATACCATTCAGGCAACAGATGCCAACGGATGTTCTGCGACCGCTTCTGGAACGGTTGGTTCAGTCAACAACCTGACGGCTTTGCTGATCGATAACGAAAATGTTTCCTGTCACGGACTGAGCGATGGGTCAGTGCAGCTGGGCGGAACGGGAGCACCGTCACCTTATACCTATTCATTGGTTGGAGGTCCGTCCCAGACATCCAATACATTTACCGGATTGGCAGCCGGAACTTACGATTATGTAGTCACTTCCGGAAATAACTGTCACGATACCGTTTCGGTAACCATTACAGAACCTACAGCGATTACGGTTACGACCAATACACCATTATCGGCATGTGCCGGTGGTTCGGTAACGATGACGGCTTCGGCGTCAGGAGGAGCAGGATCATTTGTTTATTCCTGGAGTAATTCCCTGCCGAACGGTCAAACCAATACGGTGAGTCCGGCTTCAACGACCACTTATCAGGTTACGGCAACGGATGGAAACAATTGTACAGCGAGTGCTTCAATAGTGGTAACGATTCATCAGGATCCGAACATCGGAGCGGGAAGTGATCAGACGATTTGTTTGGGGACTTCGGTTTCTTTGTCAGGATCTGGAGGAACTTCATACAGTTGGAACGGCGGAATCTCGAATGGAGTGAGCTTTACTCCGTCTTTGGGAGTGAACACCTATGTGGTTACCGGAACGGATGCTTTTGGTTGTCAGAATACAGATACGATTATTGTAACGGTTGTTCCGGTTCCGACGGCAGTTCTGGGTGCTTCTTCACCTACAAGTGGTTATCCGGGATTGACGGTGCAGTTTACGAACTCAAGCCAGAATGCGAATACCTATTATTATGACTTCGGAAACGGAAGTAATCAGCAGACAAACAATATTTCGCTGACACCAGGCTCAACGTATAATTCCCCGGGAACATACACGGTTGTACTTACGGCTGGTAACGGAATCTGTCAGGACACGGCGCAGCTGCAGGTTGTGGTATTGCCATACGAACCGTTGCAAGTGGTTATTCCGAACATCTTTACACCGAATGGTGATAAGAATAACGATGTGTTCTTCGTGCGACTGGAGAATGCAGTTTCCATTGATTTGGTCATTGTGAACCGATGGGGGAACTTTATGGCGCGCATCACAGATCTGAACGGATACTGGGATGGAAGATTGAATGGAAATATGGCAGAAGACGGAGTTTACTTCTATAAATATACTGCAACCGGTTTGGACGGTACAACACAAACCGGGCAAGGTGATATTCAATTATTGAGATAACATCCTGAAAATGTTGTAATTCAAAACAATTTGTTTCTTTTTCGTTAAGGATTTTAAGAAATTAGTTGTTTTAAAGGATTATCTCTAAGTTTGAAATGTTACTACTTTGTTATACAGGTGTTTAGTGCTGAAAGGTACTAGACACCTGCTAACTGAAACTAATACTACTACTATGAAAAGAATTGTTAGCCTGCAATTGCTTTTGCTTGTGCTTGCTTTCCCGGCTTTTTCCCAGGATGGAACAAGCAAACAACCCAATCAGGTACGAATTGATTACATGTATGTTTCCGAGCAATCGAAAACACAACCTTTAAACGTTGTTTATGATCTGATAGACAGATGTTCGGATCAGGAGCTTTACAAGCTCCGGGAACATTTCACCTACAAAGCAAGGGTCGAACCTACCGACAAGAACAAAGCCATACTGGCTTATATCAAGAACCGCAAAAATCAGTAGCAATGAAAAAGATTTTATTCATGCTGGCTGTACTTTTGAGTTCGGTCGGTTATGCCCAACCTCCATGCGGGACAAATCCTGCTGCCGGAAACACGTGTGCGCTGGCAACACCCATCTGTGAATTAAACGGTTATTGCGGAAATACCTCATCGGCTTATACGGTCAATACCTGGAGTCAGTCTTGTGGTTTCCTCGGATTGTTTGATTGCGGATTGACCGGTGAATTCTGTGGTTCCATTGAGAACAACTCTTTCCTGAAATTTGTTGCTTCTTCCACATCCATTTCATTCAATGTCTGGGTGTTTAACTCCACATACGGAGACGGAATCCAGATCATGATCTTCTCCGCCAATAACTGTTCGGGAACAGTGACATCCTATTATTGCAGCCAGTTAGCGCCTTCGGCGAACTCACAAACGGTTTCTGCCTCCGGGTTAACACCTGGAAATACCTACTACATCATGATTGATGGGTTTGCGGGAGATGTTTGTGATTATACGTTTGCTGCAAATACAGGAGTTGCTATTCCGGTAGATATCAGCCCGGTGAATTCAAGTATCTGTGTCGGAGAATCTGTGAGCCTTACGGCAAGTGGCGGGAATGGAACTTATACCTGGACTGCGTCGCCGAATTTGAGCGGTACGACCGGAACGACTGTTACGGCAACTCCACCGTCTACTCCTGGAACATATACCTATACGGTCAATTCTGCAACGGGAAATCCACTCTGTCCGTCGTCTACTACGGCCACGGCTACGATTGTCGTCAATCCGTGCGGATGTACTGTCACCGCTTCAAACAGTGGAGCGGTCTGTGCCGGAACAAGTACGGTCAACCTGTTTGCTACGACCATCGCAAATGCCACCTATTCCTGGACAGGGCCAAACGGTTTCACATCCAATGTGCAAAACCCGACTGCGGTTCCGATTCCATCTACACCAGGAACATATACCTTCGAGGTAACGGTGACGGATAATGGTTCAGTCTGTACGTCCACAACGACCGTGACCGTCAATGCGCTTCCGGCTGTAAGTGGTGGAAACAACCAGGCAGTATGTCAGGGAACTTCCGTGACCTTGTCCGGCTCCGGAGCGCAAAACTACAGTTGGGACAACAGCGTAACGGATGGTGTTTCATTTATTCCGGCATCCACTCAAACCTATACTGTTACCGGAACCGATGCGAACGGTTGTCAGAATACGGCGCAAGTGGTTGTAACCGTGAATTCATTACCGACAGTAAGTGCGGGTATTGATCAGTCGGTCTGCCTGGGAGATGTGGTTACACTCGCTGGTTCGGGTGCGCAAAATTACAGTTGGGACAACAGTGTAAACAACGGAACATCATTTACGCCTGGTTTAACACAAACGTATACCGTTACCGGAACAGACGCGAACGGCTGTCAGGGAACAGACCAGGTAACAGTGACCGTTTATCCGCTTCCGGTTGTAGAAGCCGGTTTGCCTCAAACGGTTTGTGCGGGAACGAGTGTTACCCTGTCTGGTTCCGGAGCACAAACATATGCCTGGAATAACGGAGGAGTGGATAATGTGCCGTTTACGCCTTTGGCGACGGGAATTTATATTTGTACCGGAACGGATGCGAATGGCTGTCAAAATACCGACCAGGTGTTGGTGACTGTCAATCCTGCGCCGGTAGTCAATGCAGGAGCAGATCAGGCCCTTTGCCAGGGAGCTTCGGTTACCTTAACTGCGAGTGGGGCGCAAAGCTATACCTGGACAAACGGCGTAGTCAATGGTGTTTCCTTTGTTCCGGGGACAACCCAAACCTATACTGTTACTGGAACTTCATTAACCGGCTGTCAGGGAACGGATCAGGTGGTGGTAACGGTGAACCCGCTTCCGAATGTGAATGCAGGAGCAGATCAGTCGCTTTGTTTTGGAACGACAGTCACCTTATCCGGTTCCGGAGCACAAACCTACACCTGGACAAATGGTGTGACGAACGGAGTTTCTTTCGTTCCATCATCTACGCAGACCTATACCGTGACCGGAGTGGATGCGAATGGTTGTCAGAATACGGATCAGGTAATTGTAACGGTTGTTCCGTATCCGGTTTCCAGTCTTTCTTCGGATGTAACGACCGGAAACCCGGTGCTGACCGTCAATTTTGAGAATAACTCGGGCACGGCGGGTTCTTATCACTGGGATTTCGGAAACGGACTGGAATACGATGCGCAAACAACTGCCGGACAACAGGTCGCATACAGTAATCCGGGAGAATATATTGTGGTGCTCACGGCTATGAACGGAGTATGTACCGATACCGATACGCTCAAAATCGAAGTACTTCCTTTTGCCGATCCGGAAGTCATTGTTCCGAATATTTTCACGCCGAATGGTGATCACAACAACGATACGTTTTTTATCACGGCAGACAATGTGAAATCCATGCGGGTTACCATTTTGAACCGCTGGGGCGAGAAGATGCATCAGTATGACGATGTACAGGGCTTCTGGGACGGAACCGTCAACGGAAACCAGGCTTCGGAAGGAGTGTATTTTTTCCAGTACGAAGCAGAAGGAATTAACGGAACGATCTTAAAAGGACAGGGAAATATCCAGTTGATCCGCTAAGTGAATGAATATTTAAGTAAAAAAGGCTGCAGTAATTGTAGTCTTTTTTTGTTTGACTACATTTGTATTATGCGTATCGTCCGTCAATTGACTCCTGAAATAAAGTTTAATAGCCCAATCCTGACTTTGGGAACGTATGATGGCGTTCATTTGGGGCATCAGGAGATTATTCGTTCATTGATTGAAAAAGCAAAGAGCGAAGGTAAGGAATCGGTTTTGTTTACTTTCGAACCGCATCCGAGGAAGGTGCTTTACCCGGAAAGCTATTCGGTGAAATTGATTGATACCGTTGAGGAAAAGCTCGAAAAACTTGAAGAACTGGGACTTGATACGGTTATTTTATTTCCTTTTACCAAAGAATTTTCGCGGCTTTCAGCCATGGAATTTGTGCGGGATGTGCTGGTGAACCAGATTGGAGTGAGTGAAATGCACATCGGCCACGACCACCATTTCGGAAAAAATCGGGAGGGATCGTTCCAGGAGCTCCAGGAATTGGGGGAGGTTTATCATTTCAATGTCTTTCAACTTCCTGCGATTTCCGTTGAAGAAACGACAATCAGTTCTACTAAAATCCGGAACGCCATTTTGGAAGGAAATGTGGCATACGCGGCAACCTTATTGGGAACTCCGTTTGTATTGGAAGGAAACATCGTGAAAGGACAACAGATCGGCAGAACCATCGGTTTTCCGACTGCAAATATCGATTTGGAAAACCCGGATAAAATTGTTCCGAAAAATGGGGTGTATGTAGCTAAAGCGTATTTGGGAGATCGCGTGTTATCCGGCGTGATGAATGTGGGAACCCGCCCTACGGTTGCGAATAACGGACAGGTAACGATCGAAATTCACCTGTTTGATTTCCAGGAAGAAATCTATGGGCAACGGATGAAAGTGGAGGTCATGCAACATATTCGTGACGAAAAACGTTTTGAGAACATAGAAGACTTAAAGAATCAAATTCAGCTGGATGAAATTACTGCTCGCAATTATCTTTCTACACTGGTCTAGCGTACTGCTGGCTCAACAGGATACCCTGAAAATTTATCGCTGGGAGGAAGTTCAAAAAGCCAATCCCGATACCATTTTTGCGTTGGATGCATCGAAATTGAAGTGGGAAAAAATCCCGGAAAAACTGTATGCATTTAAGAACCTGAAGTACCTGAATATTTCCAAAAACAAATTGAAGGAACTTCCTTTGGAAATGGGAGGATTCAAATTGCTGAAAATCCTGGATGCGACCAAAAATAATATTGATGCGGCTCCGATTGTGATTTGTCAACTGCCGAAATTGCAAAAATTGCACCTGGCACGGAATCGAATCAGCTCGCTTCCGGCTTGTATCGGATATTTGGCAGATTTGAAGATGCTCGATATCTGGGATAACCCGATTAATGCACTTCCTGAAGAAATTTTAAACCTGAAAAAATTAGAAGTAGTGGATATGCGTTCGATTATGTTAGGCCCTCATTTTCAGCAGAAATGGGAAGAGTCTATGCCGCAGGTAAAGTGGTATTTTGATCCTCCGTGTCACTGCGTAGAATAAATTTTAATTTTTTTTTATCTTTTTTTCCAACCATTTAAAAATACGCTCATCATATGGGTGTCAAGTATAAATCAGAAATCTCTCTGATTGGTTTGGTAAATTGGGTTTTAGGTTTGGAAAAGGGTACTATTTGGATTGTACCCTTTTTCAGTTTTTATGCGTTTGGTTGTGTGTTCGCGATATTGCATACTGGTCAGTCATAGCAAGGGATTCAGAATGAAATAAACGCGATTTAGAACACTCCGTTTCGATCACACTGGCACATTAAAACGACATAGGACACAACAATCACCTGGTGATCGTTGCGTGTTTTAAATCTACAGCGATCCTTTTGCGGGCTTCGTGGGAAATGAAAGAAATAAAAACCGGTCTATTTCAGCTCCACTTCAAAAATCTGCGTCCAGAAATCTTTGATAGGAGTACCTGCTTCAGCCAGCATTTGCGGAACCAAACTTGCCGGTGAGAACCCAGGAGTAGTATTTACCTCGATTACATGTGGAATGTCATTCACCACCATGAAATCAACGCGTGCAATAGAACGCAACTGCAGTAAGGTGTAAATTTCTTTTGTGCGCTCCCATACGATGTCGCGAATAGCATCCGGAATACGTGCCGGAGTGATTTCCTGCGATTGTCCCAGGTATTTGGCTTCATAATCGAAGAAATCATTGTCGGAAACGATCTCGGTGAGCGGAAGCGTGACCAAGCCGGCAGGTGAGCGGTAAATTCCGCAGGTCACTTCGGTTCCTTTCAAAAACGATTCGATAACCACCGTGTCACCTTCTTCAAACGCTTTATCAAGCGCGGCCTGCAGGTTTTCTGCTTCGGAAACTTTACTGATTCCAAAGCTGGAACCGGAATCGGAAGGTTTTACAAAACAAGGAAGTCCCAATTCATTCAGAATGTGTTCGGCTGTAAATTCGTGGCGGGATTTGAGGAAAAGCGATTTGGCTACCGGGATTCCGAAACGGGAAAGAAACTGGTTACAGTACCATTTATCGAAACTCAATTCCGAAGCCAGGGCATTGGAGTTCACATACGGAATTCCCTTCATGTCGAGCAAAGCCTGGATTTTCCCGTTTTCGCCCGGGTTTCCGTGGATGTACACCAAACCGATGTCGATGGTGTGTTCCGTATCATGGATCCGATAGCTCATGCTTTCGATTGAAAAAGGAAACTGTTCTCCGTTTACAGGAACGAACCACCCGTTTTCCGTTACATGAATGAGCACAGGTTCGTATCCGTCCGGGAAATTATCCCGGATTGTTTGAGCACTTTTTAATGAGATTTCAAACTCAGAAGAATATCCGCCGCAAAACAAACCAACTCGCTTCATATCATGTATTTTTCACAAAATTAGCGGATAATTGAACGGTGCATCTGCATCCGGAGGAAAAGTTTTCAGAAATGATTGTTAAAAGCTTCATCTCTTGGTGCATTCTCGCAGAAACATTCTTTCTATATTTGTTGCAACTTACAATCGATTTATGAAGTTTTTACAGAAGCTTAGAGCATTTGTTTGGAGTAAGCACTTTTTGAAGCATACTATCTTCATTGTGCTGACTTATTTCGTGGTGGTCGGAATCCTGATACTTTATCTGGATCAGTATACCAATCACGGAGAAAAAATAGATGTGCCGAATGTGGTTGGTCTTAGAACGGAGGGCGCGCAATCCAAGCTGGAAGCGCTGGAATTGAAAATGGAAGTATTGGATTCCGTTTACAGACCTGAATTGCCTACCGGGACGATTGTGTCACAGGATCCGCTTCCGACTTCCAAATCATTGGTATCTGTGAAGTCTGGTCGTGTAATCCGTGTACAGGTATCGAAAAAATCGCGTTTGGTTGAAATGCCGAGCCTGATCGATAAATCGGAGCGCATTGCAGAAAGCATTTTGAAAAACAGGGGGTTGAAATACCGCAAGAATTATGTTCCGAGCAGCGAAGCAAACGGAGCGGTATTGAGACAGTTATACAACGGACGTGAAATCAAGGAAGGAACGAAAATCCCGGTTGGAAGCGTAGTGACATTGGTTGTGGGACAAAACAGTGCTTCACAGCCAGTTGAACTGATTGATTTGAACGGATTGACAATATCTGAGGCGAAAGCGCGTTTAAGTGGCATATCGCTACATATTTTAGTCGGTCTGTGCGACGGCTGTTCAACCGCTGCTGATACAACCACTGCTGTTATTTATTCCCAAAGCCCGGAATATCTTGAAGGAGTAACCGTTTCACCAGGAACAACGATTACGGTTTCGGCTGAAAGAAGGTAGCTAAATGCAAAACAACATGAGATTTAGTTTAGTTCCTTTTTTTGTACTTGCTTTTGGTATTCTTTCGTTCGGACAGGAGGTTCTCAGCCCCATCGGAGCGATTAAGAGAGGCGAAGGGAAACCCTATCGTTTAAAAGCAACGACGAGTATTGATAGTACGTTTGTTTATTCTTTCGACACGCTTTCACTGCCGATTTTGGATGAGTTTTCGCATTCCAGATTTTCGTTGATGAACTCACAGCCGGGAGATCCGGGAGTGACGGAACAAAAGTTCTATTACCTGACCGACCTGTCGGATGTTCCTTTGACAAACGACAAAGTATTCTCAAGTAATCCCACCAAGAAATACACGACTTCCGGAGGAACTCAGACACAAACGGATTTACCGTTGATTTCGATCAAAATGGCGAGTTTCCAAAACTACCCGGTCGTGTATTCGACGATTCAGTTATATCCGCCATACAATATCTATGAAGATTTGGATCAGGGAACACCTCCCGATACCATTGCCATCAGCAACCCGGATATCAAGCAGGATTCGGTGCTGGTTTTCTTTTTTCATGAAGTAGACCAGGCAAAATACTGGACGGATAAAACCGTATACCATAATTATACCCATGCGGTAAATCCGTGGACATTGGGAGTGGCTACTTTCGACGGATTGGACGAAAACGGGTATCCGTATGCTATCGGAACAACACAAAGCGGTTATGCCGATTATTTGACATCCAAAACCATCGATTTGTCGACCTTTGCGCCAAATGATTCGATTTACCTGAGTTTCCTGGTACAGCGACAAGGTTTCGGAGACGCGCCTGAAGTACAGGATTCACTGATCCTGGAGTTTTTCAATAAAGGAACTAACAGCTGGAATCACATCTGGGCAACCAGCGGCGGTCCGCAAAATGACTTCCAGGTGGGCCACATCAAAATTACCAGTGCAGCCTATTTCAATAACGGGTTCAAAATCCGCTTCAAAAACTACGGAGGTCTTTCAGGGATGCTGGATGAATTTCACCTCGACTACGTGCATTTGAGAGCCGGAAGTGGTTATCAGGATACGTTATTTAAAGATTTTGCCTTTGTGTACCCGATCGGTTCACTGATCGATACGTATACGCAAGTTCCCTGGGAACATTGGGTGAATAACCCGACTCACATGAACCCGGCGGTGAAAGTGACCGTAAGAAATGGTTCCAATATCCAGGAAAATAACATGAACGGAAATGTGAATGTCAATTTCAACGGAACAACCGAAGGCTCCTTTACGCTGGTAGCCTCACTTTTGTCAGACGGAATCAACTATGAGCCAAGAACAGTGGTTGAAAGTGTGCACAATTTCACCGGAGGATATACATTCTCCACAACACCTGCTGTTGACACCAAAACATTTGATATTATTGGAAATGCGGGGTCACAGTTCCCGAACCTTTCCATGAACGATTCTTCGTATACACAACAAGTATTCGAAAATGTATACGCTTACGATGACGGTTCTGCAGAAGCAGCATACGGAATTTCACAGGTACAGGGACGATTGGCATTGAAATTCCAGCCTTACCAGGCAGATACTTTGCTTGGGGTTCGGATTTGTTTCGTGCCGACAGTAAAAGATTTGTCGAACAAGTTGTTCCTGCTCACCGTTTGGGGAGATAACAACGGCGTGCCAGGATCTGTTTTGTATGAAGACCAGTTCTTTTTCCCGAGAACACCGAAGTATGAAGACGGAAGAGGAATCTTTACCGATTACATTTTAAAAGACACCCGTTTGTCATTGGATGGCGGTGCATTCTATGTCGGAATGCGTCAGATTGACTCCGATCCGTTGAATGTAGGTTTTGATAAAAACAATGATCATTCTGATAAGTTGTTTTTCTCGCTGAACGGAGGAACTACCTGGACCAATTCATCTACTCCCGGAGTACCGATGATGCGTCCGCTTTTCGAAACCAGCGATAATTTCGATTTATCTGTAAATGAGCAGCGAAAAGAAATTTCCTGGGGAGTTTACCCGAACCCGACAAGCGGTGTGGTTCACATCGACTGGAGATCACAGGAAGCATTCCCGGGAGCTGTATTATTGGATGCACAGGGAAGAACAGTATTGAATGTATCGTCAGAGCACGCGCAGTTTGACCTGAGTGACGCACCGAACGGAATCTACTTTTTGAAACTGAACAATACCCAAAACGTTATAAAAATTATCCGTTAAGAGATGAATGAAGATCCTGGTCGGGATGTAGAGCAAGAGGAAGAGGAGCTTTTTGAACATTACCGTTTTAAAGTAGATCCGGGACAGGAATTGGTGCGAATAGATAAATATCTGATCGACCGGCTTCCGAATACCTCGCGGAATAAAATTCAATCCGCTGCCCGTAACGGGAGCGTGGTCGTGAATGGGAAATCCGTTAAATCGAACTACAAAGTAAAGCCTAAGGATGAGGTCGCAATTGTGTTGCCTTATCCGGTACGCGAAATCGAACTGATTCCGCAGAATATTCCGCTCGACATTATTTATGAGGACGATCAGCTCATCGTGATCAACAAACCGGCTGATATGGTGGTGCATCCCGGATATGGAAATTATACCGGAACATTGGTCAATGCATTGGTGTATCATTTTGACAATCTGCCGGAACGAAAATCCGATTATTACGGACGTCCCGGATTGGTGCACCGGCTGGACAAGCACACAACCGGAATCATGGTGGTGGCAAAAACAGAAGATGCACTGACAAACCTGGCGAAGCAATTTTACGACCGCACCACCGAAAGGCGCTATCATGCGTTGGTTTGGGGAGACGTGGAAGAAGATATGCGGATCGAAGGAAACCTGGGACGCTCGTTTCAGAACCGCAAGGTTATGACCGTTTTTCCGGAGGGAGACCATGGAAAACATGCCGTAACACACGTGAAAGTATTGAAGCGTTTTGGGTTGGTAACCCTGGTGGAATGTAAGCTGGAAACGGGGCGAACCCACCAGATCAGAACCCATCTGAAATGGAAAGGACATCCGCTGTTTCACGACCTGGAATATGGCGGAGACCGCATTGTAAGAGGCACAACACATGATAAATACAAGCAGTTCATTCATAATTGTTTTGAGTTGATCCCCGGACAGGCATTGCATGCCAAATCGTTAGGATTCCAACATCCGAAGACACACGAATGGATGCAGTTTGATTCCGAATTGCCGCAAGGTTTTCAGGAATTGCTGAATAAATGGGAGAGATACGTTACTGAATAATTTATCACAAAATCACTTTTTGACGTTTTTTTTTCCCGGATAAATAGTGCGTATTCAAAATTTTAATTTAATTTCGGCAATCATGATAACTGAACAACTATACCTTTAAATCTGTATATTGTTGATTATCACTGTATTTATATAAAAAGATTGCACCTTGCTATGAATGTTAAAACGCTTATTTTATCTGGACTTTTGATTGTTTCCAGCTTGTCCTTCGGGCAGGTAAAGCAAATCAAAGATGCAAATACTCAGTTTAGAAGTGGAAATTACTGCGAAGCAGCGTCAAAATGTGAGTTGGCCTATTCCAAAATCAAACGCAAGTCTAAATCCGGTCTTACTCAAAAAGGAGACATGGCTTTTAAAACTGCTGAATGCTACCGAAACGTCGATAATTTCAAAAGAGCAAACGAATGGTATGAAAAAGCCATCTTGTTGAAATTTCAGCAGAAAGAGCCATTGGTTTTGTTATACAACGCAGATATGCTTCGTCAAATGGGAGATTTGAAAAAAGCCCAGGAAAACTATAAGGCTTACAAAGCGTTAGTTCCGGACGATCCGAGAGCGGACGTAGGAATAGCATCCTGCAAGATGTACGAAGAGTTTAAAGAAAACAGAACACGCCACACTGTTTCGAATGTGAAAGCATTGAACATGGAAGGAACAGATATGGCTCCGATGTTCGTAGATAAAAAAGATACCAAGATTGCATTCGGTTCTTCCAGTGAACGCCCTGGAATTGCAGGAAAAGCAAAAGATCCGCTGACTTGCCAGAAATATATGGATATCTTCGTTTCCGAACTGGATAAAAAAGGAAACTGGCTGGAGCCGAAACCAATCGTAGGTGACAGCATCAATACAGAAGACAGCGAAGGTACATTGTGTATCGATGCACGTGGAAAAACCATGTTCTTCACACGTTGTCCAAGTACAAAGAAAAAGAATCTGGGATGTGATATCTACATGTCTGAATTAGGAGGAAAAGGATGGGAACGTCCGAAAAAACTTCCATTGAAACCAAATGACACCTTGTCTGTTGGTCACCCGTGTGTAAGCGACGACGGTAAATTCCTGATCTTTGCTTCTGATTTGCCAGGAGGACAGGGAGGTCACGATTTGTGGTATACGACTTACGATAAGAAATCTGATTCCTGGACAACTCCAGTAAACATGGGGCCGGAAGTCAATACAGCCGGAAACGAATTGTTCCCAAGCTTCGCGAAAAACGGAGACTTGATTTATGCTTCTGACGGTCTTCCTGGAATGGGAGGGTTGGATATGTTCCGCGCAGAGAAAATCAAAGACAAAAACCAGTGGGAAAAACCGACAAACTACGGTTCTCCGATCAACTCTGAGTTCAACGATTACGCCATGGTTGAAGTAGATGACCGCAAAGGATACTTTACTTCTGAGCGTAAAGGAAACGTAGGTGATCAGAATGTTCCGGATTTATGGATGTACGAACTTCCTCCGAACATTTTCTCTTTGAAAGTGAATGTATTTGACCTGACAGATAAAACACGTCAAACAAAAATCGAAGGGGTAAAAGTGGTTGTAACCGGATCGAACCCGAACGAAAAATGGGAAGGTTTGACTTCAAAAGACGGATCAGTATTCTGGGATAAGAAACCAAACGGTGACCGTTACATCCAGGAAGAATCCGAATACAAAATCAATATCTCCAAAGAAGGATACTACGAAAACAAAACAGGAGCATCTATCTCTACAAAATTATTGGTGTACAACCAGGATTTCGTACTGGATATGGGATTATTCCCTGTTAAGAAACCAATCCGTTTGCCGGAAGTTCGTTATCCTTTGGCAAAATGGGACTTGTTAGTTGACTCTACGATTAACTCCAAAGACTCCTTGTTGTACGTATACGACTTGTTGGTTGACAACCCGGGATTGGTATTGGAGTTGAGTTCACATACTGACCCTCGTGGTAATGATGTCTACAACCAGGTTCTTTCTGAAAACCGTGCGAAAGCATGTTACAAATTCTTAGTTGAAGAAAAAGGAGTTGATCCGCGTCGTATCGTTCCGGTTGGAAAAGGAGAGCGTGAGCCACGTGTTGTTTATCTGTACGGAGGACGCTACCATGAAAATGAGCCGAGAGATGCTGAAGGAAATATCCAGGCGGGAGTACAGACGATCACGTTGACAGAAGCGTACATGAACAAGTTCAAGAAAACAAACAAAGTATTGTTTGAGCAATTGCAACAGTTCAACAGACGTACAGAAGGGAAGGTACTTTCACTGGAATTCGATGCAAATACTGCGTTGCCAGCGAATCCGGATTACCTGATCTTCAAACCGCTTCCAAAAGCAAGGTAAGAGCAAGCACTGCTTGCGATACATAGCAAACGTTAGTGCGGCTATAAAAAAAGAGCACTGCTTGCGATACATAGCAAACGTTAGTGCAGCTATGAAAAAAAAAGTATCGCAGCTGAAAAGATAACGAAAAGCCTTCGTCAGACCGACGAAGGCTTTTTTGTGTTCTGTCCCGCGCTCTCAATTGAATTTTGTAACTTTGCGTTTTCAAATTTTTATATGTCAGACGTTCGATACAATTTGCGAGGTGTTTCCGCTGGAAAGGAAGAAGTTCACAACGCGATCAAAAAAGTCGATAAAGGCTTGTTCCCAAAAGCATTTTGTAAAATAGTCCCTGATTATTTGACAGGAGACGAAGAGTACTGTATCGTGATGCACGCCGATGGTGCGGGTACGAAATCCTCGCTGGCATATATGTATTGGAAAGAAACCGGCGATGTTTCCGTGTGGAAAGGAATTGCACAGGATGCGCTCATCATGAACATCGATGACCTGCTGTGTGTTGGAGCAACGGAGAATATTTTGCTTTCCTCCACGATCGGTCGAAACAAGAACTTGATTACCGGAGAAGTAATCGCTGCAATTATCAACGGAACAGAAGAACTGCTTGAAACACTGCGCGGACAGGGAATCGGAATTTATTCCACAGGCGGAGAAACTGCCGATGTGGGTGATCTGGTACGTACGATTATTGTGGATTCAACGGTAGTTTGCCGCATGAAGCGCTCCGAGGTGATTTCGAATCATACCATCCAGGGTGGCGATGTCATCGTAGGTTTGGCTTCCTTTGGCCAGGCAACATATGAAGATGCATACAACGGAGGAATGGGGTCAAACGGATTGACTTCTGCCCGCCACGATGTGTTCAACAAAACATTGGCAGCAAAATACCCGGAAAGCTTTGATGCTGCAGTGCCTTCCGAATTGGTTTATTCCGGTTCGAAAAATCTGACAGATGCCGTAGATGGAGTTCCGGTAGATGCCGGAAAACTGGTGCTTTCTCCAACGAGAACGTATGCTCCGGTTATTAAAGCGATTCTGGACAAGTGCCGCGCTTCGATTCACGGAATGGTTCATTGTTCGGGAGGAGCGCAAACAAAAGTGCTTCATTTCGTAGACAACGTTCACGTAATCAAAGACAATTTGTTCCCGATTCCGCCATTGTTCCGAATGATCCAGGAAGAGTCAGGAACAGACTGGAAAGAAATGTACAAAGTGTTCAACATGGGACACCGCATGGAAATTTACCTTCCGGAAAGCGAGGCACAGCAGATCATCGAGATCAGTAAATCGTTCGGAATTGATGCTCAGATTATCGGTCGTGTAGAAAAAATGGACGGGAAACAGGTAACTGTTCGCTCGGAAGTGGGAGCATTCGTTTACAACGGATAGATAATAGCTGCTTCAAATACCTTTGCGCTCTTTGTTTCTTCGCGATAAGAAAAAAACAATCTTGCTTGATGCAAGGAAAGTGCAAAGTTGAAGTCTTCTGCTTGAATAAGATTAGAGAATTAAAAGATTAGAAAATAAATGCAGGATTTATTAAGTAAACTGGAAGCAATTCACTTCCGATTTGTAGAAGTCGGTAAAATGATCACCGACCCGGATATTATTTCGGATATGGATCGTTATGTGAAATTGAACAAGGAATATCGCGACCTGGAAGAGGTTGACAATGCCTATAAAGCATACAAGAATATCCTGGACAACCTGAAAAGCTCGAAAGAACTGCTTGAAACGGAAACCGATCCGGAAATGCGCGAAATGGCGAAGATGGAAATCGACGAGTTGGAGCAGAAAAGACCGGAAATTGAAGAAGAAATTAAAGTGCTTCTGATCCCGAAAGATCCGGAAGATGATAAAAACGCGATTGTCGAACTTCGTGCCGGAACCGGTGGGGATGAGGCGTGTATTTTCGTAGAAGATATTTTCCGCATGTACACGATGTACTTCAAGGAAATGGGGTGGAATTACGAAATCGTTAACTCATCGGAAGGTTCCGTGAAAGGATACAAAGAGATTTCCATGAGTATTTCCGGTGCCGGAATTTACGGAATGTTGAAGTTTGAATCCGGGGTTCACCGCGTACAGCGTGTTCCGGAAACAGAATCCCAGGGGCGGGTACACACGTCCGCAATCACGGTAGCTGTGTTGCCGGAAGCGGAGGAAGTGGATTTTGAACTCGACATGAACGACGTGCGTAAAGATACGTTCCGTGCATCGGGTGCGGGAGGTCAGCACATCAACAAAACGGAATCTGCGATTCGTTTGACACACATCCCGACAGGAGTGGTGGTGGAATGTCAGGACGGACGTTCCCAGCACAAAAACCTGGAGAAAGCAATTTCGGTTTTGCGTTCCCGCTTGTACCAGGCAGAATTGGACCGCGTGCACCAGGAACGTGCCGCTCAGCGTAAAACATTGGTATCAACAGGAGACCGCTCGGCGAAAATACGTACATACAACTATCCGCAGGGCCGGATTACAGATCACCGCATCAACAAAACGATGTACAACCTGGGCGTGTTCATGAACGGAGATATCCAGGAAATGATTGATGCACTGAAAATGGCCGAAAATGCCGAAAAAATGAAAGGCGAGCTGAATTAAATCATTTGATAATAAGCTAATTGATAATTAAAAAGGTGATTACGCATAGTCGAAATCACCTTTTTCGTTTTTACCATTAACCGAATAATGACAACCACTTACCATTTTTTTAATCGATTTTGGCAGAGAAATGCGAATTTTATACCTCAACAAAGCCACAATGAGAGTAGGATTACACATTTTATTTGTTCTGATAACGTCCATTTCCTTTGGACAGACCAATGCCACTTTGAGTGGAACGATCAAAGATCAGTCGAAAGGAGAAGAGATTATCGGGGCAATTGTCCGGGTCAAAGACCAGAAAATAGGAACACTGACCAATGAATACGGATTTTATTCACTGACGCTGCCAGCGGGAAAATATACTATCCAGGTAACAGCAACCGGTTACTTAACGATAGAAAAAGAGGTGGATTTGTCGGTTTCCCAGTCGATGGATTTTCAACTGAAGACGGAACAGGATGAGACCGAATTGGAAGAAGTGGTTATTTCTACGGAACGCCCGGACGCGAATGTACGTGATCCGCTCATGGGAGTAGAGAAAATCGACCCAAAGGAAATTGCAAAAATCCCGGTGATTTTCGGGGAAAAAGACCTTATTAAAACCATGCAGCTCATTCCGGGAGTGAAAAATGCCGGGGAAGGAAGCTCCGGGTTTTACGTGCGCGGAGGGGGAGCAGACCAGAACCTTATTTTGCTGGACGAAGCGCCGGTGTATAATGCGAGCCACTTGCTCGGGTTCTTTTCTACCTTCAATTCCGATGCGATCAAAGATGCGATGTTGTTTAAAGGAAACCAGCCGGCAAACTACGGAGGAAGGCTCTCTTCTGTTTTGGATATTAAAATGAACGACGGAAACCAGAAACGCTATAATGTGGGTGGTGGAATCGGGTTGATCTCATCCAAACTGATCGTGGAAGGGCCAATTGCAAAAGATAAAGCCTCTTTCCTGATCTCGGGAAGACGAACCTATGCCGATGTGTTCCTGAAACTTTCGGATCGATTCAAAGACAACAAACTGTTTTTCTACGATCTGAATGCAAAACTGAATTACCGACTCGGGAAAAAAGACCGTTTGTTCCTTTCCGGCTACTTCGGAAGAGACAAATTGGGATTGGGAGATATTTTCGGAATCAACTGGGGAAATACCACCGGAACACTCCGCTGGAACCACATCATCAACGACAAATGGTTTTCCAATACCTCTTTCATCTACAGTAAATACGATTACAAAATCTCGATTTCCGGTGGAGACGTGAAGTTTGATATCACTTCCCAAATCCAGGATTTCAATGTGAAACAAGAGTTCCAGTGGTTCCCGAATCACCGCAACAAAGTGAAAATCGGTTTGAACGTGATCAACCACGGAATTACTCCGGGACAAATTGATGCGAGCGAAGGATCAGGAATCAATGCAAAACGCATCAAACCGACGAACTCCATTGAAAATGCCGTGTACATTTCGAACGATTACAGTTTGAGTGAGAAATTTACTTTGAGTTACGGTTTGAGAGGATCGAACCTGATCGCGCTGGCGAACGGAGACGAGATGTATACCTATAACCCGGACGGAACAGTGGCAACCACGAATACATATTCCAAAAACAAATTTCTGAAATCGTATTTCTATGTGGAACCACGCGTTTCATTCAGCTGGCAGTACATGAAAAGCCAGTCGATCAAAGCGGCTTATGCCCGCAATACGCAGAACATCCACCAGGTTTCAAATTCCACTTCCGGTTCGCCTACAGATGTGTGGTTGTCTTCCAGTTTGAATATCAAGCCCGAAGTTTCCGATCAGGTGGCGCTGGGGTGGTTTAAGAATTTCTTCGACAACAAATTGGAATTGAGTACGGAAGTCTATTACAAATGGATGCAGAACCAGCTGGATTACAAAAACGGAGCAAACGAACAGGCAAACGAACGCCTGGAAGGAGAATTACTTTCCGGAATCGGGCGGGCTTATGGTTTGGAAATCATGCTGAAAAAGAAATCCGGGAAATTTACCGGGTGGATCGGGTATACCTTGTCGCGTACAGAACGTAAAATCGACGGAATCAACGACGGAAAATGGTATTTGGCAAAACAAGACCGGACACACGATTTGTCGGTAGTTGGAATCTATGAGATTACCCCGAAATGGTCCGTTTCCGCCCTGTTTGTGTTCTACACCGGAAATGCGGTGACCTTCCCTTCCGGGAAATACCAGATCGACGGGGAAACGTACTTCATCTACACCCAACGAAACGGTTACCGCATGCCGAACTACCACCGGTTGGATTTGGGGGTAACCTGGCTGCGCAAAAACACCAAGAAGTTTGAAAGCAGCTGGAACTTCTCGATCTACAATGCCTACGCGCATGAGAACGCTTATTCCATCACGTTCCGTGAGAATAAAGACGATCCGTCGAAAACCGAAGCGGTACAGACAACCCTGTTCCGGATTGTTCCGGCAATTACGTACAACTTTAAATTCAAATAAGAGCCAGCTGCGGCTGGTGATAAAAGACAAGCGTTAGCGCGGTCATAAGAAGCATCGCTTTCGATAACAATCCACGGAAGTGGATGGAATAAATTAAATAGAACGAAGATGAAATTTGCAATAACAATAGCCCTGTCTCTTCTTTTTCTGCTTGCGATTTCAAGTTGTGAAAAAGTAATCAATGTGGATTTGAACAACACCGATCAGAAAGTCGTTGTTGAAGGAACGATTTTGCGTGGCGATACGGTGCAGCGCGTCCGGGTGACCAAAACACAAAATTTTGATGAAAGTACAGCACCTCCAACAGTCGATAATGCGGTTGTTACCATCATTGATAATTTAGGAAACGCAGCGAGTTTCACTTCCGTAGGAAACGGATGGTATGAGCTGGCTTCCTATCCGGGAGTGGAAGGACGAACCTATACGCTGACAGTTGTCGTAGATGGGGAAACCTATTCCGGAAGCAGTACCATGCCGAATTACCAGGCAATGGATAATTTGTATGCGGCCTTTTACCCGTTCGGTACAGATACCCTGATTGCAATCGTTCCGACGCATTACGACGAAGCCAACGTGGCGAATTACTTCCAGTTTCATGTGTATGTAAACGGGGTGAAAGACAAAAGTATTTACCTCCAGGACGACCAGTTTACGGACGGAAACCTGGTGATTCAGCCCTTGTTTATATCGGATTTGGTACTACAGGACACGGTTCGGGTAGATTTCTTCTGCATTGACAAGCCGGTGTATACGTATTTCAACCAGTTATCGGTCAATTCTTCCAGCAGTGCTACTCCGGCCAACCCGGTTTCAAACATGAACGGCGGATGCATGGGCTATTTTTCTGCCCGCACGGTTGATTCGAAAACAGTAGTTGTCAATTAAAGAGGACTTCTTTTGATTGATGTCAGCAGATAAAAACGACGTGTTTTAGGTGTTGAAGAGTTTGTATTTAACGCCCAGCTGCAGACCCAATGTGAATTCGGGAAAACCTCTGTATTCTGTGCTGTTGCTGTAAAGTTTGATAAACGGGAGCATGGCTCCGATATCGCCGTAAATCAGGAAACTATCTGAGATCGGGAGTTCATAACCAAAAGCAAGCCCCAGGTTCAAAGACGTTTGCCTGATTTGAAACAGGTCGAAATTGGTTACAAGGAATTGATCCTGGAAACCGGACCATTCCCGGTTGACTTTGGAGAAAGATAACCCGACGATGGATCTGAAATAAGTCCCTCCTTCATCCTCGTAAAAATCGGACATGTAGTGTTTATACTCCAAACTGATGGAATGATGCTGAAAGGTTTCTCTTGTTGAAGCAAAATGTTCGGTTGTTTCGGAGTCACTTCCAATATGCTTCATGGTTGGTCTTTCATACCCGTTCTTCGAATAAGGAACATGATACGTATAGCTGACCTTGATACTTGCGGGCCAGAAATCCTGTAATGAGAATTCTGTAAAAATCCCGGTATTGAGACGTGTTCCCAGGTTATATCCACCGAAAGCTCCGAGATAAAATTGCGCGTATGAACAAAACTGGATGAGAAAAGTGGCGAGAAAAAGGCGGAAATAAAGCTGCATGAAAAGAATTTTTCCGTGAAATTAGCAATCTGAAGCTTTACAAGGCATAATTCAATGATACTTTTTATCTTTGCAGGCTTAAAACAGAGGAATGACAAGAAAGGAATTGATTGAGCAGATTCGCAGTAAAAGATCATTTTTGTGCGTTGGATTGGACACCGATCTGGATAAAATTCCGGCTCATTTGCTGCAAAGTGAAGATCCGATCTTCGAATTCAACAAAGCCATTATCGATGCTACCAGGGATCTTTGCGTAGCGTACAAACCCAATGTTGCATTTTATGAAGCACTGGGCCCGAAAGGGTGGGAATCTCTGAAGAAAACAATCGATTACATCCCGTCTCATTGTTTGACGATCGCAGATGCGAAGCGTGGCGATATCGGGAACACGTCGTTGTACTATGCCAAGACTTTTTTCGAATACCTCAACTGCGATGCGGTAACTGTAGCTCCGTACATGGGAGAAGATTCGGTGACTCCGTTTCAGGCATTTCCCGGAAAATGGGTCATTCTGCTGGCGTTGACATCCAACAAAGGTGCGCTGGATTTCCAGTTCACAACAGATACCTCCGGCGAGGAATTGTATAAGAAAGTCTTGAAGAAAAGCGCTAAATGGGGTTCTGACGAAAACCTGATGTATGTGGTAGGAGCTACGCGTGCGGAAGGAATAGCGGAAGTCCGCAAACTCGTTCCGAATCACTTTTTCCTTGTTCCCGGAGTAGGAGCACAGGGTGGAAGCATGGAAGATGTGGCTGCATACGGCTGGAATGCCGACTGTGGTTTGCTGGTCAATGCTTCCCGTTCGATCATTTATGCTTCGAATGGTTCTGATTTTGCCGAAAAAGCAAGAGAAGAAGCGCAAAACCTGCAGCAACAGATGGAAGTTATTTTAAAAGAGAAGCAATTCGTTTAATGCGAAAAGACGATGGTCGACTACGTTGAGAAGCTCATCATATTTATCAGTACACCCATTTATGTGGTGCTGATCCTGGGTGAAATCATCCTGAGTAACTGGCATAACCGGAAATTGTATACGGTCGGAGATACGATCCAGAACCTGTACCTCATGTTGGCGAATATGGGAATTGATGTGTTGATGCGTGGAATCACCCTCATCGTGCTGATGTTTTTCTTCGATTACCGCTTTGTGAGCTGGAACATGAGTTCCTGGTATTACTGGGCGCTGCTCTTTATTGCCGAAGACTTTATTTTCTACTGGATTCACCGCATCGACCACGTGGTACGTTTCTTTTGGGCAATCCACGTAACACATCATTCGTCCGATAAATACAACCTGACAACGGGATTCCGATCCTCGGTTTTTCAACCCGTTTACCGGTTTATCTGGTTTATTCCGTTGGTATTCCTGGGGTTTGAACCCTTCGATATCTTCATCATGTACTCGATTACCCAGACCTACGGGATTTTGGTTCATACCAAAGCAGTGGGGAAACTGGGGGTTTTGGAACGTTTTCTGGTTACTCCGTCGCATCACCGCGTGCACCACGCATCCAACGTGGAATACCTCGATAAGAACATGGGAATGATTCTCATTGTCTGGGATAAATTATTCGGAACGTTCCAGGCAGAAATCGACGGGTTGCCGATTGAATTCGGGTTGTACGAGAAGAAAATCAGCAACAATCCGGCGAATGTCATTTTCCACGAGTGGATTGCGATCTACCAGGATGTGCGAAAAGTCAAGGGATGGAGGAATAAATGGATGTATGTGACCAAGCCTCCGGGATGGAGCCATGACGGAAGCACCATGACGTCCAAGGAACTGCGGGAACATATCAAACAGGAAAAAAACGATTGAAATGGAAGAGTTGAAAGCACAGCTGGCACAGGTAATCCGCGCATACCACCAGAAAGGATGGTCGCCGGCAACATCTACCAATTATTCCTTCCGGAATCCGGAAACTCCGGATGTAATCTTCGTTTCCAAATCCGGGATCGATAAATCCGTTTTTTCGGCAGCAGACTTCATGGAGGTCGACATGGACGGAAAAGCGCTTCCTGCATACGAAGGAATCCGTCCATCGGCAGAGACACTCATTCATTGCAAATTGTACGCATTGTTTCCCGAAACGATGTGTATTGTCCACAGTCATTCCTTGTATTCGGTATTGCAGTCGATGAAAAACGAGATTTCGGTTTCGCTCAGCGGCTACGAAGTATTGAAAGGCTTCGAAGGAATCAAGACACACGAAACCACTGTTCAGGTTCCGGTTTTTGACAATACGCAGGATATGCCGGCTTTTTCGGAAACGTTGGAGCAGGAAAAAGCACGCTTAACCGTTCCGGCGTTCATTATGCGCCAGCACGGAACATACGCCTGGGGAAGAAACCTCTTCGAAGCAAAACGCCATCTGGAAACTGCAGAATACCTGTTTGAGGTGGATTGGAAGTTTTCGAATTAAACTTTGTTTACCTCCTGTACTTTCTCCAGGATTTTTTCGGATAACTGTTCATATTCACTTGCCGTCATTGAGTTTTTCGGTAATAAAATATCCGTACTTGCAACAAGGTTGATATATCTTTCGGTAATCGCCGCTTGTGTGATCTGACTCCAGTTAATTTTGGTGATTTGCTCATCCTGTATGTGAAGAACGAAAGTTTCGTTGTAAATAAATCTCAAGTCTTTTACTTTTCCTGCTGTTTCCAGGAATTCGTTGATGGATTTCTTCCATTGAATGATCGGTTTGGTGGAACTCCAAAAGTTTGCAATGAGTGCAATCAGAATAATAAAACCAATTATAAATGCTCCCCCGCCTTCTTTTTGATGGATAAAGTACCATGTATGAAATGGAAAAAGGGCTAGTGCTGTAACCATCAAGAACGATTCGCCTTTGGTTGTCGGTCCAAAAAAATAGACCTGTTGTCTTTTTCCGAAATAGATATCACGCAGGTCGGCTAAATCGACCTTCATGTTTATTTCTGTTTGATTTTCGTTGTTTTCTATCATCTACTCAGTTTGTCTTTCTTTCCATTGGGATACCCGCTCATAAATCCGGTTTCCTAATTCTTCTCCATCCTGCCCAGTGAAATCATCCCAGTCGGATGTCGGGGCAAACCACGTGTAAAAATGGTTTAAATCAACCTTGTTTCCGAATTCAATGTCATCAATTGCATCCTCCAATGCATAGCGAAATGCCTCGGTTGATGGAAATTTATGGGAATGTCCGGAATTTAAGATAGAGAGAAGTTCGACTGCTTGGTGTAAATCTTTCAGGAGTTCAGCGAAGGCATATTTTTTCCAATACGCTTCTTTTGAAAGGTTCTCTGGCTTTGGTTGTTTAAAAAATCGAAATAAGCACATATTTCTGATCTTATAGTATCATTTGATAGTATCAAACTTAGTGTTTTATTTTAGGTTTTATGCTACAATCAGGATTGATCATTTTTTGATCTGCTCCAATTTAAAACCTTTGCGCTCTTTGCTTCTTAGCGTTCTGAAATTATTTAGATCTAACCGCAAAGATGCTAAGGTCGCAAAGAATTGGAAGTGATCACCTGTATTTCATACAGAACCTTAAAATAAAAACAGCCGGAACCTGTTTCAAAACAAATCCCGGCTGTCAGTTGTGTGTTTTAATTCTTAGGAGTTTCCGTAAATGTTGGATTCCCCGCCATCGATAGCAATTGTTTGCCCGTTCACATAGGAAGCGTCTTCGCTCAAAAGAAAAGCAACCACTTTTGCTACTTCGGAAGGAATTCCGAGGCGTTTGATCGGGTTCCGTTGTGCGTATTCGGTTTCTGCGGCTTTCGGATCATTCGGATTCACCTGTTTGAATGCTTCGGCAACCATCGGTGTGAGGATTGCTCCCGGAGCAATGGCATTGGTAGTGATTCCGTCACGACCGTATTCCAAAGCGGCGTTTTTAGTCATCCCTGAAACGGCGTGTTTACTTGCCACGTATGCGACCTGGTTTTGTACCCCGCGGATTCCGCCTACGGAAGCCACGTTTACGATCCGGCCGTATTTTTGCTGCTGCATGACCGGAATCACATGACGCATTCCGTAATAAACTCCCATCAGGTTCACGTCGATGACTTTTTTGAATACCTGGATATCGTATTCCGTGATCGGAGCCTGGCGCCCTTCGATTCCTGCGTTGTTGTACAACCCGTCGATGCGACCGAACGCTTTTTGTGCTTCGCTGACGTATTTTTTTACGTCTTCTTCATTGGATGCATCTCCTGCTACGGTAATAATCTTCACATCCGGAAATTCTTCCGAAAGTTGTGCTGCTACTTCCTTCAACTGTCCTTCATTGAAGTCCATTAATGTGAGGTTTGCACCACGGCCTGCCAGCTCTTTTGCTGCAGCTAATCCCAGTCCCATGGCTGCTCCCGTGATGATGATCGATTTTTGCTCAAATGTTGCCATTTTGTTTGTGTTTTTGTTAAAATACTGTGTATGTCAGGATGAATGATGTGCTTATTTCTGCGTCAAATCACAGCGTGTTACGAATGTCTGAATCTGTGAATGAACGACCCTTAAAGTTAGAAAAAATAAACCCGGGTAACTATTTTGAGACTGTTAAAAGGATATAAAAAAAACGCAGGGAAAAGAACTTATTCTATTCCAACGAATTTGAGTCCGTGTTTTTCGCAGTAGTTTTTGTAGCGGATCGCCATTTCCCTTGTAAAGCCCGCTTCGGAACCCCAACTCCAGTTAAAGACTCCTGTTCCACCGGCAGCGCCCATGATGTCGATCGTGATGCCATTTTCCCGGTACAGTACGAGCATATTCATTTGCGTAGACCCATTTCGCATCTTATACACTTCCGATGCTGCCAGAACCATGTCTTTCGTTTGTTTGATATACTTGTTATTAAATGAATTGAAATAAGCGATTCCTACGGCTGCCAATTGTTCCAGGTCGTCGGATTCGATGTGCAGGGTGATTTTTTTCATGTGTTGATTTTTAGGAGTCCCAATGTAAACATATTCCTGACAGGATGGATGTTGACTGGGGGCATCAATCTCTAATAATCCTTAAAGAATGGTTTTTCTAAAGTCTTTTTCATAAATTAGTACCCGGGTAAATAATTTTGAAGATTATGAGTAAAGATTTCACCAGAAGAAATTTTGTACAGCGTGTGTCAGCAGCATCAGCAGCTATTTTTGCATTACCCTGGCTGGCATCCGGCAAAGACGAGTCCGAACAACCAAAAGAAAAAGACATGAATCCGATTAAACGACATTTTCCGCTGGGTTTCCAGTGGGAAACACAAGATCCCTTTTTGTTCTGTGTTCACCATGAAGATCAGTTTCCGAAGGGAACAGAACAAATGGGGCCGAATCCCGAGCATTTCAAAGGCCGTCACATGGGAGATGATTTCATTATCAAAGATGGTTTCCGGATGTATCACGGGAAAAAAGTTCCTGGGTTTCCGGGGCATCCGCACCGCGGATTTGAAACCATTACCGTGGTGCGCAAAGGAATTGTAGACCACGCAGATTCCCTGGGAGCAGCCGGGCGTTACGGAAACGGCGATGTGCAGTGGATGACTGCCGGAAAAGGAGTACAGCATTCCGAAATGTTCCCATTGATGTCTCAGACGGAAGAAAATCCGCTGGAATTGTTCCAGGTGTGGCTGAACCTTCCGAAAAAGGACAAGATGGTAGAACCGCATTTTAAGATGCTCTGGCGCGAGAACATTTCCAATCTGAAATTCGATCACGATAAAGTATTGGTTGAATTGATTGCAGGAAACTGGAACGGAAAACAGGCAGGAACGCTTCCTCCGCCTAATTCCTGGGCGTTTCCCGCAGAAAATGAAGTGTTGGTGGTCAATATCAAAATGGAACCGCATGCAAAGATTTCCCTGCCGAAAGCATCGGTGGGAGTGAACCGCAGTTTGTTTTTCTACGAAGGAGATCAGTTAACGATCAATGACCAGGAATTTGATTCGTATTCCGGGTTTTTCCTGGAGCCGTCAGTCGAAACCACATTGACTTCACACGATTCGCCGGTGAGTATTTTCATTTTACAGGGAAAACCGATCGGTGAACAAGTGATGCAGTATGGCCCGTTTGTGATGAATACCAAAGAAGAGATCAAACAGGCTTTTGATGATTATCACCAAACGCAATTCGGTGGTTGGCCGTGGGGACGTTATGACCAGGTACACGATCGTTCCAAAGTCCGTTTTGCACTGCATGCCGACGGAACGGAAGAAGTGAAGGAAGCTTAATCATTGAAAATTGAAAATGGAGAAGGACTAATAATTCAAAATGCAAAATTCAAAATGAGGTCGCTAAAGAACCTTTAATATTTTTGAATTTTGCATTTCAACGTCTTGTATCTTGAATTTCTGACTCTCTAAAAGTCTTATTTCGTTGAGCCATTCAGCAAGTTCATAATTTCATCCAGTTTCGGAGAAAGAATGATCTCTGTGCGACGGTTTTTCGCTTTTCCTTCCGGTGTATCGTTGGAAGCTTTCGGGAAATACTCACCGCGTCCGGAAGCCGTCATACGCGTTGCGGCAACCGCATATTTTTCATTCAACATCCGTGTGATCGAAGTTGCACGCGCTACGCTCAAATCCCAGTTGTCTTTAAATACAGCCGTTTTGATCGGAACGTTGTCTGTGTGTCCTTCCACCAGAATCTGGATATCCGGGTTTTTGTTCAATACATCTGCCAGCGCTTTCAAGGCATCAACTCCTTTTGGTTCCACGGTAGTAGATCCGGATTTGAATAAAAGTTTGTCTGACATGGAAACGTATACTTTCCCGTCGCGGATTTCCATCGTCAACTCATCGGAGTTAAATCCAACCAGTGCATCACGCAAAGTCTGATTCAGTTTTTTCGTCAGTTCATCCTGGCGTGCAATAATTGCCTGCATTTCGCGCAGCATGCGCTCTTTTTCCTGCAGGTCTTTCTCTTTTTGACTCAACTCTGCCGATTGTTCGTTCAGCTTCGCCGACTGTTGGTTCAATTGCTCGGACTGATTGCTGTTGATGTTTTTTTGTCCGGAAAGTTTGTCTTCCAGACTTTTGTTTTCAGCAGTGAGCTGCTCGTTTACTGCTTTTTGGTCTGCAAGGGAAACACACAATGAATCACGCTCGGTTACAACTGCCTGAAGTCGTTTCCCAAACGGCTTTTTCTCCGGGATAGGGTCACCACATTTATAAATAGGTTTACAAGAAGACACGGTCAGCGCTCCAATGGCGAGTGTGCTCATCAGAGTGGATTTGTTGAATACTTTCATAACTCTTTTTTTATAATTGGTATATTCAAAGAAAATGGAATTCTGAAAGAGAATGGAAATTATTCGCGTTTTTTAAGGAATATTAAGATTGACGCAGTCTTTGGATATCAATTGTAAGATTTTCCGTTGTAGTAGAATACGCTCTTTTTTTCGAGTTTTCCGATGAGCTTCTCTTTGCAGTCGCCGTTTACCGGTTCGTTGACAGTAGAAGATGTTTTGTACTTTAGTACGAGGTTGAAATACCCGTTTGACATTTCGGTTTCAAAGGAAACAATGCATTTGGTGTCGTGAAATTCTCCGGCACAATTCGTGTCCCACTCTCCGTGGTAGATACCTACGACTTCGTCTTTCAATACCCTGCGGAGTATATACTGCCTTCCTGTACATACAACGAAAGGAAATCTTCTCCATACGGATTCGGTCTGCTGCTCCCGCTGTAATGCACCCGGATTCCAAATGCGCGAACGGTTTTGGATAAGAGGTAGGGAGCTGTATCGATCGTGATGCCCGAAACATAAATCGCATCGGAGTGCAGGTAGTTTTCTTCGCTGAATTTCTGAATGATTTTCCCACTTTGATTGTTGACAACAACGAGGATCAGGTCAACGGTGTACATGCCTTCGTCTTCAGAGATCATTTTCGGAATAGCCATCACGGTTTGAAAAGGCGCATGGGGAAGCACTTTTTCCTCAAAGAGTTCGTCGCGCACTTCCGTTTCGTTGATTCCAAGCTGTTTCAGCACTTTTTCTTTCAGGGATTCGACAGGTGCAGTTTGCAGCGAAATGTGAAGTGATTGGTGAGAATAGCTGCTCAATCCGATCAGCATAACAAAGATAAAAAGTGTGGTTTTCATGATGAATCCGTGATTTTCAGTTGATTTAAAACGTGTTGAAGGCTCTAAAGGTAGCATTTTTGAAATTCCACAGTCGGTTGAAAAATCTATAAAATTGGTAGAATACTATAAAGGGAGATGACTCCATTTGAAAAAAGTATCTTAATTTTGTACTATAAACGAGTTCAGAGACTCTTTTAAGCTTAAAGACATGGCAGTATTATCTATTCCGGATTTGAATGTAACGGAGCGCGATCCGCAGAAAATCCGACAGTTTATGAATGACCGCGGGATCTTTTTTGATCAGTGGCAGGCAGATGTGGTGTTTGAAGATACGGCAAACCAGGAGGAAATCCTGAAAGCTTATGAATCGAGCCTGACTCCGTTTATGCATTCCGGAGGCTACCAAACCGCAGATGTGATCACGATCAATAAACTGACGGAGAACTACGAAGCAATCCGTGCCAAGTTTTTATCGGAACACACGCATTCGGAAGATGAAATCCGTTTTTTTGTGGATGGAGAGGGACTTTTCTGGTTCAACCTGGAAACAGAACCGGTTTTTAACCTGTTGTGTGAGAAAGGCGACCTGATTTCAGTTCCTCAAGGAACGAAACACTGGTTCGATGCAGGAGAAAGCGATCCGTTTGTGAAAGCGATCCGCATTTTTATTGATATGAGCGGCTGGGTTCCGGAGTATACGCATTCGAAACTGGAAGAGCGTTTTGCTGATTTCCGTGTTGCGAGATAACAACTGATTTCCCATTCTCTCCTGGACGTAATTCCGCAATATTACGTCCGGCATCCAACATCTCTTTTTTTCAAAAACAAATGACAATCAAACAGCCCAAATACATTCTCACAGACATCGAAGGAACCACTTCTTCCATCTCTTTTGTAGCGGAAGAACTATTCCCGTATTTCCGGAATCACATTTCCGATTTACTGGCCCTCAAAGCCAACCCGGTGGTGAAGGAAGCGTTTGAGCAAACCGTTCAGTTGGCACTTTCAGAAGATGGTGAGACACTTTCGACGGATGAAGAAATCATCGAAAAACTACGCCAGTGGAGCATAGAAGACCGGAAAATCACTCCTTTGAAAACCCTGCAAGGCGTTTTGTGGGACAAAGGTTACCGGGACGGCGTACTGAAAGGACATGTGTATCCGGAAGTGGCAACATGCCTGAAAAAATGGAAAGCAGAAGGATTGAACCTCGGAGTTTTCTCATCGGGATCGGTTCCGGCACAGAAACTGATTTTCGGTTACAGCATTGCGGGTGACCTGACACCCTGTTTTTCCCATTATTTCGACACCACAACGGGTGGAAAACGGGAAGCAGAAACCTATGAAAAAATCGCCGGAATCCTGGGTCTGAACCCGGGAGACATTTTATTCCTGAGCGATATTGTGGAAGAATTACGGGCTGCCGATTCCAAAGGATTTCAAACGGTGCAATTGCTAAGACCCGGAACAACAGTAGATTGGAACACTACGGCGCAGACCTTTGAAGAGATAACATTCGGATAAATACCGTAGAATCAATCTCTGATACCACAGACCATTTTCTTCTGAACCCGTTTCAGATTTTACGTAGTTTGGTTTCGTCCATCCGATAGCCGGGAGGGCTGAATTTAAACTACATAGCTTATGAAGAAAATACTACTTTCTTTGGGAATCACCGCGTTTGTACTTTTCTCACACGCACAGCGTTCCCTCGATTTACATCTCACGCTGCTTTCCCCGCAAAACGGGAGCACGATTCCGCCCCAGCAACCCTATAACATCGCAGTCAGTGTTACCAATACAGATCCTTCCGAAGATCTCGAAACAACGGATTTGGTCTATTTTTATGTGATTATGATGGGCGATACGATGACCATTCTTCCTGAAAATGAAGATCATTGGAAATACAGCGGAAATCACCTGGAGCCAACGCAAAGTTTCAACATTTCACGGACTTTCGCTTTTTCAGATCAATTTGATGGAATGGATGTGGACATCTGTATTTACATCAAACCGGTAAATGATTCTGTTCCGGTAGAAGATCCGAATCAAACGAATAATTCGGAATGTACAACCGTGCATGTTTCTTCCGGTAGTCTTTCTTTCGGGGAATGGAATGCCGGAAGTGTCCAATTGACTCCGAATCCGGCAAACACGCAGTTTTCACTTTCCGGACTCCCTGAAAATGCCGTTATCACGATAAGTGATTTGAGTGGAAATAACTTGTCTGTGGCTTCGGTTTCGGGAAATACCGTGGATTGTTCTTCCTGGCCGGATGGCGTTTACCTGGTTCGGGTTGCTACTCCGGACACTAATTTGGTGCGTCGAATGGTCGTATCGCATTGAAATAACGTCTGATAGAAAATAGATTACGCATTAAATCGGAATACTTATGAAAAGAATGATTACTCTTGCAGCTTTTGGAATCCTTGTTTTTTCAGTAAAAGCACAAATTCCAAACAACGGATTTGAAACATTGAATACAGACAACAACGTCAGCCAATGGTCAAAATCATTTCTAATGGTGATTTGGATTGATTCGACAGGCGAGTCGCACGGCGATTCCATTGTTTTTGACAGTCCGAATCACGCACTCTATTTACCAACGACCGATGCGCATTCGGGACAATATGCGCTTGAAATGAGAAATGCATACAATTTTACCTCCAACACGGGAATTTCGGGTGGTGCATTCTTATCTGCAACAGATGATTACAACGTCGGTTTTGAAGTGCCCGTCCCGGTGAGTCCAATGTTGCCGGAAACCTTTAGTTTTTATTACAAATATTTCCCGCTTGCTTCCGATTCGGCTCAGGCAGTTGCTAAGTTGTTTGATTCGGATGGAATTCAGATCGGTGAAGCAGTAATGACGTTAGGCGGAACGACCAGTACCTACACATTGGCGAGTGTACCGGTCAATTATTCGGAAGTAAGACCGGTAGAAAGCATTGTGATCAGCTTCTCCACCAGTATTCCCGGAAACGAACCGACGTTCGGAACGCGTTTGCTGGTCGATGATGTGGCATTGGACGGAAGCCTGGGATTGAAGGAAGAACAAAATGCCCTGCTGCTTTTCCCGAACCCGGCGAGTTCACAGGTTGTCATCAACGGGTTGATTGGAAACGAACAATTTATCGTCTCGAATCTGAACGGAGAACAAATATTTGCAGGGAGCAACAACGGAAAACTGGATTGTACTTCCTGGCCGAATGGCGTTTACCTGCTGAACATCGCCGGTGAGAACGGAAGTGTTGTGAAGAAACTGGTTGTTTCACATTAAATCTTCCGGGGAATCCATCTAAAATGCGTTTGTGATCCGCCGATTTGTCTCAAAATAGGATTACTTTTGCGTCAGAAATTTGGTTTATGAGCGCATTTAGAACGATTTGGACAACGGAAGACAAGTATGTAGAAGTGATTGATCAGCGAAAACTCCCGCACGAATGGGTGGTTGAAAAGCTGGTGACTTACAAAGATGCAGAACGCGCCATCAAAGACATGGTGGTTCGCGGTGCTCCGTTAATCGGTGCTACGGCGGCTTATGGAATCTACCTGGCGGCACGTGAAGGAGCAGATTTAACCGAAGCTTTCGCAGCATTGCGGGCATCACGTCCAACAGCGGTGAACCTGTTTTGGGCTTTGGATCGGATGAAGGCAAAGTTGGAATCTGCAACGGATTTGGTTCAAACAGCCTGGGAAGAAGCGGCTCAGATTGTAGAAGATGACGTGGAAACCTGCCGCATGATCGGGGTACACGGATTACCGCTGATCGAGGAAATTTCGAAAAGAAAGAACGGTGAAACGGTAAATATCCTTACACACTGCAACGCAGGAATGCTGGGTTGTATCGAATGGGGAACAATCACTTCTCCGATTTACCAGGCGTTGCAAAAAGGAATCAAGGTGCATGTGTGGGTCGACGAAACGCGTCCACGCCTGCAAGGTGCAAACCTGACGTGTTATGAATTGACCAGACACGGAGTTCCGCACACACTGATCGTAGACAACCAGGGCGGACACCTGATGCAGCATGGAATGGTCGACCTATGTATCGTTGGAACTGACCGCACAACCCGAAACGGGGATGTTGCCAACAAAATCGGAACCTATCTGAAAGCTCTGGCAGCTCACGACAACCAGATTCCGTTCTACGTAGCCCTTCCGTCGACCACATTGGATATGACCATCCGTGACGGACTGAAAGAAATTCCGATCGAACAACGCAACCAGGATGAGGTGCGCTACGTGGTGGGGAAGAGCAAACTTTCCGGTCATCTGGACGAAGTATTGATCTGTCCCGAAACAACAGAAGCAAGTAACTATGGTTTTGACGTTACCCCCGCAAGATTGGTAACGGCATTGATCACCGAGCGCGGAGTTTGCGCAGCGAGTGAAGCTGGATTAACGACTTTATTTCCAGAGTATCAGTAGACGCAATCACAACAATATTCCGAAGTATCGGAGAAAAAAAAGGGCATTGAGCGGAGTCTAAATGCCCTTTTTTCTTTTTTTAAACGGTGTTTTTTCTTAAATTAAATAGGAAACGAACCGTATGAACGAACACTATTTACACTTTCTCTGGAAAAACAAGCGGCTTCCACTACATCGGTTGCGAACCATTGATGGGGAAAAGATCGAGATTCTGCACGTCGGATTTTACAACCCGGATTCAGGGCCGGATTTTTTCAACGGACAAATCCGCATCAATGAGGTGAAGCATTCCGGGAATATCGAAATGCATGTCAAAGCTTCCGATTGGAATCAGCACGGACATCAGCACGATCCGGCCTATTCGAATGTTATTTTGCATGTGGTTTACGAACACGATCAATTGATTTTCATCGAGGGAATTCCCATCCCGACGGTTGAACTGAAAGCATTCATTGATTGGAAACACTACGATTGGTTCAATCAGTACTATCAAAAAAATAGGGGGTTAATCATTTGTGAAGCATTTTTGAATGGACTGCCGCAACCGGTCATTTGGAGCCAGGTTGAGCAAGCCCTTTTTCAACGGATGAAACGTAAGGCAAACGAATTGCAGGCTCTTTTTAATGACCGCAAAATGTCTTTCCGGGAAGTATTGTTTCATGCATTTTCCAAAGCTTTTGGGATGAAAGTCAACCAGCTCCCATTTCAGGAACTGGCAATCGGAATTCCATTCGAAAAGTTCATCCGGGCCTCCCGGAAGCAAAAACTGGCCATTGCTTTCGGAGTGGGAGGTTTTCTCGAAGAATCTGCTTCCGTTCCGTATCACGAAGAACTGAAAGAAGAATGGTTTTTTCAGAAGTATAAATTAAAACTGCATGCCGGAAGCCGGGTGGGGTGGAAGTTTAAGGGATGCAGGCCCGGAGGTTTTCCCACGCAGCGGCTGGCGCAATTCGCCGCATTTATCCATGAAATGGATTGGACTTCTTCTTTGTGGGCACTCCCGGCAAAAGAGTTACTTCGGATTTTGCAGGAGAACCTGCTCAAACCGGCTGATACCTATTGGAATCATCATTTCGACTTCGGAAAAGAGAAAAAAGCCCCTTCGGAAATGAGTATTGGAACGGCAAATACGATTATTGTAAACAGCGTGATTCCTTTCCTGTGGTGGTTAACAGATTGTTTAAACGATGAAATATACCGGAATAAAGCGTTCGAATTGCTGGAATTACTTCCGCCGGAGCAGAATCAGAAAATTGCTGAGTGGAAGCAGGTCGGAATCAACCCGAAGAATGCACTGGAATCACAAGGGTTGATTGAAATGACGAATGAGTTTTGCTCCCGGAAACAATGCCTGAGTTGTCAGATCGGAAACCAAATCTTGAAAAGTGAAAAGGGGAAAAGTAAAAGTGAAAAATGAATCGATCTCGATGAAAATTGAAAATGGAGAATGTAAAATTGAGAGCAGAGATATCCAAAAAACTTTTCAATTCTCACTTTTAACTTTTCAATTTAAAATTGTGTATTTTTGAAAGAGGATTAAAAGATGAAAAGAACACTGCAAAAAATAGCTTTTTTCTTTGAAATGCGCTCCTTCGGAGTGTGTGCATGGTGGGCAACCAAATTGGGAATCCAAACCAATAAAGTCCGCCTGGGATTCATCTACGCCACGTGTATCGGGTTGGGATCTCCTCTGATTCCTTACCTGATTATGGCCTGGATCCTGGAGCACAAGCACTATTTTCAATTTAAATCTAAAAAACGCTCCATCTGGGAGCTTTGATCAAATCACAGTATGGTAAAAATTCTGGTAACGGGCTCAAACGGTTTGTTGGGGCAGAAAATTGTCAAAAGATGCGTAAAACAAGGAATTCCGTTCATTGCGACATCCAAAGGCCCGAACAGAAACCCCGATTGTCCGGAAGATCACTATGTTGATGTGGACTTGTGCCGGTTTGATGCCGTGAACCGCCTGGTTTTGAAGGAGCAGCCTACGGCTATTATCCATACCGCGGCATTGACCAATGTGGATTACTGTGAATTGAACCCGGAAGAATGTCACCTGGTGAATGTATTGGCAACAAAAGCGCTTTATGAAGCTGCTAAAATCGTTGGTGCACACTTTGAGTTGTTGTCGACGGATTTTGTTTTCGACGGTGAAAAAGGAAATTATTCGGAAACCGATGAGGTGAATCCGCTGAGTATTTACGCGCAGTCGAAAGTAGATGCAGAAAACCTGCTGCTGAAAGATCCGAACAATACGGACTGGTCCGTTGCACGAACCATTATCGTATACGGAACCGGGTTCGGGTTATCCCGTTCCAATATGATTCTGTGGGCATTGGAAGCACTGCCGAAGGGCGAAACCATGAAATTGGTAAACGACCAGTTTCGTGCGCCGACCTGGGCGGATGACCTCGCGTACGGCTGTGTGGAAATCGTGCTGCGCAAACAAACAGGAATTTTTCACCTTTCAGGACCGGTTACACGTCCAATCGACGCAATTGTGGAAGAAGTCGGAAAGGCATTGGGGCTTGAAAATCTGAATATCGAAACGATTTCCTCCCAAACACTGAACCAGGCGGCTAAACGTCCGCCGAAAACAGGCTTCGATCTTTCCAAAGCGGAAAAACTGCTGGATTATCATCCGAAAGATATCCGCGAAACGATCCCGCTCCTGGAAGACGATCTGGTCTACTACCGCTAAAACAAACACCATGTCACACGATCACTATTCAAAATCTACTAAACGAGGAATTCTACTATTCACCATCCTGTTGGTACTGATCTTCATCGCGCCGGATCTGATCCAGTATTTCAGACCAAAACCCGAAATCAGGCTGGAGCAGTGGAACGCCGATGAAAAAGCCGTGACGGAAAATCTGAGCCGGCAAACGGGATTTAGCTACCGGAACAACCGGAAGAAAAGACACCTTTCTGCACCTCCTTCCAAATTCGACCCGAATGCGTATACCCTGGAACAATGGATGGCGCTCGGACTCTCCGAAAAACAAAGTGCTGTGGTACTCAAATTTACCAGCAGAACCATCTACTCCAACGAAGAGTTGAAGCGCATTTTTGTCATTTCCGAAGAACTGTACAACCTGGTCAAGGATTCAACCGTTTACCCGGAGCGCCCGAAAAACCTGGATCGGCTCACGGAATACCGGATGGAACAGAAATTGGTTCATGTCGATATCAACCGGGCAGACCTGGACGATGTACTTAAAGCCGGAGAAATTGCCCTGTTTGATGCCAAACAACTGATCCGGCTGAGGGATCAGCTCGGAGGATTCTACTCTGCCGAACAGTACAGTGAAGTCTGGCAATCGACACCAGAGAAAATAGCTGTTTGGGAGAAATACCTCGAGATCGATCCCGCCGCACTAAAAACGTTTAACATCAATACCTGTTCCACGAAGGAATTATCATATCATCCATATATTTCTTGGAATTTGGCAAATTCTCTCGTAAAATTGCGCACGCAAAACGGACCGTTCAAAGAAATACGCGAGATCAAAAAATCCGCATTGATGACCGACGAGTTGTATGAGAAGCTGAAACATTATTTGAAAGTTGAAGAATGATAGAAGAGAAAATAAAAGGAGTTATCCGCGATGTAGTTGATTTCCCGAAGCCGGGAATTGTGTTTAAAGACATTACTCCGATTATGCTGGATCCCGCGTTATCAAAAGAAATCGTGAAGCATTTGGCTGATATGTACAGAGACCAGAACCTGGATAAAATTGCCGGAATCGAGAGCCGGGGATTCCTGTTCGGTTATCCGTTGGCAATGGAATTGGGAATTCCGTTTGTGTTGATCCGCAAAGCCGGAAAATTGCCCTACCACAAAATCAGTCATTCGTACGACCTGGAATACGGTTCCGCAACCATCGAAATGCATGTGGATGCTGTTCAAAAAGGTGAAAGAGTACTGATTCACGACGACTTACTGGCTACCGGAGGTTCTGCTTCAGCTGCTGCCGAACTGATTGAAAGTTGCGGTGGAGAAGTAGCAGGATTTAACTTTTTGGTCGGTTTAAATTTTTTAAATGGTAACGAAAAATTGAAAAGCTACTCTAATAATATTACTAACTTAGTGGCGTATTAGAAAATATTAATCGAAAAAATAATTAACGGACACCCCAAAAACTGTTAATCATGAACTTTGAACAGAACGAGAATCAAAAGATGATCGCGCAAATGGTGCGCGATTTTGCGGAAAGAGAAATCCGTCCGAATATGAATAAATGGGATGCTGAAGAGTATTTTCCCGTTGATGTCATGAAACAAATGGGAGAGCTTGGTTTGCTAGGAATCTACATCCCGGAGGAATACGGAGGAAGTGGATTTACTTACCACGAGTACGCAACTGCCCTCATGGAATTAGGGAGAGTGTGCGGAGGAGTTGGACTGAGTGTTGCGGCACATAATTCCCTTTGTACAGGTCATATTTACTACCACGGAAACGAAGAGCAAAAGAAAAAATACCTTCCGAAACTGGCTTCTGGCGAGTGGATCGGAGCATGGGGATTGACAGAGCCGAATACCGGATCTGACGCGATGCGTATGAAGTGTACTGCTGTGAAAGACGGTGACCATTGGGTGATCAACGGTGCGAAAAACTGGATCACACACGGTTTGTCCGGAGACGTAGCAGTTGTTTTGATCCGTACGGGAGAATTATTGGATTCCAACGGAATTACCGCTTTCATCATTGAAAAAGGAACTCCTGGGTTCTCAGCTGTAAAAATCAAAGACAAATTGGGAGTTCGTGCTTCTGAAACTGCAGAGTTGATTTTCGACAATGTACGCATTCACGAGTCACAGGTAATCGGTGAAGTAGGTCAAGGATTCAAGCAGGCAATGCACATCCTGGATGGAGGTCGTATTTCCATCGCGGCACTTTCTTGTGGAATTGCACGTGGAGCTTACGAAGCATCCGTAAAATACGCAAAGGAGCGTGAGCAGTTCGGGCAACCGATCGGGAAATTCCAGGCAATCGGGTTCAAACTGGCAGATATGGCTACGGAAGTAGAAGCTGCTGAGTTGCTGACATTCCAGGCTGCTGATTACAAAAACCGGGGACAGAAAATGACAACCCAGGGAGCTTTCGCAAAATACTACGCTTCTGAAGTGGCGGTAAAATGTGGAAACGAAGCGGTTCAGATCATGGGAGGTTACGGATTTACAAGAGAATATCCGGCGGAGAAATTCCTGCGCGATGCGAAATTGATGACCATCGGTGAAGGAACTTCTGAGATCCAGAAATTGGTTATTTCAAGAGAAATCCTGAAGTAGTTCAAATGTTCAAATTGAACCCTGCGCCGATGCTAAAGCTTTAGCGCAAGCATTTTAAACCATTGGAACTTGTTGAACTTCTTTGAATAAAAGATGTCCTAATTGAAGAATAAATTCAAGTTTTCAACAATTATTTTTTGAAAGAGTAATGATTTAAAAAAAAGAATTTATATCTTTGCACTCCAAAATTTGCAATAAATAGAATTTTAAAGATATGTTGATTATTCCAGTTAAAGAAGGCGAGAACATCGAGAGAGCGCTGAAGAAGTACAAGAAAAAATATGACAAAACAAATGTCATGAAAGAATTACGTCGTCGTAAAGAGTTTGTAAAACCATCAGTTATTGATCGTCAGGCAAACATCCGTGCGGCTTACGCTCAGAAAATGAAATCTCAGGAAGCTTAATCAGGAGTTTTCACAGAAATAATTGAAAGGAGTCTTAGGACTCCTTTTTTTTGTGCTTTAAAATTAGTTTCCGGATTTTCTGCTGATTCGCGCAGCTGGATGATGGGTATGGAATGATTTGTATGTACACTACGTGTTTGTTGTTTCCTGCAAATGGGCGCAGATGAATGGCGTAATAAAATTCTTGCGCCTTCATGTCTTTGTGGTTCTTTTCGCACAGGCAGTGATCGTGATGGTTATATCAAATTCTTTTGTATTATTGCAATCAAAACCAACTAAATAAAAGAATGTATGAACCTGATAAAAATGACCTTAATCAGCCTTTTTGCAAGCCTTGCCATTTCCGCATCCGCGCAACAAGCTAAGCTTTTGAGCAAACCATCTGAAACAAAAGAAGATTACAAAGCAAACGAACCGAATGTCATTGCTACGGTAGATTGGATCGAAAATACACCGATCAATGAAAATGAAGAATTACACAAATTACAGTACGGTTTATTGATTCAATGGATCAGTGGTTCTCCTACTGTGACTTTGTCATTGCAAGGCTATGTAGGGGAGTACTCGAAGAAGAACAGTGAATTGCTGATTGTTTTTATGGGTGGCTGGACAAGATATGCCCTGCAGAATGAATATACGACAGATGCCCTTCAGTGTAACCTGGCCGGTGTTCAGAGTATGATCAAGGTGTATAAGACCGGAAAATTGAAGAAAGACAAAAAAATGGATGAACTGGTGAAGCTGGAAGCTGACGGTAAACTGGAGGCCTGGCTGAAAGACCAGATCAAGGAATAATCCGGACGTTTTCATTTTTCTTTGTGAAATAGCTCAATAGTTCAATTCCGGATTGCTATCGGAATCAATCGTTTAATACTGAATGTACATGTTTGAGCTCTTTGAGCTTTTTGAGTTTCTCTGGATTCGTTAGATAGGAGAAAATAATTTGAATAAAGATGTAGTGTGAGCTGCATCTTTTTTTTGTGTCCGGACTTTCGAAACATTTTGAAATGATCCGCGTTGAATAATAAAACAACAACATCTTTTGTACATGCAGGCAGCTATTCAATTTCAGATATACCTGGAAACCGAGAAACGTTACTCGGGGCACACGCTGTTGGCATATGAAGAAGATTTGTCGCAGTTCCTGACATTTGCGGAGTTGAATAAAGATGAACAGCTCCGGGAGGTAAATTTTCAGTTGGTTCGGGGCTGGATTGTGGATTTAATGGAAAAAGGACTGAGTAATCGTTCTGTGTCCCGGAAGATTTCCTGTCTGCGCTCCTTTTTCAAATGGTTGTTAAACGAAGGGAAGATTGATCAGAACCCGATGCTGCGGATTCGCGGCCCGAAAGTGGAGAAGCGACTTCCGCAGTTTGTAAAGGAATCCGAAATAGCTGATGCGCGGATTGAGCAGTTGTTTGCGGCCAACTTCGAAGGGATCAGAGATCGTTTGATGTTTGAATTGTTTTACCAGACCGGGGTTCGTTTGAGTGAATTGATTGGGTTGCAGAATAAAGATGTAAGTAGTAATAGTATCAAAGTATTAGGGAAACGTAATAAAGAACGCATCATCCCGATCGGGAAAAGCCTGTTCGAAATCATCTGTGCATACCAGAAACTCAAGCCCGACGGACCGGATAGCCAATTTATGTTATTTGTAAATAAAGATGGTAGAAAATTATCTTCAAAGTTTGTTTATCGAAAAATTAATACCTATCTTGGAAGTGTAACGAATTCGCAAAAGAAAAGCCCACACGTCATGCGACATACGTTTGCAACTCATATGTTAAACAATGGTGCAGGACTGGAAACTTTGAAAGAACTTCTGGGCCACGCAAACTTATCGGCTACCCAGGTTTACACGCATAATTCGTTCGCGCAAATAAATTCGATTTATTCACATGCCCACCCTCGTGGGCGCAAAAAGTAAGAGTCATGGACGTTAAAGTGCATTCTATCCATTTTAAAGCAGATCAAAAGTTGGTCAATTTCATTAATGAGAAAGTGGAAAAACTTCAGATTTTTTTTGATCACATCATCGTGGGAGAGGTTTTTCTGAGACTGGATAAGAATTCCGATAAAGAAAATAAGATCGCTGAAGTGAAAATATTGATGCCCGGAAAGGAGTTGTTTGCTAAAAAGCAATGCAAATCTTTTGAAGAAGCGGCGGATTTGTGCGTCGATGCCCTGCGAACACAGGTAAAAAAATACAAAGGCAAGTTAGCTAATTAGTAATTGAAAATTAAGACTTTAGACAGGCGGCCCAAAAAGCCGCCTAATTTTTTTTCATTTTTTTTCGCTCAAACGCTTGCAGTTGTTTATTTCTTTACTACATTTGCAAACCCAAACGGGAAAACACTTTAAGAATCGTTCTTTAAAATCGTAATAAAAACCAAACTTTAATGCCGGTGTAGCTCAGTTGGCTAGAGCAGCTGATTTGTAATCAGCAGGTCGGGGGTTCGAATCCCTCCACCGGCTCACATTAAAGGATGGGAGTGTCGCATAGTGGCTATTGCAGCAGACTGTAAATCTGTCACCTCACGGTATCGCTGGTTCGAGTCCAGCCACTCCCACGACAACATTATAATTATAAGCGGGAGTAGCTCAGTTGGTAGAGCGTCAGCCTTCCAAGCTGAGGGTCGCGAGTTCGAATCTCGTCTCCCGCTCAAAATTACGATCTAAGAGAATAGGCCGGTGTAGCTCAGGGGTAGAGCGCTTCCTTGGTAAGGAAGAGGTCACGAGTTCAAATCTCGTCATTGGCTCTGCAGGGATTCACTCATTTGGTTTATGGGTGAAATTTTGTATTGTAAGAAAAAGGTTTATTAACTACGTAACAAATAAAAACAAATGGCTAAGGAAAATTTTAATCGTTCCAAACCGCACGTTAACATTGGTACTATCGGTCACGTTGACCACGGTAAAACTACGTTGACTGCTGCTATCTCAAGTGTACTTGCTGCTAAAGGTTTGGCTGCGGTACGAGATTTCTCTTCTATTGACAATGCTCCGGAAGAAAAAGAGCGTGGTATTACCATCAACACTTCGCACATCGAGTATGAAACTGCTAACCGTCACTACGCACACGTTGACTGTCCAGGTCACGCGGATTACGTAAAGAACATGGTTACAGGAGCTGCTCAGATGGACGGTGCTATCTTGGTTGTTGCTGCAACTGACGGACCAATGCCACAAACACGTGAGCACATCCTTTTGGGTCGCCAGGTAGGAGTTCCACGTTTGGTTGTTTTCATGAACAAAGTTGACATGGTTGACGACGCTGAGTTGTTGGAGCTTGTTGAGATGGAAGTTCGTGAGTTGTTGTCTTTCTACGATTACGATGGTGACAATGCACCAGTTATCAAAGGTTCTGCTTTGGGAGCTTTGAACGGTGAGCCTCAGTGGGTTGCTACAGTTGAAGAATTGATGGATGCTGTAGATTCTTACATCGAATTGCCTCCACGTGACGTTGATAAGCCATTCTTGATGCCAGTTGAAGACGTATTTACGATTACAGGTCGTGGTACTGTAGCAACAGGACGTATCGAAACAGGAGTTATCAACTCCGGAGATCCAGTTGAAATCTTGGGTATGGGTGAAGAGAAATTGACTTCTACTGTAACTGGGGTTGAGATGTTCCGTAAGATCTTGGATCGTGGAGAAGCTGGAGATAACGTAGGTCTTTTATTGCGTGGTATTGAGAAATCTCAAATCAAGCGTGGTATGGTTATCTGTAAGCCAGGTTCTACAAAACCTCATACAGATTTCAAAGCTGAGATTTACGTATTGAAGAAAGAAGAAGGTGGACGTCACACTCCATTCCATAACAAATACCGTCCTCAGTTCTACTTCCGTACAACTGACGTAACTGGAGAGATTTTCTTGACAGACGGACGTGAGATGGTTATGCCAGGTGATAACGTAACAATCAATGTGAAGTTGATCGTACCTGTAGCAATGGACAAAGGTCTTCGTTTCGCTATCCGTGAGGGTGGACGTACGGTAGGTGCTGGTCAGGTTACTGAAATCATCGCTTAATTCGCGAGAACATATTCAAAAAAGAGGGGAGTTCCAACTCCCCTTTTTAAACGGGCGTAGCTCAGCTGGTAGAGTAGTGGTCTCCAAAACCATTGGTCGTGGGTTCGAATCCTACCGCCCGTGCAAATAAAATAAATTGACCATGTCAAAGTTTAGAAATTATTTTAGCGAAACAATTACTGAGATGACTCAGAATGTTACGTGGCCGACGTGGAAAGAATTGCAGAGCAATGCACTCATCGTAGTGGTTGCTTCTGTGATTTTTGCATTGTTGGTATTCGCTATGGATACTATTTTCGGAATCACAGGAACCACTACTTCCGCTTGGAAAGGGGTTGTTGGATTTATCTATTCTTTCTTTTAATCAGAAAAATGGGAGATATTAAGAAGCGTTGGTACGTAGTACGTGCAGTGAGTGGAAAAGAAAAGAAAGTGAAGGAATACCTGGATCTTGAAATTTCCCGCTTAAAACTGGATGATTACGTGTCTCAGGTATTGATTCCGACTGAGAAAGTATTTCAAATCCGTAACGGAAAGAAAATTTCGAAGGAAAAAGCATACTTGCCAGGCTATGTATTGATTGAAGCAGCTTTGATCGGTGAGGTTCCTCACGTGATTAAGGGAATTCCGAATGTAATCGGTTTCCTGGGAGCTGAAAAAGGAGGTGATCCGCAACCAATGCGCCTGTCCGAAGTAAACCGTATTTTAGGTAAAGTAGACGAATTGTCCGAAACAGAAGAGGAAGTGAAAATCCCATTTGTGATCGGAGAATCCGTGAAAGTGATCGACGGACCATTCAACAACTTCTCCGGAGTGATCGATGAGATCAACGAAGAGAAGAAGAAATTGAAAGTAATGGTTAAAATCTTCGGTCGTAAGAACCTTCTTGAGCTGAGCTACATGCAAGTAGAGAAAGAAGGGTAAACATGTATTAACCGCAGCAGTGGGATTATTGATTAAAGCTTCCCTTTAACGCCCACGTTACGACTGCATAATTTAAATAAACAATGGCTAAAGAAGTAGCAGCATTGATCAAATTACAGATCAAAGGTGGTCAAGCCAATCCAGCTCCTCCAGTTGGTCCCGCGCTCGGTGCGAAAGGGGTTAACATTATGGAATTCTGCAAGCAGTATAATGCTCGTACGCAGGATAAGCCAGGAAAGGTATTACCATGTGTGATTACTGTTTACAGCGACAAATCATTTGATTTCGTCATCAAAACTCCTCCTGCAGCTGTGCAGATTATCGAAAGCGCTAAGTTGAAGAAAGGTTCATCTGAGCCTAACAAAAGCAAAGTGGGTACAATGACCTGGGATCAGGTTCGTACGATCGCTGAAGATAAAATGCCGGATATGAATTGTTTTACTGTTGATTCAGCAATGTCTATGATTGCTGGTACAGCACGTAGTATGGGTGTAACTGTTAAAGGAGGTGAAGCTCCTGCAACGAAATAATCGCGAACATCATGGGAAGAATTTCTAAAAAAAGAAAAGAAGTTTTAGCAAAGTATGACTTGACTAAAACTTACACCTTGGTAGAAGCGTGTGATTTGGTTAAAAACATTACAACTACTAAGTTCGATGCATCAGTAGACATTTCAGTGCGTTTGGGAGTTGATCCACGTAAAGCGAACCAAATGGTTCGTGGTACGGTTGCATTGCCTCACGGAACTGGTAAGGATGTACGCGTTTTGGTACTGTGTACTCCGGACAAGGAAGCTGAAGCAAAAGCAGCAGGTGCCGAGTTCGTTGGATTGGACGAATTCATTGATAAAATCAAAGGTGGTTGGACAGACATCGACGTAATTATTACAATGCCTTCAGTAATGGGTAAAGTAGGTGCTTTAGGACGTATCCTGGGACCTCGCGGTTTGATGCCGAACCCTAAAACAGGTACTGTAACAATGGAAGTTGGTAAAGCTGTTGAAGAAGTGAAAGCAGGTAAAATTGATTTCAAAGTTGACAAATTCGGTAACATTCATACTTCCGTTGGGAAGGCGAGCTTCGAGGGTGCTAAAATCCGCGATAACGCAAATGAATTGATCCAGCAATTAATCAAATTGAAACCATCTGCAGCAAAAGGTACTTACATTAAAAGTATCTACATCAGCTCTACAATGTCTCCAAGTATCCAGGTAGATGCTAAATCTGTTGTAGCTTAAAATCTTGAAGTATGAATAAAGATCAAAAAGCACAGTACATTGAAGATCTTGCTCAAGATTTATCGAAAGCAAACATCTTCTATCTTGCAGATACAGCTGCTCTTACGGTAGAGACAATCAACCAATTACGCCGTCGTTGTTTCCAACAAGGTATCGAACTACGTGTAGTTAAGAATACCTTATTGGCTAAGGCAATGGCTAAGGTTGAAGGTAGAAATTACGAAAACCTGGCATCCGTGCTGAGTGGACCGACATCTATCATGTTCTCCGAAGTAGGAAATGCTCCTGCAAAATTAATTAAAGATTTCCGCAAGAAAAATGATAAGCCACTTCTGAAAGGAGCTTATATTGAAGAAGCAATCTTTATTGGTGATAACCAATTGGATGCGCTTGAAGCAATTAAGTCTCGTGAAGAGTTGATCGGTGATATCATCGGATTGCTGCAAAGCCCGGCTAAAAATGTTATTTCCGGTCTTACAGGTGGTGGTCAGAAAATTGCTGGAATCCTTAAAACGCTCGAAGAAAGAGCATAATGCTTACGCTGATCGCGTGTCGCCAGTAGCTTTAGCAATGGCACAAGCTTCAGCATAGGTGCAAGTAAAAAACATTATTTAAGAACCTTTTTTTAAATTTATAAAAATGGCTGATTTAAAACAAATCGCAGAAACATTGGTTAACTTGACAGTAAAAGAAGTTAACGAGTTGGCAACAATTTTGAAAGACGAGTACGGTATCGAGCCTGCTGCTGCTGCACCTGTAATGGTTGCTGGTGGTGGTGCAGGAGCTGGTGAAGCTGCTGCTGAGAAAACTGAATTCGATGTAATCCTGAAATCAGGTGGTGCTAACAAACTTGCAGTAGTTAAGTTGGTTAAAGAATTGACAGGTAACGGATTGAAAGAATCTAAAGACTTAGTTGATGGAGCTCCAGCTACATTGAAAGAAGGTGTTTCTAAAGACGAAGCTGCTGCTTTGAAAACACAGCTTGAAGAAGCAGGTGCTGAAGTAGAGATCAAGTAATTAGTTACTAAAATTTATAGGAAAGGTGTCCCGGCGATTCTGTCGGGATGCCTATTCCTGTTTTCCGGCGTATAGCCAAATTTAAAGTCCTTTTCTCAATTAAATTATTTCGCCTTGGCAACAACAAGCAATACATCAACGAGAATTAATTTTGCTTCTAGCAAAAATCAGTTCGCATATCCGGATTTTCTGGATATTCAGCTTAAATCCTTCCAGGAGTTCTTCCAGTTGGAGACGACTCCTGAGAATCGTGAAAGTGAAGGATTGTTCAAGGTATTTGCGGAGAATTTCCCAATTACTGATACACGAAATCAATTCGTGTTGGAGTTCCTTGATTATTTCATCGACCCACCCCGCTACACTATTGATGAGTGTATCGAAAGAGGTTTGACTTACAGCGTTCCGCTAAAGGCTAAACTAAAATTATATTGTACAGACCCTGAGCACGAAGATTTCGAAACGATCGTGCAGGATGTATACCTGGGAACTATTCCTTACATGACGCCGAAAGGATCATTCGTGATCAATGGAGCTGAGCGTGTAATCGTTTCCCAGCTACACCGTTCACCAGGGGTATTCTTCGGCCAGAGCCGTCACGCTAACGGTACCAAATTGTACTCTGCGCGTGTGATCCCTTTCAAAGGATCCTGGATCGAATTCGCAACGGATATCAACAGCGTAATGTATGCTTACATCGACCGTAAGAAAAAGTTGCCTGTTACAACCTTGTTCCGTGCGATCGGATATGAAACAGATAAAGATATTCTAGAAATATTCGGATTAGCTGATGAAGTGAAAGCGAACAAAGCTAATTTGAAAAAATGCGTTGGTAGACGACTGGCTGCTCGTGTATTGAAGTCTTGGATTGAGGACTTTGGAGACGAAGATACAGGAGAGGTAGTTTCTATCGAGCGTAACGAGGTAATCCTTGACCGTGAAACGGTATTGGAAGACCACCACATTGATGAAATCATCGATGCGGGAGTAAAAACAGTGATCTTCCACAAAGAAGACGCAAACACAGCTGATTATACGATCATCTACAACACGCTTCAAAAAGATACTTCGAACTCGGAGAAAGAAGCGGTTGAGCACATCTACCGTCAGTTGCGTAACGCTGAACCACCAGATTATGAAACGGCAAAAAGCGTATTCGAGAAATTATTCTTCTCCGACGCTCGTTACGATTTGGGTGAAGTAGGTCGCTACAGAATGAACAAAAAGTTGAACATCGATAACTCGGAAGAGTCTCGTGTGTTGACGAAGCATGATATTTTGTCGATCATCAAGTACCTGATCGAATTGATCAACTCCAAAGCAGATGTGGATGATATCGACCACTTGTCGAATCGCCGCGTTCGTACGGTAGGTGAGCAATTATACGCTCAGTTCGGTGTTGGTTTGGCTCGTATGGCGCGTACAATCCGTGAGCGTATGAACGTTCGCGATAACGAAGTATTTACGCCAATCGACTTGATCAACGCGAAGACGTTGTCTTCCGTAATCAACTCGTTCTTCGGAACAAACCAGTTGTCTCAGTTTATGGACCAGACGAACCCGCTGTCGGAGGTAACTCACAAGCGTCGTTTGTCTGCACTCGGGCCAGGTGGACTTTCCCGTGAAAGAGCAGGTTTCGAGGTACGTGACGTTCACTATACGCACTACGGTCGTTTGTGTACGATTGAAACACCGGAAGGACCAAACATTGGTTTGATTTCTTCTTTGTGTGTATTCGCGAAAGTAAACAAACTCGGATTCATTGAAACTCCTTACCGTTCCGTTGTGGATGGTAAAGTAGACATCAATTCCGAGCCGGTTTATTTATCTGCTGAAGAAGAGGATGCAAAAATGATCGCTCAGGCGAACGCGAAAGTGGATGACAAAGGAAACTTCCTTTCTGAAATCGTGAAAGCACGTTACGAAGGAGACTTCCCGGTAGTTCCACCGACAGATTTGCATTTGATGGACGTAGGTGCAAACCAGATTGCATCCATCGCGGCATCTTCGATTCCGTTCCTGGAGCACGATGATGCGAACCGCGCCCTGATGGGATCTAACATGCAGCGTCAGGCTGTTCCGTTGTTGAAACCACAATCTCCGGTAGTTGGTACCGGTATTGAGCAGTTGGTAGCACGCGATTCCCGCGTATTGATCAACGCGGAAGGTTCAGGAACAGTAGAATACGTTGATGCAAACGAAATCGTAATCCGTTACGACTGGTCTGCAGACGACAAATTAGTAAGCTTTGATAGTGAAGTAACCCGTTACTCATTAACAAAATTCCAGAAAACAAACCAAAGTACAACCATCAACCTGAAGCCGATTGTTCGCAAAGGGGACCGCATTGAGAAAGGACAGGTTCTATGTGAAGGATACGCTACACAGGGAGGTGAGTTGGCATTGGGGCAAAACCTGAAAGTTGCATTCATGCCTTGGAAAGGGTACAACTTCGAGGATGCGATTGTAATTTCTGAGAAAGTTGTTCGTGACGATATCTTCACATCGATTCATATTGACGAATACTCGTTGGAGGTTCGTGACACCAAGCGAGGAATGGAAGAGTTGACTTCTGATATTCCGAACGTTTCTGAAGAAGCAACAAAAGACCTGGATGAGAACGGATTGATCCGTATCGGAGCAGAGATCAAAGAAGGAGATATCCTGATTGGTAAGATCACTCCGAAAGGTGAAACAGATCCTTCTCCGGAAGAGAAATTGTTACGTGCAATCTTCGGTGACAAAGCAGGAGACGTGAAAGATGCTTCTTTGAAAGCAGGTCCGTCACTTCGTGGTGTTGTTATTGACAAGAAATTGTTCTCCCGTGCGATCAAAGATCGTAAATCCAAAGCTCAGGACAAGCCGGTATTGGAAGTTCTGGATACGGAATACGACAAAGATTACGCTGAGTTGAAAGAAAAACTGGCTGACAAGTTGATGACTGTTTTGGGTGAAAACAAATCTGCCGGAGTATTCAACAACTTCAAGGAAGAAATCATTAAGAAAGGAACGAAGTTCACGCACAAGAACTTGTTGATGATCGATTACACCATCGTGAACCCGACAAACTGGACAGCTGATGCGCACGTGAACTCGTTGATCAGCCGCTTGCTGCACAACTTTACGATTAAGGCAAACGATTTATTGGGAATCTACAAACGTAAGAAATTCCATATTTCAGTTGGAGATGAACTTCCTGCAGGAATCGTGAAAATGGCGAAAGTATATGTTGCTCAGAAACGTAAGTTGAAAGTGGGTGATAAAATGGCGGGTCGTCACGGTAACAAAGGAATCGTTGCGAACATCGTTCGCGCTGAAGACATGCCGTTCCTGGAAGATGGAACACCGGTAGATATCGTATTGAATCCACTGGGGGTACCTTCCCGTATGAACCTGGGTCAGATTTATGAAACAGTTCTTGGGTGGGCCGGAGAAAAATTGGGTGTGAAATTCGCTACTCCGATTTTTGACGGTGCAAAACCTGAGGAAATTAATGAATGGACAGATAAAGCAGGAGTTCCACGCTCAGGGAAGACTTACCTGTATGATGGAGGAACCGGAGATCGTTTCCACCAGCCGGCAACAGTTGGTATTATCTACATGTTGAAATTATCTCACATGGTGGATGACAAAATGCACGCACGTTCTATCGGACCATACTCGTTGATTACACAACAGCCATTGGGTGGTAAAGCTCAATTCGGAGGTCAGCGTTTTGGTGAGATGGAGGTTTGGGCATTGGAAGCATTCGGTGCTGCAAATATCCTGCAGGAAATCCTGACAGTTAAATCCGATGACGTAATGGGTCGTGCGAAAGCATACGAAGCTATCGTTAAAGGTGATAACATTCCTGAACCGGGAATCCCAGAATCATTCAACGTATTGTTGCATGAATTGAGAGGTCTTGGATTGAATGTATCAATGGACTAAGCTCAGACGTTAGTCGAAAACAAATTGTCAAATTGAATTAAAGAAAGTTATATAACATGGCTTACAGAAAAGAAACACCGAAAAAACAAAGTAGCTTCAACAAGATTACGATCTCGTTGGCTTCTCCTGAGGTGATCCGTGATCAGTCAAGCGGAGAAGTGCTCAAGCCTGAGACCATTAACTATCGTACATACAAACCGGAAAGAGATGGATTGTTCTGTGAACGCATCTTCGGACCGGTAAAAGATTACGAATGTCATTGTGGTAAGTACAAGCGTATCCGATACAAAGGAATCGTTTGTGACCGTTGTGGTGTGGAAGTAACAGAGAAAAAAGTACGTCGTGAGCGTATGGGACACATCTCTTTGGTGGTTCCGGTAGCACACATCTGGTATTTCCGTTCATTGCCGAACAAAATCGGTTACTTGTTGGGATTGCCAACCAAGAAATTGGATCAGATCATCTATTATGAGCGTTACGTTGTAATTCAGGCAGGTATCGCAAATAACCTGGATGGTACATCCCTTTCTGAGAAAGACTTCTTAACAGAAGAAGAATACCTGGATATTTTGGACACGCTTCCAAGAGAAAACCAGTATTTGGAAGATACAGATCCGAACAAATTCATCGCGAAGATGGGAGCTGAGGCTCTTTATGACTTGTTGCGTAAATTGGATTTGGAAGATTTGTCATACAGATTGCGTCACCAGGCAAACACAGAAACTTCAGTACAACGTAAGCACGAAGCATTGAAGCGTTTGCAAGTGGTTGAAGCAATGCGTGAATCTCAAACACGTATCGAAAACCGCCCTGAGTGGATGATCGTGAAAGTGGTTCCGGTTATTCCACCGGAATTGCGTCCGTTAGTTCCACTAGACGGAGGACGTTTCGCAACATCGGATTTGAACGACCTTTACCGTCGTGTCATTATCCGTAACAACCGTTTGAAGCGTTTGATCGAAATCAAAGCTCCGGAAGTAATCTTGCGTAACGAGAAACGTATGTTGCAGGAAGCTGTTGACTCTTTGTTCGACAACTCCCGTAAAGCTTCTGCGGTTAAAACAGAATCAAACCGTCCGTTGAAATCCCTTTCCGATTCATTGAAAGGAAAACAAGGACGTTTCCGTCAAAACTTGTTGGGTAAACGTGTTGACTATTCTGCACGTTCCGTAATCGTCGTTGGTCCGGATTTGAAACTGCACGAGTGTGGTTTGCCGAAAGACATGGCTGCGGAGTTGTACAAACCGTTTATCATCCGCAAGATGATCGAGCGTGGAATTGTGAAAACGGTAAAATCAGCGAAGAAAATCGTTGACCGCAAAGAGCCGGTAGTTTGGGATATCCTGGAAAACGTATTGAAAGGACACCCGGTACTGCTTAACCGTGCTCCTACGCTTCACCGTTTGGGTATCCAGGCATTCCAGCCGAAACTGATCGAAGGAAAAGCGATTCGTTTGCACCCGTTGGTAACAACAGCATTCAACGCCGATTTCGACGGTGACCAGATGGCGGTTCACTTACCATTGGGTAACGCTGCAATTTTGGAAGCTCAGTTGTTGATGCTTGCTTCACATAACATTTTGAACCCTGCAAACGGTGCGCCGATTGCGGTACCTTCTCAGGACATGGTCTTGGGTCTTTACTACATCACGAAAAGACGTGTTAGTACGGAAGATCATAAGGTAAAAGGAGAAAATGGTATTTTCTACTCTCCGGAGGAGGTAATCATTGCGAACAACGAAGGAAAACTGGATTTGCATGCTCCGATCAAAGTGAAAACGTACGATTTGAACGAAGAAGGAGTTCCAACCTTACAAATGATCGATACGACTTGTGGACGTGTATTGTTCAACGAAGTTGTTCCGCGTGAAGTAGGATTCCTGAACGATGTATTGACGAAGAAAGCACTTCGTGATATCATCGGACACGTATTGAAAATTTGTGGAACAGCTAAAACGGCTAAGTTCCTGGATGATATCAAAGAATTGGGTTACGGTATGGCATTCCGCGGAGGATTGTCCTTCAACCTGGATCACATCATCATCCCGAAAGAAAAAGAAACACTGGTTGCTAAAGCAGAAGCTGAAGTGAAAGATGTCATGATGAACTACAACATGGGTCTTATTACAAACAACGAGCGTTACAACCAGATCATTGATATTTGGACGCATACCAACTCCCGTTTGACGAACACGTTGATGGAGCAATTGAAGAATGACGACCAGGGATTCAACTCCATCTACATGATGTTTGACTCCGGGGCACGTGGTTCCAAAGAGCAGATTCGTCAGCTGTCCGGTATGCGTGGATTGATGGCGAAACCGCAAAAATCAGGAGCTTCTACACAGGAAATTATCGAGAACCCGATCCTTTCCAACTTTAAAGAAGGTCTGTCGATTTTGGAGTACTTTATCTCTACTCACGGTGCACGTAAAGGTTTGGCCGATACGGCATTGAAAACGGCGGATGCGGGTTACCTGACTCGTCGTTTGGTGGACGTGGCACAAGACGTTGTGATCAACGCAGTGGATTGTGGTACATTGAGAGGATTGGTTGCAACGGCATTGAAGAAAAACGATGAGATCGTTGAACCATTGTACGACCGTATTTTGGGTAGAACTTCCGTTCACGATATCTACAATCCTGAGACAGAACAACTGATCGTTGCTGCTGGAGAATTGATTTCCGAAACAGTTGCGGAAGAAATCGAAAAAGCAGGTCTTGAAGAAGTAGAAATTCGTTCGGTATTGACATGTGAAATGCGCCGCGGAGTATGTTCCAAGTGTTACGGACGCAACCTGGCAACTCACCGCCCTGCACAGGATGGTGATGCTGTAGGAGTTGTTGCTGCACAATCAATCGGTGAGCCGGGTACACAGTTGACGCTTCGTACGTTCCACGTTGGGGGTACTGCATCAAACATTGCTGACGAATCCGATTTGAAAGCAAAAGCTACCGGTAAACTGGAGATCGACGAATTGCGTACCATTACGCGTAAAGGTTCGGATGGTGAAGCAAAAACAATCGTTGTAGGTCGTTCAGCTGAATTGAAGATCACAGATCCGAAAACAGGAGTAACCTTAATGACATCCAATATTCCTTACGGTGCTGAAATGTTGATTGAAAACAACATCTCAGTGAAAAAAGGAGATGTAATCTGTAAGTGGGACCCGTATAACGCGGTAATCATCTCAGAAGTTTCCGGTAAGGTTGTATTTGAAAATATTATTGACGGAATCACTTACCGTGAAGAAGTCGATGAGCAAACAGGATTTACCGAGAAAGTAATCATCGAATCCCGCGATAAGAAGAAAAACCCTGCGATCCACATCATCGATCCTAAGACGAAAGAAGTATTGCGTGAGTACAACATTCCGGTTGACTCTCACATCTCTGTAAGCGAAGGCGATAAAGTAGAAGAGGGTGTGATCCTTGTTAAGATTCCACGTGTTGCTGGTAAAACAGGGGATATCACCGGAGGTCTTCCACGTGTAACGGAGTTGTTCGAAGCACGTAACCCTTCTAACCCTGCGGTGGTTTCTGAAATCGACGGGATCGTTGAATTCGGTAAAATCAAGCGTGGTAACCGTGAAATTCAGGTTACTTCCAAAGTGGGTGATGTTCGCAAATACCTGGTTCCGCTTTCAAAACACATCCTGGTACAGGAGAATGATTTCACACGTGCAGGACAACCGTTATCAGATGGTGCAATTACACCGAATGATATCCTGAACATTCAGGGGCCGACGAAAGTACAAGAGTATATCGTAAATGAAATCCAGGAGGTTTACCGTCTGCAAGGGGTAAAAATCAACGATAAGCATTTCGAAGTAATCGTTCGTCAGATGATGTTGAAAGTAGAAATCGTTGACGCAGGAGATACACGCTTCCTGGAGGGACAATCTGTTCACAAGGCAGACTTCATGGAAGAAAATGACTCCATCTACGGAATGAAGGTCGTAGTAGACGCAGGAGATTCAACAGTATTAAAAGCAGGTCAGATTGTTTCCGCACGTAAATTGCGTGACGAGATTTCTCAATTGAAACGTGCAGATAAGAAACTGGTTGAATCCCGTGATGCGGTTCCTGCAACATCCACTCCGTTGCTGCAAGGTATTACCCGTGCATCATTGCAGACACAATCGTTTATCTCAGCTGCTTCCTTCCAGGAAACAACGAAAGTATTGAACGAAGCTGCAATCTCCGGAAAAGAAGACCACTTGTTAGGTTTGAAAGAAAACGTAATCGTTGGTCACTTGATCCCGGCTGGTACAGGTGTACGCCGCTTCCAGAAAGTACTTGTTGCAAACAAGGAAGAAATGGATGCAATCTCTTAAGATGTAATGATCAAAAAAATAGGAATCCCCTTTGGCTTTTAGCTGAAGGGGATTTTTTTTCCAACCATATTTGGATTTTGGTATCATTCAGAAAACACCTTAAATCAAATAATAATATGAAGAAAACAGTACTTTTTATAACGGCGCTGCTTACCGGAATTTGTGCACAGGCACAAACAATCACCTATCACCCATTGCATGGTGACTATTCGCAATATGTTTATCAGTTTCAATGGTGGGACGGCAGTGTTCATAATGAAACTTTTCTGAAGACGGTTTGGTCAGGGGACACGACAATTGGTGGAGAAACGTATACACGGATTTTCCACGGTGGCGTCTATGGTGGAGGTATTCGCGAAGATGTTGCCAATCAGCAGCGTTTTTTTATAAACAAAAATGATGTCGAAACGAACATAACGATCGGCTATGATTTACCAGTTGGTGCTCTTTTATCGGACAGCAGCGTTTATTTGAATGCTTTTCGAACATATCTGGATGTATATCCCCCCTTTTTTCAATACTATGATACACTGATCGTTGCCGCAAAAGACAGTGTATTGGAATCTGATGGAAATTACAGTGTCAATTACCGGTTGACAACCGGAGGAGGGAGCGGTGAATCGGTTCTTTTTAATACATACAGTGGTTTGCTGGAAATTAATGGCTTTGAGTATAATTATTTACAGATTTGCTACCGGGAGGATGGAGAACAAACCCCTCCGGGACAGCAAACTCCATGGACGGATATGTGTGATTTGGGAATCGAAGAAAACAAACTTTCGGAAATGGAGTTGTTTCCCAATCCGTCATCTGAGCTGATCAGGCTCTCCGGTGATGTTTCCGTGCTTAAACAAGCAGCAATTTATGACCTTCAGGGAACGTTGGTAAAAGAAGTTTCGACCTCGGAACTGAACACCAGTATTGTACTAAAAGAACTCAAGAGTGGGATGTATTTCCTGTCATTGAACCAGCACGCAAAAATGTTGAGATTCCAGAAAATATAATCATGGATTAAAAGTAAAACTCCCCGGTCACGGAGCGAAGTCGAAGTGCCGGGGAGTTTTTGTATCTTTCAACCAAGGATAACCAATAGCAATCCCTCCTGTATGATTCCACTTTTACGAAAAGTTGTCTGTACGCTTCTGATAGGTGCCGGAAGTTTCCAGAGCCTTTATGCACAGAACGACTCGATTGTTAGTACAATAAACACGAAAGAGCTGAATGTTTTTTACGTGATCGAACGCGTATACGGAGACCCGCGAAATCCGGATAAAAGACCGGTGGTCGGAGCAGCGAATTTCTTTCAGATAGAAGACGGAATGCTGAGTATTTCAGCCTCGTCGCCCCGGATGACATTCTTGTTTCTGGGAAAAATTGACAGTGTGGAAACAGATGTGGTAGACTACATCCCCGTAATGCGGGTTTATGCGACAAACAACTACGACAACGTGACCATTTACCCCTATATTTTCGAAATTTCCCAGCAAGACACCGATAAAGTGTTGATCTATGCCCGCCGTAAGCGGACGACCTCTCGCTATTATTTTGAAGCACACGTGGCGAGCCTCGAAGAAATTGCTGCAATCCGGAAAAGCGTTTCGAAAACCAGGTAGTATGAAGTAAAAACAGAACACCCCGGTCACTGAACGAATTCGAAGTGCCGGGGTGTTTTTATTGGGCCGGGGTTTGGATTTTTACTTGTTTGCTTTTCCCTGGCAAATGGTGTAATACATCCCGATGTTAAAACGGTTGCCAAGTGTACTGGCGTTGAACCCGAAATCATTGGTTACTCTGCTTGGTGTCGAAGGATAAACTTCTTTTGTGAAGGTATAACCAAGAACTCCGATTGATCCAAAAATACCGATACGCGGAGTCACATAGTAAGCAAAACCGGCGCTGAAATTTGCTCCGATTGTCGTGAGATCACTTTGTGTATTACCTGTGTTATATTTGTTTTGTCCGGCAAGAAAACTGCCGTTGATTCCTAAAAACGGTCTGAATGCTCCGTCACCAAACAGGTAACGGCCATAAACAGATCCTCCGAATTGCAGACTCTTGATATTGTTTGTAATGGAATGATCATTACTGGAGCCTCCGGCAGTTAATCCCAGCCCGATTTGAATGTGATCCGTAACAAACGTCCCGACTTCGGGTGAAAGTGACCAGGAACTTCTTTTTAACGTGGTATTGGCTTGTGTGGTTGATCCCATCGAAAATCCGGCGCTTCCTCCGAGATACCAGGAACCTTTTTGAGGGGATGTTTGAGCATAAGTGGTCATACTTGTAGCTAAAGCAAAAATGAATAGTACTTTTTTCATCGATTAAATTTTGACGATAGTTAATAAAAATCATGCCAGATTTTTGGTCAAGAACATGCTTTGTCCTAAGCAGTACAATCCGCATTTGGGAAGGTTGCCTGACATGCGTGTTAATTGGAAAACAAAAAAGGAGCCTGCCATGGCAAACTCCTGTTCAACTATTTCGTCCGGGAAATCTCCTTTAAGGAGTGATAATCGGTTTCAAACCTCTCAATCCCATATCGGTCGGGTAATCTCCTGCTCCAGGCTCGTATTTTCCGTCCTGGTTTGCATCATACCACTCAAAGCTTTTATTGGTTGAAAGCGACATCGTGCAGGTAATATCCTGGGTTTCGTTTCCGGTAATGGTAAACGGCGTATCAAAACTTCCCGTAACCACACAAGATCCTGCCGGAACCGGCGATGTTGCAAATAACGGATTCGGAACGGTAGTCGTTGTAGCTTGTCCCTGCACCACGATCCCCAGGTTTTCGAATGCCCAGTAGCCCTGAAGTTTGTTCGCGTTGATGTTTACCGTTGTGTTCCACACTTTATAATTGGTGATGTAGGTGTTGAAACCTACGAATGCAGCCAGTCTTCCGTTATAATCTACCCCGTTGTACCGGTAATTGATGGAGTAGTTCTGGTAAGTGAGCGACATACGCACCCAGTTGTAGGTGTCGGGAGTGATGTTTTTCAATGGAATTTTCAGGAATACTTCGTTGTCTCCCTTGATGATTGCCTTGTCAAAATTCACGGCATTTGCACCGCCTGCAGTTGTTTCAGCACCGTGGAATAAAACGTCTCCGGCCCCAAGCTGCGTGTAAATGTTTTGAGCAAACTCAATGTAGTGTGCACTCATTCCGTAGAATACGGGAGATTGAGCAGAATGGTCGGATGGAATGGTTGCCGGATTCCCGAAATTATCCAGGCGCGGCTGCAAGGAATCGAAATGCAGTTTCACGATCAGGTACGGTCCGGTTTCTGTCTCAGCAGCCGGGTAAGTACAGCTTCCGTCATCAGAAGTTGCTTTTGAATTGTAATTGGTTGCCGCGGGGTCGGTACAACCTTTCTTCTTACATCCTACAGAAACAGTAGCAAGCAGGAGGAATAAAAGTGCCAGTTTTTTCATTTATCAATAGTTTTCGACGGCTAAAATAGAGAAAATAAAAGAGTTTCCGAATGGTATAATGAATTCGGAACAAGAAAGTTACTTTTTGTGACCAACTCTTATGAGAGCATCGTTTTTGAAGGGAGGCTGTATCGTTTTAGGACCTTACTTTTTATTAATCATGTACACAGCGGCAATTCCGAGCAATCCCCCGATAATGGTATGGATTTCCAGGTTTTCGCCCAGAATGGCAAAGGAAAACACCGCGGCACTGAATGGAACGATGAAAATAAAACTGCTGGCTTTTTCCGCCCCGATCTTCGAAGTGGCATAAAAATAAGTCGTTGTAGCCAAGGTGGTCGTGATGACACTGGAAAAAAGCACATTTCCCCAGAATTTCAGATCGGTAGTTTGGATCAATTCCCCGATTGCAGTGAAATCACAGAACGGGATGATACACATCAGCGTGACGAAATACATCCACCACGTAAAGGCAAAAGGAGAACCGTATTTCGCAGATTTCGATGTAAATTTGCTCATAACGGACCAAATCAGGGCGCTTAAGAGAAAGTATAAGTTCCCGGGTTTGGCAAAAATGTCTTCACTGCCCCATATTTTCAGCAGGCACAATCCTGCAATGACCCCAAACAGTAACCCGATGGATTCATTCCGCGTCGGGCGCTTCCAGTCGACCAGCATTCCAAGGCCGTAAGCCATGACTGGGTTGAGCGTAGTCACGAGAATTCCTCCCGCACCCGGACTTCCATTTTGCAATCCGCCTAAAAACGTATAATTGTAAGCCGCCATTAAACCTCCTGAAGCCAGCAGGAATGGAATCCCTTTTTTCGAAATCACCATCTTCGTTTTTAGAAGAATCAACAGGAGGATTAAACTCACCAGAACGAAACCGTACCGGAAAAATCCCAAAACCACCGGCGTACCGAAAGAAGTCAGTACTTTATTGGATGGCCAGCTGATCCCCCAGATAATCATGCTAAGAATCATGACCAGGGTTAGCGTAGATTGAGAAGATTGTTTTTCGTTCATGGTGCAAAATTAGCGATGTTATCTGGAATTAAAGAAAGCTTTTACTATTTTCGTCAGATGGAAAACAACGAAAATCAAATCAATATCGAGTTGAATGAAGAATTGGCAGAAGGAGTCTATTCCAACCTGGCAATCATCACACATTCACAAGCAGAATTTGTAGCGGATTTTGTACAGATGATGCCCGGAATGCCGAAGGCAAAGGTGCGTTCAAGAGTGATTATGTCGCCGCAAAATGCAAAACGCCTGATGCGCGCTTTGGCTGAAAATATCCAGAAATACGAGCAGCTGAACGGAGTCATCAACGACTCGGATACACCGCCGTTCCCGCCTATGAATTTCGGAGGAACAAATAACAAGGCATAAAGAAAGTTCAACTATTCAAAAGGTTCAAAGTGTTTAAACCGGAATTATGGAACCTTTGAACTTTTTGAACATTTTTGCCCCTTGAGAATAACTCTCAGGTAAAATTCTATACACAACTTCTCTTAAAATTGTTGTAGAATTGGTTTTAGCTGTTATTTTTGTACAAACGCTTATTGGATGACGTCTGAATTGAAATCTTTAATTGAACAGATTGGCGCGAAATCTCGTCAGTTGCACCAGTCTTTGGTGGCTGAAAGAGAACGCGTTCGTTCCATGACAGATGAAATTAACCGTCTTAATGCTGAGATTTCTGAGTTTCAGGATCAAAAAAAATCACTGGAGCATGAACTCCGGGATTTGAAAACAGAATTAAGCCAGGTGCGTGAACAAGTTCAGGTACAGCCTGTTTCAACAAATACTGTTGAAATTGACGTACTTGTGAAAGAGATTGATTTCTGCATTCAACAATTAAAAATAGCGAATGAGTAAAGTGTCTTTAAAAGTAGTGGTGGCAGGCCGCACGTATCCTTTGACAGTCCAGGAGTCGGAAGTGGAGAAGGTACAACGTGCTGCTGAGGACATTAACAAGGCCATCAAACAGCTACAGGATAACTTTGCGGTTCGCGATATGCAAGATTTACTGGCAATGACAGCTTTGCAATTGTCTACCAGAGGAGCAAAAGCATCCGCAGGTGCAGCAACTCCGCCACCTCCTCCGGAGGCAGATTATTCGGAAGCTACAGCTGCTTTGAAAGCGCTTTCGGACGATCTGGACGCATTGAATTGATTGGAGTAACTAACGCAGATTTTCGGTTCTCACTTGTTTACGACGCATCCCCGTAAGCAGTGGGATTTTTTTATTTAAGAAACTATGGTAAATGTAATTATTGGAGCATTGATCGGATTGATCGGAGGTGGTGTAGCCACATTCATCATCCAGAACACAATGCTCAGGAAACGAAAAGAACAAATCTTAAAAGAAGCCGACCTCGAAGGAGAAGCCATGAAAAAGGATAAAATCCTTCAGGCAAAAGAGCGCTTCCTGAAACTGAAAGAAGAGCACGAAGAAGGTGTCAAAGAGCGTGAAAGACGCATGCAGTCAGCGGAAGACCGGGTGAAAAACAAAGAGAAATCACTGACGCAGAAAATCGAAGAAGTTTCCCGCAAAGAGAAAGAAACAGACCGCTTGCAAGGTGAACTGGCAAGCAAGATCGAACTGAATGAAGTACGCCACCAGGAATTGGATAAAATGCACCAGAAGCGCGTTGCTGAGCTCACAAAGATCACAGGGATGTCGATCGAAGAAGCGAAGAACCTGTTGATGGAGTCCTTGAAAGACGAAGCCAGAACAGCGGCGATGGCACACATCAAAGAAATCACGGAAGAAGCAAAACTGAACGCAAACAAAGAAGCAAAACGTATCGTGATCCAAACGATCCAGCGTGTGGCTTCCGAGCAGGCAGTTGAAAATGCTGTTTCCGTATTCAACATCGATTCGGATGAAGTCAAAGGACGGATCATCGGTCGTGAAGGACGAAACATCCGTGCGCTGGAAGCAGCTACAGGAGTGGAGATCATCGTAGACGATACCCCGGAAGCAATTATTCTTTCCTGCTTCGACCCGGTGAGAAGAGAAATCGCACGTTTGGCACTGCATCAATTGGTTTCAGACGGACGTATTCACCCGGCGCGTATTGAAGAAGTGGTTGCGAAAACGAAAAAATCACTCGAAGAAGAGATTGCAGAAACCGGTAGAAGAACCTGTATCGACTTAGGAATTCATGGATTGCATCCGGAATTGATCCGGATGGTCGGACGTATGAAATACCGTTCCTCTTACGGACAAAACCTGTTGCAGCACAGCCGCGAAGTAGCCAACTTGTGTGCGATCATGGCTGCTGAGCTGGGATTGAATGTGAAAGTAGCAAAACGTGCAGGATTACTCCACGATATCGGAAAAGTGCCTGATGAAGAACCGGAATTGCCACACGCGATCCTGGGGATGAAACTGGCAGAGAAATATGGTGAAAAACCGGATGTATTGAATGCAATCGGGGCGCACCACGACGAAATCGAAATGACGACATTGATTTCGCCGATCGTTCAGATTTGTGACTCCATTTCCGGAGCACGTCCGGGAGCACGCCGCGAAGTGGTGGAATCTTACATCAAGCGAATCAAAGACCTGGAAAACCTGGCTTTGTCATACGACGGTGTAAATTCAGCTTACGCGATTCAGGCAGGACGCGAATTGCGCGTGTTGGTTGAAAGTGAAAAAGTAACCGATTTGCGTGCAGATGAATTGTCATTTGCAATCTCTCAGAAAATCCAAACCGAAATGACCTATCCGGGTCAGGTGAAAGTGACGGTGATTCGTGAGAAACGATCGGTGAATTACGCGAAATAGTTTCGATACGGGGCAGACGCAAGTGAAGCCTTGGTGTAATGAAAATGTACGTTGATATTGACAAAGAAGGAATAATATTTAATGGGATTTGATTGTGAATACACCCGCTGAGATTATACAAAAATTAAAAGATAAAACCATTCTGGTGACCGGCGGAGCCGGTTTCATCGGATCCAATTTGACAGAGGCGCTCCTGAAAACAGGCGCCTCTGTTATCGTTTTGGATAACCTCGAAACAGGACTTCAATCCAATATTGACCGTCTTTCCGCTTATGGGAAATTTCGCTTTGTGAAAGGCGATATCTGTCATCCGGAAGATTACCGGGAACTGCTGCAGGAAGTCGATGCGATTTCCAACCAGGCGGCGCTGGGATCTGTTCCGCGCTCCATTGAGTTTCCATTGAATACGCACCGCGTAAACGGAACCGGTTTCCTGACCATTCTGCACGAAGCAAAACAGGCAGGCGTGAAACGCTTTGTATATGCCAGTTCGTCTTCTGTTTACGGTGATTCGACAGCTTCTCCCAAACACGAAGGGCAAGAAGGAAATGTATTGTCTCCTTACGCGGCTACCAAGCAGTTGAATGAGGAATACGGACGGGTTTACCACCAGCTGCACGGTATGGAAACCATCGGACTGCGTTATTTCAACGTATTCGGGCCGTACCAAAACCCGAACGGTGTTTATGCGGCGGCGATTCCGAAATTTCTCGACAAAATGCTGGAAGGCGGAGAGATCGTTGTAAACGGCGACGGAGAGCAATCGCGTGATTTTACCTATGTGCGCAATGCGATCCATGCCAATATGCTGTCCCTCATTTCTGAAAACGAAGCGGCTTTCGGACAAGTCTACAACGTAGCTTGTGGTCGTAGTTTAACACTGAATAACGTGATTCAAACCCTTCAGGATGGACTGAGATCTCTGGGAAGAGAGCCTTTGAACACGATTACGTATGGTCCGCCGAGACAGGGAGACATCAAAGATTCATTGGCATCCACGGCAAAAATGGAACGTTTCCTGGATTACAAACCGATTTATACCTTTGAAGAAGGGATTCAGGAATACCTCAGGCACGTGCTGCAAATTCAATAGGACCTACCAACCCGCCTGATTACGAACGAAAACATGACTCATCCGAATAGACTAAAACTCAATACCCTGTTTGTCTTCCTGTTGATTTTTACATTGATAGGGGGAAGCCATATGGTTGTCGGATATATCGGCGGAGTTGAATGCTCTGCTTATCGTTTTGTCCTGGCGGTCACAATGGTGTATCTGTTGGTCACGAAACAATTCAGTTGCTATACCGGCCGATTCTCGAAATACCTCTTTTACCTGTTTGTTGTCTGGTTCCTCTATGGCGTTGTTTCGCTGTGCTGGGCGCCTGATCTCATGCTGGGGATCAGGGAATTGTTTTACATGGGAGTGGGAATCAGTACTTATCTCGTCTTGTTTTCATTTTCCCGTTTTGAAAGCGCTTTTGAAAAGCTGTTCGAAAAAGTCTGGACAATCAGTTTCATTGCTGTGATCGGTTTTCTGTGTTTCGAGATGCTCACCCAGCGTCATTTGAAGGGAGAATACCTGCAAAAACTAGCGGAACTGGGTGCTTTTCACCGAACGAACTTCATTCCCATATTTACCTTCATCAACCAAAATATCCTGGGAATTTACTTTTGTCTGTCGATTATTTTCTCCGGTTTTTTCCTCCTGACGAACAGAAACACGATGCTGCATGTTGTCATGATCCTCGTTTCATTTGATTTCCTGCTTCTGACCGAATCCCGCTTAGGAGTTTTGTGTGTTGTTCTCTTGCTTTTAGTGACACTTTTCCTGTTTGCATTTCGAAAAATCCGGAAAGGAATCCCCGCGTCATTCACGCGAAAACACGTTTGGCTGGTGATGCTTTTACTGACTTTCAATACCGTATTGATTGCTTCCGAGATGGAATTCCTGGATTCCAATTCTGAGCTTCAATTCCGTACCTGCGGAGAGCCGGGGAAAGTGTACCGGGAAGTTGGACAGAAACTGGATCAGCGCTTAAAGGAAAACGGGAAGATTTTGCTTTCCAGCGGGGAGGCATTGCAAAAACAAGATACGCTGAAAACAGACCGGGTATTTGTGATTGAACAGCACGCATACCTGAAATTATTGAACGGAGATACTGTGAAATTACAGTTGAAGCAGATCAACCCGGAGTTGCGCAAGGCCATTTTTATGGGGAATAACAAACTGCTGATCGCTTTGCTGTTTGCACTTCTGGCGATTTTACTAACGGCTTACCTGGTCAATTACCGTTTTGAAAAATACTCCGTTGTATCACTTGTTTTCTGTGTAGGTTTGTTCCTGGTGGTGCTTTTGCCTGCCAATTCCTATGAATACCCGTTCAAAAGATACAAACAGATCATGCTGGCAGAAACCGGAACGAATCTGGACAAATTGGAAGCTTCAGACCTGGGAATCATTTCCTCGGACGCCGCGACGGGAGAATTGTTACTGACCGGGAAACCCCTCAAGGCATTTCTCTATTCCAAAGGTGGAAAGCAGGAAAACGGGGTGACTTTGGCAGAAAAACTGAATAGCAACGATGTGCGGAAAAATCAGTTCCTGAACGGATTGGACTACCTGGAGAAATCCCGTTTCATGGGGCTGGGAGCAGGAGGTTTTCAAGCCAGCAACCTGAAGAAAATGAACAAATACCCGGACAACGGTGTCGTGGGAGCGCACAATTTCATGATCGAAATCCTGTCTCAGTACGGAATTCTCATTTTTTCACTGCTTGCATCCATGTTCGGATGGATCATCTTCAGACTGGTTCGGGCATCCGGCAGAGGTTGGTGGGATTCGAAACATTTTTTAGTTTTGTGGCTGCTGATAGCCCTGGTTTTTATGGGGAATGCAAATTCAACTTTTTTATCCCTTCCGATCAACTGGTTTTTGGTCGCGTGTGTATTCATAGTTGCAAATGAATTAATGGAATCAAGGAAAGAACACCCATGAAAATAAACATCAGACAGTCTCCGTTTGCGCAAAATGTACTCGTCCTGTTAACCGGATCGGTCATTTCGCAGATTCTGCCTTTCCTCATGCTTCCGATTCTTCAGAAGTACTTTTACACACCAGCCGATTTTGGAATCCTGGCGGTTTTTATTTCCATGTGTGAAGTGTTTTCCGGAATTGCTTCGTTGAAAATGGAGTTTGCCATCGTGGTGCAGAAAACAATCCGGAATGCCATCAACGTAGCATTTGCTGCTTTGAAAATCACGGGAATCATGACACTGTTGTCGTTGATTGTCGTGTTGCTGTTCAAACGGGAATTGAGTGTGTATTACAACGAACCGAGGCTGGCAGATTACCTGATTTTATTACCGTTGTATGTTTTCCTGGTGGGGGTGAACGACATTTTATCCTACTGGTTTAACCGAAAAAAGAAATTCAGTACCATTTCCTCATCGAAAGTCGTACAAACTTCCTTTGCTGAAGGGATCAAATTCGGATTGGGGTATTTGGGAACCAGCTACGTAGGTTTGCTGCTCGGAAGATTACTTGGCTTTCTGTTCTCAGGAATCTACCTGATCTGGAGATTTGTCAAAAAAGATATTCGTGCCCTGAAGCTGATCCGTAACAAAACCAGCAACCGGCTGATCAACGAAAACAAACGGTACGTGTTTTTCACCACTCCGGGAGTATTCGTCAACAGCCTGATCAATTTAACCTATCTGAACCTGTTCATCAGCTATTTTGGGAAAGATGTAGCAGGATTGCTCGGAGTGTCGATGACCTATCTATCGGCAGGATTCGGGGTGATTTCCATTTCCTTCTCGCAGGTGTTTTTCTCCAAAGTATCGGAGATAGCAGACTCACACCACCTGCTCCGGGTGTATAAGAAATTTGCCGGACAGCTTGCTCTGATGGCGCTGATTCCACTGGCTGTGATCTACCTGATTCCGACCAAACTGGTGGTGTACCTGCTCGGTGCCGAATGGAACCAGTTGATGGAAGTCGCACGCATTATGGCCATCTGGTTGAGTATTTGGTTTGTATCTTCTTCATTGTCATTTATTTATATCCGTTTAGGTCGCCAAAAGGAAATGTTGTTATTTGATTGCGTACATTTGTTATTGGTAATAATTGGTTTTTTTGCAGCAAGATGGATAGACACATCTTTGACCAGCGCATTATGGGGTTTTTCAATCAGCCAGTCGCTGTATTATTTGTTCGCAATCTTTATTGCTGTTTATTTCATTAAAAAATCAAAAGAGGCTTAAATAAATGCACATCCTTATACTTGCTTCCGGTTATCCTACAGCTTATTCGGTAAACCAGGGAATTTTTTTCCGGGATCAGGCCGAATCCCTGGCGCGGAATAAAGCAAACCAGGTTGCGGTGATCGCAACAGTTCCCGTATCGATCAAAGCCGTTTTGAAAAAAAGAATCTGGTCTTTCGGGGCACAAAAGAGCGTGAAGAACGATGTGAGAACGGTTGTTTACACCTTTTTGAACCTTCCGAAAGTGCACCGCTACCGCATGCTGAAATCCCGGAAGGAGGCACTGAAACTGATCGACGACTATATCCGGGAATTCGGAAAACCGGATGTGATCCACCTGCACGGATTCCAATCCGGATTGCAAGCCGTGGAAGCCAAAAAGAAATACGGAATCCCGTTTGTGGTGACCGAACATTCCACCCAATTCATCGACAACATTGTGGCACCGAGCCTGGAGCCGTTTGCAAAGACGGTTTTTGAACATGCCGATGCTGCTATTGCGGTGAGTGTGCCTTTTGCCGAAATCATGACGAAGCGTTACGGAAGACCCTTCCAGTATATTCCGAATGTGGTCGATACGAACATCTTTCACATCAATCCCAACCGGAAAGAAAATCCGGAATTTACCTTTTTCAACGCCGCGGCTTTTGTGGTGGAGAAGAACCAGCCCATGTTGTTGGAAGCATTTGCCAGCGTTTTGAAGACTTTTCCTGATACGCGTTTGCGTCTTGCCGGAACCGGCCCGAATGAACAGCAGGCAATAGCATATGCCCAAGAATTGAATCTGGATGGAAAAGTGGACTTTTTGGGAGTCCTGCCCCGACCGGAAATCGTGAAGGAAATGCAGCAAACCGATGCGTTTGTACTTTCCAGCAAGGTTGAAACCTTCGGAGTGGTACTGATTGAAGCCCTCAGCTGCGGAAAGCCCGTGGTTTCTACCAAATGTTTCGGTCCGGAGTCGATTGTGACTTCCCCGGAAGTAGGAATCCTGTGTGAACAAACGGCTTCTGATCTGGCTTCTGCAATGGAAGAAATGATCCGGAATCGCGCTGCGTACAACGAAAATGTGATCCGGAAACATGCCATCGACCAATTTTCAAATGACGTGGTCATCAGCCAGCTGATGGAAGTATATCAAACAGTTGTTTCTAAATCTAATGCTTGATTCAAATGTGCGGAATTAGTGGAATTGTAAACAGAAAAGGAAAAATAGAATCTGAGTCGGAGATTCGGAGAATGAATCAGCTCATTGAACACCGCGGGCCTGATGGCGACGGAATATACTGCTACAACAACGTGGCACTCGGACACCGCAGACTGGCGATCCTCGATCTGTCGGAACTGGGAAAACAGCCGATGCATTGGGGAGAGAAATACACGATTGTCTTTAACGGAGAAGTGTACAACTACATCGAAATCAGGGAAGTGTTGCTTGCAGCAGGCTACGCCTTTCAATCCGAATCAGATACGGAAGTGATTCTTGCAGCCTACGACAAGTGGGGGAAAGACTGCGTGAGCCGGTTCAACGGAATGTGGTCGTTTGTCATCCTCGATAAAGAAAAAAATACGCTGTTTTGTAGCCGCGACCGCTTTGGAATCAAGCCGTTTTACTATACGATTTCGGAGGAATCGTTCCGTTTCGGGTCGGAAATCAAACAACTGATCTCCGAACGGCCGGTGATCAATCTTCCCGTGGCGCTGGATTTCATCATTTCAGCGATGGAGGAAGCAACCGATGAAACCTTTTTCAAAGGAGTGGTGAAGCTGACACCGGGACACAACCTGGTTTACGACCTGGAAAAAAATACGTACCAGATCGAAGCCTTCTATTCCTTACCGGATGAAGCACCTGCAACAAAAAATCCCGATTCGATCGGAAGCTATATTTCCCTGCTGGAAGAAAGTGTGAAACTGCGCATGCGTTCGGACGTGCGTGTGGGAACCTGCCTGAGCGGCGGACTCGATTCCAGTACGGTGGCAGCACTTGCAAGCAAGAATTACAATTACCAGGAGCAATTCTACGCCATTCATGCCAAATCCGAAGAAGCGGCAACCGATGAAAGTACTTACGCCGGAATGGTTTCCGACCACCTGAAACTGAACCTGAAAACGGTTGTTCCGGGCTATCCCGATTTTGAAAGCAATATGAACGACGTGATCTACACGCAGGAAGAACCCTTCGGGAGTCCGTCGGTATTCATGCAGTATTTTGTGTTCAAAGAAGCGCGTAAAAACAATTGTATCGTGATGCTGGACGGGCAGGGCGGAGACGAAACTCTTTTAGGATACGAACGCTATTATCCGGCGCTGATCCGCAGTCTTGGGGTTTTCCAGCGACCGAAAGCCCTGTTGAATTCCAAAAAGAATTCGCGCCTGAGTATGCTGGAAGCAGTCAAATACATGCTGTATTTCGGGAATTACAAAAGCCGTTTGAACCGCGTGAAGCGCAGAGCCGGTTTCATTCGTCCGGCATACCTGGAAAACTACCAGTCGGAAGCACTGAGAAAAGTGTCCGAAAGCTATTCCGACGTCCGGAAAATGCAAAAAATGGAATTGACGCGAAGTCAGTTGCCGCATTTGTTGCGTTACGAAGACAAAAACTCGATGAAACATTCCGTTGAAGCCCGCTTGCCGTTTATCGATTACCGGGTGGTGGAATTTGCGTTGAATATGGAAAACGAAGCAAAAATCCACGACGGCTGGACAAAATATGTGCTCCGCAAAGGAATGTCGGGACTCTTACCGAAAGAAATCGTTTGGAGAAAAAACAAACTGGGCTTCAATGCTCCGGAAAACCTGTGGCTGGAAAAACATGCCGCTGAAATGGAAAAAGTGATCCGGGAATCAGCTATTTTTAACGCGATTGCCGATGTAGAAAAACTCGATTTGAATCAGCTGGACAAACGCATGCGCTGGAGAATTTACAACCTGGCAAAGTGGGAATACGTGTTCAACGTTCAGCTTGCATCGAAAACAGAAACCAATGAATAAACCAAAAGTCTGTCATTTTACTTCCGCCCATAAACCGGATGATATTCGAATCTATCACAAAGAATGTACTTCACTGGCTGAAGCGGGATATGATGTTTCGTTAGTTTCTGCTTACGAAGCGTCCGGCCTGGAAGGTGCTGTGCGGGTCGTTCATACCGGATCCGGACCAAGAGGAAGAATCAGCCGGATGCTGTTTACCGCAAAAGAAGTGTATAAAACGGCAAAGCAGATCGATGCCGATATTTACCATTTCCACGACCCGGAATTGCTTCGTTTTGGTTTGAAACTGAAACGCCGTGGAAAAAAAGTGATTTACGATGCGCACGAAGACGTGCCGCGCCAGATCATGGCCAAATTCTGGATTCCACGCGTATTCCGGAAACTGATTTCGGTGTGCTTTGAAAAATATGAGAATTATGTCGCAAAGCGTTTGAGTGCTGTGGTCGTTTCAACGCCCCATATCCGCGAGCGCTTTATTCAAATCAATCCGCGCACCATCGATGTGTGCAACTATCCGTTGATGAATGAATTGATGGAGCCAACCAGTTGGGATGACAAGCAGGACGAAATTTGTTACGTAGGCGGAATTTCCGTTGTCAGAGGAATTCGCGAACTGGCAGATGCGCTGGCCCTGCTTCCGGATTTGAGGCTGAACCTGGCGGGAAATTTTTCAACCGGGGAACTGGAAGAAGAAATCCGTGCAAAAGCAGCCTGGAACCGCGTAGAATTTTACGGATATGTCGGAAGAAAAGAACTGCTGTCGATTTTCCAACGCTCCAAAATCGGGATGGTGACCCTGTTGCCGACCCCGAACCACATGGAATCGCTTCCGATCAAAATGTTTGAATACATGAGCGCCGGAATCCCGGTCATCTGTTCGGATTTCCCGTTGTGGAAAACGATTGTGGGAGAAAACAAATGTGGCGTTTGTGTAGATCCTTCAAACCCGGAATTGATCGCATCGGAAATTCAGCGCATGTTGAGTCAGCCGGAAGAAGCCCGGAAAATGGGCGAAAACGGGCGAATCGCCATCCTGGAAAAATTCAATTGGGAGATCGAAAAAAAGAAGCTGTTCAACTTGTATGAAACACTTTAAACGATCCATCCAATTTGGTTAAATTCGTACGATAACTCATGAAAGGAACAGGAAAATGATTCAGCGGATCAGGGAGTCGGACTTCATACGAAACATATTGGTGCTTTTCAGCGGTTCGCTTCTTTCGCAGCTCATTCCATTTTTTGTGTTGCCGATTCTTCAGAAATACTTTTATTCACCGGCCGATTTCGGTTTGCTGGCTGTGTTCATTTCATTCTCCGAATTATTTTCATCGGTGGCTTCCGGTAAACTGGAATACGGGATTGTGCTGCAGGATCGGGAGAGACATGCAATCAATTTGTTCTTCGGAGCCTTGAAAATCGTGTTGATTGTTACGGTCATCAGCAGCATCCTGGTATTGATTTTCCGTGATTTCATTTCGAATTACCTCGGCGAACCACGCTTAAACAGTTACCTGTTTTTACTCCCGGTCTACATTATTTTCTTCTCCATCACCGATTTGTTTTCCTACTGGAACAACCGGAAAAGACGCTTCAAAGTCATTTCGTGGGCAAAATTGGTTCAAACCGGGACATCGGAAACAGTTAAATTACTGGCAGGGGTAATGCATCTGGGCGTTTTCGGGCTGATTTTAGGCCGTTTGTCGGGATTTATCGGTTCGGTGCTGTATTATGTCCGTGGTTTCCTGAAACGCGACAGCAGGGCTTTAAAACTGCTGGATAACCAAATCAGCAGGGAAACGGTTCGCGAAAACAAAAAATTCCTCTTGTTTACCACGCCGAGCGTGTTCTTGGGAAACCTGATCAACGTCGTGTACCTGCAATTGTTTCTGGTGTATTTCGGAGAAAAAATGGTCGGGATCATCGGCGTTTCCATGACATATTTATCTGCCGGATTCGGTGTTGTTGCCGTTTCCTTTTCGCAGGTGTTTTATTCCCGGCTGGCGGAAACCAAAAGCAAGGAAGATTTATTGCGCATGTACATCCGCTTTGCTAAAAACCTGGCTTTGCTGGCCTTCATACCGGTAGCAGTAGTGTACCTTATTCCGGGAAGATTTGTGGCGAATATCCTGGGCGAACAATGGATTGAATTGATGCCGATTGCCCGGATTATGGTCGTTTGGCTCGCAGCATGGTTTGTGTCTTCCTCGCTGTCGTTCATTTTCATTCGTTTGCAAAAACAACAGGCTTTGTTGTATTACGATGTCCTTCACCTGATCGTCATTGTGAGCGGATTCTTTATCGGTCGGTCTTTTTCAGACCAGGTAGAATCTGCTTTGTGGGGATTCAGCATTGCGCGTTGTGTATTCTACATCTTCGTGATCGGAGTGGCCATCCGCATGATCAAAAAGGCAGATGAGAATACTTTGTAAAACGAAGCCGCGAAATGTGTAATTTTTACCCTGTTTATTGACGGAAATCGAATGGTTGTTATTGTAGATTACGGATCGGGAAACCTGGGGTCGATCAGGAATATGCTCAAAAAGATTGGGTTCGATGCGATTATTTCATCCGATCATCACGTGCTGCAAACAGCTGAAAAACTCATCCTTCCCGGAGTCGGATCTTTTGACCAGGGAATGCTTAGCCTCGAAGAAAGCGGTTTGATTCCCATACTGAACCAAAAAGTGCTGGAGGAAAAAACGCCTGTTCTGGGAATTTGCTTGGGAATGCAGCTCATGACCAAACGAAGCGGGGAAGGAAACCGCAGCGGTTTAGGGTGGTTTGATGCGGAAACGATTCGTTTTGACCCATCGAAAACAGCTCAGAAATATCCTGTTCCGCACATGGGCTGGGAATATGTGTTTGAAAAAAACAAAAGCCCGCTGCTGGACGAAATGTATGCAGAACCGAAATTTTACTTTGCGCATTCCTACTGGGTCAAATGCCAACATCCCGATGAGGTGATTTTAACCAGCCGCTACATCCACGAATTCGATTCCGCAATTCAAAAAGGACATATCCTGGGCGTGCAGTTTCACCCGGAAAAAAGCCACAAATACGGAATGAAGCTATTGTCGAACTTTATGACTCATTTCTGATGGCGATTCCAAGAGTGATTCCTGTTCTACTATTGAAAGCTGGCGGACTGGTCAAAACCGTGCAGTTCAAAAACCCGGTTTACATTGGTGATCCCCTGAATGCCGTGAAAATCTTCAACGAAAAAGAAGCCGACGAACTGATTTTCCTGAACATTGATTCCGACTCGATTCCCTTTGATTTTTTGCAGGAAATTGCAGAAGAATGCTTTATGCCGCTGGCATATGGAGGCGGAATCAAAACCGTCGAAGACATCCGTGCAGTGCTGAAAATCGGGATTGAGAAAGTGGTGATCAATTCGGCGCTTTTTGAAGATCTGGGGTTCATTCGCGAAGCTGCGGATCAATTCGGAAGTGCAACCATTGTAGCTTCACTGGACGTCAAAAAGAACCTGTTCGGTAACTACGAATTATATGCTTCAGGCGGAAAAGTGCGGGTAAAAAAAGATCCGTTTGCTTTTGCGCGCGAACTGGAACAGGCCGGAGCAGGCGAACTCATGCTACAATCCATTGACCGCGAAGGAACGATGAAAGGATACGACCTGGAATTCATTTCCCGCATCAGCGAAATGGTCAATATCCCGGTGATTGCCTCCGGAGGAGCAGGTTCAACAGAAGATTTCGGAAATGTAGTTCGCCAGGCAGGAGCTTCAGCAGCAGCAGCCGGTAGCTTGTTTGTGTTTCATGGAAAACACCGCGCCGTTTTGATCAGTTATCCGGATCAACAGGAACTGAAACGGATTTTTAGCCGGAGTTCAGACTAAATTAAGGATGTTCTGCCTTTTTCTTTTTTCCGAACTGATATCCTAAAATAAACTGGAGATCATACGCGAAATCCTTAACCACTTTGTGGTGTGATTCATAACCACTACCTGAGCTATAACTGTCCGTCAGTTCAAGGGTATTTCCGAACCGGTAGTAATAATTAGATTTTAATCCCCATGAAAAATCTCCGACTTGATAATTGAAACCGATACTTCCGGATAATCCGGGTTTGAAAATATGCAAGGGGCGATCTTCATAATATTCGAGGAGATTATACATTTCATAATCAGGTTTTAGATAATCAATCCTTGGTCCGATTCCAATATAAAATTGCGTTTTCCGATTGATGATATAATAATTTACACTTGCTCCCAGGCAAGTATTGTTAAATGTAACCCGTTTGCCATTGGACACATAAGGTAAGCTGGCAGATATTTTTCCCCCGCTGTTAAAATTGGATGCTGTAGCTGCTATGGAAAAACGATGCCACTGTTTGGTTTCGTAGCCAACAGAAATAGAGGTGGAAACAATTGGATCCAATGACATGGATTGATCGTAGTGATAGTCATAGTAAGAAGAATAATAAGATTTGCTCAGGTGAAGATGAGAAACCATGATTCCGGACGTATAAAAAATACGCTGGCTTAGCACAACTGGTGTTTGGAAAAGAAATATAAGAACGAATAAACGGTACATCATAAGTAATGGAATATGAAATTAACGAGAACCCCGGCATGTTCCTTTATACTGGTTTTGTTCGTAAGAAAACAGAAGGTTTATAAATAAGGAATCATGCGAGAAATAGCCGGTATTTTCCGGAATAAAAATGAAAGGAGAAACCAGATAATCCGGATAATCTTGATTACTATCATCCCGCAAAGCAGTTTGTTCCGGAATGATTAGCTGGTTTTCGTAAATATGACAGATCACTTTAATCGGTTTCCCATTGAATTTCTTTTGGTTAGCGTAATTCAGTATATAATAAGTGTTTTTGACTTTGTGAGCTTTTACCAGTTCGACGGTGTATTGACTATGGGTGAACGTTCCGCTGTTGTAGGGATCTTCAATTGAATCTTCGACACTGAATGCACCATAGGCACAGGATCCGTTATCATGTTTGGCGTCTGATGAATAGTTGGTTGCATTTGGATTGGTACACCCTCTTTTTTGACAGGATTGAATGCAGATTACTGATAAGATGAGAAAAAGAAAGGTATATCGTTTAAGCCGCATAGGGGATTTAAAGTTAAGCGATTTTGTCAAAGACATCTTGATTTTGATTCATCCATAGAACGCAGTTTAACCCCGCTTATTTTGTCTGCTCCGATCATTCATCTGGACAAGACGCAATTATTTCCTAAATTCGTAGAATGAAACAAGTCAGCTTCGGACAGATTTTCTCCCTTTATCTCGGATTGTTTGCCTTTGGTTCGTTGGTTTTTCCAAAACTGACGGCACTTTTGGTGATTCTCCTGCTCGTTTTGGTCGTAACAGGCTACGTTCGAAAGGAAATCAGCTGGAAACTGAGCCGTCCGGCATTGTTCATGATGCTGCTTTACCTGGCATATTTGGTCGGGGTTTGTTTTGCTCATGAACTGTCAAACGGATTGAAATACGCGGAATACAAATTGTCCCTGCTGCTCATTCCCCTACTGCTTTCTGTAAAACTGAAATCTGGGTTGAAATTTCAATACCCGGTGATCGGAATGATGGCAGGAACGCTCGTGTTAGCGGGAGTGGGGATTATGAGCGCCTGTAATTGCTACGAGCGCAGTCACTGGTTCATGTTTTGTTTTTCGTCCAGCTACATTTCTCCGGTTCACCACCCGAGTTACTTTTCCGGGTTTCTCCTGTTTGCAACCTGTTGCGCCTGGTACGGATTCCGGCAGAAATGGAAAGGATTTTCACTCGCTACAGTCATTCCGTATTCGCTTTTTGCCCTTGTATTCTACTTCTTCTGCCTGAGTTTGGCAGCCATGTTGTTTTTGGGAATCATTCTGACTGCCTGGGTCGTTTACCGGATTTATAAGCGATTCGGGAAATGGGTAGCGCTTTCGGTGACGTTGCTCGGTCCGTTTATATTGTTCCTCGTCCTCAGCAAGCTTCCGGGAATCAAAGACGACGTCAAAGTATCGAAGGAAGGATTTTCAGAATACGTTTCCAATCCGCAGGCATTTTTGAAAAAGCGTCTGGATGACGAATCCATTCCCGGAAACCAGAAACGCCTGGTGATGTGGACGGTGACAACCGAATTGATTTTGGAGCACCCGTTCGGTGTCGGAACCGGAAATGTAGATGAATACCTGTTCGGAAGACTGAATAAATATGGTTTCCACCAGTTGGTAGCCGACGACCTGAATCCGCATAACCAATATTTACAGACTGCGCTGGAAATCGGAATTGTTGGATTACTGCTGCTGTTCGGACTGATTGGGTCGTGTATCTATAGCGCAATCAAACACCGGAACCTGTTGTTATTGATAGCGATTTCTGGTTTGGCCTTCAACATGCTCTTTGAATCCATGTTGCAGCGCCAGTCAGGAGTGGTGTTTTACTCCTTCTGGATTCCGGTTTTAATGATCCTGATAGCAGATACTCAACGAAAACAAGTCGATGGAAAAACGGCCTAAAATAGTGACGGTATTGGGTGCGCGTCCGCAGTTTATCAAAGCGGCAGCCTTATCTCATGTCTTGAAAGAAGATTTTGAGGAAATACTCGTTCACACCGGCCAGCATTACGATTCCAACATGTCGGATGTTTTCTTTGAAGAACTCAAGATCTCCAAACCGGATTATCATCTGAACGCCGGTGCGGGTTCCCACGGAGCCATGACGGGAAAAATGCTGATCGAAATCGAAAAGGTACTGGAGATCGAAAAGCCTGATTTTGTATTGGTTTACGGCGATACGAATTCGACCCTTGCAGGAGCGCTTGCAGCTTCGAAACTGCTGATCCCGGTGATTCATGTGGAAGCAGGTTTGAGAAGCTTTAACAAAGCCATGCCGGAAGAACAAAACCGCATCCTGACGGATCACGTGTCGGATTTACTGTTTGTACCGACACAAACCGCAGTGGAACATTTGAAGAAAGAAGGAATTACGGAAGGTGTTCACCTGGTTGGAGACGTGATGTATGACGGAATGCTTCATTTCTCCGGAATTGCACGGGAGAAAAGCACGATTCTCGCGCAGTTGAACCTGCAGGAAAAGCAATTCCTGCTTTGTACGATCCACCGGGCGGAAAATACCGATGATCCGGATAAACTGAAGACAGTATTCCGGGCTTTGGGTAAATCGGGAGAACAGATTGTACTTCCCCTTCATCCCCGAACGCTGAAATGTGTGGAAGAATACGGAATCCCAATTTCGAAAAACGTACGTATCATAGAGCCGGTTGGGTATCTCGACATGGTTCGCCTGGAAGGAGCAGCGAAAAAGATCCTGACAGACAGTGGCGGAATCCAGAAGGAAGCCTTCTTTCTGGGAGTTCCCTGCATCACCCTCCGGGAAGAAACCGAATGGGTCGAAACGGTTGAAAATGGCTGGAATACCTTAACGGGAACTTCCGAATCACGGATTTTGGAGGCTATTGTGGCGTTTGATCCAAAGACAGAAAGAAAGCATCCTTTCGGGGACGGAAAATCCGCACAGCGAATCCGGGACCGGATCAAAAGGGTTGGGGCAGGTGCCTGAAATTCTGTATTATTGTAGCAAAAATTGCTTGTTAAAAGCACCAGAGATAAAATAGGAACGAAGAGAATGGAAAATAAAAAAAGAGTGCTTGTTTTGGCACCTCACACGGATGACGGTGAGTTCGGATGCGGAGGAACGATTGCTAAATTCATTGAAGAAGGACATGAGGTTTATTATGCGGCTTTTTCGGCATGCCAGCAATCCGTGCTTCCACAATTTCCGTCCGATATTTTAATTACGGAAGTCAAAGCAGCGACAAAAGTGCTTGGGATCAAACCTGAAAACCTGATCCTGTTCGATTACGATGTGCGCACATTCGGTTACCGCCGTCAGGATATCCTGGATGATTTGATCAAGCTTCGTTCTGAAATTAAACCGGAACTGATCTTCATGCCGGATTTGCAGGACGTACACCAGGATCACGCAACCATCGCAACGGAAGGTTTGCGCGCGTTCAAATTTTCGTCCATCATGTCATACGAACTGCCTTGGAATAACCTGTCGTTTTCCACTTCCAGTTTTGTGCATTTGAGCGAAGCACACGTACAAACGAAAGTCAATGCGCTGAAAGAATACCAATCCCAGGCACACAGACCTTATTCTGACGAAGATTTCTTGCGATCCGTAGCCAGAACACGAGGTGTGCAGATCGGGACGAAATATGCTGAAGCATTTAATATTGTTCGCTGGATAATTAATTGATATGATTCGATTGGAAGAAGTTCGGAGTTTCCTGCAGTCTGTTTCGGAAGACGGTAAGAATGGTTGGGAAATGACTACCATCCGTTCCATAGATGATGCAGCATTTGATGCATCGTCGCTGGGTTGGTGTTCCGACAAAAACAAAGAAATGCTCACCGGATTAAAGGGAGGAAGCGTGATTGTCAGTAAAGCAGTTTATGCTGAAATGAAAGACAGCTTACCGCAACTCGGACTCATTCCGGTTGAAAAACCCCGAAGTGCTTTCTTAAAAGTGTTGCAGGAGTTTTTCGCGGAGAAAAAGACCTACGGGTTCATTCATCCGACGGCTTCTATCGATCCGTCAGTGAAATTTGATCCGAATACCGTGTACATCGGAGCAAATGTGGTGCTTGGAAAAGCCTGCGTTTTAGGAAACCGTGTAACGATCGGAGCTAATACGGTGATTCATGCACAAACCGAAATCGGTGATGACTGCACGCTGGGGTCGAACAATACGATCGGCGGAGTAGGCTTCGGCTACGAACTGAACGAAGAAAATGAATACGAACTGATGCCGCATATTGGAAACGTGGTATTGAAAAATAAAGTAGAGATCGGGAACAACGTCTGCATCGACCGGGCGGTTTTGGGTTCCACGCTGCTGGAAGAAAATGTCAAAGTCGACAACTTGGTTCACATCGCACATGGCGTGAAAATCGGTAAAAACAGCCTGATCATTGCCAATGCGATGATTGCAGGAAGTGTGGAAATCGGGGAGAGCGTGTGGGTGTCTCCGTCAGCTTCCATCAGGCAAAAACTGCAGGTTGGAGACAATGCGCTGGTCGGATTGGGAAGTGTAGTGGTTAAAAATGTAGCTGCAGACAGTGTGGTGGCAGGAAATCCGGCAAAACCGTTCGAGAAAAAATGAAGCTTGCCGTTGTGATTCCCTGTAGAAATGAAGTGCGCAACATCGCGGAATGTATCGAAGCGATTTATGCATCCGATTTACCTGAGCATGCTGAATTGGTGGTCAATGTGGTTGATGGAAAAAGCAATGACGGAACCCTGGAACTGCTTCAAAATCTTCAGGCGAAGCACCCGGGACTGCAGATCATTACCAATGAAAAGCAACTAACGCCTTACGCCTTCAACCTGGGAATTTATGCTGCGAAAGACGCGGATTATTACCAGATTATCGGAGCGCGCCAGGTGGTTTCACCAAACTATTTGAAAGATGCCGTTGCGGCGCTGCAAAATAACCCGGAAATCTGGTGTGTGGGCGGTGCGGTCGACAATGTTTATCTCAACGAAGAAGGAAAAATGATCGCAAAAGCGATGGGAACTGCTTTCGGAATGGGATTGGGCAATTTCCGGACCTTGAGTGAATCCGGATTCGTGGATACAGTAGGAACTCCGATGTACCCGGCCTGGGTTTTTGAGAAAATCGGCTATTTCGACGAAGAACTGATCCGCAACCAGGACGATGATTTTAATTTTCGTGTCACGAAAGCCGGCGGGAAAATCTGGTACGATGCATCGATCTCGTTGAAGTATTATGTTCGCGGAAGCATCAGCCAGTTGTGGAAGCAGTTCATGCAATACGGTTACTGGAAAGTATACGTCAATAAAAAACACAAAGCGGTGACTACGCTCCGGCAATTGGTTCCGCCTTTGTTTGTACTTTTTCTAATCCTGCTTCCGTTCTTGTTCCTGGTTTGCAACCTGCTTGGATTTATCGGTTTGTCCTTCCTTGGTATGTATGTTCTGCTGGGACTTTTGGTCACTTCGCGTGTGGCAGCAGACGTGCGTGAATTTAACCGCATTTTCGTGATTTTTCCCATCCTGCATATCAGCTATGGCTGGGGATATCTGAAAGGAATTGCAACCTTCCTGATAGCTGGCCGCAAACCCGGAGATAAGTATAAAAACATGTCGCGATAGTAGATTATTGCGTAATTTCGTCTCAAAAAAATAAGCATATGATTCCGTTTTCCCCCCCGCGTATTGACCAGCGTGTCATTGACGAAGTAGCAGCTGCTTTAACTTCCGGCTGGATTACAACCGGCCCGAGAACGAAGTTGTTTGAGAAGCAGTTGACTGCATATTGCGGTAACAAAACGACTGTTGCCGTGAGTTCCTGGACTGCCGGGATGGAATTGTTGCTTCGCTGGTGGGGAATCGGGCCTGGAGATGAGGTCATTATTCCGGCAATAACCTATTGTGCGTCTGCCAATGTAGTGATTCATACCGGGGCCAAACCGGTGATGGTGGATATCAACCCGGATGATTTCAATATCTCATTAGCAGCGATTCGAAAAGCGGTGACTTCCCGTACGAAAGCAATTATGCCGGTAGACATTGCCGGTTTCCCGTGTGATTACGACGGAATTTATGAGATTGTAAATGACCCGGAAATCAAAAAACTATTTCAGCCGAATTCGGAATACCAGGAAAAACTGGGAAGAATCCTGGTGGCTGCAGATGCGGCGCACTCGTTCGGTGCAACATACAATGGAAAACGCTCCGGAAGTCTGGCAGATGTCAGTGCTTTCTCCTTTCACGCGGTGAAAAACCTCACCACAGCAGAAGGTGGAACAATGACGATCAACCTGCCGGATGATTTTGATCACGAGGAAATCTATAAAGAATTGTGCATTAAAATCCTGCATGGTCAGAGTAAAGACGCATTGGCAAAAGCTCAAAAAGGAAACTGGCGCTACGATGTAGCCGAACCCGGATTCAAATGCAATATGACGGATTTACAAGCTGCCATCGGACTGGTGGAACTGGATCGTTTCCAGGAAAACCTCGACCGCAGAAAAGCAATCTGCCTGGCGTATAACGAAGGATTAAAAGGTGAATCCTGGGCGATTCTTCCGAAAATGAAAGATGAAAAGCGGGAAACCTGTTATCATTTGTATCAACTCCGAATTGCAGGTGCTTCGGAAGCACAGCGCGATGCGATTATGCAGGCTATTTTCGACCAGGATGTTTCCGTGAATGTGCACTTTCAGCCATTACCGATCCTGACAGCTTATAAAAAGATGGGATACAACATGTCGGACTACCCGGAAGCATGGGACAAGTATTCCAATGAAATTACGCTTCCTGTTTACTTCGATTTGACCGACGAGCAGGTGCAAACAGTGCTTCATGCTGTGAAAACAGCCGTAAAACAAGTGCTGGGATAATGAAACGCTTGTTTGATCTCCTGGTTTCACTGCTCATTCTGTCGGTTTTTCTTCCCTTCGGAATCCTCATTGCGCTGGCTATTGTTTTGGAAAGTCGGGGCGGAGCGTTTTACCGTCAGGAAAGAGTAGGACGTAACGGTATTCCCTTTAAACTGTGGAAATTCCGCACCATGCGTGTGAATTCGGATAAACTGGGAAAGTTGACGGTTGGAATGAGAGATCCGCGGATTACACGTGTGGGATATTTTATCCGCAAATCGAAACTGGATGAATTTCCGCAGTTTTTGAATGTGCTGACGGGAGAAATGAGTATTGTCGGTCCGCGCCCGGAAGTGCAGGAATACGTGGATTTGTATACGGAAGATCAACGCCGGATCTTATCGGTTAAACCCGGAATTACGGATTATGCTTCGCTGGAATACTTCAAGGAAAACGAATTGCTGGGGAAATCTGAGAATCCACGGGAGACGTATATCCGGGAGATTATGCCGGCAAAGATTGAGTTGAATAAAAAGTATATCGCCAATCCGACTTTGGGTCAGGATATCCGGATCATGTGGCAGACATTTTTGAAGATGATTCGCTAAAAATGACTCTAGAGGACTAGATTTTACTGAGGGTTCGCTATATGGCGATATGGCAATTTCGCGAATTTGAACCAGCGAAAAAAACGGGGTGGTTCAGCTAAGTTTAAGTAGTTTGAGCGAAGTCGAAAACTACTTTTTAAACACCAAATAAACCGCAATCAGAATCAGCAAAAACGCCACCGCATGATTCCACTTGAGGGCTTCGTCTTTGAAAAAAATCACTGAAAACACCATGAAGATTACGAGAGAAGCAACTTCCTGGATGATTTTTAACTGGATGAGCGAAAACGGACCTCCGTTCCCCTGATACCCCAGTTTGTTTGCCGGAACCATAAAAACGTATTCAAAAAGGGCAATTCCCCAACTTGTCAGAATGGTTACCGCAAAAACCCAAAAACCGGTTTTTTTAGCGTCCGGGTTATCGCGTAAATGACCATACCATGCGTAGGTCATAAATGAATTCGAAATAAGTAATAGAACAACTGTGAGGATGGCTCTCATACACTTTTTTTACAAAGTTAAAAATTGTATTTCGATATGGAAGCAGAAATCCCGTCCAGGTTTAACAAGAACGGGATTCGGTTGCTTTGCTGAGATGTAAAAAGCAGCAAGTTTGCAGATTAATTTTTATAGACATTTTTCTTTTCGATTCTTCCGTCGGAGCTTTCAACATAGACAAAGATCCAGCCTGCAGGTAAGTCGTGCAGCGAAAAACACCAGTTCGGCATCGCACGGTTCTTGATTACCTGTCCGTTCAGGTCGATGAGTGTAATGTCCTTGATTTCAATGGAGGAAGAAACGATCAGCAGATCACTTGTCGGATTCGGGTACACTTTGAGATCCCAGTTCGGAAGCGAATTTTCTTCCGGAGGATCAGCCATCTGAGCGTGTAATGAAGTGGAAATAAGGAAAAGTCCACTTAACAAAATGAAGGTTTTCATGGGTTCTTTGGATTTGCTTTAATAACCGGAGTTATTTGCGAACGTTACAAGAAAAAGTTAAAATTGAAAATGGAGAATTGAGAAGATGGATTATCTCTTTGTCCAGGTAGAGTTTTCCTTCGACTTCAAAATAATGGTACTCAGTATCTTCATTAGTTGCTCAGATTCATCTTTCAACAGATTTAAATCCTCTTTTTTTGATTTACTTAATTCAATCAGTAATTCAAGCCAATAGATCGATTCATCACATTCTTTCAGAGCAATTGATAATTTATGAATAAAATCATTTTTACTTTCTGCATTTCTTGCTTCTCTCACATTCGCGCCAACAGAAGACGCGGATCTTGCAAGTTGTTTGGTGATGATGAAATTTTTCTCAGTCTCATTAATTTGTTCACAAATGCTAAAGGTTTGTAATGCAAATCTCCATTTTCAATTATATTTAGTTCATGGTTAAACCAATCAAACTTTCAGAAGCAAATGCCGACTTTTTCGACCGCGTGTACCAGGTCGTACGCCTGATTCCAAAGGGAAGAGCAACCTCTTATGGTGCTATTGCGGCCTATTTGGGAGCAAAAAGCGGGAGCAGGATGGTGGGTTGGGCAATGAATGCTGCTCACGGACAGGAAGGTGTTCCGGCTCAGCGCGTCGTCAATAGAAACGGAATGCTCACCGGGAAGATGCACTTTGAAACACCGACAAAAATGGAGGAATTGTTACAGTTGGAAGGAGTTGAAGTAGTAGATGACAAGATTGTAAACTGGAAAGCGGTTTTTTGGAATCCAATGACCGAACTGGAAATCGATTAAGGAAATTTGGAAATCAATTGCTGTGATTTATTGGCTCTCATTTCGCAATCGGTCCGGTAATTTTTGACTTGCTCGTTAAACAATTCTTCGTTTCCGGAAATATGTGAGCGGAAGAAAAGCTCTTTCTGAATTGACTCCAGGGTCTTATAGCTGTAAGAGACGGTTTCCATTTCCCCCATCTGATTCAATAATGTACGCTCTTTTTCAACTAACTTTTTGGCATGCTCCATTTGGCGCTCATACTCTGACTGGCAGGAACTCATTAACGCAAAAATAGAAATGACTGAAAGGAGTTGTAGTAAATTTTTCCATTTCATACTTCAAAGATACGAAGAAAGCATCTGATAAAAAAAATCGTTTGTTTGTTCAAAATCGTTAAATAGTCATTCTTTTCGATCAATTATCCTGATGAATATTCTGCGTACCATAATTCTCGCTTCAGATTACTGATTACATTTGTGGAGATGATTTTGGTTACAGGTGCAACCGGGCTCCTTGGATCACATGTAGTGGTTGATTTGCTGCGTAGCGGATACGAGGTGCGTGCCATGTACCGGGAAGAGTCGCGGAAAGAAGTGGTTTTCCGCCTGCTGAAATTCTATTATCCCGAAGAAGATACCTCTTTAGCAGCCAAATTGAGCTGGTTTCAGGGGGATATCCTGGATTTAAGCGATGTGGAAGAATCTCTGATGGGAATCGATAAAGTGGTGCATTGTGCGGCTTTGGTTTCTTTTCATCGCCGGGATTTCAATGCCCTGTTCAAAGTCAACCGGCAGGGAACGGCCAACCTGGTCAACTTTGCCCTGAGTTCGGAAGTGAAACAATTCGTATACGTTTCTTCGACAGCGGCCATCGGAAGTGATTCTGTACATACAGACGGATTGAAGCGGGAATCCAATTCCTGGAACCCGAATGATGAGGTGAGTGGTTATTCGCTTTCCAAGTTCAGTGCTGAAAAAGAAGTGTGGCGTGCTGCGGAAGAAGGATTGCCGGTTTCCATCGTGAACCCGAGTGTGATGTTTGGCCCGGGATCCTGGGAAGAGAGTTCACTGACGATTTTCCGCACCCTGAACATAGGACTGAAATTCTATACCGGAGGTTCCAACGCATTTGTAGATGTGCGGGATGTCTCATCATTGATCCTGAAACTGATTGAAACGGAAAAAACCGGGGAGCGCTACCTGGTAACCGGAACCAATATTCCATTCAGGGAATTATTCGACCGGATTTGCCGTCAACTTCACGTAAAAGCGCCTTCTGTTGAAGCAGGGCCGTTTTTAACCGGACTTGCATGGCGTTTGTCGGGAGCCTGGGGAAGATTTACAGGAACACGTCCTACGATAACCAAAGAAAGCGCCCGAAGCTCGCAGGGAAAATCAGCTTTCTCGAATGAAAAATTACTCCGTGATTTCCCGGAATTCACATTCACAGACCTCGAAGACACGATTGAGACAACGATTCGGGGCAGAATGAACGAACTTTAAAAGTCATAAATTCAAAATTTAAAAGTCAAAAACGAATCTCTGAAACTTTAATCTCTAATTCAATGTTTTTGAATTTTGACTTTTGAATTGTGATTATTACTGCTGTTGACTTTTCTCCAGGTCTGAATTGATCTGCTCAATGTAATTCAGGATTTTTTCTCTCCCGAACTGCGATTCGCTGGACGTAGTGAAAACCGGGGGAAGTGATTCCCAGTATTTCAGCATTTCCTTCTTGTAGGCAGCCAGGTTTTTCTGTAGTGCAGAGCTGGATAATTTGTCGATTTTCGTGAAAACCATGGAGAACGGAAGTTGTTCTTCGGCACACCAGGTCATGAATTCCAAATCGATTTTTTGCGGTTCCAGTCGGGAATCGATCAAAACGAAAATGTTAATCAGGGTTTCGCGCTTGGTCAGGTACTCGGAAATAAACTTTTCCCACTGGTTTCTGCTTGATTTGGATGCCTTTGCATAACCGTAGCCCGGTAAATCTACCAGGTACCATTCCTGGTTAATCATAAAATGGTTAATCAATTGCGTTTTTCCCGGTTTTCCGGAAGTTTTTGCCAAATCTTTCTTATCGACCAACATGTTGATCAGGGAAGACTTTCCTACATTCGAACGACCAATAAATGCGTACTCAGGCAAGCCGTCTTTCGGGCATAAATTGATATCCGTATTACTGATGACGAATGTTGCTTCCTTGATAATCATGTCTTTTTATTTTTTTGCAAAGGTACGAGAATATTTTTGTTCGGAGCGGATGTTGAAATCCGGCAAATGAAGGATGGAATGGGTTTTTCTTCCCGGTTTTGATGCTGTAAATTCCGGGAAGGCTAACTTTGGGCTTTTGAAAAACGAAAATTTGAGCCAGGATCAGTTGCATATTGTATTTGAAGATGCCCATTGTCTGGTGGTGGATAAACCCAGTAACCTGATTGTACATCACTCATACTACGCCCGGAATATCGAGGAAACTTCCTTGACTGATTTGATCCGGGAATCGGGATACCCGGAAGCGAGTCCTGTTCACCGCCTGGATCGTAAAACATCCGGATTGTTGCTTTTTTCAAAGAAAGCGGAGTGGGTGTCCGAATTTCAGATTTTGTTCGATAAAAACGAAATAGAGAAGAAGTACCTGGCTTTGCTGCGCGGTTTTGTGCCGGAAGAAGGGGTGGTTGATTCCCCGGTGAAAAACGATCGGGGCAATTACAAAGATGCGGAAACCAGGTTCCGATGCCTGGAACAGTTTGAACGGGATTACGTGATTCCGCCCTATGAAAAACAACGCTACAGCCTGGTTGAAATGGTTCCGGTGACTGGAAGAATGCATCAATTGCGGATTCATGCCAATAAAATGACACATCCGATCATCAACGACCCGAAATACGGGAACCGGCACCATAACCATTATTTCCAGGAGGAATTGGGGATTCACGAGTTGTTTTTGCATGCATATCAATTGAAGTTTCGCCAGCCGTTTACCAGCGAAGCAATCGATCTGCAAGCGCCACTCCCGGATTTCTGGAACCGGTTTTTTAATGCTGAGTAAAAGCAGTTTAAGTGAAACATATCAAAAAGCCCTGAAAAGGAAAAAGCCCTTTGAACAAAAATTCAAAGGGCTTTTCTACTACAACTTAACCTAACTAACTCTTGCGTAAGAGTGCTTTTCGAGACATGTCTTTCAGGAACATGTTAACTCAATATTTTGTTTTATTTAGAACAATTTTATCAGAACAGACAGGGAAAGTTACCGCCTTTATCGGAAATAACCAAATTTCCCGGTCGTATTCGATCTTTTAAGTTATCCGGATCCGGCGATGTTCTCCCCGGATTTTCCGTCTAACTCTTGCGAATAGTGATGATACAAATGTATGGCGTTAAAAAGGATTGTGCAACCGTATAAATACTGAAAATGCAAATGTGGTTTTCCGCAATTTTAGGTTGGGAAAAATGCTAAATCCCTTTAGTTTTCTGATTTTCAGTCGGATTGTTGTTTCGAAGGAAAAATACGAAATGAAATTATTTTGACTGTAAATATTCAATTTTCAGCAACGGTTAGAATAATCTGCGTCTTTTTTCTGTTTTTGGAGCTGTAAAATACTGCTTTTACTCTTTGTTCCTGACTGGTGAAATAGCCGGTATACTGAATGTGTTTTTTATCAGGAATAATCGTGTACTGATTATTTGTCAATGCAGTGAAATACGCGAGGAATTGATCCCGGCTCTTTTTATCTGAAGAAAAAAGTTCCACTTTACTAATAATGGTGTCTTTGAAGGTGGTGGAAAAGGAACATGTTCCGAGTCCGGCGATACCGGCACGTAAAAAAGTGGCGGAACCGTTTGCGATAATACTGTCTGCTTTGTGGACGCAAGATTGCTTAAAGACTAATTTTTGACCCGGGAAGTCGATGGTGTCGAATGAGCTGAGTTGGACCCATTCAAGGGCTGTTTGACTGTGGGCCTTTCCCTGGTGGAATAACAGGAATAGAAAGAAGAGGTGTTTCATGAATTTCCAGCTTTTAAATAGTGGTGTTTTATTGAGGTGTGTGAAGATAATCAATTCTGAATCAATTTGATGGTTTTACTGATTCTTCGTTTAGAAGAACCGTTAAGTTTAGTTGACTGTTCCTGAATTTTCCATTTTGCATGGTTGTTACCCACCATCACTTCACCACATTTTTTCCACAATCGATCATTTGTTACCACTTTTTACCACTTTATTCTGAAAACATAAAAAATCAGTAAAATCAGTATTTTTGAATCAAATGTTGTAACCTTGTATGCGTTGATTACGTTAGAAGTTATCAACAAAGTGTAATTTGGTGGTAAAAAGTGGGTGATTCTCCCTAATTTTACCCATTATTAATAGCTATGGCTGGTCTTGTAGGAGAATTTGAAGTAAAACTGGACGGAAAAGGACGATTCCTCTTCCCTGCAGGGTTGCGCAAACAACTCTCTCCCGAGGCTCAGGAACAATTCATGTTGAACAAAGGTTTTGAAGACTGTTTGACGCTTTACCCGATGAACGAGTGGGAAAAGCTGTCGGCGAAATTGTCAAAACTGAACCTGTTCAAACCACAAAACCGGATGTTTTACCGCTTGTTTCATCAGGGGGCAAAGCAACTGGCGCTGGATAATGCAGGGAGACTCCTGATTCCGGTGATGCACATGGAGCGTGTAGGTTTGGATAAGGATGTGATGCTGATCGCATACAACGATCGAATTGAGATCTGGGACAAAGACAAGTATTTCCAACTGATTGATGGAAACATGGCTGATTTTGCTGATTTGGCAGATGAAGTAATGGGTGATTTAGGGAATGATGACGAATAACGATGCGACATACCACGTGCCTGTCATGTTACAGGAGTGTCTTGATGGATTAGCTATTAATCCGGACGGCGTTTACGTAGACGTTACCTTTGGTGGTGGCGGACATTCCCGTGCAATCTTCGAAAAACTTTCTCCGGAAGGAAAACTGATCGTTTTTGATCAGGATCCGGACGCTCGTGCAAACGCATGGGAGGCTCCGAACTTTCATTTTGTAGCGGCTAATTTTGCCTTCCTCAAAAATCACCTGCGGGTTTTGGGGATTCCGGCTGTAGATGGAATTCTGGCTGATTTGGGTGTTTCTTCCCATCAGTTTGACGATGCGAAAAGAGGGTTTTCTATCCGTTCCAATGAAGCGTTGGATATGCGCATGAGCCAGGCGGGAGATTTTACGGCTGCAAAAATTGTTCAGACATACGATGAAGAACAGTTGGCTGCTATTTTCCGCAAATACGGAGAGTTGGATCATCCCTACAAAACAGCGGTAGAGCTGGTGAAGGCCCGAAACAAATCAAAGATTAAAACAACCGGCGAATTGATGGAGGCTCTGATGCCTGTGGCGCCGAAGTTCAAAGATCATAAGTTTTTTGCCCAGGTATTCCAGGCGCTTCGCATTGAAGTGAACCAGGAAATGGAAGTGCTGGAGAAATTCTTGCTCCAGACAGCGGAAGTGCTCAAACCGGACGGGCGTTTGGTGGTGATGTCGTATCATTCCCTGGAAGATCGTTTGGTGAAAAACCTGATGAAACGCGGAAACCTGGATGGTTCGATTGAAAAAGACTTTTTCGGAAAAGTATTGAAGCCTTTCGAAGAAGTGAATCGTAAGCCGATCCTTCCGACAGAAGAAGAAATTCAGCGGAATTCCCGCGCAAGAAGCGCAAAACTGCGAATAGCTAAACGATTGGATGATGGAAAATGAGTACAGAGAACGGGAGGGAAATCCGATGGATGCTGTACGCGGGAAATCAGCTCGTGAGACCTATTCCACGGAAATTCCGGAAGAAAAAGCAGGAAAGGCCAGGCGAAAGGAATCTGTAAAAGCGGAGAAGAAATCGGCGGTAAAAGAAAAGGAGTCGGTTGAAAACACTTCCACTCCGAAAGGAAAAAAAATCACGCCGGCTAAACCGCGCCGACAGAATTTGCTGATCCAGGTGTTGAACGGGGAAATCCTGACACGTGATTTTGTACTGAACAACCTGACGTTCATCTTTTTCATCCTGCTGCTGTTGATGCTGATGGTGGCAAAAGGATATTACGGCAAGCAATTGCAAAAAGACATTACCGATCTGCAGGCAAATGTAGATGCGCAGACGGCAGAATATATTGAGAACAAAGCAAGGCTGGAAGAATCGACTTCCCGCTATCGCCTGGTTCAGGCATTGGAGAAAAGAGGATTGAAAGAAACGGTCAATCCGGCGAAAGTAATACGATTAAAGCGGGCAGACGATGAGTGATAAAAAGGACTTGATGTGGCGGGCTTACCTGATTTACATAGGTTTCTTCATTGCGTTGATTGTGGTGATTGTGAAAACAGTCATCATTCAGTCGGAGGGAAGTGCTTCGCTGTTTGCCGCAACCAAAGAGAAAATTCCGACCCGCGCGGTAAAACGTTACCCGAGACGCGGAGAGGTGCTTGATAGAAATTATACGCCGTTGATTACTTCGGTGTCGTTCTTTGACATACACATGGATCCGACAGTCGTGGATCAGGAAGTTTTCGATAAGGAGATCAGTGATTTGTGCCGTGGTTTGAACAAGTTGTTCCCGGAAACTTCCGCACGTGATTTTGAAAATTACATCCGCAAGGGAAGAGCAAGAGGAAGACGTTTTATTACGATCAAACTCAAGGCAACAAACGAACAGCGTCACCGCCTGAGAGAGCTTCCGATTTTCAACCTGGGACAAAACAAAGGAGGTTTGATCGATACCGATGAAACGATCCTGCGCAAACGTCCGCACGGAGAGATTTTGAAACGAACGCTCGGGTACTACCAGAATAACGGGAATTCCAAAGAATTGCGCGTCGGGATTGAGGGAGCATACAACGAAGTACTTGCCGGAGAACCGGGAGAAGAAGTAGAGCAAAAGATTTCTTCGGGCTGGAAGAAAACGGGGAAAATGATTCGCGAACCGATCGAAGGAGCAGATTTGATCACGTCACTCGACATGGAAATCCAGGAAGTGGCACACTCCGAGTTGTACCGCCAGTTGAAAAACCAGGGTGCAAAAAGTGGTTGTGTGATCGTAATGGATGTGAAAACGGGGTTTGTTCGTGCTATTTCCAACCTGCAAAAAGCTTCAGACGGGGATTATTACGAGTTGTATAACCATGCGATCGGAACAAAAGAAGTTCCGGGGTCGACCTTCAAGCTGGCTACATTGATGGCGGCTTTGGAAGATAAAAAAATCAGTCTCGACGATACGGTGAATGCCGTGGGGTCATACCAGTTCTACAATCTGAAGCTGGATGATTCCAATCCGTATGGTTACGGACGTATTACGATTCGCAGAGCTTTTGAATTGTCTTCGAATGTCATTGCACGAGTGATTTTCAATGCATACCGGAAAGAGCCACAATTATTCGTAGACCGTTTGCGCTCATTCGGAATCGGTGATTCGCTGGGAATCGATTTGCAGGGAGAGCCAAAACCAACCCTGTATGCTCCGGGAACCAAACAATGGTCGGGGATTTCCCTTCCGTGGATGGCAATCGGGTACGAGGTGCAGCAGACGCCTTTGCAAACACTTGCTTTTTACAATGCGGTGGCAAACAACGGAACGCTGGTTCGTCCGCAATTTGTGGAACACGTTCGAAGAGGTCAGCGCATTGTGAAATCATACAAGCCAGTGGTGCTTCGCCCGAAAATCTGTTCGGATAAAACCTTGCGCTCCCTGCAGGAATGTTTAAAAGGAGTTGTGAAACGCGGAACAGGGAGTGCCTTGAAATCTTCCCTCTTCGATATCGCCGGGAAAACGGGAACTGCGGTTGTTCAGAACGAAAACGGACGCTACGGAGAAGATGGAAACAAAACGTACCAGGCTTCTTTCGTGGGTTACTTTCCGGCAGATGAACCGCTTTATTCCTGTATCGTAGTGGTTGCAGCGCCTTCCAAAGACATTTACGGGGCAACGGTTTCCGGAACGGTATTTTCCGCGATTGCAAACAAGGTGTATTCCAATTCATTGAATTACCACAAAGCAATCAATGAAGAGAAAAAGCGGGTGAAAGAAGCACCGGCAGTGAAGGATGGAAACATCAATGATTTGCTGACAGTTCTGAAACGTTTGCACCTGCCTTATCAACTGGATGCTTACAGCGAATGGTCACACGTGCGTTCATCCGGATCAAATTTATCAATCGTTCCGAGAAAACTCTCGTCGACGACTGTTCCGAGTGTGATCGGGCTGACGGCAAAAGATGCCGTTTACCTCATTGAGCGGCTGGGAATGCATGTGTATATCCGTGGAAACGGAAAAGTAGTGAAACAAACAGTTCCTGCCGGTTCTCCGGTAGTAGCAGGAGGATTAATAGAATTAGTATTGGAATGAAAAACGTACATGAAATAGCAAAAGCAACAAACGTAACGGAGTGGGTAGGTCCTGCTGACGTAACGGTTTCTGCGTTGGTGTCGGATTCCCGCAAAGCACTTCCGGGAACGCTTTTCATTGCAGTAAAAGGAACGAAAGCAGATGCGCACGATTTCATTCCGCAAGTGCTGGCACAAGGGTGTAAGGCATTGGTGGTAGAACGAATGGTGGATGTTCCTGCAGATGTCACGGTATTGCTTGTTCCGGAAACGGCAAAGGCACTGGGTGAACTGGCGCATGCTTTTTATGATTATCCGTCGCAGTCATTGCAGCTGGTGGGAGTGACCGGGACAAACGGGAAAACCACGACCACGACTTTATTGCACGATTTGTACACCGGGCTGGGCTACAAAGTAGGTTTGATCTCAACGGTAGTCAACCTGATCGGGAAAGAAGCAATTCCTTCTACACACACCACACCGGATCCGATTGCATTGAATGCGTTGTTGGCGGATATGGTGGCTCAGGGGTGTTCTTATTGCTTCATGGAAGTGAGCTCGCATGCTGTCGTGCAGCACCGCATTGCAGGATTGGTTTTCAGAGGTGGCGCTTTCACAAATATCACGCACGACCATTTGGATTACCACGGAACGTTCAAGGCATACATCGAGGCGAAAAAGGCCTTCTTTGATCAGTTGCCGAAAGATGCTTTTGCGCTGGTAAATGCCGATGACAAGAACGGGATGGTGATGGTTCAGAACACGAAAGCGAAGATTTCCACTTTTGGTCTGAAAACACATTCCGATTTCAAGGTGAAAGTGCTGGAGAACAGCTTCAACGGATTGCTGCTCACGGTCAACGGAATTGAATTGTGGACGCGTTTGATCGGGGATTTTAACGCATACAACATCGCTACGGTATACGGAATCAGCCAGCTGCTGGGTTCCGATTCAACGGAAGTGCTCACGGTTTTGAGCAGACTGGAATCGGTTGACGGTCGTTTTCAGTTCACGAAAAGCGAAGCAGACATTACAGCAATCGTGGATTATGCACACACACCGGATGCCTTGGAAAATGTCTTGAAAACCATTGAAAACATCCGCACGCGAAACGAGCAGGTGATCACGGTGGTTGGTTGCGGAGGTGACCGGGATGCATTGAAAAGACCCGAAATGGCCCGCATTGCCTGTGAATTAAGCGATAAAGTCATTTTGACTTCAGATAACCCTCGAACAGAAGATCCGGCTGAAATTTTGAAACAAATGGAAGCAGGGGTCGGAGCACACCAGACCATGAAGGTTCTTTCCATTCTGGACAGAGACCAGGCAATTAAAACGGCTGTGTCGTTGGCGCAGCCGAAAGACATTATCCTCATTGCAGGAAAAGGACATGAAAAATATCAGGAAATCAATGGGGTCAAACACCCGTTTGATGACTTCGATGTAGTTAAGAATTACTTCACGATACTCAAAAAATGAGAAGAAGCACTGCTTCTGAAATAGAGACAAGCGTTAGCGCGGTCATGCGAATAAAGACAGGTAAAAAGAATTTTAAATAGATAAGAACATGCTTACGTACTTATTCAATTACTTAGAACAATTAGATTTCCCGGGAGCCGGAGTGTTTCATTATATCTCATTCCGCGCTGCGATGGCATTGATCACTTCGTTGATCGTATCCATCATTTTCGGAAAACGCCTGATCAACCTGCTGCGTCGTCAGCAAATCGGTGAAACGGTTCGCGACCTGGGATTGGCAGGACAATTGGAAAAAGCAGGAACGCCGACGATGGGAGGAATCATTATTCTTTCTGCGATCCTCATCCCAACGTTGTTGTTTGCAAAACTGCACAACGTGTATGTCATCACCATGTTGCTGGCAACGGTTTGGCTGGGAGCAATCGGGTTCCTGGATGACTACATCAAAGTGTTTAAAAAGAACAAAGAAGGTCTGAAAGGGAAATTCAAAGTGGTTGGACAAATCGGTGTGGGAATCATCGTGGGATCAATCATGTATTTCCATCCGGACGTACAGGTTCACAAGCGTGTTTCTGCCGATTACAAATTGCAGGCAGGAGAATCGTTTGTAACGCACCAGCACTCCAAAGATGTGATCGACACGATTCCTTCCAAGTGGATTGTGACGCGCGACATGACAACGACGATTCCGTTTGTGAAGAACAATGAGTTCAATTACAACTGGCTGATCGGTGATATCGACAAATCCTACGGCTGGGTATTGTTTATCCCGTTTGTGATCATCGTTGTAATTGCCGTTTCAAACGGTGCAAACATGACCGATGGTTTGGATGGGCTTGCTACCGGAACAAGTGCCATTGCCGGAATTGCGCTGGCGGTTTTGGCCTACGTCACTTCCAATGTGCACTTCGCAGATTACCTGAATGTGATGTACGTTCCGTATGCGGAAGAGCTCGTGATTTTCATCGCGGCATTCGTGGGAGCATGTATCGGGTTCTTGTGGTACAACAGCTACCCGGCGCAGGTTTTCATGGGAGATACCGGAAGTTTGGCTTTGGGAGGAATCATCGCGGTATTTGCGATTTCCATTCGGAAAGAATTGCTGATCCCGGTATTGTGCGGAATCTTCCTGGTAGAGAATTTATCGGTGATTTTGCAGGTAGGTTATTTCAAGTATACGAAGAAACGCTTCGGTGAAGGACGCCGTATTTTCCGGATGGCTCCGCTGCATCACCATTACCAGAAAAAGGGATTGCATGAAGCAAAAATCGTTTCGCGCTTCTGGATTGTAGCCATCCTGCTGGCTGTGGTATCCATCGTAACACTGAAACTGCGCTAATGAATATCCAGGACAAAATAGTAGTTGTTTTGGGTGCCGGCGAAAGTGGTGTCGGTGCTGCGATCCTTGCAAAGGTCAAAGGAGCAAAGGTATTTGTTTCTGATTTCGGCGCGATCAAAGATACGTTTCAGGCAGAACTGAATACGTACGAACTCGAGTGGGAGCATGGAAAGCATACGATGGAGCGCATCCTGGAGGCTGATTTGGTTATCAAGTCGCCGGGAATTCCGGAAAAAGCACCGGTGATGAAAGCTGTTCGCGAAAAAGGAATCAAGGTCGTTTCCGAAATCGAATTCGCGGGCTATTTCACGACGGCAAAGAAAGTGTGTATTACCGGAAGTAACGGGAAAACGACTACCACGATGCTGATCCATCACATGCTGAAAAAAGCCGGATTGAATGTCGGGCTGGCAGGAAATGTGGGCTATAGCTTTGCGAAACAGGTAGCGCTGGAAGACAATGAAATTTACGTGTTGGAGCTGAGTTCGTTTCAGCTGGATGACATGGAAGATTTCAAAGCGGAAATCGCGATCCTGACAAACATCACTCCGGATCATTTGGACCGTTACGAGTACAACATGCAGCTGTATGTGAATGCGAAGTTCCGGATCCTGAACAACCAAACGGAGGCGGATTATTTCATCTACAATGCAGATGATCCGACCATCCAGGCGGAAATGGAGAAACGTTCCATTCCGGCAAAAAAACTTCCTTTTTCCCTGACTCAGGTCTTTGAAGAAGGAGCATATGTAGCAAACAAACAACTCATCATAAACTTTAACAATCAATTCACTATGTCTATTCATGATCTGGCTTTGAAGGGTAAGCACAATACCCAGAATTCCTTAGCCTCGGGGCTGACGGGAAGAATCCTTGATATCCGCAAGGAAATTGTGCGCGAGAGTCTGTCCGACTTCGTAAATGTGGAACACCGCCTGGAATTTGTTGCCAAGGTGCACGGAATTGAATTTATCAACGATTCCAAAGCGACGAATGTAAACTCAACCTGGTTTGCATTGGAAAGCATGGAACAACCGACTGTTTGGATTGTCGGTGGTGTGGATAAAGGAAACGATTATTCCGAATTGCTTGACCTGGTAAAAGAAAAGGTGAAAGCAATCATCTGTCTGGGGAAAGACAATCAGAAAATCATCGATACGTTTTCCGGTCATGTGGAAACAATCGTAGAAGCAGGTTCTGCCATGGAAGCTGTGGCTTACGGTTACCGTTTGGCGAAAAAAGAGGAAACGGTCTTGTTGTCTCCTGCATGCGCGAGCTTCGACCTGTTTGAGAATTACGAAGACAGAGGAAATCAATTTAAAGAGGCGGTTCGTTCACTTTAAGTTTTTAGCGATGGAAATCAAGAAAGTCGGTCAGCAGGATCAACTGCTTCAGGCGCGCAAAGAATCGCTGGAAGCAGCGGAGAAAATGGCGCTCAGACCCCTGGGGAAACTGTGGGGTATGGATGTGTTTACCTGGTATAAACCAGCTGTAACGGAACTTGCTGCAACGATTTCAACATTTCCGTTCCCTGTTTTCTGGTTGTCGAATGAAGCAATTATTCAGGAAATGGCCCTGGTCGATCCTGAAACGCTGCGCTCCGTTCAGTGGTGCGCCCAGTTCGACAATCCGCAGCTTTCCATTCCTTCGGATATCATTCCGGAAATGTCTTTGGTGACAGGAACCGAATCATTGGAAGATGCGCTGGAATTTTTAAAAAAGAATAAAAAAGCACGGCATATTTTGTTGTTTACCGTTCAGGGAAATGAATGGAAAACGAAGATGGAAATCTTTGAAAATTTTGTCAGGCTACATCAATAACACATGGTACAGTTTCTAAGAAAACACTTTAAGGGAGATTTGGTGATTTGGGTGATTACACTCATCTTACTTGGGTTTTCGTTGGTTTCTGTGTACAGTTTCGTTCCGATTTTGGTGAAGATCGAAGGAGGAACACCCTTTAAATACCTGTTCAAGCACTTCATCTACATCTTGCTGGCGGTGCTGGCGATGTACTGGGTGCATAAACGAGATCCGATGTATATTTCCCGTTTGTCGCGGGTGATTTATTACGGGGCGATCGGGTTGCTGATCTTCACCCTGTTCTTCGGAACAAAGGTAAACGAAGCCGGACGCTGGGTGAAAATTCCGTTTGTGGGATTGACCTTCCAGTCGTCGGATTTCGCGAAGCTGGCCCTGTTGATCTATGTTTCGCGGATGCTCGTGAAGAAAAAGAATGAATTGAACGATTGGAAGAAGGGCTTTTTGCCCATCATGGCGCCGATAGTTATTATTTGTGGATTGATTGTTAAGGATAACTTTTCAACGGCGGCCATTTTGTTCATGATTTCCTTCGCGATGTTGTTCCTCGGAAGAGTACCTTTCTCGAAACTGTTCACGGTCATCTTTGCAGGAATTCTCCTGTTCGTGATGGCGGTGGGATTACACAAGGCTTTGCCGGAGTTGAACATCCTTCCGCGCTTCGACACGTGGATGAACCGGATTTCGAATCGTTATGAGAACAGCGGAGACATCGATCAGGCCGGAAACCTGCAGGCAAACAATGCGGAGCAGGCTATTTACCTGGGAGGTTTCCTGGGGCAGGGAATCGGGAAGGGAAAAGTGAAAGAATTTATCCCGGAAGCCTATGCCGATTTCTTCTACGCGTCTTTTGTGGAGGAATTCGGGTCGTTTTCGGCAGTGATCCTGGTGCTGTTTTACCTCATTCTGCTCTACCGGATTATGCGCATTGCGCTGCGGGCGGATCAGCTCTTTGAGACCTACGTCTGTTTGGGGATCGGAATTCTGCTCCTTTCGCAGGCAGCGGTGAATATGATGGTTTGTACGGGAATATTCCCGGTTACGGGACAGAACATGCCCTTCCTGGCAATGGGAGGATCGGCGATGATTATGGCCTGTGTGGGAATTGGAATTGTTCAGGGAGTTGCCCAGAAACAGGAAGAAAAAAGTTCGGTTGAATCTGAAAGTGTGTTTGCATGAAAGAATTGAAGAAAATAGTGATTTCGGGAGGTGGAACAGGCGGGCATATTTTTCCGGCCCTGGCGATCGCCAATGAGATTAAAAAACGCTATCCGCAGGTAGAAATACTGTTTGTAGGAGCAGAAGGCAAAATGGAAATGGAAAAAGTTCCTGCTGCCGGATATAAAATTGTCGGATTGCCGATTGTTGGTTTGCAGCGAAAATTCACGCTGAAAAACCTGGCGCTTCCGTTTAAGTTGTTGAAGAGCCTTTCCCTGGCGAAAAACATTTTGAAAGATTTTCAGCCGGAAGTCGTGATTGGAGTAGGTGGTTATGCCAGCGGTCCGACCTTGAAAATGGCGCAGCGTTTAGGAATCCCGACATTGATCCAGGAACAGAATTCCTATCCCGGGAAAACAAACCGTTTGCTGGCGAAGAAAGTAAAAGCAGTTTGTACGGCATACGAAGGATTGGAACGTGTTTTTCCTCCGGCTACCATCCGAATGACAGGAAACCCGGTGCGGGAAGAATTGAATCAAACGGCCATTCAGAAAGAAGCAGCGTTTCAGGAATTTCCGATGCTTGATCCTGCAAAACCAACCATTTTCGTAATGGGAGGAAGTTTAGGAGCGCGAACCATGAATGAAGGTGTGCTTTACGGACTGAATCAGCTGGAAGCGGCTGGTGTGCAGGTTTTGTGGCAATGCGGAAAATATTATTTCGAATCCATGAGAGAAGAGTTGGAAGCTCGTAAAAAAGCCCCGATTTTCGTGACGGATTTCATTGCCCGCATGGATGCTGCTTATGCTGTTGCAGATGTGATCTTGTCGCGTGCCGGAGCTTTGTCGATCTCTGAATTGTGCATCGTTGGAAAACCAACTATCTTGGTGCCGTCTCCGAATGTTTCGGAAGATCACCAAACCAAAAATGCGATGGCTTTGGTGAAAAACAATGCAGCGATTTTGATTAAAGATGATGTTGCAAAAGAACAATTGATTTCAGAAGCAATCGGTTTGCTGAAAGAGGACAGCCGCATGAACGAATTGCGTGTTGCAATCAAACGGATGGCAAAACCGCAGGCAACGAAAGATATTGTAGATGTGATTGAGAGCTTGGCTACAAAATAAATTTGGAGGTGGCCGAATAAAATGATTGAATAATTGGCGGGAAGAACGTTTAATCGGAAAGATTGAATAAATCCTCCCCCTCAGTCCCTCTCCGAAGGGAAAGTTTGAAAGAATGGAGTTGAATAGCATTAAACGGTTTTATTTCATTGGCATCGGCGGAATCGGGATGTCGGCTCTGGCACGTTATTTCAAAGCAAAAGGTTTTGAGGTGGCCGGCTATGATAAAACACCATCGCCTTTAACAGATGCCTTGCAGCAGGAGGGAATCGCTGTTCATTTCGAAGACTTGGGGGTGAATATTCCAACGGCATTCCAGGATGTGGATTCCACTTTGGTGGTATACACGCCGGCTATTCCCAAAACAATGGGAGAATTGGTCTATGTGCAGCAAAAACACCACGTGCTGAAACGAAGCGAGGTGTTGGGATTGATTACCCAAACAAGCAAGGGGTTAGGGGTTGCCGGAACGCATGGAAAAACGACCACTTCCACCATGCTGGCCTATGTACTGAGTCAATCGCATTTGAACTGTTCAGCGTTCCTGGGCGGAATCTCGTCCAATTTCAATTCCAATGTGTTGGTGGAACCGGAAGCGGTTTACTCCGTGATTGAAGCAGACGAGTTCGACCGTTCTTTTCTGCGTCTGAAACCTTTCGCCAGTATCATTACGGCAATGGATCCGGATCATTTGGATATCTACGGAACCGAAGAAGCGTTCCGCGAAGGATTCCAGGAATATGCCGACAAACATACCAACGGGCAGCTGGTCGTTTACAAATACAACCTGCCGTTGAAACAAACCGGTTTTAAAGGAATCTCATACGGGGTCAATGCTCCGGATGCGCAGGTCAACGGAACAAACCTGCATTACGAGTCCGGGAAATTCCTGATGGACATTCATTTCGGAAACGAAGTCTGGAAAGAAGTGGTTTTGGGGTTACCGGGAATTCACAATGCTGAAAATGCGCTGGCAGTTGCAGTTATGTGTAACGAACTGGGACTTTCCGAAACGGAAATCCGGAACGGACTAAAAACATTTAAAGGAGTTAAACGCCGGTTCGAATACCAGGTGAAAACAGAAAAACTGGTCTACATCGATGACTATGCGCACCACCCGACAGAAATTGCATCGCTGGTTTCATCGGTGCGCCTGCTTTACCCGGACAAAAAAGTAACGGGAATCTTTCAGCCACATTTGTTTTCGCGAACCCGCGATTTTGAACCCGGTTTTGTAGCCGAATTATCGAAACTGGATGAAGCGGTGATCATGCCGATCTACCCGGCGCGGGAAGAACCGATTCCGGGAGTAACGAGCGATGAGCTGGTGCGTAAGATCGGGGAGAAAGCAAGTCTGAAAACTCCGGAAGAAGTATTGAAACTGGCGGCTTCGATTCACGACGGCGTGGTGCTGACGATCGGAGCGGGAGATATTGACCGGATTGTACCGGAATTGAAAAAGATATTAGAACAACACTAAGTGAAAGGAAAACTGAAAATAGCAGCGTGGGGCTTGTTTGCCGGTGCAGTGATTGCTGTTCTTGTCATGGCAGGTAAAAGCCAGGACGAGGCCATCGTGCAGGAGCCGAACGTCTCTATTTCAGTGGTCGATGAAAACGCCTTTCTAACGGAAAACGAATTGCTGGTTCGCCTGAAACGCCTGAACCTGTTCTATCCGAATCAATTGATGAAGAACCTGAACACTACGGCGATTGAAGAGCATATCCGCAAAATGCACGAGGTAGAAGAAGTGAACGTTTACAAGCAGCTGGGCGGAAACTGGGGAATCCAGTTGAAAGTGCGACAGCCGTATGCACGCGTCTTCAACCAATACGGAGAAAGCTTTTACGTCGATTCCAAAGGAGCTACAATGGATCCTTCCCCGAATTTCACGGCAAGAATCCTCGTTTTTACCGGGAATATCAAAGACAAAGCCGATACCTTGACGGTGAGCGACATCGAAGCAAACCCGAAATTGAAAAGCGAACGTAGCCTGGATGAGATTTTCCGGATTTCGAAAGTCATTCACCAAAATGCCTTTTTAACAGCCCAGATCAGCCAGATTCACCGCGACCGTTGGGGCGATTTCATTCTCATTCCGCGTGTGGGTGCGCAGCGCATTGTGCTCGGACCGGCTCCGTCAGAAAAAGATGTGAGTGAAAAACTGAAGAAACTGATTGTGTTTTACACCAACGGACTTCCTTATGTTGGCTGGAATAAATACAAGACCATCAACCTCAAATACCGCAACCAGGTGGTGTGTACGTACCTGCGTGACACCTTGTAAATGTTTGTTTCCAAACATTTTTAATCCTCATTTGTTGAATTTCATCAATACTAAAATTTAGTAACTTTTTTTTGAGGGGGCAGCCCTCTTAATTATGTGCTTTTGTACATCTAGCTTTGTCTTATTAAACTGAAACTACGATTTGTACGAGCATAGATGAAACGTAATAATCTACTACTACTACTTTTTACTGTTGTGTATTTTAGTTCTGTGGCACAACAGGATATTACGTTAAGCCATCTGCAAACTGTTCAGCTTGGTAGTGGACGCTTCTTCGATGGAGGAGGCGAAAATGGAGAGATGCCAAACGAATATTTGCAAGCAACAATTAAAGCTCCTGTCGGATATATTCATGCATTTTTTACAATGATTGATATTCCCGGCGGGAGCGAGTTGCGGATCTACAAAGGCGAAGACACGCTTCAGTTGGTAGGTTTGTATGACGGAACCTATAAACCCCTCGATTTTTACGGAAAAGCATTCACATTGGTTTACGATCCGAAATCTTCGGTCGGTACGCGCCCCGGATTTGCAGGAATCGTGCAGACTCTTTCGATGGAAGAACTGATTGCGCAATCGGGAATGGAAAAAGCAACCCTTCCGGAGAGTGACTGTGTGGGAGCCATTCCGCTGTGCAGCAACTTAACGGTGAATACATCTGCCAATCAATACGAGAATACCGGGAATGTAAACGACGACAGCGGAAGCTGTTATTCCGGAACCGGAAGCGGTGGTTCGGTGTGGTATTCTTTTTCCCCGCAAACCAACGGTAACCTGGATTTCATGATCAATCCATCCGGTTCTACCGATTACGATTTTGTGCTGTGGGACATCACCAACGGCTGTGCGAATAAAACACAGTTGTCGTGTAACTACTCCGCCACGCAGGGAGCAACGGGCTTGAATGCTTCGGGTTCGAGCAATTCCCAGGATGCCTCCGGAACAACCAATAACTCCTTAGTGTCGGTTCAAACGACCAAAGTGTATGCCTTGTGCATCAACTATTACGGTGGAAATAACGCCGGTTTCACGCTGAATTTCCACAACATTGCTTCAACGGTTAATATTGTAGACAACGTACCACCAACGATAACAAGCGCTTACAGTGCAAACTGTGCGGCTTCCAGCTCATTCACGATCAACTTCTCCGAATACATCGATTGCAACACGCTTCAGGCATCCGATTTCGCGATTCCGGGTTATACGGTTACTTTGATTTCAAGCAACTGTGTCAACGGGAAAACCAACAGCGTGGTGATCGGTGTGTCGCCGTCCATGCCTCCGGGAAATTATTCCATGACGGTCAGCAATATGAACGATTTGTGCGGGAATCCTTTAAATCAGGTTTACCCGATCAATACGCTGGTGACGCCGGTTGCAAATGCCGGGCCGGATAAAGTGGCTTGTTCCACGGTTGGACTATTCGGGATTACGAATTACGGATCGGTTACCCTGACAGGATCGGGAGGAACCAGTTACATGTGGAGTACCGGGCAAACCGGAGCTTCGATCAGTGTTTCGCCCAGTTCAAATACGACTTATACATTAACAGCAATATCCGGAAATTGTTCTTCTACCGACCAGGTAAATGTGACTATTTCTGCCTCTCCAATTCCGAATTTGGGGCCGGATCAGACCATTTGTTCCGGTTTCCCTGTAACCTTAAGTGCAAGTGGGGGAGGAACGTACCAGTGGCAATCGACCACCAGTACGAATTGGTTGACCGGTGCTCCGACCGGATGGGCAAACATCGGTGGGGCAACTGGCGCTTCTTATACGGCAAATCCAACCGGAACCATTTACTACCAGGTAGTTGTAACAAATGCACAAGGTTGTTCGGGAACGGATTATATCAAGATTACGATTGGCTCAGGAACCTTCGGGATTACAGCGCCGCCGTTTATCTGCCAGGGATCATCGGTGACTTTAAGTCTGCCGTCCAGTATGACAGCTTATACCTGGAACCAGTCGGGAACACCGGTTGGTACGGCGAATTCGTCCTTGACCGTTTCACCTGCAACAACAACAACCTACACGGCTGTGAGCACGACTACGGGGTGTACCGGTTCGGCAAGTGTGACGGTTTATGTGCATCCACTGGGAACGTTGAGTACTTCTGCGAATCCGGCAAATGCCTGTTCAGGAACTCCGGTTTCCCTGACTTCCAATGCGCCGGCAGAAACGTATGTGACGCAGACGGAAAACTTTGAATCAACGAATTCGTTTACGCTGGTCAACGGAACCTACAATAAATGGTATAACGGTACGGCGGCGGCGGCAAACGGAACCAAAGCGCTCTACATCGGTACGGCTACCGGGAACAACAACTACGAGATCGGGAGCTGGATTTCACCACGTACTGCGATTAATTTTGCATACAAAGACTATTCGGTGACGAGTTATTGCAGTCCGACATTCAGTTTCAACTGGCGGTGTAACGGGCAATCGGGGCAGGCGGAATTGACCGTGTGGGCTGTTCCAACGACCTTTACTCCTGTTGCTGGTACGGCAATTACGGCCAATGCGACCAATATTTTACTTGGGGGGCCTTATTCCGGGTCCACCACCTTTACCAATGTTTCATTGAGTCTGTCCAACTTCAGCGGGCAGAACGTACGGATTGTGTATCAATGGAGAAATACCGGTGCTGCCCTGATCGGCGGGCCGAGTGTGGCAACTCCGGCGGCTTGTATCGATGATGTGGTATTTACCGATAACACGACGTACAATTATTCCTGGGTATCGTCTCCGCTTGGTTTTACAGCCGGAACGATCAATGCTACGGCAACTCCGGCTGCAGCAACAACCTATACGATGACCGTTACCCGTTGTGACGGCTGTCCCATGACAAGCGCGATTGCGGTGATTGATTGCAATCCGCTGCCTGTTGGTTTGCTGGAATTCAAGGGCGAGAAGAAGGAGCAGGCGAATTTCCTGTATTGGGTAACGGAAAACGAGGTCGACCTGGATTACTATATCCTGGAACGAAGTCCTGACGGAGTGAGTTGGGATTTGGTTACAACCGTCCAGCCTGAGAGCGCTGCTTCGGATCAAAAACACCACTACCAGGTGCGCGATGGGGCATATACTTCTAATTCGATTAATTATTACCGCTTGTTTCACAAAGAAAATGACGGTGCAAAAGTGATGGCGAACCAGCTGGTTTCCATTGATAACCGCACCACAAGCAAAACAATTTTATACCGAACCAATTTGCTGGGGCAACGCGTATCGGAAAGTCAGAGAGGACTGGTGATTCTGGTCTACGAAGACGGAAGTTCCGAGCGCGTCTTATTGGAAGATTGATTGATACCCGATTCACTGCTACTACTTTGCTTTTTTAAAGCACACAACTATGCCCCGAAAGATAAAGAGACCGTATTGGAGAGTGCGGTCTCTTTGTTGTTTTTAGTCGGGTCGATATTTCTAGTCTGTTCGAGTGCTGCAGTGTAACGGAGGTGTATTGAGAACAACTGGAAAAGCGACTACTTTCTTTGTCATTCTCGGTATCCCGGAAGTGTCCGGGACTCGAACAGACAAAAGCTGTAATCAGGCATTTGTAATTCTCAAAGCAATTGTTCTGAGTCGAAGAGGAATTTATTTTCCATGACCCAAAGTAACAGGCTGTTGTTGCGCGCGTCCAGGTTCAGTTTTTTACAAATCCGTGAGCGGTAGTTTTCAACTGATTTTGGAGAAACGAAAAGCAGGTCGGCAATTTCCTTGCTGGAATGTTTCTTACTGACTAGTTTCAATACTTTTAATTCGGTGGGAGTGAGTGATTTGATCTCGTCTGTGATCAGTTCCATGCGTGGGTCAATCTGCCGGTTGTTGTACTGATCCCTTAAAACGAGCGGAAGGTATGTTTTTCCGTCCAGTACCCAGTTGATGCATTCCACAATTTCTTCGGAGGTGTTGTCTTTGATCAGGTAGCCCTTCGCGCCGTTGTAAAAAGCAAGTTTTACAATATCGGTTGTTTTGTGGATGGAAAGAATGATCACGGCAAGCTCCGGGTATTGCTGCTGAATGGCCGAGCAGGTTTCCAGTCCGTTTTTGACCGGCATGTCAATATCCAGCAAAACAATATCGGGGTTGAAGCGCGGAATGTTTTCCAGAACCTGCAGCCCGTTTTCGAAAGCCTCAATCTCGACATGGTCAAAAGAGGATTCGAGCAGAAAAGTTAAGCCGCTTCTGAAAATAGGATGATCATCTGCCAGGATTACTTTCATTATATTGTGATAGTTAATGAAACACCTTTTTTGTGTCCGGTTTTCAAATCCAGTTTTCCACCGATAATGGCTGTGCGCTCCCGGATGGTGAGCAAACCAAGTCCGTTTCGATCCTGGGAATCCGGAATCCCGATCCCATTGTCGCGGTATTGAATGATCAATTCCCCGTTTCTGCGTTCGATCGATACTTTCAGAGCACTTGCATGTGCGTGCTTGATCGTGTTGGAAATGCATTCCTGGATGATCCGGTAAATCTGGGAACTGGTTTCTTTATCGATGGGTTTTTCTTCCGCTGTGAACTCAAAACTGCATACAATATCCGTTCCCGACTGCGTTTTTTCAATGATGGAATTCAGGGCGCGTTCCAGCCCGATTTTTTCCAGTGCGGCAGGGTGAAGCTGGTGGCTTAAAACCCGCGTTTGCTCCAGGATATCGCCGATTTCAGAATCCACACCGTCAATTTGCGCAATTTTTCCGGTTGTGAATAAATTCAGTTTGGATTTTACCACTGCCAGGCTTTGGCCAATATCGTCGTGCAGGTCTTTGGAAATCCGTGAGCGTTCTTCGTCGATTTGTTCGATTAATTTTTGCGAAAAAACCGATTTAATCTTCCGTGATTTCCGCACGTTGTAAATATAAATGACCGCCAGCGTGAGCATGAACAGGGATAAAATACCCAGGAAAGTAAACCGGTAATTGGCCGATTTGAGCTTGTTTTCCGTGTGCAGGAGCTTATTTCGCTGGTTCAAATCAGTCAGCTCATTCTCCATGCGCTCTTTTCCGTAAATGGTTTGGAGCCGCGTTTGTTCCTGTTCATTGGAAACCTCCCGGATGCTGTCTGATAAACTGTTGAACTCCTTTTCGAGTTGATAAGCCTGTTTGTAATTTCCTTTCTCGGATGCTAAAGTTGATTGAAGCATGATCAATTCCTTCCGGTAATTGGGGTCGTTGTAGGACTTCAGAATCGAACGGATCGAATCGACGCATTTTTCTGCCGTTTTAAAATCCTTTTGTTTGGTGGAAACCATTCCCCGCATCAGGTAAGAATTGATCAGAAACAACGGGTCGTGGTAAGTCTCTACGATTGCCAGTGCAGAATCACTGGTGCGGGAAGCCTCAGGAAGTTGTTTGTTGTCGAGGTAAGAAGATGAAAGATTGATATAGGCTGCGATAATCCCGGACGGAAAACCAATCTTTTTAGCTTCGGCGACTGTTTGTTTGTAATGCCGGATCGAACCCTTGAAATCCTTCAGTTGATGAGTCACCAGACCGAGGTTGTTCAAGACATTGAGCCGTAAGCGCGATTCATTGGTTTCCGTAGCAAGAATCAGCGCACGTTCCAGGTCTTTTTTGGCTTCATCGTATTTTTTGGCTTTGAGTTTCAGCAGGGCGAGGTTGTTCAGCAGGTAAGCGGTTGCATATTTTTGATGATGCTTCTCGGAAATGCGCAATCCCTGCAGGTAGCTTTCCGTGGCTTTGTCATACATCAGGCGCGCTTCGAACATGATGCCGAGCCCGTTGTAAATTTCCAGTTGATTATCGATGTAATTTCCCTTTTTGGCGGCCTTCAGCAAGGCGCGAAAATCGTCTTCTGCTTTCAGGACGTCCTGGTCGAGAATCAGGAAGGTCATCCGGATCCGGGTCGAATTAATGAGCTTGAAATCCTTTGTTTTTTCCCCGATTGCGATGCTTTTGTAGTAATAGTTGCGGGCTTCTTTCAAATTGTTTTTATAGTAATTGAAACTGCCGTAATATTGGTAAACATACCCGATTTCGTTTTCCCTTTTCAGGGATTTGGCAAGCTGAATGCATTGTTTCCCCAGCGAGAAAACCGTCGAACTGTCGTAATAAGTTGCTTGTTTGATCCGGAACTTTAACTCGTCGAGTTTTTGAGTGTCCGATTTTTGTGCGTACAGTTGCTGAAAACCGGCTGAAAATATCAGGTAGAAGCAGAGCAGTCTTGTCATGGTAGCAATTGGTTCGTGTGTAGTTTTTAAAATTAAGTAAAATTTCTGTTTCTAAAATGTAAATACTTTGATAATTAACAAACTAGTTGAAAGGGGCGGTTTTGTTGTCTGGATGAAGGATTTTACCTGAAATTTAGGTGTATCTTTATTAACAACACCCGTTTAATAAGTATTCGAAATTCACGAAAAAGGCGGCAAAATAAAAATTAAGTTTGTACATACCGTATAGTGGGAAGGGATCAGAATGTCGATATGTGACGGTATTCATTCGATAAAGACAGGAATTAACCGGATCAAAAGCAGGTTAAGGAATGTTGAAGCGGGTGATTCTGATTCAATATAAATGGAAGAAAAAGAAGAGTTTATGTCAGCGGGAAAAAAGATTGTAGTTGGATTGGATATTGGAACGACGAAGATCGCATGTTTAGTCGGAACCAAGAATGAGCATGGAAAGATCGAGATCATTTCTATGGGGAAAAGCGAGTCTTTAGGCGTTGCCAGAGGAATCGTGTCCAATATTGAGAAGACCGTTCAATCGATTAAAGCTGCTGTTGAAGAAGCTCAGAACCGCGTAGATGCGGATTTGATCATCCGCGTGGTGAACGTGGGAATTGCAGGTCAGCACATCAAAAGCTTGCAGCACCGTGGAATCTATACCCGCAATAACCCGGATGTGGAGATTTCCCAGGCGGATATCAATGCGCTGATCGACGACATGTACAAACTGGTCATGCCTCCGGGAGAAGAAATTATCCACGTGTTGCCGCAAGAGTATATCGTGGATAACGAACAGGGAATTATCGACCCGATCGGGATGATGGGAGTGCGCCTCGAAGCGAATTTCCATATCATTACCGGGCAGATCAACGCGGCGAAAAATATCAAAGTGTGTGTAGATAAATCCGGCTTGCAGGTGAAAGACATCATCCTGGAACCGATTGCATCTGCGGACGCTGTATTGAGTGAAGAAGAAAAAGAAGCAGGAGTTGTCCTGGTCGACATCGGCGGTGGTACGACCGACATCGCTATTTTCCACGAAGGTGTCATCCGCCACACGGCCGTGATTCCTTTCGGAGGAAATGTGATTACAGACGACATCAAGGAAGGATGCACCATTTTGCGCCGCCACGCAGAAGCACTGAAAGTGAAATTCGGTTCTGCACTGGCTTCGGAAAGCCTGGAAACAGAAGTGGTTTGTATTCCGGGACTGCGCGGACGCGACCCGAAAGAGATCACCCTGCGCAACCTGGCAAGCATTATCCAGGCACGTATGGAAGAAATCATCGAGCACGTTCACTACGAAATCGTGAACTCCGGCTACGAGAAAAAAATGATTGCGGGAATCGTGGTAACGGGAGGTGGTTCCCAGTTGAAACACATCACGCAGTTGTTTGAATACATGACGGGAATGACCACGCGGATCGGGCTTCCGACAGAGCATCTGGCATCCAGCAACACGATTGAAGCAATTACTTCTCCGATGTATGCAACAGGGATCGGACTGGTGATGAAAGGCTTCGAGAATGATGTTCCTCAAAAGCCGGTAGAGCAGGCTGCGACCACACATGTAAAAGGACATTCGACCAAAACGCGCGGAAGTTTCTTTGATACTTTGTTAACAAAGAGTAAAAATTTCTTCGCGGAAGAGGAGTAATATTAAATTAGCTATCACCACTTGAGTCTTGGACGCAAAGCGGCTGGTTAATGAAGATTAGACAACAATAACAACAACAATAAAAAGAAGCATATGGAATTCGATTTGCCAAAAGGAACAACTTCAATTATCAAGGTAATTGGTGTTGGTGGTGGTGGAAGTAATGCTGTAAACCACATGTTCGATCAGGAAATCAAAGGTGTTGATTTCATCGTTTGTAATACAGACCGTCAGGCGCTGGATATTTCTCCTGTGCCGTATAAAATTCAGTTGGGGCCTAGCCTTACTGAAGGACGTGGAGCGGGTGCAATTCCTGAAATCGGTAGAAATGCGGCTGTTGAGAATATTGAAGACATTCGTACACTGCTTTCAAGCGGAACAAAAATGGTATTCGTAACTGCAGGAATGGGAGGTGGAACCGGAACCGGTGCTGCCCCTGTCATTGCACAGGTTGCGAAAGAGTTAAATATTTTGACTGTCGGGATCGTAACGGTTCCTTTTGCATTTGAAGGACGTCGTCGTCGTCAGCAGGCAGAAGAAGGACTGGACGTGATGCGTCAGTGTGTAGATACCTTGTTGGTGATCAACAACGAACGTCTGCGTGAAGTAGGAGGAAATATGTCATTGGCGAATGCATTTGCATTGGCGGATAACGTATTGGCAACAGCTGCGAAAGGAATTGCAGATGTCATCACTACCACCGGGGCGATCAACGTGGATTTCAACGACGTGAACACGGTTATGCGTGATTCCGGCGTAGCGATCATGGGATCATCTACAGCTGAAGGTGAAGGACGTGCGCTGACTGCTGTTCAGGAAGCATTGAACTCTCCGTTGCTAAACGATAACAACATCGAAGGTGCGAAATACATCTTGTTGAACATCACATATGGTGATATCGAAGTAACGATGGATGAGATCGGAGAGATCACAGACTACATCCAGGACGAAGCGGGTTCAAGCGCAGACGTTATCTGGGGGCACGGTTACGATCCGAGCTTAGGAAACAAACTGAGTGTAACATTGGTTGCAACCGGTTTTAATACCACTCCGTTCACGGGTTTTGAGAAGGCTCCTGAAAAAACAGTTTCTGTTTTGGAAGACGAGCCCAAAAACGAAATCAAAACTCCGCTGACTTCACCAACGCACCAGGTTGCTCCGGAGAAAAGAGAAGAAGAGCCGTTCATGAAGCCGGAACCAAAGGCAGAAGAAGTAAAGCCTTCAACGAATTCCGGGAGCATTGAGTTTGACTGGGAAGTGAAATCGGAAGCACGTCCGATGACAAGTCCTACATCCACTCCTTCTGTGGAGCAGAAAGAAGAACCGAAGCGTTACTTCCTGGATGACGAAACGGAAAACAAAACGCAGTTGGAGAACGTGGTGGAAAACCAGAAAGCACCGGTTAGCGCTGAAGAATTACAGCGCCGTAACATGGAGCGTATGGAGCGCATCAAAAACTACAACAGCAAGCTGAAAAAAGCAGAAGGGTTGAAAGAGTTGGAAGATGAGCCGGCATTTGTAAGAAGAAACATCCATTTGGATCAGGTCGTGAAAAGTGAAGAGTCCAATGTGAGCCGTTTCGGTCTTTCAGACAACGGAATGAAAACGAATAACTCTTTTTTACACGATAACGTAGATTAATTTGGACAGGTAGGATTTTAAGACTAAAAGACTGGGAGAGTCAGGAGTCAAATGCCTTTAGCTTTATGCAATAAAGGTCTTTTGTCTGGATTCTGTAAGTCTTAAAGGTCTTAAAATAGGAAGTCTTAAAATCTGATATAATGAATTTCACAGAAAGAATCAATCAGGATATTAAAAATGCCATGCTGGCAAAGGAAAAAGAACGCCTTGCGGCATTGCGTGATATTAAAAGCAAATTGCTCCTTGAAGCGACATCAGGCGGTTCGGGAGAAGTAAGTGAAGAAGCGGCGAATAAAATCGTTTTGAAACTTCACAAACAACGCATGGATACGTACCATTTATACGTAGAACAAAATAGAAGCGATTTGGCTGATGAAGAATTGTTTCAGGCGAAAGTAATTGAGGAATACCTGCCAAAGATGATGTCTGACGATGAAATCCGTCAGGTAATTGCAGCGAAGATTGCAGAAATCGGAGCCAGCGGACCTCAGGATATGGGTAAGGTAATGGGGCCGGTAAACGGTCAATTGGCTGGAAAAGCTGATGGAAAACGCGTTTCCGAACTCGTAAAAGAAGCTTTGGCCAACTTGTAATGTATTGTTAAGCGAGTCCCTTGGACTTTGTTTTTATTGTTGGAAGATCCCGTTCGTTTGAGCGGGATTTTTTCGTTGCTGCGCGATGCATCATCGCGGCAGCCGGTAAGAGTGATCTATTTTCCCGCGAATGCGCAAATGTCTGAGGCGCTTACCAGTCGCCTCTTTATGTAGTAAATACGAATTAATGATGTGTTTATATGTCGTGTTTTTAAGACGAGTGCGGTAGCCGAGTTAAAATTTGCGCATTTGCGGTATGCAATGGTGTTTGGTTGCCAGGCATCAGCGTTATCCGCGGAATTAGCGGGAAAAATCAGTGTTTCAGAGTCTTTTCAGCAAAAACTCCCGCTGTGACTCCCGCGTGAAATATGGAAAAAACATTTCGACGAGTAAATTGTGGTATTTGGCAACTGTTTGCTCCGGCGGTTCATGGTAAACGGCAGCTGAAGCAATCCAGAAGTCGCTGAAGACGCGGATGCGCTCATTCAACCCTTCGTATTCCGTTTCGAAAGCCGGTGCACGCATCACTCCCGACTGAATGGCCAGGTTGAACGCGTGCAGATACGTTTGTTTCCGCATCTGTTCCAACTGGATGAAATGTTTGTGCAGTTTGGGATTCTCCCGCATGTTCTGGTTGAAATCAATCATCAGGAAACGGTATTTGAACAACGCTTCCATCCCCGTTTTGGCAGCATCCAGAACGAATTGCAGATCAATGGTTTCATTCTCCAATCGCGCTTTTTCAGTTTCAAACGTTTCGAATAATTGGAAATACAGGGCTTCAATGATGTCTTCCCGGTGTTTGAAATGGTAATTCAGGTTTCCCTGACTGATAAACATAGCTGCCGCAATTTTGCGTAAAGTCACGTTCGGAACTCCCCATTCATTGAAGAGGTTCAGGGCTGTTTCCAGTATTTTATCACGTGTTTTCATAGATGTATTTCCGAACAGCGGTATTTCTTAGTATCTCTGACCTAAGGTAGTAATGTTTTCATTCATCCGATTCAAAATGACGGGGTTATTTTAGCCTTACAGGTGTTAAATAATGTTTATTCGACGACTTCATCGTGTTGAGTCAGATCCAATCCGATGGACTCATTGGAATCGCTTACTCTCAGTGTCATGACTTTTGAAACGAACTTGAAGATGCACCAGGAAGCGCCAAACGCAAATAAGCAAACCAGGAGGAGTACCAGCAGGTGACTTCCGAAAACAGACCAGCCACCATGAAGCAGACTGGAATGTGGTTTATTGGCGAAAATTGCTGTGAGAATCATTCCCATAATGCCGCCGATCCCGTGACAGGCAAAAACATCCAGGGTATCGTCAATGCGTTTAAGGTAGGGCCAGTTAAGAGCTAAGTTGGAAACGATAGCACCTGTAAACCCGAAAAACAAACTTTGAGGGATGGTTACATAACCGGCAGCCGGAGTAATGACAACCAAACCAACCACGGCTCCGATGCATGCGCCCATCGCGGAAATTTTCCGGTGTTGAATCCGGTCAAAAAACACCCAGGTCATCATCCCGGCTGCAGAACTGACGGTCGTTGTAGCAAATGCGATGGCAGCAGTTCCGTTTGCTGCCAAAGATGAACCTGCATTGAAACCAAACCACCCGAACCAGAGCATTCCCGTACCGAGCAATACATACGGAATATTGGCGGGAGCATGAAGGCGGTTTTTGCGTTTTCCCATGATGAGTGCTCCGGCCAGAGCAGCACATCCGGCGCTGATATGTACCACGGTTCCTCCTGCAAAGTCCACTACTCCGAAATAAGAGCCGATTAATCCGTTGGGATGCCAAACCATGTGTGCCAATGGAGCATAAACAAGCGGAACAAACAGAACCATGAAAAACAAGTAGCCGATAAACCGAACCCGCTCCGCAAAAGAACCGGTGATGATGGCTGGAGTAATCACCGCAAATTTCATTTGGAACAGGGCGAAAAGCACAAACGGAATGGTAGGGGCCATGCTGTTGTGAGGGAATACGCCAACCTGGTCGAAAAAGGTAAATTGAAACGGGTTACCGATGATGCCATAGGTTGTTCCGTGGATCGTGATGCCGATCGGATCTCCGAACGAAAGGGAAAACCCGATGACCACCCAGATAATGGAGACGACTCCTAAGCAAATGAAACTTTGCAACATGGTGGAAATGATGTTTTTCTTGCCGACCATTCCGCCATAAAAAAGAGAGAGTCCCGGAGTCATTAGCAACACCAAACAGGAAGAGGTGAGGAGCCAGGCAGTATCTGCTCCTGAAATGGCTTCGATTTTTCCAAATATGCTGTGATTGAACGCAGCTGGTTTCCAAAATAGTCCGGTAATTGAAATAAGGGAGATAGTTAAAAAAGCAATGATCCATTTTTTCTTTAGACGTTTCATACGCATCCCGATAATTAGTGATTCAACAAACGAAATCGGGGTGTTTTGCTTTTCACCCAAAGATAGTAAAATCGAAACAAAATAATTGTAGTGAGCCGGGATGTTTTTTATGTTCTATACGAGAACATGGGTGATAAACAGAGGAATCAGCAGGCTTTTTTAAATCACTTCAATTCTCGGACAGGATATTCATTTACACGAATTATTTTTAGTAATCCTGACCTAATTCAGTGTGTTTGACTTAACTCACTAACTATTCGATCATGAAACGTAAACAATTGGTTGAATTTTTCTCAGATGGAATCTAAAATATCGGAATCGTCGATTTTGATCTCACGCATTTGATTCACGCTTTCAAGTTGTGGCAGATACGTTTCCAGTTCGGCGTAATTTTTAATCATACGCACGGTGAAAATTGTCAACGGAATGTGTAAAATGGCGAATACCGCATCTGCCAGGGTAGCGTTTGTTAAAACTGCAATGCTTTCGGTTTTCGTCTGAATGCGTGCGCTTGCATCACTGAGAACGGAAACACCAATCCAAAATGTCCACCAGATGCCTACGGAACGTCTGCGTTTTGGCTCTTCCTGAACCAGGTTTGCGCGAATCAGCATGTTTTCAGACACGGTCATCATTTCTCTCATGATGTTGAAAGGTCGTCCAAGATTCATGATCGGAACAAACCATGCACCGGCTGCCCAGCCTTCCGAGTGCGATAAGCTGTTTGTCAATTGATGCAGGTTGTAATATGCCCGACGGAACCACTGAATAAACACAACGGCAACTCCGATATTGAGTGCCAGTAATGTCAGAGCGATGATTCGCTGTCTGTTGTCATTGGCATCGATTTCGCCCATTCCGAAATTTCCGGTTTCGATTCTTTTCAGAAGAAAGTATTGAGAAAGGTCCGAAATAGATGAGAGCGCTACTAAAGCAGTGTAAATCCAGAGTACCAGGATTAAACGATTTGAACGGTCTTTGTTGGGTCTTAACATGGGTTGAATTTTTGAACGAAGATAATCAATGAATAATTCAAAATTCAAAAAAAGAATAATTCAAAATTGAAAATGGTAAAATTCAAAAAAAAGGATAGAGGGCAGTTTGGTGTGAATAAATCTAACCTTTTGAATTTTGCATTTTACATTTTTAATTCCCGAAGGGATATCTTATCTTTGCAGTCTATAAATTAGAAAATTAGAGCAATAAATCATTTATGAGCAATACAACAGAAAAATTGGCTTACAAAGTGAAAGACATTTCGCTTGCTGAGTGGGGTCGTAAAGAGATCGTTTTGGCTGAAGCTGAAATGCCAGGATTAATGTCGTTGCGTGCAGAGTACGGTGCGAAAAAACCATTGAAAGGTGCGCGTATCGCAGGATGTCTGCACATGACTATTCAAACGGCAGTTTTGATCGAAACATTGGTAGAACTGGGTGCTGAAGTTACCTGGTCTTCTTGTAACATTTTCTCTACTCAAGATCACGCTGCTGCTGCAATCGCTGCTGCAGGAATTCCTGTTTATGCATGGAAAGGTATGAATGAAGAGGAATTCGACTGGTGTATCGAACAAACATTGTTTGCGTTTGAAGGTGGAAAGCCGTTGAATATGATCCTCGACGACGGAGGAGATTTGACAAACATGGTGTTTGACCGTTTCCCTGAGTTGACAGCTGATATCCGCGGATTGTCGGAAGAAACAACAACAGGAGTTCACCGTTTGTACGAGCGTAAGAAAAACGGAACTTTGGTGATGCCTGCAATCAACGTAAACGATTCAGTGACTAAATCCAAGTTCGATAATAAATACGGATGTAAAGAATCTTTGGTTGACTCTATTCGTCGCGCAACAGACGTTATGATGGCTGGTAAAGTAGCTGTTGTTTGTGGTTACGGAGATGTTGGTAAAGGTTCTGCAGCTTCATTGCGTGGTGCAGGAGCTCGTGTAATCGTTACTGAAATCGACCCGATTTGTGCGTTGCAGGCTGCAATGGACGGATTTGAAGTGAAAAAACTGGATACAGTGGTTCACAACGTAGATATCGTAGTAACAACTACCGGAAACAAAGACATCGTGATGGGGCGTCATTTCGAGAAAATGAAAGATAAAACGATCGTTTGTAACATCGGACACTTCGATAATGAAATTGATATGGCATGGTTGAATGCAAACTACGGTGCTACAAAATCTACTGTGAAGCCGCAGGTTGATATCTACAATGTAAAAGGAAACGACATCATCATCCTTGCTGAAGGACGTTTGGTGAACTTAGGTTGTGCAACAGGACACCCTTCTTTCGTTATGTCCAATTCATTTACAAACCAAACATTGGCTCAGTTGGAATTGTGGGAAAACTCCGCAAACTACGAGAACGATGTATACGTATTGCCGAAACATTTGGATGAGAAAGTAGCTCGTCTGCACTTGGCAAAAATCGGTGTGGAATTGGAAACATTGACACAAGATCAGGCAGCATACATCGGAGTAACGGTAGAAGGTCCGTTCAAATCGGATGCTTACAGATACTAAGATCACAACATAATACATGGAAAAAGGAATCCTTCGGGGTTCCTTTTTTGTTTCGTGCGCCCGCGCGGTCCAAGGGGATTCATCCCCTTGACCCGCACGCGCGAAGAAGTAATACGAACTTAATTGCATAATTTCCGATAATCACTACTTTTGCTTCATGCAACTGTCTGAAAAAATGAAAGCCATTGACTGGTCCTCGTTGAAAACAATCCTGTTTGTTGGGTTGATCGTTCGTCTAATCGCCGCTATTTTTTCAGAAGGCTATGCCATGCATGACGACCATTTCCTGGTCATCGAAGCGGCAGGTTCCTGGGCTGATGGATTTGATTATAACCACTGGCTTCCGTGGAACAAACCTGCCGGAGCAGCTCCTGAAGGACACAGTTTCACCTACGTGGGGCTGAATTATCTTTTCTTCGCTTCGTTGAAAGCTATCGGGATTTCCGATCCGAAGACTCTGATGCTCATCAACCGGTTGGTTCACGCTTTGTTTTCCCTGCTGGTAATCCGTTTCGGATATTTGATCACCGAAAAATTATCGAATAAAAAAACGGCCGTTTATGTGGGGTGGGTACTTGCATTGCTGTGGGCTTTGCCATTCCTTTCTGTCCGGAACCTGGTCGAAGTGGTGAGCATTCCGTTCCTGATGTGGGCTGTTTGGTTAAGCTTGCAGGAAAACCGTAAATGGGCCTTGTTCTACAGCGGATTATTAATCGGTGTGGCGATTTCATTCCGTTACCAGATTGCAATCTACGCAGTAGGTTTGGGAATTTACTACCTCTTCAAACTGGAATGGCGGAAACTGATCCTGATGACCGCCGGATCACTCTGTATGTTTTTACTGACCCAAGGATTGGTTGATTACTTTATCTGGGGATATCCCTTTGCTGAATTCAAGGGGTATGTGGTGTACAACATGAATGAAGGAACGCGCTACATGATGAATCAAAACTACTTCATGTACTTTTACGTGTTGTTCGGATTCCTACTGTTCCCGCTTGGAATTCTGGCATTGATTGCTTATTTCAAATCTGCCGGAAAGTACCTGTTATTGTTCGTACCGACCTTCGCATTTTTATTGTTCCATACCATTTTCCCGAACAGACAGGAACGCTTTATCCTGACGATTTTTCCACTGGTTTTGATCCTTGTTTTCCTGGGAATCGAACAACTAAGAAAACGCCGTTTCTGGGATAAATTCTGGAAAGTCTCGTGGATTTCATTTTGGATTCTGAACACGCCTTTGTTATGTGTGGTGACAATTATGTCGTCCAAACAGTCGCGGGTGAATACCATGTATGCATTGCATGGAAAAGCGAAAGGAGACGAACACATTTTGATCGAAGCAACCGGCGAAACCAATCCGGAAATGATGCCTTATTTCTATTCCGGGAAATGGAATTATACATTTCTTGAAAGATGGAGTACCGACACCATCAATCCGGCTTCATTTTACACCATCCAACCCCAGGATTACATTTTCTTCTTCGGTGAAAAATCCCTGGAGCAGCGCATCGATACCTTTAAGGTAATTTACCCGAAAATGCACCTGGAGGCACAGATTCAGCCAAGTTTTGTCGATAAATTCCTGAACAGTGTCAACCCGAGAAACTCGAATTCATACGTAGAAATCTGGAAAACCGAAGCAACAAAGAAAGCGGAATAATCAGCTATTACAAGTGCTTTGGATATTTAGTTCAAAAGATTTCAAAATTTCAAACGGTTCAAATTGAATCATTTAAACTTTTCAATTATATACTGAGCGAAGTCGAAGTATCAATTCTCTATTTTTAATTTTCAATTGATTTGTTAATTATAAATCCGGAGCGTATTACTTCCGCCCCACAGCGTTTGATATTTTCGCAATCCCCAGCTGGAATTCGCGATAGGAGATCCGTCATACATAGAAAAGCGTGCATTGGAACACGGATCGTATAACTCCAGGAAATTGGTCGAATCGGGAGTTAAACCGGTTGCACATACATTGTCCGGATCTTCCGGAGACATGCGTTCCCAGGCAACAAACACATCTGTTGATTGACGGTAAACAAGAATGCCCTTGATTCCTCCGGCAACATACGCCCAGCCGCCAACACTGTTCAAATCCTGGTATGTCGGAAGGGTCATGTCAATCGTAATATCGAAAGCAATACTCGGAACCGGGTGCGTTCTGTTTTTTTTACAGGAAACGCCAGCAAGCACCAAAATCAATAAAAAGATTCGTATTTTCACTATAACTTTTATTGGAATGATAAAATTATGAAGTTAAGAACGATTTTACAACTGTTTCTATTGTGCGGACTGTTTATTTTCGGAGGAGCATCAGTTTCATCCTCTTACGCCCAGGACGGATCTGTTGCCAAAGCGGAGAAGACCATTGCGAAACGCCGGAAAAAAGAAGCCAAGGTTGCTAAAAAGGAAGCGAAAGCCGCTAAAAAAGCATTTTGGGCACGCCAGTCCAAAGAAGCACGTAAAAGTGTGAAACGCAACCAGAAACGTCAGAAAAAAGCCATGCGCGATTCGAAAGGATATTAAACGCTTCAAGCTTTATTCATAATCGAATTTATTAAACGTATAGACACATTCCGATAGCTATCGGAATAATAAAATTGTTTCATGACTTTGTGTCCTTTGCTTCTTTGCGTTTATAGCATGGATCAATCTCATATTGAAACGCAAAGTGGCCAAGAACGTAAAGAGTTTCCTGATTCTCTAACTACCCAGACCAATCAGAACAGTTTTGTAGCTTTTCAATGAGTTGAATGTTGAGCGAATTGCGATGAGACTGCGAAATCGTTCGACTGAGCTCACGAGGGAGTTTACAAGAGTATTAAACAAAAAACGCCCCTGCATTCACAGAGGCGTTTTCCTGGTTATTGGTCGTCTATTTGTGATCGTACTCGTGCCCTAGTGCAACCACATCAACTTCTTTGAGCAAAGCTCTGGCTTTTTTATTGGAAATTTCACGTTTGAAAATATCGAAGATCAGGTACACACACGGAACGATGATCAGCGTAAGCAACATCGAACTGGTCAAACCACCGATCAATACCCAGGCCAAACCTGCCTTCCATTCAGCTCCCGCTCCGTGGGCAAATGCAATCGGAAGCATCCCGAATACCATTGCGAGAGTCGTCATCAGGATCGGACGTAAACGTGCCTGACCTGCAATAATCAACGCCTCAATGGTGTTGTGTCCGTCTGCTTTCTTCTGGTTCGTAAAGTCGACGATCAAAATTGCGTTCTTGGCCACCAACCCGATCAGCATGATCATACCCAGCATGGAGAAGATACTGATAGGTTCCATCGCCAGTGCAAGAGCAAGGAGTGCCCCGATAATCGCCAGCGGAATGGAGAACAAGACCACGAACGGATACACATACGAATCGTACAACGCCACCATGATGAGATACACGAACAGGATTGAAGCTAAGATCGCCAGCAACAGGTTTCCGAATGCTTCGGCCATGTTTTTCGCGTCTCCTTCAAAGCTGTAAACCGTATTCCCTGGGAGCGGACTTTTTTCAATCAGCTGCGCAAACTCGTCGGTTACCTGCTGACTGGATGTTCCCAGCACCTGCGATGTCACCGTAATGGAAGGAATCCGGTTTTTGCGTTCCAGTTTTGACGGTCCGCTCGACTTCCCGATTTTCGCAAACTGGCTCAGTTTGATTTGTTCCCCTTTGTCGTTGATGAAATATACTTCTTTCACATCATTGGTGCTTTTGCGGTCGAAATCATCGTAGTTCACCAAAATGTCGTAATCTTTTCCGCCTTCGGTGTATTTCGAGTTATCATCTCCGTTGAACGACATCTGAAGCGTGGAACCAACGGTATTCATGTTCAGTCCAAGTTCTGCCATTTTATCGCGGTCAATGTTCACCGTAATTTCCGGGTTTCCGGTTTCCACAGATACTTTTACTTCCGCCGTACCTTTGATGGATTTCAGTGTCTCCATCACTTGGGTAGCAGCTACGTAATTCGAATCCATGTCATTTCCGGTTACTGCGATCTGGATCGGAGCGTCATCGGCTCCCCCCATGATTCCCACTGCCGTAGAGTTCACCTTGACATCCGGGAGCATGTGTTCGATATCCTGTTTCATCAGTTGGGCAATGATGGCAGCAGATTTATCGCGTTTCTCCTTGTCGATGATTTTCACCGTCAGCTGTGCCTTGTTGTTAGCATTGCTGGAAGAACCCATGTTTCCACTTGCCGTTCCCACACTGGTGAACACATTCACCACCTGCGGATTGTTGAACAGGTAATCTTCTACGCGCTGAACCGTTGCGTTGGTCTGCTGGATAGTCGCATCTTGCGGTAATTCCAGTGAAATAACGAACTCTCCGCGGTCTCCCTGGCTCACAAATTCCCCACCGATGTATGGCCCGAGAAGCATTGGGATCAGCACGATTCCGATTGCCGCAGCAGGAATAATGTAACGTTTTCTGCGTAATGCAACTGTCAGGATGTGACCGTACCAGGTGGTGATGTTTTTCAGTACGCGCTCAAAAATGATCACGATACGTCCGCCCAATGTTTTCTTGGTCAGCTTGGTCTCTTTCGCAAAGCGGGATGCCAAAAGCGGTGTCAATGTAAACGATACGAACAAAGACATCAAGGTTGAGATCACAATCACGAGTGAGAATTGTGAAAGCAAGTTGGAGATCAAACCACCGACCATGGTCAGTGGAAGGAACACCACCACGTCGACCAGGGTAATCCCCATCGCTGTGAATCCGATTTCATTTCGTCCTTCCAATGCGGCTTTCCGACGCTCTTTCCCCATTTCGAGGTGACGGTAAATGTTTTCCAGTACCACAATCGAGTCATCGACCAGGATTCCTACTACGAGTGAGATCGCCAGTAAAGTCATGAGGTTCATCGTGAACCCGAGCAGGTACATCGCGATGAAAACAGAAATCAATGACGCCGGAATGGAAATCATGATGATGAATGCATTTCGCACGCTGTGGAGAAAGAGCAACATCACCAGTGCAACAATGAAGATTGCCAGTCCAAGGTCGGTCACAACGGCATCCGCTGCTGCAATGGTAAAGTCAGATGAGTCAGACGCAATCTCGAATTTCAAACCCTGTTTTTTGTATTGCTGTTCCAGTTTTTTGAATTCTTCTTTGACATTCTTACTGATTTTAACCGCATTCGCATCGGTTTGTTTCATGATCTGAAGTCCCAGGGAGTTCGTTCCGTTGATGCGGTTATACGTTTTGATCTCTTTGGACCCGTCGGTCACACTTGCCACTTCGTTCAATCTCACCGGTGAACCGGTTTTCGGGTCGTTCAGGATCACAAGGTTGTTCAGTTCGTTCAGGTCTTTGTATTTTCCGCGCAAACGAACCAGTGCCTGGCTGTCGTCACCTTTCACTTTACCGGTAGGTAATTCCAGGTTGGCGTTTCGGATTGCATTGGTGATCTGGAGAATCGAAATTCCGTAGTTCTCACATGCTTCGCGGTTCACCTGCACTTTGATCTCACGTTCTTCACCACCGACCATTGTGATCTGTGCCATCCCTTCCATCTTTGCGAGGGAAGGAGAGATATCGTCTTTGACCAGGGAATACAGTTCTGTCGGAGGCATATCCGCCGTTACACCGACACTCATGATCGGAGCTTCATCGAAGGAGAATTTTCCCAGTGAAGGTGAAAGCACTTCTTCCGGAAGCGTTGAAAGAATTGCATTGATTTTTCGCTGTGCTTCCTGCAGGGCTTTGTCCGGATCGGCATCGTTTTTCAGCATCAATACCACGGAAGAAACACCTTCCATAGACGTTGATTGAATGTCGTCCAGGTTTTCAACACCCGAAAGCGCATCCTCTATTTTTTTAGTCACCGAGTTCTCAACCTCCGAAGGAGACGCTCCCGGATAGGTTGTCGTAACCGTAACCACGGGAATGGAGAATTTCGGCATCAGCTCGTAATTCAACTTGGAATAGCTGAGGATTCCGAGGAAACCCAGGACCGAGAAGATCACAACGATCAACGACGGTCTCTTTATGGCTAATTCTGTAATAGACATATTTCTAATTTTTTGAGTGAACAGGGAATAGTCATTCGTGAACAGGTGCGTTTATTCAAACGTCACAGATCTCTTCACTTGCGCTATTGCCTATTGACTTATTGTTACTATTGCCTTATTTGATGATCTTCACTTTGGATCCGTTGTCGATATTCAACTGACCTGTTTTCACCACCTTCATTCCTTGTTTCAAACCGGACACAATTTCGAGTTTGTCGTCATCTACCGCACCGATTTCAATTTTCGTCAGTTTCGCCTTTCCGTCTTCGATTACGAATACTTTCGAACTTTTGATGCTTCCTACCAAACATTTCAATGGAATGGTCAGGGCTTCTTTTGTTCCACCGAATGTAAACTTCACTTTACCGGTCATTCCGGATTTCAACGGCGTTTTTGCCGGGTTGGTGAAACGGATTTCCGTATCGAATTTTTTAGAACCGTCAGCCTGTGGTGAAACAGAAACCACTTTTCCGGGAATCGTGATGCTGGCATACAAATCCGGAACGATGTTGACACTTTGTCCTGCCTGAACGCGAACAACCTGTGCATCCAGCAATTTCACACTCATTTTCAATGATTTGATGTCTACGATATCTGCGATTGCGGTTCCCGGAGCCAGGTAGCTTCCTTTCTCAATGGAAACATTCGATACCACACCGGAAATAGGAGAAACAATGGTTGTCAGTTTGAGGTCGTGTTGCAGGGTCTTCACTTTCGCATCGGCAGTATTCATGGTCATGCGCATTTCTTCTACCTGCTGTTTGTTTACCGCACCGCTCGTTACCATGCGTTCGTATTTTTCCAAATCCGATTTTGCTTTGTCCAGCGTCGTTTTTGCCAATGCCAGGTCAATACGGATCTGATCATTGTCGAGCGTTGCGATCACGGTTCCCTCTTTTACGTAGTCACCGTTTTCGATATTCAATGCTCTTACGCGACCGGAAGTTTCAGAGACAAAACTCAACTGGTGATCCGGGATAAAGTTTCCGTTCAATTCGAAATCCTGGGAAATGGTTTCCATGGTCGGTTCTGCAACAGTCACAGGGAAAATGGTCATTTTCTGGTCCGTGATAGCGGCATTGGCATCCATTTTCTCTTTGTTGCTACTCAATTTGCTTACGACAATCAAGAGAATGGCGATTCCGATCAGGACGGGTAAAATGATGCGTCTGAATACGCTCTTCTTCTTTTTTTGTTCTTGATTTTCCATGTTTTTATGATTTATGGCTTCAAATGTTCAACTGGAAGGTTTATCCCTTTTGAACGATTGCCTCCTTTTAGTTTAATGTTCTGATATTTCCTGTTGATTTAATAAGGTCTAATTCGCCCAGTTTCACTTGTACCAATGCTTTCAGGTAATTGGTCTGGGCATCCCGCAACGACATTTCTGCGTTGACAATGTCGGTCATGGTTGCAATGCCGCCTACAAACTGCGCTTGTGTTACGGTATACACTTTTTGCGCCAGTTCGATGTTGCGTTTCTGGCTTGCCAATGCCGCCTGGTTTGTTTTCAGGGCATTGTTTGCGTTGGTGCGTTGCATTTTCAGGTTTTCGGTCAGGTATTGCTCTTCCAGGATGGATTGTTCCATCTGGATTTTGGTTTGTTTCACCCGTGAATTTTTAGCCAGGCCGTCGAAAATCGGGATGTTTAGGTTTAATCCCACATAGGTATTCGGAAACCACCGTGCATCTTTCTGAAACATACGCAGCGTATTCTGCTGGTTTTGAATTGAAGAGTGGAAGTTCAGTGAAATCGAAGGGATATAGCCCGCTTTGATTTGTTGCAGTGTCATGGCGTACACATCGCGTTGTGCCTGAATTAGTTCCACTTCGGTTGTGTTCAGTGTGGCGGTGTTGATCATGGAAGCAGATTCCTGGGTGATGTCGATAGCCGGCACTTCGATGCTTGCATCCAGCGGCATTCCCATGTAGTACTTCAGCAGGATCAATTGCTTTTCATAATTGGTGGTGCTGGTTGCCAGTTCCGTTTGAAGATTCGTCAGGTTCACCATCAATTTGTCGATGTCGAGTTGTTTTGCCGCGTCATTATCAAACTGGATTTGCGTAATCTTTAACAGGGAATCTACCTGTATTAAGTTTGATTCGACCAGTTGTTTCTGCGTATAGGAAACCTGTGCACTGTAATATGCACTCGCAATGTCGTAAATCAATTGTTCTTCCGTTTTCCGGGTGTTGATTTCCGAAACTTTGGTGTTTTGTTTCGACAATTTCATGGCATTGATCACCGATTGGTCGTAAATGATCTGCTTGGCATCCACTCCGGCACTGGTGTTGTATTTCGTACCGAACTGAACCGGCACCTGTGTTCCGGGCTGTCCGATCAACTCACCTGGAAGGATCGATGTCTGCAATTTGAGGTTGTCCTGAACCGATATCGCACCGTTTACCTGTGGTAAATATTCTGCACGTGTTTCATTGCGTTTCTCGCTCATGCGGTCGATCTCCAATTTGGATTTCATCACGCTGGCATTGTTTGTCAATCCGTATTGCACGCATTGCTGCAGCGACATCGGTCCGGATTGCGCCCTGGCAAAACTCATACTTCCCGCCAGGAAGGTGAGCAGCATCAGTAAGCTCAGGCGATAGTTCTGTGTTTTCTCCTTCATACTAGTTCTTTTACTGTTTTTTTTCGTTGTTTCGTTGAAGCCATTCCTGGTAAAGTCTCGGGAATTCGACGCTCAGGTATTCGATAAATTCAATAAATTCAGCCATCTGTCTATTGAATTCGGGTGTTTCGGAGGTGCGCTGAGCCAATGCTTCTTTCATAATTTTGATTACCTCGAAGAACTTCTGGAAGTTTTCCGTAAAGCTTTGCTGCCATTGCACAATGTTGCTCGCAAAGTAGCGCTTGCGGTCTCCTGGTTTGGTGCGGTAAATCACGTGCTTTGTCAGCATCAGCATATTCAAAGCCGAACTGGTTGTACTTTTACTAATTCCGAGCAGTTCGCGAATCTGGTCGAATGTTAGTTCCGGTTCATCACAAACAATGAGCAGAGACATGATGCGACCTTCCATTGGCTGAATTCCATGTTGCTCATAAAAAACACCCATCCGTTCGATGAGCTCTTTTTGGTCCTGAGTCAATTGAATGTTTGTCATACTTCATTTGTTAAATCCGGCGACGGATCACCGGAGTTTTTGTCTCTGCAAAATTAGTCAGTTCTTTTAGTTCTGAAAATACCGAACCAAAAGAACTGTAATTTTTGACACTTGTTTGCGAATCAAAAGTAGGTCGGTGATCCGGGATGGAAAACTGAAAATCGGTGAGTGGTGGGGAAGGATCGGTACACGGATTGAAATGAGGGGGTTTCGGAGAGAAATAGATTTTGAGAAAAAGAGGTCTTTGAAAGACGAATCCCGCACGTGCGGGATTTGCCCTGCAGGAATCAGCCTTTCAGAAGCTTTCGATTGAAGAATGGCTGTTAAAAAAATCTAAAATCCTGTTTGCTGCGTATGTAGCTTACCTCAGGTTTTATTTGGAGGCAATAAACTATTTACTAATTAATTATGAAAAGGATGAAAAAAATCTTATTCTCGTTTATCTTAGCCGGAAGCATGGCTTCGCTAAGCTACGGTTCGAGTCACAGAGAAGCACCTTTGATTGCAAATGACCCATTGGCCGACAACACCGATGTGTATGCATTCAAAAGCCCTGACGATCCGAATTCGATTACGATCATTGCCAATTACATTCCGACGGAATTTCGCAATGGCGGGCCCAACTACTACAGTTTCGGAGAGAACATCCGGTATGAAATTCATGTAGACAATGATGCATCAACTCCCGGAGACGATATCACCTATCGTTTCACATTCACGCGGGTGAACCAGGATCCGACTACTTTCTTCAACATCCGTTTGGGGCAGCAAAATGCAAAAACGACCTACATGATTGAAAAAAGTACGGATGGAGGGGCAACATTCACCACGTTTATGTCCGGATTGGCAGTACCGCCGCCGAACATCGGTGACCGGTCCATTAATGGTCCTGTAGGTTTGGGCGCAGCATCTTATGAAGATCTCATTGCGAATGCCATCTACACCACGCCGGAAGGAGGCCAGGTGTTTTGCGGTCCTTCGGATGATCCGTTCTTTGTTGATTTAGGAGGGATTTTTGACCTGGGAGATGCGCCGCGTCAGAACAACGGAGGAGTTGTCCGGGATGGTTTGGCGAAATTCAACACCCATTCCATTGTCTTGAAAATTCCGGTATCTGTTCTGCAAAAAGATGGTTTGGGAGTTTCTGCTGCAGCAAACATCCTGGATCCGAATTTCGTAATCGGTGTCTGGGCTTCTGCAAGTCGTCAAACAACGCGTACACTGACAGCCGGTTCACAAGGTTACAGCGGAAACTGGGTGCAAGTATCCCGCCTGGGAATGCCTTTGACAAACGAGGCTGTCATTCCTGTTGGGAAAAAAGACTTCTGGAATTCATTGACTCCTTACCAGGAATTGGCAGAAACAACCCTGGATGAGTACTTCTACAATCCGGAGCTGGCTTTGTACATGGACGACAGTTTGTTCGGAGGTGCAGTTCCAGCTTTTGCAGGTTTGCGTATTCAGCGTAATTCCCTGCAGGGATTTGACTTTGGAAACGGACACGACGGTTTATGGCCTTTGAAAGGTTCGGCAGCTGTTGCCGGAACAGCATTGGACGATGCCGTTTTCGGAACCTTGCTGCTTCCTGCGGCAGGCAAACCGCGTTCGGTTGATTTATGGCCGATCTTTCATACGGGAGTACCAAATATGAGACCTTACCAGCTGGCAACGGGAAAAAATGGAAACCCGTTGGCTGCCGGAAAACCGTTCATTAGCAACTTCCTGCCTTCCGGTGGAGACATGCTGCGCTTGAATATGGCTGTACCGGCGACTTCCAGAACCAGTTCCGCATTCAGTTCTTTGGGCTTGGTTCAGGCTGCAGTTTTGGGATTAACCGATCCGGCATACAATACAACAACAGCCATTCAATTCATCCCGAATATGGACGGATTCCCGAACGGACGCCGTTTGGAAGATGATGTTACGCGGATTGAATTACAGGCGGTGAGCGGTGTGGTGTTGGCAGCAATCGGCTTGTGGTACGATGACTACGATGCTTCATCGGGAACACAATCGCCGGTAACCAACCTCCTGTTGAACGTCCTGAACTATTCCACCGGAGTAGAACACAATGACGCGGCATTTAAAACATCATTCCCTTATGTGGCTTCACCTTGGGTGGGGAAAGATTAAACCGGGGTTTCACATTAAAATTTGAAAAGATGAAAAATTTAATTAAATATTTATTGGTGGTGCTTCCGTTCGGAACGGTCTTCGCTTCCAGTCACAGAGAGGCTCCGCTGATTGCAAACGATCCGCTTGCGGATAACACGGATTTATATGCTTTCAAAAGTCCGAACGATCCGAATTCCATTACGATTATTGCGAATTATGTTCCCTTGCAAGTACCGCACGGAGGGCCGAATTACTACAGTTTCGGTGAAAATATCCGTTACGAGATCCACATTGAAAATGATGGAACTGCCGGTGATGACATCACGTACAGGTTTACGTTTTCACAAACAAATGAAGATCCGACGACTTTCTTTGATATCCGTTTGGGAGCAGAAAACCATAAGACAACCTACCTGATGGAGCGGAGTATCAATGGCGGCCCGTTTGTGACGGTGATCAACGGTGGGGTAGTTCCTCCGCCGAATATCGGTCCGCGTTCCATTGAAAACAGCGTAGTTGGTTTGGGTGATACGTATCAAAACCTGATGAACGATGCCATTGAAACAACGGCGATGAATGAAAAAGTGTTCTGTGGTCCTGTCGACGATCCGTTCTTCGTGGATCTGGGAGGAATCTTTGATTTGGGAGATGCACCGCGTCAAAACGGCGGAACGCCTCAGGATGGACTTCAATGTTTGAATGTTAGTACGATCGCAATCCAGGTTCCGGTTTCGGTATTGCAGAAAAACGGGCAACCGGTTAGTGCAGCGGCAAATATCCTCGACGGTGATTACGTAATCGGTGTATGGGCATCGGCAAGCCGCCAGGAAACTCGTACACTGAATCCTTCAACGGGAGCGTTTGCAGAATCCGGAAACTGGATCCAGGTTTCGCGCCTGGGAATGCCGCTGACCAATGAAGCAGTGATTCCGGTTGGACAAAAAGATGAGTGGAATTCAAGAACTCCGTACAATGAAAACCCGGTGATGGAAGACAATTTCTGTAACCCGGAATTGGCGTTGTACATGGATGACGATTTGTTCGGAGGAGCAGTGCCTGCATTTGCACCTTTGAGAATTCAACGCAATAGCTTGCAGTCATTCGATTTCGGAAATACACACGATGGTTTGTGGCCTTTACGTGCTACGAATGCAGGAGCAGGAACAGCTTTGGATACCATGTTATTCGGGAATTACCTGCTTCGCCAGGGAAAACCGCGTTCCGTAGATTTATTGCCGATCTTTCACACCGGAGTTCCGAATTTGGCTCCGTATCAATTGGCAACCGGTAAAAACGGAAATCCACTGGCAGTCGGAAAACCATTCATCAACAATTTCCTGCCTACTTTTGGCGATATGCTGCGCTTGAATATGGCAGTTCCGGCAACACCGCGAAACGATCCGAACTTCAGCTCACTGGGCTTGGTTCAGGCGGCAGTTTTGGGTCTTACACAAGCACCATACAATACCACGGCAAACCTGGAGTTTATTCCGAATATGGATGGATTCCCGAACGGCCGCCGTTTGGAAGACGATGTCACACGGATCGAATTGCAGGCCGTTGGCGGAGTTGTTTTAGCTGCAATCGGATTGTGGTATGATGATTACACGGCAGGAGGCCCGAACCCGGTAACACCGGATTTACTAGGTGTGCTTACATACAGTACCGGAGTTGAATCGAATGATGTTGCTTTTTCGACTTCATTCCCATACGTTGCGGCTCCGCATCGCGGAACAGACAATTGTTTGGGCAAACCATACAATTATACGCAGCCAACGATCCTTCCTCCGTCAACAACGGCTGGCCTTGTTGAAAATGCGGTCAATCCGGATCAGTACAAAATCAAGGCATACCCGAATCCGTTTACGAATACGGTCAACTTTGAGTACAGTTTGACGTCAGATGCACAAGTTGAAATCTTGTTGTATACTATTTCCGGACAGCTGGTGGGAACGGTTTTGCCAAGTGTGAAACAAAATTCCGGCAAATACATGCAGGAATACACCACGGCACAGCTGACAAACGGCATTTACTATGCCCGGGTGAATATCATCGGTCCGAAAGGAAAAGCCTCTAAATTGATTAAGGTGGTGAAATCATAAATCAGTGGTGTGGTTTGAAAAGAGGAGGATTAGAAATAGTCCTCCTTTTTTGTGGACTGAGGTTCCTGGCTTATAAAAGGGAGTTGATATTTTTCAGTTTTTTTAACTTTTTCGACCTATTCAAAAACCGGATTTTCATTTGAAACGTATCTGATTCAGTTCTTGCTAACGAAATCAAATACTACGAGTTATGAAAACAAATAAATACCCTTTTTATGCCATTTCCATGGCGCTTTTACTGCTGACAATCACCGGGATTTCCTCTTGTGGTTCACCCGAAGTGGAGGACGAAACACCGGTAGTCGTAAAACAAGGCTTCCAGGTTCCACCATTGCTGGAGCGTGAAAAAGACTTGTCCTACGATGAATTCCTGAAGATCAAGGAAAAGTTCAACAAACTTTCCTTTGAGGCGGAAAACGAGAAGACGAAAATCGAGAGCTTGATCAAGCTTTCCGAAATTTACATCTACGAAGCCCGGGTAACGGGAGAACATCCCTATTATTACAATGCCGCATTACAGACCTTGAATGAGAGTTTGAAAGACACGCTGAAGATGACGGCAGACCAGCATTTCACAGCTTTGTTCTATAAATCTACCGTACAGTTGTCGCAACACCAGTTCAATGCCGCATTGGTTACCGGAAAACAGGCCTTGGCATTGAATGACAAAAATTCGGGGATTTACGGTGTGTTGGTAGATGCAAACGTAGAGATCGGAAATTACGAAGAAGCGGTTAAAAACTGCGACAAAATGATTTCCATCCGTCCGGATTTACGTTCCTACAGCCGGATTTCCTATTTGCGCGAAATCTATGGTGATATGAAAGGAAGTGTGAAATCCATGGAACAGGCAATCGAAGCCGGAGCTCCGTATTCGGAATACAAATGCTGGACGATTGTAACGATGGGGAAAATGCTGGAGAACCACAACCAGCTAGATTCTGCGATGGCTTATTACCAGTTTTCGGCAAAAGAACGGGCGAATTACCCGTTCGGTATTGCGGGAATGGCAAGCATCGAAGGAAAAAGAGGAAACTACAAAAAAGCAGACTCCTTGTATGTGATTGCTTTGAAGGCTGTGCCGGAAATCAGTTTCATCATGGATCAGGCTAAACTGTACCAAAAACAAGGGAAAAAAGCCGAAATGAAACGCTTGATACCACGTATTGAATCCATGTTCAAAGAAGACATTGAATCCGGGCATAATGTGAATATGGAATACGCATTCTTCCTGCTGGACTTCAAAAAAGACTACAAACGTGCATTGAGCCTCGGATTGAAAGAATATCAATTACGGCCGAATAACATCGACGTAAACCGCTTGCTGGCTTTTGCCTACTATGCCAATGGAGATCTGAAAAACGCTGAAAAACACGTTGGAATTGCCATGAAAACCAAAAAGCAGGATGCAGACTTGTATTGTATCGACGGGTTGATCAACCACAATCCGAAACAGATTAAGAAAGCATTTGCGATTGACCCTTACCAGGATCATTTGTTTGTGGATCGGGCAAAAGAGATGATTTCCTGATTCTTTTACCGTTAACTAACATTAAACCTTACACTATGAAAAACTCATACGCAATTGTTCTTGCTTCCAGGCAGGTGGTCTTTTTGGTTGGTATGCTTTTGTTCTCCGGCCAGGTTTTTTCTCATGGAATCAATGGAATCGTTATTGATCCCCAATCGCAGGGAATTCCGGGAGCAAAGGTTAATATACTGGGCAGGGTTAAATCGGCCGTAACCAATAACCTGGGCGAATTTGTGTTAACGGATGTGCATTTGGGTGATTCCCTTTCAATTGAATGTTTTGGGTATAAAAAACGGGTGTTTTTGATTGACAATGAAAGTTACTTTGATAAGAATGCACTGTTTCAATTGTTTGACAATACAACGGAGCTGAGCGAAGTCAAAGTGACGGGAAATAAAACACAGCTCACGCAGACAGCGAATATCAACCTGACTTTACAGCCCGTCCGTTCGGCACAGGAATTACTGACGCTGGTTCCCGGGTTGTTTGTGGCGCAGCACGCCGGCGGAGGAAAAGCAGAGCAGCTGTTTTTACGCGGATTTGACCTGGATCATGGAACAGATATTGCGCTTTCGCTGGATGGAATGCCGGTCAACATGGTTTCTCATGCACATGGTCAGGGGTATGCCGATTTCCATTTCGTGATTCCGGAAACGGTGGATAAAATTAACTTCGAGAAAGGCCCGTATGACGTGACAAAGGGAAATTTGGCCACAGCCGGATCCGTAGATTTTCAAACGCGGGAACAGCTGGCAAAAAGTTTCGTTTCCGGAGAATACGGTATGTTTCACCATAAAAGATTGACTGCCGGAATCAAAGTGCTCGAAAACCAAAAGAACAACGCCTATTTTGCAGCAGATTTTTTGCAGACAGATAATTATTTCGATTCACCGCAGGATTTCAAACGGATCAATTTCTACGGAAAGTATACCGGGATCGTTTCTCCGAATTTCAAGATCACCGTTTCTGCTTCCACTTTTCAAAGCAGCTGGAATGCATCCGGTCAGATTCCGGAAAGGGCAGTGGCCGATCACACCATTTCCCGCTTCGGAGCCATTGACAACACGGAAGGAGGAAATACTTCACGGACAAACGTTCAATTGGGAATTGTTCAGAAAATCAATGCTTCGTCTTCCCTGAAAAGTGATTTTTACATGTCTGCATACAGCTTTTCTCTCTTTTCGAACTTTACCTTTTTCCTGGAGGATTCCATTAACGGAGATCAGATCCACCAGTATGAAAACCGGAAAATCTATGGTGGGAAAACGGAATACAAAAAAGTGTTTACACTGAAAAAGGAACTAAATGTTAGTTTTTTCGGAGGAGCAGGTTTCCGTTACGATGACATTGATAACATTGGTTTGGCCAAAACGACCGGTCGTGTAGTTCTGAGAGATCAGGTTCAGTTGGGAAATATCAATGAATCCAATCTGTTTGCCTATGTTTCCGGGAAACTGGAAGTGAAGCGTTTTGTGATCAGTGCCGCTCTGCGTGCCGATAATGTGAATTTCTACTACAACAATTTGAAAGACAGTATTTATCAGCCGAAAAGCTTGTCTCAAACAGTACTTTTGCCCAAATTGTCGTTCCTGTACAATGCGGCAGACAATATCCAGCTCTACCTGAAATCCGGAATCGGTTATCATTCGAATGATGCGCGGGTATTGCTTTCCAATGATAATCTGAACAAAAAGGCATTGCCGCTGGCGCTGGGAACAGATTTGGGAACGACCTGGAAGATTACGAAAAACCTGTTGTTCAACGGGGCCTTGTGGTATTTGCTTTCGGAACAGGAATTTGTGTATGTGGGAGATGCCGGAGTGGTAGAGCCAAGTGGTCGTTCGCAGCGTTTGGGTTTTGATGCCGGGCTGACATTTCAACCGTACAAATGGTTGTTTTTGTATTCCAATGTGAATTACTCCCACGCGCGTTCGGTAGGAGAGCCGAAAGGACAGAATTACATTCCTTTAGCTCCGGTTTTCACTTCCGACGGAAAACTACAGCTGAACTTCAAAAAAGGAATTTTCGCTACGCTTTCATACCGGTATATGGGAGACCGGGCGGCAAATGAAGACCGAAGCGTGATTGCAAAAGGCTATTTTGTGAATGATTTCACGCTGGGATATCAGCGGAAATCGTTTGTCATCACGGGAATTGTCAATAACTTGTTCAATGTGGCATGGAATGAAACGCAGTTTTTAACCGAGTCGCGCTTGAAAGATGAAGCCCAGCCTGTTTCTGAAATTCATTTCACGCCAGGGACTCCGTTTGCGTGCAGGCTCCAGGTGAAGTTTATGTTTTGAATAGATTTCGGCACTAAATAAGATGGATAGATATGCATCTATTTGCTCAGCAGGAATAAGACTTTCAGAGCATTTTTTAGCTCAAAACCAGTACAAAAAAATCCGCCAACCGGCGGATTTCATTTATTGATGACCTGTAAACGCGATTACACAAACAACTTGTTTCTCCAGTCTTCTGCTTCCGCTTCCGAAAGCAGGTTGAGTTTTTTCAGGTAATGGGTCGTCTTTTCAAAAGCCAGCGGATATTCGATGCCTTTGTAGTTCCAGTCTGTTTCAGCCAGCCAGCGTTTCACCTGATCCAAACGCAGGTTGTAGCGCCAGGAAATAATTTCTGCCGAATCCGGGTGATTTTTAACCTCCAATGCTTTTTGGTTTACCACCTCACACATGGTTTTGAGTAAATCTCCATGTTTTTCAGCTATTTCAGAACGAACCGCTACCACGAAACAAGGCCATGGAGTTACCACATCACCCACATAGTCGCATTTTCCTTGTTCCACAAACGGGAACGTGGTATACTTCTCCCACAAAAATGCCTGCGCTTCGTTGTGTTCCAGTGCCCACAAACCACCGTACACATCACCGATCACGTTGAATTTCAAACCTTCCAAATTCCAGTCGTACTGATCTGCCATCACATAAGCCATCAGGTGCGATCCGGAGCCGTATCTGGAGATGGCGAAGGTCTGATTTTCGACATCTTCCGGTTTTTTAATTTCTCCCTGGTTTGGAACGTGGATTCCCCAGCTGAGCGGAGATACAACGTATACTTGCAGGATTTTAGCATCCAGTCCCTGAAGGATGGATTTGGTAATTCCTTCTGTCAGTAAAACGGCAATATCAATCGAACCTGTTTCCAGTCCGCGGATCATTTGTCCTGTTCCGCCGCTCATGTCTGACCAATGCAGGTTCAGCCCGATTTCCTGAAATTTTCCTTCTTCAATTGCCAGTCTCCACGGCAAATTGAAATGTTCCGGAACACCACCGATTTTTAAACCAATTTCGTTTGTCATTTCTTTGAAAATTGCATAGAATGTAACTTTCGGTACATCCCATCTTTGCGTAATAATTCTTCGTGCGAACCCATTTCACGGATTTCGCCTTTGTCTAAAACAATAATTTTGTCTGCAGCTTGTATAGTGGATAAACGGTGTGCGATAACAATCGAGGTTCTTCCTTTCGTCAATTGTTCCGTAGCACGCTGAATCAGGATTTCCGATTCGTTGTCTACGCTGGAAGTGGCCTCGTCGAGGATCAAAATGTGCGGATTGTACACATAGGCGCGGATGAATGCGAGCAGCTGTCTTTGACCGACAGATAGAACACCTCCGCGTTCTCCGACCTGGTAATCATAGCCATTCGGGAGTTTTTGGATGAAGCTGTCAGCTCCGACTGCCTTCGCTGCTGCGACTACTTCTTCGCGTGTAATGGCTTCGTTCCCGAGTGTAATGTTGTTGTGAATGGTATCGGAGAACAGGAACACATCCTGGAGAACGATCGCGATGTTCTTGCGCAAAGTGTCCATGTGAATCTGGCGCAGTTCAATTTCCCCGATATGAATGGTTCCCTTTTGATATTCGTAAAAACGGCTCAGCAGGTTCACGATCGAAGTCTTCCCGGCTCCGGTAGCTCCAACAAAAGCAACCGTTTCTTTGGGGTTGATCGTCAGGTTAATGTCTTTCAAAACCCATTCTTTTTCGCTGTCGCCGAGAGCTTGTTCATCGCTTTTATACGTGAAGTAGACATGCTCGAATTTCAGCGGCTGTTCGAAATCACACTGCGTAATGGTCCCGGATTCCTGTACGTGCTCATCGGTGTCCAATAATTCGAAGACCTTGTCGGCACGCACAATTCCGCGTTGCAGGATGTTGAATTTATCAGCCAGCATCCGGATCGGGCGGAAAAGCATCTGAATCCAAAGTGTGAAGCTGAATACTGTTCCGAAGAGGTTCACATTCGACGCATCTTGTCCGGAAATGGAAAACGCCGCCCAGACAATGAGCAATGACATCGACAGGGAACTCAGGAACTCAACAACCGGAAAAAAGATTGAAAACGCCCAAACAGCGTTGACATGTGCCTGGCGGTGAACCTTGTTTGCTTCCTGGAAAGCCGCAAATTCTACTTTCTCACGCCCGAAAATCTGTACGATATTCATCCCGGTGAGACGTTCCTGAACGAATGAATTCAAACGGTGGACAGCAGTTCCTTCCTGCTGGAAACTTTTGCGCATTGCCTTGGCAAATACGCGGGTCGCAAAAATCAGTACGGGAATCGGGATTAGTGCGATCAGGGAGAGCTCCCAGTTGGTGGTAAACATCAACACGAGTACTACGACCAGCATCAGTAAATCTCCCAGGATATCAATCAACCCGGAAGAAAATACTTCCGAAATCGCTTCAATATCCGAAACAACGCGCGTCACCAATCCTCCTACAGCTGAACGGTCGAAAAACTGAATCCGGAATGTGGAAAGGTGATTGAAAATCTTGATGCGGATATCGCGAATCACCGATTGTGCCATGAAATTTGAAAAGTAAGATGCCAGGAACTGAAGTAAAGCTTCGAAAAGCAGCATTCCGCCTACGATCAGGGTCCATTTCAAAAATAATTGCTGGCTGCGGGTGCTCTCGTCGACCACGTATTTCTGCACCATATTCCCAATAATCATTGGGCGGAGCGGGCCAATTACCGAGAGTAAAATCGTACACAAAAATGCCAGGATCAGAAGTCCTGAATAAGGCTTTGCAAATTTCAATAAACGTCTGAAAATCCTAAAATCAATTTTGCTTTGTCTGGCCATGTTACAAAATTACATCTAAGGATTGGTTTAGTCCTTATTTCTAAGTGCTAAAATTCATTAACAAAACGCATTTTTATTTTCGTTGTTTGCTTTTATTCGTTTTCTTTGTGAATAAGCAAAAGAGCCTTTTTTAGGGCCGGGAAATTACCTCCAATATTCAGAACTATGATTTATAACTTAGGTCAGTCCACCTCCATTTTTAACACCTTTTTGGGTGAGTTAAGAGATTGTACGATTCAAACGGATCCAATGCGTTTCAGACGCAACCTGGAACGGGTGGCTGAGGTCCTGGCTTATGAAGTAAGTAAACAACTGGATTATGAGACGGTTTTGGTTACCACTCCTTTGGGAGAAGCAGAAGTTTCGCGCCTGAAACAACAGCCTGTTCTGGCAACCATCCTGCGTGCCGGTTTGCCGATGCACCAGGGCTTACTGAATTATTTCGACCGGGCGGAAAGTGCTTTTGTTTCAGCATACCGGAAGCATACCACAGCAGAAGATTTCGATATTCATGTGGAATATCTTGCGGCTCCTTCTATCGATGGGAAAACATTGATTATTTCAGATCCGATGCTGGCAACGGGAAGTTCGATGGTGATGGTGTACAAAGCGCTGCTGAAGCAGGGGAAACCAGCCAAAGTGCACATCATTGCTGCAATCGCTGCGCCCGAGGCAATCGAATTTGTGAAGAAACACCTTCCGGATAATGCGTGTATCTGGGTAGGAGCAATTGATAAGGAGCTGACTGCTCAGTCATACATTGTTCCGGGATTGGGAGATGCAGGAGATTTGGCTTACGGTGTGAAATGTTAATGGTTTGAAATGATGCAATGGCAGTTTTATTTGACGCTTTTTGGTTTGTCGACAATCAAATTCATGTTTGCTCCATTTGCCGGGCCGAAGATGAAATTGAATTTTGTTGAAACCTATCTTTCCTGCGTCGCGGGAGCAATCGTTGCGGCACTTATTTTTTATTTTTTGAGTGAATATTTCATGATCCGGGCACGCAAAAAGCGTCTCGCAGCGTTACATAAATCCATTACCAACGGAACGCCGTTGAAAATGAAGAAAAGTTTTACGCGTTTCAATAAGTTAATCGTGAAGCTGAAACGCCGTTTTGGAATCTATGGGGTTGCATTTTATGCACCGTTGTTCTTATCAGTCCCGTTGGGATCGATCGTAACAGCTAAATTCTACGGAAAAGACAAACGCACCTTCCCGCTCATTATTTTGGGAATCTTTATAAACGGAGCAATCACAACCGGCCTGGCTTATATTTTAAAAGAATTATTTTAAATGAAAATTCGTCAGTTATTTTTTGATTTGGACAGAACCCTTTGGGATTTTGAAACCAACTCGCGTTTTGCGCTTCAGTATTTGTATGATGATTTAAAACTGGGAGACTCCATCGATCATTTCATGCATTTTCACCATACCTACCTCCGGATCAATGCAGACATGTGGAATCAGTACGGAAACGGAAAACTCACCAAGGAAGAACTGCGTGATAACCGGTTCAAGCAAACGCTCGAGTATCACGGAATTCACGATGATACGCTGGCTAAGAAAATGAGTGATGGGTACATCGAACTTTCGCCGCAGCAAACAGCCCTCTTTCCAGGCGCGGTCGACATGCTCAAAGAATTAAAAGAAGAAGATTACCGCCTGCATATTATCACGAACGGCTTTAAGGAAGTACAGCACATCAAGTTGTCAAAAAGCGGCATCAGTGAGTATTTCGACATGGTTTTGTGTTCGGAAGAAATCGGAGTGACCAAACCGCACCGGGAGATTTTCCAGGAAGCGCAGCGCATCACGGAGTGTAAAACAGAACACGCCATTATGATCGGTGACGATTTTAAGGCAGACATCATCGGAGCCTTGAATGCCGGCTGGACAGCAATCCATTTCGATCCGGAAGTGAAATTCAAAAAAGAACGCAATGTTCCGAGAATTCGCGCATTGATGGAAATTCCCGAAATGGTGAACCTGATGCCGGTGGTCGGTAATTAACCAAAAACAACAATCTATGCCTGCTCACCACTCCATCCAACTTCACACGATGATGCTTCTTCGGTTGAAGAAAGTCCGATTCCTGCTGGTTTGGGGCTGTTGTTTTCTTCCGTTGGTATCAGCTGCGCAAAAAGATGAAAAGAATGCGGCTGTTAAATTATTGGTAGATCAATTGAAATTTGTGACGGATGTACCCTATATCTGTCGCGATACTGTTTATGGGAAAAGTGTGGGGTGCGGAGATTCTCTTTTCTGGAAAATTGTGATGCAGAAAAGAGACGCTATTCCGTTCTTGATGGATAAGCTGGATGATACCACTCAAACAGTTGTCCCAGTGCCCAATTTTGGAGGAAATTATACCGTAGCAGATATTGCCTATGTAGCCATGCGGGAAATTATCGATAACATACCCACATTCTGGTTACTTGGATTGGGAGAGAATTCGTATGCATACGGAACCATGGAATATTGGGAGTATATTCGGGCAGATATCCGCCACCGTAGGAAATTTCAAAGGGAAATCCGGAAATGGGAAAAAACGCTCGGTGGAAGATGGATCGAAGACAAACGTGTTCTGACTTGTGATTGTGCTTTTCCACACCCGAGCGGCGGACATTACATCCGGGAATATACCTTGAGTAACTACAATGGTTGGGGTGTTCATGTGGAATATTCCTATTTGAAAGCACACAGCATTGGGTTCGGTATCAATCTGATTTCCGAATCCTTTCAACCGTTTATCGGGAAAAGAAAAATCAATTACACGGTCGACGGAACAATTACAGGTTTGTTTTTCAATCACACGTCCGCATTTGGACAGCGCATCGATGTGGGAGTTAATGTCCAGAAAACCTCCCCGGATTTTCACGTATTCGTTGAACACAACGACAGGAATGATTTCAGGATAGGTGGGAAGGTCGGTGTTTCCTTCGGGAATTTCATTTACCTGCATTACCGCTACAGTTATCCGCTCACCAGCTATGAGAATCCGTATATTTCACGGCATGGCGTGGTGCTGACAATCAAACTCAATATGACTCCGATTGGCAATGCATTTGGCATGTAAAATCCTGGAATATTTAGTGTAAGAGTATGACGCTCTGCCAGGAAGAATAGAGCGGTTCATGGAAAATGATTTCCGGTTTGAACACCGCCTCGGCTTTCGGGTTCGGATTTGGAGTAAGCGGAGCCTCAATATCGCCATCCAGGTAGTCGACATAATCATCACTTCTGTCATTCAAACGACCGATTCGTTCTCCCGGAATGGAGTCTTCCAGGTGGCATAATTGATAAATCGCGCGGATTTCCACAGTGTCTGAGATATTGGGGAAGCCAATCCACCCGTTTTCAAAAATGCCGTTGTCTTCCCACAGGCGGACACAGGCCGTATCAACGATTGCATAAGGGAAAACCAATGACTCGCCGGAATGAAGCATGAAAAAAGAGGGGTAATTCCGGTACCAGTATTTTTCCGGGCGTACAATCGGGTAAATGGTATTTTGATGCCGGATTTCGAATGTGATATTGTAATAGCCGTATGTGTTCCAATCTTCGTAGAAATACGTGGTCGAATCGGTGTCGTTGTGAATGATGACGTGGGCTTTCAACAAGCTGGAGCAGTTGTTGATACAGGCAAGTTCGCCCGTATGAGGAATGGAAAGCTCCAGGCTCAGTTGATTCCGCTGTTGTTGACCGAAAGAGAAAGGTGTAATCAATAGAACCAAAAGCCAGTCCATCGATTTTAAAAAGGTCGTGATTTCATAAGTCATGTTCTATATAAACCGAATCCATTAAAAAGTTACGGGATTTGTTTTCGGAGTGTAACGTTGAACCTGTTTTATGAGAAGGATTGGAAGATACACCTTCGCTATAAAAACGGAAAATGGGTTCTTTTCGGTACTTCCGGGTTTGATTATTTGCGCCCAAGGGGACATTGAACGGTTTGTTCATTTAAAGATTCTTTGATAAAGAATGGTCTTGATTGTGAGGTGTTTCGAAAGCCGGAGTTGACAGTCATTGTCTTTTCGTATCTTTGCACCCTCAAATAAACAGCAGATGTCTTTTTCTTCCTTCGGCTTATCGCCCTTTTTACTCCAGGCCTTAGCCGAAATGAATTACGAACGTCCGTATCCGATCCAGGAAATCGCGATTCCGGCCATTCTGACAGGGAAGGACGTTTTAGGGATTGCCCCGACGGGATCCGGGAAAACGGCGAGTTATGTATTGCCTGTTTTGACGCAGCTTTCCATGTCAAAAGGAGAAACCCGGAACCGGCACATTCAATCATTGATTTTGGTTCCTACGCGTGAGCTGGCAATCCAGGTGGAAGAGGTGTTCAAGACCTTTGCCCGCTCGTTCCCCAATCCGTTAAAAGTAAAAGCCGTTTACGGAGGAGTTTCCATTAATCCGCAAATGAAGGCAATGATGGGAGTTGCTGTTCTGATTGCCACTCCGGGGCGTTTGATTGAGCTGGCAGAATCCAATGCGGTTCATTTGAGCGCAGTAAAATCGGTGGTTCTGGATGAAGCGGATAAATTGCTGAATCTGGGATTCCAGGAAGAAATGCAGCGGATCATTGGCTGGCTGCCGGAAAAACGTCAGAATCTCCTGTTTTCTGCAACATTAAACGACAAAGTCTCGGAAGTAAAACAAATCTTGTTGCGCGATCCGCTGGTGTTGAAAATTGAAACGGAGGCAGATTCCGTTGAGTTGATTCAGCAAACAGCCTATCGCGTTTCCGATGCCCGGAAAGGGCCGTTATTGCGGTATTTGATTCGTTCCCGTAAAATGAAGCAGGTACTGGTTTTTACCAGTTCAACCTTTAAGGCGGACCAGGTGGTGGAAAAATTGCGGAAGAACAACATTGATGCGCAAGCCATCCACAGTAAAAAAAGCCAGGATGCGCGAAACAAAGTGTTGCGCAATTTCAAGGCCGGTCATTTGAAAGTGTTGGTTGCTACGGATTTGATTTCCCGCGGAATTGATATTGAGTTTTTACCGTTCGTTATCAATTACGAACTGCCGCGATCTCCAAAGGATTATGTTCACCGGATCGGAAGAACAGGAAGGGCTGAATCTACCGGAGAAGCCCTCACGTTTGTCACTCCGGAAGACGAACATCATTTTAAAATTATTCAAAAGAAAATGGGGAAACAGGTTCCGTTTGAAGAAACAGACGGATTGGATCTGAACGGATATTAATTCTTTTTTCTCCCGATAAACAACAATTCATGAAGCGTATTGCATCGTATAAAAAACTCTTTCAGGTAGAAGGAGAAATCACACTGGCTAACTTAAAAACGACTTACCGGAAATTGGTAAAAGAATGGCATCCGGATAAGTTCCAGGAAGATCATCCCTTGAAGGCGGAAGCAGAACAACGCAGTCTGGAGATCATTGATGCCTATCATTTTTTGGTGAGTATTGCTCCTGAAACACTGGAGCAGAACCAGGAAGCGTATTTGGAGACGATTCAGACTTCGATGATTGCAGATTTTCATTACAAAGGTCAAACGCTCAAAGTGACTTTTCTAAACGGGAATGTATTTGAGTATTTCGGTGTTCCGAATAATGTGTACAAGAAATTGACGCAATCGGCCACTCCCGAACGCTTTGCCCGCAGACACATTTTCCTGGCGCATACTTACCGTATGGCAAGTAAGGCTGGAGCTGAAGCCTAGACCTTACCGGGAAATTTCCGGTTTTGCTTTGGCGTGCGGTTTACTGTTTTCTTTCCCTGCGGAATGTAACCGGAAGGCTCATTTTGGAGTAACTCTGTTTTCCGTTTCTTCCGGCCGGGATGAATTGCATGATTTTGACTACGCGGATTACTTCCGCATCAGCCAGCGGACTCAATGATTTTTTAATCTGGATGTTTTGAGTTCTACCTGCGGTGTCGACAATAAATGAGACCCACACTTTTCCTTCTGCACTGTCGGAAGGATAAGTCACGTTGGTCGAGATAAAATCGCGTAACGCTTGCAGTCCGCCCGGATATTCGGGGTATTCGTCATCAATAATGACACCCACAATGGCATTTTCTTCCACCCGGATCGAGTCTTTTTCAGGTGTGTTTAAAGACGTTTTGAAGGGGGATTATGTACTTTAATCAGGTGGACTACAAAAAGCACTTGTATGATTCATAATTTCAGTTCCTGCTAGCAGGAACTCTTTATCTTTCCCGCAAATGCGCAAATATCTGATGCGCTTACCAGTCGCATCTTTACTCTGTAAACAATAACATTCAGCATTTATACTATTAGAAGCGAGTGCGGTAGCCGAGCTAAAAATTTGCGCATTTGCGGTAGAAATGAAGCGTGGGTTCATAGTGTGATGAATTCCCTAACTTTTTTGT
>NZ_JBCNJW010000010.1:0-196676 GCF_039596355.1 Fluviicola sp. | reverse complement strand
ACACTCCTGTTCGAAGGTACAGCCGTCGAGTTTAAAGTAAGACAAGCTTCCCGTCACCGGAAACACCTGGATCGTGGAATTGACCACATCCAGATAGGTTGCTTCTGCTGTAAAAGTGTGCTCACCCGTCGCATACAGGTTTGTGAGCCCGGTTACCTGCGACCAGGTTTGTGAAGCCGTCTTGTTCAACGTCAGCGTTGCCAAGTTGGAGGTTCCGTCATTCCAGTTTGCTGTAATGGTGTTGGTCGCCGTCGTTGCAGCATACGTCAGAGACGGCATTGTTCCCGGATTGTAGTAAGCATTGTTTGCCTGGAACAAAGCCGCCAGGTAGGAGGTACTACTCAGGTTGAAGGAAACGGAAGTCAGGTGATTATTCTGAGCCAGCTCATTCAATAAATGCTGCAACGTAAATGCAGTAGGGCATTGCCCCGTCTGCAGGTATAATTCGTATGCCGTGCTGTTGGCATTTTCCTGCAACGCATCGTTGTGATCACTGAAACGCTTGGTTTTGTAGCGGTACAATGGTGAGGTGAACACTGAACACGGCTGCGCATGATCCAGGAACGGATAATAAGACGTTGTTGGGGACAACTGGATAGCACCGAATACCGGGAATGGGGTGTAACCCGTGTTTCCGATACAGGTATTGTAGGCAGCACAATAAGCCACAGCCTTACAAGTTGCCAGTTCCTGTTGCAATCCTTGTTTGGCACTTAGATACAATGCCTTCAGGATGCTCCATTCACGGTTCAGAATCGTGGTGTCGAGTGCTCCGTTATACAGCTGTCCGAAATTGTAGCAGTCAGCAGACGGTACGGAAGGAGCAGCAGAACCACATCTGGCAGTATAGGCAGCAATCTCTGCCATGGAATACCACTGTCCGAACTGGTATTGGAACTGGTGGTACTTGTTGTATAATTTACCTGCGATGCCTGTACAGATTCCTGTTTCGAAATCACCGCTGTAATAGAAAAACGGATCCCATGGTTTTAATGAGTCGGTTGGATTGGAACCTGTAGGTTCAAACCAGTTGGACGGAAGTCCGCCGGAAGCAATGAATCCGTAGGCCTGTGCCTGCGCAAACGTATTCGTGTTAGCTAATAAATTATCGAAGGAACTACTACTGAACGCATCCGTTTCAGCGTGTTTGTTTTCGTATTGAATGCAGGATTCGTAGTAACAATATTCCGGGTGGTATTTCACCAGCGACAAGCCCCAGGATGGCTCGAAGTTGTCAATGAAATCCACAACGGACAAGAGTTGTTCCGGGTATACAAAGGATTGTCCTGCCGCAGCATCGTATTGTACGACAGAACTGTTCAACGGTGCCGGCAGGTAAGTTCCCGGGTTGGCAGGATCTTCCGAAAGATAGATTTTAGAGCGTTGTCCGGAAGCGTCCAGGTAAACGTTCTGTGTCCCGGTTGCAGTCTCCAAAACCGGGTTTCTCCAGCTCGCCGATGCATTCGGCAGGTGGTTGTTGGTATTGAATACCGATAACGGAATCGTCAAATCCAATGCGGCAGTGGAAGGATTCAGGTATTCTGCATACTGTCCGCCCGGAGACATATCCAGTTGCAGCATCGTCAGGTACATTTGGCAATCGCTCACACGGTCCTGGCACAATTCCTTACATTCCTGCACCCGTGCGTAATAGTCTCCGGAAGTTCCATGTCCGTTGCCGATAAAATCAGCCAGCGTTCCCAATTGTTCCAGGCAGTTGTCACAATCAATCAGACAAACCGAAGAATCGACCTGTTGCAAAGCCGCATCCAGGAAATCCTGGTAGCTCAGCACACATTCGCTGGAATCGGTCAATGCCAGGTAGGCATTCACAGCATCTTCCCGGATCGACAATTTCTTTGATACGACGTATTTCCCGATCGGAAGCGTTACCGTTTCCAGCGATGAAAATGCCGTAGAGTCCGTACAGTGTGTATGGAATACATAGTTTCCGGTTCCATCCAATTGGAAATTCCCGATGGTCTTGTGCTGTACATCCGCTGAAAGCAGGTTATCCCCGCACTCATTTTTCACGCTCAGTTCCAGGTCGTAGATACAGTCTACACAAATATCTGTCAGACAGGAATCCGTCATCGGGAAGGTCACAAAGTCATAATCCACCACCACATCAGAAGGAGCTGAAAGGGAGAAGGATGTTGAAAAAGTAATGGTATTTGCCAAACGGTCAATGACCTGATCTGAGCCATCCGGTGCAATATGGTTCACTTCCAAAGCCTGAGCTTCCGGAGCGGCAAGCGCCTGCAGGTTCGTGGGTGCATCACCTGCCAAAGCCGTTGCAACCACTTTTCCGGTCATATCCACATAGGAAACCGCTGCCTGCCCGTTGGCATCAATCACGATATTCTTTTGATAATGCTCTTTATATCCTACTTCGGAACCAAACAGGCGGTTCAATTCCAGCTGGTTCGGGTTGCTGTAGATAAACCGTGTTTCTTTACCGCTTCCGATCTGGAAGTCCGGCCCCACACCTCCCTGACTTACAACGCGCCCCGTATTGTCCGGTGCGTATACAATCTGCTGAAAAGGAAACCCTTCCGCATCCGGAAGATAGGCCTGCTGCAGGTTCTGGTTCGGATTATCCGGTGAATAATAACGGGAAGCACCGCTTTCGGTATTCATGGCTCCGGCCGTACCTACGCATATCGGACCATTTTCATTGTTATCAACATCAAAGTCTGATTTCGAATAAGCTTCACCATTGGTATTCCGGTTGAATTGCTCATAGTATTTGATCACCGGCTCTCCATCTCTTTCACAAGATGGGAACTCGACCGGTACCGGCATCACGTTTACTGCAGGACGCCCCTGGTAGTCGTAAATCGTTTCTCCGACGATCACGTTTTTCTCCGTATTTACTTTGGTAACCGCCTGGCGGCTTCGAAGCGTTCCATCATAATAACTGATTGCCTCTTTGCGCTTTCCCTGCTCCGCATAACTTGCAGCATACTGCCAGTTCAATGCTTTCGCATGGGTTTCCGCATCCGTAATTTCTATTTTACTGTAAGTATCCATTGAAGCAACGGTACCCGTTACAGCCACAGTGGTCCATTCACCGAAAATCAGGTGTTCAGGGTCATTGATATCCACTCCGACTGCACGAACCCGGTATACCACCCAACCACGATCAAAAATCAGTGGAATGTCATAATAATTATTGCTGGTTGTGATACGCGTGGCATTATGTCTGAAGTCATACTCCAGTTCGGATGGGCTTTTAATTGTACTTTCCGAACCATAGTTGGAAATATGCAGGAATTCTAACTGGTATTCTTCTGCTCCATCCAAAGGTTTCCAAGTGAAATGCAATCCGTCTTTGACATCGTCGCAATCCAAATCCTGGAATTGAATTCTGTTACCACCTACCGGGTCAGAAGAAAGTTCGGTATATCGTTCCACAAAAATATCGGCCTGTACAAACAAGTTCTTGGGCAAAACACTGCCGGGTACTCCATCAATTCGAATTTGCACCACTTCAAACTCCACCTTATAGGCATCTGTAAACTCGTAGGTGCTTAAAATTTTCGAGTGTACCGTATCGTTGTGGTAATAGGCAATGTCCAGTTTCACCTCCAAATCAGGCATCAGGTTGTTATTCACGTCCCAGCGTCTGACCTGCACGGTAACCTGCACATCCTGTGGCCCGGGAACAAATTCCGGGTAATGGATATCTACTCCGAAACTGATCCGGTTGCGGACGGTATAATCCCGCTGGTTGGCCCCAAGCGGATCCAGCATTACCGAATCTCTCGCCGTAGCAGTACTTACCATTACCGCTGAACCTCCCACAGGAGTGTGAATCGATTTGGTCTTATCTCCACGCCCCGCAAAAACAGTCCCCTGAATCAATATACTCAGAAACAGCGTAGTGAAAATCAGTTTTAAATAGTGCTTTATCATAACTCGTTAGTTTCTTAAATCAATCACTTCAAAATCTTTATATGCTCCTACCGGAATCAATTGATTATCCTTCATCTGGATGCATTCTTTTACGGTTCGGAAATGACTGAAGTCTACTGTTTTTCCTTTTTTAAAATTTTTGAAATCCAATACAATCTTTGCCTTCGCTCCTGAGTAGGTATCTCCTTCTTCATAATAAGGCTGGTTGCTGTAAATCACGATTTGGGATATGAAGTTTTTATCCGAAAAGGTGAACTCCATCGAATGGTAAGGACCTCCCTTCTTCAGCTGGAGTTGGAATACGGTTTTATTACTCATCGCTTTCCGGTAAACGACCTCTGTCATTTCCAAGAAGGTGCTGTAATCCTGAACGGTCTTGCGATAGAAAAAAGACGGATCAGCCTTTTGAACCAACAACTGTCTTGCAGCAGTGTCCAATGAAATATTGACCGATGCATCCTGGATCATCAACTGCCCCATTTGAGAAACATTCAGTTCCTTTCCTCCGCGACAAATCAATTTCCCTTCAAAAGATTGCGCCGGCTGCACATCTTTGTAGTCGTTGTAAATCCGGTACGCTGTTTCAAGCGAGTAGCTTTCATTTGCAGCAACAGATTGCTCGTACGCACGGATCAAATCCATGAATACCTGAGGCTCCACTTGCTCCCATTCACTCTGGGACAGTCCGGCCAGCGGACAAATTAGGATGAATAACAGCAGTCTCATTTGTTATAGATATTATCCCGCGACTCCGTAATGGTCATAATCCCGCGTTCGGTTTCTTTTTTAGTCCGCACCAATTTCCCTTGTTCGTCGTATTCATACAGGGTGGCATAATTGCGTTCATCCAGCTGAGCCACCAATCGCAGGCTTACCGGGTCATACACATAGGAAATCATGCTTCCGTCTACCGGGATGAAACGGATATCATCAAATAAACAGGTCCCGGATGCACAGTAAAGCCCGATCCGGATATCGGTTGCTCCTGTCGGAACGGTTACAATCCCGTCAATACGCTGCCAATCGTCAATAATCAGTCCCGATGGCTGAAAGTAAGAACTATCCGTTGCCCCTTCGAACGCGACGGAAATACCCGGGTTCTGGTAGCTTGTATTTCTGTGCGCCGCTTCGCCTTTCACCCAGGCTGATACCAGGTATTTTCCCGGTTGCGGGGAGAAAGAGCTGATGCAATCCTTGCAATCCGCTGCTTCGTCACAAGTTGCCTGACGGGCCGAAACGTAGACATCCACCCGGTAATTGTCTCCCGTTCCGATACAGTTGGTCGGGTTTACACGCAATACATAATATCCTTCACCATGTGGTATGGTAATCGATCCGGATAAACTTCCGGTGACCTGGTTGATCTGCCCCAGCGAAATCTGCTGACAGGAAGAAATTCCTAGTGTTGCCATCGGGCCGTAGAGCGTATACGATCCGGTATGTGCATACGTGTTCAGCGCAATGGTACCGGATGTCGCCATGTGGAACTTAAAATACTGAGGCTGGATAGTTCCCAGACAGATTGCCTGGTCCGGTGTCGAAACCGTCGTGATTTGTTTATCGGTACATACTTTGGCAGCCGTCACACAGCTGTTGTACACCGACAGGGATGTTTCCTGTGCCAGAGCCAATCCCTGGATTCCCGTCAATAAGATATATAGAATGCTTTTTTTCATCTGCATGTTGCTTGTTTGTTCACTATAACTGCGTAACTGGAACCACGGTCATACAACCATCGCTTTTCACCAGTTTCACTTCCACTTTGAATGCTCCGAATCCGGTAAAACTCAGCGAAACTCCACCCGGAATTTCTGTCATCACCGGAGCAGGTGCCCCATAGATAATCTCATAAGTCATCGTAACACCGTCTACATCCATGACTTTAATGGTGGTTTCCGTATCCGTTTGGGTAATGTATCTGGAGAAATCACAAGCAGCCTCCGTATCACAGGATGCTACCAACTGCTTTTGCAAAAACACCGGAGATCCGGAATTGACCTGGAGACTATACTTCCCGGTATGTGCATCACTGCTGGTAATATTTGAGCGTGTTCCAAAACGGAAATGATCATCCGGACAGCTGCCGTAGCCATAGTCTTCAAAGTTGTCAAAACCGGCTTGCTTGCGCATCGCATTGGCTGCAACAGCAACTGAAAGTGTTTGGTTGTAACCAAACTGGACGTTGGAATAACGCTGAAGTGCATCCACACTTTCAACCGCCTGCCCGAACGGACTGAATTCAGATACTTCGGAAGTATAGGTCCAGTTTTCCTTATTAATCGACCAAATACCATTGTTCAAACGGAAAAACGGTGTGAATGATTTCATCAATCCATCTCTGCGGATATTGGTGTTGTTGTTTTCAAAAGTCTGTGTGCGGTCGCTCAGGTGCAGGTAACTCGCCTTCGGATTCCAGTTTCCTTTAACCCCGGCAGCATATGCATTGGCCGTCAGTGAATCATTGCAGTTACAGAATGTTTTCCAGGCATTTCCATATTCGATGCTCTGTGCACTCAACACCTCGTCCAGCACATTTCCTGAGAATGTGTTCAGCGGATTTTTCATCAGGGTCACCGTTCCAACCGGTGCCGACTGAAGGTTGCGGTTTCCGGACCGGATTACTTTCAGATAAGAAACCGTTCCTTCGAATGGTGTTCCGTCCTTTTTCAGGATGCGGACTCCCTGAACTCCGGACTCCGTTACCCAGCCTTTGATGTAATTTCCGGATTGAACCACCATCACTTCATCCCCTTCTACCAGGTTTGCACTGGTAAAACCGGTACTGTAGCCGTCACTGAACGTAGTTGATACGGCCGATGTGTAACCGAGATTTTTGTAAGCCTGTCCCATACGGTCGTAAATCCAGTGTGCCGGATAGGAAAAATTATAAACCGTGTCTCTGAAACCATTGTTAACTGAAGTCAGTAATACGTCTCCGGTTTCAGCATCATAAGCCAGGTTTTCCGTTTCTACCTTCGATTTATAGTCTTCTGCAACCACTTTATTCAAAATTCCTTTCCGTTCGATGGTTTTGGCAAAAACAGCGCTTCTGAATTCCGTTTTGGATTCGGAATAATTCGCTCCCAAAATCATCGGAACCAAAATAAACGGCATGGTATAATTGAGGTTGATTCCCATATTTCCGGATTTCATGCGGGATTTGTTTTCCCTGAAATCCGCCACGGCTTCATACGTGCGGCCAACGACTACTTTTTTCACCGCTCCCGAAGGAGTGATGACTGTTACATCATTGTTCAGGCGGTTTGCTGCAATTCCGTCAATATACTGCGAAGCATATTGATAATGGTATTCGACAGAAGAGTACGCTTCATTCTGACCTTCAGCGAAAATACGCACCGCCTTTGGTTTTCCGTGCATGTCATTGCCCTCAACCACAAATCCCTGGCTGGCTGCCATCATGTCTTCCGTTTTGGCATACAACAACAGGTTCAGATTGAACTTACGCGGCTTATTGTGGACATCCGTACGTTCGGCAATCGTTGGGAAATCCTGTGCCGTATAGAACTCACTGACTGTGTGTCCGGTAGCAGTTCTCTTGACGCCGGATCGTTCCAGGTTTTTCACCAACACTTTGCTGTAGCCCACCATCGGAGACGGAAAGAACTGTTCTCCAAACGGAGTTTCCATATAATTACGGATATCCGGAGCAAGAGTCAGTTTAATATCGTTGGCCACGTAGGTGCGCCACACGTTCTCTTCTCCGCCGATCTGCGGTTCATAACTTGCCACTCCACTTGATTTTCCGTCAAAATGGTACTGGTACTGCTGCCCGTAGTAACTCTGGGTTCCGTGTTCCACCATTTGGTCCCAATTATCGTAGGTGCGAACTTCTTTTACGCGGTGTCCGCCTCCCAATTTGGTATAAGTAGGGTTGTTCAGACGAATCCAGCTCTTATTGGCAATCATCACCGTTCCGATTTCCTTGTTCCAGAGCGGTTTGTTAGGTCCTGTAAACAGTTCTCCATACGAAGCAAAGGCTCCGATCAGTGAGTTGACACCGTCCATAAAGCTACTGCTCTCGTCCATCGGATTGGCCTGGTTGGATGGCGGAATAATCCGTGAAAGGTAATTCCGTGCGAACTGGATTCCGGCAACGGCAATCGGATTATATGCCGCCGTTTCAGAGTCCTTCAATTTTGCGGGTTTTAACTTCACAAATCCGTAGCTGCCATCTATTCCTATTTCCTCAACCACCGCATATCCCGGAACATAATCAAAATGATCCTGGTCTTTGTCCATAGAAAGCAGGGCTTTGAAATAAATGGTGTTCCCAACTGCTACATAATCCTTGATGTTTGTTCCCGGAACCATCTCAAAATACAATCTCCGGTTCTTTTCATCATCATTACTAATGGAACATTTACTTTCGGAACAACCTTCCACATGCACGATTTTAAACATTTGCTGCGCCCGTTTGTGCTGCACAAACCCATAATCGTCCGCTTCATAGATGATTTCCATCATAGCTCCGGTAGGCAGCTTGATGCGGCTCAGGTTCCAGGCAGATGCCCACAGGTCACTGTTGGCCTTGTTATTCCCAACATACGGGAAATCGGAATTTGTCAGCGGATCGGTCCGTTCATCTCCGGTAAGTCCGGTCGGATTTGGTTTATAGGTTCCCCAGCGGTCTACACTGTTTGCTTCATATGCCGGGTTGTAATCGTAGAAAAATTCGAACGGAGCGCGCTCTCCCCGGTACGATTTCTCGTACGTGAAGTAAACACGTTTCAAGGTCAGTTTCCCGTTTTCATTTGGCTCAGTGGATGCCGCGTCCAGGTTGCCCGGGTAGTTGTTACACAAACTGTAATCGTATACCAAATGAACCGTTTTCAACGGAACGGCACTGGCTCCGTTTAACTCGAAATCCGGTCGGGAATACAGTTTTAAACTGTCCAGTTTCTGCATCTTTGCATTGGAAGCCGACAAACCTCCCATCTCATCATTGACCGATACCGCATCCCTGCGATCTGAAGTGTGGAAAATTAAGATGTGATTTTTGGTCTTAATAGTATCTAAATACCACAATTCCTTTTCACCGTAAATGTAGTTCGCTTTATCATCCGTCGGGTCAGCATTCAGTCCGCGGTCGTGGAAAGCCTTCGACTGATTGACCGGGTTTCTCCAATTATACTGCTGAACCTGCTTGTACTTAAATTCAACATAACTTCCCAAATCGCCTTTACTCGGACCAGGAGTTTGATCGCTGTCGATGTAATCACTGCTCAAAACGGACGTGAGCAGGTAGGAATGGGCATACGCCGGAATGGTCTGCGCATTGTAATGATTGTCCAGCCCCCTCTTGTTTGCAATCGATGCATCCTGGGAACTATACCCCACCAGGCGTGTGTTCCAGTTCGGCACATTTCCCGGTTGTTTTCCTTCACCTATGGCAAACGACACATTCTTCTGTACGCGGCTGTAAGCCGGGAGCCCGTAATAGTATCTGGAACCATCCATTTTTGTTACAGTAAAGGCTCCGGTATGGTGAGAAACTCCCGCTTGTGTATTGGCATAGGCAGTCGCAGGAAGCCTGGTTGGGCCAAACCCGTTTTTCACCTCTGATATGGTGAAGTTTGTCAAGGGCTGGTTTCGGCGGAATTTCAAACTCTTATCGTTATGGATATTGTAGGAATCTCCCGCATCTGTTTTCAATGAATTCTCCAGTTTTTTGACTCCGGTCACAGGAAAATAAGCTGCTTTTGCCCCTCCGATATTCTGGAACTCGGCATCACTTTCATCGTATGCCAATTCGGATGCATCCCGGAAATAGTTCGTTGTACTGATGAAGCGCACATTTCTTGCCGCATCGTTTCCGTCTGTCCAGGCACCGGAACTTCCGCTGGTAAATACACCACCGACATCGACTCCCGCCTTGAAGGTTGCTCCAATTCCAAATTCTCCACCAACGGTGTATGAATTGGAAGAGCTGGTAATCAACGGATCGAACACGTAACCAATGTCTTTTCGGTCCATGTGGTAACTGCCCGAAACACCCTGACCGTTTACGGAAAAAATGTCGTACATCAGGTGCGGAATGGGAAGAGCCGGCGTATTTTTCGTGAAACTCGCATTGTTTTCCCGGTTGAAATCCAGCATTGCCTGGTTGTTCAACTGTCCTTTTTCCAGGTTGCTGTAACCGAATGCCGGCAGTGTTTTGCTATTGCTCGCTAAACTGCTTTTAGAGAAGAAACCGGAAAAGAAAACTGTGGGGTCATTACCTACCGCATCGGGTCCCAGCTTAAAGCGGGCAGTAAAAGAATTGGCTTTGGTATCAAATGGGATGGAAGGTACGAAGCTTGACATTCCGAAATTGTAGCTTGACCCCAAACTACTTCCAACTCTTCCGGTTCCATACCCATTATGAGTTAATGAAGCTGAAGTGTACTTACCTGCATCCAAAACTTTGTAGTCTCGGGAGAAATTAATGGAGACTTGCTGAAGCCCCTGTCTGGAATTAAAAGCTGAACCAATACTCAATTTATTGGAAAATTCAGATCCTTTGGATGCTCCATCAAATAACGATACATAGGTTCCGATTGAAGCACCTCCCTGGCTGCTCCCGGTAAACTGCTGCCCCACATTCAAACCAACTTTCCTGGCAATACTAAAGGACGGACCAATCGAAAAATCGGAACCAAAGCCCGAATAGTTGTTGTATTCCATTCCCAGCTTCAACGAAAGGTTGAGAGAAGCACTATCATTACTAGTAGAGCCGCTTTGTTTCTTCAGTTCAAATGAATAGAGTTCGAAATTAACGCCCACCGAAGTACCCACCGTCCAGTTGGGTTTTTGGTTATACTCCTGTGTAATCTGGTCCGTTCCGTTAAAATCATCGGGAATCCCGCGCATCTGGCGGTTGATCACTCCAGGGTTCAGGTTCCAGCCCAAACCAACCCACGATGCTTCCTGTTCCATCCCGACCCCGGCATTGTAAGCCAGGTTGATCGGGTAGCCGTCTACATCCAGCAACGGTACGTTATAGGAAAAATCTCCCGAAAAAAGATCGACCAGGTTGTCCGCACTAATCGGTGTGAAACGCTGGGTTTCCGGTTGATCTGGTCCACCGGGCATTTTAAGCGCTGGAGCAGATATTGCTGACTCCAATTTATCCGTTTCATTGACCGCCGGAGCAATGAATGAATGATCCTCGGAAAGTGTTCCGGAAGTAGTTGAAACCATCGGCTGATGGATTTGTATCGCATTCCTTCCGTACAAAGATGCCGGCCAGGTTGCCTGAACAAATAGCAGCACAGCCAGCAGCAATGCATCTATTCTGATTCCCTGCTTTCTGTAAAAAGATGTTGTATTGTTTTTCATAACTAATGTGGTATCGTTAATCTAGTTGATGCGAAAACGGGTATTGTATTCATTTCCTTTCGGATCTTTGACGATCAGGGTGTAAATCCCCGCAGGGTACACATCGGTGCGCAGGTAGTGGAATTCGCGGCCGGACTTTTCCGGTTCGTCGTTTGCACCGATTTTTTGGTCTTCTCCCAATTGCACCTCCATGTCCTCTGCGTTTTCGTTCAGTACCCGGCATTTCAAATTTCCGCTGGATTTGTAACGGCTGTTCATCTTGAAGTAAAAACCATCTCCTTCCACCTGGTAAATGGTGGCATTGTAATCGGAATTCAGGTAAACATATTTCATCGGGATAACGACTTCTTTGTAAAGCGTAAATTCCCAGGCCTCTGATTTTTCAACGATGATGTTATTGACCGTTTTTTCCAATTGCCAGCCGTAGCGTTTGCCATACTGAAGCTCAGGTGCATCGAACGGATAAACCAACTGGAACCCCTGTACGCCGTTGATCCGCAGCAAAGGCTGATTAACCGTTACACCTGTCAGTGCACTCTGGTTGGTATGCAGTTCAGTCAATACATAATTGTATTTCACATTGTCCCGTCCGTCCGGAGCAGATACATAATACCAGTTAAAAACCGGGTAGCGATAATCAATCGTGTCTTTATCGTCCAGGGAAATCAATACGATGTTGGCCTGCCCGAAAGCGGAGCTAAAGCATAGCATAATTGCCCAGAAAAAAAGGTGTTTCATACTTATTTTGTTTAAATTTTAAATCTCGTTTGAAAGGTGATCAAATACGGAAACTGCTCATACTGCACCCGGTAGTAATTGCGGTAAAAATCTCCCAGTACAAAACGCTCCGCCCGTAATCCCAGATCGAGAAAACGGTTCAAAGCCCATTGCGCTTCGAGGTGTCCACCGAGACTGTTTGCACCGGAAAAATCGCTTGCCAGTTTCAGCCCGGCTCCAAACTTCACTTTCTTCAAAGTATATTTCCCCATGAGTCCCAAAACACTGGTTCCTGTCGACACTCCGTCCATACGCCGGTAGAAATAATCATAGGACGCAGAAACCGAATAGGTTCGTTCCATAAACGTTTGCATCAATCCGAACTGGGTGTATTTATTCACTTTCGCTGTATCGGTCAACAAGTAATCGTTATACGAAAGCATGGAGCTGGCTTTGGTCGATCCAATCGTATAATTGGAATTGACATTGAATCCAAGGAGGTAGTTATTCCCTTTCTGTACAACGGGTAAATCAGGCAGCTGCATGGCGTGATGCACGTAATTGAAGAAAAACGAATAACTCAAATAACTGGTATAGCTACCACTGACGTTCGCTCCGGCCACGTTTAATTGCAGCTTGTTCATCCCAGAAATGGCGCGCAGTGTGGCATCTCTCCGGTAGAGCAGTCCCAATTTGGCAAATTTGCTGATCCGGTGCGTGGTTTTTACTTCCACCCGTTCGTTGTTGGGCTGCATGGTTCCGAAGGTGGTAGTATTTGCAAAAGCATCCAGGCGGCGGTAAGTAAACGCAAACTCCGAGCGAAGCCTGGAAACCGACTGGGTATATTTACCTAAAAACAAGTTGGACGGATAAGCTGAAAACAACGACTGAAATGCTCCGGAACCCGCCGTGGTATCCAGGTGTTTGTTCATGGAAGTTTTGCCGTAAACGAAGTCAAAAGCACTTCCCTTCAGAAAAACAGGCACATAGCGCAGATCCAGTTCTACGGATGCAGCCGGATCGTATGCGGGCTGTGTAACCGTGGTTCCGGCAGGTGCTAAAAAGCGGGTATTGGTGAGGTAATTGATCCCGATAAAAGCATGCGTACCTGCCACTGTTCCATAACCGGTCTTAACAGCCGTGAGCCAGCCGTTATTTTTGATTTGCTGAAAATCGAAATTATTGAATACGTTCTGACTGTAATTCAACTGATTTTGAACCGCATTGGTACTCAGCATGATGTTATTCAGTGTGAGACCGGTTGCTACCGACAGGTAATAATTGCGGTGCTGAATTTCAACATGAAGCCCTTTCAAAGGCACATTCTGTCCGGACAAGGCGGTTGTTTTCGGGTATGTCAGCCCCAGATCCAGCGTTTGCAGACTCTGCAAAAACGGCACTTTCCCAGCTGTCTTGCTTCCAAAATCTGGATCCTTTAATTGACCCAATTTTGAATTCAACAATTCTTTGGATGATGCCAATTTCATGGAAAGACTGTCATACGTGTTCTTCAATCCGGTGATGCGTTTGTATATCCGCATGACACTATCATATTCTTTCTGATAATCGATCGGATGATCCAAACTGATTGACTGACCTTTGACAGTTTGCAAACTATCCGTGATGCCAGTTGCTTTGTCCTGAAGCCCGCTTTTTCGTTTTCTGGCCTCATGTTCGGCACGGCGTTTCAAAGCATCCAGGTACACTTCAACGTAGCCCATCATTCCGTTCAGTTCGGCCTTCTTTTTTTGCAGCAAATCCTGTTGTTTTTCAAGAGAAGCAATGGAACCGGTGATTTTTTCTTTCTGCTGCTCGATCAAACGGTCTTTATCCAGGCTTAAACGAAAGAAGTTATTGGTACCCAAAGGAACCCGCAGGGTTGAATAATTGAAGCTCAGATGGAGAGGCATTCCGAGGATGGAGGTTGAAAAAGCACCCGAAGTATTCAAGATAGAACCGATGCTGCGAGCTGTATCAATGAAAACGGTATTGAGACCATAGGCATAACTCAGGTCTATTTGACCATGTGTCCCATTGAGGTCACGAACAAGGCGATTTTTGAGTCTTTGGGGTAAGCTGTCTTTGGCCGGAAGAGACACAGGAGATTCGGACAACCCAATGAGCTGTTTTCCCACACGTTCATAATCGAATTGCTGTTGAACTCGTTGTTTCGTTGACGCAAGAGTATCTTTAGCAGTTGGCTGAGCAAACACCGGGAAGGCATTTGTGAACAGTAAGGCTAAAAGAGTTAATATGCCTGCATAAGCAGTGCAGTGGTTCATAAGTTTCAGTTGGACCTGATGGTTCCGGTATTGTATCTGGTTAAAATTTAGTGACACAAAGATAAAAGAATAATCTATATTGGTTACATTTTCAACAGATTTGCATCTAAAATCCGGAACCAGACTCCTCACTCCCACAACTTCACCAACTCCAGTTCCAGACGCAATGCTTCCCATTCAGCCATTTTTTGCTGCCATTCCATCAAAGCGGTTTCGATTTCCGTGTAGCTCGCACGACCTTCTGCGTACAGCAGCAGCGTCATGGAATAAATGGCTTCGAGATTTTGAGCCGACTCCCGGATGTGATCCAGTTTAGCGGTATAATCCAGGCGTTTTTGAAAGAGTTCGGCTTGTTGTTTTTCCAGGGAAAATGTGGTCAGTTGCTGCTGAAGACTGATTTCTTCCTGGCGGATGACATTCAGCTGTTTGCTCTTAAACCATGCTCCGCGGTTAAATAAAGGCACGCTCAGATACAGACCGATTCCCTCATACAGATTTTGGTTCAACTGATCCCGGTAGGGTTTGGTGGGATTGCCGGGAAACAGGTAATCTTTGTTATTGGTAGAAAAACCGGTTCCCAAAAGACCGCTCAGAGATAAGGTCGGCAACAGCTTCGTCCGGTCGGATTTGAACTGGTCCGCTACAAGCCCCGATTCCACGGCCAGGATTTCCAGGGCGAATGATTCCGTCAACTTCAGTTTATCGAAAACTGCGGAAATAGAAGCCGGATCAAACGAATAAGCGGTCGACAAAGGCATTCCGATCAGGAAGTTGAGTTGCAGAACCTTGCGTTTCAACTCGCCCGACAAATCGCGTTTCACAACACGCGCTTCAAGCAACCCATTCCGGGTCTTCAGCGTGTCGATTTCCGTAATCCTTCCTTCATGCAGGAGCAATAACTGAAGTCGTTGAAGCTGGATGTATTTTTCGATCCGCACATCTGCCAGTTGAAGTTGGGAAGAAAGTTGACAAAGCAGGACATACAATGCCGCAACCTCTGTTTTCAATTCGTTCTTCCGGCTTTCCAGTTGAATTTCATCCAGTCGGATCGAAGAAGCAAATACTTTGCGCTTATGGAAATAATTCAACCCGTTAAACAACGTGATTCCGGAGTTCAAACCAAAAGATTGCGAATTGACAGAACTCGTGGCAAAGGTATTCGTGAACGGATCCAATCTCCGACCAAAAGAAGTAGTAAAGCCGGTATTTGCACTTAAATCCGGAAGCAGGCTCCACCAATGAAACGTACGATCCAGGTGCGAAGCACGCAGGGAAGCAGATTCGGATGCTATTTGGAGCGTGTTGTTTTCAACCCGGTTCAGGCATTCCTGAAGTGTGAGGATTTCCTGCCCGCTGACGGCGAAACAAAATCCGGCAAATACCACCCAAAGCACCTGTTTCATCACAAAAGGCCACTTAACTGTTCGAAGAAACGTTCCAGTAAACGTTTTTCCCGAATGATGATTTTCACTTTTCCTTTCAGTTGCACCCGGAATGGAAGTTGTTTCCGGTAAGTCGTTTTCAAACCGGATGGCAGATTAATTTTCACTTCATACTTTCCACCCTTGTCGATCTGAGTCAGGGAACCAACTTTTCCTTCCAGCATTCCAAATTCAGCCGCTGGAAAATCAGTCAGTTCGACAAAAGCTTTCTGACCCGGCCGCACTTTCCCCGCACCGGAACTGGCAATGCTCCCCAAAGCCGAATAACCGCTTCCTTCCGGAACAATCACCAATGATGCTTCATCGGCTTTGTAAAAACGATCTACCTGCAACACTTTGTTGAACACGATTTTTCCTTTACAGGGAGCCAGCCAGACTCCATCCTTTTCCCAGTTCTCAAACGCCTGTCTCAATGCCGATAAACTCACACGGATTTCAGCAGTTTGCTGTAGTTCCTTCAATGCTTGTTCATGCAGGATACTCAAACGATCTTTTCTCAAACTGTTCAGCGCAATCCGGTTTTGCACTGCTTGTTCTTTCATCCCGTGCACCACCTGGCCTGCTTGTGTTTCCAGACGTCTATCTTCCAAAAGGGTTTGCCCGGAAAGCGCATGTTGTGCCGCCAGGCGTTCACTTCCTTCCAGTTGTTCACGACTCAGCATATATTCTGTTTCCGACAATTGGATCTTTTTCCGGGAGATTGCTTCGAGTTGTTTCCGGAACGCAATTTCCCGTTCGATCGAAGCCAGTTCCTCCTGAAACTGATTGCCGGTATGCTCACTATTCCATGCTCCAATCTTCGAAAGCAATAAAGTCCACTGCTCCCGGAAAGTTCCCAGTTCAAGAGCGGTTTCACAAACCGGAATTTGATTTCCGAATTTCCCCTTAAATGCTTCCAATCGATCCAGATATACTGTGGCAACAGCTACATCTTCCGGCTTTGCATGACTATCAAAACGGGCGATTACTTCTCCGGCTTCCACTTCCTGGTTTTCGGAAACAACCAGTGATTTCAACTGCACATACCGTTGATTGGAAAGCTCGATCGGCGCTTTGGAACTCGTTACAACCACATCACCGGAAACTTCATCCGGGTAACGGATCAACCAGGTAAGACCGACCAGTAACACCACCACCAGCAGGAACAAAGTACTTCCCGACTGCACCACCCAAAACGGCGGCTCGGAAAGCAGCTCATTCATCGGTTCGCTCCTCAATTCAATTTGTATTTCGTCTTCTTCTGTCATGATTATGCTTCTATTTTGCTCTGAAACACTCCGTAATTCGAAGATTTTTGATTTTATAAGTAGTTCAATTAAAAATTCTTTTCAATTATCAATTGTCAATTAAAATGCTGAGCGACCTGTAGTGAGCACTTGCAATGAGCTTGTCGAATTGTGTCGAACTAAGTCGAAGTATCACTTCTCAACTTTCAATTTTTCCAACTCCAATTGATTTTTCACCAGGTTGTAATAACTGCCGCGCTGCTCGAGCAAATCGTTATGATTTCCGATCTCGATCACTTCTCCCTGGTGCATTACCACGATCTGATCGGCGTTCTTCACTGTACTCAGGCGGTGTGCGATCACCACAACCGTTCGCCCTTTGAAAAACGTATCGAGGTTTTCCATGATGATCTGTTCGTTATTAGCATCCAGCGCACTGGTGGCCTCATCAAAAAAGAGAAAATCGGGATTTTTGTAGACAGCCCGCGCAATGAACAATCGTTGTTTTTGTCCACCGCTCAAACCCATTCCATCCGCACCGATCTTCGTGTGATAACTGAGCGGCAGGGCTTCGATGAATTCGCGGATATTTGCCGTTTCAACAGCTCGTTTCAAACGTACCTTGTCAATGACCTCATCATTCACCGCAATATTTCCGGCAAGGGTATCATTGAAAATAAATCCTTCCTGCATCACCGAACCACAGTGCTTGCGCCACACCTGCTGTGTAAACAAACTCAGTTCCGTATCACCGAGTACTATTTTCCCGCTTTCCGGCTCATAAAACCGAAGCAGCAGTTTCATCAGGGTGGTTTTTCCGCTTCCACTGGCTCCTACGATAGCTGTAATCTTGTTTGCAGGAATGGTCAAACTCACCTCTCTCAAGACCCGATTGGTCATTCCCGGATAGGTAAAACTTACCCTTTCCAGGCAGAGTGTGTGATCATCGGGCAAATCCGGCAAACGATCCGAATCAGCAGGTTCTTCGTCTTCGCGCCGGTGAATTTCCGCCATGCGTTCCAGCGAAATGCGTGCATCCTGCAGGGAATAAATAAACGTCAGGAACTGGGAAACCGGGGCATTCAGTTGTCCGGTAATGTATGAAACAGAAAGCATCATTCCCAACGTCAGCTGACCATCGACGACCAGTTTTGCCGTGTAAAATCCGATTAAAATGTTCTTCAATTCATTGATAAACGACGCTCCGCTGCTTTGAATCTGCTCCAAACGCAGTCCTTTCATCCGCAATTTATATAACCGAACCTGGATCACTTCCCAACCCCAGCGTTTCCGGCGCTCTGCATGGTGCAGTTTGATTTCCTGCATTCCCATAATCAACTCCACGATCTTACCTTGTTCGGTGCTCATCTGCGTAAACCGTTTGTGATCCAGGTTCCGGCGCTTCTTCATGAAATAGGCAACCCAGAGAAAATAGAACCCCGTTCCGAGCAGGAAAATTCCAAACACCGGCAAGCTGTATAACGCAAGCACAAAACCGAAAATCAACAAGTTGAAGATGGAAAACAGCACCTGGAGCGATTGATTCGTCAGCAACTGCTCCACCCGTTCGTGATCGCCAATCCGGAGCATCAGGTCTCCGGTGAGTTTCACATCGAAAAACGCTATCGGAAGCCCCATCAACTTGATCAGGAAATCAGACACCAGCGTGATATTGATCCGGGAACTCATATAAAGCAACAACCAGTTACGGATCATTTCAATCACCGTGCGACCGATAAATACAAACAACTGACCGATCAGCACCAGGTAAAGGAAACGAATGTCTTTGTTCTGAATCCCGACATCCACCACACTCTGTGTAAGAAAAGGGAAAATCAACTGAAGTAAACTCGCCGCCAGCAATCCGGCTCCCATTTGGAACAGCAGTTTCCGGTACGGTTTCAAATAACCCAGCAGGAAGGAAAACCCGGCAGTATTTTCCGGATCATCGGATTCCTGTTCCTGCATGCGGGGTGTAGATTCCAGCAAAAGGCAGATTCCTTCTTCCGTTCGTTCACCGGCATGCTTTCCGATCCAGTTGTCCAGGAATTCGCGTTTGGTATAGGTTAAAAGTCCGTGAGCAGGATCCGCAACGTACAGTTTGTTTCTCCGGGTTTTGTACAGAACCACATAATGCTTTTTGTTCCAAAAACAAATACACGGAAGCGGAGCACTTTGAATCAAGTCTTCCAAACAAACTTTCACGCTCAGGGTTCGAAACCCGATCTTTTCCGCCGCGTGACTCATTCCGTCCAAACTACTTCCGGCACGATTCGTTCCCGACCACCTTCTCAAAACGCTCCATTCGATGGATCTTCCGTAGAACTTCGCGATCATTTTGAGACAGGACGGACCGCAGTCCATGCCGTCAGGCTGTCTGTAAAAAGGAAATTTCCGCATGGAGTTTTGTTTACGTTATCTCTTTTACCTTTGGATTCTGCAGTTTTTCTTCGCCACGGACTTCGGTGTGGGCTCAGTCGAACACTACACGCATTTTTAGCTCGCCCAATGCTGAAGCTTCAGCGCAGGCACACCGGGCCGTCAGGGAAACCCACGATGACTTGAACAAACACCACCAAGACCCTCCCTCTCATAGAGATGCATCAATCTTGAAATTTCTGGTGCTGTTTACTTTAGTTCACTATTCGGATGAAATGACATCTGCATTACTTTATGAAAACAGCTTCGACTCTTCGGTTGATTGCCTGATTTTGCGGGGATGTTTCTTCAACGAGTTTCACGGTATTGCTGAAGCCGAAACAGGTGATGCGTTTTTCATCGATTCCATTCTGAACGAGGAAACTTTTGACCCGCTTGGCCCGGTTCAATGACAATAACTGATCGGGTTCACAGCACACATGTCCGTTCAGTTTAATCTTCAGCGAATCGTCCGATTTCATGATGAAAAGCAATTTCCGCATCGATTCATACGAACCTGCCAGAACATAATCAGACGCCACCCGGAATTGAATGTTCAAATCAATCGGTTTGTTCAGTACAAAATCAGGTTCTACCTTGTAAATAAGAATGTCTACTCTCCGGAATTGATTATCATTCAGTTTTCCCTTTCCGCGTTTCTCGTTTTTATTGATACTGTCTATCGCGTAATGCTTCACATGCGAGGATTTCAGAATCGCCGCAACCGACCGCAGTCGTTTCGAAGCCAAAGTGCGGTTGGATTCTATGCTCCCGACCGAATCCGTGTACCCGATCAGAATTATTTTTCCGGAGCCTGATTGTTCCAGTTTATTTATTCGCTTGAGCAATGTGTCCGGATTTTTAACCTCCGCATTTCCCGATTCGAAGAAAACGGAAAGGGAATCAAGCCGGGTTTCTTTCAAAAGCGACTGTCCTGAAGTTTCTTTTCCCCAAAACAAAAAAGCCAGGAAAAGAAGGTAATAACATCGTGTTTTCATTCCCATAATGTCAAATTCAGTGCTGCAATCAACGCGTCATCTACCTGCATTGCTCCGTTAGTAACAACAACGCCGCACTGCGCTTCCGACAAGTAATTTTCATCCCCTTCCCACAAATTGATAAACGGGTTGTAGCCACATTTGGAAGGTTTCCCGTTTTTGAGGTCACTCACAGTAAAAGCCCGGCAGTCACTGCAAATCCATCGGAATTCACACACCGAACAAACCAGGATCTCGTCTTTCGTGAGCATCCATTTATCCTTAAACGCATCCTGTGAAAGCACTTCTTCCAGCGAAGCAACATCCAGATTACCGTATTTGGTCGTTTCAGAAGGACAATTGCAAATCAATCCATCTTTGTCGACACTTATTTTATGCGCCAGGCAGCTGTTGTAATTCCGGTTGCGGACATATCCCTCCGTGCTGATTACAAAGTAATCTACCGCTACATTGCCGCACTGTTCGTGAGATACCGATTCCTGCTGCGTAAACAACAAGTTGTAAAAATCCGTTTGAAGCTCAAATCCGGCGGTTGCATTATAAACAACCAGCGTACTTAAGCGGAAGAAACGTTCCCGCAGGTTAGAATCCAGGAATTCCTTCAACTTCGGATAAAACGGAACCGCAATCCGGAGGTATTCCACCGTAGTATTGTCCAGGTTCTTTTTCAACTCCGGAAAATGGTTTTCGAAAGACACGACATCCAAAAAACGGATTTCCAGAAACCGGGCTCCAAGTGCATCCAGCTGTTTCAAAACGGACGATACATCCCAGGAAGAATACGCATCCAATTCCAAAATGGCATTGTTGATTTTCGAATCCGGGTGATATTCCAGCGAAAGAGGAGCCAGAGATTCCCCAAGTTCCGGATCAACGAACAAACCCAACTCATTTTGAAGAATGAATTCCTCGTACTCCTTCATGCCTGCTGTCGGCGTTTCCAGGTAATCAACCAGTGAATTGGGAACCAAATAAGGCGTTCCCTTTTGCAAATCCATCAACAGGGATCGATTGTACCCTTTTACCGGAATCACATTCGGATACAATTTCAAGATCGGTGCGTTTCTGCCGTTTTTCATAGCTTTTTTGTTGGATTCACCAGTAAGGAAACCGGCAGTGCGGGCACAAGCAAATTTTCCAGCCGATCCATTTTGAGCCGTTCGATAGCGATATTCGCCCGGTCTTTTTTTGCCCGGTCTTTGGCTGTAAAGTCTGCCTTCGGATAAACCTGTGACAAGAGCGCATCTGCTGTTTCAATTCCTTCCATCGTATTTTCGTTATGCTGTTTGATTCATTAAAAAGCGGGCCACTTCGTAATCCACATTCGCATTTGCAGAGACCGAAACAGCTCCATACTGACCATTTGGGTTCACTTCCAGGAAGACATAGCGCCTGTCTGTGGTCACCACGATATCCAAAGACCCGAAATTCAAATCGAGTGTGTGCATGAGTTTTCGCACCTGCTTGTCGACGAATTCCGGAAGCGTATAATTGCAGGTTCTCATCCCCGAATCGTAACCCTGGCGATAATCCAGCAATGCTTCTTCCCTGCTTTGCGAAAAAATGGCCTGGGAAAACGTTTTTCCGTCCAGGTAGATCGTTCGGATCTCAAACTGCTTCTCCAGTTTTTCCTGGAAAATGCTCAGATCAAAATAGTCCGGGAGCACATCCAATTCGGATTCACCGACCGAAAGGGTATACCCCAGGCGGTAACTCTCAATCTCTCCCGCAGCATTGGATTGGGCATATTCATAGGGATAAGCCAGCGATTTGGTAATGACTTTTCCGCCACATGCTTCCCAAAATCCGCGCAGTTTCCGTTTCGACCCCGTGATCAGCGTTTTTGGAACGTCGATTTGCAGCAAAGTACATTGCTCCAGGAACTCCGCTTTATTGTAGTTCCCGAACCCGAATTTCCCCAGGCACTTCTGCCCATGCATACACCGCCGGATTTGTTCGCTTCGCGTTTTGATGTGTTCCCGTGAGTAGTGTTCAAGGCTCTTTTGGGAAAATATTCCGCTTCCGAAACGGCACACCTGGATATCCGTTCTGCGATACCAAACCGACTTGATCTCGTGTGCAGTGCAGACAAATTGATGATTCTTATATACCTCGTAATCAAAACAGGTCGGGCCAATCCCATATTCCAGTTCAATGAAATCGTCTTCCAGGAACACTTCGAACGGTTCTTCGTAGTAATTCAAATACGACAACACCTGGCGTGTATTCAAATCTGTCCGTTCGCTAAAAACCAGGATCATTGGAAAAAGAGCATTTTGGTTGGAATCGGGCAGTTTTTAATCAGCCCGATTTTCATCCGGTTAGCAATAATTTCGCGAATCTGTTCCGGTGTGAAATCCGTTTTCCCTGGGATGGCCAGCATTCCGTAAGGCTGCGGCAGGCGCACCATCGAATAATGACGGTCAAGCCACAGGGCGTAATGACTCGGCGGCATGCGCCCGGCGATGACTTCCTGGAGGAAAACCGGTTTCATTTCGTCGAAAAAAGATTGGTTATAGGAAGAATGAACCAGCAGGACGAACACCCTGGAAACATTGCCCGGCAAAATCCACTCTCCCGGATAACCCAGTTGGTAGATGATCCGGCGGAATTCAATCAAATTGAGCGAATCCACCCGGATAATTTCACGGTTGACGGCATTGGTATCGATCACCGAATCCGTATAGAATTTCAACCTCGGGGCCTGATCCCTGTCCAGCATGGTTTGCAAAACGGCTCCCAGCGAATCGGTATTCCTCCGGTTCAACTTTGGAAAGTTGTCATAACCCTGCTGCACGATTTTTTGTTGTTTTTTGGAATAGCCGGCATTGATACTTTCCAGGCTGATTTCCGGCATCTGATCCAGGCAGCTCAGGTCGAAGGCATAATTAGACCACGCTTTCCGCAGGCATTTTGCACTCCTGGTTTCCTTTCCCATTTGCTTATAGCAATGCGCCATGAGAATGTATTCCTCGCAATACAGTTTCCCGTATTTCCGGTTCACTTTTGACAGCTGGGTTAAACATTTCGGGTAATTCAAACTGTCAATCGCCAGGCGGTAGGCCAAATCGCAGTCCGTTTTGTAGTCGATGTGATTGATTTGAGCCGAAGCACCAAGACTTGCAACGAAGCTGAACAGGAAAAGGATCTTTTTCATTTTGAATAGTTTTACATCATTCATTTAATTTCAATCTGCACTATATGATACAAAAAAACCAAACGGGCTAGTCTTTGCTAAAGACAACTTCAACTCGGCGGTTAATGGCTTGTGCTTCCGGAGACACTTCTTCTACCAGTTTTACGCTATTACTGTATCCGAAACAAGCAATCCGTTTCTCATCAATGCCATTTTTGACCAGAAAACTCTTTACCCGCTTTGCCCTGTTTAGGGATAATAACTGATCGGGTGCACAACACACATGTCCGTTCAACCGGATCTTCAATGACGGATCCAGTTTCATGACGCTCAGCAACTCTTTCATCGATTCAAAAGAACTTGCAAGCACATAATCCCCTCCTCCCTGGAATTGAATGTTCAACCGGACAGTTTTATCCAAAACAAAGTTTGGTTCCACCTGGTATACGATCACATCAACCCGCCTGAAATAATCACCGCTTACCATTCCCTTATCTTTGCTTTCATTCAGATTCAGACTATCTATCAGGTAATCTTTCAACGCGGATGTTTCCAGTATTTTCAATACGGACAGAATCCTGCGGGAAGCCAATGCCCGGTTTGATTCCTGGCTTCCAACCGAGTCCGTATAACCGATCAGCATAATTTTTCCAAGGGCCTGTTTTTCAATCCCGTTTATTTTTGAAAGGAGTAACTGCGGTTTTTTAATGGTATAATTCCCCGTTTCAAAGAAAACGGAAATAGAGTCCTGTCGGGTTTCTTTCAACAGGGACTGGCCATATACGGCACATCCTGATAAAGACATCACCACTAAAAGAAGTTGGTTTAATTGCGAACGCATTATGTTGTCATATGTGTTTTTAAGTAACCCTGCCTCCGAAACCGGAGACAGGGAGATGGATATGACCCTACAGGTAATCTGTACCCTGAGTCCCTGCCGGCTTGTTTGGCGGATTGTAAGTTGTAGCAGCTGTATCACCATCCTGTCCGCCACGTCCGTCATAACGGGTCATATAAGCAGCGCTGTAAGTGGTTTGACCACCGAACACGCTTCCGAGGCTTTGAGAGTCGAACTTCTTCGATTTCAACGACTCCATATTTTTAGTTGCCATAAGCAAAAATTTAATTGTGATGCCTACTCTGTTTTTCAAATCTTCGCACCCGCATTTTCGGCAGCCTGCATGTGCAAAGGGAGCTGCATTCCGAGAGCCCGGTAATCTGCCGGAATGCATGGAAATGTACCGGCACTTCCATTTCTGCTGTGTCTATTTTTTTCTTCTTTCGCTGAAAATTGTTTCAGTGAATTGGTCCTTCAACTCAATGTAAGGCACACGTGGGGCTCTGTCTGCATGAAGCAGCTTTATTCGTACTGGCCGATCCGAATCGGAACTTGCCAAAACAAGCATCCGGATCACTGCACATTCACGGGAAAAGTATGTTCTCAAATAAGAACCTAACTATTCACACCTCTTCCCGATCCATATCGTCGTAGTATCTGGTGCAAATGTAAAAAAATTTCTCATAATTGCGCATTTTTGTGCAATTATTTTTCAAAAATGATCACAAACCAGCAAATACAGCACAAAACAACTGATTCACATCTACATACAAGAACCACCCAGCAAACAAGACAAGCAGTCATTTCAAAAAACAGCGCTACAACTGAAAGATATTGAATTCGAAAGAAAAATTCCAATTTTCCCAAACCCCTTCCCACATGTGATAAAAACAAAGAACACCTCTCCGAAATACCGATAAGGAAAGTTACAAAAAATCATTCTCTTTTATGTGTAATTATTGGTAAATATATTACTCGTATGGGTGAGGAATTTTACCCCATGCAGCACCGTGGAGAAATAGCAGAACAAGCAATCAGACAAAGTGGATTCCCGATCACTGTTATTGCCAAAAGACTAGGCAAGAGCAGGAGATGGATGTATTTGATGTTCGACAACCCGCAGGTTGATATCGACACCATCCTGGCGATCGGCAGAATTATCCACCATGACTTTTCATCAGAGATCAAGGAACTGAACACGATTAATCATTCGGTTTTAATTGATCCCCGTGACAAGTACAACGACCAGTCAAAAGAATACTGGAAGAATAAGTACCTCAAACTACTGGAGGATTACAATGAACTATTGAAGAAAGTGAATAAAGAGTGATTCTTTTAATTACGAATGCCGAATTCCTAATTACGAATGACTTTGTCTTTGATAACAATCAATTCATAATTCGGCATTTGTAATTACCTGTGCTCAGATTTGAAAAAAATCCGGCTACTTCTTAGTTCCTGAAAACGTTGATTTTCAACACCAATTTCTCTCTATCGTGTAATTATTGGTAAAAATACTACCCATCCGGGTAAAGATTTTTACATCCATGCAGCACCGTGGAGAAATTGTAGAACAAGTAATCAGGCAAAGTGGGTTTCCCATTACGATCATTGCCCAAAAACTCGGCAAAAGCCGCCGATGGATGTATTTGATGTTTGACAACCCGCAAGTGGACATCGAAACCATCCTGGCAATCGGGAAAATTATCCACCACGACTTTTCGGCAGAAATCAAGGAATTGAACGCCCTTACTCCGAATTCGTTTGAAGATCCGGAAAACCCGTACAACAACGAATCGAAAGAGTACTGGAAAAACAAGTACCTGAAACTGCTGGAAGATTACAACGAGCTGTTGAAGCAGGTTAATGAAATGAAGAAATAATTTTCGAAATTAAATTGATAATGGAGAATTGACAATTGAGAAGCTGGCAAGGAATCCAGAGACAAGAGTCATGACCAATTCAACGCTTATTGTCTTGACTCCCGAAGTCCTGACTCTCTAATAACTCCCTGCCTTTTCAATTTTACATTTTCAATGGTCAATTCTAATGCGTAGATGTCATCGTCTCGTTCACCACAATGATGAAATCCGCACGATTCAAGTGTTCTTTCTGTAGCTTTCGCACGTCTTTCTGAGAAACGGTAGTGATCGTTCCAACCTTTGTTCCCGGAGCATATCGCTGCACATACCACATAATTCCCTGGTGGTAATCGGAATGGAAAGCGCCGTTGAGGAAATAGACCATCTGGCTTTTCTTTAACTGCTGCACGATCGAATACCCCATCGTTGCGTCTTTGATTGCCTGCGCCAGCGCAAAATTCATTCCCGAAGCATGCATTTCTTTTCCCATATTGATCAATTCAACGTATTGTGAAAGTGTAGAATCAAAGGGGAAAGGAAGCGGAGCCATCCATTTTTTCTCGTTTTCAGGAAGTGAATCCAGGGCTGCCAATCCTTTTTTAAAGATCAAACTCGCATATTTCCGGGTTACATTTGCCGCAAAAGGAACGTTCCCGAATGAAATAGCAGAATCCAATACCGGTTTATAATCTGTTTTGAAATTGGTCCACAACTCAGTAGAATCTTTGAGCGCCTTGTATGATTTTCCGGAGACGTATTTTTCCAGCGCTTTCTCCTGGTGCAGTTCGAACATTTCAAAACCTACCGCCAGTTGATTGCCCTTCACTTTTTTATTGAGTTGCAGCAACACATTCAGTTCCATCCAGTGGGAAATGGGATTGTCGTGAAACTCACCGAACAACACCACCTGGTTGACAGAAACAGCAGACATCATTTTTCCGAAAGACACTTCTTTTCCTTTGGCATCAAAAATGCGGAAAGCTTCCAATTCCTGCGCATAAGCACGGGAGCATAACACTAAAAGACCGAATACAAGATATTTCATGCGCCAAAGATAGGAACTTTGAAAACTTCGATCCTAACTGTTTTTTAGTATGACCAGTTCAACAATACCCTGCACAGGGTAAAAAACCACATAGACACACAGACCACATAGCATCCTGCTTACAAAACCTTACACAACATCCCTTAGACACGGTTCTATTGTGCACTATGTTCCTATGTGGTAATTCAATGCTATCTATTTTTAAGTAACGTAAACACAACTTCTACCTCAAAAAGGTTGTTTACATTTGTACCTATGCGAAAGAAACTGCGTCATGCTCTCCCGATAACGTTGCAAAGCCTGTTGCTCCGGATTGCGATTCTGTTGTTATTGATGACCATCACGCGAATCGTCTTCTATTGCTATAATCTCGACTCCTTTGCACACGTCCGGTTTACCGACTGGCTGGCCGGAATCTGGTTCGATCTTTCCACCATCGGAATGGTCCTGATGCCTTTCATCGTATTCAGCCTGATTCCCGAACGCTGGCAGCGAAACCTGGTTGTCAAAAGCATTAAAATCATTACATTTTTTATCCCGGCATTGCTCATCGTGGCGCTAAACCTGATGGACACGGCGTATTACAATTTCACGCTGAAACGCTCTACTGCCGATTTGTTTGTGATTGTATCTGCAGGAAATGACGTGGGACAGCTCCTCACCAGTTTCATTGCCGATTACTGGTTCCTGATCCTGTTGTTTATCTTCGGGGTATACGGACTCGCTAAATTGTACCAGAGAACCAGTATCAAACGCCTGAAGAACCCGACCCCATCGTCTCTGCGAAAAGAACTCATTGTTTTTGCGATCGTGATTCCGCTGTTTGTACTGGTGGGTCGCGGCGGATTGGGTCTGCGCCCGATTTCTTCGATCGATGCAACACTCTATACCCAGCCCGAAAACTCGGCACTGGTGTTGAATTCGGCATTTACACTCCTGAAATCTATAGGAAAAGACGACCTGACGGAACAGCACTATTTCTCCGAAAAGCAGGCTGAAAAACTCTTCAACCCGATCCGGGTGAGTCAGCCGCAACATATTTTACCCGACGGAACGAATGTAATGATCATCATGCTGGAAAGTTTCGGAAATGAATGGGTGGGAAAATTCAATCATTCCACTTCCTACACCCCGTTCCTCGACTCCCTGCTGGATCAAAGCTGGTATTTCGAATACGGTATTTCTAACGGGAAGAAATCCATTGAGGCCGTCCCAACAATCTCTGCATCGATGCCCACCCTGATGGACAACCCGTATATTTCTTCGGCTTACTGCAACAACCAGATTGAAAGTTTGCCGGGAATCCTGAAAAAACACGGCTACAGCACGGCATTCTACCACGGAGCCACCAACGGTTCGATGCGCTTCAACAGTTTTGCTTCGCAGCTCGGTTACCAGGAATATTTCGGACGTTTTGAATACAACAACGACGCACATTTTGACAAAACCTGGGGAATCCTCGATGAATATTTCAACCCGTGGACTGCGAAACAGCTCACGAAAATGAAAGCTCCTTTTATGGGAAATCTCTTCACGCTATCATCCCACCACCCGTATTTTGTGCCGGAAAAATGGCGTTCGGTAGTGAAGAAAGGCCCGCATCCGATTGCTAAAAGCATCCACTACGGAGATATCAGTTTGCAGAAGTTTTTCGAACAGGCGGAAAAGGAACCATGGTTCAAAAAAACGCTTTTTGTACTGGTAGCAGATCACACACCTTCCAGTAACAGCGAATTGTATAACCAGCGTACGGAAATGTACCGCATCCCGATCGCGTTCTACGATCCGAGCGGGAAACTACCGAGAAAGCGGGAAAAGGTGATTTTCCAGCAGGCAGATATTATGCCTACGGTTCTGGACCTGCTCAACATCAAAGCGAAATACTACAGCATCGGGAACAGTTATTTCTCCAAAGAACCACGCGAAGCGGTTACGTATCTTGAAGGAGCATATTACTATTTCCGCGGAGACAAACTGCTGATTTACTCGAATGATAAGATCCGGAGCCTGGTAAATTTCACAATCCGCACGGAAAATCCGCAAAATCTCTTACCTTCCCATCAAGAAGAGGCAGAGAAAATGGCAAGCCGTTTGAAGGCCATCATCCAAAGATATAATCACGATTTAATCCACAATCAGACGGTTGTTCGATGAAAAAGAGAATTCGCTTCATAATTAACCCGATTTCCGGCGGGGTCAAGAAAGCAAAAGTTCCCCAAATGATTGAGGAGCATTTGAATCATGACCTGTTTGATTATGACATTGCGATTACTCAATACAAGCAGCACGCCAAATCGATTGCACGGGAATCTGCCGAAGAAGGCATTGACATTGTGTGTGCGGTGGGCGGCGACGGCTCGGTACACGAAGTGGGAACAGCTTTGGTGGGAACGAAATGCCACCTGGCAATTATCCCGACCGGTTCCGGAAACGGACTGGCAAGGCATTTGAAAATCCCGCTCAAAACACCGCAGGCTATTCAGAACATCAACGAATTCAACAGCATCCGGATGGACACCGGGCTGGCAAACGACAAACCATTCTTAGGAGTGGGCGGCTACGGCTTCGATGCGTTTATTGCCAAGCGCTTCGACGAGTATCACATCCGCGGTTTCTGGGGATATACCCAATTGGTTTACGAGGAATATTTCTCCTACAAACCTCCGAAGATGAAAATTCAGCTTCCGGATCAAACGATCAAGGGCAATTTCCTGCTATGTTCGATCGCCAACTCGTCTGAGTTTGGAAACGGCTTTTGCATTTCACCCAAATCCAACGTGATTGACGGGCAAATGGAGCTGGTGTTGCTAAGCAAGTTTTCCTGGTGGCGTACGATGGGTGTGATCGGTCGTTTTTTCTTCAAGAAGATCGAAGGTTCGCGTTACATCAAAATCATCCCGTTTAAAAAAGCACGCATCATCCTGGATGTGCAGCTTGCCCATTACGACGGCGAGCCATTTGAGGTACGCAAAGAAATCAATATCGAAATTGTTCCGGAGAGTCTTTCCGTGCTGTGCGGCAAGGGATACCTGGAACTGATAAGTCAAAACCTAAAAGCAGAATAATATGTTTATTGAAACTGATTTGGAATCCGTATTGGCGCATTTAAACAAATTGACGCCGGAAACAACACCCGAATGGGGAAAGATGTCTGCTCAGCGCATGGTGGAACATTTGACGGATACGATCCGGATTGCGACAGGCGAAGCGCCACAGGAATTAATCATTCCGGAGGATAAAATCGAGCGCATGGTTGCATTCCTCTACTCCGATAAGCCGATGGCACGCAACATAGAAGTTCCTTTTGCGAAAGCAGATACACCGCTGCGCAATGAAGAACTGGAACTGGCTGTAGACGAATTCGTGGAAGCTTACCTGGAATTCCAGGAGTTGTTTGCGGCAAACCCGGATTTAAAAACGGTACATGCCTTTTATGGTCCACTGAATTATGAACAATGGGATTTGCTGAACAAAAAGCATCTGACACATCATTTCACGCAATTCGGAATTCTTTAAACTAAATTTTTTCCGCTTATTGCGCGAATCAAATAAAAAAGCCGGCTTTGTTTTCACGCAGCCGGCTTTTCAGTATCCAATGAGCATTACATTTTTTTTGCAGGCTCTTTTTTCTCTTCCTTCTTCGGTTCTGTTTTCTTCGTTCCGGTTGTAGAAGCAGGTTTGCTTTCTGTTTTCGGTTTTTCACCCGTTTTAGCCGTTGAAACTTTTTTCTCGTCTTTTTTAGGCTCGGTCTTTTTGGTCTCGGTTGTTTTCTTAGGCTCTTGCTTTTTTGTTCCTTCCTGCGCGTAAGACACAACTGCTGTACCCATTGCCACAGCTAACATCAATACTAACTTGTTCATAGCAACATTATTTTATGGTTTTCAGAACACAAGGTAATATTTTACCTGATTATTCAAACACTCTTAACAGATATTGTGATATGTTACAAAACCCGGAAAAACGAGTCTTGATTCCAGCGATAAAATCCGCAAACAGATTCAAAAAAAGTCCCCGTTTCGGGGGACTTTCTTAATTGACTTTTTTAATCGGTTCTTCTTTTTTCTTTTCTTCCGATTTAATCATTTTGCGAATCGGTTTTTGCTGCACTTTCGGCTCAATTTTCTTCGGCTCAGTCTGCTTCTTTCCGTCCTGGGCGTATGACAACACGGTCACTCCCATGAACGCGATCAAAATCAATACTAACTTTTTCATCGTTATCGTTTTATTTCTCTGTTTTACAATTTACATGCCATTACCAAATATACAAAAGTTCGAAGAGGTTTAAAATGAGTATGAATAATTTAAAACTTTGTTCCAGGACAATAGGAGGTAATTCCACACAGATGCCCAGATTTTTTTTATGACGAGACCGGTAGGCTCGCCCTAATCTGCACATCTGTGGGAAAGATAACAGAGTACTTAGTTACAAATAAGCAACAGGACCACATCTTTCATCAATTATTCGGTTTGCACTATCTGATTCCCCAGTTCAAAAACCATCAAAACGAACTCCGGAAGGGATCTCATCATAAGAAAACGGGACAATTCATGCTCAGAAGTAACGATTGAACAGGCATCCTGAACCGCCACCAAAACACCTTCATGATAATAATACCAATTCGGATCAAATCCCGGCGCATTCAAATAATCCGTGGATAGATAAATGAGGATGGCTTTCCGGTCGTTCGAAACAAGAGCGCTCCAGGTCACACTTCCTCTTTGGTTGTATGAAACCAGCTCAACCTGGTTCAGCTTGGTATTTCTGAATCCTAAATAACCTTCATAGTGAATCAACTGTTTCATCTTCTCCCTGGTGTTATCAGAAAACGCCGGCGTATCAACAGCAATAAGCTCTCCAAACATGAGCGGACTCCTTCCTTTCCGGAACTCACGAACAAACACATCCGGATATCTCCTTTTGATACACACCACCTGATCCAGGCTCTGTTCTTCCTTTTTTAATTCCTGCACATACAGACGAAAATATTCCGGAAATGCGCCGATTCGTTGAAGGGAATCTGCCCGGAGAGAATCCGTATTTGGTTTTGGAAACAGTTGGATCGTTTGAGCAAAACAACCAAAAACCCAAAAGACCGGACTGATAAGTATCCATTTTCGAATCATACCTCCAATTACAACCCAACGGATTGAACGTTCAAAAGTAAACGGTTCAAAGGATTCCTCCTTTTGAACGCTTTCAACCGTTTGAACTCTTTAAGTTCTTTGTATATTTGAATCCGAAACGACAATGTCATGGTTCAAGCCTTTAAACATCACTGGACAGGTATAGAACAGGTAGCCAAAACCCTACTAAAAGGAAAATTCCTGCTCTATTTTATCCCCGGATTAATCGTCGGATTGATCTACCTCTACTTTATGTTCCAGGCGAAACGCGCCCTTGCCATTGTACATGCCGGAGACGATATTCCGATTGTAGGTGGCGCTATTTCCTGGCTGGCCGACGGCGTTTTCAGCATTTTCGACCTCATTGTCTCGGAATTCTACAAATTTGTGATCCTCGTAGTGCTCTCGCCGGTTAATTGTATTCTCTCCGAGAAATTTGACAGCTACCTCACCGGGCGTGAATTCAAGTTCGACTTCATCCGGCTGGTCAATGATTTCCTGCGTATGATCCTGATTGTGATCAGCGCCCTGTTCCTGGAATACATGTTCCTGGCAATCTGGTGGCTGTTCTCCTGGGCACTTCCTGATTTTATCGGAGAAAGCGTGTTCTTCCTGATCGCATCGTTTTTCGTAGGGTTTTCGTTCTACGATTACAGCATGGAACGCCACGGACAAAATCTTTTCAAAAGCTGGGGGATCGGTTTTTCAAAAATGGGCTACATGCTCATCACGGGAGCTCTTTTCACCCTTCTGATCAAAGTTCCGGTAATAGGGATTATCACGGCTCCGGTATTGACTTCCATGATTTCAACCGCAGTCTACATCCTGATGACTTCCAAAGACACCAACGCCAACCCTTTTCCCGCAATCGAAAGCAGCAACGATCCGAAAGCGATCAATTAGATATTTAAACTAGTGAGACATGACTGATTTATTCTCATCCTTCCAAACCAGTTCCAAAGAAGAGTGGATTGCCATTCTGAAAAAGGAGCTAAAGGGTGAATCAATCGATACTTTAAACAAGATCAACCGGGTAGAAGAAATTGCTTTTCCGAGCTATTTTCACCGGGAAGACCAGAAAGCACATTTTTCTGATCCGGGACAAGCACCCTACACACGGGGAACCGGGGCGGAAAACAATGACTGGACGATTGCAACCACATTCCGCATCGGGAATGAACCGGAAAGCAACCGGGAAATCATTGCCGCACTTATGTCCGGAACCGATCACGTGATCCTGGAAGCGTCAACTCCGGAATCCATTGATTTCGAAACCCTGCTTCAGGAAGTCGGATTGTCATTCATCCACACCACTTTTCGGGCGCAAACGGTGGAACAAATCCGCCAGTTCCTGGCATTTGTGAAAGATGCTCCGGTTCTGATCGATTATTCCGACAACGACGCGTTATTGCAAGCAGCACTTCCGGTACAATCCAACACGAAGCTTTTCCACATCGATGCTTCTTCCGTGCAGCAAGCCGGAGGGACCACGTGGCAGGAATTGGCCATTGCACTGGCTGAAGGACACGAATTGCTGGTGAAACAACTCGACAAAGGAACGGATTGTGACACCGCAGCAAGTTCCATTCATTTCACCTTCGGAATCGGGAGCAAATACTTTTTCGAACTGGCAAAAATCCGGGCGTTCAGATCCTGCTGGGCACAGATCGTAAACGCTTACGAACCAAAACAACAGCATTCGCTTGCACCAACCATTACTGCGCGAACAACTTTTGTCAATACCAGTATTAAAGATCCATATACCAACCTGCTGCGCCAAACCACAGAGGCAATGTCGGCAATTTTGGGCGGGATCAACCATTTGAATATTCAGCCGTATGACTGGTATTCCAAACAACCGAACACGCAGTTCACCCGCCGGATGGCAACCAATATTTCCCTGCTGCTGAAGGAAGAATCCTATCTGCAGATCGTGATCGATCCGGCAGGAGGTTCCTACGCACTGGATTCACTGACTGAAACCATCGCGGAACGCGCCTGGAGCTCTTTCCAGTGGATTGAGCGAAACGGAGGCATCACCAATTCGGAGGTAAGAACAAGCCTCAGCACAGAAATCAGCGAAAAAGCAGCACTTCGTGTGAGCGAACTGAAAGACAAAACCGAAAAACGGATCGGGATCAATATTTTCCCGAACCCGGAACAAATTAATCATGAATGGGCCGCTGTTCCTGCATGCTGGAACGGACTGAATCCGTTAATTTTAGAACAAACGCTATGAGTATCCGCAAATCATTCGAAAACGTATCGTTCAGTTCCGGAACTCAAACCGGAACAGCGGAGAAAGGTGTTTTTGTAACTCCGGAGAAAATTGAACTGGCGAGTTATTACAACGAAAACGACCTGAAAGAATCCGAACACCTGGGTTTCATCAGTGGAAAAGCGCCGTTTCTCAGAGGACCTTACGGTTCCATGTACGCCATTCGTCCGTGGACCATCCGCCAGTATGCCGGTTTCTCTACCGCGGAAGAATCCAATGCATTTTACCGCAGAAACCTGGCAGCCGGTCAGAAAGGACTTTCAGTTGCTTTTGACCTGGCAACGCACCGCGGCTATGACTCGGATCACGAACGCGTGGTAGGTGACGTTGGAAAAGCCGGGGTAGCGATTGATTCCATCCTGGATATGAAGATTCTCTTCGACCAGATTCCGCTCAATGAAATGTCGGTATCGATGACTATGAACGGAGCCGTGATTCCAATTATGGCTTTCTACATTGTTGCCGCCGAAGAGCAGGGTGTAAAACAGGAAGAACTTTCCGGAACGATTCAGAATGACATTCTGAAAGAGTTCATGGTGCGAAATACCTACATCTACCCGCCTGCTCCGTCGATGCGGATCATCGCAGACATTTTTGCCTATACCGCAGAGAAAATGCCGCGCTTCAATTCTATTTCGATTTCCGGCTACCACATGCAGGAAGCCGGAGCAACCGCGAGTATCGAGCTGGCTTATACACTGGCTGATGGTTTGGAATACCTGCGTGCAGGAATCAATGCAGGAATGGATGTGGACACGTTTGCGCCCCGTTTGAGCTTCTTTTGGGCGATCGGGATGAATCACTTCATGGAAATTGCTAAAATGCGTGCAGGAAGGCTGCTTTGGGCCAAACTGGTTTCGCAGTTCAACCCGAAAAATGAAAAATCCCTGGCACTGCGCACCCACTGTCAAACTTCCGGTTGGAGTTTGACCGAGCAGGATCCGTTCAACAACGTGGCGAGAACCTGCATCGAAGCAATGGCTGCAGGATTCGGAGGAACACAGTCGCTGCACACCAATGCACTGGATGAAGCCATTGCACTTCCAACGGATTTCTCCGCACGGATTGCCCGCAACACCCAGATTTACCTGCAGCAGGAAACCGGCATGACGGACATCATTGATCCGTGGGGCGGCAGTTATTACGTGGAGAAATTAACCGAAGAACTGGTAAACGAGGCCTGGAAGCTCATCCAGGAAGTAGAGGAGCTGGGCGGCATGGCGAAAGCGATCGAAACCGGGATTCCGAAAATGCGCATCGAGGAAGCCGCTGCCAGAAAGCAGGCTCGTATTGATGCAGGAAAAGATATTATTGTAGGCGTGAACCGCTACCAGCTGGAAAAAGAGGACGCGATCGACATTCTCGAAGTGGACAATACGAAGGTACGCGAATCGCAATTGGAACGCCTGAGAGTACTCCGTGAAACCCGCAACCCGGAACGCGTGAAAGCGGCCTTGGACAAACTGGCAGAAGCGGCACGTACAGGAACCGGAAACTTACTGGAAATTGCAGTGGAATGTGCCCGTGAACGCGCTTCGCTGGGAGAAATTTCGCAAGCTATGGAAGCAACTTTCGGAAGACACCAGGCAACCATCCGTTCCATCAGCGGCGTTTATTCAGCAGAAAGTATGAGCGATAAAGATTTTGAAAAAGCGAAAGAACTCGTGGAGACTTTTGCCAAACTGGAAGGACGCAGACCGCGGATCATGATCGCTAAAATGGGTCAGGACGGACACGACCGCGGAGCCAAAGTCATTGCAACATCCTTTGCGGATATTGGTTTTGATGTCGACATCGGGCCCTTATTCCAAACACCGAAAGAAGCAGCCAAACAGGCTGTGGAAAACGATGTACACGTGCTTGGAGTTTCATCGCTTGCGGCGGGACATAAAACACTGGTTCCACAGGTTATCGAGGAACTTCGTTTACTGGGAAGACCGGATATTATGGTGGTTGCCGGAGGTGTGATTCCTGCGCAGGATTATGATTTCCTGTATGATGCAGGCGTGTTCGGTGTATTCGGGCCGGGAACGAAAATCTCGAAAGCGGCACAGAAAATCCTGGATTTGCTCATTCAAAGCGCAGAGTAATTGATACTTCGACTCCGCTCAGTATAAGAGTGAGAATTGAAAAGTTAAAAGATTAGAGACAAGACTTCAGGAGTCAAGACTGAATATATTCCGATAACCGGTTATTTTTCTTGACTCCTGACTCTGAAAAAATATCTTGTCTCTCCAAGTCTTGTCTCCTGATTCGGAATTATCCTTTTTCAATTGAATTAATTTAGTATCAATCGCGTAACAGAACCGTAATTTATAGTGCGGAACGAAACTTTCCTTAAAAGTTTTCGTACATTCGGCATAGTTCTTGGTTTTAACCTATTCAACGAAAAAGAAATATTATGAAAAAGTTTGTTCTGATCGGTGCTTTGCTTACTACAAAATTACTGACTGCCCAGGCACCTGAATATAACGATTTGCGCATTCTATATGCAGACGGCGACTATGAGAAATTGGTTCGCGCATCTGAAAAATATGTTCTGAGCGACAAAACGAAAGCAGATGCACTTCCACACATGTGGATGGCTCGCGGGCTTTACAAGGTTTCCCTGAGCGGAACCGCAGACGAAAAGTATAAGAATGCCTACAAGGAAGCCATCGGCGAATTGGGAAAGAGTATCAAATACGATAAATCCGGTGAAGTTCAAACCGAATATGCAGAGTTCTATGATGAATTCAAAAACAGTTTGGTTGAAATGATCAAAAACGAAATCGAAACTCCGGATTACAAAAAAGCAGCAACCTGGGTTTTGAAGTATTACAAGATCAACCTGACAAGCATCGGGGCAAAATACCTCGACGGTGTGTGTAAATACCGCAATTCCGATAAAGGAGGTGCAAATACCGCCTGGAAAGAAGCCGAAACCATGCTGAAATCGGTGAGTGATATTGAGTCCTGGTCAAAAGCAGAAAAAGACCTGCTGATGATGGGAATTCTGCAAACGGCTGAATGTTATGTTTCCAGCAAGCAGGTAGACAAAGCAAGAACGCTTCTGGGTAAAGTGGCTCAGTGGTACGAAGGCAACGAAGACTTCAAAACAAAATACGACGAGATTGTGAATTAATTCCGTCTTTTCAAGATACGTAAAGCCCTGGTCATTGAGCGAAGTCGAAATGCCAGGGCTTTTTTTGTGCTAACTCCTATCAATCCGAGTCCCGGGTATTTCCGGGGTATTGAGAATACATGAGTGGCGCTATTAACATTCTCAAGAGGATATCTCGGTGCTTCAGACCAACAATCCCCCTGAACGATTCACTACCTTTAGCGTATGAAAAAGTATCTGTTCATCTTTAAAAACAAGTATATCCTGGCAATCAGTATTTTCCTGGTGTACAATTTGTTTTTGGACGAAGTGGATATTTTCACGATCATCAACCAGAACAAAAAGCTTTCGGCACTGCGTTCCACGCAATCGGAAATGGCGCTGAAACTAAAGGAAACGAAATATGTGTTGTCGCAGATCAAGGACTTATCCTACCTCGAAAAATTGGCACGGGAGGAAAAAATGTTCAAGAAAGACGATGAGGATATTTTTGTGATTACTTATAAATAAAGAGTCAAGAGACAAGACTTAGAGAGTCAAGACTGAATTATTCAGACAAATTCGTCATGACTCTTGCTTCTAAACGTCTTAACTCTTTTTCAATTTTAACTTTTCCCTTTCAACTTCTAACCTAGTCTATTTCTGCAATTTTCGGCCGTTGATTGAAGTATTGCTGTTCGAGGTAATTCACTACTTTGACTCCCGGGAAATAATACAAGGCAATTTGCACGTAGCTAAAGCCGTATTTAGCCATTTTCATCGCTCCTTCCTGGCAAAGCCCCACTCCATGTCCGTAACCCCGCCCACGAAGCACCACATCAGCTCCTTCCGGGTAACAATTGAAGAACGTTGATTTCAGTTTGAAATGTTCGCGGATATCTCTGAGCGGAATTCCCAACCACGGATATTGATAGAATGCGTAGCGATCCGGTTGATTGAAGGTATAGATCATCGGCCCCAGAACGGAATCGTTTACCGGGTAATGAAACGTCGTCACAAGGTACTCCATCCATTCGGTTTGTGGAATCCGTTTTTCCCAGGTAGCTTGCTTCGTGTAGATGCAGAACGTGTCTTTAAACGTACTCAGGTACGGAATTTTATTGTTCCAGACATAATCCGGCTCGGAGGTTTGTCCACCACAATTGGCATGAAAATAAGCATCCACCAGGCTGTTGTTCTGATCCACCATCACCATTCCTTCCGTTTTCAAAACAGCCGAATCAATAACCGGGTTTAAACGTAACTGGTTGTGGTATGCCTGGCAATGTGTGCGGTCACACAGATCAAAACCTTCCTTCTGATGGCGGTTTTTATACTTCAATGCGTAGGTGCGGCTCATCAAAGCCTGTACTTTGTAGTATTCGATTTCTCTTCCGCCACCACCTTCAGATTCTACCACTCCGCTCAGGTAATTGTTGATATCGACCAGGTTCACGATGGTCAATGCTCCGTTTTGAACCGTGATTTCTACATCGTCTTTGTATTTGCGTTCTTTGGTGGAAGGTGATTTGGTAGAATACACTAAGGATTGATTCAATTTGGTAGCCACCAATACCACTTTGGAAACAACGGCCACTTCTTTCACCCCGATTTTGAGGGAAATCTGGTTTCCGTTCTTGATGGATAAATCGGCAAATTCACTTGGGAGCAGGGTTGCGTACAACGTCGTATCTCCGAACACGTTGTAACTTCCGTCGGAATAGGCGAAAACAATCCGCTGAACGGAATAATCGCGCAGAACGCCAATCCGCATTTGCTGAGAAAATACGAAAGCCGGAAAAATAAACCCTATGAGCACGAGTAAGCGCAACATCCTACAAAATTAGTTCCGTTCAAAACGGAAATCGATTCGAACTCAAATAGTTTTCAACACCGATTGTGCAACTTTTTTAGAAGCCCCTCCTTTTCCAAGCATTTTTTTCAATTCTGCGTAGTCTTCCAGGATCTGTTCACGCCGTTCTCCGCCTTTAATAACCGCTCCCAGCTCGGCTGCAAGTTTTTCGGTCGTACAGTCGTGCTGAATGAGTTCCACCACGGAAGGCCTGTCCAAAATGAGGTTTACAATCGAGATGTATTTTATTTTGACCAATCGTTTCGCAATCTGGTATGAAATGGCGTTCCCGATGTAGCAAACAACCTGCGGCACTTCAAACAATCCTGTTTCAAGCGTTGCCGTTCCGGAAGTAACTACCGCTGCTTCTGCCTGCTGCAATAAGGGATAGGTTTGTCCGTAAACGATTTCAACCGGCTTGTCGCCAATCAATTGCTGGTACATGGCCAGTTCCATATTCGGTGCGCCGGCAATCACAAAACGATACTGCGGAAACAAATCCACCAACGGAAGCATGACCGGAAGTTTGGTACGCAATTCCTGCTTTCTCGACCCCGGAAGCATCGCAATAATCGGCTTGTCGGAAGGTTCCAGTTTCAATTGCTGATCTGCCTGCTGCTGGTATTGTTCGATTTCATCCAGTAAGGGATGACCGACAAACTCAATATCGTAGTGGTGTTTTTTGTAAAAATCCACTTCGAACGGGAAAATACAGAAGAGTTTGAATACGTCCCGCTTGATTTTGTGTACCCGGTTTTCTTTCCAGGCCCAAACGGTCGGTGAAATATAATAGTATACTTTGATGTTGTTCTTTTTGGCCCATTCCGCAATCCGCATGTTGAATCCCGGGTAATCGATGAGCAACAGGGCATCCGGTTTGAATTCCAGGATGTCTTCTTTGCAAAAACGGATATTCCGCAAAATGGTCGGCAGGTTTTTCAACACTTCCACAAAACCCATAAATGCCAAATCGCGGATGTGTTTGGCCATCGTTCCGCCTACTGCCTGCATTTTATCTCCACCCCAAAAACGGATATCGAGATCCGGCTCCTGGGCATACAGTTCTTTCATCACATTTGCTCCGTGCAAATCCCCGGAGGCTTCCCCGGAAATGATATACAGCTTCTTCCCCATTAACGCAGCAAGTTGACGTATAAGATGAACGGAAGGTGCAGTGCCGAACCGATAATGATTCCGCGTGCCAGGTCATAACGCTCTTTGTTCAGGAACACATAGAACCAAATCAGGTTTGGAATGATGGAAAGCGAAAGGAGTTTGCTCATAACCGCCAGGTCACTGAAAAATTTATCCCACAATACGGAAAAATAGAAATTTTGCGCCCATGCAATCACGAGAACCGTTAACGGAATAAGAATGATCGGAGACAACACGCCGATGACCATACCAACTGTTACCCGTATATTCCACTTAAATCTTGCTTTCATTTTCCAGCTTTTTGATACAAAATTCACATTTTCCGGCTAAGTAACGACTTAATCCCTAAAAAAAGTCCTTTTTGACATTTTTATACAATCACGTCCCGAAGTACCCTGTCGTGCTCTTTATTCCGAAAGCAATCTGCTTTCCTTAAAATGACTTCGAAGGAAAGATATTCTTCAGTGCTTCTATGGTTTTATGCGCCGTGAGGTCAAACTGGGTCGGGACGATGGTTGCGTAACCCATATCGAGGAAATGCAGGTCGGTGTCGGTTGCATCTTCGCGCGAGTCGAAGGTTCCCGTGAGCCAGTAATACGGTCTTCCGAACTGATCAAGGCGTTTATCGAAGCGGTCTTCCCAAAACGCATACGCCTGGCGGCACACTTCAATTCCTTTCAATGCTTCAACAGGGCCTTTCGGAATGTTGACATTGAGACAAACTCCCTGCGGAAGTCCGCTCTCCAGGATTTGAGGAATTACCTGACGGGCAACAGCCATCGGCGCGGAAAAATCCGCATCGGAGTCAAAATCCCCGTAGGAAAACCCGATACTCGGAATGTGTTCCATCGCACCTTCCACTGCCGCCGACATCGTTCCGGAGTACAGTACGTTGGTGGATGAATTCAACCCGTGATTCACTCCCGAAATAACCAAATCCGGTTTGCGGTGCAGTACTTCGTAAACGGCCAGTTTCACACAGTCAACCGGAGTGCCGCTGCACAAATACGCTTCAATTCCTTCAAAGATATCGGAACGCGTGAGGCGGATCGGATGTGAGATTGTTATGGCGTGTCCCATCCCGGATTGAGGCTTATCGGGAGCAATAACTACAACGTCACCAAACTCGCGTGCAACAGCTACCAGGGATGCAATTCCTTTGGCGTGAAGACTGTCGTCGTTGGTGACAAAAATGAGCGGTCGTTTTGAGTTTTCCATCGGAAACAAAGATACGGTTTTCGTTTTTGAATGAAGTAATAACCAGGGTTGTCTTGTCGAGTATTCCAAATATAGTTTACGCAATTTGGAATGTATCGAGACAAGAAACCCTATTGCCGTGTATTCTCGATACGCTCCGCACTCGAATGGACACGGCTTGTAGTAGGCTGGCTGAGCGGAGTCGAAGACAGCCCTTACTCGATCACAAAGCTCACAATTTTCCGGCCGCGGCTTCCAACCACGATGCGATTTCCCCAGGCAACCGGTGAGGATTCCCATACGCAGTCTGTTTTTTCTTTGTAGATGATTTTCCCGCTCACACCGTCGATCAGGTAGATGGTTCCATAAACGTCCGTAAAGAAAACGTAACAGTTCCCCGCTTGATCGTAGAGGTCGATCGGTGAAGCCCAGCTATAAAAATCCATCGGGATGGAGAATTTCTCTTTGCCCGTTAGTTTGTCGATCGCTACAAATTCACCGGCCATGCTTCCGTTAACGCGCGAAAAGATTCCGTAAACCAGGCGGTTTGCTTTCTTCTTCCCGGGCAGTACCGAAGCCAGTACACCACCGGAATTGACTCTTCCCCCTACTTTCGTGTTGGTCGATTTTCGTGAGACATTCCAGATTTCCTTCCCGTTGAGTCCGTCAATTTTTCGGATATATGCTTTCCCGTTTTCGCCCTGTTTGTCCACTTCGTTCCCGGTATAAAGAAACGGGTGTCCGTCTTCCTGCAGATCGATCACCATGGAAGCATCTGTATCGTCGAAGTTATCGAGGTACCAAACGGGCTGCATGGTCATGAGGTTCAAACAGAATACATTTCCGCCGTTGTCACCGAACCAGCCGAGGTTGTTCCACGCTCCGAAACTCGATTCAATTCCCAAATCGGGGTGTTTCGAAATGCGGTAGTTGAAAATCGCCGCCTGCGGAATTTCGCGGTTGTCCGACACGTTTGTTTTGTAAATCTGTCCGTTTTCTGCCGGGTGAAACCAATAACCGCTTTTCGCATCAATGAGTGAATTGCTGTCGAAAGCCCCCCAATTTCTGCGTGCTTTCGGATCCAATCCACTGCGGAAAAAGATTTCTTTCCCGGTAAACATGTTGAACACGTATGCTCCGAAGCGGTCTCCGTTCTTAATTCCCTGTCCCACGTAAAGCAATCCGTTCATCCGCGGATCGACGGAAACGGTTCCTTTGATCGGGTTGTCTATGCTCACAGGAGGCCTTGTTGCCTGGCCACTTTTCCAGTCGATGAAATAGATATCGCCACACAAGCTCCCCACAATCACCTCGCGGAAATTGCGCTGCTTCGCAAATTTGGCATCCATTCCAAACAGGCGCAAAGCAGTTTTCTCCGGCCATTTGACGACCAGTGGCTGTCCCGTCCACCCGGAACCACCGCCCCAGGAACCGTATTCGGTAGTGCGTCCGTCATACCCGGTGGTAAACTCCCAATCCAGCCGGATTTTTGTTGGTTTCCCTTTCAGCAAGCCTCTCGCAGGAGCATTGCGCTGGGCATTTCCGCGAAAGCAGAAGATCCCGTTTTTGGAGTTGTAATCGTCTGTGAAGAGAATTTCCTCTTCCGGATTGTGTGCCTCCGGATTCAATACCTGTTGATCAAACATTGTGAGATCTCCCGTTTCCGGGTATTGTACTTTCCAGGTTTCACCACCGTCGAGGATGTTTTCTACAAATTCCGGAAGCATTTTTACTCCTGGTTTCAGGTAATAGAGTGTTATTCCTGTTCCGAGATAGCCCAGCAGGAAAACAATGCCGTAAATGACGGTCAGTTTGAGCACTTTGATCACGCTATAAATTTCGGGGGAATCGAAACCGGAAAACAGGGGGTTTGAAATAGTTATACAAGCTGGGTTGTTAATTAGGAGGTCCCTGGTTTGATCCCTGATTTCCTACTCCGTTGAATAAAACATTCCAGAAAATCGCTGTCAATTTGCCTAAATTGCCTTAAACTTGTACTTCACAATTCTCGAAAAGTATGCTTACTCCACAATCAGATAAAAAATTGTTTTTGCTGGATGCTTTCGCCCTCATCTACCGGGCCTATTTTGCATTTGCCAAAAATCCGCGCGTCAATTCCAAAGGCCAGAATACTTCTGCTGCTTTTGGGTTTACCAATGTGCTGATTGACATTCTCAACAAGGAGAAACCGACTCACATTGCCGTGGTTTTTGATCCGCCGGGAGGAGCGACCAACCGGAATGTGGACTTTGCAGACTACAAGGCCCACCGGGAGGAAATGCCGGAGGACATCCGCAACATGATTGAACCGATCAAGCGTGTAATTGAGGCATTCCGCATCCCGATGTATGTGGTAGACGGTTATGAAGCGGATGATCTGATCGGAACGCTGGCCAAAATGGCGGAGAAAGAAGGTTTCCAAACGTACATGATGACCCCGGATAAGGATTTCGGGCAGTTGGTAAGCGAGAATATTTTCATTTACAAACCCGGCCGGGGCGGAGATCCCGCAACGATTATGGGAGTAAAAGAAGTCTGTGAGAAGTTTGAAGTAAACGACCCGATGCAGGTCATCGACATCCTGGGATTGTGGGGTGATGCGGCCGATAATATTCCGGGAATTCCCGGTGTGGGAGAGAAAACCGCCAAAAAACTCATTGCAGATTACGGATCGATGGAAGGGGTGTTCGAAAACGTGGAACAGCTCAAAGGGAAGATGAAGGAAAACATGATCAATTTCAAAGATCAGGGAATTATTTCCAAAATCCTGGCGACCATTATCCTTGATGCACCGGTTGAATTCGATGCAGAAGAACTGAGAACCAAAGAACCGAACCGGGATGCCATCCTGGAAATCTTTACCGATCTCGAATTCCGCAACCTCGCCAAACGCGTGACGGGAGAAGAGATTGTGGTGACCGCAGTTCCCAATGAAAACGGACAACTCGACCTGTTCGGAACGCAAAGCCTGGTAGAGGTGCAGCAGGCGCAACCAACCAGCGGTGTGAAAACGATTGCAACGGAAAAACCATCGTATCATTTGGTAACGCTTCCGGAAGAACGTAAAGCGTTACTAACTAAATTACTGAACCAAAAATCCGTGTGTTTTGATACGGAAACAACGGATGTCAATGCACTGCATGCCAAGCTGGTAGGAATGTCTTTTTCATTCAAAGAGCGTGAAGGGTATTATGTTGCCGTTCCGAAAGACCAGGAGCAAGCTCAATCGATTGTAGACGAGTTCAAACCGTTCTTCGAACACCAATCGATTGAAAAAATTGCGCACAACATGAAGTATGACATGCAGGTACTGCATCGTTACGGTGTGCGGTTCGACGGGCCTTTGTTCGATACTATGATTGCGCACTACCTCATCCAGCCGGAATCCAAACAAGGAATGGATTTCCTGGCAGAATACTATTTGAATTACACTCCGATCAGCATCGAAACATTGATCGGTAAAAAAGGAAAAGGCCAGGGAAATATGGGCGATCTTGCTCCTGAAGCGATTTGTGATTACGCATGTGAAGATGCGGATATTACTTTCCAGCTGAAACAGCTTTTCGCTCCGCAGATTGAGAAAGATCACCTGAAAAAACTGTTCTACGACATGGAAATGCCGCTCGTTTCGGTATTGGCGGGAATGGAAGAAGAAGGAATTGCGATTGATATCCCACACCTGGAAGCCTATTCGAAGCAACTGGCGGAGGAAACAACTGAACTGGAAAAGAAGATCAAGGAGCTGGCTGGAGTTGATTTCAACGTGGATTCTCCGAAACAATTGGGTGATATCCTGTTCGAACATCTGAATATTTCTTCCAAAGCGAAAAAAACAAAGACCGGGCAATATGCCACGTCGGAAGATATTTTGCAGCAACATAAAAACGACCACGAGATCATTCCGCTGATCCTGGATTACCGCCAGATGAAGAAGCTGAAATCGACTTACGTGGATCCGCTTCCGACCATGAAAGATCCGGTCGACGGCAGAGTTCACACGAGCTACATGCAGACCGTTACGGCTACGGGGCGTTTGAGTTCCAACAACCCGAACCTCCAAAACATCCCGATCCGCAGCGAACGCGGAAAGGAAATCCGCAGGGCGTTTATTGCCCGATCGGCAGATTACAAACTCATGTCAGCGGATTATTCCCAAATTGAATTGCGCATCATCGCTGCACTGGCAAACGATACCAACATGATCCAGGCGTTCAAAGACAAACTGGATATTCACCGCGCAACTGCGGCAAAAGTGTTCCACCTGGAACTGGACGAAGTATCGAAAGATCAGCGTAGCGCTGCCAAAGCAGTGAACTTCGGAATCATTTACGGACAGTCGGCATTCGGCCTCTCCCAAAACCTGGGAATCAGCCGTACGGAAGCAAAACAAATCATCGATGCGTACTTTGCCCAGTATTCGACCATTAAATCCTACATGGACAAAGCGGTGAAGGATGCACGTGAAAACGGGTATGTGGAAACGATCATGCAGCGCCGCCGCTACTTGCCGGATATCAATTCAGCAAATGCGGTTGTGAGAGGTTTTGCCGAGCGAAATGCGGTCAATGCCCCGATCCAGGGTTCGGCTGCGGATATCATCAAACTCGCCATGGTGGCAGTTGACAAAGCGATGAAGGAAGCAAACGTGCAATCGAAAATGATTTTGCAGGTACACGATGAATTGGTATTCGACGTACACAACGACGAGCAGGAAATCATGAAAAAACTGGTGAAGGAAGCCATGGAAAACGCCATTTCGCTTTCTGTCCCGATGGAGGTGGAAATGGAATTAGCTGAAAACTGGCTGGATGCGCATTAAACGAAGCATCTTCGCATTGTTGAATATCACCTTGCTGATACTGCTTTCAAACAGCACATTCGCACAAAGTGATTTCGGGAACCGGTGTGCAGGACGCTGGAAAGGAACCATGTACATGTACACGCAAGGTAAACTGACTGATAGCGTTCCGGTAGTCCTGGAAGTAACACAGCAAAATGATTCTGTTTTCGGATGGAAAATGAATTATTTGTCCAAAAAACTGCCTCTTGTGAAGCCGTATCAGTTGATATACAAAGGGAAAAACCGGTACCAGACAGATGAAGGTGACGATATCAAAATAGATGGATATCTATTCGTAAATCGCTTGATTTCCGTATTCGAAACGGAAGAAATCCTGCTCACTTCCACCTACGAATTGCGCGGCGACACCCTGTATTTCGAAGTCACTGCGGGAAAGAAAGGGCCATCCGATTCAGAAGTCAGGTCCTACAACATGGGATCGCTTCAGAACGTTCTGTTTCAAAAGATCAGCGAATAGGTGTTTTTTCATGGCGGAACAGTAGCGGCACTTCATCCCTTCGCAGCTCCGGACCGCATCCATATCCGTCTATATATTCTGTTTTTTCCGGCAAAAGTTCTCCGGACATTGCTAATTTGACCCGATAACTCGTTGTACACATCGTGGAGCTTCCCTCGCTTTGAACAACAATCCCTGCCAACAGGTTATGCTCTTTCCTTTCGAGACTGGTTCCGTAAAAGAAATACCCTTTATTGGGCAGGGAAGCAGTCACCCATAGTTCCCGGAAATGTAAATCATAACACGTGACCTTTACGGTATAGGTCGCATGCCACGGACTGGGTATTTCATCGTAATCATCACTGATTGTGTAGATTTTCTCATCCGCGTACACAGCACCTTTTACGGGAAAATCACTGATTACATGAAAAGCACAAATGGAATCTCCACTGGTTTTCACCAACAAAGAATAGCATCGGTTATCGTAATAGAATTTTTTCCGGGTCAGTAAAAACACGTTTTCAGTTATTTCCCGAACGGTGTACAACTCAGATGAATCTTTCAGAAAAGAAGCCCTGATCCGCAGAATCGAATCAAAATTTGCCTTCCGGAACGTGCCGTCGTCCAATCGTTTTTCGCCCAAAATGGCATCCAGCGGATTCAGAACAAGACCCGGATTTCCCGGAAAATGAACCGCTACCCATCTTTTTTCCTTTCCGGGAACATGTAAAATCGCATACAACAATGCGGCCCCTAAAAAAGAGCAAATCAGGAGGTTTCTCATCGAAAGCAAGGTTTTCACCCTTTCAAACAAAAATCGTGCTACAGTTTCTCAACCCGGATTACTTCGTATCCTTTCTCAGAAAGCACTTTCAGCAGGTACAATCCTTTTTTCAGCGAACTGATTTCCACACGGATCTCATTCCCTGAAACGGACTGTTGCAGAACGGTTTTTCCACTCAGATCAATCAATTCAACGGATTGAATTCCTTCATTTGCATGCTTAATCGTCAACACGCCATTCGAAGGATTCGGGAATACCTGGAGCGAAGATTGTTTGTTTTCCTGCAAACCGAGCGTGCATTCCTGTGGTAAATCAAAAGCTTCTACCTGGTCCGAACGGTCATCCGAACTTCCCTGGTCTGCGGAATATCCCAAACCTCTTCGGGCAAAAGTTTTCCAGATCAGGCATTTGTGCGCTCCGTTGTAGAGCAGTTCATCTGCCACCAGGATTCCGTCGCGGCCATCCACAAAACCGGGTTCGCAAGCCGTCAACTTCAATCCTTCAATAACAAGCTTCATCGCCATGTTGTTTCCTCCGGTTCCTGTTTTGAGGTTCGGATCAAAACCATATTCTTCGATCAGGGCCCAGTTCAAATCCCAAAGCATCGTTGCCCATACAAAACCAATTCCGTGCGGCATGGTCAATGCCTGGCTGTTCGTATTCGCATACGTATATCCGTTGATTGCAAAATCGGTGGAATACGGTGCAGGACGAATTCCCGTTCCATTGTTCGGTTCGTTGATGACATAGGTTCCTACTCCGCGTCCGTCTCCCGCCTGATCAGCAGCTGTTTGGGTCAGCATCAGCCCGAACCAGTCTGACCAGCCTTCTCCCATTTGTTCTTCATTATACAAACAATCAGCCAGGTCTGCTCCACCCACTAAACGGGTCGAAATTCCATGTCCGTATTCGTGTGCAATGATCATGTTGTCGAGGTCGGAATCAGTTGCTGTCAAATCTCCCGGGTTTACGATCGTTGCATTGATCGTGGTTCCACCCTGGATTTGGGTCACAAACGCATCTCCGTTTGGTTTTGAAATCATGATGGACGGAATCGTCACTGTACTGGAACTTCCTCCCATGGCCTGGGTTCCCGTTCCGGTATTGTTCATCACAATGACGGCAACTGCTCCGAGGTTTTGGCAGGCTTCTACTTTTTGAGCGAACGTACAACTTCCTCTTCTTACCAACGCAATTTTTCCGGAGATCGCCGCGCCGTTGGAAATCACACCACACCCATCATTCGGGTCAGTTCCGTCATCCAGTACGAGCACCACATCTTCTGTGATCGGGGTAAAAGGAACCGGAGGGCCGAAACCGGCCGTGGAACAAGAGTAAGACCCTGCCAACGAAGCGGGCGCGTTTACCGAAAGTAAATCCGGAACGTTGTTCGAAGTCCAGAGGTACATTTGCATCCGTGGATTTTGTCCGTCGGGAGGTGTTCCGAAATTGGCATTGTTGGTTCCGCTTCCGTCCTGCGCATCGGCATACACAAAGTCTTGTCCGAGTCCTGCTCCGGAATAATTCATTTCCTGGAAATTCCCGCTTTCCTCGTCGAAGCCGTAGTGCGCCCAGATGTCGTGCATCATGTTGTTCATGTAGAACAGGTTCGTGATCACTACGTCCAGGTTCCCCTGCACACCGACCGCAGAATCATACGGAAAATCGAAGTCCAAAGCTGCTCCGCCATCCGGGGAATATCCGGGAATATCATCGTCGTCAATATCGTCAGAAGCATACACATTGTTTCCTCTCGTAATGGTATACTCGTCTCCCATCACACCATCCGTATCGTGCCAGCCGTAAGGTGAAAATAGTTGATCGGAAGGGTTTACGATCATACTTCGGTTGCCATGTGCCGGGCTAATCAACGGCAGCGCATAAACGAGGTATTGATCCGCTCCCGGAGGTGGTGGCGGACTCCTAAATGGCTGCTGCGTGTTTGCATGTGCTTCTTCTTCACAGTGTTCAAACGAGCAATGAGAAATCCAGTCGTTTTGAAAGATCACTTCTCCCGTCTGGGCATTCAATCTCAGCGACCACCAATGTTCGGAATTGAGCGGGTAGATGCTTAAATCCCACAAGTAAAGCAATTGTCCGTTGTTGTTTCCCAGCACCAATTTGACCGGGATATCTTCTTTCGAATAGCCTTCTTTTGCGAATAAAAAGCTGTTGTGATCGTTTTTCAGCAGTTTCAGTGTCGTATGAGGCAAAGACAAGTGATCCAATGCTTTTTTCACCGCATCTTCTGCCGAAAGCACCGGTTGATTTGCCGGATTCGCTGTGACGGGAACAAAGTTCGAAGTCACGTGAACAACCTCCTGGTTTTTAACCGTAACGATCCCGAAACCGTTTTCGACCGGAAAGCCGTTTTTGGTCTGCCTGATTTTCAGGTGTTTCGTTCCCGGAGCATTGGAGGAAGCGCTGGAAACAAATTCAAGATTTGCAAAGTCGGTTGATTTCAAATTCCATTGAGAAGCGTGCTGCTGCAAATACTGCTGAACAGCTGTGAGATCGGTTTGACCGAAACCCCATGCAACGAGTGAAATAAACCACAGAGAGGAGAATAGTTTTTTCATTTTCAGTTCGATAAGTCTGTAACAAGGTGGTAATATACGGGAAAAAATTACGTCCTGACAGCTATCGGGATGCCAATTTTGAAATAAACCATTTTTCAAGCATACAGCAACTTCCAGCCGCGCTGTTTCATCAGGCGGTGAAAGGTGACCAAATCCCGCGAGTTGGGAATTTTTGCATGGATGTGGCGGAGACGAGCCGTATTTCCATCTCCGGTTTCTACCGGAAGGTCGTACGGGAAAACCGTATGAGATATGCGGGAGTGGTTGTCTTCCAGGTCCAGTAAGAATTTGCGCAACAGGTTCACGGATTCGTTTTCCGACAATTGGAAATCACGCGAATGAACCGAACTGAAAAAGTGCAGTTCTTTCTTCGCCCGCGTCAGCAGGACATTCAGGCGTTTGTAGCCGTTGGCCTGGTTTAGCGGCCCGAAGCGCATGTGAAACACACCATCCGGGTTCCGGGCATACCCGAGACTGATAACGAGCACGTCTGCTTCGTCGCCCTGCACGTTTTCGAGCGCTTTGAAAAACAGCGTTCCTTCTTCCTGCCCGATAGAAATCCATTCCTGAACGCGTTCGGTGCATTCCGACCAAATGGTTTTTAGCTGTTCCTCCGAAAAAGCAACAATCCCGACGGTTTTGTTTTCTCCTTCCGGAAATTGTTCCAGGAAAGTGGCAACGGCTTTTGCTTCAACCCTGTTCCGGCGTTCATCGAAGATTCCGTTTGCTATTTCGTGGTGAAACAAGACTTGTTTTTCGGAAACCGAAGGGTAGACGATCAATTCGTTTTTGTAGAAATGCGTGTTGGAAAAGCGGATCAAATCGCTGTTTTCGGAGCGGTAATGATGACGAAGCGGTACTTTTTCGAAGTAATACGCCGCCTGGTGAAGCAGGTCGTGAAACCCGAAGTGTTTCCCGAAGTAATTGGTCGGAGCCATTTGCTGTTCGTCTCCTGCAACCAGGGCCCGTTTGGAACGAAACAACGATCCCAGGGCATTCGGCAATGGAATCTGACTTGCTTCATCGAACAAAACGAGGTCGAATAAACCGGCTTCGAGTGGAAAATGATCAGCCACCTGGTTGGGAGTTGCCAACCAAACGGGGATTAAGAGCTGAATCCATTCTTTCGCTTCACTTTCCAGCAGCCTACGGATCGCGAGGTGATTTCTGCTTTTGGCAAATTCTTTCACCAGGATGGCTTTCCCCTTTTTCAAACGGACTTTCTGTTCTTTTTGTTCCGGGGTGAGCTTTTGAGCCGGCGTGCGCAGGAGGGTTTCAAAAGCTTCAAAGCGCTTCCAGATCCGGTAGCGGATGGATGCCGCAAAATCGCTTTGTTCGCCGTTTTCCGTTTCAATGAGTTGATCCAGGCGTTCGTACAATATCTGACCGGAGAATTGAATCAATTCCGGGTTCCGGGATTCGATTTTCCGGAGCGCACTGAAGAGCACCAGCGCCTGAAATTCCTGCCAGGAATCAACCTGTCCGATCAATTCAAAGAAGAAAGCCGGCAACCTTTTCAGGGTTTCGTATGCTGCGCTGAGCACCACAAAATCCTGTTCTTTCTGAAGCAGAAATGCTTCCGGATCCGTATTTTCATCGCGCATGAAATACTGCGTCCAGGCTGTTTGTAAGGCGTTCAATTCGGAACCGCATGCAATCACTGCGCGTCTTTTCTCCGAAGTCCAGCTTGCAATTTCACTCAGCAAGGTTCCGCTTTCCCGCTCCAATGAAGCAGCATAAACCAGTCCCAAATTCAGTTCGTGTTTCACCGGATTGAGTCCCAGATCGGAGAAATAGCGCGCCAGGCTTTTCCACTCTTCCAGGATTACGAGGTAACTTTTCCAGTTTGAAACGGCGATTTCGGGCAACACCGAATCGTCTTTCAACAAGCGGGAAATGGCTTTCTTCCGTTTCCGGAGCTGCAGCCACGAAGCAGCCTGATCCCAGGATTCCAGCTGGCTTTTGGATGGCGTTTGTTTCCAGATTTCAACTTCCTGTTTTTCGCGGTTCAGTTGTTCTTCCAGTTCGGAAAAAGCTTGTACCTGCTTTTGGAATTTCTTCCATTCGCGCGGTTTCCATACCAGGCTGCTGTATACTTTATAGTGTTCGTTTTCGACCAGTTGACAACGTCCCAATACGGAAATCATCTGATCCAGATCTTTCAGGGAAGTAAGCCCCAGTTTTTTCTGCAAATTGTTCCATTTCTCCCGGATATCTTTCACCAACTGATCGCCGTTCCATTGTTCGAAAAAACGCGGTTTCAGGCCGTTCAATCTGGAAAAACCCCCGAGTTTTTGATCCAGCTCCCGGACAGTACTTTTCACTTTCAGCCATTCGTCTACGGGTGGAGCCAATGTCGAAAATCTGCTTTCATCAAGCGGTGTTTCCTGCACCAAATCGCAGAAGTTCTCGTAGGAGACCCCGGAAAAGTAGTCCGGGAGGTTCAGCCGGTCGAGTACCAATTGCAGGTTTGCATACAGTTGTTCGGAAAGGTGCAGGTTTTTCCCCGAATCAAAAGCTGAAGCTTCCAGCAGGTTCCAGGTAGTTTTGAGTTGTTTCAGCAAATCGGATGACCGGGTTTGACTGTGAATTACAAATGCGAAAGCATCCAGGTTACATTCTGATAGTTTTTTAAGAATGACTTCCAGTGCCACCCGTTTTTCGGAAACTGTTAAGCTTTTCAATTCGCTTTTGATCGATTTTCCGAGAATATTGATTAAAACCTGCGATTTACCAGTTCCAGGAGGTCCTTGCAGGAGAACGTTTTTTTCTTTCAATGTATCGAACACCCGCAACTGGTCTATATCCGACGGACTGAGTAATCCTTCCGGCAGATTCAAGTGCTCCGGAGTTCCGAAGTCGTTTCCGAGCAGCTGATTCACCAGCGGTTTCGGAGCATCTGATTTTTCGATTCCTTCCAGTTCGCGCAACAGGTGGAACCGGTGGTAATGGAAATTTCCGATGACAAATTCCTTTTCAACGCTGCAATCCGGATTCAAAGCCTCCAACAGTTGTTTGATTTCCGAAAACTGTTCTTCCGGCGACCAATCTTCCGGAAATTCCCCGAGTGGTTCTCCCGACAATTCGGAATACAAAAAGCGGATATACGGATTCACTTCCACTCCTGCTTCGTTCAATTCGAGTTGCAGAGAGTTGGTGATGCGCTGATACTGCCAGTTCAGAGGAATGATCAACAAAGGAGATTTCGATTCGCGTCCGGGAATGCGGGAATGCACCACTCCGAAAATCAGGCAGAGGGAATTCACGTCTGCTTCCCGGCGGAACCTGGATGCGGTTTGCCACACCGATTTCCACACTCCGGTTGCCTGCACCGACCATTGCTTGTCGGGAAGTGCTTCCAAATGAATCATTCCAGCAGAAGACTCCGGCAGGTTGACCAGCGAATCTGCTACGGGCATATCCGACAGGGCATGAATGAAATCGGCAATATGTTGCTGTGAAAAATCCATTGAATCCGAATGAGCGAAAATAGTGAAAAGGAGCGGATTAAAACAGCATTCTGCGGAAAGCGGTCAGCCCCGACCGAAAAAATCGTACTTTTAATTCATGGAAAACCTGGAACAAATCGACGCATTCAAAACCTCTCCCGAGCTGGTGCAAAAACTACAGCAATACAGCATTGCAAAAACGTATCGTGCGGGTGAAGTTATCCTAAACGAACATGCTCATATCCGTTCCATTCCGATTGTCATCAAAGGAACACTCAAGGTCATCCGGACGGAAGAAGACGGAAGAGAAATCCTGCTGTATTACATCAAGGCCGGTGAAAGTTGCATCATGTCGTTCCTGGGCGGTATGCACAACGAGACCAGCAAGGTAAAAGCCGAGGTAGAGGAAGATGCTGAAATCCTGTTTCTCCCGGTCGAAAAGGTTTCCCTGTTTATCAAGGAATACCCGCAATGGCTGGATTATATTTTCCGCTTATACCACAAACGTTTCGAAGAACTTTTGGAAATTGTCAATGCCATTGCATTCAAAAAGGTGGACGAGCGCCTGCTGAATCTTCTAAACAAGAAAGCAGAACTCACTGGTAGCAAGCTGGTGCAGATCACCCATGAGCAGCTCGCCAACGAACTGGGAACTGCCCGTGTGGTTGTTTCCAGGTTATTGAAACAGCTGGAAGAAAACGGTGTGGTTCAATTGGGACGGAATAAAATCACGCTTGTGTAACCAAAGTAACTGTTGTTGCTGTTGAATTGATTCAATTTTGCGGAATCAATTCAACAAAATGGACATCGCTGGTTACTTCGCTTCTATCTTTATCGGGCTATTATTGGGACTTATCGGTGGAGGCGGGAGCATTCTCACGGTTCCGGTACTGGTTTATCTTTTCAGTGTGAATCCGGTCTTATCGACTACTTATTCCCTTTTTGTTGTCGGAACCACCAGCCTCGCAGGCTCTGTTTTTTACTTCCGGCAGAAACTGGTGGACGGAAAAACGGTTCTTGCCTTCGGGCTGCCTTCCATTCTGATGATTTTTCTGACCCGCATGTTTGTTGTGCCGGCTATTCCCGGGGTTATTTTCCGGAGTGCATCCTTCACGATTACAAAAGATGTGCTGCTCATGCTTTTATTTGCCCTCCTTATGCTTGCTGCGGCTTATGGTATGATTCGTAAAAACCGGAATCCGGTGGAATCCTACCCGCAAAAGATGAACTTGTCATTCCTGATACTCCAGGGATTATTTGTCGGCTTTGTGACCGGACTTGTTGGAGCCGGAGGAGGGTTCCTGATTATTCCGGCCCTGGTCAATTTTCTGAAACTCCCGATGAAAACAGCAGTTGGAACTTCACTGGTCATCATTACCATTAATTCCCTGATCGGATTTTTGTTTTCCCTGCATGCTTTTGAAATTAACTGGAGCTTTCTCCTCTCTGTTGTCGGGTTTGCACTGGTGGGTATTTTCATCGGAATGGCTCTTTCCAAAAAGATCAATGGTGCGCGTCTGAAACCGGCATTCGGCTGGTTTGTACTGGTGATGGGAGTATATATCGTATTCAAAGAAATCCTGCTCCGTTAAGAAGCAGGATTCTGCTTTGTTACACCTCACCTGTTAACCGGGAACGGATCATCGATCCGAACCTGTTTTTGCAGTATATCGGGTTCCTGTTCCTGCCACAGGCAGTTTTCAAGTTCCCGGATCATCTTCTCTTTATCGAGATCCTGCCCGATAAACACTAACTCATTTAAGCGGTCTCCCCAGCAGGAATCCCATTTGCTTTCAAGGTATTTTTTATTTTCTGCATACGCTGCATGCATTTCACGTTCTTCCACCGGAATACTGCTCCACCAGACTCCAGCGCGCTCAATCCGCGACGAACCTCCGGCTTGTGAAAAACTAATCGCTTCATCCGGCCGGGATGCCAGCCAGAATAATCCTTTTGCCCGAATCACTCCCGGCGGGTAGCCGTTATTCAGGTACTCCCAGAAACGCCCCGGGTGAAACGGACGGTGATCGCGGAACACCAAGGAACTGATTCCATATTCTTCGGTCTCCGGAGTATGACTTTCCGCTGCCAATTCCCGCTGCCAGCCCGCAGATTGGCTGGCTTCATCAAAATCAAACAACCCCGTGTGCAGGATTTCCGATAAGGCCACTTTCCCAAAGGAAGTTGTCCGGATTCTCGCAGATGGATTCAGCTTCTGAATGGCTGCTTTCAATAATCCGACCGTTCCGGCATCCACCAGGTCGGTTTTATTCAGGAGAATCACATTGGCAAATTCAATCTGATCGGTCAACAGGTTGACAATGGTGCGGCAATCCCCTTCCAAATCAGTCAGTTTCCGGTCTGCCAGCAATTCATCCGTTCCGAAATCCCGGAAAAAGTTGAAGCAATCCACCACGGTTACCATCGTGTCAATGTAGCTGAACGCGGAAAGATCTATCCCCTGTGCTTCGTCTACAAACGCAAAGGTCTGTGCCACCGGAACCGGTTCACTGATTCCCGTACTTTCAATCAGCAGGTAATCAAACCGGCCTTCTTTCGCCAATTTTTCCACTTCTGCCATCAGGTCTTCCCGTAGCGTACAGCAAATGCAGCCGTTACTCATTTCCACCAGCTTTTCCTCTGTCCGGGAAAGTGTGTTTTCATTGGCAACCAGCTTTGCATCGATATTTACTTCACTCATATCGTTCACAATAACGGCTACTTTCATTCCTTCCCGGTTGTGCAGAATGTGGTTCAGCAGGGTTGTTTTTCCCGCTCCGAGAAACCCGCTCAACACTGTTACGGGTAATTTTGTTGGTCGATTCGAGTTCATACTTGTTGAAACCAGGCAATGATGTTGTTCAAATGATGTTCGCCATATAATGCGGCAAATTTTTGTGTTTCCGGATTCGACCGGTCGAGGTATACCGACAGCCGTTCTGCCGCAAATTCGGGAGTTAGCGCTATGCCGCAGGCTTCAACCAAACAAGCTTTCCAACTATCAAAGGTTTGAGGAATCATGAATCATCTTTTTAATGCAACTTAATTGCAATAATAGGCATTTCCCTTTCAATAATGCAACATTGTTGCGATATTTTTCCACTCTTCAGTTTATTTCCGGATATTCTCTTACACCGAAGGACTTATGTAACTAAAGTAACTGTAGGAACAACCTCTTTGTTGCAACTTTGCATGACATAACATTCAATAAATAACAAGTAACAATCACATGAGAATCGAACAAATTTACACTGGATGTCTGGCACAGGGAGCATACTACATTGTCTCCGATGGTGAAGCAGCAATTATCGACCCGTTAAGAGAAACACAACCCTATCTGGATCGTCTGGCAGCAGATGGAGTAACCTTAAAATACATTTTCGAGACCCATTTCCATGCGGATTTTGTGAGTGGTCACCTCGATTTAAGTAAACAAACCCAGGCTCCGATCGTTTATGGTCCAACGGCTCAACCGGAGTTTGATGCCATTGTTGCAACGGATAACCAGGTTTTTTCCATCGGAAAAATTCAGGTCAAAGTTTTGCATACACCCGGTCATACACTGGAAAGTTCCTGCTTCCTGCTCCTGGATGAAAACGGGAAAGAAACGGCACTCTTCAGCGGAGACACCCTGTTCCTGGGAGATGTCGGCCGGCCGGATCTGGCGCAAAAAGCAGCACACATGACCCAGGAACAACTGGCTGGGTTGCTATACGAAAGCCTCTATGGCAAAATTCTTCCGCTTCCGGATGACATTACCGTATATCCTGCACACGGAGCGGGTTCGGCGTGCGGAAAAAACATGATGAAAGAAACGGTTGACAGCCTGGGAAATCAAAAAAGAATGAACTATGCCCTGAATCAGCCAAATAAAGAAGCTTTTATCGAGGCCGTTACAAACGGATTACTTCCTCCTCCGGCTTATTTCGGAATGAATGTGGCGATGAACAAAAAGGGATACGAAAGTTTCGACCAGGTACTGAGTCACGGCATGAAGGCTCTGACCACGGGTGAATTCGAAGCGGTTGCAGAAAGCTCCGGAGCATTGATTCTCGACACCCGTTCTACGCAGGAATTCTCGGAAGGATTCATCCCGCAGTCTGTCAATATCGGGCTGGACGGTGATTTTGCTCCCTGGGTGGGAGCTTTGATCGCTGACGTGAATCAACCCATTCTACTGGTCACTGATCCCGGAAAAGAACAAGAAGCAATCACGCGATTGAGCCGTGTTGGATTCGACCACATCCTGGGTCACCTGGAAGGAGGTTTTGACAGCTGGGTTCATGCCGCGAAAGAAACAGACACCATCAACCGTATTCCGGCTGAACAGTTTGCTTCTGAAGTAAAAATCGGTAAAAGCAAAATCATCGACATACGCAAAGAAAGTGAATATGCCGCCGAACATGTGGAAGACGCATACAGCAAACCATTGGCATACATCAATGACTGGATCAAAGATGTAGATCCCCTGGAACATTTTTACCTGCATTGCGCCGGCGGCTACCGCAGCATGATTGCGGCAAGCATTCTACAGGCGCGGGGTTACCGGAATTTCACGGAAGTGGCAGGAGGTTTCAATGCCATTGCAAAAACCGGCATTCCCAGAACCGACTTTGTATGTCAAAGTAAAGTATTGAATGAGCATTAAATAAACACATTAAACGATCAGATCATGTTTGAATCATTGAAAAATTTATTCGGGGGCAACAACGCACAACTTGCTGAAGCCATTCGGAGCGGTGCATTTTTGGTAGATGTGCGTACGCCGGCAGAATTTGCCTCTGGAAGCGTAAGAGGGGCGGTCAATATTCCGTTAGACAGCATCCAGGGTCAACTCGCCAAATTCCGCGATAAAAAAAGCATCGTTGTCTTTTGCAGAAGCGGCGCCCGAAGCGGACAGGCAAAACAGATCCTGGAAAGAAGCGGATTTCAGAACGTCATCAACGGCGGAACCTGGCAACAAGTTAATCAGGCGAAAAATGGATAACAGCAAAAAAGAGTTACTATGCTGCGTCACTCACTGTGATCGTCCGCTTGACCGGGATTACTGGAACAACTGCTGGGAACAAAGCAAAACCGGTTGGGATATCGGTTTTGCTTCTCCCGCCATTACGGAATACATGGCGCAATATCCGCACAAAGATGCGGCAATCCTGATTCCGGGCTGCGGCAACGCTTACGAAGCTGAATACTTACTAGCCAATGGTTTTACGAATATTACGTTAATCGATATTGCACCGAAAGCCGTTGAATTATTGCAAGAAAAATTCAGTGAAACAACGGCGATAAAAGTCATTTGCGAAGACTTCTTCCGGCATGAAGGCCGGTATGACCTGGTACTCGAACAAACGTTTTTCTGTGCCATTCCTCCCTCCAGGAGAAAGGAGTATACTGAGAAAATGGCAGCTCTCCTGAATGCAAACGGCAAGCTGGTTGGTCTATTGTTTGATCGAACATTTGAGCAGGAAGGCCCGCCTTTCGGTGGTTGTCCCTGCGAATACAAACCGGTTTTCGAACCGCATTTCCATATCCGGACGATGGAAACCTGTTATAACAGTATTCCGCCCCGGAAAGATTCAGAAGTATTTATTCAACTGGTAAAAAAACAGAAGCCATGAAAAAGAATATGGGAACAACGGATCGGGTGATCCGCGTAGTCGTTGCACTGATTGCCGCGATACTTATCTTCAGCGGAATCCTGAAAGGAGCCTGGGCAATAGTAGCCGGCGTGGTTGCAGGAATTTTCCTCCTCACTTCGCTGGTCAGTTTTTGTCCGCTTTACACCCTGGTGGGAATCAACACCTGTAAACGTACATCGCATTAACCAAAACAGTCATCTATGAAAAAGTTCGTCAAAAAACAAGTACTCGTCATCGTCGGCTCAGCCATTGGAGGAACAGCGGGTTACCTCTATTGGAAATTTGTGGGGTGCAGTTCGGGAAGTTGTGCAATCACTTCCAGTCCTGTTAATAGCAGCCTGTACGGTGCGGTCATGGGCGGACTTTTTCTTTCTATTTTTCAAAAAGACAAAAACAAATCGGTATGACATTTCAAGAAATTATCAATCAGGACAAACCGGTATTAGTCGACTTTTATGCAACCTGGTGTGGTCCCTGCAAGATGATGGGGCCTATTCTCGAAGACCTGAAAGAACGTGTCGGTGAACAAGCTTCCGTCATAAAAATTGACGTCGACAAAAATCCACAAGCAGCGGCTCAATTCCGGATCAAAGGCGTTCCGACCCTGATCATTTTCAAAAAGGGAGAATTAAAATGGCGGCAATCCGGCGTGTTTCCTGCCAATGAACTGGAACGGTTAATCCGCGAAAATCTCTAAGCCATAAACATCCGAATCTTTTCTCCCTTCGTGCTATTGACACTACTCTTAGGGTGCAGTTCTGAACCAAACACAGGCGAAAAAAACAAGCTGTCGGCACGGGAATTTGCCGATCAGCTCCAAGCCAGTGAAGACGCTGTTATCATTGATGTCAGAACTCCCGAAGAATACGCCGGAGGCCATATCGAACAGGCGCGCAACATGGATTGGAACAACCCGGATTTCGGCTCTCAGGCAGCAACCCTGGATCATTCGAAACCGGTATTTATTTACTGTCTGAGTGGCGGACGGAGTGCCGCAGCAGCGGCCGAGTTGCGCAAAAAAGGCTTTAAAACCGTGCATGAACTCACAGGCGGGATGCTTTCCTGGCGGGCGGAAAAATTACCGGAAACAACCGCCGCTGCGGTTTCAAAGACAGAGACGATCTCCGATCAGCAATACCAGGACTTGATCGATTCGGACAAACTGGTTTTGGTCGATTTCTACGCTGATTGGTGCATTCCCTGTAAAAAAATGGAGCCAACCCTAAAGGAAATCGCCCGGGAGCTGAAAGACAAACTGGTCGTGGTACGGATTGATGCGGACGCAAATCATGGATTGTGCCGAAAACTCCGGGTACAGGCACTTCCGACCCTGAAACTATACAAAAGCAAAAACCTGGTTTGGGAACAGGCAGGGATCATCAGAGAAGCTGAATTACGAAATCAATTAGCAGTCCACGACTGATTCGTTACGGAAACAATCAACTACCCAAAAAGAAGCATCATGTGACTCATGGTGCTTTTGTTGTTTTAGCAGGTGAAAAAAGCAGCTCTGTAACAAAAGTGGCAGTAGTGCTGAGGTCTAGCTTTTAATTTCGCGGCTTTAAAAAAGTCAAACAACGTATGTTAGAATTTATCAGACAACCCTGGCCCTGGTATGTTGCCGGGCCTTTAATCGGACTCACAGTACCTGCCTTGCTGATCCTGGGCAACAAATCTTTCGGAATCAGCTCTTCACTCAGACACATTTGTGCGTCCTGCATTCCTGCAAACATCCCGTTTTTCAAGTACAATTGGAAAAAAGAAACCTGGAACCTGGTATTTGTAGCAGGCATCCTGATCGGTGGTTTTGCAGCCATGCAGTTCCTGGCGGATCCCAATCCCATCCGGGTCAACCCAAAACTTGTTAAGGAACTTTCCGGCTACGGGATTCACGATTACAGCAGCCTGGTACCAAAAGAGATCATGAATGCAGATGCCTTGCTGACACTCCGGGGCTTCATCCTGATGGTAGCAGGAGGATTTCTCGTAGGTTTCGGAACGCGTTACGCGGGCGGCTGCACCAGCGGACATGCCATCATGGGACTGTCTACGCTTCAATGGCCATCCCTGGTTGCAACAATGTGCTTTATGGCTGGTGGAATGCTCATGGCCAATTTCCTCCTTCCATTCATTCTTTCACTTTAAAATTCCCTCCAATCATGCAGGAAAATCAAGAAACAGCGCAAGAACACGAAATCCGTGCAATGGATGCAATCTGCATCAATGAAAGTCATTTACAACACCGGTGGTATCACCACATCAAATACCTCATCGTAGGAATTTTGTTCGGAATTGTCTTTGTGAAAGCGGAAGTGGTGAGCTGGTTCCGGATCCAGGAAATGTTCCGGTTTCAATCTTTTCACATGTACGGAATCATCGGAAGTGCCATCGTGGTCGGAATGATTTCAGTACGACTGATCAAAAAATTCAATATCAAAACGATCTATGGAGAGAAAATAGAATTCCATCCCAAACAATTCAATAAAGGACAAATTTACGGAGGATTCATTTTCGGACTGGGTTGGGCGATAACAGGAGCCTGCCCGGGGCCGCTTTTTGCACAAATCGGAACGGGAGCACTGGTGATTATTGTCACACTGCTGAGTGCTGTAGCCGGAACCTGGGTGTATGGATTCTTTCGTGAAAAACTTCCTCATTAAAGCAACATCATGCTCCGCACGCATCCTCTGCTGGTTCTGATTTGCAGTTTCCCCTGGCTGATTCAGGCACGCGCTCAGACGCATTTCAATTCCTGGTTCAGGGGAACACTCGCTATTCCGGTGGAAGAAAAATTACAGGTCGATGCTGAATTCCAGCACAGACGCCAGAATGGTTTTAGCAATAACAACCTGTTCGATAAAAAACTCCTCTTTACTTTCAGGACATGGGTTCATTATCAGCCCAAAGAAGGAGTCAAATATTCGCTTTCCCCTGTTGCGCTTTTCTTGAACTACAAACCCATTCAATCCCCGGGTGACGACACCCTTCGGCCGGGAATCGAATTCCGGTTTTCTGCCGCAGTTGAATTGCAAAAAAGCAGCATTTGGAAAACCAGCCTGGTCAACCGTACAGCACTGGAATGCCGCATTTTCGAAAACGCGCTACTTCCGGTTCTGCGCCTCCGAAATCGCACCGGTTTGCGCTACAACCTGACTAAAAAATGGAAGTTGGGGATTTATGATGAATTGATTCTCAACATTGGCGGAACCTCCCTCAACCATTTCTTTGATCAGAACAGGATCGGCTGCTCGGTAGAATATGACCTAATTCCCCGCCTGAAAGTGGAAGCCGGATTCCTGTATCTTGTCAGGCTGCAAACCAATGAATTCAACAAACTCCGGGAGAATAACCTGGTTCTGAACCTGACGTACCGCTTGTGAGACAAAGGACTCAATTATTTTCAGGAATACCCTTGGTTTCTTTCGTGAAAGATTAACTTTGTAAGTCAACAGAGAATCCCTTTTTCTATGAAAGAACAAGATATGAAATTTGGCACCAAAGCGATTCACGCAGGTGTTCACCCCGACGAAACGACCGGAGCGATCATGACTCCGATTTTCCAGACTTCCACCTATGTGCAGGAAGCTCCCGGAGTCAATAAAGGTTATGGTTATGCACGTGGGAAAAACCCAACGCGTGAAGCACTTCAGGCAAACATTGCCGCGCTTGAAAACGGGAAACACTGTGTTTGTTTCAGTAGTGGTGTTGCTGCTACGGATGCCGTTCTGAAATTATTGAAGCCAGGCGATGAAGTCATTACCGGCGACGATCTTTACGGGGGAACTTACCGCCTGTTTACCAAAATCTATGAGAAATTCGGGATCAAGTTTCACTTCATTGATTTGACAAATGCTGAAAATGTGCACCATTACATCAATGAGAACACGAAACTGATCTGGGCAGAAACGCCAACCAACCCAACAATGCAGATTATTGACATTGCTGCACTGGCGGGAATTGCAAAAGCAAAAAATATTATCCTGGTTGCAGACAACACCTTTGCTTCGCCTTACCTGCAGAATCCGCTGGATCTGGGCGCGACAATCGTGATGCATTCGGTTACGAAATACCTGGGCGGGCACTCCGATGTGGTGATGGGAGCGTTGATTACGAATGATCCGGCGATCCACGAACAATTGTATTTTATCCTGAACAGTTCGGGTGCAAACCCTGGCCCGATGGATTCGTTCCTGGTACTGCGCGGAATCAAAACCCTGCATCTGCGCATGCAGCGTCACTGTGAAAACGGGAAGAAAATTGCGCATTTCCTGAAAGATCACCCGGCGATTGAAAAGGTTTACTGGCCTGGATTCCCGGAGCACCCGAACCACGAAATTGCGAAAAAGCAAATGCGTGATTTCGGTGGAATGATTTCCATCGTCCTGAAAGACAAGAGCATTGACAATACCTACCGTGTGGCTTCATCCTTCAAAGTATTCTCACTGGCAGAATCACTGGGAGGTGTTGAATCATTGATCAATCACCCTGCAACGATGACGCACGCTTCCATTCCGAAGGCTGAGCGTGAAAAAGCCGGAGTGGTAGACAATTTATTGCGCCTGAGTGTGGGTGTGGAAGATGTGGAAGACCTCATCGCAGATTTGGAACAAGCATTGGCATAAGCACAAATACATGTATTTTTAAAAGCGTTTCTCCCTATTAGCGGTTGAAACGCTTTTTTTGTTCTAAACATACACGAATTGAAAATTGAGAATGGATAATTGAAAAGCTTTATATCAGTTATCCAATCCTTTTCAATTGTAACTTTTCAATTCTCAATTATAAAAACATGGTTATCATTACAGGAACATCGCGGGGAATTGGCAAAGCAGTTGCCGAAAATTACCTTGCAAAAGGAGAACACGTTATCGGGATCGGGAGAAATCATACGATTACGCATGCAAACTACACGGCAGTGATTTGTGATTTGAGTCAAGCCGCTGAAGTGGAACAACTCACCTTACCGGATCTGGGTTCCGAAGCGCTGATTTTTATTCACAATGCAGGCGTTTTGGGGGAAGTGAATTATTTCGAAAAGCTTTCACCGGACGAACCCCAAAAGGTGATGCAGGTAAACTTTTTTGCCGGAGCAACTCTTTTACAGCGCCTGCTTCAACTCACTCCAAAGGACCAATCCTTTAAAGCTATTTTCATCAGTTCCGGAGCCGGGAAAAACCCGATTGCTTCCTGGGCATCCTATTGTGCTTCCAAAGCGGCGGTAGATTTGTTCTGCCAGGTCATCCAGCTGGAAGAACAACAGCTTGGTCGTCCGGATTTCCATTGTTTGTCTGTTGCTCCGGGTGTGGTTGACACCGAAATGCAAGCCGGAATCCGTTCCGTGAGCGAAGACGTTTTTTCGGAAGTTGCACGTTTCCAGGAATACAAGCATTCGAATCAGCTTTATTCCCCTGAACTTGTTTCACAAAAGCTCTACAAACTGGTGCACCACACGGTATTGAACCAGGTCGTTTACTCCCTCAGGGATATTGAATTGTGAAGAATGTTTTAAATAATTGTAAGCAAATGGCTTACAAAGTTTTCACTGAATGTTCGATTTATCAGACAAATGTTGTAACTTGTTCCACTCAAAATAAAACTCTATTTAATAAAACTAGCTAGAACTATTGATAATGAAAAAGCAATTCTCTACTCTTCTAACCCTGACGATGTGCTTTTCCGGTTCTGTATTCTCCCAAAATACAGCACGAAAGTTAGACAAGGAAAACATGCGTGAAGGGGAAAACGTCGAATACTGTACGACGCACAAAAAAATGAATGAATTGATGTTAAATCCGCAGTTTGCGCAACAATATGTGCAGGATCAGCTGGAGTTTAACAACCTTCTCCTGGCAAAAAAAGGAGAAAACAGTCCTACCAAAGCAGTTCAGTACACTGTTCCGGTTGTTTTTCACGTATTGCATAACGGCGGTTCTGAAAACATTTCGAAAGAGCAGATCATGACTGCCTTGTCTATCCTGAACCGGGATTACGCCATGCTGAACCCCGATACGATTTCGATTCAGACTCCATTCCAGAGTTTGAGAAGTAAAGTGGACATCAAGTTTGCACTGGCTACCAAAGCACCGAACGGAGCTTGTTTTTCCGGAATCACCCGTACGCAGAGTGCTCAGACAAGTAACGGAGATGATGGTCAGGCCCAGGTGAATGCAATTATTGCAGGAAACGATGTGTATAACGGACAATGGCCCGGGAATAAGTACATGAACGTATTTATCTGCCAGGATATCGGTGGAGCGGCAGGATATACCACCAATCCTTCCAGCTGGTCTGCTACTTCCATGATGAACGGAATCTGGGTATTGAGCACGTATGTCGGAAACATCGGAACTTCAAGTGATTATACAAGCCGCACATTGACTCACGAAGTTGGTCACTGGCTGAACCTTTCCCACGTTTGGGGAGGAACCAACAATCCGGGCGTAAGCTGTGGTTCGGATGGTGTGGACGATACTCCTGCAACAAAAGGATCTACTTCCTGTGCTTTGACGGCAAATACCTGCAGCACGGATAACGCATACTGGGGTTTTGACCAGATCGATAACGTAGAAAACTACATGGATTATTCCTACTGTTCCAAGATGTTTACCATCGGACAGGTGGATCGTATGAGAACCGCGATTACTCAAAGTTCTACCGGAAGAGCAAATGTTATTTCAGCTGCTAACCTCGCTGCCGTAGGAGCCAACACTGCACCGGTCTTGTGTACGGCTAAATTCAGCGCACCGAAACAGGTAGTCTGCCAGGGGGAAAGTATTCAGTTCACAGACGAATCATACAACATTGCAACCGGGTGGAACTGGACGTTTACCGGTGGTACTCCGGCTACATCTGCTTCTCAAAACCCAACAGTAACTTATAACACTCCGGGAACTTATGCTGTGAAACTGGTTGCAACCGACGGAAGCTCTAACAGCACTTCGGATATTGCAGGGTACATTACCGTACTTCCTGCTGCTACAGGTATTCCGTTCTTCGAAGGATTTGAAACACTGACCAACCTGACAAGTCCGGCATGGACTGTGAGCAACGGCGGTGGAAATGCATGGGCAGTGACAACAACTGCAGGTCACACCGGAACAAACTCTGCGAAACTCGAAAACTTCGGGCAAACAACCGGACAAACGGACGAACTGATCTCCAGAGCAATCGATTTATCCAGCGTTAACTCGACTTCAGGTGTTACGATGTCTTTCAGATATGCTTACCGCAAAGTGTCTTCCGCAAACAATGATATGCTGAAGGTATTGCTGACAGGTGACTGCGGAACTTCCTGGGATATCCGTAAAACATTGACTGCAACAACGATGTCGGGATCAAATACAGCTTCATCAAGCTGGACTCCAACCCAGGCAGACTGGATCACTGTTCACATGACGAACGTAACAAGTACTTACTGGAATTCAAACTTCCGTTTTAAATTCCAGTTCACTTCCGGTGGCGGAAACAATGTATATATCGACGACATCAATATTTACGCAGGACCTCCGTCTGACGATATCGTTTTGGGATTGTCTGATCTCGGAACGCTTCAGGACGTTACCTTGTTCCCGAACCCGGCAGAAAACGAGATTCAGATCAGTTTCTCTTCCCAGACAGCAAACAACGTCGTATTCGTACTGACTGATCTGACGGGGAAAGTGATCAAAACCATTCCGGTAAATGCACAGGAAGGAGCCAATATCGTGCTTCTCGAAACAGCAAACCTTTCAGCCGGAACGTATCTCATCAAGCTGAATGACTCAAACTCAGGCAGAACCTTTAAGTTTGTTAAAAAATAGTTTTTTTTAAGAATTGCCCGGTAAAATTTACCGGGCAATTTGTTTTTATAGGCGTACTTTTGTTTCTGTTCAATCAACAATTGGAACAGTTAAAATAATTTCAACCCCCCATTATTCAAAAAGTAAGTACTTTTCGACAATCGAACTGTATTGTTTTTACAACTTTTCTCTCTTCTCTAAATCATTTATTGTAAAAACTAGCTTGAATAATAAAATGAAGAAAAATTTTTATGCGCTCCTTGGAATCTCTCTCCTTACTTCCTGGAGTTTCTCTCAAAAACCTGTTCGCACTTTAGACAAGACGAATACGCGTGAAGGCGAACACGTTGAATTCTGTGTTACCCACAAAAAACTAGCTGAACTGAAACAAGATCCGGTGATGGCTGCGATGATCGAAGCCGCACAACAGGCCACTGAAAACCAGCTTCAGCTGAAATCCAAAGGTGACAATAGTACGACCAAGTCGACTGTATACAAAATTCCGGTTGTATTCCACATTTTGCACAATCATGGTTCCGAAAACATCTCCAAAGAACAAATTTTGGATGCCATGTCGATCCTGAACCGCGATTACCGCAAGTTGAATGCAGATGCCGCAAACGTTCAGACTCCTTTCCAGGGAATGCCGACGGATGTTGAAATCGAATTCGAACTGGCTAAAATTGCTCCGAACGGTGCTTGTTTTGACGGGATCACACGAACTGTTACTGCATTGACAAACGACGGAAGCAGTGGTCAGGCACAAGTAAATGCCGTGATTGCAGGAAACGATATCTACCAGGGAGTTTGGCCTCATACCAAGTACCTGAATATTTATGTTGCTTCTGAAATCGGCGGAGCTGCGGGATATACCTTCAACCCGATGGGGGGGTCTACAGCAAATGCTCAGGGAATGTACTACAACGGGATTTTCATCCTGGACACATACACCGGATCAATCGGAACAAGTAGTGTAACCAACTCCCGCGCGTTGACTCACGAAGTAGGACACTGGTTAAACCTTTCTCATACCTGGGGTGATAACAACAACCCTGGAAATGCTTCCAGCTGTGGAGAAGATGACCACGTTCAGGATACGCCGATGTGTATCGGTGTTACTTCCTGCAACTTGTCTTCCAATACGTGTGACGATACCAACGATCCAAGCGGATTCAGCTCCTGGACAACGGATGTGGTTGACAACGTAGAAAACTACATGGATTACTCTTACTGTTCCAAAATGTTTACTCCGGGACAGGTAGCGAGAATGCGTGCGGCAATTATCAGCACAACCGGTGGACGTAACCAGATCATTACAGCTGCCAACCATACGGCAACGGGGATTGACACTGCACCGACGTTATGTACTGCAAAATTCACGGCTGCGCGCACAGTGATTTGTGCAGGAGAATCTATCCAGTTCACAGATCAGTCTTACAACGCAGCAACAGGATGGAACTGGACATTTGCGGGAGGATCTCCGGCAAACTCTGCAACTCAGAACCCAACCATTACATACAACACTCCTGGAACTTACGCCGTGAAACTGGTTGCAACTGACGGAAGCTCAAACAGCACGTCTGATGTTGCGGCATATATCACGGTATTGCCAGCGGCATCTGGTCTTCCGTTCTACGAAAGTTTTGAGAACATGACGACTTTGAACACTCCTAACTGGTTTGTGGACAATGCGGGTGGAAACGGATGGGTTGTTACCAATACTGCCGGAAAAACAGGGACTAACTCTGCAATGATTTCCAACGTGAACGAAGCGAGCGGACAAGTAGATGAACTGGCTGCAAAAGCAGTTGATTTATCCGGGATCGATGCGGCTACAGGAGTAACACTTTCATTCAAGTGTGCGTACAGAAAGAAAACTTCTACCAACAGTGATATTTTGCGCGTGTTGTTGTCAAAAGACTGTGGTGAAACATGGGAAATCCGCAAAACGGTAACAGCAACTTCTATGTCAGGAACCAACACAGCAACTGCTGCATGGACTCCAACTTCTGCAGATTGGTTAACGGTTCACGTAACGAACGTTACCAGCGCTTTCTGGACAGACAATTTCCGTTACAAATTCCAGTTCACTTCAGGTGGTGGAAACAACGTATACATCGACGATATCAATATTTATACAGGTTCTCCTTCCGAAGAGCCGGTAACTGCAGGATTGGCAGATTTGGGTACAGTTGCAAACATCAGCTTGTTCCCGAACCCGGCTGACAATGAAGTACAGATTGCGTTCAGCTCTAACGCTTCAAGCAACGAGATCACGTTCTACGTAACGGATTTGACAGGAAAAAGATTGCAGCAGCACGCTGTTCAGGCAAACGAAGGAAACAACCTCGTTTACATTGCTACTTCAAACCTTTCTGCAGGTACTTACCTGATCCAGATGGTTGACGGAAGCGGACAGCGCACGCTGACTTTCGTGAAGAAATAAGCAGACAGTCATTTAAACTGAAATCAATAAAAAACCCCGGTCCCGTGCATACAGGATCGGGGTTTTCTTTTGCAGTGTATCAACTCTTTTCTTTCGCTTTATACCGGAGATTTCACTTTACGTTCTTTGCTTCTTAGCATTCCAAATCAGATAAGCGCAAAGAATTGAAAAGTTATCTCTGATTCCAGCACTGAACCTTTCTTTTGTACAATCTTGTCAAAATCCTCTTTTCTTTTTGATTTCTTCAATGAAATCGACCAATTGCTGCTTGTTGGAAAAATAAATGGTGATGTTTGTTTCGCGGGTACTTCCTCCACCCGATTTTTCATACACCGTGGAAAGCACTTTATTCAAATCCGTTAATACTTTACAGGAATACATTTCCCCGTAGGTGTTCAGGTAATCGATCTTGAAGACATTGTCCGTAATGACCTTCACCGACACTTTGCGTACGTTGATTTCGTGAATGACCCCGTCTCCTCTTTTTCGAAGCACTGTCACATACAAATCATCGTCTACGATTTTTTGATGGTACTCCAGTGTGGTTCCGTTGATTTCCATTGAAAAACACTTCGGCCCCTGGATCGTGATGGATTTACCGTGATAATTAATGACTTCCTGGGCCTGCAGGAAATGAAAGCTTGCCATACACAGGCAAAAAAGGATCATTTTCATAAAGTAGTTTTTAATAAAAGTAGTATACGAAGATAAAAGTAATGATGAGTTTTGTTCACTCCAACAGAAGAATAAATACCATTCAAAATGGTTTATGCTTCGAATAGCTCAGCATACCCGGTTAAAAGGTTCAAAAGTTCAAATCGAACCATTAAACTTTTGAACTATTCAAGCTCTTTACCTCCTTGAAAGCAAAAATTATTCTTTCACGTGAATTTCTCCGTCGTCAACCAAAGGTTCGCCGTTCATTTTCAAAAATAGCTGAATGAGCGCTATCACATCCTTCTCGCAATAGATCCGGATCCGGTTCAAATCCTGCTCTTCGTAATACACGCGGGCCACGTCTGCTCCCGAAATATCGTCTTTCGGAGTAGGAATTTTGAAGATGTGACACAGCAATGCCAGGCTGGTATATGCTTTGTAATCTCCGAACTTCCACAATTCCATGGTGTCCAGGTGCTGAATTTCCCACGGTTTCTTTCCTGCGAGGTTCAGGATATTTGGCAATCCGATCCCGTGGATGAGTAATCTTCTGCAAATAAATGGAATATCGAATTCTTTGGAGTTATGTCCGCAAAGCAAGTGCTTCGGGGTGTTGTAATTGTTCTCGAGCAGGCGCACAAACTGGCGCAACAAGGTTTCTTCATCGTCGTGCGCAAATGACGTGAGGCGGATAGACCTTCCGGTTGCCGAATGGTGAACAAATCCGACGGAAATGCAGACGATTTTACCGAACTCGGCATAGATTCCTGCCTTTTCATTGTAAACATCTGCTTTGGTTTTCTCTTCCGTGAGGTAGCGTGCATTTTTGGTATCGAATAGTTTGGTCGTTTCCGGATCCAGATCGGCATAGTCATATACTTCCGGAACGGTTTCAATGTCTAAAAAAAGAATCTTGTCCAATTGGCTTAAGTCAAGCATATTTTTCGTGTTTTCCATTTAAGTTATGTAAAAATATCGTTTTGATTCGGGCTTTTTTTCGTTTTTTTTCGGGAAAGAATTCATTTTTTACACATAAGGAATAGGATTCCTTACCTTTGCCCCAGTACTGTTCCGAAAAACAGGTGATCGGGTTTTTTGCTTCGTTTAAAAGATTAAATCCGTCGTCATTCGGAACGCATTTTATCATTCATGGCTGAAGAATTAGTTATTGCACAATCTTCCAAAGAAGAAAAGTATCGGACTTTACTCCCACAAGCAAAGGCACTTTGTACCGGTGAGCCCAATTTAACGGCAAATCTGGCAAACACAGCCGCTGCTCTCAAAATGACTTTTGATTTTTTCTGGGTTGGTTTTTACCTGGTGGAAAACGATGAATTGGTATTGGGGCCGTTCCAGGGACCAATTGCCTGTACGCGCATTGCTTTCGGAAAAGGAGTTTGTGGTTCAGCATGGAAACAAGATGAAACGCTGGTTGTTCCGGATGTAGATGCTTTTCCCGGACACATTGCCTGTTCCAGCGACAGCAAGAGCGAGATTGTAGTACCAGTGCGTAAAAACGGCCGGGTTGTTGCTGTTTTGGATGTCGACAGCTCCGCGTTGAATGATTTCGACCAGATCGACGCAGACCATTTAAACGAACTTTGCGAATGGCTCGGTACTCACTGTTTCTAGGAATCATCCTGTTCATAATCGCCGGTTGTGCGGAAGTGATTCCACTGACCGGAGGGCCTACGGATAACCGTGCGGCCAGACCCGTTCCGGGAACTCAAAATCCGGAGCAGGGAGCCCTGCATGTCAATCAACAGGAATTACGCGTACGTTTTGATGAATACTTTACGCTGAATGATCCTTCCAACACCGCGGTCATGAATCCAAATGCAGGAAAGCTAACTGTTACTTCCAGCAAACGGGATGTAACTATCAAATGGGACGGCACGTTGAAACCGAATACCACGTACATCATTCAGCTCAACGGAACCATCAAAGATTTGAATGAGAAGAACGATACCATTCACCAGTTTGTGTTTTCAACCGGAGACCGGATCGATTCACTGAAAGTGAAAGGAGTCATTACGGATGGTTTTTCCAACAAACCCTGCAACGGCTTCACGGTTGGGCTCTACGATTCGGTGAGCGATCCATACAAAGAAGCCCCGGTCTATATTTGCAAAAGCGATGCAAGAGGTGCATACGAATTTTCCTACCTGAAGGCGGGAAATTACCAGCTGTTTGCCTACCTGGATTCGAACAAAGACCGATTGCCCGGTGCAACCGAAGATGTCGCATATACCTCCACGCTTATTTCAAGCAGCGACACGACTTTTTTCCATCTGCTGGCATCCAAACCGAAAAATCCGGTGAAACAGCTCCAGGTAAAACCAGCCAATCCGGGTGTTGCCTATGTGTATGGAAAAGACATCAACGAAACACAACTCGTGATCAATACACAACCAATCCGGGTGATTACGCGCTTCGAAACGGATTCGGTTCTACTGTCTCTTCCGGTGGTGGAAAACGATGTGTATACGTTTACAGACGGCACAGACACCATTACGAAGATCATCCCTCTGAAAGACCGGAAGAAGAATTTCACGATTGTGAACAAGGTCTACAAAGGTTCATGGACTTTGGGCGACACGCTGCTGTTCGAAACGAATGAACTGATCGAAAGCATTGATACCAGCCTGATTGTGGCGGAAGACAAAGACAAAATCGCTGTCCGTATGAAGTACAATTATGTGCTTTCGGGAAATCAACTGCGGATTATTCCACTGGGAACTACGGCATTCGACCTTTCGATCAATTTCAAATCCGGCGCGCTAAAAGGAGCATCCAACCAGAATGATTCACTCAAAACGGAGTTGAAAACACTCCGACCATCCGACCTGTCGAACCTCAAGCTCGGTGTTGCCAGTTTGCAAGGCGACTGGATCATTCAACTGATGGATGGAACCATTCCCGTACGCACGTTCTTCAAAACGGCCAATGATTCGGTTGTTTCCTGGGAAAAGGTGATTCCGGCAGTGTACCAGATTCGCTGCATCCGCGACAAGAACGGAAATCACCAATGGGACACCGGAAACTGGTTAAACAAATCACAACCCGAACAGGTGGTGCGTTTTGATCTGAAATCGAAACTGCGCGCCAATTGGGATATTGAAGAAACACTGGAACTGAGCCCGGATGAGTGATTCTTTTGAAAAAGCGTTTAGCAAATGGAGGATTTACCTCGCGTTGCTGATTGGACTTTCAATTTCAGGAGGAATCCTCATTTACAGTTTCACCCGCACCGAATTTCACGAAGTAGAACAAGGGAAAGGTCAGTTTGTCTGGAAAGACAGTAACCACAACAAGAAGATCGATTATTCCGACAAGCGGGAATTTATTCCCTCCAAAAACGGGAACTTCGAACAAAAATCTGCCTTGCAGGTGCTTTCCGATGTTTCGTGGAATAGCACTACGTTCTTCTGGATTTTCCTGGCGCTTCTCGGCATGGTTGGCCGGGATTTGGGCTACATGCTCCGCATCCGGATTTTGACGAAGAAACAACTCACCTGGACGCAGGCTTTTCACGTGATCATGCTCTGGGAATTTGCTTCTGCCCTCGCACCCGGCGTCATGAGCGGCGCAACAGTTGCCATGTTCATCCTCAACCGGGAACAAATTGCGCTCGGAAGAGCTACCGCCATTGTGATTCTCACGGCTTTTCTCGATAATTTATTCTACGTGGTGGTGATTCCGCTGCTCTTCCTGTTCATCCCGGCAAACCAGTTATTTCCTTCCACCGGGAACGGATCGATGATGACGCTTTTCTGGAGCGGATTCGGAGTATTCACCCTGCTCTGCCTGGTGTTGTTTTCCAGCATTGTGCTTTACCCGAAACTCGTTTTCCAGCTGCTCACCTTTTTCACCCGCATTCCATTCCTGAAGCGTTTCCGGAAAGGTGCCGAAAAAACAGGGAATGATGTGAGCGAAACAGCTTCGCAAATGCGGAACGAGCCGTTTTCATTCTGGTTGAAGGCTTTCGGAGCAACCGTTTTCTCCTGGTCTTCCCGCTTCCTGGTGATCAATTTCATTCTACAGGCGTTTTTAAGCCTGGGTTTTCTCCAGCAGGTTCAGATTTTCTCCAAACAATTCGTTTTGTGGATGTTTTTGCGCATTTCTCCCACCCCCGGCGGAAGCGGTGTTGCGGAATGGGCTTTCGGAGAATTGCTGTCCGAATTCAGCACCAGCATCATCCTGTTGGGAACGATGGCCGTTTTGTGGCGTTTGATCTCTTATTTTCCCTATCTGATCATCGGTTCGGTGATTCTTCCGCGCTGGTTGTCGCGTAAGGGAAAAGCGAAAGACTAAATCGTTTTGAGAGGTCTGAAAAAAAATCGTGCATTTCGGATATTATTCCTATCTTTGCGCTCTTAAAACGGTAAAAATCATGTCTTACGGCGTCAAAATTTTCGCAGGAAGAGCCTCAAAAGTGCTTGCAGAACAAATTGCTACCAAGTTTGGAGCTAGTTTGGGCGATGTCAATGTAACTGAATTCAGTGATGGTGAATTTCAACCATCATTTGAAGAAACAGTACGCGGACAAGACGTTTTTATCGTTCAGTCGACGATGCCTCCGACAGAAAACCTGTTTGAGTTGTTGTTGATGGTTGATGCCGCAAAACGTGCTTCTGCCCGTAAAATCATCGCTGTTATTCCGTACTTCGGTTTTGCCCGTCAGGATCGTAAAGACAAGCCGCGTGTTGCGATCGGTGCAAAACTGATTGCAAACATGTTGATGGCTGCAGGAGTTGACCGCGTAATGACCATGGATTTACACGCTGACCAGATTCAGGGATTCTTTGAGGTTCCAGTGGATCACTTGTTTGCGTCTACTTTGTTCTTCAACGAAATGAAGGCATTGGATAACGGAAACCTGGTGATGGCTGCTCCGGATGCAGGAGGTGCAAAACGCGCAAATGCTTACGCTAAAAAGTTGGATACCGGTTTGGCAATCTGTCACAAACACCGCAAAAAAGCAAATGAAGTGGCTGAGATGACCGTGATCGGGGATGTCGCAGGAAAAGATGTAATCCTGGTAGACGATATGTGCGACACAGCAGGAACATTGACAAAAGCCGCTGAGTTGTTTATCGAAAAAGGAGCAAAAAGTGTTCGTGCATTCTGTACACATGCGGTATTGTCCGGACCGGCTTTCGAACGTATCAACAATTCAAAATTGACGGAGTTGATCGTAACAGATACCATTCCGTTGAAAGAAAAAAGTGACAAGATTCGTGTCATTACCGTAGCAGATCTGTTTGCAGATGTAATCGATCGCCTGGTTAAAAACGAATCCATTAGTACGCATTTTATTATCTCTTAGGAATAAGAGAGATAAATGATCCGCCCCGGCGGATAACATAAATTAAATAAAAACAAACAAATGAAAGTAGCACAATTGAGCGGTTCGTCACGCGCGAACGTAGGGAAGAAAGATGCTAAGGCTTTGAGAGATTCAGGGCAAGTTCCATGTGTTCTTTACGGACAAGGGACGCAGACACATTTCTCTCTGGCAGACATCAAGGTTGAAAAATTGGTTTTCAACCCGGATGTATTTAAAATCGAGTTGGATATCGATGGTAAAAAAGCAAACGCTATTATCCAGGAGATCCAGCAACACCCGGTAACTGACAAAGTTGTTCACATCGACTTTTTGGAACTGGATGAGAAAAAACCGGTTAAAGTTGCTTTGCCGGTGCGTTTAACAGGAGCTTCCCGCGGTGTATTAGCCGGAGGACGTTTGATGCAGGTTTTCCGTCGTTTACGTGTAGTTGGTCTTCCAACTGATTTGCCTGAGGCAATCGTAATCGATATTACAAAATTGCGTATCGGTCAGTCTATCCGTGTGAAAGACCTGGAAAATGATGGTTTAGCTATCTCTGAAGCTAAAAACGCAGTAGTAGTTGCAGTTAAAATGGCTCGTGGAGCTTCTAAAGCTGCAGAAGGTGATGACGAAGACGAAGATTAATATCCTCTTTTGATATCGAAAACCCTGACGGCAGCGTCAGGGTTTTTTTGTTGGAATAAATAAAGGTAACAACTTGCAATAAAAAAACCATTTCCGCTTCGACAGCAAAAATGGTTTCACTATTAGATTTAGGAGTAGGTTCTAATTTCTTTCCCTACTGAGGTATAAACCAAATTTACTGACCAATTTTGGTTTTTACCACGTCGTTTTTCTGTAAAGCAGTTTTCGGTTTTTTAACCGTCGTTTTTCAGAAAAAAAGAATCTACCCCAGGTAAAAATTTACTGTTTTATGATCGTTTGCTGCACCTGCTGCCCACCGGATTCATAGTTCAAACTGTAAACTCCGGCAGCTAAACCACTGATGTCAATTGAAATTGCCTCCGAATTCAGTTTCTTTATCAAAACGGTTCTCCCCAGGAAATCAGTGAATAAGAGCATTCCACCGGTATAGTTCTTGTCGACCGTGACTGTCAGGATTTCCTTCGCCGGATTCGGATAAGCACTCCAGTTCATCACATTCAGATCCTGCAATCCCGCTGAGCCGATCACACGAACAGTTTGTTTCACCGTATCATTCGGACACCCGTCGTTGGCCGCAACCAGGCGCACTTCATAGACTCCCGGACCAGCATATTGATGCCATGGATTTGCGTCCTGGCTTTCTGTTCCGTCTCCGAAATTCCAGTTGTAACCGTTTGCATGAACAGATGCATTCGCACAATACAACACTTCATTCGGAAGATATAATGTGTCTTCGTTTACCGTAAACTGTGCCTGAACCGGCTCGCTCACAGAAATAGTCACCAGTTGGGAAATTGTATCTGAGGTCGAAGCACCGGTTGCAATCAGCTGTACCTGGTATGATCCCGAAGCAGGGAACTGCACTTTCGGATTGACCGCGGTGCTCGTTGCCGGAATTCCTCCCTGGAAGCTCCACAGGTAAGTCACTGCATCCTGAGACTGATTCTGGAACGCAAGTGAATCGGTTGAGCAAACAGCTGTGTGCTGCACCTGGAAAGATGCTACAGGAGGGCCTGACGGAGGCATAAGAGTTTGTCCGTTCGAAGACATGATCCCAGAGAACATGCCGGCTCCGTTTTCTGCTTTTACCGAAATGTAGTATGTTGTTCCGGTTGTGAGGTTCAATCCTCCGAGACTTACTGAAGTATTCCAGTAATTTTCCGTCCACGGAACCACATCTGCTTCTCCCGGGCTTGTTCCAACAGCCACCCAATAACTTGCCACGTCCGAATTCAAATCAGCAGAAGTCGTCCAGTTTGCTTCCAGCATGGTGTTGTTTGTTGTAAATGAAACATCCGCAGCTGTTCCGTCATTCACTGTTTGGATCGACGAAGGCGTGCTCCAGTCAATTTTCACATCCTGGGACGCAATCGCAGACAAGTTTCCTGCCGCATCCTGGACAATGGAACGAATCCGGCCGGCAGCAGTAGAAGAGTTCGGGCTTTCGTAGCGCATATCTCCTCCTGTTCCCACCGCGATGGATGTACTGGAAGTTCTCGAGCGGTATACTCTCAGATCGTTCACGCTGTACACGCAATTTCCGGTACGGAACGAAATATAATTCCCGGTTGTGAGCGGAGTGGCATCCGTCCAGGTACGCGCCAATACGTTGTTGATGTAGACCTGGTGTTTTCCGGTCGTGCGGTCATAAACAACTTTGTAGTCATACCATTGCCCCACATTGAAATCGTAAGATGCTTCATCGACCAAACTGTACACGTCATTAGTCACTTCGTAAATCTGGATTTTATCGCTATCAAGGCGGAAAAACACAAAGTAGGAGTTCCCACGGTTTGATAATGTCGGATCACTGCAGAAATAATGCAATCCGGCTCTGCGGTTTGTTCCCGCTCCCGACATGGCTCCTGACCAGTGATACAGGTAGCGGTCACTCAGGTTACTCGTTACTTTCGCCCAGATATTGGTATTTCCGTTTGAATCATCGCTCTGCACCAGGTTTCCGGAGCTTAGTGCCCACGTTCCCGTTTGCGAAGTCCAGCTGGAATGAATCGCCGCCTGGTCAAAATTGTCGTTGAAGAATCCTTTATCGGAATTGGCACGCCAGTCGCTTCCGCTTAAATCCGTGACCTGGTAAAATGACTTCTCGATGCCGCTTCCGCCTGAATTATCCGTATCGGAATAGGTCGCTGTGAAGTTTTGCGTCACCCAGCTTGCCGGAACACTGACGGTTGTCATCGGAGGAACTGCGTCTCCCAAAGCCGGATTCGTAATGACACTTGTCCAACTCGCAACCCAACCTGCAGCAACCGTCGCACAATCGCTTCGGAATTCGATCAATAACGCTCCGCTGGAGGACGTAATTGTTCCCGGGGAAGTTGTTCCGGTATAGGTTCCGATCAGTGGCGCATTGTTTGTTGCTCCGTCGTAGATGTACATGTAATCCCAGTTTGCTTCGATGGAAAAACTGGAGAAATTCAAGGTAATCGAACTGGCATTTGCCGGCTGGATCAGGGTGAACTTGCGCTCATCGTTGCTGTAATTTCCGGTACTTCCTCCTGAATCGGTGAAGGTTCCCGTAGCTGTACTCACGGTTGTTTGAGCCGGGCTGTTATTCACCAGTTTGTAATACAATCCCCAGTCCCAGTAAATTCCCGGATCGGTATGTGTTTGACTTGGGAAATGCTGATGTCCTTTGATTTTAATACATCCACCCAGCGTATTTGTTCCGGTTGTTGCTGCACCTGAAAAAGTTCTCAATGGCGAAATACCGTATCCGCTCTGGCATACATCTCTCGTCAGCGCCGCCGATGCATTGTACATCGCCGTGGTGTACCATTGAGGCTGATCGATGTATCCTTCGTGTTCGTATCCGATGGTGTATGGGTTTTCAGAACCAACGTGCCACGCTTTGTTTGCTTCCAGTACCATTTGTGTTACCTGGCCGTCTGAAGAGCGCAGTACATAATGATACGATACACTGGAAGAGCAATTCTGCGCCCACGAAATGGTTCCGGCATACGTTCCCTGCGTGGTGTGGATTGTAATAGCCGAAATTGCGGTTCCGCTCCGGGAACTGTAATTACACGTAGCGGCAGGATTCCAGATTGCAGGAGCATACTCGGTCGATTTCTGGATCGATTCCTTTTTCTTGACCTGGTAAACCGCTCCGGAGGTCGACTGAATGCCTTGTTCAGTGAACACGATGCGCTGCGCACTCAAAACCGACAAGTTTGCCGCTCCGAAGATGTCTGTGAGGTTGAAATCGTAGTTCGGAAAGGCATAATTCACCGAGTTTTCGTCTTTGTTCAGGAAGCGGAACAATTCGTATAATTCCGCATCACGCGCAAATTGATTCACTCTTCCGGAATCCGAGAGGTAGGAAAGCCTTCCGAAAATTTCTTTCAGGGAATTCTGCAGGGAATTTCCGCGCAGTTCTTCCATGTAGCTACTCACCACCTTGGCAAAGGCGTGAATTTCTGCGGCAGGATCTTCCTTCATTTGCTGAAGGGAAACTCCCGAAACCTGGGAAACCAGTTTCATGTTTTCTTTGAAATAGCCTTTTCCTTTGGCCACCATTCCAAGATAACCGTGTGATCGCGGCAAACCTGAACACGACTCCGGCCCGGTGGCCGATAAATAGGACATCCTCGTTTGCGTCCAGGAAACCGCTTCGAGCGTTCCTCTCGGGACATTGGGATAAGCAGCGTACGCCTGCTGGCAGTAGCTCTGAAAATTGGAGGTTTGTGCAAAGGCATTCAGCCCCAACAAACACGTTGTAAATAGTAGTAATCTTCTCATGTAAATCTAAATCAGTAGTCGGAACTAATGTATCAAATTCTTTAGAAGACTGGAAATCAATTTATCCCAAAAAGGATTTAGCAATTAAAATTTAACGTTCTCTACTCATGGAAGATATGGATCCATAACACGCGGGATGCCCGGAAGTTGAAGAACATCGTCAGGATCAGCACCAGGAACATCAGGGCAAACATCCAACCCAGCGGGAGTACCCAGAAGCAAAGGAAGAATACCGGGAACAACTCCGCGATGGCCAGCGCGTAGCTGATATACATCGCACCGAAAAAGTAACCTGGCTCTTTATCGAAACGGTAGCCGCACTCGGAACAATGCTCGTGCATTTTCGGGGCTTTCAGATGAAGCAATGAGCCTTTTGTTTCAAATATTTTGCCCTTTCCACATTTCGGGCAAGTCCCACTCAGAATCGGTCTAAACTTTGACATTTCCATTTTTTTTTACAAAGTTAGGACACAAAACAGCGGGAATTTATTCCTTTTCAGCGCCATTAATTCTATTATTCGGACATAATTACTAAATTCAGCCATGCAATTCCCCCGACTCCCCATCGAAAAATTTGATGAAAACGGCTTGTTTCAAGCTTTTTACGTCAATCGATTTTCCGAACATTTAAAAAAATACCATTCGGACATTACGCATCCGCACAAGCATGATTTCTACCTCACCGTATTTTTTCAATCCGGAAAAGGCAGGCACGACATTGATTTTAATGCATACCCGATCCGTCCGAATGCGGTCTTTTTTCTTCAGCCGGAACAGATTCACCATTGGGAATTCGAGGAAGATGCGGAAGGATGGATTTTGTTTCACTCTGAGGATTTTTACCGGTTCTACTCAGCGCATTTCGATTTGTACCTCTGGCCTTTCTTTCAATCACGCATAGTTGTACCGATGCTGGAGATCGACTCCCAAACGGCTGAAAAACTCCAGCTGCGATTTGCCGAAATCATGGATGAATACCAGGAAAACACAGCGCATTCCTTCCTAAAAATTGCCAGTCTCACACAACTGATTTATTCCGATCTTTCCCGGGTTTATATTGCAAAGGAGCAGCAGACGGATTCCGGGAAGAACAGCCGGTACCAGGATCATTTTCACCGGTTCACACTTTTGCTGAATCAATTTTATACACAGCATAAAAATCCGTCGGACTATGCTTCGAAACTAGCGATGACAACCAAACACCTGCACCGGATTTGCCTGGCATGCAGCGGAAAAAGTACCAGCCAGCTGATTGCTGAGCGGTTAATCCTGGAAGCGAAGCGCAAACTGGTCAGCGAGTCGAAGAGTATTGCTGAAATTGCCGATGAACTGGGATTTGAGAACTACCCGTATTTTCATTTGTTTTTTAAAAAGCATTGCGGGGAGACGCCGAAGCAGTTTCGAGAGCGGAGTTAAATGATCCGTTTTAAGAAAATCAGAGACAAGACTCTAGGAGTCAGGACAAAGAATTCTTTTCAAAAGAAAGGGCTTGCCAATTCGTAATTCGGAATTAGGAATTCGTAATTGATTAAGCAAGCTTATCCGTCAGGATTTTCATCTCAATCACCGGAGAGATCTTTTCGTACAGGATGTTGTAAACCGCTTCGAGGATCGGCATGTCTACCTGGAACTTTTTATTGATTTCCTTGACACATTTAGTGGCGTAATACCCTTCGGCAATCATGTCCATTTCCAATTGTGCGGTTTTTACGGAATATCCTTTTCCGATCATGAATCCGAATGTTCTGTTCCGGGAGAATTTCGAATAGGCAGTTACCAGCAAATCGCCGAGGTAGGCGGATGATTTCACATCCCGGTGGATCGGGCTTACTTCATCGATGAAGTTTTCGATTTCCTGGATCGCATTCGCAATCAAAACCGACTGGAAGTTGTCTCCATAACCCAAACCGGCACAGATGCCGGAAGCCAGGGCGTAGACGTTTTTCAATACCGCCGAAAGTTCCGTTCCGAACAAATCATCCGACGTGGTGGTTTTAATATAACGACAAGCCAGCATTCTGGCCATTTCTTCTGCAATTCCTTCGTGCTGACAAGCAACAGTCAGGTAAGACAAACGCTCCAGTGCGACTTCTTCTGCATGACAAGGGCCGCAGATGATCCCGATGTCTTTATAGGGAGTTCCGAATGTTTTATGGAAAAAACGCGCCGGAATGGCATTGTATTCGGGAACGATCCCTTTTACTGCCGAGAATACCACCTTTCCTTTAAACAATTCCGGCGTAGTGTCTTTAAACAATTCAACCAGGAAAGCGGAAGGTGTTGCAACGATCAACACATCGCTGCGGTGAATGATCTCTTCCAGCTTGTTGGAAACGTGAATCTGGTTCAAATCGAATTCAACCGACTGCAAATAAGTTGGGTTGTGCTTGTATCTCAAAATATGAGCTACCTGATCTTCCCGCCGAACAAACCAGTTTACCTGTGCAAAATTATTACACAATATCTTCACCAGAGCGGTAGCCCAACTACCTCCTCCAATGACTCCTACGGTTCTCATTCGCTTATTCATAGTCTTGGCAAATGTACATATAATTCCGTTCGTTGTATTCAATGACGCCGTTTAGAGCATGGAAAATAATTCGTTATGGAATCTGGGAGAAAGCACTATCTTTGCTAAAAAATTTTATGTCAGAAGCTTCACGTATTTCCACAAACAAGGCTCCGAAACCGGTTGGTTTGTATCCGCATGCGCGCAAAGTAGGCAACCTCCTTTTTTTATCAGGAGTTGGTCCGAGAGTAGCGGGTTCCGATGATATCGACTCTGCAGTTCCGGGATTGAAACTGGATAAGAACGGAAACTTCATCGAATTTGATTTCGAAGCGCAATGCAGAAGCGTTTTTGACAACGTACGCATCATCCTGGAGGAATCCGGATCCAGTTGGGATCAGTTAGTTGACGTGACGGTATTCCTGGTAAATATGAAACGTGATTTCCACGTATACAACCGGGTGTATGCGGAATATTTCAAGGACAACCTTCCGTGCAGAACGACTGTGGAAATCAATTCACTTCCTACCCCAATCGCTATTGAATTAAAGTGTATCGCAACAATTGACTAAATAAATTATGATCGGATTTGTTATTCGCAGCATCCTCGCTGCAGGACTATTATTCTTAACTGTTTTCTCTTTTTATACCGGTTACTGGGGTTGGGGAATTTTCCTGATTTTCCCGTTGGCGCTCGTAATCCTGACGTTCATCTACAATGAAAACGTGGCGTTCATGATCAACCACATGCGTACCGGAAACCAGGAGAAAGCACAACGTGCCATTAACCGCATCACGGCTCCTCAATTCATTTTGTCTAAACGCCAGAGAGCTTATGTGATTTACATGCAGGCTTTGCTGAATGCACAGTCTTTCCCGCATGCAAAAGTGGAAACATTGTTGCGTCAGGCTATCCAAATGGGATTGAAAAGAGGACATGACAAAGCGATGGCGCGCATGCACCTGGCAGGAATTTGTGTTCAAACCGGACGCAGACAAGAAGCTGTTACCTTATTGGCTGAAGCGAAGAAAATGGACGACAGCGGAATGTTGAAAGATCAGATCAAAATGATGCAGGGGCAACTTCAGAATGCTCCTTCCAAAAATCAGATGCGTATGGCGCAAATGATGGGAGGTCGTAAGAAAATGCCTAAAATGCGCTAATCTTTGATGAAATCGTTTGGTGCGTTTCCCGAGAATTACGAGCTGATTGATGCCGGAGGTGGCAGAAAATTAGAGCGCTGGGGAACGATTATTACCATCCGTCCGGAACACCAGGCTTATTTTGCCGCAGTCCGTTCTAAAAAAGAATGGCAGGATCTTGCACATTGGGAATTTCTTCCCAAATCAGAAGGGTCTTTACAGGGAACCTGGAAAAAACTCAAGCCGGACGCACCGGATGAATGGATTTTCACGACGCATTCCGATGCGGCATTTACACTGCGCATTACCAACAACAAACACGTCGGGCTGTTCCCGGAACAACACATCAACTGGGAATTCATTTCGGAATCCCTGGATGCTTCCAAACGCTTCCTGAATGCCTTTGCTTATACCGGAGCGGCTTCTGTTTTCGGACGTAAAAGCGGTGCGGAGGTGATTCACTGCGACAGTGTGAAACCGATGCTCGACTGGGGAAGACAAAATCAACTCAACTCCGGATTAGACGGAATCAAATGGGTGCATGAAGATGCCTTGAAGTTTATCCGCAGGGAAGTCAAACGCGGAAACACCTACGACCTGGTTCAGCTGGATCCTCCGGCATGGGGACTTGGAGCGAAAGGGGAAAAGTGGAAACTGGAAGACTTACTCGGAACACTTATTTTCGAAGCTTTTCAGCTTTTGAATAAATCCGGCGTTTTGATCATCAATACCTACTCACCAAAGGTCGATATCGCAACCATCAATCAATTGATACGGGAAACGGGAATCCGGGCTTCAAAAACCGAGAATTCGGAGTTGTGGCTTAAAGCTTCCAGCGGTAAGGAACTTTATTACGGAATCCTGACGCGGATTTACAAGTAAGTTATCAGGCCAAAAGTAAAAAATAGGCTCTACAGCTCAGTAATAACAAGGGGTTCGCAATATTGCGATATTGCATTTTGAAGCTGTGAAAAGAATCGGGTTTTACGTTGTTATTTCGGCTTCTGGCTGACGATTCCATTCTGAATTGCGTACATCACCAATCCAACCACGTTTCTCGCTCCCACTTTGTTCATCATCAATGTTCGTGCACTTTCAATCGTTCTTCTGCTTTTGAACAATTTATCTGCAATTTCCTGGGTCGTCATTTCATTACAAATCATCTCCAGGATGACCATTTCATTCGGGTTAAATACCGCAGTCGAAATTTCTTCAAAAGCCGGCTGAATCTTTCCTGCATGAACCATTTTCGCAATAAACATTTTAGAAGTCCGATCGTTCAGATAATATCCCGTTTCAACTGCCGAACGAATTGCAAGTTGAATTTCCTCAGCGTCATCGTCTTTCGACAAATAACCATTTGCTCCGTTTTCGATTGCCAATTCCACAAATTCCGTATCGTCATACATGGACAGTAACAATACTTTAATCCCCGGGAACATGGCTCGGATTTCTTTGGTTGCTTCAATCCCATTCTTCACCGGCATTCTGAAATCAATCAGAATCAAATCTACCGGAGTAGTTGACAAAGCATCAATGAGTAATTGTCCGTTTTCAACGGACAGCACCACCTCGAATCCATCAATGTCGTTCAACAGCTTGACCAATCCGTTTCTGAAAATAGATTGGTCTTCGGCTATGCCGATTCTAATTTTGTTTCTATCGCTTGCCATGTTAGTGTCACTTTAGTTCCCGGATTCAGTAATTCGTAGTCAATTTCTGCCTGAATCTGCTGACTCCGGCTTTCAATATTCTTTAATCCCAGACTTTGGGATTTTAATTTATCTTCTTTCGTTGGAATAAACCCTTTTCCATTATCTGTAAGTACAATAACGACTCCTTCTTCATTCTGTTCGAGTACCAGGTTTATTTCCGTTGCTTCAGCATATTTCAGGATATTATTGATCAACTCTTGTATGATCCGGTAAATTCCCAGACTTACCTCACGGGTCTGCGATTCGTGTTTCGGGTCGTTTGCTGCTATTACAGAAAACTTAACGGATTGAACCTGCTGCGAAAGCGTGTTTACCAGACTTTTCACCGCCGGAATCAACCCTAATTCTTCCAGGATACTTGGCAATAAGCGGTTAGACAAGCTTCGCACTTTCCCAATAGTGATTTGGACTCCTTCGTTTAACAGCCTGCGCTCATCGTCATTAATCGGCAGTGATGCAAACGACAATTTCAGTGCAGTAAGGGAAGACCCGATATCATCGTGCAGTTCAATCGCAATTCTTCGCTGCTCCAGTTCTTTTGCATCCAGAACGGCATGAACCAACTCATTCTTATAATTCAGTTCCAACTGAATCATTTCCTGACGCTTGCGACGCATTTTCTGCTGGTACAAAACAGCAAACATGATGATACTCAATGACATGATAAACATGGCCAATGTACCGATGATTAACAAGAGTCCTAAGTTGGATGGTGCCTGCTGATCCATAAAGCATATGAATATAACACATTATAAAATATAATCAGGCTTAAATTAACTTTATTCAAAATCGAGAGAATACCTGATCCGAAATAACCCGAAATGAGATAATTGTAAAGCACGTCGTATATCAAACTACCCGAGTGTCCCAAAAATATAACAGCTCCGAGAATAAAATAAACATCTTTAAACGGGTTAAAGACTTTTTCCATCCGAAACATTTCAACAAAATAGCTGATGATAATAAAAGCCACATAAACAAAAGCGATTCCCGTCTGTACCGAAGCATGCGCCAGCCAGTTATCAAACAGATTCGTTAAAGTAGTTAATGTAATTGCTAAAACAAATGCAATCAGGAGCAGCAGTCTGTTTCCCTTTCTGGAAAATTGGTTAAAAAAGAAAATACTTGGAAAAACCAATTCGGCATACAGGTAAACACGGTAAAGCCATAGGTTATTAATCCCATTTCTTGCGAGAATGAAACTTACTATTTCAACACAAAGTCTGAATAGCATATAGACCCACAATATCTTTCCGATAAAAGGAAGGCGCTTCTGAATCAAAAGCGCCAATCCCATGCCTATTGGAAAAATGTAAGATGAAAAAACTACATACTCCCAGCCTTCCATATCATTATTTTAACCCGCCTTTCAAATCAGCGTTTAGTGGGTTTGTACCGCTACAATTAGGAGGACATCTTTGGCCGACATCAAGAATAACATCCAACAAATCATTTTCAGCAGAGTCTGCTCCAACAAGTACTAATGATGACTTTCCGTCTACATCCTTACCCAGATATATCCGGATTCCCTGACAGTCACTCTGAGCTAAAATTTCTTCAATGTGATTTCTACCATAAAACGCTCCAAGTACACCGTCCTGATTACCTATACGGTATCTTAATGTTAGCGCTGCTCCCTCAGCCAAAGAAATCTTTGAACCTTCATTTCCATTAAATGACATAATAATATAGTTTAAGTTATACAGTCTAATATTAGAGGGAATAAATTGAACTTCCAAACCCCTAAAAATGGAAATCCAAATAGAGCCTTGATTTTAACACAATTAATCTTATCAACAATTGAAAAAAATGTGGTTTTCCGCAATGCATTTTCAGTAAAAATACGGTTGTTTAAGTCAAAGTACCCGCATACATTTGTCTCAAGAAAAGAAATTAATTCATTGTTCAAATGTTACACAACCTAGTAAACAAACCAAGAGTGGATATTCACAACAAGACGAATATCAGCTATTGGAGTGGTGAGTTGAAATGTTCAGAAGAAGAATTGCTTTACTGCATTTCTAAGGTGGGTTCTTCCGTCAGTGCGATTGAAAGCTACCTGCACATGAACAAATCACTTCTACAGGTTTGGTCGTCGCGGGATATCGCGTTTTGAACAAAGGCAAGGCATTAGATAGCAACAGGCCGTAAAGAAATTACCACTTCCACTTTCACTGAGTTTTCGCGGTCTGTTGCTTACTTTTTCTTCCTTCGTTCGCTCAACCAGCCTGGAACATTGGTTCCACCTTTATCCGGAGTTTTTCCGTGGTTTTTGTTACCAGTTCTACTATTCACCATATGATTCGGATGCTGATCCCCCAATAACTGGGAGATCAGCTCTGGTCTTTTAGCCTTCGTTAAACGATCTTTGATCCAATCCCTGTTTTCGCGCTTGTACCAGAAGAAAAAACGGTTCTGATTTTTCTTCTCATCGGCTCCTTTCGCAGTATAAATCGGTTTCAGGGTGTACGGATGAACACCGGTGTAATAGATCACTTCCGAAACCGTCATCGGAGTCGGAGTAAAATCCTGTACCTGTTCCAACTGAAACCCCATGTCTTTGGTCTCCGCAGCCAGGTTAGCCATATCTGCTTCTTCACATCCCGGGTGAGAAGAAATGAAGTATGGAATCAAAGGCTGATTCAGGTTATTCTTCTCCGAAATGCGGTCATATTTCTCTTTGAATTTATGGAAGTACTTGAAAGACGGCTTGCGCATCACACGCAAAGTAGCATCGGAAGTATGTTCCGGGGCCACTTTCAAACGTCCGCTCACATGCCGCGTGATCAATTGCTCGATGTATTCATCGTGATTTCCGTCTTCGTTGTTCTTATTGAAATCGTCTACCAGGAGGTCATAACGCACTCCGGAACCCACAAACGCCTTTTTGATCTTCGGATGTGCATCAATTTTCCGGTACAAATCCGTCATGGCTTTGTGCGATGTATCGAGGTTGTTACAAATAACCGGGTGAATACAACTCGGGCTGGAACAACGCTCACAAATCGATTCGACTTTTCCTTTCATGCGGTACATATTCGCTGAAGGACCACCGATATCTGACAAATAGCCTTTAAATTCCGGGTGTTTCACTACCTCATCGATCTCGTTAAGAATGCTTTTTTCCGAACGGGACGAAATGAATTTTCCCTGGTGTGCGGAAATCGTACAGAAACTACATCCTCCGAAACAACCGCGGTGCATGTTGATCGAGAACTTGATCATTTCATAAGCCGGGATCGTGCCGCGCTTTTTGTATTTCGGATGTGGCAAACGCGTATACGGCATATCGAACGACTGATCCATTTCCTTTTCGGTCATGGTGCGGTATGGCGGGTTGATCACGAGTGTCTGACCACCTACCTGCTGCACAATGCGGTTTGCTTTGAGTTTATTCGATTCGACCTCTACGATCTTGAAGTTGGCGGCATAAGCGAGTTTATTCTTCTGGCATTCTTCATGACTTGCCAGCTCAACAGTTTCCCATTGCTTGTTCTTCGGTAATTCCTTTGAACCATCCTGCAGAAACGCCACCTGGTTCACTGTTGTCAATGAACTGAACGGAACTCCTTTTTTCAACAAGCGCAGCAAATCTCTCAGGGGTTGTTCACCCATTCCGTATACCAGCAGGTCTGCCTGCGAATCAACCAGGATAGAAGGAAGCAGTTGGTCTTTCCAGTAATCGTAATGTGTTACTCTTCGCAGGGAAGCTTCAATACCGCCGATCAAGACCGGAACATCCGGGTAGAGTTCTTTCAGGATCTGCGTATAAACCGTTGTGGCATAATCGGGACGGAACCCGGAAACACCGCCCGGTGTGTAGGCATCTGTTGAGCGCAGTCGTTTTCCAGCCGTGTAATGGTTTACCATTGAATCCATACAACCAGCGGTTACACCGAAGAAATATTTCGGCTTCCCGAGTTTTTTAAAATCACGTAAATCATCCCGCCAGTTTGGCTGTGCAATAATCCCGATCTTAAACCCCTCGCTCTCAATGATCCGACCGATAACTGCCGTACCAAAAGCCGGGTGATCCACGTAGGCATCACCGGAAATCAGGATTACATCCAGTTCATCCCAGCCCCTCTTTTCAACTTCTTTCTTAGTAAGTGGGAGCCAGTCTGTTATCGGTCTTTCAAATTCCATTTGGCAAAGTTACGGAAAAAGAGCCGTTTAAGCCTAACCCCCGGCGCTTTTGTGTTGTATTAACAATTCCCTCAGCAGAAACAAATACCCAAAAAAGATTTACCCGGGTAACTAAATGTTAAATTTCCGTAAAGATCGTGCAAAATTATTGTTTTACAGCCCGGCTATTGGTAGCTTTAAGGAATAAATTTTAAACCGTTTAATCATGGCTTTATTAAAAGGAAAAGTAGCGTTCGTATCCGGTGGCGGATCGGGAATTGGTCGCGCTGTAGCTGAAACCTACGCAAAAGAAGGTGCAAAAGTTGTTATCGCTGATATCGACGAAACGCATGGCGCAGAAACTGTTAAAGCAATAACGGATGCAGGTGGCGAAGCATTCTTCGTGAAAGGAGATTCAAGTAAAGCAGAAGACAATAAGCGCTTCGTAGAAGAAACCGTTGCAAAATACGGACGATTGGACGTAGCTTGTAACAATGCCGGTATCGGAGGCCCTGCCTTACCGACTGGAGAATACCCGATCGACGGATGGGACAAAGTCATTGCCCTGAACCTGAGTGGTGTGTTCTACGCCTGTCGTTACCAATTGGAACAAATGGAAAAGAACGGAGGCGGAAGCATCGTGAATATTGCATCCATCCACGGTACGGTTGCTGCTCCGAACAGTCCGGCATATACCGCATCCAAACACGGCGTAGTAGGATTAACCAAAAATATCGCGGCAGAATACGGTCAGAAAAACATCCGTTGTAATGCAGTAGGCCCGGGCTACATTGAAACACCATTGCTTACCGCACATCTCGACAAAGCTGCGATGGAATACATTGCTTCCAAAGCAACAATGAACCGTTTGGGAACACCGCAGGAAGTAGCTGATTTGGTGACATTCTTAAGCTCAGACAAATCTTCGTTCACTACCGGAAGTTACGTTATTGCAGACGGAGGTTATACTTCTATCTGATTTTGCAGTGAAACAGCTCATCAGGGAGATGTCGTCCGTGAAAACGCGCGGTGTCTCTCTGATATTGAAAACCAGCCACAACAAAATTATTTTTTCAATTCACAATTCGGCATCAGGCATTCGCAATTATTCATTACTTTTAAATGAATGAAACGATTGACTGTTTGCCTCTTACTTTTGTTAGGATTCACACTCGCTAACTGTACTGAAAAAAAGAAAGTTCCGGTTTCGCATACCGAAATAACGGCTGACCTGATTCATCCGCTTTATTTTCAGGAAGAGGTTTCCTCGCTCATTAATTTTCCCTTCTGGTTCAATGACAGCATCGTGGTCGGAAATAAAATCAAGCAGCTCACCGTCACATCTTTCAAAGGAGTTATTTCCGATACCGGCACATACAATGATTCGGACGACGAAACATTTCCCAAGCGGGCAATTATCTACACCTTCAATCAATCAGGCAGGCTGGTGCAGATGCAGATTACAGATTTTTCCGAAGGAATCGTGATTTCAAACCAATCGTTTCAGGTTGGAAAACCAGGAGCTCTGGGGTATTGCGAAGTGGTTCAGAAAGACAACCTTTACGGAGTCGAAAACAACACGTTTACGTATAAAACGAACCGAATCACACCGGATTATGCAGCATTTACCGCTTCAAATGACCTGGATTTGGTTCACTTTATCCTCAACAAAAAATACTTCGGGCCGCTTTCCGTAGATTCCATCGCCAATCCGCTTCCGAATGACTGGATTATTCTCGGGAAACCGGACAGACCTGAAAAACGCTACAAAGTACGGAACAAAGTGAAGGAGAAGTTCATTTCCAATTACAGCTACTATTCTTCCAATTACCCCAAAATGATTGCCAATGAAGACTATCCGTTCTTCAAAAAGCGTTATTTCAGCTACGAAAAAGGGCATTTTTCCGGTTACCTCGATTCGACCTTTATTGACAAAACATTTGTAACCTCTGTCAAATCATTCATTTATTACAACAGTAAAAAACTGCCTGAAAAAATGATTCACAAAAAAGAACACGTAGAAAGTGTGAATCACTATCAGACCCAGGAAATTTTCACCTATTCATTTTATGAATAAACAACTGATTTCCATTACTTTCGCAACACGCAATTAAATCGTCGTATTTCCATGATCAACAACTCTTTAAGCATGAAACTTCTTCCGGCTCTGTTTGTGTTATTCATTTCCTGCTTTGTTTCCGCACAAGTAGACCAGGTGACCATCGAAGGAAAAACCTACCTGGTCTATCCACATCAGCAGCAGGTTCAGAGCATGCAGGAATACTACCTGAATTTTGCAGACCGAAAAGAAGTCATCAAACGCGACGACCGCAATGAAAAGATTGTTTCTGTGACGGAAGAACCCATTACGGATCTGGAGAAAAAAGGAGCGATCAAATTCCCGAAATCGTCTAAAAAATACCTGAAAGACTTTGAGCAGATCCTGGAGCTCTACCCCTACTTCCTGGTCACTACAGACAACAGCATTTCCATCGACCCGACACCGGCATTAGTCAACTTGCCGGATGGTGACTATGTGATGTTCTACCGCGATATTCCGTACATTTCAAAACGCGTGCTCCGCTACAAAAATGATATTGTAGCCGCATATTTTTCCATCCGGAACAATGCAATCTCCGGGCCGAGCACCTGGTTCAGCGCTGATGGAAAAGTGGTCAAATCCGGGAATTACGAAGACAGCGAGAAAAATGGCATGTGGAAAACATTTGATTACACGCTGAAGCCAGACACAGAATACAAATACGACCCGAACGAAAGCCTGGAAAACCGGTTTAAAAACATTCCGTATGATACCAACACCACCACGTTCCATTTCTCAAACGGGTTGAAGAACGGACCGTATACCGTTTACGAAAACAAAGAACTGATCACTTCAGGTCATTATACCAACGATGAAGAATCCGGTACGTGGGAGCTATACGAATTCAAAACCACTGTTTCTTTCGACAAGAAGAAGCAACTCATTATTACCAAAAGCAAAGACAAAGTACTGATCGACCGCTACACGATCCGGTCGGATAAAAAACGGGGGAAAACGCCGATCATCCGGCATGCAGTCATCCCTTACGAGTACTCCATGTACAACTATGAAGGTTCGCCCGCCGACTCCCTGGTGCTTCATAACAGTGGCGGAGACGAATCGATTGGTTATGGGGCAACGGGCGATTTTCCTGATTTCGGAACGTTCTTTGAAGTCCTGGAACAAGACACCAACGACCTGGAACTTCCGGAAGAAAGCTTTACCAGCTACGAAGGAGAGGAATCCTACTCTGAATACGGCGATTACGACTATGCCATGGAAGAACGCTACATGGAGCACTACAACCCGGAGGAATATTATGAAATAACCAACGGCAAACGATACACATTGAACGATCTCATTGATTCCATGGGGTATTTGTACAAATACGAAGGAGTCGTAGAACATTATTACAACAACGGCCAGCTTCAATACCGCTTCGAGGTAAAAGATGGAGCACTGGTCAAAGAAGAACCTGTTTACTGGGACAACGGAACCATTGCAAACGAAGTAGTGTTTGTTGCGGATTCGAATCAATATGTGCAGCGTTATTACGACTACAACGGAGTCAAATACTACGAAAGCTGGTATGATTCCAAAGGAAACATCCTTTCCAAATCAGACCAGGATCGTGGTTCATTCATTGATATCGACAACAAAAAATATGAGCGAAACCTGGGCCAGCCTACCTACATTTATTCGAGTGACGAGGAGTTGAAAACCGGTGAAATGCCGGAGCGCATCCTGCTGGTACAGGAACTGTTCAAAGTCAATTTGTCTGTTGCGAAGCAAATTGTTTTCTACCCGAAAACCAGAACACTTGAAGCTTTCCAGCGAAATCTGATGGGAGACACGGCAGTCAGGGAGGAAGTTGTTTTTTCGGAAGACTACCTGAATATGAACGCCGTAAGAACAACCCGTTTCAAAAACATCGAACTGCGCACCATTGAGAATGGGGTTTTGGATGAATACTGGAAAAACTACATTTCGGACACATTCACTATTGAGAAACTGGCTTTTTTCTGGGAATACAAATACAGCTATGACGGCGATCACGAAATCCGGGTAAACGGCAAACCTTTTACGGGAACCTTCAAACTGAATGATCAGAAAGGAAGTTTCAGCGTCAAAGCCAGCGATCAGTCCATTGTGATTACCCTTCCCAAGGATGCCGCCGACGTGAAACTATACCAATCAGCTGTAAAGGCATACCTGAAATCCGGTAAGCGTGCGGATATTCTCCTGGGGTATCTGCCGGAGTTTAACGGATCGAGCAGGTTGTCTCATGCCGTTTCGGGATTGTTCAACCACTTGTACGGAATTTTCCTTCCGATGTACGACTGGCAATCCTACGGACTGGATTCGAATGGCGAATCCGAAAACTATCCTCCCGATTTCAGAGCCGAAGCCAAACCTGATTCGTACATCTCCTCCACCGAAGGAAAATACCTGAACGGAAAACCCGAAGGCATCTGGACGTATAAAGATCAATTCGGAAAGGTTCGTTCAACCATCGGGTACAAAAATGGAGAAGCACATGGCGAGAGCTTCGATTATTCGGTCATCTATCCGAAAGCCAAACCGAAAAAAACAGATGAATACAGCTATGAATATGCGGATCCGCTAAGCCTGTTTGAAGAATATCCATCCAAAAAGACCTATTACCTGGACACAAAATGCGCCTTCAAAAACGGCGAACTGGAAGGCCCGATGGTTGAGCTAAACTGGAAGGGCGACACCCTGAGTTACGCAGTTTACAAAGACGGTGCGAAAGAAGGAGTTGAGTTCAAGCGGAACAAATTGTTCTACGCGCAATCCTATTATCAAAATGGATTCCTGGACGGAACGGTAAAAACTTACTTCACCTATCCGGGTCGGGATTCCATCCTGATCTTCGATCTGGCATTTAAGAACGGCATGCTCCAGGGACAATCCGTGGCATACCATGCAAACGGCAAGCTGGCGAAAAAAGGATTCTTCCTCAACGGCGAACCGATTGACGATTACGAAGCATACGACACGCTCGGATTCCGCTATCAGTATGTCAAATTCCAATACAACCAGCCGGTTGAAGAGAAAATCTGGGAAGAAAACGAATTGAGCGTGCGCTACGAATTCGACTGGCGCGATTCCATTCCGTTCAATTTCGGAGACATTACCGGAAGCACCAGCATCGAACAACTGATCTACCAGGCAGGTTTCTCCGATTACGGATTGTACGAACCCTATTACGGAAGACCAAGCCTCGTAAACAAATCCGGGATCGATTACAACATCACGAAATACTACCCGAATGACACCATTGCACGCATCGGAACCATTTCAAAAGGAGTGAAAACGGGCTGCTGGAAATACTTCAACTACTATGGGAAGAAACTCATGGAAGTGGAATATTTCGATACCATTATCCAGGTAAACGACAGCATCCGCTTCAAATCGAAAGGAATTTTGTATTACCTGGACGAGCACGACAATCCGCTGAGCAAAAGCTGGATCATTGAAAAATTCGAGAAATACGACTGCGCGCATACCGATCACAACGAGGAACGCATGCTCTACTGTTTCTGGGAAAAAGACAGCACACAGCACCGCAGAAACGGGTACGTCAAAAATTATTACGACAACGGATCCATTCAAAACGAGGGCTGGGTAAAAGACGGATTACCTACCGGAATCTGGAAAATCTACGATGTAAACGGAAACCTGAACCAGGTAGGCGAATACGTTCAGGGAAAACGCAACGGGCGCTGGTTGAAAGGCGATTTGGGCAGTGTTAAAAATATGAGCGATATCTGTCTGAATCCGAACCTGGAAAACCTGGACGCCATTTTAAGCTACCAGGAAAAATTGCTTGATGTGAGCGTCATTACTTACCGGATGGGGAAAGAATTGAAGCGAAAATACTACGGGATCAATATGAATAATGAAAGCGCACCGGAAGGTTACTATGGAGAAGAAATGGTTCCGGAAGGATATTAATCCCTGGCATTTCAAGGACTTAAACAACGGGCAACGAAATGGCCCGTTGTTCTGATTACTCAATAATCAACCCATTTCACTATTTCTTTCAGTCCTTGGTTACAATACATAACTGTTTTGTTTTTAACTTTATAGCATGATTGAAATCGAAAACAGCAATATGATCAAACTGATAGAGCTGATTGACTCTATCAAAGAAATCCGTTTTGTTATTCAGTCCTACTTCAAAAAGAAACTCAAAAACAATGATCTCGGAATCACCGTTGAGATGTTTGAAGTATTGGTAGTTCTTTCCCGGAGAAATCCGATCAATCAGCAGCAGATTGCGGATACCGTGCGCAAGAACAAGGCAAACCTCACTCCCATTATCGATAAGCTGTCAGCCAAAGATTTGGTGATGCGCCAGGAAGATGAAACGGATCGCCGGAACAAACTGATTGTTCTGACAGAAGCAGGAAAAAGCATGTGTAAAGTCTACAACGCCATGTTTGAAGAATTCTATGTCAAATTCCTGCAGGATATCGATCTGAACAACGTGGACAAGACCATTGCCATGCTCAAAAACCTCGGACAGCAGGTTTCCAGATCCAGTTAAAACAGGCTGAGCGGAGTCGAAGCCTGCTATCCCATTTTGAACGTTTATTTCTACAGCTTGTAGCATAGGAAACTAAACATTCAATAATGACACTTCTAATCATCACTAAATCGACAGGCATTGTGCTGCTCTCCGGTTTTCTTTTGGCTTGTTCCTCAAACAACGAAAGCAAAGAACGCAGATCCGCGCTCCAAAAAGACGATTTCCAAGCCGGAATTCAAATCAACAGCGAATCCGTCGCGGATTATTCCAACAACAAACCGACGTACTATGCCCAAGCGAACTCGGTGCAGCAAAAAAAGCTCGTCAAAACGGGAAACATCACCTTGAAAAGCCGGCGGATCGAACAAAGTAAAGCGTATCTAGACCAGGCACTACAATCCGTAAACGGGTATTACGACAAGGAATCATTCACCAAAACAGACGGGGAACTGCGCTACACCTTACGACTCCGGGTTCCGGAAGAAAAATTCAACCAGTTGCTCCTGGCTGTCAACCGCGGATCGGACGAAATCATTTCAAAAAATATCCGCGCCGAAGATGTCAGCGAAGAATACAACGACATCGAAACACGCCTGAAAAGCAAAAGAGCTTACCTGAAACGTTACCAGGAAATCATGAGCAGGGCCAAAAACGTAGACGAATTGCTCCAGATCGAAGGTCAGGTACGCCTGCTCATTGAAGAAATCGAAAGCCAGGAAGGCCGCATGCGATTCCTCGACAACCGTTCCGAATACGGCACGATCAATATCCGGTTATTTAAAACCCTGCCGCACAAAATGGTGGAACAGACAGATGAAGAAGGTTTTGGAACACATGCAGCAGACTCGTTTTCAACAGGCTGGCATGCCGTGACGGGCTTTGTACTTTGGCTGCTTTCTATCTGGCCGCTTCTGATCATCCTGGTTCCGGCAGGCATTTTCGGCAGTCGAAAACTGAGACGCTTTCTAAACAGGAAACCGCAATAAACAACTCCCAAATTCAAACGAAGTAAGCCGAATCAAACGGCAACTTTTCAATTCTCACTTTTGAATTAATAGTATCTTTACGATTCACATAATTTGGATCGATATGAATTTGAATACATCCGCCGTGTTCGACCAGCAAGAAGGCCTCGTTGTCCTTGTCGGGAAAAAGACCGAAACACAAACAAAACTTCCGAAAGTGATTTCCGAAGAACTGGAGACTTTTCAAAAAGATGAAAACGCACCATTTCTTCACCTGCCGATCAAAGGAAAACACTACGTTTTCATCAAAGATCAGGCAACGGACGAAAAGCAGCGCATCATGGGAAATAAACTCCGCGCCGCACTTCCGAAAGAGGTGAAAAGCATCTTCATCGACGGGGGGAAATCAAACAGTTTGCTTGTAGCAGAAGGTTTTGCGCTTTCCTGCTACCAGTACCTAAAGTACCGCAAGGAAGCGGCGAAAGAAAAATTCGCACTGGAAACCATTGATTTCAGCGCCAAAATCACTGCCGCTGCTATTTCCGAACTCAGCGCAACACTGAAAGCTGTTTTCTGGGCACGCGACCTGGTAAACGAACCGGTTTCCGGATTAAATGCAACACAGCTGGCTGAAGCTATCGAAGCAAAAGGAAAAGAAGCAAGTTTCTCTGTGACAGTATTGGAAAAATCCAAGATCGAAGCCCTGAAAATGGGCGGATTGCTGGCTGTGAACAAAGGTTCGGTAGATCCGCCTACATTCACGATCATCGAATACAAGCCGAAAAAACCAAGCAACAAAAAACCGATTGTTTTAATCGGAAAAGGGGTTGTTTACGATACCGGAGGCTTGAGTTTGAAGCCGACCGCCGGATCCATGGATTCCATGAAATCCGATATGGCTGGAGCAGCATGTATGGCAGGAACGATTTACGCCGCAGCAATGATGGAATTGCCGATCCACCTGATCGGGTTGATTCCTGCAACGGATAACCGTCCGGGATTGAATGCCTATGCTCCGGGAGACATCATTACGATGTATGACGGAACAACTGTTGAAGTTTTGAATACCGATGCAGAAGGACGCATGATCCTGGCAGATGCACTGGCCTATTCCGATAAATACAAACCGGAACTGGTCATCGATGCCGCAACACTGACCGGAGCTGCCGTACGCGCCATCGGGTCACGCGCATCCATTATCATGGGAAATGCCGACAAAAAATACTTCAACCTGCTCAACGAAGCCGGAATGGAAACCTACGAACGCGTGGTTGAATTCCCGTTCTGGGACGATTATTTCGACGAAATGAAATCCAAAATCGCCGATCTGAATAACCTCGGAAGCGGTTATGCCGGAATGATCACAGCAGGAAAATTCCTGGAGCATTTCGTGAAAGCACCGTATATCCACATGGACATTGCCGGACCTGCATTCCTTGACAGACCTCAGGATTACAGAGGATTCGGAGGAACAGGAACAGGAATCCGTTTATTGATCAACTTCTTAAAACGACTTTCATAAGATGGAAAAAGAGAAAGAAAAAATCAAAGAAGAAGGCCGTGCAAATCCAATCCGCGTAGGAATTTCCATTGGAGACATCAATGGAATCGGACCGGAAGTAGTGATCAAATCCCTGGCAGACAATCGCCTGCTGCTGGATTGCACACCGATCATTTATGCATCCTCCAAAACGATTTCATTTCATAAGAAAACACTCAACGAGCCGGAATTCAATTACCAAACGTGCAAAACAGCCAATGAAGCTGTGAACCGCAAGATCAACATTGTGAACGTTTGGAACGAAGAAGTTCAGTTCGACCTGGGAAAAGGAACCGAATCCAGCGGGAAATATGCATTCCTTTCCCTGGAACGTGCAACAGAAGACCTGGCGTCCGGGAAAATTGATGTCCTGGTGACTGCTCCTATTTCGAAAGAAGCTATCGGGAAAGCAGGATTCCAATTCCCGGGACATACCGAATACCTGGCTCATTTGGCCGGAAAAGAAGAAGCACTCATGATGATGGTAAGTGGCTCACTGCGGGTAGCATTGGTCACAACCCACCTTCCGCTGAAAGACGTTTCTGCGGCTCTGACCCGTGAAAAAATCGTTTCTAAAATCAAGGAGTTGGATAGCAGTCTCCGAAAAGATTTCGGCATTCAACGTCCACGAATCGCTGTTTTCGGCGTGAATCCGCATGCCAGTGAAAATGGAAAAATGGGAACCGAAGAAGCGGAAATCATTACTCCGGCTATCAATATGGCGAAAAGCGAAGACCTTCTGGCGTTCGGGCCGTTCCCGGCAGACGGATTCTTCGGAAGCCCGATCCGCAGTCAGTACGACGCCGTTTTAGCGATGTATCACGACCAGGGATTGGCCGCATTCAAAGCGCTTGCTTTTGAAGACGGGGTGAATTACACCGCCGGACTTCCGATCGTGAGAACGTCTCCGGATCACGGAACAGCTTTCGATATCGCAGGAAAAAACGAAGCAAACCCTCAATCCATGCGCAGCGCCATTTACCTGGCAATGGATATTTTCAAAACACGGAAATTCCTGAAAGAAGCCGGGGCAAATCCGTTACAGATCCAGGAATCACAGCAGCGCAAGCGCGGAGACAGACAACACGAAATCGAGTAGGCAAAAAAAGCATTTTCAGCTTGCTCAAAACGGATAACTAACAAGAGTGCAGACACGGAATAATCCGGTGAAAATTAAATTTTAATAGATTATCAACATCTATTCGTTTATTTTTTCTACCTTTGCCCTCCAATTTTTGTGTAGTGAAGAAATCTACGAATGAGTTCATAATCCATTTTGTCGGATTAAAAATAGGGACACATCGCTATGAGTTCGACATAGACAAATCGTTCTTTGAAGGTGTTGAAGACACGCTGATTGACGATGCTAACGTTCATGTAGAACTGGCATTGGACAAGAAGGAAACCATGATGATTGCGGAATTTTCGCTTTCAGGAACTGTCACCACTCCATGTGATCGCTGCAATGATCCGATGGAAGTGCAGATCCGGGGAGACTACCGCATCGTTTACAAGTTCGGAACAGAAGTTTCGGAAGATGAAAATCTGATCATCCTCCATCCGGAAGCGTTCGAACTGGATGTCGCAGCACCGATTTACGAGTTGTTGGTTATTTCATTACCGGCCCGCAGAATTCATCCGGAAGGAGCATGCAACGAAGAGGTAATGGATTTGTATAACAAGTATATTGTGAATGCAAATGAACCGGATGACGACGAAGACGATTACGAAGATTGGGATGAGGACGAAGATGATGAGGACTGGGACGACGAAGGAGAAGATGATTCCGATGAGGATGACGATGAACCGGATGACGACCGGCCGATAGATCCAAGATGGTCCGCATTGAAAAATTTGAATTAACGATTGAAATAAATAAGTAAAATGGCACATCCAAAACGCAGACAGTCGAGCACACGTCGTGACAAAAGAAGAACTCACGACAAAGCAATCGCGAAGAACATTGCAACTTGTCCTACAACAGGGCAGCCACATTTGTTCCACCATGCTCACTGGCATGAAGGCAAATTGTACTACAAAGGAAGAGTAGTAGCTGAGAAAGAAGTAGCGATTTAATTCGCTGTTTATTAAACATTCCTCCTGATGAAGATAGGAATAGATATTTTGGGCGGTGATTTTGCTCCCGATGCTAACATAGCCGGTGCTGTACTTGCCAGAAAAGAACTTCCTCAGGACGTGCGTCTCGTGTTGATTGGCGACCAGGATCAAATCCTGAGTGGCCTTAACGCGCTGAATGAAACTCCGGAAGCGTATGACATTGTGCATGCCCCGGATATCATCACGATGCATGACCATCCCACAAGAGCAATTCCAAATAAACCGAATAGCAGTATTGCGGTTGGTTTTGACTTGTTGGCAAAAAAGGAAATTGATGTTTTCGCAAGCACCGGGAATACCGGGGCAATGCTTGTTGGCGCAATCTACAAAATCAATACCATTGCCGGAATCATCCGTCCGTGTATTACATCCGTATTGCCGACAGTTGACGGTAACAACTCCATTTTACTGGATGTTGGAGCCAATGCTGATTGCAAACCCGATGTATTGTACCAATTTGCCGTACTGGGAAGCCTGTACGCCAAATGCGTATACGGTGTGGAGAATCCACGAATCGGGTTATTGAACATCGGTGAAGAAGAAACGAAAGGAAATTTACTGACGATTGCCGCTCACAAGCTGATGGCAGAATCGGACGAAATCAATTTCATCGGAAACATCGAAGGTCGTGATCTCTTTACAGGTCTGGCCGATGTAGTGGTCTGTGACGGATTCACCGGGAACATTGCTCTGAAGCAAGCCGAAGGCATTTACACCCTGATGCGCAAAAGAGGCATCCGCGACGAATACTTTGACCGTTTCAATTATGAAAGTTACGGCGGAACCCCTATTCTGGGAGTGAAGGGTAACGTCATTATCGGTCACGGAATCTCGAATGACAAAGCCGTGAAGAGTATGCTGCTCCACTCCTGGGAAGTGGCAAAATCGGATCTTACAAAAAACATTAACGACGCTTTTAATCAATAAAATGAGTAAAATCACAGCAGCAATAACAGGTATTTGCGGCTACCTTCCGGAGGAAGTAGTTACAAATGACGACTTAGCTAAAATTGTCGACACTTCTGATGAATGGATTACTTCGAGGACCGGGATTAAGGAGCGTCGCATTCTTCGTGATGGCGCTTGCTCCGATATCGCTGCAGCAGCAGTAAAAGGTCTTTTGGAGAAAACAAATACCGATCCGCTGGATGTCGAACTGGTGATTTTAGCAACCGTAACTCCGGATTATCCCTTCCCTTCTACAGCCAATGTGGTTTGTGATAAGCTGGGATTGAAAAACGCATGGGGTTACGATTTGATCGCAGCGTGTTCCGGTTTCATTTACGGTTTGCAAACAGGTGCCGGTTTCATTGAATCCGGAAAACACAAAAAAGTGATCGTAATCGGTGTAGACAAAATGAGTGCTATTCTCGACTACGAAGACCGCACAACGTGTGTGATTTTCGGTGACGGTGGTGGTGCAGTTTTGCTCGAGCCAAATACAGAAGGCCTCGGAATCCAGGATGCTATCCTGCGTTCAGACGGAGCCGGAAGACAATACTTGTATCAGCCTGCCGGAGGTTCCATGAACCCGCCGACACATGAAACAGTGGACAAGCGCATGCATTTTGTAAAACAGGAAGGAAAACAAGTGTTTAAATTCGCTGTGACAAACATGGCTGAAGTTTCTGCTGAGATCATGGAACGCAACAACCTGACCGCAGAAGACGTGGATTGGTTGGTTCCACACCAGGCAAACCTGCGCATCATTGATGCTACTGCAGACCGCATGGGCGTTCCGAAAGAAAAAGTAATGGTAAACATTCAACGATATGGAAATACAACTGCCGGAACTCTTCCACTGTGTTTGTGGGATTGGGAAAAGCAGTTGAAAAAAGGTGACAACCTCATTTTATCTGCCTTCGGTGGTGGATTTACCTGGGGAGCCATCTATTTGAAATGGGCTTATAATTCTTAAAAATCGAAAAAACAACTTTATTAAATTATACTGGTATGAATCTGAACGAAATCCAAGACTTAATCAAGTTTGTAGCAAAATCAGGTGTTACAGAAGTTGAAATTGAGCAAAAAGACTTTAAAATCACGATTAAATCAGAAAAAAAGTCTGATTCTCCAATCATCGTGCAAGCAACCGCTCCGGCGATCCCTCAAGTAGCGGCTCCGGTTATCGCGGCTCCTGCTCAGACAGCAACTGCTCCTGCGGCAACTCCGGCAGCTGCACCTGCAAGTGATGATTCAAAGTATATCACCGTGAAATCACCGATGATCGGAACGTTCTACCGTTCTTCCGGTCCGGACAAAGAGCCTTTCGTAAGCGTAGGACAATCTATCAACAAAGGAGAAACGGTTTGTATCATCGAAGCAATGAAATTGTTCAATGAAATCGAAGCGGAAATTTCCGGAAAAATCGTGAAGGTGTTGGTTGACGACTCTACACCAGTTGAATACGATCAACCATTATTTTTGGTAGATCCTGCTTAATTGATTGTTGTTTTCCCGTAAAACAACCGGTTACTCATTAAACACGATTTTATGTTTAAAAAAATATTAATTGCCAACCGTGGCGAGATTGCTTTGCGTGTCATTCGCACATGTAAAGAAATGGGAATCAAAACGGTAGCGGTATACTCTACTGCTGACAAAGAAAGTTTACCAGTGCGTTTCGCTGACGAAGCAGTTTGTATCGGACCGGCAGTAAGCAGCAAGTCTTACCTGTCTATTGCGAACATCATTGCAGCAGCTGAAATCACCAACGCAGATGCGATTCACCCGGGTTACGGGTTCTTGTCTGAGAACGAAAAATTCTCACGCGTTTGCCAGGAGCACGGAATCAAGTTTATCGGAGCCCTTCCGGAGCAAATTGCAGGAATGGGAGATAAAGCAACTGCAAAAGCAACCATGATTGCTGCAGGAGTTCCTTGTATTCCGGGATCCGAAGGGTTGTTGAAAGACCTGGAAGATGCACGTGAAACAGCAAAAAAGGTAGTATACCCGATCATTTTGAAGGCTACTGCCGGAGGTGGTGGAAAAGGAATGCGTATCGTCTGGAAAGAAGAAGACCTGGAAGCAAACTGGGATTCGGCTCGCCAGGAAGCAGGTGCAGCATTCGGGAACGATGGAATTTACATGGAGAAATACATCGAGGAACCACGCCATATCGAAATCCAGATTGCAGGAGATCAATACGGAAACGCATGTCACTTATCTGAGCGCGATTGTTCCATTCAGCGCCGTCACCAGAAATTGGTAGAAGAAACTCCTTCTCCGTTCATGACGGACGAACTGCGTGAGAAAATGGGTCAGGCTGCTATCAAGGCTGCGAAAGCTGTAAACTACGAAGGTGTTGGAACCGTAGAGTTTTTGGTTGACAAAAACCGCGATTTCTACTTCATGGAAATGAACACCCGTATCCAGGTAGAGCACACCATTACAGAAGAAGTAATCAATTACGATTTGATCAAAGAACAGATCAAAATCGCTGCAGGTGAGAAAATCTCCGGAAAGAACTATTATCCGCAAATGCACGCGATCCAATGCCGTATCAACGCAGAAGATCCGTATGCTGATTTCCGTCCGTCTCCGGGAAAAATCACCAGCTACCATTCACCGGGAGGTCACGGTGTTCGAATCGATACGCACGCATACGCAGGTTACACGATTCCACCGAACTACGACTCGATGATCGGAAAGCTGATTGTAGTTGCTCAAACACGCGAAGAAGCAATTTTGAAAATGAAACGTGCTTTGGACGAATACATCATCGAAGGAATCAAAACAACGATTCCATTCCACCAAAAGCTGATGGAAGATCCTCAATTCAACGAAGGAAACTTCACGACGAAGTTCATGGAAACCTTCCATTTTTAAGGATTCGAAAATACATTAACGGAAAGGGACGTGATATATCACGTCCCTTTCTTTTTTATGGCTGCCAATCAAATTTTCATCATTCACCCAATCCCAGCAAAGCAGAAATCTGCGTCCAGGCTTTATCCCGGTTCTGATTGTAGCGGTTCTGGGCATCTTCGCTTCCCGAGACTGCAAAATCACTCAAACCCTGTGCTTCTCCTTTTAGCGACTGCAAACAGGCAATCAATTCCTTGATGTACTGCACATCGTCTTCGCTGAGTCCGTTGCTTTTTGCAACCTGGCATTTGGAAAGCATATCAATCACCGACTGGAGCATGCTTGCCTGCTCACCCATCAGTTCTTTTACGCGGTTGGCATTGTAGACCTCATTCACATATGCATCCGCAATGGCTCCGATCGTAATATAGGTGTTGTAAACCGTGATGGAAGAAACTCCTCCGAATGCTTCCCGCACTTCCACATCACACTGGGCTCTCGAGACAGAAAAACTACAAATAGTCACTAACAAAACAGCAATTGCTTTCATCCAAATAATGTTTAAATCTTTACTAATTTACATTTATAACACGTTAAAAAACAACGGTTTTAAAAAAAATAAAAAAAATCTTCAAAAGAGCTGTAACTTTATCGGAACCAAACGGTCTTAGGATTGTTAAACGACTACATGACTAGAAAAGAATATAACGAGGCGGTTGAATTGTATGCTGATAATTTATTTCGGTTTGTAGTCAAGCATACCCAAAACAGGATGCTGTCTGAAGACGTTGTCCAGGACACATTCTCCAAGGTATGGGAAAAACACGAGAGCATTGAGGCTTCGAAAGTCAAGTCTTATTTGTTCACAACGGCTTATCACCAGATGGTTGATACGCTGAAAAAAGAAAAGAGATCGGGTAGTTACGACGGTCAGGATGTGAAGCAGGATGATCCTTTGAGTCATTTGTTCGATGTTCAGAAAACGCTCCAGGAAGCGGTCAATAAGTTGCCGGAAATTCAAAAAACGGTGATTTTGCTCCGCGACTATGAAGGGTACAATTACCATGAGATTGCGGAAATTACTTCGCTGAACGAATCACAGGTAAAAGTGTATATCTTCAGAGCGCGTCAGACCTTGAAAAACTACCTTAAATCAACAGAATTAGTAGCATGAAAAAACTCATTCATATCGACAATTACGAATCCTATTACCTGGATTACCTGGAGGGAACTCTTTCCGACTCTGAGCGTGTTGCGTTTGAGGAGTTTTTGACTGCCCACCCGGAATTGCAACTGGAGGATGAGGAACTCGTTTTCCTCGATGATGCTCCGGAATTGCTTTCCCCGCTTGAGAAAGAATTACTCAAAAAGGAAGAAGACCGCATCGTTTCTGCAGAGAGCCTGGATTACTTTGCCATCGGGCGTGTAGAAAAGGTGCTTTCCCAAACGGAAAATGCGCAGTTGGATGCCTATATCTCACAACATCCGGAAGCTGGAAAAACAGTTGAAGCCTACCAGGAAACCCGTCTTGCACCGCATGTGGTAGTATACGAGAACAAGGAAGAGCTGAAACATAAAGAAATTGCGTTTGTTTCCTGGAGATTGCTCGCAGCTGTAACCAGCGCCGCAGCGATACTTGTTTTGTTCTTCCAGCTCACAGGCAGCGGAAGCAAAGAAGAACAGCCGAATGCCGTTGCAAACAACCGTCCGCAGAAACCGGTGAAAGAACAGCCTCTGAAGGAAAAAACATCCGAAGGAAGTGAAGAACAAGCACCAGCTCCGGTTATTGAAAACACTCCGTTTGTAGAAGATCAAAACCGTACGGTAGCGGCTAAGGATGTTCGGACTCAAACCCCGGACAAAAAAGAAATCCGCGATCAGAAGGAAAAATTTATTTCGCCGGATCAGGAAGCGCCAAACAACCAGAATCAGCTGGTTGACAATAACACTCCGCAGCCGCACCATCCAACGATCCTGCCTCAGGTAAAAGACAACAAACAACCGGTTTCTCCAACCCTGAACAACGAGTTGGATAAAGCTCCGAATAAAGATTTGGCTTCCAATACCGGAAGTACATCCAATATGAAGAACCCGATTCCGGTTATTACGCATACCATCTCCGAAAAAACAAACACCCCGGTAGATTTCAAAACAGGAAAAGCCACTGAAACTGAAAAAGGTGGCTTCTTCCTGAAAATCGGAAAGTTTGAGGTTTCACATAAAGCGTCGAAGAAGCGATAAGGGGTTGTGATGAGAATCGATGGTTTTCAATGGATTTGATTCTCTAATCGTGTAAGAAGATCGGTTGATTTCCAAAAACCGCTTTCCAAATTAGGATTGATCTTGCCGTTTTTCCGATCCAGAATTAAGACATCTCCATTAAAGAGCAGCAGTGCGTCGAATGCGTTTGATTTAAAAAGAGCAATGATCATTTCCAACATATTGGATTTGACTTTCTGATTATCGAAAAACTTATTTACCTCGAAAGAGACACACGTACAATCATTCCATTCATACGCATGACAGGTGTCGTGGATTTGGTATTCAAAATAACTGGTGTTTTCTCTGAAAATGCAGATTTCGAAACCAAGGTCCTCATAGGCATCAAAATAGATTCTCCGATCGGCTACTTTTTTCGAATACGGGATATTCTTTTCTTTCAGAAGCCGCTCTATCGGTTCTAAATCTGTTACTTTTTCGTTTAAAAAGAAGTCATATTTTAAAGACATGTGGTTATAATTTAAGTAGTGGATGATATTTTTCCTATTGGCTGGGTATTACTCCTTACTGACTATAGAAAGCAAAACTGCTGATTGCCTTCCGAATTCTTTTATCATGTTAATTGGTCATTTGTAAACAACCCCAATCTTCGTCAAAACATCTTTATAGAATGCTAAATGAACATGATGTTCCGTTATATAGACATCAACCTCTTGATCCAAATCGGACATTATTTCGTCCTTTTTCCAGGCTACATCGTTTTCTTTTAAAAGATTTTCAATAACATGGAAACTTCTGTTTGCAACTGGTCGAAATTGCTCACTATCGATTTGCGCAGGTACCTGCGCGCCACTTTGCTCAAAAGTGAGCGTCACAACTTCCAAATGATTATTACGAAACCGAAATTCCAAATCACCATAGACAAGCATTGCTGGGTACGATTTATACGCCGGAGTATGAATTTCCGGCTCTCCTAAAAAGTCTAAAACAGATTCAACACTTAACCACTCGTTGATTTACAGGCTTTTTCCTTCTAAAATTATTTTCTCCAATTCTATCATTACATGCTCATATGTAAGTTTTCTTCTAGTTCTTTGAAGGTCAACAATAAGTCATTGCTGTTTACTTTGAAATCATAAATACTTTCTGCAAAATCTTTCTTCCAAACTTTCATATAGAAAGAATCACCTTTCTTACATCCGATCAAAACAAACTCATCGAAAAATTCACTATCAAAAGAAAGGTTAACTCTATAAAAAAGCGCGTTGAAATCAATGACTATTGGATCTTCAAGGTCTTCAAGGGTCTTAGCTCCATAAAACCTATTCCAATTATCTATTATTGGATAATTCTTCTCTTTCCAAAAGAATTCATCCTCAAAGGAATTTTGAAAATTGTGATTGAAAATTTCTATATCTCTCAAAAGATCATTTAAATTTCCCTGCTGTTGATCAATCAGTTTAAAATCATTAATGATTAAACTCATCGACCCAAAACTACCCTGTTCTTCTTTTTGAATTAAGAACAGTATTTCATTTTCGACACCAATTTTTATCATTTTATCGCTTCAAAGTTCTATTCTTTCTTCAACTAAACTACTATAGCTTATTTCTGCTTTCTTCACGTACCAAAAAGAAGAAAAGCGCTCTTCAAAAAACATCTGTTTGCGGCCTTTAAAGCTTTCGAAAAACCCTTTTTTAGCAAGAGTTCTGATAGAAGTTTTTATTTTTTCATTTGAAATCTCGTCCAATATGATTAAGCCTGGTAAAGAAAAGAAACCATCCTTTGTCATTTCATACTCTAATGAATCATGCGTAAAGAAATGTAATTCGTAAAAAAGATTATCCTTTTCAATAATTATATCGTTTCGATATTCCTTTTCTATGTAATGAGCTTCAATAGAGGAATCATTACCGTTTAGATAAAAGATTGTCAATGTTTTCATTTATTCAATTTTTATTTGGTTTAATAAATCTTGGAACTGTTTTTCGCTAATTGTCAAATCCTTTGGTATAATATCACAGTGTAGAGGTTTCTTCGTGCTTGGTGTATGAATAATTTCAAGCCCTTCGGGTAAACTTACAATTTTTTTTGCACCTCCGAAAGATTCAACTTTTGTTGGATCGGCATCTAAAGACAACCCCCTAGCGGGATATTTACCGTTCGGAGTTACTCTAAATTCATCAGGTTTAAGTGTAAAATCAGTTCCACCTCTGTAAACGGGAACTTCTTGACCATTTACGTTAACAGTTACAGATCTTTCATAATTCGTTTCCCCTTCACTATAATTGTTTTCAATCGTCGGATTAAAGTAAATTCTATAATGATTTGGTCCCAAGGCATTTTTCTCATATTTAAACTTCTTCCCTCCTGGCAAGTCAATGGTTGCATTAAGAAATGCAACCACTTCAAATACCGGCGGAGATGGATCTAATGCATCGTTTAGTTCAACAATAGCTTTGGCCTTTATAGCTGCACCTAATTTCTCGTTATAGTCAGGGTCTCCTTTTTTGAAGTCAGGGTCATTTTCTAAATCCTCTTTGAAACGCTTTTTATGCGTATCCGCATACTCATCCACATCCACTTTTCCGGCTTTCTTGGCATTGAACGCATCGTCGTATTTGTTTTTGAGGAAGCGGTGGAAACCTTCAAACAGTTCCTGGAGTTTTTCCCAGAATTTGGAAACGCCTTTTTTGGCTTTACTGAGGATGCTCGTAATAAACTCTTTGAAGAATCGTACCACGCTCTTAGCTGCAGTGGCTGCCTTTTTCAGGAGTTCCAGTCCGATCTTGATTCCTTTCAGGATCGGTTTGAGGATTTTAGTGACGATCTGCATGCTCTTCAAAGCACCTTTCACTGCTACCCAAATACCTTCACTCGCCACAGCCAGTACGATTTCAGGAACCAGGAACCCAATGATTCTTCCGATCGAGAATCCTTGCTCATACGGCGAACCACCCGCAAATTTGGTCAATGCCTGAGCCGCACCGCGTCCCATTTCTTTTCCTTTGGCAACAACGATCGTGCGCATTCCGGTAATCAACCCCGTAATGACTTCCATGAAACTCAGGTCTTGCAGCGATTTACTGATTTCACCGATATTCGACATGACATATTCGAACGCATCGCCGACAAACTCGCCGATTTTCTTGTAGGTTTCCGGATTCGTCAAGACTTCTGTTACCGTCACAAGGGCATCACCGATAGCTGCAAAACTGTCTACCAGGTCTTTCCCCCAATCGATCAGCCCTTCCACGAATCCTTTTGCCAGACCTTCGTAGTGTGCTATTTGGGTCAGGTTGCGCAACGTTCGTTCGGAATTGAGCACCAGCAGTTTCGGATCGCTCTTGCTGAGGAACTCGAAATAACCGATATTGAAGGAAATGTACAAATCGTAGATCATGGAAACACTGATTGCTGCTCCCGCACCTGAAAAAATCGGGGCAAGCGGCGCAATGTATTTGTCCAGCCAGCTCCAGTCCATCTGTAGTTTTTCATACAACGCCAATTGCTGTTTGTAGTATTTCAGCACATTGCGTTCACGCTCTTCCTGCGGAACTTTCGCCCACCAATCCAGGTACGAATTGATCAGGATGGTCGGAGGCGAATTGTCGATAATCCACTGTCCGCCATCTTCTACCCAATTCGTGTTATCGAATTTTTGAGATTCCGGTCGTTTGTGAATGAGGTAATACATTTCTGCTGAACTTGGAATCCACATCCGCAATCCTTTGCGCACAATGGTGTGTTTCCAGGAATTCGGGTCATTCGAATTAAAACCGGCTTCAAAAACAGCTCCTGCCTGATCACCGCGCCATTTTTCATTGTAGCGCGCCAGTTCCAGCACGTAATTGCGGAACTCTCCACCCGATTCCACGATTCCTACCCGGTCTTCGCTGTCCGGAGAATAGTATTTCCGCGCAATTCCCAGCAAAGTATCGTCTTCTTTCACCAGGTGATAATGGACATCAGGAGCAGGCAGTTTGGTTTGCACCAGGTGTTTGGCAACGTATCCTTCGTGACCGGTTTCGGTCATGACCCAATACCAGCCCGGATCCTTTCCGTTAGCACCTTTCACCGTTTCTCTCAAAATGGTCATGCGTGTGCCGAATGCCAGGTGTTCGATGATACTTTTTTTCACTTCGCTGAGGAATACCGGGTTGTCCTTCACGGAAGGATCTTCAGGTGTAAACGGCATGGTGCGGAGATTCACTCCTCCGTTTTGCCATTCTCCCGATCTGGAACTGATTCCCGGCGGATCCTGCGCCAACCCGGTGATGTTCCCAACGTCTCTGAATTTGACATCTTTTTCCCCGAATTTTTGCTCTTTCGAAACCTGGGCGGATTTCAGCGCCGATTTGATAGCCTTCAAGGTTTCGGGTGTCAACAATCCATAACCTGTCACAGGCCCTTTGAACAGCAGATCCTGTGCGCGTTCGACCGCTCTCCGGAGCGTCGCACTTTCTTTCGTTGCCGTTTTAGAATCGGCTGATCGCTTCTCGCCTTTGATTTCCAGGAATTGGAAGACCAGTTGAATATCTGAAGGCCCAACCGGATGCGTATCGTAGTATTTGGCAAAGGAATCGCGCTGTTGGAGCACCGATTTTTTCCCGGTGATCGCATTGACGTGAACCCAAAAACCATTGTAATTCATTCCGTTCAATAATTCATTTCGAACAGCAGATTTATTACCGGCATATTCATACACGTACAAGGTCGGAACCTGTTTCCCGGTAACCTGGTAAATCTGAGGTTCTCCATAGAAAGCACGGAAACTTTGAAGATCCGGAACGGGTTGCCCGATTGACCACCCGAGGTTTAACTGCTTGCGCGCCCACTGCTTTAAATACAAATCCGCCACTTTTGCATGAGCCGGCAGCGCCCGGAATGTCGCAAGCACCAAATCCCATTGGAAGTAGGCTTTTTGCTCATCCGTTAATTCACGGCTATAGCTCACACCGGCGCGCATTGATGCATCTTTCGGATCAACATTTTGACTGACAACAGTTGTTTCTTCTGCTTTCGGCTCACTCACAACCGGTGGCAACTCAGCCGTTAAATCGGCAAACGAATCCGAGATCAGCTGCGTGACACTGGCATCGCGTGTTTCGGTAGTCGGTGGTTGATCTGCAATCAATTCTTCCGCTTCAAGCTCATTGATCAACGGCTGATCCGGTACAACACGAAACACTTCTTCCTCTTCCGAAACAGGAACGACTGCATCCTGTTTCACAGCCGGAACTTGTTCTTTCTTGGTGTGTGCCTTCTTTTTAGCGGCTTTTTTCGGTTTCTCCCGATCAGTAAGCGTAACAACTTCCGGCTCCGGAGTCTTTATAAGGTTTTTTGTTGTTACGAAAGTTCCCTTAGTTGCTTCTTTCACAGAATTCGGTTCTTCTTCTTTTGTACCGGTTTGTTTCACCGTTGCCGCTCCCTGCTGAATGGTATGCGTTAATTCATGCGCCAGGAGGAATTTTCCCGGAGTAGTCGTCGGACTGAATTTAGTGGTGTTGAAATAAATGTCATTCTGATGTGTGAATGCCTGTGCACTGAGCTTACTGCTCATTTCCTGCGCGGATGTTCCGGTGTGGGTTTTCACCTCGCTGAAATCGGCCCCGAAATGACCTTCCATCTCCGACTTCACATCCATCGGAAGCGGAGTTCCCTGTCCTTTCGACGCGGTAAGTTGATCATTGAGTGTTGCCGTATTTTCTGCCGGTGTGATCGTTGATGAAGAAGCTAAGGGATCGGTTGCCGGGTTATCTTCTTCTTTCCGCTGGATTTCCGGACCTTTATAGTTGATTGCACCCATTTTGTCTTCGGTGCTCTCAATGTCCATCTGCCCCATTTGGTCTGCGCTTTCCTTGCGTTGAACAGCAGGCGTGATGCTTTGTGCAATCGGTTTTAATTGTACGGTAGAAGCATTTCCTTTTTCAGGTGCGACAGGTGAAGCATTTTTCACAACACGATCGGCGGCCTGATCCGCTTCCACCTCATGTTTGTCGCCGGGTTGGTTCACGAATTTTTTTGCCTGTACGCCGAGTGGACTACTTCCGCGGCTGCGAAAAGAGTTATTGGAAGCGCCATTGGATTCTCCGGATTGATGAATGGATTCTTTCATGGTTAGATTAAGTGGTTAAATGACTGCGGTGGTCGAAACTAAAAGTGGTCAAACGAATTTCTGATCACCCGATTCTGAAAAGAATCCGGATCAACCCGCTGAACAGGTAAAAATTTGATTCAGCTAAATATAGTGATTTATTTTATTCCGTCCTAATGAAAAACGTTCAAAAGGTTGAAACGTTTAAATTCAATATTGAACTATTGAACTATTGAACTATTGAACTATTGAACTATTGAACTATTGAACTATTACATTCAAAAAAATAAATTTCATCAGCGAATAAGACACGGATTCAATAAAAAAACTATTTTTATACCTTCCAGATGAAAGAAACCTCCTTCATAGAACAAAACAAAGAAAAATGGAAGAAATTCCAGTCTTTGGCATCAAATCAAACCAGTGATCCGGAAGAAATTGCAGACCTGTATTCCGATATTACAGATGATTTGAGTTATGCACAAACATTCTACAGCAAGCGGACGGTTCGCGTTTATCTGAATCAGATCGCACAAGGAATTCATAACCTGGTGCACAAGCAGCGAAAAGATTCTTTCCGGAAATTATTCAGCGTGTGGCGCGTTTCGATTCCGCTGGAAATCTACCGTTCGCGAAAAAACCTGTTGTTTGCCCTTTTTGTGTTCCTCTTCTGGACGCTTGTAGGAGTCATTTCGACTCATTTCAACCCGGATTTTCCACGGATGATTATGGGCGACGGGTATGTGGACATGACCCTGAAAAACATCGAAAAAGGCGATCCCCTCGGAGTTTATCACAGCAGCACACAGGTCAAAATGTTTTTTGACATCACGCTCAATAATATTACGGTTGCATTTTACACCTTTATTTCCGGAATTCTCTTCACAATCGGTACACACATCCTGATTTTCAACAACTCGATCATGCTCGGGGCTTTCCAGTATTTCTTCCATTTGAAGGGATTGCTGGTGGTGTCGTTTTTGGGAATCTGGATTCACGGAGCATTTGAGATCAGTTCGATTGCCATTGCCGGTGGAGCTGGAATTACGCTGGGGAACGGTTTGCTCTTTCCCGGTTCATACACCCGTTTGCAGAGTTTACAGCTTTCTGCCAAGCGCGGATTGAAAATCATGATGTCGCTGATTCCGTTTCTCATTGCAGCGGGATTCCTCGAAAGCTTCGTAACGCATAATTACCAGGAATTGGCCGATTGGTCCAAATGGGCAATCATTGCGATTTCTTTTTCAATTATCATTTTTTACTACGTGGTTTATCCACTCGTTGTGGCACGGAAATACCCGGAACTGGTACATGAAAGCGATCCGCCGATCAAAACGTATATCAACGTATTCGACCTGAATAAAATCCGCACTTTCGGACAAATTTTCTCCGATACCTTCTCATTCTACCGGGTGCATATCAGGAAAATCATGCGCTACAACCTGGTGCTCACCATCCCGATTATCATTGCGCTGGTTATTTTCCAGGATTTGACCCGATACCCGGATCTTACTCACCAGTACGAATACGACTGGTCTTCCCAGTTGAGCATCATCATGGGCTTCGACGTGCAGTCGATCAGTGATTTTGTGGTCTCTTTCGTCTGGACAATCGTTCTGAGCATTTTCACCCTGTCGATTCTGTATCATTTCAAATACCAGGAAGAAAAGGCCAACCTGAAAGCATTTGTAAAATTCATGCTTCAAAAACTACCGGGAACCTGGCTGGCATTGAGCTTCTTGTTTGTGATCCTCTTGTACCTTCCGTGGTACTGGATGTTCCTCGTTTTATTCGCGGCTCCGTTATTCTGGCTTCAGGCACCTTCCGTGGTGTTGGGAGAAGAAGGTTCTTTTGGGAAACGGTTCGGAAACGGGTTCCGGTATGGCGGAAGAAACTACGGGAATGTGTTGCTGGGGATTTCCCTGATGAGCTTGGTATTGTTCATTTTTGCCCAGCCGATTGCGGCGGTATTCAGCTACCAGGAAGTCAACTTCATGCGTCAGCCGCTGATGGAAGATTTCCTCGACAAACTGGCCGATTTCGTTAAAAACGTTTCGCGCTACTACACGACCGATTTCATGGTTCCTGCAAACATTGCACGCCAGATCGTTTACGTAGTCTTTATCTTGTTTACGCTTCCTTTCTTCGTCATTATGATGGGATTCCTGTTCTACACATCACAGGAACAAAGCCAGTCGACCGGATTGAAAAAACAATTCTCCAACTTCGGAAAGCGGAAACGCTACCAGGAAACCGCCCTTGATTTTGAATAAGTGGCTGTTTCATATCATTCTGTGCTTTGCACCGCTTGTTCTGTCTGCTCAAAATGGGGCAAAAGAGGACAAGGAACCCGGTACGCGTGAAAAATGGATTCAACTCCGGGAAGAAAACGGGTACAAACAATCCGAACGATACAAAGGCCCGGAATCCGATTATTACCAAGATCCGTCTTCGATCAACGAATCTTCTTCGTCGACCGGTTACGGAAGTTCGAACGGAACAACAAAACCTTACCAGGGAACACCTTATTCTCCGCAGGATTTAAAAGACGGGAAAAGTAAAAACGACGGTGACGGCGGAACAGGATCGATTGAGGAAGACCCGAATATTGAGCCTTCCGAACCGGTCGACGTTCCGGATTTTGATGCTCCGAAAGGCCCGAATATGGACACTCCGGATATCTCCACGAATTTCTGGAAAATCCTGGGAATCATCCTGCTTATTGCAGCATTGGCCATCCTGATTTATTACCTCATCAAGAACCGCACTCCTCAGATCAAAACCATTCCGTTTGAAGCACTGACAGAAGATTTGAACCCGGCGGAAATTCCAAAAACAGAACTGGAACTGCGCCTGGAAGAAGCAACTGTTCAGGGCAATTACAAAGAATGTGTGCGCATCTATTTCCTGTTTGCTATGAAGGAACTGATCCAGCGCAGATGGATTTTCTGGAAAAAGGAAAAAACCAATATGCATTACATCATCGAGATGCAGGGTCGTCCGGCATGCTGGGATTTTGAGCAGATCGTTTCCATTTATGACCTGGTTTGGTACGGAGATTATACCATCGACGCACAAAGCTACCAGGAGATCGAACCCCAACTGAAAGAAGCTTTCCAACACATTGAAAACGCCCGATGAACAGAAAAGTCATCATATCATTTTTAGCTTTTGCGCTCTTGATCGGACTGCTGGTCTGGATCATGGACGGCAGCGAAACGATGGCTTCCAAACACCGGCCGAAACAATACAGTTCGGACTGGAAAAAGACTTATGACCTGAAGGACCGGAATCCGCGGAATATCTCTTTCTTCATGGACTTACTGGATGTTCACGTCAAAGATTCCATTTACAACTTAAAGCACTGGTCGGATCTGGAGAAGATTCCGAACCACCAGGAAGCGACGTACCTCTTTATCGGGGATGAATTCGGATTGGGCGATAATTCCTACGATTCAATCATGCACTATGCCGACAGCGGAGCTACTGTTTTCATCAGTTTCAATCACCTCACGTCGAATTTGTACCGGAAACATTTTGATGAAAATGCGTTCTACTGGGATTACAGCAAAGTGCTTTTTGCCTGGATCGGGGATACGACGTTGTCTTTTTACCACGTATACGAAAACGACACGATCAACGAAGACTGGTATTCCTTCTCCGAAACGGAAATCCTGGATACCAACTACCGTTCCTACATGTTTGCCATGAAACACCCGATCGCGTTTTATGAGCAACACAACAAGGGAAGGGTTCACTTCCATTCCGTTCCGGATCTCTTTGAAAATTACCAGGTCATTCAACCGAATGGTTACGCCCACACACGCATCATCCTGAATAAAATTCCGAAAGACAAACCGGTCATTTTCCTCACCTGCGGGATCAACAATTCCAGCCAGGCGCAGATTATTTCCGACGAAGATGCAGACTCCGACGGAGCGGAAAAGGAAGACACTTCCCTCATCCAGTTTATCCTGAAGAACCCGGCACTGCGCCTGTCGTTTTTGCTACTGATCCTGCTCTTGCTGCTCTACGTCTTTTTCAGAGCCAAGCGGAAAGAAGAAATCCTTCCGGGGTATACCGAGAAACGAAACATGTCGCTTGCCTTTGTGGAAACACTGAGTTCGATCTACATTTCACGGAACTCACCGATCGGAGTGTTGCAGGTCATGCGGAAAAACTTCTATGCAACGATCAACAAGCATTTCTACATTGACCTGTCGAAGAAAGGAAGTCTGGAACAAAACCTGGAGAAACTCATCGCGAAAGTTCCGTATGATTCGGAAAAGATTGTAGACATTGTACAAAGCCTCGACCCGAGAAAGAATGATGTCAACAACAAACACCTGGGATTGGTTTACAATAAAATCCGGGAGTTCTACCTGGCAACAGGAATCGTTCATCCAACGGAAAAGTTTGTGGCTTCTGACAAAGAAATTTCACTCAACAAATCCCTGATTGCAGGCTCGCTGATCTTATTGAATTCCATCCTGATTTTGATCCGCGGACTTTATCTCTTAACACTTGGAGGAGGTGTCGGGATGGCACTCGTGATGCCGGGAATCATTCTGATTTACTTCGCTTCGCGTTATATTCGTATTCCGGCGGCAACAATCCGTGCACACGAAATCGTGGTGTATGGTCTGCTGATCGGGAAACGTACTTACTCACTGGATCAGACGATCCGCTGCAGAGTTGAAAAAACACATGTCGTCTTCGAATGTGAAGATGGAAATATCTTTAGTATCCGTCGGACTGTGCTCTCCAAAAGAGCCAAATCTGCCTTGAACCAATTTGTAGAATTCATTAAACTTCATAAATCATGAACCAGGAAGGAAATGACGATTTATCGGCTTACATGCCCAACGAAGATCATTCAAACGAATCTTCATCAAACGCCGCTCCGCAGGAGGAACAGGTAAGTCCTTTGTCGCATGAAGAATCGGCATTGCGGACAGAAGAAACCGCTTCTTTTGTACAGCGCGACCAGACCGAACTGCTGTGGGTTGCCGATAAGGTGAACCGCGTTCGCGAAGAAATGCGCAAATATGTCATCGGGCAATCCGAGATGATTGAACTCTTGCTGGCAGGAATTTTCTCCAACGGACACATTCTCCTGGAAGGTGTGCCGGGAGTAGCAAAAACCTTGTCTTCCAAAGCGCTTTCGAAAGTGCTTCACATCGATTTTTCGCGGATTCAGTTTACGCCGGATCTGATGCCTTCCGACGTGATCGGAACTTCGGTATTCAGTATGAAAGACAGTTCCTTCAACTTCAAAAAAGGACCGGTTTTCTCCAATATCGTATTGATTGACGAGATCAACCGTGCTCCGGCAAAAACACAGGCCGCATTGTTCGAGGTCATGGAAGAAAGACAGATTACATACGACGGAACGCGTTACGAAATGTCGTTCCCGTTCCTGGTGATCGCAACGCAGAACCCGGTTGAGCAGGAAGGAACTTACAACCTTCCGGAAGCACAGCTGGACCGTTTCCTTTTCAAGATTAAACTCGACTACCCCACTTTGGATGAGGAAACCCTGATCCTGACGCGTTACAAAGAGCAGATCACAGCTCCGGATCTGGACCTGATCAAAGCGGTTTTCACAGCCGACGAACTTCGCAAGGTACAGACGGTTGTCGAAAAGATCATCATCGAAGATCGTTTGATTCAATACATTGCTCAAATCGTGAACAAAACGCGAAACCACTCCAAATTATACCTGGGAGGTTCACCGCGTGCTTCGTTGTCGATCCTGAAAGCTTCCAAGGCATTTGCGGCTATCCGCGGACGTGATTTTGTGACTCCGGATGACATCCAGTTCGTGACAATCCATGTATTGAACCACCGTTTGATCCTGACTCCGGAAGCGGAAATGGAAGGAACTCATATCGAAGAGGTGATTCGTGAAATTCTTCAAACCATCGAAGTACCACGTTAATGAAACTATTTGCAAGTTTACATCTCACCCGTTTCTTTTTCCTCGTTGCAGGAATCGGAATTGCGTTGATCGGAGGGGCGTTTTTTCTCCCTTTCCTGGGAATTATCGGGAAAACAATCCTGTTTGTATTGCTTTTTGCCGTTATCCTGGATGTATTGCTTGTGAACCTGTATAAAGAACCGATTCGTGTGCAGCGTAAATACATGCAGCGCATGAACCTCGGAGACGAGAATAAAGTGGTTGTTTCGGTTCTGAACCAAACAGCTCAGCCGCTTCAGGTGGGAATTTATGAAGGTTACCCGATCTTCATGCAAAAGCGTTCCCGCGTCTGGAACACGGTGCTGCTTCCGAAGAAAGTACGTGATTTTACCTATTCATTCACTCCGACGGAACGCGGCGAATACGAATTCCGGGACGTGGTGATTTTCGTGCGCTCTACCCTGTTCCTTGCTCAGCGAAGAATTGTGATTCCGTTGGTTGAGAAGATAGAAGTCTATCCTTCCGTGTTGCAGATGAAGCAATACGAGCTGAAGGTGTTTAACCAGCAAACAGTTTCCCAGGGAATCAAAAAGGTGCGCCGGATCGGTAACACCAGCGAGTTTGAACAAATCCGCAACTACGTTCAGGGAGACGATGTACGCACCGTGAACTGGAAAGCAACCAGCCGTAAGAACGAACTGATGGTGAACCAATACCAGGAAGAACGCTCACAACCCGTTTACTGCGTCATTGACAAAAGCCGCCCGATGCAGCTCGCATTCAACAAAATGACGATGCTGGATTATGCCGTCAACTCGACACTTGTGTTTACCAACATTGCCTTGCGAAAAGGCGACCGCGCGGGATTGATTACCTTTTCCGACAAAATGGGATCGATCATTCCTGCCGAACGAAACCAGGGACAGCTGAAACGCATCCTGGAAAGCCTCTTCAACCAGAAAACACTCTTCAAGGAAGCAAATTTCGAATTGCTGTACCAAACAATCCGCAAACAGGTCAAAACACGTTCCCTCTTACTGCTTTACACCAATTTCGAAAGTGAATTCGCCATGCGTCGTGCCCTGCCGATGCTGCAGCGTCTCAACAAACGACACGTACTGGTGGTAATCTTCTTTCAGAACAACGAATTGCAGGAATTGGCTCAACAGCCTGTTCATACCCACAAAGAACTCATTGAAGCCACCGTTGCGGACAAGATGTCGAACGTGAAGTGGAACATTGCCCGCGAATTGCGTCAGAACGGAATCCAAACCATTCTTTCCAAGCCGGAAGACCTATCGATCAATTCGATTAATAAATACCTGGAGCTAAAGGCGAAAGGGGTGATTTAAGCAGGGAGTTTCCAATTTGATCTCGTCAAACATCAAAAATGCTTTTCTCAAAATAACAGAATCCCTTTCAGCAATTAATAATGAAATAAGCACATCTGATGAGATCAAATCATGTAAATCCGGCAAAAAACTCATCAATAGCGGCATTGAAATTCTTCCTTATCTAAGGGGACATTTCGGAGACTCTACCGACACAAAAGTGTATTCCAAAAGAAATAAACGCACATTAACCATCGGGGAAATAGCCATTATTATTGCCGGTGAAATCAAACAATACCGATCGCCAAAGTAGTTGGAATATTACACTGCATGGATCGGGGAAGAGTTGTAACATTCGTCAATGACCTGATGAACTACTTCTCTAAATTCTGGTACAAGACCTTTTTAGCTACTTCCCGGTTTTGCCCGGCGATTCCAATAAAATTAACGTTTTTGTCTCTTTTGAAATTTCTGTTTTCGGGCGGGTAAGTTCGTCTATATTCAGGGAAGCGTCTTTGCCCCACTCCGCAGCGTGCAGGTACCTTCCTTTAAATTCCGGTTCTTTTTCCACTTCGGGAACTACACGATGCGCTTCCGCGTACTTGTCGTGGCGAACTCCTGTAACCTGCCAGCTAACTTTTACATTCGGCTGATCCGTTTTGATGGTAAAACTATTGTTAGTGATTTCCTCCGCAACTATTGCTTGTGCAAAAGTTCCGATAACAGTAAGCTGGTAACGAAAATCCATATTCAATGCTTCAAAATAATCGGGAAGCATGACAGTAGCATTCCCTGAAGTATCTGTTACAATATTTCCGTTATAAATATTCATCATATCAGGGCTTTCTACAAAACTATGATTGAGGTATTTGTTTTCGGGATCAAGCGGGTGATCTATTTTGAAAGTACCGCTACCTTTAGCTATCGACCCTGTAACCTGTACATTCCCCGAAAAATAGCCGGCATAGTTGGTTGCAGCACCGCTTGCAAAGCCATAAATACCATATCGTGTACCTGGTACTGTGGCTCCTCCAACTGTTTGTGAATTCCCATATATACCATACGTATTACCAATACCCGTAGTTGCGGCAAAAGAAGAGTTCTTGTTATATCCGACTACACCGATTCCAGCTACAGAAGCCCCCATTACACCGGCAGTATTCGCAGAACCGTAAACTCCCAAATCCTGGTTCCCGGTACCAAAAATTGCATTTACATCGGGATTACTTACGCCGTTATATCCAATTCCTTGTACACCCGTTCCGTAATTTGCACTATTATAATATCCGGCAACTCCTCCTTTCAAACAAGCTTGCGCAGAAGATGAATACCCAAATATGGTGGCAAAATTATTAGAAGCAGAACCCCTGACATCTAATTTACCTAAGGTCGAATCTATTATGCCTATGCTTACCGAAGTGCCGTCATCTTTTATTTGCGAATCTCCCAGCGTATTCACTGTAATAAATTTAGGAATTGTATTCGCTGTTCCGGAAATACCTGCTGATTCCCCCGATAAATCTGAATAAAATGCATAGGGAACACTCAGCAACTGACTCGTTCCTGTAATGCTGTAATTCGTTCCACCTGCAGGATCCGTTTCCGTTTTCAGGTAATAGTTACCCGTTGACCAGTTGATCGTGGTAAAATCCCCGGAAAGAACGGTACCTGTACCGATTACCAGGCTCACCAGACCATTGGAATTGGTGATCCCTGTCAGCCGTTCGGAATAAACTACCGGGCCAAACGCAGAACTTTGTATAATACTTATTCTTAGTGCTACATTTTGGTTTTGTAATAATGCTCCTGACGAATTACGTATTACCGATTGATAACTCATTTGCTTGGGAGTTTGTGCCTGCGCGGAAACGATACCCAGTAAAATTCCTGCTGTTAACAATAGTTTTTTCATGCTGATTAGTTTTTTATGATTTTGAATGATTTGCATCTTTTGTTCGTTACAAGAATGTCAAGAAAATATACGGATGCAGGTAGTGCACTTAAATTGAATTCCTTATTGTTTTGGTCAAATACTCCTGTGTTTAGTTGGTTGCCCTGCGTATCATACAAAACAAATGACACGTTGTTCGGCAATTCACTATCAACATCAACAAACAGTAGATTATCCACCGGATTAGGGTAAAGTGAAATGTTGTTACCCAAGTCGTCAAAATTTCCTACGGAAAGCGAAAAAATCTCATATGGCTGCTGTACACCCTCTATTACTTCGTTGTTACTGCCATTCACATGAAAGTCAATTTGCCCAACACTATATGAAGCACTGCCTCCGTTACCAAAAGCATCGCTTCCTGAACTTAAAACCGCCTCCTGTGCCTGAAGTTGCAGGATTCCTGTACAACAAAGCGCAAATAAAAAAAGACTCTTCTTCATATTCGTTTTAAATTTAATTGTCTGCTTTTTTGACCAATTCCCATTTTCTGGCGGATTCAATCACTAAGGGTTCAGAATTGTGAATCCGATCGTTACAACATGCGCACTTCCGTTAGTTCATATAGTTGCAGTCGTAATGCTGGTATTTCCTTCAATAATGTTACAGTTTGTTGTTAGAGGAGGTTGTGTTCTTGTATCTTTCTTTTCTTTTAAACAAAATTAGTTTGGAAAAGCAGGTGAGTCAATCAACCATTTGGTTCATTTTAGTGCGTTAAACATGTTCAACGGATTGCATCCATTTGTTTTGGCCTGATCCTGTTGGAAGAGTTGGTAGTTCTTACACGAACTAAAGAATACAAAATGCTGCAAATGCCGGTAATCATCCATGTTTTTGATCTCATCGCTGCATCCTTCAGATTCGGACAATTTGGCTTAATCCATCCAAATCCGAGTAATAGCACTTTCCAAAAGATCAGTACTCTTGTAAACCTTAACATAAGTTACAGATTAACTGATTAAAATTGTGTAATTTTGCACAAACTAATCGAAAAGGAATGTCAGCAACAGCAACAGCTCCTGGAATCCAGGAAACATTAAAAACATTAGGGATTGAAGCTATCAACCGCGGTGCTTCAACCGGAGCATATTGGTTCAATACGCGCGGGCTTCAAATTGATTCGGTTTCGCCGGTAGACGGACAGATCATTGCTTCTGTTTCTTCCGCAACGGAAGCTGAATACGAAGCAGTTGTTTTGAAAGCTCAGGAAGCATTCAAATACTGGAAAATGATCCCGGCACCAAAACGTGGTGAGGTAGTGCGCCAACTGGCTGAAAAAATCCGCGAAAAGAAGCAAGCTTTGGGTGAGTTGGTTTCCTACGAAATGGGAAAATCGCTGCAGGAAGGTTTGGGTGAAGTTCAGGAAATGATCGATATCTGTGATTTTGCAGTAGGTCTTTCCCGTCAATTATACGGTTTAACGATGCACTCTGAGCGTCCGGGACACAGAATGTACGAACAATACCATCCGCTGGGGATCGTAGGAATCATTTCTGCGTTCAACTTCCCGGTGGCTGTTTGGAATTGGAATACGGCTTTGGCTTGGGTTTGTGGGGACGTTTGTATCTGGAAACCATCTGAAAAAACACCTTTGACAGCAATTGCTTGTCAGAAAATTACACAAGAAGTATTTGAAGCAAACGGAGTTCCGGAAGGAGTTTCCTGTTTGTTGATCGGGGATGCTGAGATCGGGAAACTGATGTCAAACGATGCGCGCATTCCATTAATCTCTGCAACAGGTTCTACCCGCATGGGGAAAGCAGTTGGTGAAGCAGTTGGACGCCGTTTAGGGAAATCCCTGTTGGAATTAGGTGGTAACAACGCAATTATCATCACGGAAAGTGCAGATTTGAAAATGGTTGTTCCGGGTGCTGTATTCGGTGCTGTAGGAACTGCCGGACAACGCTGTACTTCCACACGTCGTTTGATCATCCACGATTCAATCTACGATAAAGTCAAAGACGCTTTGGTGAAAGCATACGGTCAGCTGCGTATCGGAAATCCATTGGATCAGAACAACCACGTGGGGCCGCTGATCGATACGGATGCAGTTGCAGCTTACCAGAACGCGTTGGTACAGGTAGTTGAAGAAGGAGGTAAAATCCTGGTAGAAGGAGGCGTTCTTTCCGGTGAAGGATACGAATCCGGATGCTACGTGAAGCCAGCAATCGCTGAGGCACAAAACTCATTCAAAATCGTACAGCACGAAACGTTTGCACCGGTATTGTACCTGATGAAATATACAGGTGGAGTTGAAAACGCAATCGCGCTTCAAAACGGTGTTCCGCAAGGATTGTCTTCCGCAATTATGACCAACAACCTGCGCGAAGCAGAAGCATTCTTGTCTCATGCAGGATCTGACTGTGGAATCGCAAACGTGAATATCGGTACTTCGGGTGCTGAGATCGGTGGTGCATTCGGTGGTGAAAAAGAAACCGGAGGTGGACGTGAGTCAGGTTCTGATGCATGGAAAGTATACATGCGCCGTCAGACAAACACGATCAACTATTCTGATTCTTTGCCATTGGCACAGGGAATCAAATTTGATTTGTAAGAAAATCTTTCAAGAGATAACAACCGGAAGAGGTATGCGAGAAATCGCGTACCTCTTCTCATTTACAGACAATTCAAAATAAAACGATCCTTTGACCGTTTCTTCCTAATCACAAATCTACACCATGAAATATTGTCTTTTCCTGCTCTTGTTTTCGGCAAACTGTCTGGCTCAAAACACTTCCGCCAATCAGCGCTTGTTTAAACACTACCCTATCAACCTGCTCATCCAGGGCGACTGGAACCTGGTCGAAACCCATATTCTCGATTCCAAAGTGAAACAACCGAAGGGAACAGGGCGGTTAAAATTCACAGAAGATTCGCTTTTCCAGGTGAGCACTAAGCAGAAAAGACTCCTGGGAGAAGATCTCGGCGAATACATCTACAACACCAAAACGGATCAAAAATCAGGTGAGTTCCAACTGGAGATTTATCAAAAGAAAGGCAAGAAGTATACACGTTACAATAAATTCCGGATTCACTTCCGCAATTTTGACGAACTCATCATTTCCTCGGATGTGGAACTGGATGACGGAATCGGGACACCTTCGTTTGAAATAACGTATGTTTTCAAGCGCTTCGAAAATACCAACGAGCTTTTATTGGGACAAAACTGGTTCTACTGCATGGATGAAAACGAAGAGTTTTTGAAACTGAAATCAGCAGAAACCTTTACGTTCTACAGTGATTCTCTCCAAACCGGGCTATGCAGTATCGCACAAGGCTGTTTGAATTTCAGTCAAACGCGTGATCACATCAATTGGGCTGTTCAGAAACCCACTAAATCATTCCAATCTTTTTTCGGGAGTAATGCATATGCATTTTATGACACCACCGAAAGACGGCTTTTCCTGTATTACGGATCAAGCATCCTGGTATATGAAGTCGTTGAAGTCAACAATCAAAAACTGGTTTTGAAGCAGGACAACCCACTCACAGAAACACTCAATTCAGACAAATAAGCAGTTATTCATCTACTTCTCCGTCCACAATTTCCACCACTCTTCCGACCAGTTTATCCACGGTCATGATCTTGATCCCGTGCGGATGCGACGGTGCGCTGGTGAGGATGGATTTGATAATCCCTTCCGTCAGTTCTCCGCTTGCCTGGTGTTTTTTCTGTACAAATAAAACCAGCATTCCCGGTTTCAACTCTTTTCTTGTCGGCTTCATGCATCAAAAGTACTGAAAACAGGCACTTTCAGCATACTCAATCTATTTCCATCCGAAAAAAAATTCAAAAAATTGTTTCGCAACCAAAAAGTTGCATATATTTGCAACCAATCGATTGCATTTAAATTCAAGAACGTATGAAACGAGACATTTTTCAGGCAATTGCCGATCCCACGCGGAGAGCGATCCTGGTACTTCTGGCAACTCAGGCAATGACACCGAATGCCCTGGCCGAGCATTTCGACACCAGCCGCCAGGCAGTCTCCAAACACATCCAGCTTTTGAATGAATGTGACGTGCTGATTTCCAGCAAACAGGGAAGAGAAATCTATTACCGTTTAGATGCACACAAAATGAAAGAAGTTGATCAGTGGCTGGAACAGTTCAAACAACTGTGGGAAGACCGTTTCAATCAATTGGACGAAGTATTAACCCGATTAAAAAACGAGAAAAAATGAAAAGCAGCTTATTATTGAATTTCACCGCGGACAAGGTGAACAACCAAATTTTGGTCGAACGCGAATTCGATGCTCCCGTACAGTTGGTGTGGGATGCCTGGACCAAACCCGAAATCCTGGATCTGTGGTGGGCACCACGTCCCTGGAAAACGAAAACGAAATCCATGAATTTCGTACCGGGAGGAACCTGGTTGTACTCCATGCTCGGGCCGGCGCATGAAGAACATTTCTGCCGGGCAGATTACAAAACAATCGACACCCTCAAGGGATATACCGGACTGGATGCGTTCTGTGATCCGGAGGGAAATATCAACGAAGCGTTTCCGAGAACGAACTGGGATGTCCGTTTCAACGCGCAGGAAGAACAAACGATGGTAAACGTGACCCTGAGCTTTGACAAGCTGGAAGACCTGGAAGGCATTATCCAAATGGGATTCAAAGAAGGGTTCCTCGCCGCAATGGAAAACCTGGACGAATTTATCCGTGCACAATTTCAGTTGCGTCTCGACAAAAAGCCGGACAACCAGCCGCGCGTTTCGTCTTACGTCAACTTCCCGGGAAATACGGAAGAAGCCTTTCTCTTCTATCGGGAAGTATTCCAAACCGAATTTGTGAACGGCTTGCAGCGTTTCGGAGATATTCCGGCAAGTACCGAAACACCTCCGGTAGCAGAGAACATCCAAAAAATGATTCTCCATGTCGAACTTCCAATGATCGGAAACCATGTATTGATGGGAACGGATGCTCCAAAAGAAATGGGATTCACGCTCACTTCCGGGAACAACATGCACATCAACCTGGAACCGGATTCCCGCGAAGAAGCAACGCGCATTTTTAACGCGCTGTCGGCTGGTGGAAACATCAGCATGCCGCTTCAGGACATGTTCTGGGGAGCTTACTACGGAAGTTTCACGGATCGTTTCGGTATCAACTGGATGGTCAATTACCAGCCGAAATAAGATCGGGAAAAGCATACAATCAAAATGGGGTGTCTGGTCAATCGGGCACCCTTTTTTATTGATCAAAAAACGGTGATTGAAAGCATCAGCAATCCATTTATTGAGTACATTTATCCTGCGCCAGCCTAAACGACGACGCATCGTTCTTCATCTAAAAGAAATACGTTATGACACATCAAGAAGTCGTTCGACAGGTCGAATGGAAAGACCTGAAAAAACTCAACCTGAAAGAAATGCTCATTGAAAACAACCTGACCATTCCGTGGTTCATTCTTTCGATTTCCTTTGCCTATTTCGGCTATTACCTGATTGCTTTGCCCTTCTCGGCTTTTTTCTTTCTCACCGCACTGAGGCAGGTGCACAACGGTTTTCACAATTCACTCGGCACCAACCGGTTTCTGACCTGGTTTACCTTGTTCTCAAACAGCATCCTGATGATGGTTTCCATCCATGCAGTGAAATTCAACCACATCCGGCATCACAAATACTGCTTGTCTGAAAACGATTATGAGGGAAAAGCAGCACGAATGAGCTGGTATGGTGCAATTCTGTATGGCCCGGTTCACATTTTTCTGATTCACAAAGTAACCTGGCAGCTGGGAAATAAAACATACCGCAAAAACCTGCTCCTGGAACTCGCTGCTATTGCAGCTTTTGTTTCAGTGATCCTCTATTTTCAGCTCGATTTCCTGATTTATCATCTTTGCGTGATGTTTTTCGGCGAATTGCTGATGGCATTTTTTGCCGTTTGGACGGTACACCATGACACCGATGAAAGTCCGGAGTTTGCACGCACACAGCGCGTGGGCTGGAAAAACAAGATCACATTCAGTATGTTCTATCACCTGGAGCATCATTTGTTTCCTGCCGTTCCAACCATCAAACTACCGGAATTGGCCAAACGAATCGATGAAGTTCTTCCGGAGATTGAAAAGAAAAACACCTTTTAACCGTTTCGTTCATTGCATGAAAAAGCACATTCTATTTAGTTACTTCCTGGTTCTTTCCCTGTTGACATTTGCCAATGACGGGGCCTATTTTTCGGGTGGAGGAACCATTTACCCGGTCAAAGAGAGTAACATCTCCATGAACAAGGAAATCCTTTCTTTCCGGGTGGTTGACGGGATGTGTCATGTAACGATCCATTTCGAATTCCTGAATCCGGGAAAAGAAAGCAAGAAACTTCTTGTGGGATTCCAGGCTCCGCAAGCCGTGGGAGATGTAACGGATGACGAGATCAATCATTCGCAGATTTTTGATTTCATGGTTAGTCAGAATCAAACGCTCCTTCCCTACCAGCTCAAAACAGCAGCCTGCGAGGACTGTGAATTGATCGACAAGCAGACCATTCAGTCAACACAAGCCGGGGAATACGTATTCGTGTATCTTTTTGAGGTCGAATTTAAGCCTGGAATTACGGAACTGGATCACAGTTATCGCTTTCGTGCCGGAGATGCCGTGATGACCGACCAGATTTACTCGTACATCCTGAAAACCGGCGCAAAATGGGCCGGAGGAAAAATCAACGACCTGACGGTGAATCTCGACCTGGGAAATACCCCGTATTTTTATGTCAGCGACATTTTCGGGAAAGAAGCTTCCTGGATCGTTCATGGAATCGGAAAGGTAACCCGCGACGTTTACAACAACTACGAAACCGACTGCAAACTGATCCGGATGCTCAGCGGAACCCTGCAAATCCGGGTTCAAAACTGGAACCCGGAGCACAACCTGCAATTCGGCATCATCAATACCAACTGTTTCGGAACCGGTTTTTCCTTCGGTGACCCGAAGCCCGACCGTGTCATGACCGCAGTTTGTTCGCTCAATTTGGATTTACTGGAAACACCTTATACGAAGACCGAGCTGAAACTCATCCGGAACACCTTTTTTGCGCAACTTGGCTATGTCTTTTCCGATGCAGATTTAAACACCTATTTCAGGCAGTTTGACTGGTACATCCCGAATCCGAACCTGAAATCGAAAGACTTAAAGCTCCCGGAAAACGTGGAAGCGTTCATCGAAGAGATTCAATCCCGCGAAAAACGTTAATTCGTAACCCCATGAAAAAATGGATCGTATCTCTTACAGTTGTCATAGTGGCTGCAATCGCCGTACTCGGTTTCTTCGTTTACCGGAACAATCCTTTTTTGTTCACTTCGGTTGAAATCGGCGATCCGATCGACAGCCTGAATCATGTCGTCGTTTACTACAATTCCGGAACCGGGAACGTTTCAGGACGCAATACCGCTCCCGACGGCTACAACATCGGATTGAAGTATCAATGTGTTGAATTTGTAAAGCGTTACTATTACCAGCATTACAACCACAAAATGCCCAATCCGTATGGAAATGCGGTTGACTTTTACAACAAATCACTCTCCGACGGGAATTGGAATCCCGACCGCGGACTCACGCAATATTCGAATCCTGGCAGCAGCAAACCCCGGGTGGGAGACCTGATCGTCCTGGATGCAACCTCACTGAACGGTTACGGACATGTTGCCATTATTTCCGGAGTAAGTGACCATACGATAGAAATCATTCAGCAAAACGGCGGAAAACATGCGAAAAGCAGGGTCACTTACGGGCTCATTTCCCAAAGAGGGAGATGGCAAATTGACCACTCCCGGGTGTTGGGTTGGCTGAGAAAAAATAACGCACGATGAAGATTCGTTTGATGGATCAGAGCAGCCGGTTTCAGAAACACCTGGAAGCGCTCAAAAAAACAGAAGTCATGCCCTATGACAAACAGCAGCTCACGGAAAAAAGCAGTTCCATCGGGATTGAAGGTTTTTCCACATTGGATTCCCTGAATACGGACTCCTTTTTCAGGTACGAAATTTTCCCAAAACACATCCTGAACGGCTATCCGCAGTGGATTGCCGAACAACGAATGATCCAGCCCGGAGATACGATTGTACAACAGGCAACCTTGCCTCCGTTCCCGGTCTTTTCACAGAAAATCATTTTCGGGGTGCGGATCAAAGAAGTATTCCGCGAGGAAAAGCGAATCGGGTTCAGTTACGAAACACTCAAAGGGCATGTTGAAAAGGGCATTTCCTACTTCCTCATCGAAGAAAGCGCCGGACACATCGTTTTCAGCATTCATACCTTTTCCAAACCTGGAAACATACTCAGCAAGCTGGCCGGCCCGCTTTTTTCTAATCCGTATCAAAATTACTGTACCCGGAAAGCACTGCATTTTGTCAAATTAAAACTGGAACAATCCAAATGAAAAAACTCCAATCCTCTGACTTGATTCCGCTGGAGCAATATACTATTTCAACAGCTCTTTCTGCAGACGAAATCGCTCAGCGCCTTTACCTGCTTACCAATCTTTCGGGCAAAAAAATCCGGGTTCCCCAATCCCAAAAGAACATTTCGACCTATCGCGGAGACGTTTCAAAAACGGGTTTTAAGCTTTCGCGCTACATTTCATACCAAAACTCCTTTATCCCCATCATCCGGGGAAACATGGAGCCTCAAACAGACAAAACAGACATCCGTATTACGATGAAGCTTCAACTTTTTGTGAAAGTATTTATGATCATCTGGCTTTCATTGGCAGGGCTTGCCTCACTAGTTGTCCTCATAATTGCTGCAAACCTATTATTCAGAGGCCGCATTCACATCATGGAACCCCTGGCATTCATCCCGGTAGGGATGTTCATTTTCGGCTACTTGTTGATGCTTTTGCCTTTTAAACTGGAAGCGAAGAAAAGTAAAAAAGAACTGGATTTGCTGTTTGAAGCGGAACCCCGCTCGAATTAAACCGTTGAACCGCCAAAATGAGTGTTTACAGCACATGAGCCAGTCTTCAAATTTAGTTGCAGCAGCAGGATTCGCGGACTCTTTTTACTTGTAAAAATGTTTTGCCCATTTCCGATAGAATAGTATATTTGATTGAATGATAAATCGAATACTTGATAACGGGATTTCGGTTAACAACACGGACTCGCTGAATCGGAAAATCCGGATCAGTAATCTCATTGCTTTGCTGGTCGTTGCGGTAATGATCTGCTACACTCCCATGTACGTGTATTTCGAACAACCGGTCGGGATTACCATCAACGGGTTATTCTTTTTCTCCGGACTGCTAACCTTCTTCCTCATTCATCAAAAGCACTTCCTGGCAGCTTTCTTCCTGCATGTGTGCTCCGGTTTTCTCTATTTCACGATCACTACGTTTGTTTACGGAACGGCTTCCAACCTGCATTTCTTTATGCTCGTGATCTGTATGGTCAGCGTAGTGGTTTTCAACAACCAGCAACTGATCCGTTTTTTTGTTACGTTGGCCATCGTGTCGTTTTTCTCCCTGGTGATCTGGTTTCATTTCCACGAACCACTTTTAAAAATACCGAAGCAAACCGAAACAATGGAGGCTTTGCTGGGAAACATCAACCTGTTGTTGTTATTCCTGATCTGTTCCCTGTTTATCTTGTTTTTCAAAGGTGAAATGATCGGATCGCACAAGCGCATTACAGAACAGAAAAACCTCATCGAAGAGAAGAACCGCGACCTCACAGATAGCATCCGCTACGCACTACGTATTCAAAACGCCATGCTTCCGGGCCGGGAAGTCATCAGGAACATTTTCCCCGATTATTTCCTGTTTTTCCAGCCCAAAGACATCGTGAGCGGAGACTTCTATTGGGTGTTTGAAAACGAAGATTACCAATTCCTGGCTGTAGGCGACTGCACCGGACACGGTGTTCCGGGATGTATGATGAGTGTATTGGGAATCAACCTACTGACCGAGATCGTGGAGAATAAACAGATCAGTCAACCGGATGCTATTCTGAATGAACTCCGAAACGGTATTCTGCTGGCTTTTGACAAAGACGGGAAAAACGCAGATCACCAGGACGGAATGGACATAGCAGTTATCCGCATCAACCGGAAAGTGAAGACTTATTCCTTTGCCGGGGCAAACAACGACATGTACCACTTATCCGGAACGCATTTGCAGGAACGCAGGGCAGATAAACAACCCGTAGGCTTCTCGCATCAGTCCAAGCCATTTACCCAGCAGGATTTTTCCTATGAAGACGGGGATATCCTGATCTTGTTCACCGATGGATTTGCAGACCAGTTCGGCGGGCCTAAAAACAAAAAGTTCCGCTACAAATCGTTCCAGGAACTCCTGGTAGAATACCGCAACCGCGACCTTGAAAGGGCATTGGAAAACACTTTCCACTCCTGGAAAAAAGACCTGGAGCAGGTAGACGACGTATCTGTATTCGGAATCAGACTCTGATAAAACAGGTTGAAAGAGTTGAATCGCTTAAAATCACTATTGAACTATTGAAACCTTTCCTTACTCTTTCTTTCCACTTGCCAGTTTGAAACTGATCCGGTAATAGAAAATCGGCAGGAAGCCCAACTGTGTTTTTTCAACCAACGGTTCCTTGTTCGGGTTTGCCAGATCCGGAGCATAGGCCAGACCTAAAATATTCCGGGTATTGAAAATATTGACCAAATCCAACCCGATTTCGTGTGTGACTTTCCGCGCGTTCATCTTCCAGCTGATCTTCAAATCGGCGCGGAAATAATCCTTGAATTGGCGCTCGTTGAAGAGGGAATCACTAAAGATCAATTCTTTCTGCAAGTTTGTTTCCGCCAGGTTGATATACCCGTAGCGTTTTCCTCCGGCAACGGTTACTTTCCCTCCGAGTCCCAAAACGTGCTTCTTGCCCAGTTTAAATTCTTTTCCGAACAACACATTGGCAGTATACAATCCGTTGTAGCTTGTGTTTCGCGTAATACCGTCGCTTCCTTTGTATTTACTGTCATACAGGGAAACCGTTGTGAGAATGTAGAAGCTCTTGTCGAAGAATTTCTGAAGGGTCAATTCCCAGCCGTAATTCACACCTGTTCCAGTATTTTGAAGCGAATCCGGGAAGAAACGTGAAAACCCGCTTCCCTGGTTGATGATTGAAAAAGCCGAAGGAGTCACTGTTACCGGAACCTGGTAAAGGTACTGGTAGTAGATTTCCGTTCTGAACTGGAATCCTTTTTTGAAGTTCTTTTCATACCCCAGCGCGGAGTGCATCGACTTGGTGAACCCCATGTCTTTATTCTGATACACCTTGTTCCCGTTTGCATCAAACTGGTGGTAGGTATAAATGTAGTAAGGCTGTGTCTGACTATGTAAACCGGCGCCTGCAAATAGTTTCTGGTTTCCTTTCATCGCCCATTTCCAACCCAAACGCGGTTCCACCGGACTCAGTGAATTGCTGAACGAATAATACTGTGCGTGCAAACCAGCCGTGAAATCCATGTTTTCTTTGATCCGGTATTTCCACTGGAAGAAAGGCTGAACAAGCACTCCACCCTGACCTTTGTAATCCCAGCGGTTGATAAATGCCGTTCCAGCCGTATTCAACACACTGTCAATCATGTTGAAGGTGAGGAAATCTGCATTCAAACCGGCTTTGATCACGTGTTGTTTCCCGATCTTGTGGTTGATGCTGAACATCCCGGAATAATGTGCGATCTTGTAGGAATAGCCCATGATGCGGTAAATGCTGTCGACACGGATATTGATCGTCTGTTGTCCCCCGTTGTACGTTGTATCGAGTGAACGAACCAGGTAATCGTGGTGTGAATGCTGGTCTTCGATACTTCCGGAAAAAGTGGTCGTGAGGAACGTTCTTTCGGAAAGTGATTTCTTGTACGTCAATCCGGCAACTGCCATTCCCGTACCGAAATACTGGTCGCGATCTCCCTCACCGTATAAATCGGTCGTATATTCTGTCTGTTCCGAAATCAGGATTTTGATATTGCTCTTTCCGCCAATTCCCCACAAAGACAACTGCCCGCCTTTTTTCAAAGGGAAATTAAACTTGAATGCGCCGTCTCCATAAACCGGCACGGCATCTGTCCCGATCCTGATTCCCATAAACTGGAAAAGGCTCAGGGTCGAATAACGTCCCATGACCAGGTAACTCGCATTTGATTTCTTACTCAAAGGTCCTTCGGCAAGCACTTCCGTACCCAGGAAACCGAATTGCCCGGTAAACTCGTGCTGCTTGTAGTTTCCGTTTCGCAATTTTAAATCGAAAATCCCGGAAACCGAGTTCCCGTATTCTGCAGGGAAAGCAGACATAAAGAAATCCGAGTTTGCAAGGCTTTTGTTATTGATGATCGAAACCGGTCCGCCCGAACTTCCTGAAATAGCGAAGTGCGACGGGTTCGGAATATCGATTCCTTCTACTTTATAAACGATTCCAAGCGGCGAGTTTCCACGAACCACGATATCATTCCGGGAATCATCTGCTCCCTGAACTCCGGCAAAATTACTCGCCATACGTGCAGGATCTCCTCTCGAACCGGCATAGCGCTCTGTTTCCTCCACCGAAAACTGCTGAGCAGAAACCATCGCCATCTCGTTTTTCACTTCGCCCGGCTTCTGTGCTACCACCACCACTTCTTCTACTTCGCTGATGCGTTCCTTTACCTTAATCTCCACGACCGTTTGTCTTCCGGAATTCACGTCAACCGAAGACGAATAGTTTTCATAAATATTCGATTTCACATCCAGCCGGTGCTTTCCTACCGGAACATTTAAAAACTCGAAAACACCATTGACATTCGTCATCGTTTTCAACTTCGAACTATCTGAAAGTGTAATGAATACATGAGCACCTGAAACAGGAAAGTCGGACTCGGAGTCCAGGATTGTACCACGCACGGTTTGAGTCGGTTGCGCGATCAGGATTGACACAAACGCGCAGAACAATACGGTAAGGATAGCTTTCATTCTTTGAATATATCAGGCGTAAATATACACTTATTGAATCGACTTCAAATATTCTTCCTTCGTCCAGTCCTTAATGTATACACGTCTCAAATCCAAAAATTCCATCGGGTTATTCTTCAGATTGCGAACCCTGGAATAACTCAACGTAAAGTCATTGGCGTACCAGAGCGGAATCATCGGCGGGTTTTTGAGCAGTTCAACTTCTGCCTTTGAAAACAACTCCAGCCTTCTCTTTTGCCCGGCAGCACGCGCCTGTTCAAAATAGCTGTCAAACAAGGGATTCATATAACGTGACTGATTTCCGGCAGAGGGCATCTTGTGATCTTTCGGAACCAGTTTTCCGTAAAAATTCATCAGGAATGTTTCCGGGCTTGAGTAGTCTGCAATCCAGGCTGTACGGAAAATATCCCCGCGTGCCATGTTTCCGTCTTCGTTCCGTTGTTCAAAGTTAGACCCATCAATGTTCACATTGATCCCCAGCGTCTGGTAAATCTGGTCTGAGATTTCTTCCGCTACGGCAGTATTCAAGTCACTAATGTCTATACGCAAATCTACGCTTCCGAAACTTTTTCCATCCGGGTAACCCGCCTCAGCAAGCAGTTGTTTTGCCAGTTCGGGATTGTAATCGTAGCCGTATTTTTTGATTCCGAAGAAATCATAGCCTTTGAATACGGAACTGATCGGCGGCGTGATTCCGTAAATTCCGTATTCGTAATATTGATTTCGAAGCACATTGTCTGCCAGGCGCTTCCGGTCGATCGCATAATTGAATGCCTGGCGCACACGCACATCCTGGAAACGCGGTTCGTTCATATTGAAGAAGTAGTACTGCGTTGTCAGCAGCGGATTGTTGTACAACACCATCAGCGGAGGTTGTGCATTGAAATCAGAGATGCGGCCTTCCAGCATTTCCGTAATGCGCGATGTCGGCAAACCGTTAATCATGGAAATCTTCCCTTTTTCGAACAATTCGAGCTGCTCCAGTTTGCGCGACTGCACGTAGAAAACAACCGAATCCAGATACGGAAGTGCATTTCCTTTGTTGTCGACCATATAATAATCCGGGTTCTTCAGCAATATGAATGACGATTCATCGGTTGGTTTTGTAAAACAAAAAGGCCCTGTTCCCACCACATCCGTTTCCTTCTTCGCTTCGACCACTTTTTTGGAAATGATGCTCGCACTGAGGTTTGCCAGTTTATTGATGTAATTCTGATCCGGGTTGAGCAAGGTAATTTCGATCTGCTGCTTCTTGATTTTGATTCCGCTGATCGTTTTTGCTTTTCCTTCGTAGAATTGTTTCGCACCTTTCACCTGGTCTGCAAGCAATGACAAATAAGCGGCAGTCGGGTTTCCTTCTTCGTTCGGCTTACACGCTTTTTCAAACGTAAACAAAACATCTTCCACCGTCAGTTTCCGGTCTTCTTCGGATTTAAACACGTCATTTTCATGAAACAAAATATCATCCCGGATGGTGAATGTAAAAATCGTTCCGTCTCCGCTAACACTCCATTTTTCAGCAATTTGAGGTTGCAACGACAAATCTTCCGGGTTAAAGCTCACCAATCCTTCCATGACCTGGGAAAGCAATTCAAAGGAATAAACATCTGTAACTTCTCGCGCAATAAAAGTGGTAGGTGTATTATCGATTGCCATTCTAAAGCTCCCGCCAGCATACTCAAACTGCTTTTTGTCTGAGCTGCACGAAACGAGAAGAAGAACCAGGAAAGTTGCGGTAACTAATTTCATAGTAGAAGTATGCGTTTATCACTACAAGAATAGAAAAAATCTTTTACTAAAATAACTTAAAAAAACAAAATTAATGTATTGAAAATGTTAAGTTAGGGAGTCTCTCCATCGACGAATGCATATAATTTCATGATAAATTAACTCATTAGATAGTTGAAGAGAAAAAAAAGTTGTACTTTCGCATTGTAAATTGTTGGTAATGTAAAAAATAGCTAGTATACTTGCCACGATTTTTAGTGTAGCTACTAAATAAAAATGAAACAGTTGAAATTATTCCTACTTTGCTCTTTCTTAACGTTGCTAAGCTTTTCAAGTTCAGCAGTTCTATCCATTGAAGGAAGCTATCAGGGCAAAAACTTATACGTTCAGAATCCTGAAGACGGGGATGGTTTCGGCTTTTGCGCAACGAAAGTAACTGTTAACGGAGATATCTTACCTGGTGGCACAGCCATCTCCGCATTTGAAATCGATTTTTCCCTTTTTAACATTGAAATTGGCGAACCTGTTTTTATCGTTATCGAACATAACGACGGGTGTAAACCAAAAATCCTGAACCCGGAAGTATTGCTTCCACGCAGTACCTTCAACACACTCGATATTCAAATTCAGAACAGCGGGATGCTGACCTGGAAAACGAATAACGAACAAGGAAAACTTCCGTTCATTATCGAACAATACCGCTGGAACAAATGGGTGAAAATCGGGGAAGTTCAGGGAAAAGGAACTCCCGGAACAAACTCGTATGAATTCCTGGTAACTCCACATTCCGGAGAAAATACGGTGCGCGTCGTTCAGATCGACCATTCCGGAGCGAAAAGAAATTCCAAAGAAGTGAAATTTACTTCCAGTGTTCCGATCGTGACCAAAAATCCGGTCAAGGTCAAAGATCAAATCAATTTCACTGCCGCAGGCAAACCGATTGAAACCAGGTACGAGATTTACGATGCCTACGGAAACATTGTCAAGAAAGGCATCGGTTCTTCCGTTCCCTGCTCCAACCTCCTGAAAGGAGCATATTACATCAATTTCGACAACAAAACAGAGAAGTTCTTTAAAGGATAAAATCCGACAAATAGATATTCAAAACCGGCACTTCGACTTCGCTCAGTGGCCGGTTTTTTTATGCTTACTTTTCAAACAATCCGGCATTCGTAATTGGGAATTCGTAATTTTGGTTCATGAACAAAATCGAACACATTGGAATTGCAGTCAAAAACCTGGACGAGGCAATCAAGACATACACCGAATTATTGGGAACCGAATGTTATAAAACAGAAGCGGTAGAAAGCGAAGGAGTGAAAACCGCATTCTTCCAGGTCGGAGAATCCAAAATCGAACTACTTGAAGCCAGTAACGAGAATAGCCCGATTGCCAAATTCATCGAAAAGAAAGGCGAAGGAATCCACCACATCGCATTTGATGTAACAAACATCGAAACCTCCATGAAGGAACTTGCTTCCAAAGGATTTCAATTATTGAACGAGCAGCCTAAAAACGGCGCAGACAATAAACTGGTCGCATTCCTGCACCCGAAATCTTCGAATGGTGTGCTGGTAGAACTTTGTCAGGAGAAAAAATAACCATCTCCCCGCAGGATCCTGGTAGAATTACGTCCGAAAAAAGGGTAAATCAAAAACTTCTTCGTTTTTTCCGAGCAGCAGCGCATCCAAACCGGCTTTTTTAGCACCTTCCACGTGTTGCGGACTATCGTCGATAAACAACGTTTTGGATGGATCCAGTTGATTTTCCCTGCACACAAATTCAAAGATTTCCGGATTCGGTTTTCGCATCCCGATTGCAGAAGAGAAATATGTTTTCTCGAAATAACGCTCCAGCTCCCGGTGTCCGACAGTTTTATTCAACGATCTTCGCACCGCATCAATGTGCAGGTCATTGGTATTACTCAGCAGAAATAAGCGGTATCTGGAAGACAACTTTTCCAGTTTTTCCAAACGTTCCGCCGGAAAATCCAGAATCATGGCATCCCAGGCGTGAACCACCTGGTTTCCATTCGAACCCGCAGGCAGGCGATCCAACAACTGATTGATGAAGTGAAAAGACGAAACCTCGCCACGCTCAAACCGGTCAAACAACTGCGTTTGCTGCAACTGCGAATAAGACGCGCTAAAATCTTTCATCCCCAGGGAAATAAATGCCTTTTCTGTTAAATCGTAATCGAGATTCAACAAAACCCCTCCCAAATCAAAAATGATTGCTTCTTTTGGTGTATCGAACATGCGGCAAAGATAGAAAGTTCGCCGCGAAAGTCCGGATTATGGAAGAAAAAGATTTGAATGCACTCGTTCGGAAATTGCAGCTGGAGCTGAGCCAACCGGAGCTGCTCGAAAAGATCCAGCGCCAGATTCACAAAGATTTTGAACGATCAGGCGTTCCGGACTTCAAACTGATCGACCCCGATCCCACTTCGTGGAACGCACAAATCCAGGCCTTCCTGAAACAATTAAATTCCGGCGAATTGAGCCACCTCCTCTACCTCATCGACGTCCCGGAAATCCTCCTGATCCAGGCAGAAACCAGTGAAGACAGGCTTTTCCATCTGGCAGATGCCATTCTCCACCGCGAATTACTCAAAGTATTTTACCAACTCCGGTACACGTAAAAAAAGCCCCGTTCTCTACGTTTTTAGTAGCATAATTCAGCCCTGAAACAATCTATAGCAATTTTGCATTTTTTTATAGCATTTTCCTATTCACCCTTGCTATAAAAGTCTTAACTTTACCCTCCAATATAGTGCACAAACATGGATAAAGTGACATACGTCGGAAACGCAGACGTGAATGCAATAGAGCATTTGTATCAATCTTACACAAAAGACCCTGAAAGCGTTGATATTGGCTGGCAAAAGTTCTTTGAAGGATTTGATTTTGCTAAGACAAACTATGAAGATGGAGGTGAAATTCCAGAAAATTTCCAGAAAGAATTCAAAGTAATTAACCTGATTAACGGGTATCGTACGCGCGGACATTTGTTCACAAAAACGAATCCTGTGCGCGAAAGGCGAAAATATGAGCCGACCTTAGCTATAGAAAACTTCGGTTTGGAAACCGCTGACCTGGAGACTGTTTTCCAGGCTGGAGACCAGGTTGGAATCGGGCCGGCAACGCTGAAAGCGATTATTGAGCACCTGGAAGAAACGTATTGTCAATCCATCGGAATTGAGTACATGTTTATGCGCGAACCGGACAGATTGAACTGGTTCCGTGATAAAATTGAATTGAAAAACAGACCGAAGTTTGATTCGGAAAGAAAGATACACGTGTACAAAAAACTGCTTCAAGCTTCCAACTTTGAGGCATTTTTAGGTAAAAAATATGTTGGTCAGAAACGGTTCTCCATCGAAGGAGGAGAGGCGCTGATTCCGGCATTGGATGCATTGGTTGAAAAAGGTGCAGACCTGGGTGTTGAATACTTTGTAATGGGGATGGCACACCGCGGACGTTTGAACACCCTGACAAACATTTTCCAGAAAAGACCTCAGGATATTTTCTCCGAGTTTGAAGGAAAAGAGTTTGACGCAGACGGTGCTTTTGACGGAGACGTGAAATACCACCAGGGTTACACCAGCTCCATCAAAACGAAAGAAGGAAAAGAGATCGGTTTGACACTGGCTCCGAACCCTTCCCACCTGGAAGCTGTTGATCCGGTTGTTCAGGGAATTGCACGTGCAAAACTGGATCACCACCTGTCGAAAGACGAGAACAAAATTTGTCCGGTGATGATTCACGGAGACGCTGCCGTTGCAGGACAGGGAATCGTATACGAAGTCGTTCAAATGGCTTTGCTTGACGGTTACCGCGCAGGTGGTACGATCCACATCGTGGTGAACAACCAGGTTGGATTTACAACCAACTTCCACGATGCCCGTTCATCCACTTACTGTACGGACGTTGCAAAAACAACCCTTACTCCGGTATTCCACGTGAACGGAGACGACGTAGAAGCGGTGATCCAAACGATTGAAATCGCCATGGAGTACCGTCAGAAATTCCACCGCGATGTATTCATCGATTTGCTGTGCTACCGTAAATACGGTCACAACGAAGGAGATGAGCCGAAATTCACGCAGCCAAGCCTGTACAACATTATTGCAAAACATCCGAACCCGAAAGATATCTACCTGAAGCAGATTGCTGCAGAAGGGGCCGTTTCTTCGGATGCTGCAAAAAAGTTGGAAGACGAATACAACGATTACCTGGAGAACGAATTCGAAATTGCCCGCAAAAATGAAAAGGCAGTTGTCTGGAACTTCCTGAGCAAAACATGGGAAGGATTCAGAGGCAGTAAAGCAGAAGATTTCGAATCCAGCCCGGAAACAGGAATCAACAAAGAGAAACTGGTAGAACTGGGTCGTAAACTGGCTACACTTCCGGAAGGCAAGAAATATTTCCGTAAAATTCAAAAAATCTTTGACGACCGTCTGGCGGCGATCGAAAACGATAACCTGGATTGGGGAACGGCAGAAATGCTGGCTTACGCAACTTTACTGGACGAAGGAATTCCGGTTCGGATCTCCGGTCAGGATGTGGAGCGCGGAACATTCTCCCACCGTCACGCTGTTGTGAAAACAGAAGACAACGAAGAAGAAATCGAAACATTGAACATGTTGTCTGATCACCAGGCACCATTTACCGTATACAACTCATTACTTTCCGAATACGCCGTTTTAGGATTCGAATACGGGTATTCCCTGGCAACGCCGAAAGCGCTGACAATCTGGGAAGCACAGTTCGGAGACTTCTTTAACGGAGCACAGATTATGGTCGATCAGTTTATCACAGCCGGAGAAGACAAATGGTCTACTCAAAGCGGGTTGGTGATGCTGCTTCCTCACGGATACGAAGGTCAGGGTGCCGAGCACTCCAGCGGACGTATGGAGCGTTTCTTACAGCAATGTGCGGATGAAAACATCCAGGTTGTCAACACATCGACTCCTGCAAACCATTTCCACTTGCTGAGAAGACAATTGGCTCGTCCTTTCCGCAAACCATTGGTGGTATTCTCTCCTAAAATGCTGCTTCGTTATCCTGCAGCTACTTCTTCCCTAGAAGAAATGGCAAGCGGAACATTCCGTGAAGTATTGGATGACCCGACAGCAAAAGCAGGACAGGTAGACACCTTAGTATTCTGTTCCGGTAAATTCTATTACGAGCTGAAAGAGAAAGCAGCAGAAATGGGAGTTGAAAACATGGCTTTCGTACGTGTAGAGCAATTGTACCCGCTTCCGCAAAAACAAATCGAAGCAATCGTTGCAAAATACAACGCGAAAAACATCCTGTGGGCACAGGAAGAACCTGCAAACATGGGGGCATGGACGTACATCGCGATGAACCTGAGACAAATTCCATTCATCGGGATTACCAGACCGGCATCAGCTGCTGCTGCGGAAGGTTCTAAAAAATTGCACGAACGCCGTTTGAAACAATTGTTTGCTGATGTATTCCAATATGCATCCGTAACAGCTAAATAAGATTTTAAAAAACTAAAACCAATTCAATTATGTCAATCCTTGAAATGAAAGTACCTAGTCCGGGAGAATCGATTTCTGAAGTGGAAATCGCTACCTGGCTGGTTTCGGACGGTGACTATGTAGAAAAAGATCAGGCCATTGCAGAAGTAGACTCAGACAAGGCTACACTGGAGCTTCCTGCCGAGCAATCCGGGATCATTACCCTGAAAGCTGCTGAAGGCGATGTGGTGAAAGTTGGACAAGTGGTTTGTCTGATCGACACTTCGGCTGAAAGACCTACAGGTTCTGCGGCTCCGGTTGCAGAAACAAAAGCGGAAGAAGCAGCTCCTGTAAAAGAAGCGGCTCCGGCGGCAGAAAAAACAAGTGCTCCCGTAACACCCAATCCGGGGCCTGTATCTGACAGCTACGCAAAAGGAACTCCATCACCTGCTGCAGCAAAAATCATGGCAGAGAATGGCATTTCAGGGACAAAAATCAACGGTACAGGAAAAGACGGCCGCATCACGAAACAAGATGTAGTGAGTGCTATGGCTGCCGGAATCTCATCTGCAGATGCACAAGGATGGGGTGGCACACGCGACCAGCACCGTGAAAAAATGTCGATGTTGCGTCGTAAAATCGCAGAGCGTTTGGTTTCTGTGAAGAACGAAACAGCGATGCTGACGACTTTCAACGAAGTGGATATGAAGCCGATCATGGATTTGCGTGCAAAATACAAAGATCAGTTTGCGAAATTCCACGAGGTGAACCTTGGGTTCATGTCTTTCTTTACAAAAGCTGTAACAGAAGCATTGAACCTGTTCCCTGCAGTAAATGCTCAAATTGACGGAAACGAGATCGTATTCCACGATTACGCAGATATCGGTATTGCAGTATCCTCTCCGAAAGGATTGATGGTTCCGGTGGTGCGCAATGCAGAGCAAATGAGCCTTGCAGAGATCGAAAAAGAAATCAAACGATTGGCAGTGAAAGCCCGCGACGGGAAAATCACTCCGGAAGATATGACAGGAGGAACGTTCACCATTACAAACGGTGGTGTGTTCGGATCCATGATGTCTACACCGATTATTAACCCACCGCAGTCTGCGATCCTGGGAATGCACAACATCGTTGAGCGCCCGGTTGCGATTGACGGAAAAGTGGAAATCCGCCCGATGATGTACCTGGCGTTGTCTTACGACCACCGGATCATCGATGGAAAAGAATCTGTAAGCTTCCTGGTAAAAGTGAAGGAAATGATCGAAAACCCGGAGCGAATCATCTTCGGAGGAAAAGATCCGCACGCAGTGCTTTTAGGTCTGTAAAAACCAACAAGGAAATATCCAAACCCGGTGCTGATCAGTACCGGGTTTTTTATTCAACATGCTTAGGGTTCTGATCCAAAAAATCCCAAGCACCTATGAAGTTGCCATCCCCATGCAACCAATTTCGCCAACCTGCAGTCTATAAGTCAGTTCCAAAACTGAACCAATTTACTAATACTTAACTTGTCATGAAGTTAACTACTACTATTGCAATGACCCTGATGGGGTTCACTGCCCTGTCACAGCTTTCGGCTACAGGCAGTTCGCAGCTAAACACCAATTGTAACGGAACCGATTGTAACTATTCCGGTCCTTCTATTCTCATCAACGAATTGATGATCAGCCCGATCGACAACGATGGATCCATCTCCGGAAACGGTGGAGTCTCTTCCGGGAGAGGCGAATGGATCGAACTTTACAATCCAAACCTGTGTGAGCCCGTTGATATTTCGTGTTATTACCTCGGAAATGATACCCCGGAAGGAAACGGAGGTTTTGTAATTCCAGCCGGGACCATTGTTCCACCGGCAGGTTTTTGTATGATCCGTGGGATGAACGTTCCCGCCGTGCCGGCCAATTTACTGGTTCAAAACGGTGGAAATGTCGTCGAAGTGGTTGTTCCATACAACATTTCTGATCCCGGCGTTTGTGCAGCAGGATCACGTTTGTGGTTTCCGAATGCCGGAGGCTGGTTCGCATTCTATGATTCAAACGGAGTGCCACAGGATGCCGTTTCCTGGGTAAATTCCGCAAACGTATCCGGTTCACCCTGCATTCCTTCCCTGCCAGGCTGTTCCAATGCAACTTCCCTTCCGAGCTATAACAACATTCCCGCCGGACGTAAGAATTACCTGAATACCTCCTCCTCACTCATACTGGGCAGTTCCGTCAGACGGCTTCCCGATGGCGGCGCATGGGATACGCAGGCAGCTCCGACCTATGCAACCTGCAACGGAACCTGTATTCCTGCGGGATCTTCTTCCTGTACCGGAACAGCAACGATAAACGTTTCAGGTGGAACACCGCCCTACACGTATGCATGGAACGATTCCCAGGCACAAACCACTCAAACAGCACTCAATCTATGTGCCGGAACATATACGGTAACGGTAACTGACAATGACGGAACAACGGGAACGTTCCAGGTAACAGTCAGCAATTTTGTACCCACCGTGTCTGTTGACCTACCTGCAGAAATATGTGTGAATGCCAATCCGGTTCCCATAACAGTAAGTCCGGTTGCAACTACAGGACAAACCGGAACACTCACCGGAAACGGGGTCAGTTCATCGAATTTCAATCCGACCAGCGCAGGAGTTGGGAATCATACGGTAACCTATTTCTTCCAGGATCAATTCGGTTGCAGCAACTCAGCAAGCGACTCAATTATCGTACATCCGCTACCGGTTGTATCCATTACCAACAATCAATCTCCTTATTGCCTTTCAACTACTCTGGCCGGATTATTGCTTTCCCCGGCAGGTGGTCAATTAAGCGGAACAGGAGTTGTAAACAATCAATTTATTCCATCCCAGGCAGGCGTAGGAACATTCACGTTAACCTACACGTACCAGGATGCCAACGGATGTTCCAACTCAACAACTATTACCGTGCAGGTAGTCGGTTCAGCACCGGCAACACTCACCATCCCTTCGGATTTGTGTATTGACTCCGATCCGGTGATCATGGTAGCAAATCCGGGTGGAGGTAACTTCCAGGTTGACGGAACTGCTTCAGGCAGCACGTTTAATTCCGGAAATGAGGGAATCGGAAGCCACGTGATCACGTACTCATTGACCGATGCAAACGGGTGTCTCACAACTGCAAGCGGCACGATCCAGGTACATGGATTACCCGACCTTCAAATTCCTTTGAATGGGATCTATTGTTACGAAACCGGGGTCTATCCTGTCAGCCCGACACCTCCCGGAGGTACATTCACAGGAGCGAATGTGCTTGGAAACGGAATCAATATTCAGGGAGTTTCTCCGGGAAGCTATACCGTTTCCTATACCTACACGGATTCCTTCGGCTGTTCGAACCAGCTGGATAAGACCTATACCGTAAGCAGCCCTGTTCCCGCAAAGTATACGTATGAAACCAACTGTTTCCAGGAAGCGACCTTCACTTCCCTGGTTTCAAATCCGGATTATACGTACCACTGGAATATCGGGAACAGTTACCAGGGATCCGGAAACGCTTTCGCGGTCGTTTTCACTTCACCGGGAACCTATCCGGTCGTTTTCACCGTAACAGATCAGTTTGGTTGCTCCTATGATTCAACAGGGGTCGTTACGATTGCAGAAGGAGTAAAAATCGAAGAACTCGGGATGCCGAATATCATTACTCCAAACGGAGACGGGGTGAATGACCGCCTGGAAATGCCTGCTTTACTGACGGATTGTTTCGAGTATGAAATCACGATCGTGAACCGCTGGGGAAATGTGGTTTATTCGATGGACAACAACAGCAGTTTTTTTGAAGGACGTGACAAACACGGAAACGAGCTGAGCGAAGGTGTTTATTTTTATTCGATCAAATCCGATGATTTCGATTGCAACGATAAAAAATACAAGGGATTCTGTTACGGCAATATCACCATTGTGCGCTGATTTCAGAACAGTATCAAAAAGAAAAGGCTGGCATCCGTTGATACCAGCCTTTTTTGCACTACTACACTACGTAGATAACAGGTCAGTTTCGTTGATTCGCGTTATTGATATTTTTTCACTTTGGTTCCGTCTTCATACACGTAGATCACCAAACCGGGTGTGGTTTCAGTCACTTGCTGCCCCATCAGGTTCACAATCTCTTTCAGTGGATTTTCTTTCATGGTATTGTCTACCACTGTCCATTCGTCAAATGTTCTGCGGGTTCCATCCTTATCCACCTGCGTGATCCGGTAATAGTTTTTCTTTCCTGCTGCCGGACTGGAGTGAACCGTTCCGTAGTTCTGTTTTGCTTCCGAATTTCCGGTTCCGTACGCGTTGATATGAGCGATGCTTGTCCACAGTTCTGCTTCCGGGTTCACCGACCATTCAACATCGAAATAGTCGTTGTTCTTTTCAGACAGGGTTGTCCAGCTCAAACTGTTTTCGTTTCCGACTCGTTTTCCGGTAAAAGAAACCATTTCCACCGGTAGCACGACGTTACAGGATACTGTAAAATTCGTGATCTTATAACCTGTGTAGACAAAGGAATTGTCTGACTGAAAATTCAAACGGAAACGAATGTTGGAGGAAGTCGGCAGCGTAATTGCCGGGATGGTAGACCCCGGAGAATTCCCGAAATTTCCGGTCCACCCGATTCCAGCCCCGTATGGATTGATCCAGGTTGCCCCATTATCCAGGGAATACAGGATAAACAAAAAGTCGTATTGATACTCAGCATTTCCGAATGCGGTGAATGCCACCGAAATGGTAGATGCATTCGCACAGGAAGCGTCAATAGACGGCGACGTATACGTCGTGTTCAGGTTGTTACTGTAATTCCCGGTACAGTTTGTCGTGACATAGTTACAAGCCGTTCTCCATTGGAGCGCACCGGAATTTGTCCATCCCGGGTCCACACCCGATGTCCAGGAGTAGGGCAATTGTGAGAAAGCAGCAAAACCCGTTGCTACCATCCACGCGGTCAACAATCCCTTCATGGCTGTTTGGCTAAAGTTGCTTTCGGTAAGAATTTTTGTTTCGCGTAAAGCGTTACGATTACCCCTTGTTCGGTGGTAAAAGCAAAGTCAACAGATTCTCTTCTCAGATCTTCATAGGAGGACACATCAAAGGAACTGATCTCAAAACCGGCTGCATGGGAAGCATCAATGGCGTAACTTTCACAATAATAATATGTGACGGCTTGTAGTTTTTGCTGCGGCATCTGCGCAAGCTGTTCTTCTGTAAAATGAGCCAGAAGCCTTTGATCATACGATGTTTGACCAAAGGAATGAGACGCAAGAGTTAGAAGAACAATCAGTAGTAATTTATTGTTCATCTTTGTATAAGTTTCAGTATCGCATATTAGTTAATTCAACTAAAATTTTCTCCCAACAATGTGTGATTATTAAACAAAAATGAACATTCCGTTAAATCCATCGAGTATTCTGTTTTACAAAAACTAATTATTTCGTTTTTTGGTTTATTCCAACGCTTTGCAAGAAGACCACGTTTAAATAACCATTGCTAAAGACATTTCCTTATTTTTGTGACTAAGAACCAATTTTATATGCGCATTCTTTTATTTTCAACCGGATTTCTGTTCATTCTTGTAACAACTGCCTGCGGGGGAAATTCCAACAAGCAGAAACAAAAGGAGCTTTCCGTTGATGAGCTTTATAAAAAATACCCGGACAGCGTTCCCATCCTAATCAAACACGGAAACCTGATGCTGGAACGATACGATTATGAAAAAGCATTGCAGGACGGAGCGAAAGCTTACCGCATGCAGGAATCCAATATCGAAGCGCGCTTTTTGTATGCCAATGCACTCAACAACCGTGCAAACAGAAGCACAAGCGACGTGATGGCTGCACAGGGCCATTTCAAATTTGTTGTTAAAAAACAACCCAAAAACACCCAGGCCCTCGTTGCGCTCGCAACAACCTATGCCCAACAGGGAGATAATGAAAAGGCATTTTACTACATCAATGAAGCACTTCGTATCAATAAAAAATACCGCGACGCTTACATTTTGAAAGGAAGTATTTACCTCAGCCTTGGAAATAATAAACTCGCAAAGTCTTCATATCAGACAGCTATCGAACAGGACCCGGAATTCTTTGCGGCTTATATCAAACTCGGATTGATTTACCAGGAAGAAAATGATCCGCTGTGCATCCAGTATTTCATCACAGCTACACAGCTTCGTCCGAATAACATTGAGGCGTATTACAACCTGGCATACGCCTACCAGCAGTTCGATAAAATTGATGAGGCGCAGCAGACTTACCGCCAAATGCTTCAAAAAGACCCGACCTTCACACCGCCGCTTTTCCAGTTGGGCTGGATCAAGCAGTTCAAACAGAATGATCCGGACAGTGCAACCTATTTCTACAACGAAACCTTGCAGAAAGAACCGCGCTATGTGGAGGCATGGCACAACCTGGGTCTGATTTACGAAACCAAGGGAGAAAAGTACCAGGCAATCCAGTATTACCGGAAAGCCTTGAAATACAACCCGGATTTCGCTATCTCGGAAGAAGCAATCAAGCGACTGGCTAAAACAAAATGACCCCGAAAAGAGCCATTCTTCTCCAAACACTGATTGAAGCGCTGATCCCCGTTTTAGGTTACTTCTACTGGAAATGGGACGCGAGCTTCATCCTGCTGTTTTATTTGATTGATTGGATCCTGTTTTGGGTGCTTTCCATTTTCAAAGCCCGCAAGCGGATCACCTTTAGCGGAAATGAAGCAGAGAAACAATTGGCCCTGCGCCACCTCACAATAGCATTTTTATGCATTTTAAGCACTTCTCTGGCTGTTTTCTACACCTTGCCTCACCTGCATCCGGATTTCTCGTGGACGGAGCGGATTTACGCCTTTTTGACGTATAGCGATATGGGAGTTCAACAAGGGGTCGTATTGATTCCGTTAATGGCCTTCAGTGGTTACGTGACGTATAAACAGCAATTCCTGCTGCCGCAACTCTTCCGGAAATACCCGGTCAACTGGTTCACACGGGAACCCGTGAAACAGGGAATCATCCTCTCCATCGTATTCGGGATGGTGCTGGCTGTTTCGGTTTTTGTCCGTTTCCCCGACGAAGTCTTGCTCTTCGGAACCGTTCTGGGAGTCATCGCTTACCGCCTGGTAAACAGAAACGCTGCTTTTTCGAATTAAACGACTTTTTCCAGTTCGTGGAACACCACACCGAGTGTTTCCAATTCTTCCAGGATCGGGTTGTAAATCTCCGGTTTGGTTGGAAGCAGTACGCCTCTTTCCGAGATTCTTCCTTCCAGGATCAGTTTCGCACAGATTCCCACCGGATAACCGACTGTTTTTGACATGGCGGTGTGCACCGGATCGTCCCCGAGATTTACCATGGATGATTCGATGAAATGCGGTTTTCCATCCAGCAGGTAGGTAAACTGGTGCACCATCACCAGCATGTCTTTATCTTCTGGTTCCAGCACCCATTTATCGACCAGGATTTTCTCCAGGATTTGAGCAGCTGTTGCATTCTTTAACCCGATCTTTTCAGACGAGTCGAACAAGCCCAGCCATTCGAATTTGTGCATATCGGTTACCCCAAGCTGTTCGCAGGCATTTGCCCATTTCTCTTCGACGCTCAAGCTCTCTTCGAAAGGCAGAAAAGCGTTTACGAATGTTCTCGGTGTGAGATTTTCAGAATCTTGTAAAGCAAAGCCGTCATCCGTTAATCCAAGTTGCACGAATACATTCCAGGCCTGGCAGAAACCCATTCTACGCAAAGTACCACGGTACATCGTTGGGATGTCTTCCAATCCGTAGATTGCTCTGTAGGACAAGGAATCACGGTTTGCGTACCCTTCAAAATCCCCGTAGCCGTCCACGGAAATCATATCCAGGCGGTTAAATACCTGTGTATATGGAATGTATTTGTATTGATGCCGGTCGATGTAGCGTGCTGTTCCGCCCTGCGCGGCCAAAACCACGTTACGCGGGTTCCAGGTGAACTTGTAGTTCCACGGATTGGTATCACTTTCCGGGGCCATCAAGCCGCCACAGTAGGATTTAAATCCGGAGATTGTTCCGCCCTGCGCTTTGATCGAGTCAATGATGCGCATCGCACTCATGTGGTCAATTCCCGGATCTACCCCGATCTCGTTCATGAAGATCAGTCCGGCATCACGCACCTGCGCACTCAGTTCTTTCATTTCCGGGGAAACGTAGGATGGCGTAATCAGGTTTTTCTTCAATTCCAGGCAGTCTTTGGCAACTTCCGGGTGAAAACGTGCAGGGAGCATGGAAATGACCAAATCAGCCTGTTTCAACTCTTCCCAACGTTCGTTACGATCCAGGGCATTGAATGAAAGTGCTTCACCACGGGGATGTCCCGCCAGTTTAGATTTTACCAAGTCCAATGACTGATCCACCACACGCAGCTGCCAGTTGTGTTCTTCCGCATGATGAAGCAGATACTTGATCAAAGTTGAAGCTGAAAGGCCGGCCCCCAAAAGCAAAATTCGTTTCATACCCATTAAAATCTGTTACGAAATTAACTCAAATCACCGAATTCAGGTATCGAATTAACCTTATTTAAATTGGATTCCTGAAAGAAAATGTGGAAAACAAAAAAGCCTCTTAAAAAAAGAGGCCTGATGTTCAATATTTCAAAAAATGAATTATTTCAATTCAGAAAGTTTGAATGATTTTCCATGCATGGAGCTGGTTACTTTGAACCACGTATTCCCGCAGTTGCTTCCATCCAAATGCTTAATTTCCGTACCCTCACTGTAGCTGAATCCTTTGGATGCACCTGCACTGATGTAGTTATGTCCTCCATTCACGCAGTACTTGTACTCTGATGATGTATCATTAATCACTTTGAACTCGATATTTCCAAGAACTTTCTCCGAGGAATTCGCTGTCATTGAAGCAAATGACTGAATTCCCAGTGCTCCAACAAATGCCAATGTTGCAAACGCAGAAATTTTGATTAGTTTTTTCATAGTAAAAATTTTTTGGTGTATAAATATATGAAAACTGAAATTAAAACTCCAATTATTTTATTTGGTTGCATCAACTGCGAACATCAATACCAGTTTTCCTTTAGTATCGTACACATTGAGTACCTGTTCGGCAAAGTCTACCGTTAATCCTTTGCTGTTCAAAATCTCCATGAAACGGCGCTCGGTTGTTGCCACAACTTCATCTGCACACAACATTTTGGTCGACATGATATTGGAGAATTCTACCGTGTTGCGCGTCGTTGCCATCGTTCCGGAAATGCGGTTGCATCCGTTGCTTCCCGTAAAAGAATTGGTTGCCATATCCATTTTGATTCCTGCTTTTGTACCATGCACTGCAGTACCATCCATCTGGATCAGTTTCATTTCCTGCTGGTTGAAGTAGTTCCACGGTGTTTTCTCTGGTCTTCCTCCTGAATTAGCTGCAGGATCTTCTGGTTGTGGTTTCCCTTCAGCGCGTTCAAAAACCAGGATTTCTTTTCTCTTTGCCGTCCAGATCATTTTACCGTCTTTGAGCGCAATCTTGAAGGTCTTGTCGGAAATGGTTGCTAAAAATTCACGTTCGATCGCCATTTGGTCATCCTGGCAAGCCATCAAAGTACCTCCACCCGGTTTTACACTGATCTTCGTCTGTTTTTTATTCAGTTTCACAGCACTGAAAAAGTTGTTGCACCCGCTTCTTCCGTAAATGCGCAGGAACGTACTGTCGAAAGAAAGCGACAGGGGAACATTGCTCATGTCTTTCCCGTTCATGCGGGTCACCCGGTAAAGAGCACCTTCGTCACTGCTGATTTTCGGAGTCACGGAAATGATCTTACCCAGCTTGTAGGTATATTTCGACAAGTCTTGCGGAACCGGTTCCGGTCGCGGTGTTTCGATCACATCGATCACATATCTGTTTCCTGCTACATACTCAAATCCCTGGATGTTCTCGTAGAACAATTCCCATGTTTTGGAACCGTTTTTCTGAACCTGGTAACACGTCTGCGGCATCATGCGACGACACGGAACACATTCTTCTTTCACTACCATGCGGATGGTTTTCTGGGCAAAACCAGGTGCAACCAATCCGAACATGCTCAAAGCAGCCATTAAAAACCCTTTCATCTCGTTTTTTTTCCGAAAGATAAATCAAAATCCAAGCCAAACTCCATTTTCACCGGAAAAGTATCTTCCGAACACGCTTCAGCAGAATAATCCGGAAATGACATTTGAAATGTGCGCCTTTTTTCCTACATTGCACCAAATCAAACCCATGAGACGTTTCTTTCCTATTGCATTTGGCGCTGTTCTCGCGATTATCAGCTTTTCTTTCGGCTGGAACTCCGACCCGGAAATCCGCTATGGTAAATTTGGCGGCGACGGCAAAACAGCTCCTCAAATCGAATTGAAATCAGACCACACATTTCATTACCTGGATCAGACCAAAAGCAGCAACCCGATCGACCTTTCCGGAACCTGGGAAATCAAAGACCAGGAAGTGCATTTGCTGAACGTCACTCAAAAGCAGGTCATGAAAGAACTCGAGATCATCCGCGAAGGAACATGCCTGAAAGCCAGAAAGCAGTTTGCGTTTTATACGCTTTGCCACGAAGAGTAAAACAACCCGAGATTCATTTACTGCTGTTTTGACAGATATTAGTCTGTTCCTGCACCACAAGAGCGTGCTTTGTAATTCCCCATTGTTGCAAAAGTATACGTTGATGGAGCACTTAATGACGGGTAATTGGTAATTCCTGCAGTAGCTACATCATACGTCAATGCCGTTCCGACATTCGGTCCAACTCCTGATGCATCATTGGCAAAAATCAGGATTTTCGCACCATTATCAAGCAAGCCTACCGCATAATACGAACTGTAGTTTGAGCAGGTGTATTGTCCAAGTCCCGTATACGTTTCAACAGTTCCCGAAACGGAAGTTCGTTTATAGAATGTGTAGGTAAGACTTGGGAAATTTAACTGATTGTTATTATCGATTTGAATCATATTGAGTCTCCCCACATAAGACAAGGTAGTGCCACACGGTGTTGTAGCAGCACCGCACAGATAACTGACGGATGCTTCAATACTAACAGGCCGTGTTATTTTCTCTGACTGTCCGGATGTTTTCTTCTTACCTGATAGGGTTTGGCTGATATTTACCTTTTCACAAGCGGTAAATGATAAAAGGATGGTGGTCAAAGCAAGACCGGTGATCATTGTTTTCATATTCGTGAATGTAATTAAGATTAGTCCCTGACAATCTATTAGTTATACCGGAGCGGTTCAATCTGAAATGAGTCATTGGGGTATTAGGACAAGTGGTTGGAGTTTTAGAGTGAGTAGAAGTCTGTTTTGAAGTATAAAGTGTGCAATTCGATTCAAAACCAGAACCAACTTTTTAATTTATCGGAACAAATGAATGATTCCAGATTTTGATCCGGATTCGCTTTCAAAAGTATAATAGTAAACTCCGTCCGGACATTCCGAGCCATCGGCAGTTTTACCATCCCATGAAAAAGGCAGGTCCGAATAGAAAACCGGATTTCCCCATCGATTCACGATCCTTACCGACCCTTTTGTAGTGCCGGTATCGTAGGTAAACACATCGTTTTTTTGGTCGCCGTTTGGTGAGAATATATTGGGAAATTCAGCGATGGTTTCAGACGATGTCAAATCTTCCGGACCGGAAGTAAGGCCGTATACCCCGAAAATTGCCTCACAAACCGGAAGAACGAATCCGTTGTTGAGATTAATCGAATACAAGACTCCTAAATCTGTTACATAGAGTTCCTGGGGATTCTGTGGCGATTTTACCAGGCCGTAGGAAGAATCAGGAATGCTCGTGAACACTGAAACGGAGAACGGATTTGTCTGCACTTTTAACAAATAATTCCCTCCGTTTCCATGCGCTGTTACATAAAGAATTCCATTTACATATTCTACATCACCGGAGGTATAGTATGGATATAATGAGCCGATTACTTCCACTGTGCCGGTAGCAATGGTATATCTGGATAATTGCGAACCTGCTATATAAAGATGACCGTTTTGATCACCTTCAAGACCATTTATATCAAGTGACATTGATTTGATCCATTTCACAGAGCCATCTTCAGGATTAACGGTACAAATACTGGAACCGAGTGCAATGTAAAGCTGGCCTTGTTCATAGGCAATATCGGTAATGATTGTACCTGGGGCCGGATTCAGGTCTACTGCGCTTATGATGACTTCAAGGGAACATCCTTCTTCAGAAATTTTTACCACATTTTGATCGTCTGTAATGCCATAAATTGCCTGCGCATGTGTGACAGCGGACAGCACAAAAATGATTAAAGATAAAATCAAGGTGGGTAGTTTCATTACAACGATTCCTTTCTTTCAGGAACGAGTAGTAAATTGAAATGGTTGGTACGTTAATTCTCGCTCTGAAAAGAATCGTAAAAGAGTAAATCTGAAAAATGAAAGAAGAATGCAAAAAAATAAGGAGAACTTTCGCTCTCCTTATTTTTTGGTGCGCACTTTAGTACACAAGTCGAACCAACTAATAGCTTATCCTTTTAATGATTTAGAATCGCGCGAATTTTGACGTCGCATTAATCTATCCTCTTTTAACATAAGTTTCTTTCCATCAATTAAAATTGTAGAAGTAGAATTAAGAGCATTATTTGCAGATAATTTTTTGTCAAATTCCACAAAACAAAAACCTTTAGATTGACCATTTCTTATACCGCCTAACCATCTTGGTATTGCAACGTCCACAATTTCACCAAACTTACTCAAAGCTTCATAAATTGTCTCTTCCTTTATTATATATGGAATGTTTCCAACATATATTCTTGCGTAATCAGATCGGTCTTCCTCTTCCAGCAGGTCAATAGATTGATTTGATGGTAATTGAATTTGGTATCGTGGAACAGATTTTCTTGACCCACCATGTTTCCGTATGAGTTTAGTGGTTTCATTTGAAGACATCGTAGCAGCTAGAACTCCCATTTTTCTTAGAGATTCGACCAATTCTCGATAATCCTTTTCATCTACGATACCTACATTTTCAAATATCTCTTTTGCTGAAATTAATCGTCCATTAAGTCCTAAACGAATCACTGTTTTCTGTTCTCTGCTTAGTTGCATATTTTCGAATTCTTCAAGCCACAGTTTTTCTTCTGCAGTATAAACATGTTTATAAAATAAACACATAGAAAAAGTCTTATTTTCAGATTTGATTACGGGCTCCACCATATCGTTACTTTTCATAAGATCGTGTATACGCCTAATACCTTCACCTAATTCTCTTATGAATCCCATTTCTCTTAGTACTCGAGCAATATATGTATTTCTTGATTGGTGAACTCCTGATAACGATTTAAGATCATCGATGGAAATTGACGATAATAATTCTCCAGGGTTTTCTATTACAAGTCTATCATTAAAAATTTTCACTTCAATCCCTCTACCCTCATTACTGTAATCTCTATGTGTAATAGCATTAACAAGAGCTTCTCTACAAGCTAATTCCGGGTACATGATTTGATTCTTGAATTTAGCGTCTTCTGAAAACCTAGTATCAGTTAAGTGTGGTCTTAGTAAATCCCAACTACTTTCAATCAATTGAAATATATTTCCATTAGCTTCACCCACTTCAGCGACATTAAAATCTTCACCTGTCTTTTCTTCGGTTCCATTTATTTTTAAAATCCTTACTTGAAGTCTAGGATGCCACTTGTTTGACTTCTTTGCAAACAATAACAATCCAGCTTTTCGTAGCTTCAATGATGTTCCATCAAACTCCGCTAGATCTAGATATTGCAAAAATTTCTCAGGTGAAATAAGTTTATAGATTTGGTTGATCACTTGCTCGATTAGGTCATGATCTAAATCTGTAATCTTTGCAATATCAACAAATTCTCTATCATATTCTCTAGAAGCTTTTTCTTCACGCTCAAATCTTATTTTTTCCGAAGCTGTTGGTACAGACTCTCTATCTTTCCTTTGAAAACATTCACCTTTGGAAGTTAGGTGAACAAAATCAACACCCTTATTAACTGAAAAATAGAGTACCGTTTGACCATTATACTTAATTATTGTAGCATTTTTCAATACAATAGGGGTATCTTTCAATATGCAATCTTTAGGTGATTTTAGGATTTCTTCAATTTGATTTGATTTATGTGGAAGACCTGTTACTTCGTGATTATCTTCAATTCCAACAAATAATTCTCCTCCATCCGCATTAGCAAATGCTACTAACGTTTTCGCTATGTCATATTTAATTTCTGCAAGGTCTCTAGGAACCTTGTTGTCTGGGGGACCTTGGAACCCGCTTTTAAATTCACGATAGTAACTCTCACCTATTTCAATTGCAATTTCTACCCTTTCGGTTAGTCTTAGTAAGTTTTCCATTTTATAGATTCAAAGATGAATAATGGTTTAAAGTGTAACTTTAATTTAATCAACACTTAAATAGTGTTTTTTTTTAAATTAAGAGCAAATATATTGTTTTAAACAATTCTACTTTTAATCGTTCTAAAATAATATTTGGAAGACAATTTTATTTAATCCTAATAAGAAATAACTTTCGTTATCTCCTTAATAGAGTCCGCAGGACAGGACTTACCGACGAAGTTTCACGACTCTAAAGCTGTTCAACTTGTCGCATAAACTTCTCATAGAATTAATTATTTGATAAATTCTGAATCATCTTAAACAGCATTCTGAAAAGCTCTTCTGCTTTTGCATAGAATTGTTGAAATTCTTCTTCAGTCAGAATCGTTTCCTCTTTCAAAAAGTCAAAAACAGCTGCACACTCAAACGCGGAACCCCTTGAAATAACAAAGAAATTCCGACGATCAGGTTCACTAAATATACTTGAACCTTCTGCAATGTTTAACATGATGCTTAAGGATGCTCTTCGCAATTGGTTCTTAGAAACAGAATCAATCGTTTTCGAATTTCTGAGAAAAGAGTAAATCTCTTTATTGAATTGTTTGGCTTTCTGATAAACATCCAATTTTTCGAAATCGAACATGAATAGTAGTATTATGATTATACTATTCAAGATAAGAAATTAGTACGAGAAAACAAGGTCTATAAGAGTATTCCGCTCTCAATTCTCACTCCCGCTCTGAAAAGAATCGGGAAAGAGTGAGAGCGAGAGAGGAGTGAAAAAAGAATCGGGATCATTACTTACGTAACAATCCCGATTCTTTTTTGTGCCCAAGACTGGACTCGAACCAGCACACCTTGCGGCGCCGCCACCTGAAGACGGTGCGTCTACCAATTTCGCCACTTGGGCAACATTTGCGGGTACAAAGAAAATAGTTTTTTGCGAAAAACCATAATTATTTTAATACTCACTTCACAAAAGAATGCTAAACCACTCATTTTGCGAGATAATCTGAACAGAATTTCTTTTCGGGAAGAGCAATACAGATCTTATTTCAACGGATTCACATTCGCCACATACACCTCAAACTGTTCCGCAACCTCAGCCAGATAGGCCCTTCCTTCCACGTTTTCGATCATGTAAGACGGAATATCGCCGATTCCATGTTTCCCGGAAAGGAGTCCGGTGCAAATGGACGCCAAAGAATCTACATCCCCACCAATGTTGACGGAGTATTTCAGCGCTTCGAAGGGAGTTTGCGCGTGTTTCAAAACGTACAATACACAGACTGCTGTCTGCATCGCGTTGGAAGGCAATCCGCAGATTCCAGGCAAAAACTGGTCTTCCCGGATGGGTTGCGGTCCGCATAGAATCTCGTAATCGGTTTCTGCCAGGGAGTCCGGTGCAGGAAGTTTGTCGGCGGCTTTCAGCAAGGCAATCGTCTCCGGTTCATCGATGAATGTAATGCAATACGATATGATGGATTCCGGTTGAATTCCTCTCAGTAAAAATCCCTCGGTGGCACGTGCCACTAGGATGCTCGCAGTTGCTGCCAGCGGGTGCGGATGGGTACAATCGGCGTTGATCGCCGCCATTTCATTGATTTGATCTGAAGGAGCAAAACCCAGTGGAATTGCGCGCATGGGTGGTGCATTCCCGGGATATCGTTTGTCTTTCTGAAACGATTTGATCTCTTCAATGGTCTTTTCACCGCTGAAATACCAACGCATCGCCCCGTGACCGTTTCGCTTGTATCCTCTTTTGGAAAAAGTCAGGTTGTATTCTTCCGTGAAGCTATCAATCAACAAGGATTCGGTGAATGGTTTTCCCGACATCATTGCTTTGGCTACTGCAACAGTCATTTCCGCATCATCGGTGTAATCCCACGGGTTGTAATCGAGCGTGAACAACTCCGGCTTGTCCGTTTTGATCTCTGCACGTTTATTGACAAAACGGGTAAAGTCAACCTCCTGGCGAATCCAATTCCGATCCTGGAATTCCAACCCGGCTCCGTATGCATCGCCGATGGCCAGCCCCAGGAACAAATCCTTAAAATGTATATGCATCATTCAAAAATAAAGAAAATCAGGTATTTCTACCCTTTTCATTTTGTCCTGATTCCCCGATCATTGTGAAATATCATTATTCACTTTAAAACACCACACTATGGCAAACAAGGAAAAATTCCATCCTGTTGTAGAGGAACTCATTGTCCTGATCAAAAAGAACAAATGGGAAAAAGATTTTGAAACTGCGATCAAAAAGGCAAGCAGTATGAACGTTCCACTTCTCAGCGAAGTGACGAATCTCGACAAGTATCTTCATTGGATCAACCGGTTCCTGTACTGGATTCCGAGTGAAAACGTGCAAGGGAAGAACATCTACGATCACCTTTGTGCATTCTATTTCATCGTGGACCAGGAACCACTTTTGAAGCTGCAAAACAAAATCATCCCGCACGATGTTGCACCACCCCTCACCACCCTGTCGGCCTGGCTGGTAAAATATGCCAACGCCATGGGCGAATTCCTCGACACACCGGAATCACTGACTCCGGAATCGGAAAAATCATTCTATGATTCTCCCAACTTTAACATGAACGAATACATTCGTCCTCACGGCGGATGGAAGTCTTTCAACCAAATCTTCGCCCGCAATTTCAAGCCGGGTTACAGACCGGTTGCCGCGATTTCGGATCAAACGGTCATTGTTTCGCCGGCAGATTCCACGTTTGACGGTCAATGGGAAATCCGCGAAGATTCGCACGTAACGGTGAAAAACCTCCACTGGAAAGTCAGCGAGTTATTGGAAGGAAGTCCGTACAAGGATCGTTTCACCAACGGGTTGTTTATGCACGCATTCCTGAGTCCGGCAGATTATCACCGCCAGCATGCCCCGGTTGGAGGAAAAGTACTGGAAGCACGCGTCATCCCGGGTCAGGTCTACCTCGAAGTGGAAGCGGTTCCGGACGGAAATGGCCAAAACAAGATTTGCCCGAGAAGAACATTCGATGCACCGGATAATGCCGGTTACCAGTTTGCGCAAGCTCGCGGATTGATCGTACTCGACACGCCGATAGGACTCGTTGCAGTAGTTCCGATCGGAATGTGCCAGGTTTCATCCGTTATTATGACTGCAGAAGAAGGCGTTACGGTACGAAAAGGAGAAGAATTGTCTTATTTCCAATTCGGGGGATCTGACATCATCCTGCTGTTCGAATCGGCATCCAATGTCAGTTTTACCGCCCAGGTCGGTGTTCACTACAAAATGGGAACCCGCATTGCACAAGCCTTTCCGGTTATTTAATGAACGTAACAACTATCCATTATGAAAATTAAAAAAGACTGGTACACGACCAAATATGGCGTGATCGCAGGATATCTGCCACAAGACAAAGCCAGCATCAAAGACTGGCACAAGCAATTGGCCGTTGACATTCAGAACGAAAAAAACAAAGCGGCACACTATCAGCCTTCCGTTCAGGCTTTAGCTGATCTGATCGCAACCAATGGGATTGTCCGCATGTATGTGACACAGATGATCCAGGAAGTTCCGGCTGCAAACAGGCAGATCAAAAACGTGGAACAACTGCTGGATTCCCTGAATTACATCATCCAGCGGGCTCCGGAATACAACCCGGTTCCGGCAAAGCGCAATACCTTCCCGATGTCGACACTCTTTGTGTACATGATGTTTACTCCGTCCGGGGAAGCAGCTTTCCGCCTAAGTGAATTCAACACTGCGATCCGGAAAATACTGCAGGCGTGGTGCGATTACCTCGACTCTCCGGCTTCGCAAAATGTATTGAACACGGGAGTAAACGGCTGGTTATCGCCTTCGGCTTATGCGCTGAACCAACTGAATGAATTCGTCATCCCGGATAAAAATGCACCGCATTGGGGGTTTGCATCGTACAATGCTTACTTCCACCGTCAAATTAACCTGCAATATCGTCCGCTTGCCGACCCGGAAAACCCGAAAGTCATTGTATCTGCAAACGACGGAACGGTATACAAACTGAGCCGGAAGGTAAAACTTTCTGATACGTTCTGGATCAAAAGCCAGCCTTATTCGTTGGTCAACATGCTCGATCAAAGTCCGCATACGGCAGATTTTGTGGGAGGAGACGTCCTGCAATCCTTTTTGAGCGGGGCAAACTACCACCGCTGGCGGGCTCCCATTTCCGGAAAAGTCATCGAAGCACGGATCATTCCTGGCTTGATGTTCAGCGAGCTGCACTCAGAAGGATTTGACTCAAACGCCGGGATTCTTTCCCAGGGATATGAATCTGCGGTCAACACCCGGGGATTGGTGATTATCGAAAGTGACGACAAAGCCATCGGGAAAGTTTGTGTCATCCCGATCGGGATTACTGAAATTTCGTCTATTACCATCGGCGTAAAACCCGGACAGATTGTCAAAAAAGGAGAAGAGTTGGGTTATTTCAGTTACGGAGGATCAACTCTCTGCCTGGTATTCCAGCCGAAAGCCATTAAGCAGTTCAATGTGTACGGGCCGACCAAATCCAACCCGGATGGAGAACCGATCAATGTCAATGCACAAATTGCAGTAGCAAATTGATTTTCAAGACGAAAAGCAGTTTTAAATCAGGTATTTATACCCTTTTTATTTCAACGGGATTTCCCGACCATTGTATCATCATTATTCACTAAATAAACCCTTTTATGATTACAGAAAACTTGGCTGTCGTTCAGTCAGATGAAGAATTAGCAAAACTGGCCGATGGAAAAATTTTACTCCAGGCCAAATACAGTTTCCAGAATCCATATTCCATCAACGGTCCATTCGGGACACTGAATGTAACGTTAATGGAAGAATCTAACGGACAAAGTGCCGTTGGGATCGTAACCATTCAAACATTGTTTGGTATGGGCTCTGAGACAATCCTGCAATACAGCGGAAATGCAGAATTTAACGGAAGTACGGGATATACATCTGTAAAAACGACCGGAAAAGGAACCATGCACGCGTGGCCAAATCCTCCAAAACCGATTACAACAGGTATCCAATTTGCATTAAGTCCCGGATTTAAATCCGGAACATTGTCAGTAGACGGTTTCTTCCAGGGATTTGAACTGACTGCCATTTCCATCCAGATTACCGGATAATTTCCCGCTCATTTGTGAGCACTGGTGCGCAAACCCAAAGAGCGAATGACGAAAGTGATTCGCTTTTTGTTTTTCATACACGCTTCAAAAGCAGACAGTTTGCTCAATCGTACTTATATTTGCAGCAATTACTACATTAAACAGAACAAAAACACCAAATCACATATGAGTTATATTGTTGTTGATATTGAATCCGACGGGCCGATTCCCGGGGATTATTCGATGATCTGCTTCGGAGCAGTGATTGTCGACGAGCACCTGGATAAAACCTTTTACGGAAAAATCAAACCGATTTCGGAAAACTATGTTCCCGAAGCATTGGCTGTATCGGGATTCAGCCGGGAAGAAACGCTTGCTTTCGACGAACCGGAAAAAGTGATGCTTGACTTTGAAGAATGGATTAAGACCAACTCCAAAGGCCGGCCGATTTTCATCAGTGATAACAACGGTTTCGACTGGATGTTCATCTGCTGGTATTTTCACCACTTCATCCAGCGGAATCCGTTCGGGTTTTCGTCCAGGAGACTGGCAGACCTCTATTGCGGATTGGAAAAAGACACCTTTGCGCAATGGAAACACCTGCGTCAAACCAAGCATACGCATCACCCCGTGGATGATGCCAAAGGAAATGCCGAAGTACTCTTGCACATGAAACGTGAAATGGGACTGAAAATCAGCTTTAAATAGCACTGAAACTGATTTTCCCATTTTCCAAACGCATATGCATTTTCTCATTCAATCCAATATCCGCAATCCGGAAGATCATCAGCGCACTGTTGAGGCACTAAATGAACTGGGTTTTTCCTATGAAGTTTTTGAACTGGCTCCGGGTATGGAACAGATTGAAACACATTCCGGGCGAACGGATGTTTTTCCTTATGGTTCGGTCAAACTGGCAAAGCTCGCCAAACAAAATACCGACTGGTTCCCAGGATCTTTTTACGGCGGGAATCATTTATACGAAGTATATTCCGATCGCTACAAGGGGTATCTTTTGAATGAGACAGCTCAGGTTTTCCGGGTCGGAGAGAACATTTCATGGAAAGAAAAGGAACAAAAGTTCATCAAGCCTTACCGGGAAGCCAAGTTGTTTACCGGTCAGGTTTTTTCCGAAAGCGAATGGACTGATTTTGTATACGAATCGCTCCGGGGATCGGAAGCATCGTACGTTCAGGTGTCGGTACCTGCTTTTATTTACAAGGAAGCACGTATTTGGGTTGTAGGCGGCAAGATTGCGGCGGGCGTTTACTATAAGTTTCACAAACAAACTCCTTTTGAGTCATTCGTTGCTCCTGAAGGAATGGCGTTTGCTGCGGAAATGATTGCCGTTTTCAACGTAGCGGAAGCGTTTGTCCTGGATATCTGCCTGACAGAAAACGGGTGGAAAATCGTGGAGGTTAATTGCATCAACAGCGCCGGATTCTATCCGAACCTGGATATCAAACGAGTACTCCGAAGCCTGCATGACCACTTTTCGAAAAATACTCCTTCTTAATCAGGTTGTTTAAATCCGATCTGAACCCGATCCAGTTGTTCGATCAGTGCCAGTTTTTCCTTCCTGATCAGGTAATCGATTACATCGTATACATCCTCAAACTGCTTGTCGTATTTGCTTTCAATGGCCTTTAATTTCTCCGTAAGCTCCAGGTAATCCACCGTCAATTCCCGCAGCGCAATAAATGCTTCCACGATGGCAATATTCATTTCAATGGCCTTGTCGCTCCGCAATACACTCGCCAGCATAGTTACTCCATGTTCTGTAAAAGCAAAAGGTGTTACATGGGTGTTTCTTTTGATCTGCCCCGATACCGATGCGATCACAAATTGTGATCGCATATCATTCCATTCTTTCAAGCTCAGCCGGAACATAAAACGCGGAGGGAATCGTTTGCTATTGCGTTTAACTGCCTGGTTGAGTACACGGGTTTCTACTTCATATAATGCTGCCAGGTCAAAATCCAGAATGATCTTTTGGCCTCTCAGTTCGTAAATACGGTGTTGGATTGTCTGTAATTCCATTGCTTCAGTTTGTGGTTTTTGCACTCATTCCTCATCCAAAAAAATGATGGGAAGAGACGTGTTTACCTGAATATAAGAAATAAAATGATTCGTTTTACCTTTCCCGGCTTGTTATTCTATGCTTCTATTCAGATTGATTTTATGATATTGCCTGTGAGAGAGATACATGAAAAGACACATGATTGCCATGGATACCAAAGATGCATTGAGTGTTCCTAAGTCCAAACCTCCTGATTTAACGGGTTTTGTAAGAAAATCTCCAAAAGTAGCACCAAATGGCCGGGTAAAAATAAAGGCGATCCAGAATAATACGATGTGATTGATTCTGGTGAAATAATGAAGCATCACCACGATAACGATAATTGCTCCGGTGATCGTAGCACCTTCCAGGTAAGACAACCCGAAGTACTCTCCCAAAAAATCGCCAAATGCTGTTCCAAGGCTATTGGAAAACAGAATTGCAGACCAATAATACACTTCTTTTGTCCTTTGGTTGATTGGATATACTTCCAGGTTCCGGTATTTTTTGAACCAAAGAAATAAGGTAAGCACCAACAAAGTAACTAACAACAAACTTCCCAAAGAATAGCCCAAATGCAACGAACGGTCTATAAAATCTGAAATTTCTGTTCCCAAAGTAGTTGTGGCAATAATAACCAGCCAATACAGAACAGGAACGTATTTACGGGTACTGATTTGCAATAACACACATACCACGAACAACCCCAGCGTAATACCTAAAGCCGTAAGATAACCGAGATCCAATGTCATGGAAAGAAAGTCGCCCAACGTTTCACCCAGAGTCGTAGCAACAATTTTCATCAGCCAAAACAATAACGTGATTTCAGCTACCTTATTCAGTTGTTTTGTATTTGAAGACATCTCATTAACTATTTGTTAAACAAATGATTACGAATCAGACATCTGTAAAATAAGGGATCAATTCTGAAGAAATTCTGAATTGCAGGAATCAACTATGACCAAAACTGCAAATACACCAATAACACAGCTGCAACAATCATAAAAATCAGCGTAGTGATTCCCAATGTATTGGCAAGCCAGCCATTTTTATACTTACCCATTACTTTCTTATTATTTGCCAGGTGAAGTATTATGGCTAATGAGACAGGAGCAGTAAGGCCATAAAGCATTGCCGAATAAAGCAATGCTTTGACGGGTTTTATTCCCAAATATTCAAGGGATAAACCAAGAATCAACGAGATCGATAGAATGATATAAAATGGTTTGGCCTCGTAAAACTTTTTATCCAGGCCTTCCCTGAAATTGAAAACTTCACTAAACATATAGGATATGCTTCCACTTAAGACCGGTATCGCCAAAAGTCCTGTTCCCAGTACACCTATTGCAAAAAGAAGGTATGCTTTCTCACCCGCAAGAGGCTCCAATGCCTTCGCTGCCTGATCAACAGTATCTATCTGCCTGATTCCGGCTTTAAAAAGTACTGCCCCGGCGGTAAGAATAATAAAAAACATCACAATATTTGAAAAAAACATCCCTGAAAAGACATCCTGCCGCATGTCTTTAAGCATCCGGTTGGAGAGCTTTTTATTTTTTTTTGCTGCCATGTCTTCCAGCGAAATATTTGCCTGCCAAAAAAACAAATACGGCGAAATGGTGGTTCCTAGTATAGCAACCAAAACACCAACAAAACCAGCATCAAACTCAAAATCAGGAGTAAATGTTGCTTTTAAAACCTCGAACCAATCTTCCCTGGTAATGAACGGCACTATGATGTATACGAAAAGTGTTATGCACAGCCATTTCAAGATCAGGGCAATTTTCGCATAGGGCAAAAGTACCAGTGAAAGAATGAGTATAATGGTAAATACCACACTAAAATAAATTGCTTCTATATCGGGAAACAACATATTGGAAACTGCACCGATAGCAGATATATCCGCCCCTATGTTCATGACTATTGCCGGAAAACAAAACAGGAAAAGCAAGTACAAAACCCACCGGGGATAATGTTCGTAGATGTTTGCCACAATCCCCTTTTTTGTTACCAAACCAATTCTGGCACAGGTTTCCTGCACGGCAGCCATTAAGGGGAATGTAATCAAAGCCGTCCATAAGGTTTTATAACCGAAAGCTGCACCTGCCTGAGAATAGGTTGCAATTCCTGAAGGATCATCATCACTCGCACCAGTGATCACTCCTGGCCCCAGTTTTTTCAGAAATGATTGTTTCTCCTTCTTCATCCGATCGTTTTGATTCAAGATAAGGTAAAAATCCCAACTATTTAATATTCCCTATTATTCCCGGAATTTTGCATGAACAAATGTATCATTATTTCCCAATGCAAAACTTGCTGAAGATATTCGCCAATAAATCATCTTCGGAGATTTGCCCCGTGATGCTTCCGAGCCAAAACATGGCCTGGCGGATGTCCATCGCCACAAAATCGCCGGTAATCTGGGTTTCCAATCCCCACTTGGCTTTCTCCAGCGAATCTTCCGTTTTCTGCAAGGCATCCAGGTGGCGCGCATTCGTGACGATCGTATCAGATTGCGTATTGAATGATCCCAGGATTTGTGCCGAAAGCCACTTTTTCAGTTCTTCGATCCCGTTGCCGTTTTTGGCACTGATCGGCAGGAAAGGTGTTTGAAAATTCCACGAGCTGTTGAGCTGATCCGGGCGCAGATCATATTTGTTACCGAGCACCAAAAAGTGTTTTCCCGGATAGATTCCGGCCTGTTCATCTGCCCAGCGGCCCGTTTCCTCCGAATCCATTGAAAGGTGTCCTTCCTGCGAAGCCTGCTCCGCACTGAAATCACTCAACATCAATACAATTTTTGCCTGCTTGATTTTATCCAGTGAACGTTGGATTCCCATAGCTTCAATTTCTTCGGCTGCTTCGTCGCGGATTCCGGCCGTATCGATCAAACGGAACAAAATGCCGTCGATATTCAGGGTTTCTTCAATCACATCGCGGGTTGTTCCGGCAATGTTGCTCACAATCGCACGGTCTTCGCCGAGCAGTTGGTTCAAAAGTGTACTTTTCCCGGTATTCGGCGCTCCGACCAAAGCTACCGGAACTCCGTTTTTCAGGACATTCCCCAATTCAAACGATTGAATCAGTCTGCGCACGTATGCAAGTACTTCTGTTACCAGCGCAAGCAATTCCGTTCTGTCTGCAAACTCTACGTCTTCTTCCGCGAAATCCAGCTCCAGTTCTACCAGCGATGCAAAGTGAATGAGTTTCTCACGTAATTCCGCCAATTCATTGGAGAAGGAACCGCGCATTTGGTTCATGGCCACTTCGTGCGAACGTGCCGATTCGGAAGCGATCAAATCCGCCACAGCTTCTGCCTGGCTTAAATCCATTCTGCCGTTCAGGAAAGCGCGCATGGTAAATTCTCCCGGTTGTGCCAGTTCGCATCCGTGTGCCAAAAGCAGGTTGATGATTTCCTGCTGAATAAATACCGAACCGTGGCAGGCAATCTCCACCGTGTTTTCTCCGGTAAAACTGCGTCCTTCGTGGAAAATGGTCGCTACAACCTCATCCAATACCGAACCATCGGCCTTTTTCAGGCGCACAAAATGCGCACTGTGTGAAGGTGCATCCGCATACGATTTACCGGAAATCTGTTCCAGGATTGAAACAGCATCTGTTCCCGACATGCGGATTAATGCAATTGCTCCCATTCCCGGGGCAGTTGACAAAGCACAAATGGTTTTTGGAGAAACATGCATGGTGCAAAGTTACAAAGAAAAAAGCCGATCCCGAATGATCGGACCGGCTCTCGTATAAAAGCGGATCGCTAAAAAAGATTACAAATCCTTTCGATTCAACCGAACCAGGGAAATGAGATACAGAATCATCATGTAGAACAGGGAAAGTAAAGCTACCTGCCACAAATCCAGGATGTAAAACTCTCTGTGATGGTCAGCATCCGGGTTGGTCACAAAAATCTCTTTGAAAAACGGCAAGGGCGTCAGTTTCGAAATGTTGTTCATCGGCAGGAATGCGTAGACGGAAACAGGCAGGAACAAACCCATAATCGATTCCAGGAAAATGACTCCGTAGAAGAGTACGATTGTGAGCGCCGGGCGTATAATCAGCACCGACAGGAAGAAGGCAAGCGCAAAATAGCACAAGGTTTGTACGAAAAACAAGCCCACAAAATGGACGTTCGTATACAAATCCAATCCTTTTCCCTGCGAAAGACCAAACAGAATCCCGACCAGGTAGACATATGCGGTAGCTATCACTGACAAGCAAACCACTACCATGAATTTGGAAAAGATCACTTGTCTTTTAGTCAAACCGTCAATAACATGCTGGCGCAGGGTTCGGTTGGAAAATTCATTGGTTGTGAGAATGATTACCACCACTGCCAGCAGCAAATTAAAATAACTGGCCGAGTAGGTAATGAATCCCCACACATTGGGAAAGGAATACATGGTTTCAGAAGTCGGGAACAACTTGAGTTTGGTATTCAAATCTTCAAAAAACGCGTTCATCCCAAGCATCCACAAAGGGATCAAAGCCATATAAACCAATAGGATCACTTTCACCGAGGTGAGCTTCTTAATCTTAATCCACTCTATTTGAATGAGTTTTTTCATGCTTCAATATGATTGATAAATGACTGTTCAAGGGATTGTTTTTTCACAAAGATTTCGTCACAGTAAATGTGCAACTGTGCCAATTTCTTATTGATCTCCAAACTGCTCAAGTCGCTGGTAAACTCCATCCAGGAATCCTGTTCGCTGATGATGCGCGAGATGGAAGAACCCAGTGCTTCTTTCACTTTTTGCAGTTCACTGCTGTGAATCAGGATGTGTTCTTTATCCTGGGTAATTTCGGCTAGTTTGCCTTCCCGGATAATCGTTCCTTTGCGCATGATGATGACATCGGTACAGATTTTTTCCATCTCATCCAGGATATGCGAAGCGATCACGATGGTTTTTCCTTCTTCTTTCAGGTTGAGAATCAGGCGGCGAATATCCACAATTCCCATCGGATCCAACCCGTTGGTCGGTTCATCCAAAACCAAAACTTCGGGATCAGACAACAAAGCCGAGGCAATTGCCAAACGCTGTTTCATTCCCAACGAATAGCTTCTGAATTTGGAGTTGGCGCGTTCCGCCAGACCCACACGCTGCAAAACACTTTCAATAGCGGCTTTCGGGTTCGGCAGGTTTTTGATTTTGGCAACGATTCGCAGGTTGTCAATGGCATTCAGATACGGATAAAAGTTCGGCGTTTCCAGAAGTGCACCGATCCGGATGCGGTTAGACGCCTCCTGTCCGTTTCCGAACCAGGAAAAAGTTCCTTTATTCGCTTTGAGAATCCCCAGGAGAATGGCCAGGGTTGTTGTTTTTCCGCTTCCGTTCGGGCCCAAAATACCGAAGATTTGTCCTTGCCGAACCTGGAAGGAAATTCCTCCGAGCGCATGCACGTCTTTGTATTTTTTGTCTAAACCGGAAACGTCGAGAATGATGTCAGACATAGCGATTGTTTTTTTGTAAATCTACACGAAAACAGGGATTTGCAAAATTCAATTTGGTACGGGAGGTCAAATAGGGATTGCTAAAGTCCCAAATTGGTTATGAACGCACTTTTCAATTGAAAATGAAAAATTCAAAATTGAGAAGGGAAAAGCATTGTTAGACGGATTTCGCTAATTTTGAGACAATACAACACCAAAGCAATGAGCTGGTTAAAAGAAGCACTTGAATCATTACAAAAGGATGGCACAGCACAGATTCGACCGGTGGGCGGCTCTATGCGCGGACGCATCGAAAGCGGACAACTCGTCACGCTGCAAACGGCAAACTATGAGGAAGTCAAAGTGAACGATGTCGTATTCATCCATTGGAAAGGCAATTACCTGCTTCACCTCGTTCTCGACAAAAGGGAACATGAATTGCTGATCGGGAATAATGTGGGAAAAATAAACGGCTGGATTTCTTCGGAAGCAGTTATCGCAAAGGTTGTGGATTAATTACGAATGCGTAACTATTACCGTTTTGCTTTGAAAAAGTCGATCATCAATTGTGCGCACTCATTTTCCATCGGGCCTTTGGTAACCAGGGTCTTCGGGTGGTACAATTCATTCTGAAAACGACCTGCTCCACGCTTTTCATCCCGGCTTGCAAACACAATTTTGTCCAGCTGCGACCAGTACAATGCTCCTGCGCACATCACACAAGGTTCCAGCGTCACATACAACGTACAATCTTTGAGGTATTTTGCCCCCAGGAATTCCGATGCCGCCGTGATTGCCTGCATCTCAGCGTGGGCGGTAACGTCGTGTAATCGTTCCGTTAAGTTATGTGCCCGCGCAATGATCTGGTTATTCACCACAACCACCGCTCCAACGGGAACTTCTCCCAGTTCATAGGCTTTTTGCGCTTCCAGGTAAGCCTGGCGCATGAAATACTCATCGTTGTAAGGAGAAATCATGACTATTTACCGATAGAAACTTCAAATGTTTTTGTCCAGTACTTCCCGGTCATGTACAGTTTCTTCGTCAGCTTGTTGTAAGCAATTCCGTTCAGTACATCTCCTCCGTTTTTCCCGCGCACAACCAATTCGTTTGCATCGATTTCCTGCAATACGCGTCCGGTAGTCGGTTCAATCACCAGTACGGTTCCGGTAGTATAGACATTGGCATAAATCTTCCCGTCGATGTATTCCAGTTCGTTCAGGTATGTTCTCGGTCCTTCTTTGTCGTATACTTCAATGGAACGGATTGCCTGGAAAGATTTCGGATCGCGGAAGGTAATGCGTTCGGATCCATCAGACATCATGATCACTTTTCCGTCGTTACACAATCCCCAGCCTTGTCCTACGTAGCTGTACTCGCCTTTCAGCACCATTGTTTTCTTGTCGTAGATAAAGCATTTTCCGTTCTGCCAGGTCAATTGGTAGAGCAAATCGCCCAAAATGGTGATTCCTTCTCCGAAATAGGTTGCATCCAGGCCGTTCTTTGGCTCGATAAACTGTCCGGTTTCCAATGAGATCGGCCCAACCAATGTTTTTCCCTGTTGTCCCGGGTCACCGGTTCCTTCATACAACTGGTTTCCGTCAAATTCAAATCCTTGCGTGTAGTTTTCCTTATTGTGCGGGTATTCCTTCAACACTTTTACGAAAACCAGTTCCGGATCAATGTCGGAAGCAACGCGCACCAGGATGCTGTTTTCCAGGGAAGTTCCATCTTGAAATGTCGAACGCAATACCATCGGAAATGCTCCCACACCGTAGTAATTTGTCTGCATGGCAACCGTCCGGGTTTGTGCTTTCGGGTTATTCCAGGTTTCGAAAACAGAATCATTGTAAAGTAGTTCCACTTTCACCAATCCTTCCGGAACAGTAAATTTCACCGGAACTTCCTGTCCGTATTCCACCATGATGTTACCGGGCGTTTCAAATTTGGCAATGGCCATTTCTTCCGACCCTCTTCCAGATTTGTTGATCAATGGAACAATGATGAATGCCGCCACAATCAGAACGAGCAGGATGATGATTCCGTATCTTTTCATAGTCAAATGAGTTTCATAATGTCAGAAGCATCTATTGCCGTATGTGTTGCGGAATAAATGACTTCTCCGTGATTAATCAATATAGCCTGGGGAGACTGGTGCTCCACGTGTGTTAGTTGTGCAATTTCGTCAGATAACGGACGGTAGCTGAGCAAATCCAGGAAAACACAGGTTGCTTTTTCCGGATCCATATTCGTTTCAAAACGATTCAACGCCATCGATGAAATGCTGCAGCGCGTACTGTGTTTGAACAGAACTACCGGCTTTTCCTGCGAAGGATCCAGCAATTGGTGCAATTGTTCGGAACTTGTGAGGTTTACCCACGGAAACGCGGCTTTTTGCTTGCTTGAAAACAGTCCCATCTTAGAAATTCACTCCTTTAAATTGTTTCAGGAAACGCACGTCATTTTCCGAGTACAAACGCAAATCGTTTACACGGAATTTCAGCTGTGCGATGCGCTCAATTCCCATTCCGAATGCAAATCCGGTGTATACTTCCGAATCAATCCCGGAAGCTTCCAGCACATTCGGGTCTACCATTCCACAACCTAAAATCTCCAGCCAGCCGGTATATTTACAGACGTTACATCCTTTCGAATTACAGATCGTACAGGAAACATCCACTTCCGCACTTGGTTCGGTGAACGGGAAGTAGGACGGACGCAAACGGATCTTCGCTTTGTCTCCGAAGAGCGATTTCGCAAAATAATCCAATGTCTGCTTCAAATCGGCAAACGAAACGTTTTTATCGATATACAATCCTTCCACCTGGTGGAAGAAACAGTGTGCTCTTGCCGAGATTGCCTCGTTGCGGTATACTCTTCCCGGGGAAATAGTACGGATCGGCGGAGTGGAAGATTCCATCACGCGTACCTGAACCGATGAGGTGTGGGTTCTCAACGCCATTTCGCGTTCGCCTTTTTCAATGAAGAAGGTGTCCTGCATATCTCTTGCCGGGTGCTCCGGCGGGAAATTCAATGCGGAAAAGTTGTGCCAGTCGTCTTCGATTTCCGGTCCTTCCGAAACCGAATACCCAATGCGCTCAAAAATCGAGATGATTTCACTTCGAACAATCGAAAGCGGGTGTCTTGCACCAAGCGGGATGGGCTCTGCCGGGCGTGTCACATCCACATCCGAATCTGCACCCTGTGCGTTTTCGAAACTTTCTTTGGAGGACTGCCATTTTTCTTCTGCAAGCAAGCGCAGGCCGTTCAGCAACTGCCCCACTTCTTTTTTCTCTTCGTTCGGAACGTTTTTCAACTCTCCGAAGAGGTTCTTCAACGCTCCTTTCGATCCTAAAAAGTGAATACGGAATGCTTCAACGGTATTCAGATCCGTCAATGCGTAATTTTCAATAGCTTCCTTAGCTGCAGCGATTTGCTCTTTCATCTGTATTTATACAACCTTTTGAGTTTCTAAACGTCTAACTGAAAAAATATTACCGAAAATGTAACTTTTTCCGTTAATTTGATGTTTAAAAACTTACTTTTTCGAGCAACGAAGTTACGAAATTGTAGAGAATCAGATTATAATCGCAAAAAGATTATATTTACATCGCAAAAAAACAACACTATGAACAAAATGGTACGTAAAATGGGGTACTTAACGTTGGTTTCGGTGCTTTTAGTGCTGAGCTCCTGCAAGAAAGACCCTTCGATCCTAAAGGTTTTCGTGCGTTCATCCAACAATGAATTAGTCAACAACGCAAAGGTGATTATCATTGCTGACGTTGATTCCGAACCTGCTACTCCTGCTTATGTGGACACTGTCCAGACAAATTCATCAGGCTTTGCCTACTTTGATATGGCGGATTTTTTCAGTAAGCTCGGAAAAAAAGAAACAACCGGTTACTTCGATGTACTGGTGAAAAAGGATCCAAGTCAGGGAACCGGGTACATTCGTTGCAGAGCGCATATCACTAATGTTTTAACGGTATACCTGAACTAATCCATAATATTGAAAGACATGAATCTATTTATTAAATCTGCATTTTATGGAGCCCTGATCGTTGGGATGGGGGTTGTGTTCTCTTCTTCGGGATGCCGTAAGAAGAAAGATACAACTGCGATCATCTACGTGCTGGATGCCCAAAATCAACGGGTTGCCGGAGCTCAGGTTGTATTAAAAGGTGAATCCACCGTGACTCCTTCTCCACCGGTAGTTTTGTTTGACACTACTTTATCTGATGGTTCTGGTGTTGCAGTCTTTAATTTCAACGATGTATACCAACTCGGGCAAGCCGGAGTAGCGGTATTGAACATTGAAGCGCGTAAAGATGCTTTGACCGGACAAGCGATTATTAAAATCGAACAGGAAAAAGACAACGAAGAAACGGTATTCATCCAGTAATCCGTTCCAAATACTTTTTGAACCCTGGCATTCCGAACTTTCCGGAAGTCAGGGTTTTTTATTCGCTGAGAATTTTAAAAAAAACATCCACAGAGCCATTTCATTCATTTGCAGACTAATCTTCAGACCGAATGTGCGAGATTAGAGATATAAACGTTCTACAAATGATAACACGTTCCATTTTAATCCTGTCAATCGGCGCTGTTTTAACGGGTATCGGTTCTTGCAGAAAGAAAGCAGATACCATTGCGAAGATTTACGTTTTGGATCATAATAACAACCGGGTTTCAGGTGCAACGGTTAAACTGTCAGGAATGTCTACCGAACAGGGACATAATGCTGTCAGAGAACCGAAAGTAGCAACGACCAATGAGCAAGGTGAGGCCACATTCAATTACAACGATATCTATCAGTTGGGGCAATGTGGTGTCGCCGTTTTTAATATAGAAGCAAGCTTGGGTGGTGCCGTTGGTAACGGCATCATCAAAGTGGAACAGGAAGAAACGACGAAAGAAACCGTTTTTATTCCTTAAAACAAACATGAAATTTTAAAAGCCCGGCACTTCGACTCCGCTCAGTGACCGGGCTTTTTTATGCTACCAATGACTTTACTCTACCAATTCGTAGTTCATTTTCTTGCCCTTCTGAATTGCCGGAATTCCTGCCTTCATCCACAACGGTTCCTGTTTGTTCAACAGGTAATAATCGAAGAACTGGCGCATACGAATACTCAAATCCATTCTGTTCGCCGGTTTCATGAGGTTGTGGTCATCGCCGTTGTAATTCAACAGCCAAACCGGTTTCTGAAGTCTTCGCAAACCGGTGTACAATTCAATTCCCTGGTACCACGGAACTGCTCCATCTTCGTCGTTGTGCATGATCAGCAGCGGTGTTTTCACTTTTGGCAGACCAAACAGCGGACTGTTTTCCACATATAATTCAGGAGCTTCCCAAATGGTTTTCCCGATCCGGCTTTGCGAGTGCTCGTACTGGAACTGGCGACTATAGCCCGATCCCCAGCGGATTCCACCGTAAGCAGAGAACATGTTGCTCACCGGTGCACCTGCCATCGCAGCAGCGAAACGGTCTGTCATGGTAATCAGCTGAGCCGTCTGGTAACCTCCCCAGCTTTGCCCCTGCAATCCCATACGCTTCGGATCAATATTCGGGTATTTTTTCAAAACCGCATCCGTTCCGCTTAAAACACAATCGTAAGCACTGTTCGCCGGGTGACCCGGAGTGTAACGGATATCCGGAATGAACACGATATATCCTGCCGAAGCGTATTCCGTTGGGAAAATAATGGACGCTGTAGGTCGCGGAGCATAATGGTTGTGCATTTGGTCGGAATACAGTTCGTAATAATAAACCAATAACGGGTATTCCTGGTTCGGGTCAAAGTTTTCCGGTTTGTACACCAATCCTTCCAACGGAATTCCTGCATAGCTGTTCCACTTGATCAATTCTACGGTTGACCAGTTGTACTGGCTCTGCTGCGGGTTTGCCAATGAAACGCGTACCACATCCGCTCCCGGACGAGTCGTTGAGAATAAATCCGGGTAATCGGCATTGGAGGAACGATTGAACAGAATCCGGTCGCTCTTTTTCGCTTTGTTGAAATTGAAATAATTGTGCGCAGAACCTGAAACCAATTCAAAATTTGGGTTTGCAAAAGATCCTTTCACGCGGTACACATCCATCATTTTGGTGATTTTACTGAAGCGCGTAAGCAGGGTGTTTTCAGGATAATAACGAATCGAATCCGAACTCAGGTTGTAGAGTGAATAGGTGTAATTCGTATCTGTTTCGGAAGCCTGGAGCGGATGTGTAAAAACCGCCCACGATTTCTTTTTCAGGTCATACGACAAAATATCTTTATCCGACTGGATAAACACATTCTGATCATCCGGACCCCAGCCGATAATTCCCTGCGGAAGATCTTCGTAAATCATTCCGTTCTTGTCTTCAAGCAGCATTCCTTTCCAACCGCAAGTCACGCATTCTTCTACCTGCGAATAGACATCCATCAGGTAAAAGTTCTTCGTAATGTCATTCCAGAAAACCAACTGCTTTCCATTCTGCGACAGCGAAGGACGGGAATTCAACTTATCTTTCAACGGCGTGATTTTCCCGTCGGAAACCTGAATGAGGTAATAATTATCCGGGTTCGGGAATGCCCAGGTTTGAAAACGGTATGCCGCATCGCTGCTTGCCAGGATGACCTGCTGCGGATATCTCTCGGATTGGTACAGGTTCATCGAATCGGCACCCAACACGTTGAAAGTACCTGAACCTACATGATATACCGCCAGGTTGCTTCGTCCCTGGTCGCGTTTCAATTCCACCAATTGCTGTGGCTGCAAACGATCGTCTTTCCAATGCCACAAATCCACTTTTGCTTTTTCGCTTTCCAGCAAGGTATCTTTTACCGGTTTTTCCGGTTTGTCTGCGATCCCGAAAAACACATCCGAATCGTTGTTATTGAGGTATGGTCTGAAGCTGGAGGACAGCACTTCGTTGTTGTCAAAAACAACCGATGTATCGATCAATTGCTTGAATTCTTTCGAATCCGGGTGGAGCATAAACAACGACCAGCGTTTGTTAGAAGCCGTATCAACCGTTGCCAATCCTAAAAGCGTATTATTCTTTCCGGAAAAACTCAATCCCGCGTATTCTGTAACCCGCTTTTTACTGCTCCAGAGTTCCTTTTTGGACAAGTCGTAAATGTTCAGACGAAGGGAATCTTTTTTGAATTTCTCCTGCTGGACAAACAAGACATACTGCCCGTCTTTACTCACTTCAAACTGTGAAACGTGTTTGAAGTATTTCTTTCCTTTCGATCCGAGATCAACGATGGTCAGGAGTTTTCCGTCTGTTTTGATTTTCCCCTTTTTCTGTTCGGTTTTCTTTTCCTTTTTGACCTCCTTTTTCGTCAAATATCCTTTCGGCCATTCGTTTTTTGTGGTCGTATAAGCCAGCGCGCTTCCGTTCTCAGACACCTTGAATTCCTTCAACTGGTCGAACTTCACGATGGAATCCTGGCTCAGGAACCAAATTCCCAGGGAATCTTTCGGCCATTTGTCCTTACTGATCTTTGCCAATTCTACTTTCCGAACGGTATCGAATCCCGGGTGAATCTTGAACGAAACTACATTTCCGGTTCCTTCAAACTTCGGGTCATATCCTCTTGCAATGGAATCTTTTTTCCCCGTTTCCAGGTTCACAGCAAACAAAAATCCGTCACCGCGATAAGGTTTTACAGAGTAAACGGCAAATTTTCCGTCCTGGGAAAGTTGAATATCTCCAATCCGGTTCCAGGAATTATATACCTCAGGACCAAGGATTTTCTTTTGCGCGAAAACACTCGTCCCCAAAAATAGAGGCATCAAAAAAATGAATACAACTGAAGCTTTCATCAAAACAAACTAATTTTAAACAAAGCTTAAATATAAATACTTAATTTGTGAAGCAGGTAATAAAACAGGCAATTCGGACTTTTGCATTCTGTTACCCGCTTCCGGAAACAGCTCCGGATTTCAATTTTAAACACATGAAAATTTCACTTTCGATCCTTCTTTCATTTCTAACGATCACATTATCTGCTCAGCACAGCCCGGTTTTTCCGGAACCTGCTCATGTAGAACACACTACCGGAAAATTGGTGTTTAACGGAGAACTGAAACTGGAAAGCAACCGGGATTCGGAAAAGGGATATGCTTATTTCCACGAATTGTTTGAACGCGACCACGGTGTTCATCTGCTCCTGAGCGATTCAAAAGACGCCTCTGTTCACCTGCAGTTGATCCATACGCTGGTATATACCGAAGGCTATCAGCTGGATGTTTCCGAAAAAGGAATCACCATTCAATACAGCAACTACCAAAGTTTATGCAATGCAATGCAAACGCTGAATCAATTGATCCAAGACCCAAATGTGCTTGAAGGCATTCATATTTCGGACGAACCCGCATTCGGTTACCGCGGATTTCACCTGGATTGCAGCCGGCATTTTTTCACTATCGCCGAGATCGAATCCCTGATTGATCAGATTGCCAAACTGAAATACAATCGTTTTCACTGGCATTTGACAGATGACCAGGGCTGGCGGATTGAAATCAAAAAATATCCGAAACTTACTTCCGTTGGGGCGTGGAGAGACAGCACACTCATGGGGCACTTCAGCAAGCAGCCCATCGAATACGAACACCAAAAATACGGTGGATTTTACACACAGGAAGAAGCCAGAAAGCTGGTCGAATATGCCCGGATCCGGGGAATTGAGATCATCCCGGAAATCGAAATGCCGGGTCATGCACGTGCGGCCCTGGCTGCCTACCCGGAATTGAGCTGCACCGAACAGCAACTGCCGGTTGTGGGAACCTGGGGTGTTTTTGACGACGTATTTTGCTCGCAGGAAAAAACACGTACTTTCCTGAAAGATGTGCTGGATGAAATCATTGAGATTTTCCCTTACCCGGTGATCCACATCGGTGGAGACGAATCTCCGAAGGTCAATTGGGAGAAATGTCCGAAGTGCAAAATGGTGATGGAAGTCAACCACCTGCACAATACACATGAATTGCAGAGTTTTTTCATCACCGACATGGAAAAGCATCTCAATGCTAAAGGCAGAACCATTATCGGCTGGGATGAAATCCTGGAAGGCGGACTGGCTCCGAACGCACAGGTAATGTCGTGGCAGGGAATGGAAGGCGGTATTGCAGCTGCAAAACTCAAACACCAGGTCGTGATGACTCCTACTTCCTATTGCTATTTCGATTATTATCAAAGCGGACATCCTTCCGAACCGCTTGCGATTGGCGGTTACCTTCCGCTGGAAAAAGTGTACCAGTTCGACCCGACAAAAGGCATCGACGATCCGTACAAACGCTATATTTTGGGTGGACAGGCAAACATGTGGACTGAATACCTTTCCACAATCCATGCAGTCGAATACCAGGCTTTCCCACGCTTGCTGGCGATGGCTGAAGTACTTTGGAACCGGAGTAAAGTACCGTATCATTCCTTTGTGGAATCCCTGTCGGAATACTATTTACCGCAACTGAAAAAAGACGGAATTCATTTTTCGACTTCTTTCCTTGATCCGACACTGCAATACAAGAATTCAGAGAACGGAATTACTTACGATCTTCTTAAGCCAATCAATGAGGTGAGCTTTTACCGGAACAATGAAGCCGTGAATTCCATCAACATCAAACGTTCAGAAAAACCGGTGACACAGGCCCTGGAAATTCATTCCAAAATCGGGAACCAGGAACTCAGAACCTGCTCCTACCGCTTCACTTCTCACCTGGCTTTGGGAAAAGCGGTAACCTTTGATACGAAACCGCATGAAAAATACAACCACAACGGCAATCTCGGCCTGACTGACGGTGTTGTTGGTGGAAAACCGTGGAAAGGAAACGAATGGCTGGGCTTTAACGAGGATACAATTCAGTTCACTTTAGATATGGAAACGCTTGCCAAATTCAGCAGTATTCAAATCGAAACGTTGAACGATCCCGGATCCTGGATTTACCGCCCGGAGCATTTCCAAATTCAGATCAGTTCGGATGGAAAGAAATTCAAAACCGTTGCCAAAGCCAAGCTCAATGGCGACCTGATCCGGGTTCAGAAAAAGATGAAAGCGCGCTACGTCAAAGTCACCATTTTCAACAAAGAACTTATTCCGCCGGGACAAACCGGTGCAGGATTTACTCCCTGGACATTTATCAATGAAATCATTTTATCGAAATGAAAATCGAAATTTGCGTAGGCACGCTCGAAGCTGCCAGAATGGTCAGCAAGCAACAAATTGACCGCATTGAAACCTGCATTGCACTGGAACAAGGCGGACTCACACCTTCCCGGGCGATGGTTTCATGGATTCACCAAACATTCCACCTCGAACAGCACGCATTGATCCGTTTACGCGCCGGCGGATTTGTTTACAATTACGACGAACTGGTTGTGATGCGCGATCAAATCCTGGAATTAAAAGATACCGGCATCAAAGGTTTTGTGGTGGGCGCTCTGACTCCCGATTTCAAGCTGAACCTGGAAGCACTGGAAACCTGGAAACGGGCAGCACCTCAACTCGATTTTACGTTCCACCGCGCATTCGACAGTATCCAGGACTGGAAAACCGCCATGGATCAATTGGTTAAAATGGGCTTTAAACGCATTTTGACCAGCGGTTCAGAACGAAATGTGGATCAGGGAATGGATCACCTGCGGGAATTGGTTTCCTATGCTGCCGGACGTATTGAAATCATGGCCGGGGGCGGCGTGAAAGAAGCACTCATTCCTGCGCTGAAAGCAAGCGGATTGGATGCCATTCATTTTTCAGGAACTTCTTTGACGCAGGTTGAGGCCGGCACTGCATTTGAGGAAAATCTGCTCTTACCGGACGAAAACAAACTCAGCTCCATTTTAGCAGCCATCCAGGCATAAAAAAATCCCGACGTTCAGCAATTCTGAAGCCGGGATTCTCTTATTTATTATGAGCTCGTTTAATTCTTGATCAGCTTGAATGATTGAACAGCACTTCCCACTTCCACATTCAGGAAGTAAATTCCCTGCGCTTCCGTTGAAATATCGAAGGTAATTTCACTTGTTGTCTGTGGTTGTTCTTCGCGGATCATTCTTCCGGTCACATCACGGATTACAAATGATTTCAGGTTCACTTCTTTCGCAAAAGAAACCGTGATTTTACCATTCGTAGGATTCGGGTAGATCGACACATCTTCTAAGTTCAGATCATCAATTCCCAGGTTGGTGATGTTTACACAAGAGCTCGTTACCGAACACGAACCAAGCGTTACAGTCACTGCATACGATCCGTTTACCGTAGGCGTGTAGGACTGAGAAGTTGCACCTGAAATCGGGCTGTTTCCTGTTGAACAGTTCAACCACTGGTATTGCGCTCCGCTTTGTGAAGCTGTGATCGTAATTCCGCTTACGGATGTAGCCGTGCTTACCGCAGTTTGTGTAATCGTGATCGACTGGCAGCTTCCTCCTGAAACACATCCTCCCTGTCCGCGGACAAAGTATGTTCCCGGAGCTGAAAGCACCATGGACGTTCCGTTTCCTACGTTTGTTCCTCCACAAGAACCGGAAGTCCAGTTCCACGCTGTTGCATCATTGAGTGAACCAGCCGTAACCGAAATGGTTGTGCTTCCTCCAGGACAAATGGTCGTGTTACCGGAAAGTGTCGGCAAGGTAGGGTTGTTACAAGGCGTTGTTGTAATCGCAAATACGTTGTTCGATACATCGAAGAAGGTTCCGTTTTCACACATTACCATGATGATTGCAGTCGTTGTAGCCGTATTTGGAACGGTGATATCCTGAGAACCATCGTTCGGTACGTCGTTCGCAATAACGGTGAAAGTAGCTCCGCCATCTGTTGAGATTAAAATGTCTACATTGGCACAAGCTACAGGAGCAACATCTGTATTTGCTACTGTCCAGGTCACTGTTTGTGTAGACCCCGCAGTCCAGGAAATCCCGGTAGCTGAAGGATAATTCACAATGAATGGTCCCGCTGCAGAAGTGGTTGTTACCGTCAGATCCACATTATCGTTACATCCGCCGTTCGCTTCATTATCACGAACCGTACAACGGAAATTCATGGTTCTGCTCACCGTAGGAAGTACTTCCCAGGTGAACGGCCCGTTTGACATCAGGCTTGCGATGGAAGGGAAATAGCGTGTTCCGCTTGTTTGCGGATCTTTCGAACGGAAATTTGGCCCGCCTGTAGCGGTTGCAACCGGAGGTTGTGTTGAAGTCTGGTTGTTCATTTGTTCCCAGCAATACGTCAGCACATCTCCATCCGGGTCTGTTGCCGTAGCAGTCAATGCAAAAGGAGTTCCCGCAGGAATCGTCACACTTCCAACCGATCCGGTGATCGTAGGAGAAGTCTGATTCGGAATCGCTGATGAAACCGCACAGGTATTTCCACCTGCATTCAGGAAAATGTGCATTTCATTCATGTTCACACCGTGGAAGTAGTCATCTGAGTTTGACTGAACGTTCTGGGGAGAACAAATTCCGGCGTATGCCATGATGGAGCTTCCGGAACCGGGTTCCATTGCCGTACCGTTATTGGCGTTCCCGGAACACGAACCTGCATTTCCTCTGAAACTGTGGTTTCCGGAAAACTGGTGTCCCATTTCGTGTGCTACGTAGTCGATATCGAACGGATCTCCAACCGGAGCGGCAGACCCTGTTACACCACGCGCTTTGTTGCTGGAATTACAAACAACTCCCAAACCAGCCAAACCTCCGGAGTTCGTTCCGAAAACGTGTCCGATATCGTAGTTTGCAGAACCGATTACGCTGGTCACGTTGTTTTGATTCTGAGTAATCATCGTTCCCGGTGTTCCGTTCGTATACGGGTCAGTAGAAGCATTGGTATAGATGAGCAAATTGTTGTTTGCAATGATGGTCAAGGTAACTGCAAGGTCGCGCATGTATACGCCATTCACCCGGTTGACGGTTGTTACCTGTGCAGCCTGTGCCAGGGCAACGGTTCCTCCTTGGAAGGTCGTATATTCTCCTGTAGCAGCTACTGCCAGACGGTAGGTTCGTTTCGTGCAGTTTCCGAAGGATTTCACCGGGTCGTTTTCTTCTGCTTCTGTCAGCAGGGATGCTTCCATATCACAGGTGAAAAATTTATCTGTGGTGAAATCTGCCCGGGAATACACGATGTAATGTTCCACATCACCTCCACCGAAAGAGTACGGATCGATGAATAAGGTCGGTTTTCCGGGAATCAGCGTCATGGCATGGAATCCTTGCGGAGTCAGGTCAAACTTCACCACCTCTCCCGATTTGTCCATCGCAATTCCATCGTAGGAACGGATTTCAGGGAATTGTGCCGCTAAGCCTTCCGACATGGTTTCGTTTTCATGAACCTGGTAGATTCCAACTGTTCCGTCGGCTCTCGGGATTTTCACAAAAACAGGAACGTAGGATGGATCGGTGATTCGTTTTGCCGCCGCCAGCTGTTGTCTCATAGACGTTACATCCAGGTGCAGTGTTGTAAATTTGGTTGGTTTGATGTAGCGGGTTCCGCTAACAGGAATCTCGCTTTGCGCAATGGATTTCCAGGCACTTGTGACGTTTTTGATTCCCTGAGAATGGCTCACGGAACACAAAGACAGACCTAGAAAAAATACGCCGGAGAGTAGTATTCTTCTTTTCATAAGCATGAGTTTAAGTGCTGAATTTAGCATTTTTATCTTATTCTTTTCTTAAAATTCACTTTAAACTACAAGTTCTCAGAACGTTTTTGCGGGTTTGGAGGTCATTTCGAATACCAGTTTCGCCCCGTTTTTCAACTGCTGATAATCCAACCTAAAGTCCTTGAGTTTTGCTCCGTTCAGATAAACAGCTTTCACAAATACATTTTTCTCGCTTTGGTTTTTGACTTCAATGGTGATATCTGATCCGTTTTCGAGGTGAATTTTCGCGTTCTTCACCAAAGGCGCACCGAGTGCATATTCGTTGGAACCAGGACACACCGGATAGAAGCCCAGGGAACTGAAAATGTACCAAGCGCTCATCTGTCCGCAATCATCGTTTCCGCTTAATCCGTCCATTTTCGGGAGGTATTTTGTCCGAAGTACCTGGCGCATGTATTTTTGAGCCAGATCGGGTCTTCCCACCCAATCGAAGAGGTAGATCACGTGGTGCGAAGGCTCATTTCCGTGGACATATGACCCCATGATTCCTTCTCGGGTAATGTCTTCCGTGTGTTCGAAGTACTTGTCGTCGAGGCGCATCGTAAACAAGGAATCCAAATGCGCCGCAACACGTTTTTTCCCTCCCATCAAGGCAATCATGGAGTCAACCTGGTGCGGTACATACAAGCTGTAATTCCATGCATTTCCTTCAATGTAGCCGGCCTGGTGGGTTTCCAGCGGATCAAATTTGTCGATGAAGTTTCCGGATTTCATCCGCGCACGCATGAAGCCGGATTTCGGATCAAAGACGTTCTGGTAATTCCTGCTTCGTTTGGAAAATTCTTCGTAGATATCCATCCGTTTCAAGCCCAAAGCCAGCTGCGCAATACACCAGTCATCATAGGCGTATTCCAGCGTTTTTGAAACCGAACTCGAGCTTTGATCTTCTGCCACATATCCCAAATCCATGTAGGAACCGATTCCGTCGAAATAGCGTGTACGAGCCGTTTGAATGCAGGCATCGAGTGCTTTGTTGTAGTCAATTCCTTCCAGATCCTTGCTGTATGCATCTGCAATGACGGAAACGGCATGGTAACCGATCATGCACCAGTTTTCATTGGCGTAGTGAGACCAAACCGGAAGCATTTTCTCCGCACTTTGATTTTGGTGTGCAATCATGGAGAGCACCATGTCTGCATTTCGTTTGCGCTGCACGAGGTTGAACAGGGGATGCAGTGCGCGGTAGGTGTCCCAGAGCGAAAAAGTAGTATAGTTTGTTTGTCCGTCCGGGTTTGAATGGTCTGAAAAATCCAATCCACGGTAGGAGCCTGAAAAATCCTGGTAAACCGTAGGCCCCAGGCATGTGTGATAAACAGCGGTATAAAAATTGATCAAATCTCCTTCGTTGAGCATTTCAACCTGGAACTTGTTCAATTCGGTTTCCCACAATGCTTCTCCCGCTTTCCGGTACTGATCAAAGCGCCAGTTCGGTGTTTCGGACACCATATTCAGCAAGGCTCCTTCCATGCTCACATTCGAGAGTGATACTTTCAGGAGCAATTCTTTCGAAGCATCCAGGTCGAAGTTGAAAAAGGCGCGCAACTGGTTTGCCGACATTTCGGGGAAATTGTCCTTCAGGTTGAATTTCCGCCAAAATCCCTGGTACACTTTTTTGGATTGAAAATCATCGTAGCCATAGGATTTGATGGGCCTGGAAAATTCAACTGCGAAGTAGACCGTTCTGTTTTTTGCCCAGCCTGAAGTCTGCCGGAAGCCAACGATGTGAAAGTCATCCACCACACGAACGTAAGTATTTACGTTCTTCCCGTCATAGTTGTAAATTCCTGAAACCAGGTCAAGGATAATATTGGCGGAATCTTGCCTGGCAAAGGTGTATTTGTGAATTCCAACACGGGTAGTAGTCGTCAGCTCGGCACGAATCTGGTGATCATTCAATAGAACGGAGTAATAATTGGGTTTCGCTATTTCATTTTCGTGGCTGTATGCTGACCGGAATCCCCCTTTCGGATTAGTAGCAATTCCCGGATTCAGCTGGATTTTACCACTCGTAGGCATAATCAGGATATCACCCAGATCCGAATGCCCGGTTCCGCTGAAATGCGTGTGGCTGAAACCAACAATGGTGGGATCTTCGTATTGATAGCCGGCACAATACCGGTACACATCGGGATTGTATTTTCCGTTTACGGCATAGGGAATTGTATCTGTGTCCGGGCTTAGCTGCACCATCCCGAAGGGAACGGTTGCTCCCGGAAAGGTGTGTCCCATTTTGGATGTCCCGATCAGCGGATCGACATATTTCAATTTACTCTGGGACAACGCAGAACCGGATACGGCAGCGAACCCAAGCATCAACAGTGAAAATCTCATGCATCTTGATTTTCAACTAAGATACCAATTTGGGGGAGAATCCTTCTTATTGGGAGAAATTCTTGAATCCCTTACCACCACTGGGCAAATAGACACATGTCTATCCGTATTTCGGAGAGATGATCAACTGAAACCAGATTTACTCCCAAGCAGGAAATATCGCTGAAGAGAATTTACACCTAAAAACACTGAATCCCTTACTACCACTGGGCAAATAGATACATGTCTATCCGTCTTTTTAGAACCGGAGGTGTTTTACCGTATGCCCGTTATTGATCAACTGCTTCAACGAATCAATCCCGATCATCAAATGCGCATCCACATATCCGGCAGTTACTTTCGAATCGCTTTCACTGGTTTTCACTCCTTCCGGCGTCATGGGCTGATCACTCACCAGGAGCAATGCTCCCGTCGGAATCTTATTCGCAAATCCGACCATGAAGATCGTTGCGGTTTCCATATCAATGGCCATTGCCCGAATGCTGCTGAGGTATTCCTTGAATTTCTCATCGTGTTCCCAAACGCGGCGGTTGGTCGTATAACAGGTTCCTGTCCAGTAATCAAAACCGGCATCGCGGATGGTAGTAGAAATTGCTTTCTGAAGAGCAAATGCCGGTAAAGCAGGAACTTCAGACGGGAAATAATCGTTGCTGGTTCCTTCTCCGCGGATGGCTGCGATTGGCAGAATCAGGTCGCCGACTTCACTTTTATTTTTCAAACCTCCACATTTTCCCAGAAACAGAACAGCTTTCGGTTTGATTGCTGACAACAAATCCATACACGTTGCAGCAGAAGCGCTTCCCATTCCGAAATTGATGATCGTGATTCCGTTAGCAGTTGCGCACTGCATCGGTTTGTCCTTACCAACTACTTCTACTCCGTAAATGGTTGCGAACTTCTCTACATAATTGTGGAAGTTGCACAACAAAATGTACTGTCCGAAATTTGCCAGCTCTTCCCCGGTATAGCGAGGCAGCCAGTTTTCTACGATTTCTGCTTTTGTCTTCATCCTGTGATTTCCGTGAATTTACTCAAGATATCTGAGAATTGGTGTTATTTTTCTGTGAAAATCAGGCTAAACCGATATTGTTTCAGGTTTGTCACATCCCGAAGCTTTTCATCCGGGGATCGAAAAACAAGCTCTTGTCCGCATGTTCGCGATATTGCATACAGGCCAGATTCCACAAGGCTTTCAGATCAAAAAACACATCCGTTACCTCATCAGTGATGAAACATCAAATCCATGAAATTACGACCTACTTCCGCAGGAAAGTCCAGAATGTTTTCCGGTTGATTCCCGTTACTTTGATTTGCGGGTACAATTCACGGAACGAAGCCGGAACCTTGATTTTTTTGGAATCATCCCAGCACATTTTGACCCCGAAAGCTTCTCCGCCGGACACTTCCAGGTAGTCGACCTCTTGTTTGGTATGCGTGAGCCAGAAGAATACCTCCGGATCTTTTCCTGCATACTGGTTGGCTTTGAAACGCTCACTGATCACGAAATTGCGCCACAATTCTTCCACGTCATTGCGGAACTCCAAAGGCTGAAAAGCCCGGATCAAGGCATTGCGGATTCCATTATCGAGGAAATAAACCACGTGACTCTTTTTAAGTTCGTAACGGTTTCCGTTGTTATAGGAAGTAATAAGCACCAATAGGTTAGCCTTGGCAAATAGTTTCACATAACGTTCCACCGTTTCATTGTCCAGGCTGCATTTTTTTCCCAGGTCGTTGAAACTGATCACTTTCCCGATATTGAATGCCAAATGGCGCAGCAGGCGGATCAGGTTTTCTTTTTTGTTGATGCGTTCGGAAGCTCCCAACTGTGTGAAAATACTGGTTTCAAGCAGGTCGGAAATGGTCTTTTCTGCTGTTTCCGGGTTGACGATCACCTCCGGGTAATAGCCGTAAATCAGGCGCTGCTCCAGGTCTTTGTCTTCCTGAACCAATCCATGAAACTTCGCACTCTCTGCATAGGAAAGCGGGAACAGGTTCAATTCGAGTCCCTGGTCGCGCAATGCCTCCCACAAATCTTCGTGCAGTTCCGGTTCAAAGGAACAAATCAGAATCAGGTTTTCAAGGGAATCGGATTCGATCGCAAAATCAACATAATCCTGCAAGGGTTCCAGCAGCTGCGCATCGCGGATAATGACCACTTTCTTCCCCTCACTGAATGCCTTCAGTTCTTTGAGCGAATTCAGCTGCTTGCGTTCTTTTTTATTGAAACAATCAATGATCCCGACCTGTGAATCTTCCAGGTTGAAGATACGGGAAACAAGTGTCAGCCGGCCGGTTCTGCGCGCTCCCTTGAGCACTACAATTTTACTTTCCCGACATTTCTCGCGAAGAATCGGTTCCAGGGTTCTTTCAATCATGCTTTGCAATAAATCGCATCTAAATTAGGATTAACCGATAAATTCATTTGAAGATTGCGAAAAAGGAATAAACAATGGGATGTTGGTTATTCTTTTTCCGTCAGAATTTCAAACTTTTGGAAGAATTTTCCCGACCGGTCGGAGTGCATGAATTTATTTCCGCCGTAGCAGATCAGTTCGTAACATACCTCGCCGAATTGAATGAAGCGTTTCCACTGATACCCTTTGATCGGGTCAAAAACCAATCCTTCAATCATCTGCGCACCTGCGTCTAGTGTGGATTCTTTGGTTTTCGCCAGTTCGTTCTCCACAAAATGGTAGCGGTTATCGTCCAGGTAATCTGCCGATTCGTGGATAATCAGTTCGAAGGTATTTCCCTGCCCCAGTTCCTGGTAGATGTAGTGTTTCTTGTTGGCATCTTCGAGCTGAATCGGCTTTCCGCCGAAAGTCATCCGGAAGGAGTTTTCTTCATCGGTGATTGAATAATTCCGCCAGGAAAGCATGAGTTTCTTTTCTGCAGTTGTCGTGTTGTCGTAGCTTGCTTTTACGGCTCTTACCTGGAATCCTTTTTGACGCAGCAGCTGTAATACTCCGTCCGAACCATATAAATGTCCCGAACCGATGGCACAAAAAACACTTTTCTTGCGCATCAGTGTGTCGAGCCCTTTTGCCATCGTCTGATTCCGCTTGGTGATCAATTCGTCGTAGGCTTCCGGGGAACTCTTGAACTGGGCCTTGAGCATGTTGGTCAGCGAAGCAATGTCACCGTTCAGATAAGTCTGGATAAATGCTTCTTTCGTAAAAAACAAGCCGTTGATCGCCGTCCGCGTGTTGAACAATTCGGGATTTTCAGCCAATTTCAACTGATCCTGTACCGTTTCAAGCTGGTAAAATAATTTTCCGCCGCAATAACCGGTCTGCTGAAAATAGGCATCGAGAAACTGAGGCCTTCCGTCTTCCGAACCATAAACGGTTTGCGTCGCTTTCTTCGAACTCGCGAAGGAGCGTTTTTTATCGAAAAGATCAAAATTGAAGAGGTTCAGCCGTACGTCGTATTCGTCGTAAATCTGTGTGACGTCTGTTTCCAGAACCACCGCTTCGACCTTCGTAAAAGCTGTGTAGAGCGAATCCGGGAAATGGAACAGGCGCGGATCGTTGGAGTGCATACTTCCGAAGATATAACTCGTCTTCTTGCTTCCTTTTGTAGCCTTTACTTCCCAGAGTAATTGGTATTCCTTTCCCGATTCCTGCCCGAAGGACTGAAAGCAAATGAGAAAAAGAATCAGAAATACCGGTCTGTTCATGTGAATATCAACGCCGAAAATTACAAACTATTTGTTCAAAGGACGTTAAACAAGTGTAAAATTAACGTCTTAAACGAAAATTCAGGTGATTTGAAGGGTTTAATTTACTCTAAATAAGTTCCAAGAGTTGAAAAGTTAAAAGGGTTCAATTTGGAGCTTTTACACTTTTTGAACGTTCTCTTCCGCCGTCATGAACAACATGCCCACCCGGTTTTCATGCACTATCAAAACGAACTAAAAATCAGTCTGTCAACGTGATTTTCTCCGAATGCATACGGAATATATGCCAGTGAATCAATCGGTTTGGTGAGGATTAGCGGGGTCGATTTCCCGAGAGAGATCGTTCCGTGTGTTTCCGACAAGCCCATCGCATACGCCGCATTGATGGTGAGCGCATTGAATGCTTCTTCCGGCGTGAGTTTCATTTTGACACAAGCCAGGGAAAAGATCAACTGCATATTGTCGCACGGGGTTGTTCCCGGGTTGTAATCTGTAGCCAGTGCAACCGGTAGTCCTTCCGCGATGAATTTCCGTGCATTTCCAAACGGAATGCTGATGAAATGGGAACAGCCCGGCAGGAACGTCGGCATACAGCCGCTTCCTTTCAGCACTTCGATGTCTTCGTCATTGGATTCTTCCAGGTGATCTACGGACAAGGCTCCCAGTTCTACTGCCGCCTTTACGCCGCCCAAAATGGAGAACTGGTTGACGTGCACTTTCGGGATCAATCCGAGTTTTTTTCCTTCCTGCAGGATGTATTGCATTTCTTCAACCGAGAAGTAGTTGCGCTCGCAGAACACATCGATGTAGTCTGCCAGTTCTTCTTTTGCAATGATCGGAAGCATTTCGTTTACGATCAGGTCGATGTAGCCCTGGTGGTTTTCTTTGAATTCTTTCGGAAAGGCGTGCGCCCCCAGGAATGTTGCTTTAACAACAATTCCGGATTCCTGTTTCAGGCGTTTGATCACACGCAGAATTTTCAACTCTGCTTCCACAGAAAGTCCGTAACCGGATTTAATTTCTACGGCTCCGGTTCCGTTTGCCATCATTTTGCGGATGCGTTTCATGGCTTCCCGGAACAATTCTTCTTCCGATAATTCGCCCAATCTGCGGGCAGAATTGAGGATTCCACCACCTTTCAGCGCAATTTCTTCGTAGCTCAACCCTTTGATCCGGTCTACAAATTCTTCTTCCCGTGTGCGTGCAAATACCGTGTGCGTATGCGGATCGCAAAACGCCGGCATCACGCTCTGGCCTTCCGCATCAATTACTTCCACTCCTCTCCAGTCGGTAATGCCTTCCCACTCGTCCATCGGGCCATACGCTACAATCACGCCGTCTTCCAGCGCCAGGTATGCATGGTGGATCGTTGGAACGGTACTCATTGCTTCTCCACTGAGAAATGCAGGGAAATTTTCACCGGCCTGGTACAGTGTGCGGATGTTTTTAATCAGAATTTTAGACATGATTTCTGTATTTCACGGCTTCAAAGATACGATTTTAAGCAAGCACTCCCGGGATCGCACTTCTGTTAAAATTTAATGTGAAGAAATCATTAATCCAATTTTAAGCTACATTCGTTCCAGAACTACGACAACAATGAAAAACGCGCTCTCTATTCTGCTTTCAAGCATTTCATTTTCAGCATTTTGCCAAACATTTAACGGAGGTTCCGGCCCCATCAATGACAACACAACGATTGACATCCCGGTGACTGTCAGCGGGCTTCCGAATGTGATCGATACAACGAACTTCGGACTGGAAACGGTTTGTATCAATATCACCCATACCTGGGATGCGGATTTAACGGTTTGGATTGTTGCTCCGGATGGAACGACCGGCATGTTGTTTTCAAATATTGGTGGTGGAGACGATGATTTCACCAATACCTGTCTGAATGCAGACGCAGCAAACAGCATCATGAACGGGTCGGCTCCTTTTACAGGAACATTCAAACCGCAGGGGCAAATGGGATTGGTGAACAATGGACAAAACCCGAATGGAACCTGGAAACTGCGCATCAATGACAATTACGGAGCGGATGAGGGAACCCTGCTTTCCTTTTCCATTACTTTCGGAAATAATCCTGCGGGCTATTTTGCACTCACTTCTTCGCTCCTGCCGATTGTGGAGATCAACACAAACGGAAACATGATCCTGGACGACCCGAAAATCATGGCAGACATGCGCATTCGTTACAACAGCTCCGGAACCCGGAATTACATGACCGATCCGCCGCTGCATTACGATGGAAAAGTAGGGATTGAATACCGCGGAAATTACTCCCTGACGCTTCCTCAAAAACCCTTTGCGCTTGAAACGTGGGATGTAAACGGAAATACCATCGACACTTCCCTGCTGGGAATGCCTTCGGAAAGTGACTGGGTGCTGCTGGCGAATTATAACGACAAGTCTTTTGCACGCAATATCATCCCGTTTCATCTCTTCGATTCCATGGGACATTACGCAACGCGCATGCGCCTGGTGGATGTAGTTCTGAACGGAGAATACCAGGGAATCTATTTGTTCGGGGAGAAAATCAAACGGGACAAGCACCGGGTGGATGTTGCCAAACTGGAACCAACTGAAATCAGCGGAATAGACCTCACAGGCGGCTACATGCTGAAAATTGATTACTGGAACAACGACGATTCCTGGCAATTGAATTACAGCCCGATCGGGTTTCCGGGTCTGGATATTCACATGGTTTACGTTTACCCGAAACCGGATGAAATCATGCCCCAGCAGAAAACCTACATCCAGAATTTCATCAACGATTATGAAACGGCTTTGTACGGAAGCAATTTTGACAACCCGGGCCTGGGTTACCGCGCTTATATCGACGTGCCTTCTTTTATCGATTATTTCATCGTGAATGAAGTGTGCAGAAACGGCGACGGCTTCAAGAAAAGTCGTTATTTCTATAAAGACAAGGACAAAACCGACGGCACGATCCGCAAGCTGAAGGCCGGCCCGGTGTGGGATTTCGACTGGGCGGAAAAGGATATGTGGGGCGGTTCGGAAGATGGTTCGCAGTTTATTTACGGCGCCTGTGATCAGGACGTGCATGCTCCGGGCTGGTATATCCGTTTGCTTGAGGATACACTATTCGCCAATGAGCTTCGCTGCCGGTATGACGATTTGAGAAGAAGTATATTGAAGGAATCCTACATCGACGCAAAAATTGATTCGGTGGCGCAAAAGGTTCACGAAAGCGAGGTATGGCACTACGATACCTGGGGACACATGGGAATTGCAACGGGAACGCCGGAAGTGCAGGCTCCGAGCCAAACGTATGCGGAAGAAGTGCAGCGTTTGAAAGATTGGTTCCACAGAAGACTCATCTGGCTGGACGCAAACATGCCGGGAACCCTGAATGGATGCAGCATGATGGGTATCCAGGATTTGGTAGCATTGAACCGGATTTCAGCTTATCCGAACCCGTTTTCGTCCCGGATTACGATTCAATGGCAGCAAACGGACCTCACGGGAGCACAAATTTCACTCCGCGACGGAACAGGCAGAATGGTAATGCAGCAAACTATCCCTGCGGAATCCGCTTACGATAATGCTCTCACCTTAAACAGTTTGTCTGATTTGTCGAACGGAATCTATTTTGTAGAAATTCTCAAAGGCGAAGAACGCGCGACATTAAAAATCATCAAATGAGTTGAATTTTCTGATTCCGAATAATCATGGATAGCTAAATTTTGTACTTTGGTGAAGACTAAAATTTCACTTATGAACAAAATCACTATTCTAAAAGGCGCTTCTGCGTTTGCCTTCGCCGTGTCTTTAGCCTTATCCGGATGCGAAAAATCCAACACTTCTCCTACCAGAAGTAAGTTCCATGAGAAAACCCCGGCGCTCACTTTGAGATGCACGCCAGACCGCAGTGTTGTAGGTTATACAGCTCTTTGTGACGAACTGGATGCTCTGACCAACTGTGACCCACAGGCATGTACCGGAGGTTCTGTTACAATGCCGTTAACTCAATACCTCTTAACGAATTCATCAGGAAGCATTTTTGTATTTGCAAGTAATCAAACGATCACTACGACTCAGCAGAGCGAGGTAATGGCAGCGGCAAAAGCCCGGGCTATTGCAAATACTCCAAGCGGGTATTTTATCAGCTACATCGACTACGTCCCGGATCCGGTTGTTGGAACAGGTTCCGTGACTTCAGCCGCTATCGATATCATTATAACCTATAGAAAATGCACCGGAGGCGGTGGTGGAGCGAGTTAATCATTCAATAATCCCGAAAAGCGCGATTGTTTTGCAGATAATCGTGCTTTTTTACCCTTTAAAATTCAGCTCATTACGCAATCCCGGAATATAATCACGCATTTCTTTTTACCGGATGATTTGCAGAATTAAAATAATTCCTTATTTTTGCACCCGCTTACTTATATAAGTGAGCACGTCCGCAGAAAAAGCCCGAGTGGCGGAACTGGTAGACGCGCTGGATTCAAAATCCTGTTCTTTCGGGAGTGCCGGTTCGATTCCGGCCTCGGGTACCAAAAAAAATAACGGCTGTGAAGTTTTAACTTTGCAGCCGTATTTTTTTGTCCTCATTCTGCTTCTCTTTCTCATTCTTTTGCGAGCCGTTATTTTTCAGAATGAGAAACAGAACGAGAATGATGATTCAATTGTAGTTCTGAAAAAGAATCCATATACTCAAGTAACAACTACATTTCACTACTATGTTTGAGTTTCAGAATCTGGAAGTTTATAAAAAAGCTAAGGCTTTTCATTTAGAATCTAAGCAACTGATTCAATCAATCCAGTTGGATAAAACAACAAAAGATCAATTATCGAGAGCTTCGTTTAGTATCGCCTTAAACATTGCTGAAGGTTCCGGACGATTTTCGAAGCCAGATAGACGCAATTTTTTCATTGTTTCAAGAGGTTCTGTTTTTGAATGTGTCGCTATTCTAGACATCTTATATGATTCTAATTCTATCGAAGAAAGCACTTTCAATTCATTTTTGAAAAAAGCAGACGAATTATCAAGGATTCTATATACAATGGTGAAAAATCTGAGTAATTAATCTCGGAATCGATTGCATTTTTCAGAAAAAATCAGTAAACTATTATATATGATTAAAAATATAAATGATGCATATCTACCCTATGAAACAGTTAATCATTATTTATGGCTTTCATCTTGAAAAGATTGGAATTCGTAATTCAGAAGAATGGCTAAAGAAAATCTTAGCAGATCAAATGTTTACTTTAACAAATGACTTTAGTGAACATAATATTTCCATCTACAAAAATCATGAGTACAAAGATGAAAATAAACGTACCCATATAATTATCAATCTTGGTGGTGAGGTTTCTCAAATAGATTACTATACAACCAAAGAATGAAGTTTTCTAACATCCTCCAAAAAGTTCGATTTCTTTCCAGCCCGATGTGCAAAAAAATAAAGACTGAGAAAAAAACTTCTCGACCTTTATTTTGTCCTCTCCCGATAGCTATCAGTACTCGTTGTCACGCTCATTTTTCGATTGTTAAATGAACCGATTTCAACATCAAATGTAAGGTAGATTAATCCCGTGTTTTTATGAAGCCTATCGGACTATTTTTGCTCTTTCTACTTTTTTCTTTGAAGTGCTTTTCCCAACCGGATCCGTCACTATTCTATCCGGGAAGAATTCTTGAAATCACAAAAGAATTACAGTATCAGGCTATTCAGGAAGACTCTTCAAAGTATCATGCCCTTCTGTGGGAACGTGCCGAAATGCAGGTTTCACTGCTAGTCCAAAGTAATGTATCTACTAAAAGAACCGATTCCACAGCAACGAAACAACTGATCAACGATTTGAATTATTTAATTGATCGGGATATAAAGATTGGGGAAGGAAACTTTCAAACGACTAAACTGGACTTCTTATTAAACCGGGGAATATTTTATTCTCAATCAACCAACTACCAAAATGCACTTTCTGATTACCTGCAGATTATTGAAATGGATAGTTCCGGAAGATTTAGAGAAGTGGCATTGTACCGCATTTCAATTACGTATTTTGCAATAGGAAATATTGACCTGGCACTTACGTATGTGGATCAAATATTGGATGAAAACACTTCTGAAAAGAAATTTGACAATCTTTTTTACGCTTGTGAATCGGGGAGTTCGCTGATCAATTGGAAAATATCCATACTGGAGAAATCCGGACGGAAGAAAGAACTGATTCAACTTTACAGAAAGTTAATCCGGCAAAACAGAAAAATAGGCTGGCATGATAACGCTAAGTGCTTTTCGGAAGGATTGAAAAGTCTCAAAGAACAGTAATTACAACTAATCGCCTGTAATATGACCATTTGGCGTTTCGATTCCAGTCCGAAACCAGATCGGCACATAAATCTGTGGAGGAGTCAAAAAATCATGCAAAAAGCTGAGTTAATCTGAATAAAAACAGTATCATTTCAACTACTTCGGATCATTTTCCAAATAACGACAATTCAGATTCCGACAAATCCACACAGATGAGAGATTAATTAAACAAAGTACATTTAAACTGTTAAAAAACAGATTTGTCATTGAAAATATTTTTTTCACGTTTATTAACAAAAAACACCCGCCACTCCTGAAAAGGAGAAAAAAATAATTTTAGTTGATCTACGTACCGGTGTCCTAATCCATTGAATTTCACTTTTTTCTTTTACCCGGATTACTATATTTGTTACCTCAATCTCCTAAAATTGAAATGTACCGCTATCATACTATCCACTTTGCCCTTTTCGATCTTATTCGGTCAGGAATCCAATCTATCAGACTCTTCCATCTTCCATCTTGGAGCAGTGAACATTGATCTTGGGGCCAATGCGGGTGTTCAATCGAACTTTTTGGATAAGCGTGGCCGGATGAATCATTTTGTGGAGGTTTCCACGTCGTTTCAGTATAAAAACCTGCCCCTTACCTTCCAGGGAAGACTCTCGGATGAAAAGTACATTTCCGGAAAACCCAGTTATTTCCGCCTGAGCTATGATGCCGCTGCAAAATACCGCATGCGCAAGGCAGAACTCGAGCATGAGATCGGGGATCTGAACACCGGGATCGGCGATATCGACAAAAACATTTACGGCCTGGAAGGAAAACTGGGCTACCTGGACTTTCTGCTCCAGCAGTACAAAGCGTGGAAAACAAAGAAAGATGCCGCCACAAAAGCCGGTCTTCCGGATCTGAACACACCGACCATCGGGATGCCCGATCTGAACAAGCCGGAGGTGAACCTGGATAAACCGGATGTGAAAACACCGGGTTTGAATGGTTTGAAGCTTCCGGAAAAAGGAGCAATTGATTTCGATCACCTGAACCTGGATTCCATCAACCAATTGATCTCAAACTATAACCTGAACATCGATCAGTGGAGCAATAAGAAAGACAGTCTTCAGCAGCTCAAGGAGCTCAAGCTCTCGGATCTGAATGCCTTGAACCTAAGAAAACCCAACGGGTTCTTAGACGGAATCAAGCGTTTCGATTTGGGACTCACTTCGCTTTCGGGGGGAAAGATGTCCAACAGCAGTGTTCCGATCCAGGGCCTCCGCATGAAGGGAACCTGGAGGAAATACTTCTACGATGCCGCTGCCG
>NZ_JBCNJW010000009.1:0-199067 GCF_039596355.1 Fluviicola sp. | reverse complement strand
TTGTGAATTTGGTACATCACCCCGGAAATCGTTGCCGGGTAACCGATCGTCTGGTTGGCAATCATCTCAAAGGAATAATTCCCGGTAGATTTGATCGGCTCAAAGCTGGTAATGGCAGAAGTGATCGTAGGCGGAATAGTGGTAAATCGAATGTATAAACCATCTGTTGAACCCGCAGATGAACCGTAAATACGGAACACATCCGCTACCGGTGTAACAATGCGTAATCCGGTTCCGGAATTTGATGCATTCTGCATGTAAAGCGATGCCAAACTAATCGTACTTCCAATGGAAGCAGAGCTGTAATTTGCCAGATCAACCGGAGTTGACAAGCCCAGGTTTCCATCCATGTTCAGCACATTGAATACCGTTGTCAGATCCAGTGCCAATTGGTTGGATGTACACTCCTGTTCGAAGGTACAGCCGTCGAGTTTAAAGTAAGACAAGCTTCCCGTCACCGGAAACACCTGGATCGTGGAATTCACTACATCCAAATAGGTCGCCTCGGCCGTAAAGGTATGCTCACCCGTCGCATACAGGTTCACCAATCCGGTTACCTGCGACCATGTTTGTGAACCTGTCTTGTTCAACGTCAGTGTTGCCAGGTTGGAGGTTCCGTCATTCCAGTTTGCCGTAATGGTATTGGAAGTCGTTGTTGCAGTATACGTCAGAGACGGCATTGTTCCCGGATTGTAGTAAGCATTGTTTGCCTGGAACAAAGCCGCCAGGTAGGAGGTACTGCTCAGGTTGAAGGAAACGGAAGTCAGGTGATTATTCTGAGCCAGCTCATTCAATAAATGCTGCAACGTAAATGCAGTAGGGCATTGCCCCGTCTGCAGGTATAATTCGTATGCCGTACTGTTGGCAGTTTCCTGCAACGCATCGTCGTGATCACTGAAACGCTTGGTTTTGTAGCGGTAAAATTGGGAAGTGAACACAGAACAAGGCTGAGAATTATCCAGGAAAGGGTAATATTTAGTTGTAGGAGATAACTGGATAGCACCGAATACCGGGAACGGGGTATAGCCCGCGTTTCCGATACAATTATTGTATGCATCACAATAAGCCACAGCCTTACAAGTTGCCAGTTCCTGTTGCAATCTTTGTTTGGCACTTAGATACAACGCCTTCAGGATGCTCCATTCGCTATTCAGAATGGTGGTGTCGAGCACACCGTTATACAATTGTCCAAAATTGTAACAGTCAGCTGACGGCATGGAAGGAGCAGCGGAACCACATCTTGCAGTGTAAGCCGCTATTTCGGCCATTGAGTACCACTGTCCGAACTGGTATTGGAACTGACTGTATTTTGTGCTCAATTGAGACGCCAGGCCCGTACAAATTCCCGCTTCGAAATCACCGCTGTAGAATACGAACGGATCCCATGGTTTTATTGAGTCGGTTGGATTGGAACCTGTAGGTTCGAACCAACCAGACGGAAGCCCGCCGGAAGTAACAAACCCGTAGGCCTGTGCTTGTGCAAAGGTATTCGTGTTCAATAGTAAGTTATCGAAAGAACTACTGCTAAACGCATCTGTTTCTGTGTGTTTGTTTTCGTATTGGATGCAGGATTGGTAATAACAATATTCCGGGTGATATTTCACCAGGGACAAGCCCCAAGACTGCTCGAAGTTGTCAATGAAATCCACAACGGACAAGAGTTGTTCCGGGTATACAAAGTATGCTCCGGCCAATGCGTCATATTGTACGACAGAACTGTTCAACGGTGCCGGCAGGTAAGTTCCCGGGTTGGCAGGATCTTCCGAAAGATAGATTTTAGAGCGTTGTCCGGAAGCGTCCAGGTAGACGTTCTGTGTCCCGGTTGCAGTCTCCAAAACCGGGTTTCTCCAGCTCGCCGATGCATTCGGCAGGTGGTTGTTGGTATTGAACAGCGATAACGGAATCGTCAAATCCAATGTAGCAGTGGAAGGATTCAGGTATTCTGCATACTGTCCGCCCGGAGACATATCCAGTTGCAGCATCGTCAGGTACATCTGGCAATCGCTCACACGGTCCTGGCACAATTCCTTGCATTCCTGCACCCGTGCGTAATAGTCTCCGGAAGTTCCGTGTCCGTTGCCGATAAAATCAGCCAGCGTTCCCAATTGTTCCAGGCAGTTGTCGCAATCAATCAGACATGCGGAAGAATCGACTTGCTGCAAAGCCGCATCCAGGAAATCCTGGTAGCTCAGCACACATTCGCTGGAATCGGTCAATGCCAGGTAGGCATTCAAAGCATCTTCCCGGATCGACAATTTCTTTGATACGACGTATTTCCCGATCGGAAGCGTTACCGTTTCCTGCGATGAAAATGCCGTAGAGTCCGTACAGTGTGTATGGAATACATAGTTTCCGGTTCCATCCAATTGGAAATTCCCGATGGTCTTGTGCTGTACATCCGCTGAAAGCAGGTTATCCCCGCACTCATTTTTCACGCTCAGTTCCAGGTCATACACACAATCCACACAGATCTCCGTGAGACAGGAATCCGTCATCGGGAAGGTCACAAAATCGTAATCAACCACTACATCAGAAGGAGCTGAAAGCGAAAAGGATGTTGAAAAAGTAATGGTATTTGCCAAATGGTCGATTACCTGATCTGAGCCATCCGGTGCAATGAGGTTCACTTCCAAAGCTTGGGCTTCTGGAGCCGCTATTGCCTGCAGGTTCGTTGGCGGATCACCTGCCAAGGCAGTCGCAATGACCTTTCCATCGCCGTCCAGGTAGGAAATAGAAACTTGTCCGTTAGCATCGATCACCAGGTTTTTCTGGTAGTGCTCCTTATATCCTACCTCTGAACCAAACATTCGGTTCAATTCCAGCTGGTTGGGGTTGCTGTAGACCATACGCGTCTCCTTGCCTGTCCCAATCTGGAAATCCGGTCCTACACCACCCTGGCTTACCACGCGCCCCGTATTATCAGGGGCATATACTGTGTGGACGAATGGATAACCTTTCGCATCCGGAAGATAGGCCTGTTGCAAATTCTGGTTTGGATTATCGGGAGAATAGTAACGGGAAGCACCGTTTTTAATATTCATTGCTCCGGCACTTAATTGGCAGTTACCATCATAATCCAGATCGAAATTGATTTTATCATAAGGGTCACCTTTATCGTTCTGGTTAAAGTTCTCATAATACTTGATCACCGGTTCGCCATCTTTTTCACAGGAAGGAAACTCAACCGGCACCGGCATCACATTCACCGCAGGCCGGCCCTGATGGTCATAGAATGTTTCTGCAACAATCACATTTTTCTCCGTATTAATTTTCGTAACCGCTTGTCGACTTCGAAGGGTACCATCAAAATAACTGATGGCCTCTTTACGCTTTCCCTGCTCTGCATAACTGGCCGAATACTGCCAGTTCACTGTTCTGGAATGTAATTCGGCATCCGTGATCTCGATCTTGCAATTGGCATTCAAACTTGATACTGTCCCCAATTCGGCAATAGTGGTCCACTCACCGAAGATGAGATGCTCTGGATCGTTTATATCAACGCCAACTGGTCTGACCCTGTAGGCGATCCATCCGCGGTCAAAAATCAGCGGGATTTCATAAAAGGTATTGCTGGTCTCTATACGGGTTGAATTATGACCAAAGTCATATTGAAGGTCGGCAGGGTTTTGGGTCGTTCCGTCCGTGCCATAGTTGGAAACATGCAAGAATTCAAGCTGGTACATCTCTGCCCCATAATGTGGTTTCCACGCAAAGCGTAGACCATCTTTGTTCTCATCGCAATCCTTGTCCAAGAATTTTATTGCATTTATTCCCATCTCTGAAATAGAAAGGGTGCTATATCGCTCTACAAAAATATCTCCCTGCAGGAAAAGGTTTTTTGGGAACGTACTGGTCAGCGATCCGTCTACCCAGATGGTATCAATGCGGAACATCATCTTATATGCGTCGGTAAATTCGTAATCGCTCAGGATCCGCGAATGTACTGTATCAGTATGAAAATAAGCAATATCCAGCTTAATATCGATATCAGACATCGGGTTGCTGTGAACGTCCCAACGCTTAACGTGTACAGAGATCTGCACCAACTGTGGGCCTGGCACATATTCTGGATAATGAATATCAACTCCGAAACTGACACGGTTCCGTACGGAATAATCCCTTTGGTCAGTAGCCAAAGCATCAAGAGCAATAGTGTCCCTGGAAGTCGCTTCGCCTATCTTTACAGGTGAGCCACCAACCGGAGTATGGATCGACTTGGTTTTGTCGCCCCTTCCGGCAAAAGCATTTCCATGCCCCAGAAAGGTTGCCACCAGGGCTAAAAATATGAGTTGTAAAAAGTACTTGTTCATAATCTGCTAGTTTCTTAAATCAATCACTTCGAAATCTTTGTAACCTGCCGCTGGTACCAAAAGGCCATCCTTGATCACGATATAATCTTTCACGGTCAGGAAATGGGCCATATCTACAGCTTTACCTTTTTTGAAATTTTTGAAATCCAATACAATCTTAGCCCTGGCCCCCGAGTAGGTGTCCCCTTCTTCGTAATATGGCTGGTTGCTGTATATCACGATCTGGGATATGAAATTCTTGTCCGAAAATGTGAATTCCATCGAATGATATGGATTTCCCTTCTTCAACTGAAGTTGGAATACAGTGTTATTGCTCATTTTCTTCCTATAGACCATTTCGGTCATTTCCAAAAAGGTGCTGTAATCCTGTAGGGTCTTCCGATAAAAAAATGACGGGTCCGCCTTCTGCACCAACAGCTGTTTTGCAGCAGTGTCCAAGGAAATATTGATAGATGCATCCTGGATCATCAATTGCCCCATTTGGCAAACATTCAGTTCCTTTCCTGCGCGACAGATCAATTTCCCTTCAAAAGACTGCACGGGCTGCACATCCTTGTAGTCGTTGTAGATACGGTACCCTGTTTCGAGCGAGTAGTTTTCGTTGGACGAAACCGATTGCTCATATTCACGGATCAAATCCATGAACAGCTTTGCGTCCACTTTCTCCCACTCACTTTGAGAAAATCCAAGGAGCGGACATAACATGATGATTATTAACTTTTTCATTTGTTGAAAATATTATTCCGTGATTCTGTAATAGTCATTATTCCGCGTTCGGTTTCCTGCTTGGTCCTGATCAATCTGCCCTGCTCATCATATTCATAAAGCGTCGCGTAATTACGTTCATCCAACTGGGCCACCAATCTTAGCCTTACCGGGTCATATACATAGGAAACCATACTTCCGTCTACGGGAACAAAACGGATATCGTCAAATAAGCAGCTGCCTGATGCACAATAAAGACCGATGCGGATATCTGTTGCCCCAATCGGAACCGTGATCATTCCGTCAATTCGTTGCCAATCATCGATAATCAATCCCGATGGCAGAAAGTAGGAACTGTCCGTTGCCCCTTCGAACGCAACGGAAATACCCGGGTTCTGGTAGCTTGTATTTTTGTGCGCCACTTCGCCTTTCACCCAGGCCGATACAAGGTATTTTCCAGGGCTGGGAGAAAAAGAACTAAGACAATCCTTGCATTCGGCAACTTCGTCACATGTTGCATGATTGGCCGAAACATTCACATCTACCCTATAATTGTCTCCGGTACCGATGCAGTTGGTAGGGTTTACACGCAACAAATAATAGCCTTCACCGTGCGGTATCGCGATGGATCCTGATAGGTTTCCCGAAACCTGGTTTACCTGTCCCAGTGAAATCTGCTCACAGGAAGCAATACCAAGCGTTGCCATAGGGCCGTACAAGGTATATGTGCCGGTATGTGCATATGTGTTCAGCGCAATATTACCTGATGTTGCCATGTGGAACTTAAAGTACTGTGGCTGGATGGAACCCAGGCATATGGCCTGATCTGGCGTCGAGGTCGTTGTGACCTGTTTGCTGGTACAGACCTTGGCAGCCGTCACACAGCTATTATAGACAGACAAGGAACTCTGCTGCGCAAGAGCCAGCCCCTGAACTCCGGTCAATAACATATATAGAATGATCTTTTTCATTTGCATTTTATTAGTTTGTTTACTAAAGCTGCGTGACCGGAACTACCGTCATACAACCGTTGCTCTTCATCAGTTTGACTTCGACCTTGAATGCTCCGGAGCCGCCGAAGCTTAGGGAAATCCCTCCCGGAACTTCCGATATTACCGGAGCTGGTGATCCATAAAGAATTTCGTAAGACATCGTCATGCCTTCAACATCCATTACCCTGATCGTGGTCTGTGTATCTGTTTGTGTGATGTATCTGGAAAAATCACATGACGCTTCGGTATCACAAGCTTCCACCAATTGCTTCTGCAAAAACACCGGAGCCCCCGAACTTACCTGCAGGCTATACTTCCCAGTGTGCGCATCGCTACTGGTAATATTTGCACCGGTTCCAAAGCGGAAGTGGTCATCTGCACAGCTTCCGTAACCGTAGTCTTCGAAGTTGTCAGAACCAGCTTGTTTACGCATGGCGTTGGCAGTGGCAGCTACCGAAAGTGTTTGGTTATAACCAAACTGTTCATTGGAATACCGCTTCAGCGCATCGACATTCTCCAGAGGCTGGCCGAACGGGCTGAAGTCAGATACTTCGGAAGTATGGGTCCAGTTTTCCTTATTGATAGACCAAATACCATTGTTCAAACGGAAGAGCGGACTAAACGATTTCATCAAACCATCCCTTCGGATGTTGGTATTGTTGTTCTCAAAGGTCTGCGTACGATCGCTCAGGTGCAGGTAAGTTGCCTTCGGGTTCCAGTTGCCCTTGGACCCGGCAACATATGGATTTGCGATAAGCGAATCATTGCAGTTGCAGAATGTTCTCCAGGTGTTGCCGTATTCGACGCCCTGTGCCGTCAAAACTTCGTCCAAGATGTTTCCAGAGAACGTCATGAGCGGGTTTTTCATCAGGGTAACCGTTCCAACTGCCGCAGACTGCAGGTTTCGGTTTCCGGACCGGATTACTTTCAGATAAGAAACCGTTCCTTCAAACGGCGTTCCGTCCTTTTTCAGGATGCGAACTCCCTGCACCCCAACTTCAGTTACCCAGCCCTTGACGAAATTTCCGGATTGAACCACCATCACTTCATCACCCTCTACCAGATTTGAACTGGTAAAACCGTTGGTGTAGCCGTCACTGAACGTTTTAGACACAGTTGATGTATAGCCCAGGTTCTTGTAGGCCTGTCCCATACGGTCATAGATCCAGTGCGCCGGATAGGAAAAATTATAAACCGTATCCCTGAAACCATTGTTGGCCGAAGTCAGTAATACTTCTCCGGTTTCAGCATCGTAGGCCAGGTTTTCCGTTTCCACCCTTGCTTTATAGTCTTCGGCTACCACCCTGTTCAAAATACCCTTTCGCTCAATCGTCTTTGCAAAAACGGCACTTCTGAATTCCGTTTTTGATTCGGAATAGTTGGCGCCCAAAATCATCGGTACAAGGATAAACGGCATGGTGAAATTGAGGTTGATCCCAATATTTCCTGATTTCATGCGGGATTTGTTCTCCCGGAAATCCGCTACCGCTTCATAGGTTCGACCAACTACAACCTTCTTCACCGATCCGGAGGGAGTAATGACTGTTATGTCATTATTAAGGTGGTTTGCCGCAATTCCGTCAATGACCTGCGGAGTATGCTGATAATGGTATTCAACCGAAGAATAGGCTTCGCTTTGTCCCTCGGCGAAAATGCGCACTGCCTTTGGCTTTCCATGCATGTCGTTGCCCTCAACTACAAAACCCTGACTTGCCGCCATCATATCCTCTGCTTTGGCATATAGCATCAAATTGAGGTTGAACTTGCGCGGTTTGTTGTGAACATCGGTACGCTCTACAATGGTAGGAAAGTCACGTGCCGTATAGAATTCGTTTGTTGTGTGACCGGTAGCCGTTTTCTTTACGCCTGCCCGTTCGAGGTTCTTCACCAATACCTTACTGTACCCCACCATCGGCGTCGGGAAGAACTGCTCTCCAAATGGTGTTTCCATGTAGTTTCGAACATCCGGTGCCAAAGTCAGTTTAATGTCGTTGGCAACATAGGTACGCCACACGTTCTCCTCTCCACCGATCTGCGGTTCATAACTAGCCACACCACTTGATCTTCCATCAAAATTATATTGATATTGCTGTCCGTAGTAGCTCTGCGTTCCACTAGCAACCATTTGGTCCCAGTTGTCATAGGTACGGACTTCCTTGACGCGGTGCCCTCCCCCCAACTTGGAATAATTTGGGTTATCTAGGCGGATCCAGCTCTTATTGGCAATCATGATCGTTCCGATTTCTTTGTTCCAGAGGGGTTTATTCGGCCCGGTAAACAATTCACCATATGAGGCAAAAGCTCCAATAAGCGAACTGGCAACATCAAGAAAGCTACTGCTCTCATCTTGCGGGTTTGCCTGGTTGGACGGTGGTATAAGGCGCGAAAGATAATTTCGTGCAAACTGTACTCCGGCTACGGCAATGGGATTGTAGGCTGCCGTTTCAGCATCCTTTAATTTTGCCGGTTTCAACTTCACAAAACCATACGCTCCATCTGTTCCGATCTCTTCAACCACGGCATACCCCGGAACATAGTCAAAGTGATCCTGGTCTTTGTCCATGGAAAGCAGGGCCTTGAAATATATGGTATTTCCAACTTCCACATAGTCCTTGATGCTAGTTCCCGGAACCATCTCGAAATACAATCGCCGGTTCTTGTTATCGTCATTACTAATGGAACATCTGTTTTCCGAACAGCCTTCCACATGCACGATCTTGAACATCTGTTTCGCACGTTTGTGCTGAACAAAAGCATAGTCATCGGCTTCATAGATGATTTCCGTCATAGCTCCCGTTGGCAGTTTGATACGGCTCAGGTTCCAGGCAGATGCCCACTTGTCACTGTTAGCCTTGTTGTTCCCAACATAGGGGAAATCTGAATTGGTCAAAGGATCGGTACGCTCATCTCCGGAAAGTCCGGTCGCATTTGGTTTATAGGTTCCCCAGCGATCTATACTGTAGGCGCTGTAAGGTGGGTTATAATCATACATGAACTGATATGGAGCACGCTCACCACGGTAGGATTTCTCGTACGTGAAGTAAACACTTTTCAAAGTCAGCTTTCCGCTCTTTGTCGTATCGGACGAAGCCGCATCCAGGTTTCCCGGATAGTTGTTGCACAAATTGTAGTCGTACACAAAATGAACAACCTTCAATGCAGTTGCATTGGAACCGTTTGCTTCAAAATCCGGTCGCGAATACAGTTTCAAACTATCCAGTTTCTGCATTTTTGAATTGGAGGCCGATAGACCTCCCGCTTCATCGTTCACCGATACGGCATCCCTGCGATCCGAAGTATGGAAAACCAAAATATGGTTTTTGGTTTTTACCGTATCAAGGTACCAAAGCTCCTTTTCACCGTAGATGTAGTTCGCTTTATCATCCGTGGGATCAGCATTCAATCCTCGATCGTGGAATGCTTTTGCCTGATTGACTGGGTTTCTCCACTTGTATTGCTGTACCTGCTTGTATCTGAACTCCACGTAACTTCCCAAATCTCCCTTACTTGGTCCTGGGGTTTGGTCGCTATCTACATAATCACTGCTCAAAACAGAGGTGAGCAAAAATGAATGGGAATATGCCGGAATGGTCTGTGCATTGTAGTGGTTGTCCAACCCGCGATTGTTTGCGATAGATGCATCCTGTGAAGTGTAATCAACAAGATGCGTATCCCAATTTGGAACGGGACCGGCTTCTTTTCCGTCACCCATCGCAAAGGAGACATTTTTCTGTACGCGGCTGTATGCCGGAAGCCCGTAGTAATATCTGGAACCGTCCATTTTAGTTACGGTGAACGCTCCGGTATGATGCGAAATGCCCGCCTGGGTATTGGCATAGGCATTTGCAGGTAGCCTGTTAATTCCAAAGCCATTTTTCACCTCAGCAATCGTTAAATTGGTCAGTGGCTGGTTCTGGCGAAATTTCAAGCTTTTATTATTGTTGATACTGTAGGAATTTCCGGCATCAGTCTGCAATGAGTTCGATAGCTTTTTGACACCGTTCAAAGGGAAATAAGCAGCTTTCTCACCGGCAATATTCTGGAATTCGGCATCACTTTCATCGTAGGCCAATTCGGATGCATCCCGGAAATAATTGGCCGTGCTGATAAAGCGCACGTTTCTCGCCGCATCGTTTCCGTCGGTCCATGCTCCGGAACTACCACTGGTAAATACCGCGCCAACATCGACCCCAGCCTTGAAAGTCGCTCCCAAACCTACTTCACCACCAACGGTGTACGAATTGGAAGAACTCGAAATCTCCGGATCAAATACGTACCCGATATCTTTTCTGTCCATGCGGTAGCTACCTCCAACACCTTGGCCACTTACCGAGAAAATATCGTACATCAGATACGGGATGGGAAGTGCAGGTGTGTTCTTGGTAAAGCTCGAATTGTTCTCGCGGTTGAAATCCAGCATTGCATTGTTGTTCAACTGCCCTTTTTCCAGGTTGCTGTAACCGAAAGCGGCCAATGTTTTGCTTTTGCTGGTCAGGCTGCTCTTAGAAAAGAAGCCGGTAAACGAAACAGCCGGGTCACTGCCCACAGCGTCGGGCCCCAGCTTAAAGCGTGCCGTAAATGAATTAGCTTTGGTATCAAATGGGATCGATGGTACGAAACTCGACATACCAAAATTGTAACTTGACCCCAGACTGCTTCCTACACGTTCACGGCCTACCATTCGCTGGTCTTTTCCCAAATTGCTGTACCAATTTGAGTTTTTCACAAAATGTTCCCTCGAAAAATTCACCGAAAGCTGCTGTAGGCCCTGTCTTGAATTAAAAGATGAGCCAATGGTCAATTTATTGGTCACTTTGGCCCCTCTTTCCATACCGTCAAAAAGGCTGGCATAAGTTCCGATGGTCGCTCCGCCTTGGCTGCTGCCTGTAAACTCCTGTCCAACGTTCAATCCTATTTTTTTAGCGATACTGAATGATGGCCCTATCGAAAAATCTGAGCCAAAGCCCGTATAGTTGTTGTATTCCATCCCCAGTTTTAGGGAAAGGTTAACCGAACCACCCCCAACAGCACTGTCACTGCCCGAACTACTTTGTTGCGTTAGGTTAAACGAGTATAGTTCGAAATTTACGCCAACCGAGGTTCCCACCGTCCAGTTTGGTTTCTGGCTATACTCTTGGGTTATCTGGTCTACACCATTAAAATCGTCGGGAATACCGCGCATATGTCGGTTGATCACCCCGGGGTTCAGGTTCCATCCCAAACCTACCCAAGAAGCTTCCTGTTCCATCCCGATACCTGCGCTGTAGGCCAGGTTTATCGGATAGCCGTCCACATCCAAAAGCGGGATGTTGTATGAAAGGTCTCCCGAAAACAGGTCTACCAACTTATCCGCACCAATGGGAGTAAACCGGCCAGTTTCCGGCTGATCCGGACCCCCGGGCATCGCAAATTTGGTATTGGTTCGCGGTGCTGCATAAACAGTGGCTTTATCAGCTTTCCCACCATTAGATACCTGCTTCATTTCTCCCGCTCCCTGATTTGATGAGGCGGTCTTATAAATTGGCATAACGTTATCCCTACCGTAGAGAAACGACGGCCAGATTGCCTGGACAAACAGAAGCACCGCAAGAAACAATGCATCGATCCGTATCTGTTTGTTGCAGTAATAGTAATTTGATCTGCTTTTCATGTTCATTTTGGTATCGTTAACTATTTTACCCGAAAGCGGGTATTGTATTCATTCCCTTTCTGATCCTTTACGATCAATGTATAAATGCCCGCCGGGTACATGTTCGTCAGGAGATAGTGAAAACCCAGACCGGTCTTTTCAGGCTCGTCTTCTGCTCCCAGCTTTTGATCCTCACCAAACTCCACATCCATATCTTCCGCGCTTTCGTTTAGCACCCTGCACTTGGGATTTCCCGAAATCCTGTAGCGGCCGTCCGTCTTGAAATAAAATCCATCGCCCTCTACCTCATAGATCGTTGCGTTGTACGACGAATTGAGGTAGGCATACTTCATTGGAAGGACAATTTCCTTGTAAAGCGTGAACTCCCACGCTTCCGACTTTTCTACAATGATGTTGTTCACTGTTTTTTCCAACTGCCATCCGTAGCGCTTGCCATACTGAAGCTCCGGCGCATCAAACGGATAGACCAGCTGGAACCCCTGCACATTGTTGATGCGTAAAAGGGGCTGGTTGACCGTTACTCCCGTCAGTGCGCTCTGGTTGGTTTCCAGCTTTGTCAGTACATAATTGTACCTTACATCGTCGCGGCCATCGGGAGCCGAGACATAGTACCAGTTGAATACCGGATAGCGGTAATCGATGGTGTCCTTATCATCCAGGGAAATCAAAACAATGTTGGACTGCCCGAATGCCGAACCGAAGCACATTAACAGGCTCCAGAAAAAAAGATGTTTCATACTCATTCTGTTTAAATTTTAAATCTTGTTTGAAAGGTTATCAGGTAGGGAAACTGTTCGTATTGTGTTCGATAGTAGTTGCGGTAGAAATCGCCCAGTACGAAGCGCTCCGCCCTCAATCCCAGATCGAGAAAACGGTTCATTGCCCATTGCGCTTCGAGGTGTCCGCCAAGGCTGTTCGCTCCGGAAAAATCACTGGCCAGCTTTAGTCCGGCACCAAACTTCACCTTCTTCAATGCATATTTTCCCATCAGCCCGAACACACTGGTTCCGGTCGATAGTCCATCCAGTCTCCGGAAGAAATAATCATAGGAAGCGGAAACCGAATAGGTTCGTTCCATAAACGTCTGCATCAATCCGAACTGGGTGTATTTATCCACCTTCGCACTATCGGTAAGCAGGTAGTCGTTGTACGAAAGCATCGAACTGGCCTTTGCCGATCCTGCACCGTAGTTTGAGTTCAGGTTAAAACCAAAAAGGTAGTTATGCCCCTGTTGGGCGGTCGGCAGTGCCGGAACCTGTATCGAAAGGTGTACGTAGTTGAAGAAGAGCGAATAACTAAGGTAACTCGTATAGCTCCCGCTGGCGTTTGCCCCAACAACATTCAGGTGCAGTTTGTCCATACCAGAAATAGCCCGCAGTGTCGCATCCTTACGGTACAATAGGCCTACTTTCAAAAATCTGCTGATCCTGTGGGTGGTCTTTATCTCTACCCGTTCATTATTGGGCTGCATGGTTCCGAAAGTTGTTGTATTTGCAAAGGCATCCAACCTGCGGTAGGTAAGGGTGAATTCCGATCTGAGTTTGGAAACCGATTGGGTATACTTGCCCAAGAGCAAGTTTGACGGATAGGCCGAAAACAAGGATTGGAATGTTCCGGAACCGGAAGTAGTATCGAGGTGTTTGTTCTTGGAGGTTTTTCCATAAACAAGATCAAAAGCACTTCCCTTCAAGAAAACAGGCACATAGCGCAGATCCAGCTCAACCGATGCCGCCGGGTCGTATGCGGGTTGTGCAGCGGTCGTTCCGGCAGGTGCCAAAAAGCGGGTATTGGTCAGGTAGTTGAAACCAATAAATGCATGGGTCCCCTCTACAGTTCCGTAGCCGGTCTTCAACGCAGTAAGCCAGCCGTTGTTCTTCATCTGCTGAAAATCAAAGTTGTTGAACACGTTCTGGCTATAGTTAAGCTTGTTCTGCACCTCGTTTGTGCTCAGCATCACATTGTTCAGCGTAAGCCCGGTTGCAACCGAGAGGTAGTAATTACGGTGCTGTATTTCGATGTGAAGTCCTTTCATGGGCACATTTTGCCCCGATAAAGCCGTAGTCTTGGGATAGGTCAGCCCCACATCGAGCGTCCGCAAACTTTGCAAAAATGGCACTTTTCCTACTGCCTTACCAGCCACATCGGTACCTTTAAGCTGTCCGAACTTCGACCCCATCAAATCCTTTGACGTGGCCAGTTTTGCCGAAATACTGTCGTACGAATTCTTCAATCGCGATAGCTGCGCATAGATCCGCATCACGCTGTCATATTCTTTCTGAAAATCAATTGGGTTATCTAAGCTGATTGACTGCCCTTTGGCCGTCTGCAAACTATCCGTAATGCCGGTAGCTTTGTCCTGCATTGTGCCTTTGCGTTTTCTGGCCTCACGTTCGGCACGGCGTTTCAGCGCGTCCAGATAAAGCTCAACGTAGCCCATCATTCCGTTAAGTTCGGCCTGCTTGCCCTTTAACAGTTCCTGCTGCTTTTCGATATTGGCCAACGAACCTGCAATCTTCTGCTTCTGCTGTTCAACCAGGCGGTCCTTGTCCAGGCTAAAGCGGAAAAAATTGTTGGTGCCCAGGGGAACTCGCAGGGTCGAATAATTAAAGCTGAAGTTGATAGGAAGCCCAAGTACCGAGGTAGAAAAATTTCCGGAAGTGGTCAGTATGGAGCCGATGCTCCGCGAGGTATCGATAAAGACGGTATTAAGCCCATAAGCATAACTCAGGTCGATATTACCATGCGTATTCGCAAGGTCACGTGCAATTGTGGCATTGACACGTGACCGCAGCGAATCCACCTTCACCAAGGGTATAGTTATATCGGACAGCTTCGTTAGCCGTTTTGCAACCTTTTCAAAATCAAATTGCTTACTGACGCGTTCGATCGGAACAGTGTCATTTGCTGCTGACTGTGCAGATACCGTAGTGGTAAATGTGAATAGTGTTGCCAAAAAAAGTAGTATGCCTGCATCCGCAGCGCAAAATCTCATTCAGTTTCAGTGGGCATGAATAGCCGTTATTACTTGGTTAAAAAAATTCGGGCGCAAAATTAATAGAATATTTAACCTAACAATTACACGCCCAAAAAAAAGCCCAAAAATTTAGTTCGCAATTGCGACATGGTAACCGGACTTGTTATGTGCCAAAAGTAGTTGTAACCTATACATTAGCACCGCTCTAAAAGTTCTTAAATCGAAATAAAAGTTCTATTTTTGAACTATTAAGACATTCCCTATGATAATAGACGCTCCCAACAAACTAAGAAACCTGCGTATTATCCACAATAAAACTCCCAAAGAGATGGGAGACATGCTGAATATATCCGATCGTGCGTACTGTAAACTGGAGTCCGGAGAGACCGACCTTACGGTAAAGCGCATCAACGAAATCAGCAAGATTTTTGGGGTACAGGCAATGGACTGGCTGGGTACAGACCACAAGCAGGTGTTCAACAACTGTTACCAAAAAGGCAACATCGGTATCAACTATGTACAGATGTCCGATAAGCTTGTTGAACAATACGAGGAACATATCCTATCGTTAAAAGAACAGATCAAAACACTCACAGCTTTGTTGGTGCAATAGCTATACCAACAGCCTGTATATTTTACCGTAGCACTACCCCAGTTTGTTTAATCATATTATCCAAATTGTAATATGGGTAAAACCCAATTTCGCATACCATTAATTCACTTGGCAATCTCGATCGGGGTGGCGGCTTTTATCACCTTATTTGGTCGTTTCGATAAAATACCCTTGGCGCTGGTTACGCCCAGATTTTATGCGGCATTTATCAGCAGTACAATGGTATGCTATCTTTTGTTGTCATATAACCAATTTGTAAATCGAAAGCTCAACGAGGCATTTCCCTACACGGAAGTGGCACGCAAACGCATTTGGATGCAGATACTTCTGGGCATCATCGGTTCGATATTCCTAGATCTTCTATTGGTCAGTTTATATTACCTGGCCATTGGCAGGAGCCTCTGGCAACGCGGCTTCCTAACTGTCGATTTTGCCATTGCCGTACTGCTCATCGCCATCATCAACATAGTTTATTTGGTAATTGAAGCAGTAACAAGCAAGAAACATAGCCAAAAAGCCCAGGAATTTGTACCCTTTGTACTCAGTTACAACGGGGTGCACGTAAACTTTAACCCCGAAACAGATATCCTTTACCTACAACGGGCAGGAAAATTGGTAAAACTGGTAGCCACATCAGGCACAGAATATGCCTTTAAGGATAGCATCGTCAATCTCAAAAAACAGTTAGGTTCCAACGGGTTCTGCCAGATCAACCAATCTGTGCTGGTAAACCTCAACACCATCAACGGTTATACCAGCAGGGCGCAGTCCAAAAATCTCGACCTACTTTTTAAAGCAGAATACCAAACCGTTCTGGATAGCAAAGACACCAATATGCTCCAGGTAACCCGAAGCAGTGCACACAATTTTAGGAAGCATTGGGAAAAACATTCCCAATAGTGCAACCAGAGAAATTAACCTTTCCTATTCTGGTGTACCGTTTTTTTTGGAAAAAATCACGGTTATTTTAATTATACCAAAATACCCATGGTACAGATAGATACCATTTAGTGCCAGATAGGTACAAAATTGGGCCAGATACGCACATTGCCGTAAAACCGCTTGTTTACCTCAAAATAGTTGCCATAAATTTACCCCAATCCCAAAAGGGGAAAAACATACTATTCGCATCTATGAAAACGAAAAACAACATACTCACAGTGATCTGTATTCTGTTTGCCCTGATATGGGGATTTGCCGGACTGTTGAAGATCATAGCGCACGAAGCTTACTACGACAACCTTATAGGTTCTGCAATTTACCGCGACTATGCAGATATTCTCTTCTACCTATTGCCAACGCTCGAAATTTTAGCTGGCATGATGTTGTTCTGGAAAAGAACATTAACCATTGGCCTATCATTAACGGTGGTTCTGTTTGGGGTTTATACTGCGTTCAATGTGTACATTCTCTTGATGGATAACCCGCCATGCAGTTGCCACGGCTTTATAAAGCGCTTAGATTGGAAGCAGCACCTCATCGTACACGTATCGCTACTCGTGCTGGCACTACTTGCATTGGGCCTGCACCTGCAAACAAAATTTACAGGGCACAAGATCATTTTGCCCAATACAAATATTCACTAATCTACTTACTACACTTAACTAAATAAAAAGTTACAGTGACAGGCGAAGCCGAAAACCTGGAAACCGAGTAGGCACATTTACCAAAGTTTAGCCTTTTGATCTACAAAGGCACTATTCATTATGAAAAAAGGATTAATTATTTGCGCTTTCGCTATTGGCGCTGTTGGAGCTTTCGCATTTGCTCCAGCAAAAGCTGCTGTAAAATCCGGCGATACAACGCGCCACTGGTTTGATGCTCAAACTGGGGCTTACCTTGGGCAAAAGCTGGAAAGTCAACAACAATCAGATTGTGGTGAACCAGTGGACATTGATTGTGCCTATGGTTACAACGGCATTTCTGGCACACCTGGCAACGAACAGCCTGTTGGTAGTGTTATGGCTCTCACGCTTAAAGCTACAAACTAAGCAACATAGCAGTAGCTCGACTGAGCTACTGCTAACCATTTTATCTAGGATCTTCCAACACAATTACTTTAGTTTCCCTTTCCTCAATTATAGCTTCTACATTAAATTTTTCTAAATCCCGGTTCATTTCTACGAGATTGTTATCATCCCACGTAATAGCTAAATTAATTTTACTCTCACCGGGAAATTCAAAAACCGTTGGCATCCTTGCGTAGCTCATCGCACTCCTATTGACAAATGAAAGAAATCCATCATTTAAAATAAATTGAGCGCCATTTTTGAACTTGCCATATTCAGTAAATGCACGCTCGTTCGGTTTAATTTTGTCTCTATAAGCTGTTCCTTTACCATTTGGACGGATTATCAAAGTCTTAATTTTTCGAACTTCTTCGTGGCTATTAAACCCCAGATACCGATCTAAATCTGCGATCATAAGTTTACTGAATGACACCCCTTCTTTCTCCTTAAAAATCAAATCGTAACAGAAAGCATTACTGAAATTTACGCTGTCATACTCATACATTAAGGGATTTGTATCTTTTCTAATAATTCTGTTTCTTTTATCATATGGCATATCACCATTTCCGGCATAAGCGATGTGGTATAATAAAGTATAGGGATTATTTAAAAATTTATATCGAGTGATTCCGTTCTCCTTTATACCAAACCCATCAGGACCACTCAGTTCCGGTCTGTACGTACTAAGATATGAATAGTGTAAAACCTTACTTTTGTTCGCCTCATAATTAATTCCGGCCATTGGATAGATTGCTTTAGATATGTACGGGTCCATTTCATCTTCCTTAATCTTCAGATTTATGTTTTCACCGTTTATCAGTTTTGGGATTAAACTAAGATTTGCTTTGCGCCCATTGTTGATGGATTTAACTATGCCGTTTTTATCTATCCAAATTTGATGTGGGAAACTCTTAGCGGGAAATAGATTTTCTTTGAGTATAGTGTCTTCCACTACCTGTACAAATTTTAATCCCTGTACAGGCAGGCGTTTTTTCCAAAACTCTTCAATTTGTGCTTTGCTCTGCCAGGTTACTAGCAGCACCTGCAAATCATCTTTGTACGTTTTCTGCACACTATCCAGATGTGGCATCGCGTCAATACAGGAACCGCATTCACGGAACCACATATCAATGATAATGGCTTTTCCATTAAAATCAGAAAGCTTGCCAGATTTTGTTTTATAATTCAGCATTGTTTTAAATACCACATCTGGTACTTTATCGCCAATCTTTAAAGGTTTTGATTGTTGCGCCAAGCTTACTGTTGCCCACAACAATAGTAAAGTGACTAATACCTTTGTTTTCATATCAATATCCTGGGTTTGGGGTTAGGTTTGTGTTTAATAATAATTCAGCATTTGGAATGGGGAAGAGTGCATCAGTACTTTGCCATTCTGGTTTATAGCTTAGTGCAGCTGTTAATCCTCCAGTTCTCTTTAGGTCGAACCAACGATGTCCATACTCTGCAAACAATTCAATCCGACGTTCTTTGATTATTGCATTTTGCACGGCTACAAGATCATTGCTATTGATATTAGTGGTTAGACTTGCACGGTTCCGTATGATACGTAGATCATCCACTGCGCCCGCAGCGTTGTTTAGTTTAAATCTGGCTTCGGCACGTATCAGAAATTGCTCGCCTAAACGAAGAACAATTGGTTGTTCTACTTTTGCAGTTACTACTGTACCACGGCTTTTGTATTTGTTAGGGAAATAATGTGTAGTTCCACTTACTACTTTTGTACCCACCCAATTGGTACACCGCAAGTCACCACTTTCAAAGGAAGTACGTAAACTTGTAGTCAATGGATAAGAAGGTAAAGTCGTTCCTGTGGCAACCGGCACAAAATTGGTACCTTCTTGCGTGTTAAAAGTTTGGCCGTCAATGGTCAACTGCCAAATGGCTTCGGAACTGGCTTCTAAAAACGCGTTGGCAGGCGCTGGTAAAATATATAAGCCAGAATTGATCACTTCAGTGCTATATATTTCGGCATCTTGCCATTGCTCGGTATAGAGGCAAACTCTTGCCAAAAGTGCTGTCGCCACATATTTGTTTGCCCGAAATTTTCCCGCGCTTGGGTATTCGGGTCTAAGTAGGTTTCTTGCCATTAATAAATCGTCTTTCATTTGTGCATAAACTGTTGCGGTGGTGGTGCGAGAGAGTTTCGCATTGTCTTCATAATTAACTTCAGTAGTTAGCGGTACATCGCCAAATAAATTAGTGAGGTAGAAATAGCAAAATGCACGCATAAAGTGGCATTCTCCTTGTAGCTGATTTTTAACCGCCGGGGAAATAGCTGTACTATTTTGCAAGCCTATTATGCACCTGTTTAGTTGGTAAATAGTTTCATAAGCATTTCGCCAAAAGTTGTTGTACACAATAGTATTCGTTGATGTTAATGCTGAATTGGCGAACTCTCGATAACTCGCAGTGGTCAGGTTGGTTATAACCTCATCGGCATACATACCCAAAAAAACTGAGCTACCGCCATTGGCAAAGTATAGATTTACTGCTGGAAACCTCGCATAGCAACCGTTGATTGCAGCTATAGCCGTTGCGTCTTCCTGAAAAACTACATCCCCTGTAATTCGATTAGTTGGATTATCAACGTCAATAAATTTACTGCACCCATATAGCCACAGGGTAATTGTTGCGAGTAGGATAAATTTTATTTTAAGTGTTTTCATTTGTTTGTAATTAGTAGGTTAGCTGAATACCAGCATTGAACACCTTAAGCGGTGCCAAACCGTAAAGACGTTGGGTTTCTGGATTATAACCCTTTGTTTGGCTACTTGTGAACAGATTTTGCCCCTGTAAATAGATCCGGAACTGCTGCGCTCTAATTTTAGATAGGATTGTAGCAGGGAAATTATAGGCCAATGAAACCGTACGTAAACGGATAAAGGACTGATCACTGTATGCAAGTTCGGAAGTTGCAAAACGCGTTACGGTACTTGCTGGGGTTGTTACGTATTTCTCATACATCGCCGGCTCACTAGCACTTTTCCACCTGTCCAATAACTGAACAGGCTGATTGAACATTGTTCCAGCTACAAAACGTTGTGGGCCATAAATGGAATTGAGAAAGTTGCGCCCCGTCTGCTTTTTAAAATCTGCAAAAACATTTAGCTCTAAACCTTTGTAGGTTAAATTGGTTCCCAAGCCTCCATAATATTTTGGGTCTGTTGAACCTAATACGGTATAATCAGCGGCAGTTAGTGTCCCGCTATTGTTTAAATCATTGTACACGTAAAATCCAGTCGTCGGATCAACACCGGTTGACGTATATGCTTTGATCGCATTGAGTGAAGATCCTATCTCATAAATGTTTGCGTAAGTGGATGTAGCCAGATCTGGAAAAGCTACAAGCTTATTTTTGGGAAAAGTAATGTTTCCATTCACTGTCCATAAAAACGCTTTTTTCTCTATAACTTTGGCAGAAAGCTGAAATTCCCAGCCACTATTCTCAATTAAAGCTGGCAAGTTTCTTGTTATGCTGGAAAATCCGGTAATGTAGGGCAAGCGATACTGAACTAATTGGTTATCACTGCGGTTTCGGTAGAAGTTTGTATTCAATAATATGCGGTCATTCCAAAAGCCCAGGTCAACAGCTCCCTCTATTTTTTTGTTGCGCTCCCAACCGTAATCGGCATTAAATAATGCAGTTTGCTGTAGCGTAGCATTTCCCTGGTAAGTTGAAGCACCAGCCCCCCAAGTATCTAAATACTTATAGTCGCCAATCTGGTCGTTACCTGTAACGCCATAACTTCCCCTAATTTTGGTAAAGCTCAAAACTGGTTTGAGTTTATCCATCCACTTTTCAGACGAGATAATCCAAGCCGCACCTATCGCACCAAAATTGGCAAAACGATTGTCTGGCCCAAAACGGCTACTCCCGTCACGTCTTCCAGTAAAATTCAGTAGATACTTATCGGCAATGTTGTAGTTAATTCGTCCAAATATGGCAGCATACTTATAGTCTGTAGCATTATCAACTTTACCAGATACGGTTGTTGCCGCTTGGATAGATTTCATTAATGCTTCGCTTGCAAAACCAGACAGTAACAAATAAGTGCTCTCGTTTTGTTTTCGATGAAATGTGCTACCTACAAGTACATCCAAAGTACCTTTCCAGATTGTTCTTTTATAACCTAATTGTGGCTCAATATCCCAGCTGCTAAAGTTGTTGGTTCCGTGCGACGCCTGACTTTCGGAAGGGTTACTGGGCGCAAATGAAGACTTGGGCAGGCCTGCATAATCATTTGCATTTAGCTGGTTATAGCCTGCCAATAATTTGGCAGATAAACCATTTATTATCTGGTAGCTTAGGCTTAAGCTACTGTTCAAGCTATTACTTTTTGCTTCGTAAACCTGCTTTAGATATGCATACGGATTTTCGTATTCGATACCGCCTTCGCTCCACTTCAACGAGCCATCCGCATTAAAAAAGGCAGGAATGTTCGGTGGTAAAAAGGTATAATAGGTAAGGTCACCTGAGTTGGAAGTATTTCTTGTTGTTGCGAAGCCCCCTGAAAGTGTGACGTTAAACTTTTGGTTTGCCGAGGTATGTGTCAAGCTAAAACTACCATTGCCGCGGTCGTTGGGTTGATCGCCCGGAAACACATTTGTTTCGCTGTTGTAACCTCCGCTAATGAGAAATTGAATCGCATTACCACCACCTGCAAGTGAAAGTTGCGCATTTGTGCTATGTCCCGTGTTGCCTACCAGTTCTTTCCGTAGATCGGTATATCTATTCTGGTCCCAAATATTCAAATCGGGGGCGCTGGAATTTGTCGGCGTAGCTCCACTATTAACAAAGGCCTCCTTTCTCATTGCCAAATACCGCTCGGTATTCATCAGCTCCATACCTTTTGGTGCTTTCATAATGCCCTGGCTAAAATTCGCGGTAATTTGTGTTTTTCCAGCTTTTCCTTTTTTGGTCGTGATCAAAATAACCCCATTTGCACCTCGGCTACCGTATATTGCGGTTGCATCAGCATCCTTCAGCACATCAATGCTTTCTATATCTGCTGGGTTAATGGTAGAAAATGGACTTAGCGTTGCGGTACTTTGTTGTGTTATAGCAGAACTGAGCACGTTGATTCCCTGGTTCTGTGGTGCAAAGGGAATACCATCTATTAAAATAAGTGGCTCGGAGCCTTGCGCCAACGAATTACGTCCGCGTACCTGCAAACTAAATGATGAACCGCTCACGCCAGAGCTTTGTGTGACTACCAATCCTGGCATTCGTCCTGAAAGTGCCGCTAAAGGGTTACTTACAGGCTGTTGGGCAATATCTTTTGCAGAAATTGTAGCAACTGAACCAGTGGCTAATCTTTTGGTAGTTGTACCGTAGGCAATTACCTGTACTTGGTCCAACTGACCTGACATTTCCGAAAGCGCAATATTCATGATGGGGTTACGCTGAACATCCCGTTCTACAGTTGTGTAGCCTAAAAACGAAAAAACCAACACTTGTGAGGAGTTGGCGTTAATCGAGAAATATCCTTTGCTGTCGGTTGCAGTTTGTCGGCTGGTGCCTTTTACTGTTACCGTAACGCCCGGCAAAGGATCGCCACGCTCATTCGTGACCTGCCCAGTTACGTTCTGCTGTATTTCGGTCATGGGTTTTACGGTGGGCTTTTCTGTAACCACAATGGTTTTCTCTACTATCTCATAGGAGAGGGGCTGGTCTTTAAAAATTTGCTCCAACGCCTCTTTTAATTGAGTGCCATTAAGTTTAAGTGTTACTGTATTGCCTTTCGCTATGCTGTTGTTCTTGTAAAAGAACTGATAGCCAGTTTGCTTGGTTACTGTTTGCAGCACCGTTTTTAAAGGTGTATTTTTTACATTAAGGTTAATGTTTTGCGCAAGCACATTATTAGCGGTAACCTGCAAACAAGCAATAACAATGGCTAATATGGTTAAGTGGATGCGCATAAGAGTTCGTTTGAATGCCAGTGATATTGGCAGTTGTGAAGCTTTAGCCGTGGACAAGCCATGCCGTAAGCTTTGAAAAAAATTCATAACTTCGTTCGGGTTTAGTTGAAAAATCTGTGTAGTAACGGTTTGGATAGCTTACCCTTATGGCTGGCCACGTCTGCAAACGGTGCCAGCCTTTTTTATGGGCTTATTAACTACCTAAAAATTAAAAAATACATGCTTTTACTTCATCAAGTACGGTTCTCCTTTCTTCTCATTTGGTTTTTATTGGTGTGTTAGTTAGTCAAATCACTGTTCAATAATCAGTTTGCGGCTATTGCCTTCTGCTACCAACTTGGTTTTTACTCCAGTTAGCTGAAGTATGCGCAGCATGGCCGATAGGTTTGATGCTCTGGATACACTTCCTGTGAATAGCTCCTGTGTTGGCTTTCCGTTGTACTGTACGTCAACATCGTACCATCTGGACACTTCGGCAAGTACGGTTTGTAGCGGTGCATCACGGAAAAAGAGCAAGCCGTTTTTCCAGGCCAGTGCACTTTCCATATCAGCATTTTCAACCTCTAATGAGCCATCGAACAATATACTTTGCTGCCCAGGTTTCAAGAACTTACTACCTTCTGAACTGCTTACTTTCACCGATCCTTCGGCAAGTGTGGTCACGGTTTTTCCAGTGTTGTAGGTGTTCACGTTAAAGTGTGTTCCCAATACTTTAATTTCTTGTTTGTCAGTTTCTACTATAAATGGATGCTCTGCATCTTTTGTTACCTCAAAATAGGCTTCGCCGTTTACGCTTACCCTCCGCTCTGCTCCATTAAAGCGCGTTGGGTATTTGATGGTGGTCTGTGCGTTGAGCCAAACCCGTGTACCGTCCGGTAATATCAACTGATACTCGCCACCACGTGGAATACTTATCGTATTGGTACTGCTTTGCAATTCAGTTTTCTCACTATCGTTCGACATGACATAAGTGAGTTGTCCGTCGGCTGTTTTGCTGATGGTGGTGCCTTCAACAATTGCAAGTTTTCCGGCATTGGCATTGTCCAATTGTATCGTCCTGCCATCTGCAAGGGTAAGCGTTGCACGCTTGCCGCCCGGTGCAAGGTCTTTTAGTTCGGTTGCCGCATATTCTTTAGGCGGTTCCATTTCCTTATGCCCATATCGATAAAGGAAAAACGACAGCGCAAGAATAGCGGCGATAGCGGCTACATGTAACCAGTATCTCCATAACGGTTGTATCTTCGTCTCGGTCTCCGGCGCCACAATCTTCAGTTTGATCTTCTCCAAAATTCGATCGGCATCAAATTGCAAATGCCTCAGATCATGGGGCGCATCTTTTCCGATGAATATATCCGCCAATTCTGCCAGCTCGGTTTCGTCAGCATTATCCAATAGTTTGGATAGCTCCTGCTTTTCCAAATCTGAAATTGAGCCGTCCAGGTAACGGCGGTAGAGTTCTTCGATACGTGACATAATTTTTAGGGTGCGGGCAAGGCCCTTTTATTATACTACGATCGCCAAAAGCAAAGTGACTATCACTACTTCATTTTTTTTAGTGCATTTCTTAAAGTAACAAAATCAAAAAATGCGTAAATTAGATCTGGGCAATTTCTTAATGAAAATGGAGGATGTATGATGGGTAACGAGATAGAATTTCCATATCTAAGAGAATTAGATGATCATCAGAGAGGCCGAATGTGCTTTTTATTAGACAAACATACTTACTGTGGTTTGATAACCGCTGCAAAGCTCTGCCGTGGCGATTACGAAGCAGATAATAATCAGCGCATCAATAAGATTTTTGAAGATTATAATCTTACCGAAAGAAAGGCCAAAAAACTTGCGTTCGAGATTGTAAACCCTATATCATATTTGTCCCAGCTATCAGCGCATCATAGAGCCGTATTGTGTGATGAATTAAAGGAACATACTAATTGCCCTGTTACTATACTCGAACGGTTGTGCCGGGGTGAATTCGAAGAGTTCAATCCCCTCCCGATCGATGAGATTTTTAAAAAATTCAATATCCCAAAGCGCAAAATCAACGAGCTGAGCAATACGTTCCGCAAAAGACCAATTCCTATGAAGCCCGTGGTTCAAATAAAGCAGAGCGAAACAAGAAAAAGAAAAGGCCGTAGTTTGTAGCAACATACCAATAGCCAGTGCACTATTGTACACTGGCATGGTTTAGATCGCATTTCGCTTTCGAAACGGGTGAATTATTTACTTTCTTGTCTCCTAACGATATTCATAAGAGAAAGTTAATGAACCGGTGTATTCCAATGCGCCCGATGCATTAGTAGCAACCAGGATGTTGTTTGTAAGCTTTAACCATTTGTCAGATTGTATCGGTGGTTCTGGCGCAATAAGGGCAATCTGCAGCATGTTCCGGAAACAGATGCCACAGTTGCTGCCATAGTTTGCCGCAGCGGTACTGCTAATGCCAGTAAGAAAAGTGGTCTGGTCGGTTGTCAAATTAAAATTATCCGACATCCATGTTTTAAAGCTGGTCTCAATTGCGCTTGCTTCTGCAAGTCGGTTGGTAGTAGTCATAGCATATACCTCTGCTATCTTGGCGGCCACGCCATCAGGTGTTAAATTTTGTTTCATAATATTTAAGTGGTAAAAATTGTTTGTCCGGCGGGCCCGTCCGTTACTATTACTACGCTCGCCAAGCAGATACTGACTATCCGGAATGAAAAAAAAGATTTGGTGCACTAGGCAATCCATAAAATGTGGCCCTACGCCCCTTACAATGTGCAAAACCTTGTCACTTTGTTCTTAACTAAATGCCATAAAAATGGTTAGGGGCGTAATTATCTGAAGTATTTTTGCCGTCTAACTTAATATTAGAGCAGATGTATAAAGAACAATTTTTGATGACGTTGAAAGATGGGATTTATCCTGGTGGAGTTGAGCACTCGGAACTTAGATCACTGTATGACAACATACTCAAAACATTTGTAAGAACAGGGGTGTACCAAAATGGTACGGAGCAGGTGGTTTATATTTCAGAGGTTGACGAGGCTTTTGTACGCATGCGTACCATGGAATGCCTTGCTAGTACCAGTAGACATTATAGAGCGTACGATTATGATAAGGCACTGGTATTGGAAACCATATGCGATCATGTAGCAGCAATTAATGCTAAAATTGAAAAAGACAATAGAGAAGCAGACGAAGCAACGATCCTATCAAAAAAACCGGTTCCGGAACGCTACAGTATAATCGAACTGCGAAAAGCAGGTAACCTGCAATAGAATTTTCCCAAACATAGAAATGGCCTGTGCATGCACAGGCCATTTCAGCTTTATTGCCCTTTTACTTCCAAGCATCATCCAGGTCATATCCGTGCTCAGTCAGCAGTTGGTTCAGGTGTAGCATTAGTACCTCCTTTCCGTAGTTCTCAGATTGTGCCGGTATAATGTAACTAGCGTGTGTATCAGTAATCCACTTGCAAACCGCAATGGCATCAAGTGCATCTTCAGGTACAAGGAAACCATTCAGTTCCACCTCAAAATAGCCAAAGCGAAGTTCGCGAATTTCGGCGTGCAGCTGCTGGGCGGTAATGGGTCTTTGCAGGGCCTGTATTCTTTCCGTGCCAAGAATGTGGTTCTCGTTGTACAGCCGTGCTCGTTTGCCAAGGCTTTGCCAGGTATTAAACAAGCCCATCACATCATTGCTCGAACCAAATCTGGCTACCAGTGTGTCGTTTAGTTCCTCGATGAACTCTTCGGTTCTGAACTCTTCTTTCAATAAAACTTTCATGTATACTTTCATGACTAAAATTTGCGCTTTCCCACATTGGGAAAGCATGTTAAACATGCGCCCATTTCACTGCACCGCCGTTCTGAACCAAATTCACCCGGAATAAGTCCCGAAGGGCGGGCTGGCCACTGCCAGCCCGTTATGCCGGCAGGGATTTGGTGAAGAAACCCGGCCTGTGCAGTACCTTTTGCATGCTTTAACAGGCTACAGCCGGAAAGCCGAATTTTGGGAATGGTATACTTGAACATTTTGGAAATGGGTCGAGCCAGATGAATTGCAGGAACAGCCAGAACATGAAGCTGAACTGTTTGGGTGTTGATTTAATTGTTTTATTTGTTGCAACAACACGAGCTATGAAACAAAGGTTTATTGACCGATTTGCACGGTTAAACGATATCGACCGCGTAGATGACCAGGCGCTTAAGGTACAACGGGGCATAAAGTTCGAAGAACTCATCAACGATGTCTTTACCGAAGAACAAACGCTTATCAAAAGGGGCTACCATACCAAAGATGGAAGCAGCGAACAGGTAGATGGCGCCATAGAGATATGGAACCGCGTATTACTGCTGGAAGTTAAGTGGGTAAGCAGTAACTTGGCCGCTTCCGATCTTTTTGCCTTTATCGGCAAAATCGAGAACAAGTTCCAGGGGACCTTGGGGGTATTTATTTCAAGGAAGCAACTGAGCGAAAATTTTATTGCCGCCCTTAGCCGTGGCCGCAGGCAGAGCGTAATCGTGTTTCACGGAAAAGATCTTGATCTGCTCTTCCAGCCTAATAACCCGCCCCTTTCCGATTATCTGTTGCATTGCCTAAAACTGTTCTCGTTCGATAATGTAGTACACTATCCCTTTCAGGATTATATTGATACCATTAATGCCCAAAAAGTATCGGAAACTAGTGGCCAAAATGGTGCAGGGGCGTTCATCAGCGAATATCTCAACAAAAGCGTAGACCTCTCTGCGGAAGAGATTTCCGAAGCCTACGATACTTTGGGCAAACAGGCAAAAGAGGAAGTATTTCAATATGCAATGGCCTACTATAGAATTGTGCTGGCTCCGCACTATAGCAAACGGCACACTTTTGCGCCACACAACTACCAAAATTATTTTCGGCTTTTAGATGCAACAGATGCCGAAATAGACAATACCGAAGCAGATTACTTTTTGGATCGGCTGCCAACGCATGTAAGCATTTACGGGCGGCCCGAACTGACCAGGCTATATCTGCCGAGATACGAGAAACTTTCCATTGCAGATAGGGAACGTTTTGAACAGGTATTGGTAAAGAAACTCGCCGAAGCGTATACGCTCAATGATTTTACCGCAGTAGATACCATTTCGGCCATTGCCGATAAACTTTGGTTCCAATTACGAAATGATACTATAGATAAGCTGAAAGATCAGTACATGCATATTGCATCAGCTAGTTTCGGCGTTGAGCGCACGTTTAACATCTTTGCCGATAAGCTTCTTAAAGACGGCAGGATCAGTAGCAGTGAGCTGGAAGATTGGCTCCTGGACAGGCTCTTTCGGTATTCGGATGCGTTTTCTGATAAGGCCGATCTAATGTACCAGTTCATGCTATCTTTCTCCAATCTGCATACCTACATGGGTATGGATGTAGAAACCTTTAGAACATATTTTACCGATAGGGCTTCAGACATTATTACTATTACCTGAAGCGATCGACCAGCAAACAGGGCTTTACCTTAAAGCTTTAATATGTCTTCAAGCGCATCTGGGTCTAAAAGCCTAAATACGATTTCCTGAACCAAATGTGTCTTGCCCATCTGTTCCAGCATTTTGTAATGTTCAATTACATTTTGCAGATGGGCTTTGTTCCTGCAGGCTACCAGCTTTTCCGACATATGGAAAACTGCAATGTCTTTCCATGCGGTAAAATATTCATTCGGAACGGTCTTGCTAATTCCGTTATTACAGATAAGGGTCTTATCACAGCTTAAGGGCAAAATGAAATTTCCCAACTTATCCGAAACTGCTTCCTCAATCAGCATGGTATCACCAATGAGTGCTGGCTGGTTATGATGGTTACATATAAAACTATTGTCGAACAAATCTTCAATAACGGCTTCTTCCGTTAACGGCTGTACGGTTAGCAAGAGCCGCTTCAGCTCTATAACAATATCCAGCTGATTGATCTCGTCTAATTGTTGCTGCGTTGCAGTTAATTTTTTATCCTCCGGAACAATCTTCAGGCCCAGTGCCTGCACATCAATTGATCTAAGCATTTTGCGAACCCCATCATCCTGCGCCGGTACCCGCCACTTCATCAACGATGCCAGGTAAATGAGCCAGGTGAGGTCTGTTCCATTAAGCGTTTGGCTTTGAAGCACACGCGTCAACACTGGCGACAACATAGTTTCGATCTTGCTGTATCTTTTTTCAATGATATCGCTTGTTGTTCCATTAAGATCAAATGTATTTCTGTTCAGCTCATAGAACACGCCAGCTGGGCTTTTGGGGTCTTTATCGAACCTTTTCTTTTCCTTATTGTAAACCCAAACCTTGCCCTTTTCATCTGCAAACTTTTTGATCAGGAATTTCGGGATGTAATGATGCTTAGAAGAGAACTGTGCCGACATGAATAGCCAATTGTTGCCCGCAAATGAAACAAAATTGATCCTATTTTGCTAATTGGAACTGTAAAAAACTACCAATAGGGCCAACGGAACCAGCTCTTTGCCGGATTTTTCCAAGTGATCTCGCACCGCTCCAACGGCCTTAACCAAATGGTTGTGCACGGTATTGGGGCTTATCTTCATGATCTCTGCCGCTTCCTTATGGCTCTTTCCCTCTATCTTGCAAAGTGTAAAAGCCAACCTGCGCTGCTCAGGGAGCAAAGAAACAGCTTCATCAAGCAAGTTCTGGGTTTCCTTTGCCTGCAGCAGTTCCATTGTATCGTCGGTTATTTCGGTAGTGCCAAGTTGTACCTGCTCATAAAGTTTCGCCTGGCGGGAAAGCTTGCGCAAATAATCTATCGCGATATGCTGTACTATCCTATATAAGTATGCTTCAAATGACAGCTCTAATGAGACCTGCTCACGCTTTTCCCATATTTTTACGAACAGATCCTGCAACAGCTCATCCGCATCATCCGGATCTTTCACCATCTGCCTCAACTTCCACAACATCTGTTTGGAATATTTTCCATAAAGTTCCTCAAAAGCCAATTGGCTTCCATCCTTTAATTTCTGCAGGAGCTGGAGATCTTTATTATTTGACGCAGTAGCCATTAGGTCAGTTGGTTATGCCAAAGTTAGCAAAAGTGAAACTGAAAATGAAATATTCTGTAATTTAGCCCCGTACAACAATTGAAGGATGACCCTAAAAGAGAAACTAGCCACCCTGCGCATTGATTTTGAACTGAAGTCAGACCTCTTTCTAAAAGCAGAGCAGAAACTTTGGGACGAGGGAAATGGCTTTTTTGACAAAAAACTCCTGGATCAACTTGCTGAAGCCAAATTGGCCTACCACAAGGCAGAAAAGGAATACCTGGATTTCTTGACGGAGATCCTAATGAAAAAGCCGAACATCCATGCGGAAATGTAATGGTCTACAAAATTACGATTTAATTTTAAAGGAAGAGGCCCAATAGACCTCTTCCCTTCCTAACGCTATCTGCCATACTAACGACAGATCGATGTAAATAACCACTACAAAAATAATCAAAATGCACACATGTGCGCATCATCTTTTATCTAGTGAAAGATTTTTTAGCAGTTTCTCGTCATAAACGATGCTGATTTTATCTGGTACCGCTTCCCAAAACGACATCCATTTCCCGAAGAAGAAAAAATGACAGGTGTCTTTGTAAAATACCTTTGTTTGCCGTTCTCCACGATTGATGTACAGCACCACGTAATCTCCCTTTGCAACCAGAAAGTCGGGGAACGTATAAAAATAAGCTGTTCCCTTGAAAATATGATGGTGGGCTAAGCTACCCCCTTTACTGGCACGCATCAGCAATCGCTGTTTCCCAAAAAATCCCACGTCCATTACTTCCATAAATTCCAATATCATAGTGACAGTGTTATAGGTCTGTTCTGAACTCTACCTCTGGAGCTTTCCATTGCACCAGGCCCAACAAGATCTTTTCTGCCACATCATGGCGTTGGTCTTCGTTTTCAAAAGGAATATCAAAATTCCGTTCTATCTGTCTAACGTACCACTCCAAAAGATCAATATCGCCATCGAGATGGATCGTTCCCGTCAAAAAGAACACTGCCGAACCAATAGAGAACTGAAAATGTCCTACGTCCCGTCCCTCTTTCATCAGATCATCTGCGATCTTCGCAATTTTCAGTTCATCGGCAATCAACCTTACCAAAACTGACTTCAATTCAATTATCTTAATTTTTACGGTTCCCATTATTTTAAATTCATATTAGTGCCAGCCCAAGCAGTAAACTAACCTGCAAAGGAACTGGTGAAGATTATAAACGATTTATCCGAGGAATTGATCCCGGAAATTAGATGTGTGGTAAAAAAGGGGTGTGTGGAGCGTGAATAGTTAACTTTCTGGTTCTTGAGCTTGTGTTTAATAATTTTTACGCTTATGCGAATTCGTTGCGGCCACAAAACGCAACAAATATGAAAATGGAAAGGAATTTTCCTTCATTACAGAACAGTCTGAAAATCTGTTTTGTATTCCCCCATTTTGAAATCAGAGCATAAATATAGGATTATAATCCTATAGTAAAGCCAATCTTTTTTTAAAAACTTGTAGTGTGGAATATCCTGCAAGAGAATATCTGAAATCAAAGATTGGCGAAAATGTGGCAAGGCTTCGCTCAGATCTCCACATGTCACAGGTAGATCTATGCTATGCCGCAGACATAGACATCAGTACGCTCAGCAGGATCGAAAGGGGAGAAAAAGGTTCAAGCTTTGAAACCTACTACAAAATCTGCAAGGCCCTAAAGGTCGACATGCATGTGATTTTTATCGGAACTGACCAGAAATAACCCCCTTTTGCTTTTAAACATCCCTTCCTGGCAAACACAATGCTTCCCAGTATTTCATTAAAGGGCCATAAAGATGGAATACTCCTATCAAACAATAAAAGCCAGACTTAATTCTAGCGGTAAAAATCCCCTTTTACCACCGTAATAGAAGTGCAATAATGCAAGCTGCTTTTTGTGAAAATTCAAAAAAAATCATTTTCAGGGGTAACAAAATCAAACAATTATTGATACAAAAATAGAAAGCTTTTCAAGTGCGGAAATCTGTTCCGAGAACATCTGGAAACACCCGCTATCATTGACACTTTCACTAAACAAACAAACTTTTATGATTGCCCATCAGAAGAAATTCTTATGGGTTTTTTGCGATAAAAATAAATCTAATAGACAACCCCTCAATTTTTTTTAAGTCTACTAGAATGGTTTAATAAAAGTTAGATATATATGGCTATTCACAACACTAATGAATTTACACTACAAGATTATTCTAGTTTTCCGCTAGAATTAAGAGAACAGTTAATTGCCGCTATACAGTGCGTAGAAGACAAGGCCATGATAAACATGTTCGCCATTTTTGCAGAAGGTGTCTGCAAGGAGGTTTCGGCAAAAGTCGAAATTTTGGAGAAGCGGACAGCACGTTATCCGCATTCCAGGCCCATTATCGAAATGCTCTTGGATAAACTACGTAGGTTCGCAAATGGCGATGCGCTAAAAGCTGATGTAAAATTGATCATCTACCACCGCGACCTCGCCCAACGGCTTGAACGTATCGATTGGGAAAATCACAAGATCGATGTTTTTGCTCCCGTTGATGAAGTTTTGATCTACATGAACTACAACAGCAAATCTTACATCAGCATGCTGCAGCTCTGGCTTCGCAAGCGCATCCAGATGGCAGGGAGCCTTTCTCTCAAGCTGCAAAAGCTAAACCTATTCAGTACGCATTTCCTTCAGCTCCACCGAAAACCGGACGTTAAACTACATCCTGACCATCTGGACATCACAGATGCTCTCGATCATTGGTTTTCACTGGAAAAAGGCTATATTGAAAATGAATGGGAAATTTTGGAAAAGGCCCAGGAGAGCAAAGTAGAAACCCATAACATGGAACGTATCAAATGGCTATTGCCAAGCGATCAGCTGGCAATTCTCATTCGTGCAGGTTTTGATGCTGGTATTATCTCTGCAAAATCCATGAATTCACTTTACCAGCAGCTAATCAAATATTGCAGTTCGATCCAAAAAGATCACCTGTCCCCTTCGGCAGTTCGAAGCAGTGCATACAATCCGGAACAGGTTACTAAGGACCTTTTGCTCGAATGGCTGAAAAAGGTGATGAAGTGGATTGACGGTTATTGAAAAAAGGGGCTAATACAATAGCCCCTCATCTCCATAAGAATAGTACCCCTCCCGGATTATGATAAGATGGTCCACTATTTCTATCTGCAGTAATTTCCCCCGCTGTAAGCAACATATAGGCTATTGGCTCGGTCGGAGATTGCCCGATGAATGGTTGTGTGCCAGAATTAAGTACGTTGCCTTTATTAACAATGCTACAGAGAATATTACACGGGAATCTATGATCACGCCATCTAATCCCCCCGTAACCTGATCATAGATTGCAAGCACCTTGTTTCCGAGGTTGAGCATTAACACCTTTTCCCGCTCAATATGGTCAATCTAATCCATATCCCAATGCTGGGAAAAATCCTTGTAAGTATCTGATGGTTCTGTTACCCTTGGTAAAAGCGCAAGGCTTACCTTGTATTTATAGACAAGCTCCACTTCCGAAACCTGCCAACTTCCAGTTTTCTTTAAACTTTTCATACTACCAGTATTAAGAATGGCGGTTCGTCTTAGCTACTGCCGAGCAAGCGCAAGAAGCAACGCATTTTATGGCGGAATTTCTTGCTGCGCTCCGAGGCCCTCGCCTAAACATCGGCCTGTATCAAAACTTGACACTAAAAAAACACCTGCTAACTAATTGATTTTAAATACATAACAATTGTAACAACAAAAAATTGTGATTTCCACGCATTTGGTTATTCCCTTACTTTGTGACAACAATTCGCACGGAAATTAGAGTTTAACTAAAACGAAGGAGTTATGTTAAGTCAAATTAGTTGGTTGGATTTTTTTAAAGCCATTGGGCTGATCACAGTGATCTACTATCTGTACGTACTTATACGGTACTATCCCCAAAAATTAAAAAATCTTTTCGCTAGCCGAAAAAACGAAAATCAGGAAATGGCAGTCGTTTTTAGCAAAGATGAAAGCGACATCAATACTGAAATAGTGGAAGAAATCCACGAACAAGGCGATACTGAAATGGACAAGGTTGAGGCCCTGATCACTTCAATTGTACAACTGATCAAAGAGGCTTCAACGGATTTGAACGATCCCGAACAATTCAAGGCATCGATCCACTCGGTACTATCTAAATGCGATGGCCTACAACATTCGCTATACAGACCATCTATCAACGAGCTGATCTCAACAGAATGCTCAAAATACGGAACATTTAGGCTAAGTGTGGAGGAAGTAGATGTATTGTGGGATTGAAAGTGTAAATGTTCGAGCGGAGTGCGCTTCCCCGAACTGTCCAGTGGGATGGAATAAGTGAATTGGGGACGGAGTTTCGGCGAAGCCGCTCCGCTTTTCTAAAAGAAAAACCACCATTGCCAGGCATGATCGATAGCCTGGTGAAAATACGATAAGCAAAATAACAGTATTGCGGAGCGAGGATCCCCGAACAAGCCAGTGTAATGGAAGATGTGAGGTGGGGCTTTGTGTCGGCGAAAAACGTTCCGCATTCTTTTTTTCAACTAATTATTCAGTCAATATGAAAACGTGTAGAGGAAATCGTGGGGGCAATTTCGAAAAAATAATTGCCTCAGCAGTGTTGTTGACACTATTGGCACAACAGGTTTACGGACAAGATGGTCTTGCCGGAATTAACCAGGCAAACCAGGAAGTGAGAAGCTATTTCGGCGCCGGAACCAACTTGATGTACGCCGTGGGCGCACTATTAGGGCTGATCGGCGCTGTAAAGGTCTATCAGAAGTGGAACAACGGGGATCCAGATACCGGAAAAGTGGCCGCCGCATGGTTTGGAAGCTGTGTGTTCCTAGTGATCGTGACGACAGTAATTCAGGCATTTTTTGGTGTATAACCTAAAGCATAATGTTATGGAAACGGTATTGAAAGAACGGTTGTGGGGCTATATCGCCAGCCACAATCCGGAACTAATGTTCGAACTGCAAGAGAAATATCAGGTAACCGAATATCTGGAGCAGAAAGTAGCTGGAGTGCTGCCCGAAGCTAATGGTCTTTTAGATCAGGGCGTAGCACCTGTTACCGTTCAGGAAATATGCCTACAACAGCTCATCGAAGAACTTGGACCATCTAAGTTCCTTTTCGTCAAACGCATTTTAGAAGAGGAATTCCCTATTGCCTACGATGCATTGGTGCAGAGCAAACTGCTTACCTACGAGGTGCTGAACATGCTTGACAATTGCGGGGCAATCTTCGAAAAGTTTGGCTTTGACGAACAGAGCGGCGTACAGCGTGCGCTCCGCTACGCTATCATGGGCGAAATCAACGAATATCTGAATTAAGCGAAAGTGAGAATGAAAAGTGTGGAAGAATGGCTTACAACAGTTTACATAAGCTTAGGGCTAATATTGCCGCAATAGAGGTCGCACTCAAATGGCGTCAGGGACAGTCAATGACAACTGCGGACGTTGCTGCCCTTAAATCCTATTCGGGATTTGGGGGCATTAAGGCAGTACTATATCCTATAGGCCCAGTTGAAAAGTGGCTGGCGGACAAGGTCTCCTCTGCCGACATTCGCCTACATGGGGACATCATGCGCCTGCACGAACTCTTACACCATAATTTCCAGCAAAAGGAATATGACCAGATCATCAGCTCCCTGCGCAACAGTGTGCTTACTTCCTTTTATACGCCTGGCTTTGTTCCGTCTACGCTGTATTCGGTACTCAATAAAACAGGTATCAAGCCCCTGCGCATGTACGAGCCATCGGCAGGAGCCGGAATATTTATTACCGAAGCGGTAAAAGCACTGCCTTATCTGCAGCAGGTGGTGGCAGTTGAGAAGGATCAGCTAACAGGATTGATCCTATCTGCTATCAATTCTACATTGGAAAAAGATATCAAAACACATATCTGTGGATTTGAAGAAACACCTGTTGATGACAATGGAACCTATGATCTGGTAGTGAGCAATATTCCTTTCGGAAACTTTGGCGTCCATGACAAGGAATTTCGATCTACTGATATTACAGGAAAAATACACAATTACTTCTTTGCCAAAGGACTGGACAAACTGGCCGATGGCGGGATTATGGCCTTTATCACTACTGATGGTTTTCTGAACAGCCCTTCGAACATGGAAGTTAGGAAATACCTCTTTGAACGGGCCGATTTTCTGAGCCTTGCGGTAATGCCCGATAACCTGATGAGTGAAACCGGTGGTACACAGGCCCCGAACCATCTGCTGATCGTACAGAAGCGGGACGGCAAGGACGGACTGACTGAAGCCGAACACCAGCTGCTGGAGTGCGAAAAACAACATAACGAGTTCGGTATTTACTACCTGAACAGTTATATTGTAAACCATCCCGAAAATTATTGTGCAGATACCATCTCGGAGGGCAGGAACCAATATGGGCAGCCCCACCAGGAAGTACTACAAAAAGGAGATATTCATGATATAGGTAAAAGATTTAGTGCAATCTTAACGGCCGATCTCGATCGGTTCTTTATCAAATCGAGATTTCCAAAACAGCTCGTACAACCAACGACAGCAGAAGAAAAAACGGAAGTTCCCACCAAGAGGCTTACCTACCTGCCCATGCCGGAAAGTATGGTTTTGGATGCCAGTGTACAATTGGGACTATTCGATATTGCTCCTGTTGAGGCATTGAACCGTGCAAAGGTCTATATCAGTGACAATGACCAGGAAACGGTACGGAGGGAAACCGCCCGTATGGTGAGCACCATCCGTACAACTGATAATCCTACGCACGAGACACTGGTACTGATTACCGCCAAACAGCAAAAGGGCAACCAGTACGTGTACAAGCTATATTCCAATGTAAGTGAAATCACCGTGAGCGAGCGGTGGCACAAGGCAGGCGACATACGGGCCATATTGGAGCAGGCCACTACCAAACTGCACCAGTTCGACCACACATACAGCTATGAGGGAGACCAGTTACTGGCCGATGCCTTTGCGCTGCAGAAAACGCCCGTTATCGGCACCCATATCATCAAACCTTACTACCGTGAAGGTACGCTGGTAGTGGTCAACGGAGAAGTCGGGCAACTGGTAAAGCTCGATTTGGAATTTGGCAGGGCCGAATTCAAGCAGCTTGGTTCACAGTCCAACTTGGCATTCAATACCCAATACTGCCAGCTACGTGATGCCTACATGGAACTCTCTGCAATGGAATTGGACGGGAAACCCATTCCGCAGGGACAACGTGATGCACTCAACGAACAATACGAAAACTTCGTTGCGATGCACGGAGCGTTGAACAGCCAACGGAACCGGGTACGCATTATGGAAGATGCAGGCTGTGGGCTGATCGTCCTTTCTTCATTGGAACGCAGGGAGGGCAACCAGTATGTAAAGGCGGACATCCTTACCACATCCATCGTCAAAAAACAGGAAAGGTTTATAACGGATCAGCCTGCACACGCACTGGCGTACGCCCTGAACGAGGTAGGCCGGGTTGATCTTGATATGATCAGCAGTTCGTTGCAGCGCACTACCGAAGAGACAATTTCCCTATTGGGCGATCATATCTACCTGAACCCGGTAGGCAATATATGGGAAACAGCCGACCATTACCTGAGCGGTAATGTGGTGCGAAAATTACAATTGGGACGTAAAGCCTTGGAACATGAACCCGGCAATCAACAGTACCAGCGCAGTGTAGCTGCCCTGGAACGGTCACAGCCCGAAAAGATACCGTTCGAACTACTTGAATTCAACCTTGGTGAGCGCTGGATACCTTCTGGTCTCTACCAGGATTTTGCTACCAAACTGTTCGATAGCAAATCAGAAGTGGCATACTTCCCCTCTGTGGACAGTTTTAAGGTAAGCACAAAGGGTGGCACCAAGGTCAATACCGAGTATGCGGTAACGACCAAATCGGGACGTAAAACCTACGGCTATACCCTACTGGAATATGCCCTGGAAAATACCACTCCCTATTTTACCTATGAAGTCATACTTTCGCACGGAAAGACCGTCCGCAAACCAGATAACGAGGCGATACAGCTGGCACATGAAAAGATCGAACAAATCCGTAGCAATTTCTTGGAATGGCTTTCGGAACTCCCTGCCGAAAAGAAGCAGGAGCTGGAAGATCTTTACAACGAGACCTATAACTGCTACTGTCTGCGGGAATACGATGGAAGCCATCTGACTTTTCCGGGACTTGACCTCAAAGCACTCGGTATTACCGACCTGTACAGCTCACAAAAAAATGCCATCTGGCGGATCGTACAAAACCGTGGGGCATTGATCGACCATGAAGTGGGATTGGGCAAAACCCTTACCATGATCGTGTCCTCCCATGAAATGAAACGGCTGGGACTGATCCATAAGCCTGCGATACTTGCGCTACAATCAAATGTTGGGCAGATTGCCGATGCCTACCGTTTGGCCTATCCAAAAGCAAGGTTGCTGGCACCGGGCGAAAATGATTTTACGCCCCGGAACCGCCAGCGCCTGCTCCATGAAATGAAGAACAACAACTGGGACTGTGTGATCATGACGCACGAACAGTTCGAAAAGATAGAGCAGTCAAACGAAATCCAGCAGCAGATATTTGTCCAGGAGCTGGAAAACGTGGAACGCGACCTTAAAACAATGGAAGACATTGGCGGAGAGATTGCAAAAAAAGCCCGCACTGGTCTGGAAGTAAAGAAGAACAACCTGGACGTAAAGCTGAAGAATGTCAAAGACCGGATGGATGCCAAAAAGGACGAGGGCATCAATTTTCAGGAGATCGGCATTGACCACCTGTTTGTGGACGAAAGCCATAAGTTCAAAAATCTCACCTTTACCACAAGGCATACCCAGGTTGCGGGACTTGGCAATGTGAACGGGAGCCAGCGGGCACTGAACATGCTCTTTGCAGTGCGTACCCTACAGGATAAATTCGATGCTGACCTCTGCGTAACCTTTTTGTCCGGTACACCAATCTCCAACAGCCTGACAGAACTGTACCTGATCTTCAAATTCCTGCGTCCACGTGAACTGGAGCGCTTAAACATTGAAAGCTTCGATGCCTGGGCAGCCGTACATGCCAAAAAGGTCAGCGACTTCGAGTTCAATGTAGCCAATGAGATTGTTGTAAAAGAGCGGTTCCGCTTTTTCATCAAGCTTCCGGAGCTGGCCATGTTCTATAATGAAATTGCCGACTACAAGACAGCTGACCACATCAAGCTCGATAAGCCCCAGGTGGATGAAAGGCTGATCAATATCGCTCCTTCTCTAATCCAACAGGAGTTTATCGAAAAGCTGATGCACTTTGCCAAGACCGGTGATGCAACTTTTCTGGGCAGGCAACCACTTACGTCCAAAGAGGATAAGGCACGTATGCTGATCGCCACCAATTACGCGAAAAAACTGGCCGTGGATATGCGGCTGATCAATGAAAACCTATACGGCGACCATCCGGACAACAAGATCAATGTCTGTGCGAGGAATATTGCCCAGATACACCGCGAAACGGAAAGCTACAAAGGTACCCAGTTGGTGTTCTGTGACATGGGAACTCCCGGAACAGACGGGTTTAACATCTACCAGGCGCTAACGGATAAACTGGTCAACGATTTTGGAATTTCCGAAAATGAAGTTGCCTTTGTGCATAGTTACAGCCGAAAACAAAAGTCGGAACTATTCAAAAAGGTCAATGACGGTGATATTAGGGTACTGTTGGGAAGCACCGAAAAACTGGGAACGGGCAACAACTCCCAGCAAAGGATAGTAGCGATACACCATCTGGATATTCCGTGGAAACCTTCGGAATTCGAGCAGCGTACCGGTCGCGGGGCAAGACAGGGAAACTGGGTGGCAAAGCAATTTCGGGACAATAATGTACTGAATTACATATATGCCACGGAACGGTCGCTAGACGCCTATAAGTTTAATCTCTTGAAAAACAAACAGTTTTTCATCAGCCAGATGAAGAATAACCAGCTTCAGGTACGAAGCATTGACGAAGGAGCAATCGATGAGAATGGAGGAATGAACTTTGCCGAATACCTTGCGATCCTGTCTGGAGACACCTCGCTGATGGAAAAGGCAAAACTGGAAAAGAGGGTTACGGCTTTGGAAGCACTAAAAAAAATCCACTATAAGGAGGTCAGCTATAACCGTTTGGAGGTAGAGAGAATGGCACGGGAAAAAGACAGCCAGGAAAGGATGCTTGAAAAATTCCAAAAGGACGAAGCCCATTACCATTCGGTTCTGCAGGTCGGAAAGGATGGGATAAAAGTAAATCCCTTACAGCTGATCGGCATAAAAAGTAGTGATAGCGAAACCCTTGGAAAGCACACTATCGATCTGTTCCGCAATTGGCATCCGAAAGACATGAACAACCTCGAACAACGGATAGGTTCGTTATACGGCTTTGATCTGTATATCCAGGCATATTCTCTCGATTTTGACGACAAAAACGGTTTCCAGAACAGGTTCTACGCAAAACGTGGTCAAGACGGCATTAAATATCTCTACAACAACGGATGGCCAAATATTGACAACCCAAAACTTGCGGCCAGGCATTTCCTGAACGCCATTGATCGGGTCGGTACGCTGGTAAAGAACACTTCGGAAAAGATCGCCGAACTGGAGAAAAGTATTTCGGAAGTAAGAGCATTGAACGAAAGGGCTTTCGCCAGGGAAAAAGAACTGGAAGATCTGAAAGCGGAGCTGAAGGTGCTCGAAAAAAAGATCATGCAGAAAATAGCCGCTGTAAAACAGGATGCTACGGCTGGAAGCTCCCCACCACCAGAAGATACACGGGAACCCATGCTGACGATAGCGGAAGGGATTGACCATGAAGAAAGTACAAAGGTCATAAAAATGAAACCTGATAATTCTCAACAGAGAATGTATGCGCAGATGCGGAAAAATACAAAGATGAAATTTAAGAGATAGGATGATGGATAAGCAAAGAGAACTCCCGGAAATAGAGATAGACGGACGGCGATGGATCGTGGATGTGAATGGTTTTCAACTTATTGACAGGGAAAATCCCGAAAACAAGATGAAAGCGGCAGAAATGCGCTATTCCGAAAACGGGTACACATTTTTATACGACAGGGCGAGCCGGAACCTGATATCAGATTTCATGACGGACTATAAAGTGGAAATCAGTCGGGAACAGATAAAAAGCGGAATGCTCTATATCCAGATACCCAATTTCGCCGTGATGGATGCCATTGGTGTGGCGCAGCGCTATGGGTGTACCAATCAAGCATTGGAAGCCGGGAACAATCTGGATTATCTGATCCTGGAAGACCGAAACCTGAAGATCGATCTGGGAGCGATGCCCCAGGTGATAGAAGATGGAATTTTCTCGGAAAATGCTGTTCCCGGAAAAATGTCAACTGAAATCCGTCTGGAAGATTTTCTATTCCGCAAACTACAGATCTACGCTGGGATAACGGACAGACCTCGTGCAATTGACAATAGAGCCGAGAACACGGTTCCCAAAATCAGAAACGATCTGGTGGTTACCTCCGCATGGAGTGGCCCAGCGAAAAACAGGTACCTGAGCGACAACCAGCATGTACATAGAACCAGAAGAAAATTAGGCCGATAGCCCATCAGGAACAATGGCAAGCTCGGATTAGCAAACAATCAACTGATCACAAAAGGACAAATATTAAAACGATGAAAGCGCAGACAGAAATCCCGGAAATAGAAATAGCAGGAAAAACCTGGTTGGTGGATGTTGACGGTTTTCAGATCATTGACAAGGAAAATCCCTCTAACACTATCAGTGCTGCCGATATGCGATATTGCCTGGAAGGCTATTCATTTTTATACAACAGGGAAAAACATTGCCTTGCACCAAATTTCATCGCCGATGCAAGAATTGAAATGGAAAAAGAACTAGACGAATTCCTCTATGTCCAAATTCCAAATTTTATCGAGATGGATCTGGGGGGGACTGCCAAAAGATACGGGTTTAAAAAAGAGGAGCTTCTGGGTGAAACAGATTACAATATCCTGATAGACCGGAACTTCAAAATCAATAACCGTTCGTTATCGAGTGGCATAGAAGAACGTGTTTTTTTTCACCATGCCAAAAATAGAAAAATGCCGATCGAAATCCCTGCCGGGGAGTTTATGCTAGCCAAATTCCAGTATTTCTCCGACATGATAAAGGCCAAACCTCTTTTGGCAGAACATATCGAACACCAGTATCCTGAAATGAAGGAAGATCTTGCTATTGTAATTAATGAATTCCGCTTGCGGAAAGCCCTACACCAAAAGAATAAAGCCCCCCTTCAGGATCAAAAGAAAACGTACGTCCGCAGAAGAAAAATTGGACGGTAAAATAAATCAAAATTATGGCAACTTCAAACTATCAGATCAACAAAGGGATCAATAAAAGTATTGAGTTCAAAGGACTAAAGGCGCAGTACATTTGGTACGTGGGTATTGGTTTTGTCGGCGTGCTGATCCTCTTCTCCCTACTCTACTTCATTGGTATTCCCTCCATCGTTTGTGTACTTATTGCGGCTGTTCTTGGTGGCGGGGTAGTTGCCAAAGTGTACTCGATGAGCAACAAATACGGGGAATACGGCCTGATGAAGGCACTTGCCCGTAAGCAGGTGCCAAACGTGATCAAAATTAACGATCGGAAATTATTTCAGTCGATTACTAAAACAGGAAAACGGTCATGAAGAAGTGGTATAAAGATATTGAGATCAAGCTGAAAGGAGAACTTCAGGCGAAGGTCAACCAACAGCAAAAGCTTACGATTGACGAACAGGCTTTATATCAGCGCTTAAATTGTGCAAAGCATCCAACAGTAGAAATCGCCGGACATATCTTCTACGTCAATTACCATCTGCAAAAATTGGAACCCAGTGGAGATTTCATGAGTTCGGGTATTCGTTTTGCCGATCTGGATGACTTTCACAATGATGAAATGAACAGATATGAAATACCATACGACAGTAATAGGCGTTGTATCGCGGAAATTGACCTCGACTGTTTCTTTGAGATACCAGAAGGTGTTTTTGTTGTGGTAATTCCATATCCGTCGGTAATGGATCGGGTCGGATATGCGAGAAGTTTCGGGACACTCTATGAAAATATCCTAAAGGAAATCCCTCAAAAATCCCATTTCAAAGTAGAAGTACTTCACGGAAAAGATAGTTATCTCGAAGAGTTCGTAAAGATGAACCGGAAAGCGGAAGGGCTACCTCCACTAGTAGTAAAGAAAAAATGCAAAGGTTTGAACAGATAAAACCGAATAACGCTCCCCAAACAGTTGAATAATGAAGTCAGGAAAAGCTGTAAAAATGGAAACGAATATGGAAATACCTAATAAACAAGGAAACAGAGAGGTTACGCTGGACATTAACGGGCATACCTTTTTGATTGACTTCGCACGAAGGCGCATCTTGCCCAAAGGAGATGAAAATTCGACGGGCATTCCGTTCCGCGTGTTCAAGACACATTTTATGGAAAAAACCGACAGATGCGAAATTCCCTACGATACAAAGAAGCACGAATTTGTAAAGATGGACTATCGTACCGTTACAGCGGTTCCTGAAAATGTGATCCTGGTTGCCTTTCCCCATCTGGACAGGATGGCTCCGACGGAGTATTCGGTCATGGGTGGCTGGGCACGGGAAGATTTCGAGCCGCTGGAAGGTCAGCAGAACCATTTCACGGCAACCATACTCAAAGGTGAAAGCAATTGGTTGGATAAGCTGGCAAAGATCAACCAGGCGGAACAAAAGCTGCCACAGATAAATTCATCAAGACGCTCAAGGCAAATGGGAAGATAAAATGGTTAGAATAATGGGGTTAACTCAAAACCGTAAGATTTCTCAACGCCTTAACATCAATAACAATAATTGAAATGGAAAAAGATTTTGAAACTGTACTTGAGGCAGAACTTAAGGGAAAGGTAGAAAAAGGACAAGTTCTCACAGAAAATGAGCAGGCACTATATGAGAGGATAAATAAGGGCCGGCTCACCACCCTTGAAATTATGGGACGTATTTTTTATGTTGATTTTAGGATGTTCATGCTAAGGCCCCACAATGATTTCAAGAAAAACGCTGGAATTCAATTTGCAGACTTGGGAGAATACCTATCTGAAGATAAGACCCAATGCCTCATTCCTTATGATCCTCAAAAAAGAACTTTGGCAGATGTTAACGATTTGGGTCAAATACCCGAAAACTGCGCATGGGTATCTTTTCCTGCACCTCACATCATGGATCCCGTTGGCTATGCCAGAATAAGTGGAAACCTAAAAGATATTCTAACGACAGTACCTCAAAAATCATGTTTTGACGCAAAATTAGTTTCGGAAGCAGACGAAAATTTAAATGAGATAAACTTCAATGCGGTATTGACGAAAGGACTAAAACGACTTTCTAGCGCCGAGAACAATACGCAGGAACGATCCCGAAAAAAGGGAAAGAAAATGGGAAGATAAAATAGTGTTTGGAAAACGGGCCTAGCCCAAAAAAGAAATGTGAAGATGGAAAAAGTGTTGAAGGAAATATTTCCAATCATGGACGTAGAACATGATTGCATATTAAGCAATAAAGGGGATATAACGGTAGTATTCAAGGCTGAACTGCCCGAAGTGTTCACCCAATCAAATGAGGAATACGAAGCCTTTCACCATGCATGGGTGAAGGCTATCAAAGTATTACCAAAACATAGTGTGCTGTACAAACAGGATTGGTTCGTACAGACAAAATATAAAGCAGATTTCAGCAAGGAAGACACCAGTTTTCTGACCCGGAGCAGCGAGCGTTTTTTTAACGAACGCCCGTTTTTAGATCACAGTTGCTATATCATGCTAACCAAATCGCCCAACGGACGAAAACCGGCAACATCCCTGTTTTCCAACCTGATCCGCAGGAATATAGTGCCTGAAGAAACGATCAGCACGACAATGCTCCAGGAGTTTCTGGACAGCGTGGGCCAGTTCAAACGCATCCTCGAAGATAGCGGGTTTATTACGCTTACCCGATTGCATGCCGAACAGTTGATGAGCCAACCGACGCAGGTAGGACTGATCGAAAAATATCTCTGTCTCAACGAGCGAAAAGGGGATCTAGTTTACGGTGACATCTGCTTTGACGAAGGGCTTCAAGTTGGGGATAAGCATTGCCTGCTCTACACTTTGGGTGCTGCCGAAGACCTTCCCGCACAATGTTCAAGTAAGATAACGTATGACAAATATTCAACCGATCGTACTAAATATTCAGTGGGGTTCGCAAGTCCTTTGGGACAACTGCTTTCCTGCAACCATGTTTACAGCCAGTACATATTTGTAGATGATGCCCAAAAAACACTGAAACAGCTGGAAAGCAAAAGGCTCCGGTTGCAATCGCTGTCGGCATACAGCCGTGAGAATACCATTTCACGCGATGCCACTAATGATTTTCTCAACGAAGCCATAAGTCAGCAAAGGCTCCCAGTGAAAGCACATTATAATGTGCTTGCTTGGACGAACGAAAAGGACGAACTGAAGGAACTCCGTAATATGGTTTCATCGGCATTGGCTCAAATGGATGCATCTGCAAAGTTGGAAACCGTGGGGGCGCCGCAAATCTTTTGGGCAGGCATTCCCGGTAACAGTGCCGATTTCCCAATGAACGATACGTTCGATACGTTTGCTGAACAGGCAACCTGTTTTTTGAATTTGGAAACTGGGTATCGAACTTCCATTAGTCCTTTTGGCATCCGGCTTGGTGACAGGCTGACCGGAAAACCCGTTCACGTGGATATTTCCGATGAACCGATGGAAAACGGCATTAGCACAAATCGGAACAAGTTCATATTAGGCCCAAGCGGGGGATGCCGGGCTATTTTTAATTAAATAGCCCGGCATCCCCTGACAAAAATGGATCAGGAAAATCTTTTTTTACCAATCATTTGGTGAGAAGTTATTACGAACAGGGAACGCACATTGTCCTTGTAGATGTTGGGCACTCGTACAAGGGGCTTTGTGATATGGTCCAAGGGTATTACTTTACTTACTCCGAGGAAAACCCCATCCGCTTTAATCCCTTCTTTATTAGTGAAGGTGATAACCTTGACACCGAAAAAAAGGAAAGTATTAAAACCCTTCTGCTTGCCCTCTGGAAAAAAGATGACGAGCAATTCAAGCGTTCGGAATACGTGGCGTTATCAAATGCCATCACCGGGTATTTCGACGAGCTGGAAAAGAACAAAAAGCTTTTCCCTTGTTTCGATACCTTCTACGAGTTTTTAAAGGAAAAATATGTACCGGTTCTGGAAGCAGAAAATGTAAAGGATCGCGATTTTGATGTCAACAACTTCCTGTATGTACTGCGCCCATATTATAAGGGTGGCGAGTTCGACTATCTGCTCAATGCAACTGAAAACCTGAACCTGCTGCAGGAACGTTTTATCGTGTTCGAATTGGACAATATTAAGGACCACAAGATCCTGTTTCCGGTGGTCACCATCATTATAATGGAGGTGTTCATCAGTAAAATGCGGAAACTAAAAGGTATCCGGAAAATGATCTTGATCGAAGAGGCTTGGAAAGCGTTGATGACCGAAGGATTTGCCGAGTACATTAAATACCTATTCAAGACCGTCCGTAAATTCTTTGGTGAAGCCATAGTCGTAACCCAGGAGATTGAAGACATCATTAGTTCCCCTGTTGTCAAACAGGCTATCATCAACAACAGCGATTGCAAGATACTGCTCGACCAGTCAAAATACCAGAACAAGTTTGATCAGATACAGGAACTTTTGGGACTGACAGATAAGGAAAAGGCACAGGTGCTTTCGGTCAACAAGGCAAATGATCCGACCAAAAAATACAAGGAAGTTTTTATCAGTCTGGGCGGCATGCTTTCCAAAGTTTACCGAACCGAAGTTTCGGTTGAAGAGTACCTGGCCTATACCACAGAGCAGACCGAAAAAGTAAAACTAATGTACTATGCCGAAAAATTCGGCGGGGACATCCGCAAGGGAATTATGGCGATGGCAGATGCCATCCGGAGCAAAAAGTAGTAACCGATAAAATCAAATACAATGAAGTATCTAAGAAAAATAGCGATGGCACTTGCTTTTGTAGCGATTGTCATCCTGCCCACCCAGCAGGCACACGCAGGTATCATCGGACTGATCAAAGCGGTGCTGACCAAGGCTATAAAAGCTGCCGACCTGGCTGTACAAAAGAAGCAGAACCGTGTGTTAGACCTCCAAAATGCGCAGAAAAAACTGGAAAACGCGATGGCGAAGCAGAAGCTGAGCGAAATAACCGATTGGGCGCAAAAACAAAAAGAACAGTACCAGCGGTATTTCGACGAACTGAAAAAGGTAAAAGATGCTATCCGTGACTATCAGCGTGTTAAAGATATTATTCAAATGCAGTTGCGCATTACCACCGAGTACGGCAAGGTTTGGGAGCTGATCAAAAAGGACAAGAATTTCACGGCAAAAGAACTGCAATACATGCAAAAGGTGTATACCAACCTACTGAACCGAACATTGCAGAATGTCAAACAGCTCCGCAACATTACCACTTCCTACTCTACCCAGATGAGCGACGGCAAAAGGATGGAACTCACCAATGCCATTGCCGAAGACGTGCAACGAAATTATGACGATCTACGAAGATTTAGCGCCGGCAACATCCAGTTGAGCCTTTCGAGAACGAAGAGCCAAAAAGACGTAGATCAGGTGCGTGCATTATATGGAATTGACAAAAACTGACCGTTATGAAAAAGATCATATTTACAGCGATTGTCCTGCTTTTAGCTGGCTTGGCAAGCGCACAAAAGAACAAAGAGCTGAAAATCCAAATGGAACAGCTCGCCAAATACAAACTTCAGTCCACCATCGTAAAGGAAAAGAACCGCATCGATGAGCAGGGCCTGGACAATATCAGCAGATACAAAAACGGAACCTCGGTGCTGTACAGCGAATATTTTAAATCGCTATTTACTGTGAATGTAAATATCAAAAACGGCGACAAGGCGCAGTACATCCGCGACGTAATCGACGAAATCAAGCGCTTTTTCCCATCGACCATCACCAAAGCGACTAATAGCGGAATTTATGAGCGGGGCGAAATTGCCTATTTCCTTAAAGTGTACGACAATGTGCTAAAGGATTGCAACGATATTATTCGGAACCTGAATGCGGTAACCTCAAATAACCAACTGGAAATGAGCGATGACCAGCGGATCGAAAGGATCGACCTGCTGCACGACCGCATGGTCAGTGCCTATATGTTTTCCCGCCAGTTCTGCAACAATATCGAAAACATCAAACGCGCCCGTGAAAGGGAAAGACAAGATACCCAAAGGGTAATACAACTCTACGGGCTGGATAACAACAAAAAAGAATAGCCATGAAAAATATCGCATTTACAATAATGGTATGGTCGATGGTAGCCATCAGCCAGAGCAACCGTGCAATGGCGCAGAGCCAGGAAGCAAAACAACTGGCGCTCAATATTGCCAAGTTAAAGCAGATGAAAAACATCCTAACGCAGTTCAAGGATGCCTACGACATCCTCAATAACGGCTACAACGAGATCAGAGACATATCAAAGGGCGATTACAGCCAGCACAAGAGCTACCTCGATGGTCTTTTGAATGTTAGCCCGACCGTACGCAACTACAGCCGGGTGGCGACCATTATAAAATACCAATACCAACTGGTGGCGGAGAACCGGAAAGCCTATGCCCGTTTCAGCTCCAGCAAGATGTTCGGTCCTCAGGAACTGGACTATATGAGCAGGGTGTATAACCAGCTCCTAAACCAGAGCCTGAACAACCTGGAGGAACTGACCACCATTCTCACCAACGGCAAGACCCGGATGTCGGACGACGAACGGTTGCAGGCAATTGATCGGATCTACGCCGACATGGAGGAAAAGCTGAACTTCCTGAAAGCCTTCAATAACTCTACCGGAGCGCTGGCACTACAGCGCCAGCGTGAAAGGAATGATGTGAAATCAGTGGAAAAACTATATGGAATAAAATACTAAGAAAATGAAAAAGCTATTGAAAACAACAGTATTACTTATGCTGACGTGCATACCTATTTTAACATTTGCACAATCTTCTGACAGTGGCGTTGCCAGTTTCCACCGTGTACTTGAAAACATCTACGATGAAATGATGCCACTATGCAGTGAACTGATCGGAGTGTCCAGGGCAATTGCGGGCTTTGCCGCAACCTGGTACATAGCGTACAGAGTCTGGAAGCATATTGCAAATGCGGAACCCATTGATTTTTTTCCCTTGTTCCGTCCCTTTGTATTAGGGTTCTGCATCATGATCTTTCCATCAGTGCTGGCAATGATCAATACGGTAATGAAGCCTACCGTGACCGGTACTGCGGCAATGGTCGATAATTCAAATGCAGCGGTCGCAGTACTCCTTAAAAAACGTGCCGAAGCGACCTACCAAAGTGAGCAATGGCAGATGTACATCGGAGCGGACGGCCTTGGCGACCAGGATCGCTGGTATCGATATACGCACGATGGTGCCGATCCATCAAATCAGAACATCTTGGAAAGTTTTGGCAACAGCTTCCTTTTCAATGGGCAAAAGGCGATGTACGCCATCAAGTACCTCATACGTCAGGCAGTAAGTGAAATCCTTCAGATCATATTTGAAGGTGCTGCACTCTGCATCAATACGCTCAGGACTTTCCAGCTGATCGTACTGTCGATACTCGGTCCGCTCATTTTCGGACTTGCCGTCTTTGACGGGTTCCAGCACACGCTGACTGCGTGGCTTGCCCGCTACATCAATATTTTCCTATGGTTACCGGTCGCCAATATCTTCGGTGCTATCATCGGAAAGATACAGCAGGAAATGCTGAAGATGGATATTGTCGAAATCAATGCTACTGGTGATGCTTCCTTTTTCAACCATACAGATACCGCGTACATGATATTCATGATCATAGGCATCATCGGCTATTTCACCGTGCCAAGCGTTGCCAACTACATTGTACAGGCTGGCGGCGGTGGCGCGTTGCAGACAAAGGCAACTGGAATGTTCAATACGGTTTCCACCAGCCCAATAAAAATGATAAAAAACAACATGTAAGGTTATGTTCACAAAAGCAAAAAATATCGACCAAGCATTCCGGCAGGTGCGCATATTCTGCATCCTAATGCTTGTTTGTAGTCTGATAATTACCTGCGTTGCCATCGTCAAGAGCTACAGCATAGTCACCTCTATGCAGGAAAAGGTGTATATCCTGGCTAACGGAAAGGTACTGGATGCTTATGCCTCTGACAGAAAGGATAATGTGCCGGTGGAAGCCCGTGACCATATACGCACGTTCCACAAGTATTTCTTTACGCTGGATCCGGACGACAAGGCGATACAGCAGACGATCACCAAAGCACTGTATCTGGCAGATGGTTCAGCCAAACGCCAGTACGACGACCTCCGTGAAACGGGCTATTATTCCAACCTGATCTCGGGAAATATCAACCAGACTATAAACGTGGACAGCGTAGTGGTCAGTACAGCTGATTATCCGTTTCGCTTTCGTTGCTACGCCACGCAGGAGATCGTAAGACCGACGACCGTCACCAAACGAAGCCTGATTACCGAGGGCGCTTTACGGAACGTTTCGCGTAGCGATAACAACCCTCATGGCTTTCTCATAGAACGTTGGAGCACCATCGAGAACCGCGACCTGAAAACAGAGAACAGAAGATAAACAAATTCGAACATCATGAAAACAGATAATCATAAACAAGAAACGCAGAAGGAAAAGCTTACCGTAAAAGCATTCCGACGATTAAGTGTGTTGTTTGGCCGTGTGCAGACGGTCTGGGCAGAATGGATGAATAGGAAAACCGCAGGGCTTTCGAAAAGGACCTTATACATATCCCTCTTCCTCTTTATTGGCTTCAGCATCGCCTATAATTCAATGGTGCTTTTAGGCACATCGTCACAGGTCGGCTTCGGAAATATCAAGACACCTATTAAGGTTGCCCAGCCAAAAGCGGTTGACGATGTATACAAATCGGAAATCAAAAAAGTGAAGCGCTTCACTAAGGTGATGGACAGCCTTTACCGATCACCAGCTGGCAGGAAGACCTACGACAGCATCATGAAGGCCCGCCCCGGACTGCTTGACAGCGCCCGTGCAATGCAACAACTGATCGATAAATTTTAAATCCACAGAGATGAAAACAGAAGTAAAAATGCAACGCGAACGAAAATTTTATCTCGTTCTTCCGATCATAGCACTGCCGTTCCTGACCGTCCTGTTCTGGCTACTTGGCGGTGGAACCGGAGCCAGTGGGCAGGAAAATACAACTTCCGAAAAAGCCCTTAATACTCAACTTCCAGGAGCTGGAAGCGATAACAGGCTAAAGGACAAATTGGCCTATTATGAAATTGCCGAAAAGGACAGTGCTAAAATGTTGGAACTGATGCGGAACGACACCAACTATCGCCCTGGTGCTGGTGGATATAACGCCACTTCACAGATGCCTTATCAAGGTTACGAAGATCCAACAACGCAACAGATCTACCAGAATTTAACCAACCTGGAACGTCAGATGCAGCAGGGTTATGCCCAGGCTCCATCCAGATGGCAAGACTACGACAACTATAGTGGCCAAAGATCATACGGAGGAAGGTCGTCCGGTTCTACAGGCTACGGTAATGCAGGTATGGAACAGACCGAACGCGACCCGGAGATTGACCAGTTAAATTCCATGCTGGATAAGATCATGGAGATACAAAATCCGGAGCTGGCAAACGAAAGGCTGAAAGAAACCACCGAAAAACGTCGCGGACAGGTATTCGCGGTCACTACCCCAACAAAGCCCCAGCAAATTACACTATTGGAAGGGAACAAGACCGAACAGAAAGGCAGTGGGTTCTATGCATTGGACGACAAGGGCAATTCCGTCATCCAGCAGAATGCGATCCGCGCAGTTGTTCATGAAGATCAGATTATAGTGAACGGTTCGACAATAAAGATGCGGTTGGTAGATGAGGTATCTGTAAATGGTGTCCTAATTCCAAAGGACAATTTCATCTTCGGTACAGCACAGCTGAGTGGGGAACGTTTGATCATCAAGATCGAAAGCCTACGCTTCGGAAGGTCAATATTTCCCATCGATCTATCGGTGTTCGATCTTGACGGGCTGGATGGTGTCTACATCCCCGGTTCCATTACCCGCGACGTAGTGAAGCAATCGGCAGATCGTCCGTTGCAATCCATCAGCCTGAGTTCGCTCGACCAATCCTGGGGCGTGCAGGCTGCAGGTGCAGGTGTAGAAATGGTAAAGGGTATGTTTTCGAAAAAAGCCAAACTGGTAAGGGTAAAAGTTAAGGCAGGCTACCAAATCCTCCTGCGTGACGAGAAACAGAAGCAGAGCTTCAGCAGATAAGTAATCTTTAAATCGTGTAATATGAAAAAGTTAAGTGCAACAACAATGGGAGCTTTCCTGTTCCTTGCAGCTTTTAGCTCGGGTGCGCAGGAATACAGCGAAAAAAAGCTCATGGAAATGTCTTCGTACAAACTTGAAATCAGTAATACCAAGACCAGTAATATCATATTCCCGTACGCCATCGTAAGCGTAGACCGTGGAAGCGCAGAAATCCTGGCACAGAAAGCGACTGGCGTCGAGAACATCCTACAGGTAAAGGCAGCCAAGGCGGGTATTACACCATCAAACCTGAGCGTGGTAACAGCGGACGGGAAGCTGACAACTTTCGCAGTCACCTTTTCGGAAAACCCTTCTTCGATCAATCTTTCGCTGGATCCGAACGCAAAAGCAAGGGAAAGCAATATTTTCCTGCCGAAAGAAAATGTGGACGAAGCCGAAGTGCGCAAATACACCGAATTCGTCCTACAGAATAAGGAATATACCTCAAGCTATGGCAAAGGGAACAGCGGTATCGTCCTTAACCTAAGGGGACTGTTCATCAAGGGTGGTATTCTATACTTTCAGTTCAAAGTAAGTAATTGGACCAACATCGGGTACGACATCGACCAGTTCCGCTTCTTTATCCGTGATCAGAGACAAACCAACCGTACCGCCTCGCAGGAGATCGAGATACTGCCGATCTATGTGAACAAGGTTTTGGAGCATGTACAGGGAAAATCTTACGACATCATCGTGTTCGCACTTCCAAAATTCACCATTCCTGACCAAAAGTACCTTGCAGTGCAGATGATGGAAAAGGATGGCGGTCGGCATGTAGCGATGAAGGTAAGTAGCCGGCAGATTTTGCGGGCAAGACCATTGAGGTAGAAAGGGGGAAATGATGTTAGTATCAGAGATTGATTTTGATGTAATACACACCTATTTGGAAGAACAACGTTGGGTAAACGGCTATGAGTTCGTCGCTTATCCAGATAGTGGCTTCCCTATTGAAAAATATGAAATGGCGCTCTTCAATTCGGAAGAAGAAGCACGTGAATATTGCTCAGAAGTTTCTACAGCTTCAGAGGAATTCAAGTTTCTGTCCGTTCGATCGGCCTACCGTGCAATGCAATATGTATCGCAAAAGTTGATCGCGAAGATAGAACGAAACGGGGCTATTGATGTGACCGCAATGATAAAAATCTATCACCAGCAATTAGAATACAAACAATTAACAAATAATAAAAAAGGAGAAGTTATGAATGATCAAGAAAAAAATGGGACAGTTCTCAACGAACAGAATTTCACATTGATTTGTGACAGGATGACTTATTGCGGAATTGATGAAATCCCAACAGATAAGTTAAGGGAAGCAATGCTGACCAAGGCAGAAAAAATCGATCTTAAAACGGAAGTGTCATTAGGTGAGATGGGAAGATCTACCGGCAAGGCCGAAGTCACTCTTCACTTATCCAAGTCGCAGAGCAGTGACAATTACTATCTTAACTCGTACACTTTAAACGTTGCAAGCGAAGACAAAAACATTCTGCCGATCAAACAAAAGTTTTACGTGGACAATGGGATCAAAGTAAGGGAAGCGTACAATCTGATTGAAGGCCGATCTGTATTCAAAACTCAGATCAACCAGTCAGGACAGCCGTACAAAGCTTGGTTGCATATTAACTTTAAGGACACAGATGATAATGGAAACTTTCAATTGGAACGTTTTGGTGAAAAGTATGGTTACGACCTTGAAGCAAAACTTTCCAAACTTCCGATCCCTAAACTCGCAGAGCCGGAGTACAAAGCGGAAGTGATCAAAAGTCTCGAAGCGGGAAATCGTGTTCAAGTCGAATACAATATTGACGGGAAAGATGCCGTGCGATATATTGAAGCTGTGCCGCAATATAAATCCCTAAATGTTTACGGCGAAGATCACAAGCTAATCCGTACGCAAAACAAAAAAAGTAATTCGCAGTCGCAGAATTCAAACAGTCAAACGACAGATCAAAAAACTGCGCTAAAAGACGACGAGTCAAAAGCGAAATCACAAGAAAATGGAGTGAAGGGTAGCCAATCGAAAGTGGACCAAAAAACACAGGGAAATGTCACCGCAAAAGGTTCTGGACGTAACAGATCCGTTTCGGTCTAAAATGGTGTATTAATCAAAATCGGACGCATGCAAATCTGCGTCCGATTTTATCTCAAACAGTGGTATTATGGAATCGGACAAAAGATCAGCTAGCGTCAATAGGATAGAAATCGAATTGATGCGTTGGCGCGAAAAGGAAGAACGTTTCAAGAATGCATTTTCTGTCGATATGTCTTCAAATAAGGCCCTGCTAAAGGAACAACTTCGAGACTATGACCGCATAGTTTCAATGTGCAAGGGATCCAGGGACAGGGATGAACGCTCGATGCTGCGGATTGTCCGGCAAGAAAGGAGAAGTATTCAAAAACAGGTCTATCCAGGCAGATTGGTAAGGCTATTTGTAAAAGTGTTCATAAATCCTGTCAGAAGGTTTATTATCGCCCGCGAGAACAGAAGGTTGGAAAAGGCAAACAGGCTTACAATTTCGTCCTTATTGAAAAAAATGGGCCTGGGTGAACATTTTCCAAAGGTGGAAAAGAAAATGAAAAATGGCGAACCAGAGTTTAAAGTTCCTATTTCGTACCAGGTAAACGAAAATGAGGTAATGAACCACCAATTATCATTTGAAAGAGCTAATTCGGGCGAATACCACCTAGTTCAGAATAAGGTCAGGATGGATAACGAAACTGATCCAGAATTAAGTCGGCAACAAATTTTCATATTGAACGATGGAAAGATATTGACCTCGGACGAGACCTATGAGCTGTTAGCTGGAAGGGCCTTGTGCAAAGATGGCAAATGGATCCGTCTCGACTTTTGTGATAAAGACACAGCAGGAAATTTCCGTGTCAGAGAGTTTCCGGAATCCTATGGATTCGATATTGAAAGATCTTTGCGCGAATTGCCGCTAAAGGATAAATCCCAGATCGGAAAAATTGCAGATGACCTCAAAAAAGGGAAGCGCACAGAGGTCACCATCGGCAGGAATAAATTCTTTGTAGAGGCAAATCCACAGTTCAAGTCTGTAACGATCTATGATTCGAATTCAGAAAAGGTCTCCGTCAGTCGGATCAAAGGAAAAACCACTGTCGAAGAAAATATCTCCGAAGGTCAATCAAACAAGAGGACCACAAAGAACAGAAGACTCGGTGTGGCTTAACCTACTAGATTATGGAAAAAATAAAGCCTTTAAAAGATTTTTTTTGCGCAATAAGAAATGATGGGAGGATCAGTGTAACGCATATAGGAATATATGCTGCGTTGGTTCAGTATTGGTCAGAAAACGGATATCACAATCCGTTTCCAGCATTCTGCCATCAGGTGATGGAAATCGCAAAAATATCGCACGCAACTTATAGAAAGTGCATAAATGAACTTAACGAATATGGCTATCTCAAATATGTTCGGTCATGCAAAAGGACTAAGGCCAGCGAAATCTATTTGCTGATGCCGGATAGCTAAGAAGTGTTTTACTTAAAATCTATTGTGATGGGAAGAGACTGGGAAGAAAGAATAAAGGACAATGAGTTTAGGAATTTCATATTGAATTTGATGGAGGATCTGAAAACTGAAATCATTCAGGAACTGAAGGTAATATTGAAGCAAGGACAAATTCCTAACCTGAAAAAATGGGTTAAATCTGTTGATGTTAAGAAACTGCTGAATATTTCACATGGTAAACTTCAAACTATGAGAAATAGCCGAACTATAACATTTACTAAGGTAGGCGGAACAATATATTATAATATTGACGATATCCAGAGGATGATGGAACAAAGGAGCCGTAAAAGATGAGACAGAAAGAAAGTTCTTCTGGCAAAGGCGATAACGTTCCTCCAACAAAAGAGCATGTCACAATCTATTTTCTTGAAAAAGGAGAATCAGAGGAAGCTGCAAATAATTTTTTTGATCACTATGACAAACGGCGGTGGCGCAACAGGGCTGGACAGTTAATACAAAATTGGAAGGCACACGCTTGGCATGTGATATTTTACGAAAAATAAAAGAAGGGTCTGTCTCAAAATGAGACAGACCCTTCTTTTATTTTATTTCTATTCATGCGGCATCATTTTCTTTTGACCTTCTTATGCTATTCAGCTTATTCTGGGCGCTTGACATACTATCAATCAATCTGCCCTTTCCAACCTGGCAATACTTCACTGTACTTTTGGCTGATCGGTGTCCCAACATCCTTCCAACATCTTCCATTGGCAGATAGCATACATTTAGCATAATATGGGCGAATGTATGCCTTGCCAAGTGTGTGGTAAGATCCCTATTTATACCGCAAAGATCGCCTACCTCCTTTAAGTACCCATTATAATTTTGATTACTTCGCACCGGAAGCAAAACACCTTTAGCAAGCACTAAAGGGTGTGTCTGATACTTGTTAATAATCTGCTCGACTACAGGTAGAACCGGTACAATTTCATCGGACATTGTTTTTGTCCTATCCCTGATCAGCCATTTTTTTTCGTCCCCATGTTCAACAAAATTTTCCAGTGTTAATGCCCTCATATCCGAATACGCGAATCCGGTATAACATTGGAATACGAATAAATCTCTTGTTAACGCAAGCCTTTCATTCTTAATATCCTTTTCCTGGATTTTCAATACCTGTTCATACTCCAAAGGCTTGACCTTTTTTTCGGCTGGATTGTAAGAAAATTTTGAAATTTTATTAATTTCGATCCACCCCTTATCGTAGGCATACTCGACAAATGCCTTCAGATGGATGATCTTTTTTTCCGTAGACGTTGCCTGTAAACGGACGGTTCGCTCTATCGTCATATATTTTATAAATGCCTTAATCCAATCTTTATTTACAGCATCTATGGGTGTATCAGTTTTTCCAGTTAGGTATTTTACAAATTCTGTAATATGCTTGAATGAAGTCTGCCACGTCACAAGGGTGGATTTTTTCATTTCACTGGATTCTACTTTTTGCTCAAGTTCCCCCATTACAATCTTGGCAACAGCAATAAGATCGGTTTGCTTTTCTCTCTCCAATTTTTCTGATTCAATCGACCAATCTACAGCTTTACCCTGATAACGGTTCTTTACCATCTGCGGCGTCACCTTGGCATGCTCACCACACAGTACATCAAAATGCCTTTCGAGTTCCCTTTTAGCTTCCCTAATTCTAAAATTGGTGTCATTGGAGTATTGAGACGTGTCCAGATCTATTTTTTCCTTTTCGTCCCAAAATGCGGGGTTAACCTTTCTGCCAATTGAAAGATCTACATCCTCCCCTTCGATAGTCAGCTTGGCATATAGCGGCGCCAAACCTTTTTTGTCTGCTTTTGACTTAAATAGCCAAAACATAACAGACATTTTCTGATTACTTTTCATTACTACACATTTTTTAAGGTTTACAATGCCACAAGTGGCCTTTTGGTCCTTAAAATCCTATCCCTCGGATAAAAACCATTTACCCAATTTACCAACTGAATGTGGTAAATGAAATGGTAAACACTTTTCTTGAACTATTTTGAATTAGCTTAAACTAGTTATTTGAAAAAATGCTCTGAAAAATGTGCAGAAACAAAAAAAGCGCACTTAATAGTGCGCTTTTAAAGGCTTTTAATACTACCTTGCGGTCCGGACGGGACATGAATTTCGTAAGATATATTAACTCCGCGGTCTGGACGGGACTCGAACCCGCGACCCCATGCGTGACAGGCATGTATTCTAACCAACTGAACTACCAAACCAATTTCTTTTCCTTTGCAGGAGTCAGCAACAGCTGACTTTCGAATTGTGTAATGCTTTTCGTTAAAAGCGTTGCAAAGATACGTCCATTTTTCGTTTCTGCAAGCGATTTGGCAAAAAAAAATGCATTTTATTTTCAGATTTTCCAGTTATAGCTCGAAATCAGAAGATTAATCGTTTCATAAATTGCAGTTAAAATACCCCGATGTAGCTTGTTTTGGATAATTCGCCCGGTGAAATCGACTTGTTCCATCTCCTTAACAATTTTATAAATTTATCCTATTGGTTGAAAAGTCCGGTTTCAAAGGGTTTCACGCCTTCCCCCTCCTTCACCCCATTACCCTAATTCTAAAAAAAGATTAAAAAAATATCTACCATGGTAATTAATTCAAAAATTGTATTACCTTTGTCTTATCAAATCATCCAAATAAGGAGAACAAACAAATGAAAACAATCTTCCACTCAGAAAATTCCAGAGGCCATGCAAACCACGGCTGGTTGAACGCGAAACACTCTTTCAGCTTCGCATCCTGGTACAACCCGGAAAGAGTTCACTTCGGTACCCTGCGCGTATTGAATGATGATACCGTTTCGCCGGGAATGGGGTTCGGAACACACCCTCACGACAACATGGAAATCATCACGATTCCATTAGAGGGAGCCATTGCACATAAAGATTCCATGGGAAACAGTTCAACGATTCAGGCAGGAGAAATCCAGGTGATGAGCGCCGGAACCGGAATTCAACACTCGGAATTCAACCCGAACGATGACAAAGACCTGAAGTTATTCCAGATCTGGCTGTTCCCGAACAAACGAAATGTGGAACCGCGCTACGATCAGCAAAAAATCACGGTAGATGAGCATCCGAATGAATTCGTGCAGATCTTGTCGCCGAACCAAGAAGATGCCGGAGTATGGATTCACCAGGACGCATGGTTCAACATGGGGAAATTCACCGAAGACAAAACCGTTACATACACATTCAAAAATCCGGAAAACGGGTTGTATGTGATGCAGGTGGAAGGAAGTTCTGTCATTGAAGGCCAACAGTTAAATCGCAGAGACGCATTAGGAATAGTTGATACTTCCTCCGTAACTTTGCACATCACCAAAGGTTCTACCGTCCTGTTGATGGAGATTCCGATGGAAGTGAAACTGTAAGGACAAACACAATGAAAAATGCGCTAGCATGGCGTTATGCCACACAAAAATACGACCCGACGAAAAAAGTCAGCGAAGAAGATATGCAGGAAATCCTGGAGGCTATTAACAGCGCTCCGACTTCCTACGGGTTGCAGCCCTTCAAATTGATCCGTGTGAAGTCTGACGAATTGCGGAAACAACTGAGAGCAGCTTCCTACGACCAATCTCCGGTAACGGATGCTTCTGATCTGATCATTTTTACGGTCAACCGAAATATGGACAGTGAACACATCGATTCCTACATGAAGCGAATCGTAGAGGTCAGACAAGTAGAACGGGAAAAACTCAGCCGCTTCGAGCAAAACATTGCCGGAGTATTGGGAACCCTGAGTTCTGCCGAACTGATCGCATGGAACACCAAACAAGCATATATCGGCCTGGGATTCGGATTGGTCATGGCAGCACATTTGGGAATTGACAGCACACCGATGGAAGGCTTCCAGAAAGAGAAATACGATGAGATTCTGGAGCTGAAAGATGATCACGCTGTGTTGGTTCTGACTTTCGGATACCGGTCAGGCGAAGATCACACACAGCACCACAGAAAAGTACGTAAAACGTTAGAACAATTAGTCACAATTAAGTAAATCTAAAAACAACAATTATGAGTACAACTAAATGGGTAATCGACCCAACACACAGCGAAGTAGGTTTCAGTGTAAAACACATGATGTTTACAAAAGTAAACGGAACATTTGACCAGGTAGATGCATCCATTGAAGCAGAAGACGGATTCAAAAACGCAACTATCAGTGCTCAGATCGACGCAAGCTCCGTAAACACCAGAAACGAGCAAAGAGACGGACACTTGAAAAGTGCAGATTTCTTCGACGTAGAACAATTCCCTACAATCAGCTTCAAAGCAACTGCTGATGAGTTCAAATCAGGACACATCACTGGTGAATTCAACCTGCACGGGGTTACCAAACAATTGCCGTTGAAAATCGAATTCCACGGAGAAGGAAAAGATCCTTGGGGGAATGAAAAAGCGGCATTCAGCTTCGAGTCTGAAATCAACCGTAAAGAATTCGGTTTGACCTGGAACTCTGCTCTTGAAACAGGTGGTGTTTTGGTTGGAGAAGACGTGAAGTTAAGAGGCGAAATCCAATTGGTTAAGCAATAATCAGCTTCCAAAAATAGTTTGATGAAGACAGGCCGATCGGCCTGTCTTTTTTGTTTCCATCACACGGGGAATGTTTGACTTATCTCCCCGCTGCACCGATTTCTATGGTATCGTTGTGAGTTCAGCCAAACGATTATACCAATAACACCGGCCCTTTCTACTCCAAAAAGCAACCAGGAAGCACAGCACCAACACAAGCAAACCTGCGTCATTCGCTGAATTTGCGGGAACCCAAACGAATAAGAAGATACCTGACCATTCCACAAACAAAAAGCGGGCACTCTTTCGAATGCCCGCTTTCACAATCTGAATATGCTAATTCATTAGTTCTTCACGATACGCTCAACAGAAGTTCCAACCTCTGTTTTGATTTTCAACGTATAAACTCCTCGTTCGTAAGCTCCAAGATCAATTGAATCTCCGGACTTAATCTGAGTTGTTTGAACCAGTTTACCTTGCGCATCGAACACTTCAACAGTTGCAGCTGGTGCTTCCATTGTCACGATAACCACATCGTGAGTTGGGTTCGGGTGAACTGAAATAGTTGAGATCGCATTTTCTTTGATTCCAACATTGTTGATCGATACACAAGCAGATGTGTCAATACATCCGTTTGCAGTTGTTACGATCGCAGCATAAGAACCATTTGCAGTTGGCGTATACGTTGCAGAAGTCGCCCCCGCAATCACCGTATTCGTTGTACAGTTCAACCATGCAAATGTTCCGCTCACTGTTGAATTCGCAGTAAACGATCCGTTTCCGTTGTTTGTTACCGTCACAACCGGGTTCGGATGAATGGTCAGGTTCAGCGTAATCACAGAGTCACAACCTGCCGCATTCGGGATTGTATGTGTATACGCTCCGGAAGCTGTGTAAGTTTGTCCGCTCAAAGACCACACATAAGAACCACATGAAGTTGCTGATACGGAAGCCGTACTTGGCTGATTGATTGTCAGGTTCAATGTGATAATAGAATCACAACCTGCCGCATTCGGAACCGTATCAGTATACGTTCCTGATGCAGTATAAGTCAATCCGCTTTGAGCCCATGTATAAGAACTACAAGCTACAACCGGAGTCACAGTACTTGAAGTTGGCTGATTGATTGTCAAATGCAGCGTAATCACTGAATCACAACCTGCCGCGTTCGGTACAGTAAATGTTGGTGTAGTTGTAGAAGCTGTATACGTTACTCCGTCAATCCATACGAATGATCCACAAGCTGTTTGTGTATCCGTTCCTGTGTTCGGCTGACCGATAACCAAGTTCAACGTCACAACAGAGTCACAACCTGCCGCATTCGGAATCGTATGCGTGTATGCTCCTGAAGTGTTGTATGTCTGACCATTCAATGCCCAGGTATAAGATCCACATCCTGTAGCCGATACCGTAGCCGTTGTTGGCTGGTTGATTGTTAGGTTCAATGTAATCACAGAGTCACAACCTACCGCATTCGGAATCGTATGCGTGTACGCTCCTGAAGTAGTGTATGTCTGACCATTCATCGCCCAGGTATAAGAACTACAAGCTGTTGCTGAAGTCGATGAAGCTGTGCTATTCTTAATAGTCAGGTTCAACGTAGCTACAGAGTCACATCCCACACTGTTTGTTGTTGTGTAAGTATATGTTCCGGAAGTCGTATGTGTTACTCCGTTCCAGGTATACGTATCACACGCCGTGTGAGCAGTTGTTGACGTTGTAGGGTGCTTCACAACCACGTTCACTGAAGCAGAGTTCGAACATCCGATTGAATTGGTAACAGTAACAGTATACGTCGTATTTGTTATTGGAGCTACGTTTGTTGGATTCTGTGCAGAAGAAGTAAATCCTGCAGGAGCAGATGTCCAGCTATAAGTTGGAGTACCTGCCGCTGACTGAATACTTACATCATCCAGGTGCAAATAGAATTGATCTGCATCGGAATAACAGTTAAATCCAAAATAATAGTTCCCGGAAGTCGACGGAGTATAAGTTACCGTTCCCTGAGCCCAGGTTGTATTCGTTAAACTTGCCCCACCATTGTTGTTCCAAAGTACATTCGTTTGAGCTGCAACAGTGTTCGTATTACCAACAGTTACTTTCAATTTTTCAGGGAAAGTAGATCCTTCCACTTTGTACCAGAATGAAACGTTGTACGTTTGACCTGCAAGCAAGCTCAACTGCGGTGTAATAGCCCATGCATTTGCAGCATTGGCACTATTCCACGCATAACGGATTCCCAAACTTCCTGTATGAGCAGAACCTGAAGCAGAAGTCCAGGAATTTCCGGAACCTGCATTCAACATTGTCCATCCTGAAGGAGGGAATGATTCAAAACCTTCTGTAAAACTAACCGTTGGGTTATTCGCAGTCGCAGAAGATGTGAGGTTAACCGTACTTCCTTCACAAATAGTACCTGCGCTGGTGTTAGCCGTTACAGCTGTAGGTGAAGGATTCACGTTAATGGCATAAGTTGCTGTAGTTACACATCCGTTATTTGCACCACCACTTGCGTCTGTTGCAGTAACTGTGTAAGTTGTGTTTGCAGTCGGAGAAGCATTCACTGTTGCTCCTGTTCCCAAACCACCAGACCAGCTATACGTATAGTTCGGATCGTTTGGACTTGTTACTGTCAAAGCAGTTGAAGTTCCTGAACAGATCGTTGCTGTTCCCGCAACTGAAATAGCAGGAGGAGTTGTAACGGTAGCTGTTACAGCTGTTCTTGCACTTGAACAGGTTGCATTATTTTCTGCCACATAGAATGTTGTTGTGGAAGAAATACTGTACCCTGAAAGTGAGCTTCCTGTTTGTCCGGAAAGAGCTGTACCACCAGTTGAAGCCAGGTACCAGGAATATGTATTCCCTGAAGTTCCCGAACCGGTAACAGATACCGTAGGTACTCCTGTACCACATTGCGTTGCATTGTGTGCAACCGGAGCAGCAGGAGCATTATTAATGGTAACAGCAGGAGTAGTTGCAGTAACTGAACACCCCGTTGTTGGGTTTGTTGCAGTAACAGTAAACGCCTGGCTGATCGGAGCACCACTTGTATTGGCAATAGAAGTGGTTGCAATAGCTGTATTCAATCCTGTTCCCGGAGTCCATGACCAGTTCAGGGAAGAAGTATAGCTTGGTCCAACCTGACCTGCAAAAGTAACCACTGGTCGGTATGCATAAGATGTACCGGTTGCAACCGTACACGCATTCGTTGTACCCAAAAGGCTTGCATTACGGTTTGACGCAGGTGTAGAGACAGATAGGTATGATGAACCTCCGGTAGCCGAAATGTTGTAACAAATTTCGATCAGGATGTTGGATGTTCCATTCCAGTTAAACGGAGTAGAGAATGTATGTGTATTCACACCACTCACCGCCGTATAAGTTGCCGCAGAATAAACCGTTGAAGTCGGATCCGTAAGGAATGTAGCTGTTGTAGCGGAAGCACTTGTGTTCCCCATTTTGATGGTATAGTTGTTTCCTGAACCATTACCTACGGTTGTTACGTTGAATGCAATGGATGTAATGTTTCCAGCTTGCAAACCTGCTGCATTCAATTCAGCAGCAGTAAACACCAACTGGTGTCTGTAATCCCCTGTAGAATATCCGAAACGGTATACACTACTTGTCAAATCTGTTGCACTTTGTGTACCGATCGTTGTTGTACTTGCAGTTGTATTTGCAGATGCACCTGTCAATGTAATCGGATCAGAAGAACAAACCGTAGAAGGTGTTGCTGTTGCGGTACTGATGAAAGGAAGACTGTTTACAGTAACAGTAGCTGTTGCTGTAGCAGCACAACCTCCGTCAACCGCAGTAAGCGTATACGTATAAGAACCTGCAGCAGTTGGAGTAACAGTTACCGAAGTCCCTGTCAAAGCTGTTTCAGCTCCACTTCCTGTTGTTGTACTCTGAGTTGAGTAAGCATAGCTCTGGAATCCTGCGCCGGTATTTGCAGCTGTCAATGTAAAAGACCCGCCGATACAGATAGAAGATACAGAAGCAGTTAATGATACCGGATCCGGTGTTGAAACCGTAACGGTAACCGGAACACGTGCACTTTCACATCCGGTAACGGTATTCAATTCACTTACATAGAATGTAGTCGTTGAAGCAACCGTAGAGGTATACGTTGTAGAAGTGCTTGACTGCAATGCCGTTCCACCTGTAGATGCCGCATACCAGTTAAATGATGGTGTCGGAAGTCCGGAAGTAGATGTGACGTGTGCAGTAGGAACCTGAACACCACACTGAGCAGAGTTTACAGCTGTCGGAGTTGCCGGCAGCGGATTCACTGTTACAGTTACAGTCGGTGCAGGAGAAACCGGACAACCAGATGCCGTAACAGTTAAAGTATATGTTGTTGTTGCTGTCGGAGTTATTGTCAGCGGGTTTGTTGTACCAACAGTTGTTGCCCCGTCAGACCAGGAAGTCGATTGAATAGCCGGAGCTGTATTTCCTACAAAAGTAAAAATTGGTCTTGAAGAAACTGTTGCGGATGAACCATTCCACCCACCCGGAGTAGCACTTCCTGTGTAACCACATACCTCTGCGGAAGTTCTGCTATCAACATATCGTGCATTTCCTGAAACATAAGCAGTATTAACAATGTATAATTGACTTGCCGTATTTGAAGTATTGTTGTTACTCCAACAGAAACTAATTATCACATTCGAAACACCGTCCCAGTTGAAAGGTGTTGAAAGAGAAAAGTTATTTACCCCTACAGCTGGAACAAATGAAGCCGTAGAATACACCTGTGTTCCCACATTTTCAATATTCGCCGTCAAAGCCGCTAAAGCTGTATGATCCATACTGATTCCAAATCCACTCAAAGTGCTTCCCGCAGTTGTAATATTCAATGACATTTGAGAAATATTACCTGCAGACAAACCAAGTGCAGTTAATTCACTTGCACGGATTAAATACTGTGTTTTAACACCTCCATATCCTCCATAGAATGGAGTTACCGCAGGAGAGCCCGTAGAAATATTTGTACCTGTTCCAAGTGTAACCGTTCCTGATTTTAAAAGAGCTGCTTTCAAGACACTGGAAGTACCAGAACACAATACAGCAGGTGATGCTGTTACAGAAGTTGTTACACCTGTTAATGGCTCATCAGCATAACTTGTTCCGGTATAAGAGCCATTGATTCCGAGTGAATTCGTCGCAGCCACTCCCCATGCAATGGTTGCATTTGCAGGAGTAGGTACCGGAATCGTTCCTGTCCATGTAGTACCGGATGTATTGGTCATCACGATGTTCGTTTGAGCCACACCATTCACTGTATATCCAATCGTTGCACCGGTAATTGTACCGGAAGCTGTTGTAATATTCACCGAAACAACACGTGCCGTTGCCGTACATTGTGTTGCTGCAGGAGGAGTCACCGAGTTCAATGTAATTACCGGAGCTGGCGTTAACCCTTCGAATTCGAATGCTCCCAAATCAGGCGCAGTTCCTGTACCTGCATATCCTGCATTCCCCTGGCGGATTGTTCCCGCATAATCATCGGTAATTGCCGGAGTTGAAATATTTACAGCCCCACTCTCTACTTGAGTCGTAATACCAGCAACTGGTTTCAGATAATTTGCACTGGAAGCAGTTGTACTGATAAAGAAGTTTCCTGCAGTTCCGTAACCAGTCCCCGTAAACGCAGCTTCACCAGCAAAAGAATTCACTTCACGTGGTGCAACTGCAGTTTGGTAAGCCGCAATTGTCTGGTAAGAGTTGGTTCCGTCATACATCAGCAAGCGTGTTGCAGATGCTGCACCGGCATAGAACAAGTTACGGTTGGATGTAGAAGCAAAGTTCCCCAAAGCAACAGCCGAACGACGGAATGCAACCGTAATTCCTGTACCGGATGGAGTAGACTCGTTGATGATGATGTTATTTCTCAAATCAAGAGCAACTGTAGTAGCTGTAGCGCTCGCTGCATGATACACCCCGGAAGTACCGAAGTTCGTTCCGGTTGAAGATGCATTCAAATACACCGAGTTGTAATAAACGCGGTAAGTAGATGTTGCTGTTGTAGCCGGAAGTGAAATACCACGAATCGGATCAGCAGCCGAAGCTGTTGGTGCTTTCAAATCCCCGATAACATTGTTGTAAATATTTACGGTTGACGTACCGGTACTTGTGCTTGGGATTACAATACCATTAACAGTAGAACCAGCACCTGCTGAACTTAGGTTATACACCTTGTTCTTGAATATAGAAACGGTTGTTCCTGCTGTGGAAATAATACCACTTACTGTTGCTGTCCCCGTTGAAGAGTTTGTAAAGGTCAAACCATTCACAGTATTCCCGGAGAACGTCTTCGTAGATGTGGTTGTATTGGTGTAAATACCCGCGATAATATTTGAGGTTGACGTATTTGCTCCTGCGATAGACAGGTTATAAACCAGGTTATTGGTAATATTCTCAACTGTCGGAGAAAGCAAATCATAAATACCGTATACAACTGATGAAGATGTACCTGAATTGGCAGTAAATGCCAAATCGTGAATGATATTATTGTTGATTGTAAACTGTGTTGTTCCTGCCGACAAACCGTAGATTGTTCCGGAAGCACCTGTAACAGAAGCACTAAATATGTTGTTGCTATTCGCTGTCAATGTAGTAGGGGCACCACCACCAACTCCTGTCAATGTCCCTGCAGCCAGCAAGGTATTTGAAACCGTGTTGTTACTGATTACCGCAGTTGTTGGTGATCCTGTGTTGGAAATTCCGGTCAAAACTGAACTGGTGCTGTTCGCGTAGTTCGTAATATTATTGATCGTATTCCCCGTAATCGTTAACGTAGTGGAACTACCTGAAGCAGTAATACCAACAAGCGTTGAACTAGCTGTCGTTGTTCCTGAAACTCCTGAAACAATCGAATTCGCTACAGAACCACCGATAGCATTTCCGGTAATTGTTGTTGCTGTAGCAGATCCTGTATTGTTAATCCCCGTGAAGTAAGTATAAACCGCTGCCGCACTTCCGGCTGCCGTAATACCACCAATCACGTTATTGGAAACAGTCAGAGTTCCTGTTGAGTTTGCATGGATACCATAGGTATAAGCATTCGCAGAATTCGAAATTGCAATTGCTCCAGTAGCCGTACCCGATCCAATCGTATTCGGAGTCACATTCCCTACGGAAACACTTCCTCCAAGAATGGAAATTCCAGCAAAAATACCCGGAGCAGAAGTCGTATTACTTGACGATGTCAATGAAATTCCGGAAATCTGGTTCCCCTGGATAGAAGAAGCTGTTCCGGTATTGGATGCTGTCAACTCGATTCCGAAGAAACGTCCCGCACTTCCTGTGTATGTTGTAACACCCGTTGCAGAAGCACTTGAATAACCGATCACGTTATTGGTAATCACATATCCGTTACCACTTGAAGTGATAATATTGATCCCTCTGTGCTGACTTGCGCTGGTAATTGTTCTTGTAGCTGTCTGGTAGAATTTATTCGCACTGATGGTCCACGCAGAACTGTTGCTTGCAAGTAAAACACCATTAGATGCATTTGCAGCACCGAAGTAGTTATAAATGTTTGAATTGCTGACCGTGTTTCCGCTGTTATCCACCGAAGTTGATGTTCCTGCAGAGTAAATTGCGTTCAAAGGGAAAGACGCTCCATCTTTGATATCACAGTTATCAACCAGGTTGTTATCATTACCAGTTGTTCCTGTACTACCTGCAAAAACGATTGTTCCCGAAGATGTAGATGTATTGGCACTGTGAATTGTCAGATACTGTAATGTATTTGATCTGGCATCATTCACAAATTGCACAGCGTAACTTGTACCTGCATTTGTATTGGAGATAACCAGGTCTTTTGCACCTGTTTGGTTTACACGACCGTCAAACGTTAGATTCGTAGCTCCATTCAGGTTCAATGTTCCCGTTGTGTTCGCACTTGTAATTGAAAGTCCGGAAACGGTAGGATAAACCTTCACGGAATAAGCCCCCGTTGCAGCGCTGTTACAGCTCAGGATCGGGTATGTTTCAGGCGCAGCCGGATAACCGGTGATCAATTGTAATTCAACGTTCCCTGTCAGACCCTGCGCATTAATATCTGCAAAAGCCGTTGTCAGATTCGTATAAGTTCCGGATGTTCCGACAGTGTAAACTCCTCCTGCGAGAGCAGGAGGATTGGTTGCCTGACTCCCTAATAAATCTGGAGTACTTTCTCCTATTTCAGAGAATGCAACAACCTTCCAGTAATAAAGCGTAGCCATTGCCAATCCTGTTGCAGGATAAGTAGTTGTATTTGCAGCCAACTGACTAGCCAAAGTGTAAGTTACCCCATCAGTAGAACGATAAACACGGTAACCACTTTCTGCAGCAGCATTGTCTACCCAATTTAACGTCATTTGATTAATGCCTACACCCGAAAAAGCAAGTACGGATGGAGCTATCGGAATCGGAGGAGGTGTAAATGAATAAACACGACGTGTTCCTTCTACACTTGTCCCGATATTCGCAATCAATGGCGATCCGGTAGTTGTTCCTGAACCGGCAGCAAATGTATTGGTGGAAAAAGTCGCTGAACCGGCAAAAGTCGGTGAAGCACCTACTGTAACCACACCCTGAGTTGTTGCAGTAGTTCCTGCAGTGATTCCGATGGAACGTGCTACAGAAAAAGCATACGAATTATAGATCGCTCCATATACGAAATCAATCTCACCATTCGCTTCATTCAGCCAAAGCTGCATATTCCCTGCATTCGTAATATCTGTGTAATACACATAAAACTGATTCCATTCCAAAACAAACTTTCTGTTTGGAGCAGAACCAATCACTTTATAACGGATTCCACCATTCACCTCATTGTCTCCCCCCATCGGAAGCAAAAGAGGAGTTCCCGTACTGGGAGCAGCACTAGTTCCAGAAATCGCCGTAGCTCCTCCTGAAGTATGAAACAAAAACTGCCCGTTAGAATTTGTGCTGAAATGCGAGTACGAGACCCCCATAAAAACGAAATTAAACCCAATCGGGGTAACAGCTGTAGCAGCATCGTCGTTATTACCCGTAAGTAAAGACGTAGATCCTGACGATAAATCTTCCAGCGTACCAGATGTAGAGGTACTGAAAGCGTAGTTGGCAATACTTTGAGCCCTTAGGACGGCATGTGGAGAAAAACACATGAACCCGAACAAGGTCAAAAAGAAGAGCCACTTTTTAAAGGAATTGTTCTTCATAAGTAATTTAAAAAATTAACAAAAAAGTATGCTTAAAGAAAAGTTAGGGCCGAGTTGTACCGGCTTACGCTATAGTTTAAGTAACACTACAAAAATGTTACTATCTGCGATACTTACAAAATTGATGTTGAGATTGATACCACAATAATTGATAAGGTAAACCGATTTAGCCTAAAATTGAGGAAACTTAAATAAATAGTTAAATCCTAGTAAAATCTAGTGTTGAAGCCATAAAAAAGGTTAAAAAAACAAAATGAAACACTGTTAATTATTTAACGTAATAATTTCAAAATTTTTTAGCGAACCTCATTTCAAAAAGCTCCGAACAGCCTATGTATGTTAGGATACAGATTTTTTGTTAAAAAAATATACTGAGATTTTAAAAAACTATTTTTTAACAAATTCGTTAAACAAAAAAGGTATCAAATCGACACCTTTTAAAAATTCTTAATCTTTTAACTCACTTAAAAACAGCGAACCACTTTTACTGTACCGTTCGGAGCTCTGAACCGGAAGAGTTGAACCGCTTGATTTCGCTGAAAAAATAATGGCTTCTCACCCAACTCCTGCTCTTCTGTCAGCCGCCTTCCATCTGCTCCGAACACTTCAACCAGGTAGCCGGAATCGTGACTGGAAACCACAATCAACTCATCGGTCGTTCGAACCTCCACTGCAGAGAAATCCAAATCCTTTAATCCCAATGTTCCTCCTACGGCAACCGGGATCGATACAGTATCCGAATTGCAGTCCGAAGAAGCGATCAACTGAATGGTGTAGACTCCATCCGAATCAAAGGTATGCTCTGGATTTTCACTGGTACCGCTCTGCCCGTCTCCGAACGACCAGGTGAAAGACTCAGCGCGCGAACTCTCATTGGTCAGCGTTACTGAAGCGCCGTTCTGGACAACTGAAAAGCCGGCTTGTGTCGGTTCGTCTACACGGTGCAGGTGAAAATGATCCAGCGAATCGAGAATCACAGTTGCAGCCGCTTGCTGCAGTATTCCTGCGGTTACCGCACTCAAGCCCCCGGTATAGGTCGCTCCAACCGGGCTTTGACGAAAAAGTGACGCATAAAACGTACAAGCCGCCAGGTAGGTTCCTTCAGTAGATGGATGCGATCCGTCGCTGTTATACAAATTGATTCCCGGCTGGTTAGTACGAACATATCCCCAAACAGCTCCAACCGGAGAAACCATTGCCCGGTCGCTGGAATCTGCCATGCGCATGTATGCATTGTACAAACGCGTATTCATTTTTTCAAACGTATTAATTCCCGACCACTGCGGATCTCCATCCTGTCTTCCCCAGGTCATATAATACATCACATTACTGCAGGCGTGATTTACCCAGATACTATCCGATAATCTCACCGCAGCCGGAAGTGTGGATGCATTGACCTGTGCGTCCGGGAAACTCGGTTCCTGGCTTTGTCCCTGGATCACCACCACATCCCAGGGTTTGGAATGAATCTTCACATACGTTGCCGCATCGTCTACATGATTCTGAAACGTATAGCCTCCGTTTGTCTTCGAATCAACGGTGATTTCCTTTCCGAGATTGGCTGCCAGATTGCTCAGCATCCCTGGCAGATCATTCACATAGGTGTAACTGTTACCTATAAACAATACAGAAATGGAATCCTGGGCCGATGCAACAAAAACCGTTGCCGGGAAACAAAGAAGGGTGAAGAGTATTTTTCTCATGATCGTGTGTTTTCACAATAAACAGCAATCCACTTTTGCAGTTGCTTTAATTTTGCCGTAATATTGGAAGAAGTATTGCAATCCTATTTTCCGATGAAAAAAGTACTTTCTCTCCTGATACCTGTTCTCAGTTTTTTTCACATCAGTCATTCACAGACTTATTTGGGTTTCGAGTACAAACCGGATATTCCGGTGAAAGTTGGAAGTACAACCCTGAAAAATCCCTGGGCTGGAGGAATCAATTACGGCCAGTTTTCCACGATCGATTACAATTTCGACGGTTTGGACGACCTGGTTATCTTTGACCGCAGCGGAGACGAATTTGTCCTGATGCAGCACGTGGTCACGAATTCCATTCACGAATACAAATACGTGTACAAAGGCTACCTTTATTTCCCAGACGACTGCAAATACCGGTCTGCATTCGTGGATTACGACGCAGACGGAAGAAAAGACCTCTTCACCTATGGAATCGGCGGAATCAAAGTATACCGGAATGTAGGAAGTGCTTCATCCGGTTTGCAATGGCAGTTGATCACTCCGATTCTTCAAACAGATTATACAGGTGATATTTCCAATTTATATGTCAGTGCCAGCGACATCCCCGCTTATGCAGATGTGGATTTCGACGGAGATATTGACGTACTGACGTTTCATATCGGCGGACAAAACCTGCTTTACCATCAGAATCAGAGCATGGAACTGTACGGTATTCCTGATTCCCTGATTTTCGTCATGAAAAATCAATGCTGGGGAAAATTCACAGAAGATCCGAACGGAAACGGTCTTTTCCTGAACCAAACAGCCTATCCTTGTGAAAACGGAGACGTTCCGAATCCACTACGGCCCGAAAACATTCCCTCCGAAGAATCCGTAGCCGAAGCCGAACTAGACGGAATCACGCGGCATTCCGGCTCCACGATTCTGGCAATTGATATGAACAACAACGGGGTGATGGACCTGTTTGTGGGAGATGTTTCCTATCCGAATGTCACGCTTTTAATGAACGGCGGTACGGCTCCCAATACCAATTCAGCCATGATCAGCCAGAATCAGAACTTCCCGGATTCCATCAACCCTGCACAAATGCAGTTGTTCCCGGCAATTTACTGGGAAGATGTGGACTTCGACGGTAAAAAGGACCTGATTATTGCCCCGAATGCACGAACCGTTTCGGAAAATCAAAACAGTGTCCAACTTTTTAAAAACACAGGAACGAACGCCCTTCCGAATTTCGTGTACCAGGAAAATAACTTCCTGCAAAAAGACATGATCGACCACGGCCTGGGCAGCATCCCGGTTTTGGTTGACGAAAACGGCGATGGATTAAAAGACTTACTGATTGCGAATTTTGTCCGTTACAAACCAACACTCAGCCTGGAATCTGTTTTCCAGCTGTATCATAACACAGGAACTGCATCCAACCCGGAATTTACACTCGTCAATAATGATTACCTCGGACTTTCATCTCTCGGACTCGGACTGCGCGTTGTTCCTGCTTTCGGAGACCTCGACGGCGACGGCGACCAGGATTTGATTGTCGGGATGGAAAGCGGAAATTTGAAGCAATTCACGAATACTGCCGGGGCTGGAAACACCCTGAATTTCGGTTCACCGGTTACTGTCACCGACAATACAGGAGCGGCAATCAACGTGGTTGCGTATTCTCATCCGCAGTTATTCGACCTGAATAAAGATGGATTACTCGACCTGATCGTAGGGAGGAAAACGGGTGAAATTGCCTATTATCAGAATACAGGAACTGCATCTACTCCCAGTTTCACGCTTGTTAGCAACAATGTAGGTCAGGCAGATATCTTCTCCTCTACCGATGCATACGCTGCCCCTCACTTTTTCCGCGTCAATGATACGACCCATTTGTTTGTGGGCTCCTACAACGGCCGCATCAATTATTTCCGCAACATCGACGGTCACCTGACAGATGGCGACACCTTCAGCCTCTACTCCGACCATTACCTGAATTTGGACGTGGGATTGTACTGTTCCGTTTTCGTGGACGACATTGACGGAAACGGACTCCTAAATCTATTTGTAGGTCAGGATCTCGGAGGTTTGTTCCTGCTTGAAGCTGATCCGTTGAGTACCGTTTCGGTTCATGAACTCACGATTGAAAAAGAATTGGTTCTTTACCCGAATCCAGGAAACCAGTTTGTGACCATTCTTTCGAAAAACGATCTCCATGCGGTAATCAACTTAATTGCCGTTTACAATCTATTAGGTCAGCAACAACAGTTGGAACTGAATGGAAAGCAGGTGGATGTTTCCAGGCTGAGTCCGGGAACGTATTACTTTGTCGTGGAAATAAACGGAAGAACAGAACATTTGAAGTTTATCCGGAATTAAAGACGGATATACAGGAAGTTGAAAGATTTATTTAGGATTTTAAGAATTTAACCTTAACTGCCCCAATATTGGGAAATTGGGAAATCCCCAAATTGGGCATCGAAAAATCAGTGAAATCGACGCATTCTAATCAAAAATAAATTACTCCAACATTAAGCATCCCCAAAAAGCGCCAATCATACTTCTTATTAAGAATACAACATTCGCATTTTTCATCCGGAAACAGATTGCCCCTAAATCTTCAGGCATTTCTCATAAACCACCGACTGAGACCAGCGAATATTCTTCGGTTCGGAGCGGAAAATTCCGAACAAAGTCGATCCGGAACCGGTCATAGCAGCATAAACAGCTCCATGTGCATAGATATCATTCTTCAATTGCGCCAGTTCCGGGTACTTTCTGAAAACAGACTCTTCAAAATCATTCACCAGGGAATCTTTCCAGGCCGACAGTGGTTTCTCCAGTATGGTTCGCAGCGAAGCGCGGGTTTCATCCGGAACAACACCATCATAAGCCTCTTTGGTCGAAACATGAATTCCTGCATTCACCAATACGATATAGCAGTTCTTCAAATCCGCCTGAAGCGGACTCAAAACCTCTCCCCGGCCTTCGGCAAACTGCAAACCTCCTTCAATGAAAAAAGCGCAATCCGAACCTATTTCAGCAGCCATCTGCTTCAAGTGTTCATTTCCGATTTCCGGGGCATACCGATCACGCAGCAGCTTCAGTGCAAAAGCAGCATCAGAAGAACCACCGCCAAGACCACCTCCCATCGGGATCATTTTGTGCAGGTGAAACGACAAAACCGGAATCTCCTGGTACTTCCGGAATACGCGTTCCGCATCCAGGATGAGATTTCCTCTGCCAGGAATCTCCAGTCCGGAGGTTGAAAAAGATGCTTCATCGCTTTCAAGAGCCTCGAGTACATCGCAAAAAGGAAGTTCCAACATCCCCGTTTCAATATCGTGGTATCCGTCGACCCGCTTTCGCAGGATGTGCAAACCCAGGTTTATTTTGCATGTTGGAAAATTAATCATGTCGTAAAATTACATAGATGCGAACTATTTTCGTAAATTTCGCCCCTCAAAATAGCAATTATGTCTACATATTTAGATTTTGAAGAACCTTTAAAGGCACTGGAAGATCAAATCGATCAAACGCGTGAAATCGGCATCAATACTGGTGTTGACATGAGTGACAAGATCCAGGCTTTGGAAGAGACTCTGACAAAAAAGACCAAGGAAATATTCGGAAAACTGACTCCGTGGCAACGCGTACAATTGTCCCGTCACCCGGACAGACCGTACACACTGGCATACATCAATGCAATTTCAAACAATACATTCCAGGAGCTGCATGGCGACAGAAATGTGAAGGATGATAAAGCCATGATCGGTGGTTTCGGGTTGCTGAACGGACGCACAGTGATGTTTATCGGACAGCAAAAAGGTATCAACACCAAAATGCGCCAGTACCGTAACTTCGGGATGCCGAATCCGGAAGGTTACCGCAAAGCATTGCGCTTGATGAAACTTGCTGAGAAATTCGATAAGCCGATTGTAACGTTTATCGATACTCCGGGAGCTTTCCCTGGATTAGAGGCAGAAGAAAGAGGTCAGGGTGAAGCAATTGCTCGTAACATTTATGAAATGATGCAGTTGAAAGTTCCTGTAATCTGTATCATTATCGGTGAAGGTGCTTCCGGTGGAGCATTGGGAATCGGTGTAGGTGATAAAGTTGTGATGTTGGAAAACACCTGGTACTCCGTTATTTCTCCCGAATCCTGTTCTTCTATCTTGTGGAGATCATGGGAATTCAAAGAAAAAGCGGCTGAAGCATTGAAACTGACGAGCTCAGACATGAAACGGTTGAAGTTGGTTGACGATGTCATCGAAGAACCATTAGCTGGTGCTCACAGAGACCAGGAAACAAGTTTCCAGAATGTGAAAACCAAAATCATTCAATACCTGGCTGAACTGGATAAAAAAGATCCGGAACAACGCATCGAAGACCGTATCGAGAAATTCAATTCCATGGGAGTTTGGAACGGATAATTCTGAAGTGAAAATTGAAAAGCAGGCTTCGACTCCGCTCAGCCCTGCTTTTCACCAAAAACAATATCAAAAAGACTGCTTATTCAAGCAGTCTTTTTTTGGCTATTGGTATGATGATTTAGGGATCGTCATTCCCAGGTATTGACCGTATGTTCATGATTGAGGTCAATCACCAATGTCACTTTTACTTCTTTCCTGATCTCCAGCGCTTTTTCATAAATGGCTTCCACCGAGTAGTTGTTCACGATTGAATGATCCTGCCACTTTCCGTTAAAAAAAGCCTGGTTCACAATCCGCACCACATGTTTTCCTTTTGGGATCCTCACCACAAAAAAACCTCCTTTGCTCTCAACAGATTGCGGAGACGTACCCAATTCAACACCATCCACAGACACCTTCATACGGGAAGAGTGATCGTAGCCCTTTTCAACGTTCACAAATTTCCAGCTGACCATCAACGGATAATGTTTCCCTTTAAACACAACCGGTTTCCCGGCATACTCCCTTCCTTTCGAATCAAAGCGGGTAACAGAAACTCCGGCATGATCCAAATCAAACAAGACCTGCACTTTCGCCACTTCTTTCGCGTCCAGGGTAAATTCGCACACAGCATCCATACTGAATCCGTTCTTGAAGGTATGCTCCATCCAATTCCCTTCATAATAAGCTTCATTTACCAGCCAGACACGATGTGCTTTTGAAGAAAGGCGCAGTGAATAGGTTCCCGGCTCACTTTCTTTACATTCTCCCGAAACCGGAAGTTCTATATCATCCACAAAAATCCTGCAACGGTTCAGGTGGTCATACCCCTCCTCTATCCCGGCAAATTTCCATTCCAGGACAACGGTACGTTCTCTCGCATATGTTTTTGGGAAAACCAATAAAGCGAAAAGTAGCAGCAAGCAGGAGTTCTTCATATTTGTTTCATTGCCACAAACTTAACGATTAAATTAAATACACACATACGACAAATGTCGTATTTCAGGAATCCCCGAATGAGTCAACTTTCCTATCAATAAGGTAGACTAATTTCAATCAAGCATTCCAACCATCCACTTATTCCTGTATTAGGACTCTAGTTATATATCAGGGTAAGTATTATCTTGGCACAAAATAAGAAACCAATAAGGATGATTCATAAAATACTTTTCATGGGAGCCGCTCTGATCCTGGCAGGATATTCAAGTGCTCAGGATACAGATTCGACAGCAACAGATACGGAAGAAACAACCGTCGATGACAACCTGGTTGAACAGACTTTTGAGTCTACCCGCATCGTGAGTGCACATTCGGTGGAATGTTTGCGCAAAGGAGTGCTGGAATTCCGCGTGGAACACCGCTTTGGTGATTTCGCAGGTTCAAACGGAGGTGTTCAAAACTGGTTCGGACTGGACAATTCCAGCGACATTCGCCTGGGATTTGAGTACGGGATTACCAATCACCTGATGGTAGGTGTAGGTCGAAGCAAAGGAACAGGAACTCCTTACCGCTCACTGCTCGACGGTTTTGCCAAATACCGCATCCTGCAGCAAAAGAAAAAAGGTATGCCGATTTCACTGGCCGTAACCGGAAGCATGTTTTATACCTACATGAAAGCACTTCCGGATATTTATTCCGTTGCTTACTTCCCGAAACAAGCCTACCGCTTCTCTTATTCTGCTCAGCTGAACATTGCACGTAAATTCGGAAACCTCCTGAGTTTGGCCGTTATGCCGACCCTGGTTCACCGGAATTATGTGGCCGCAGATGACCAGAATACCTTGTTTGCTTTGGGTGGCGCGATGCGCTGGTCGCTCACACAACGCTGGGGAATCATGGTTGAATACCACCAGGTTTTCCAGGACAAGGGCATGCGCACCAATAACTTCAACAGCCTCGGATTTGCTGTTGAATGGCTTACTTTCGGACACAACTTTACGATTTATGTTACCAATTCCCGCGGATTCGGCGAAACCCAATTTATCACAAATACATACGATAATTGGTTAAAAGGACAATTCAGGATTGGTTTTTGCATTGGAAGAAAGTTCGAGTTCGGGCACTAGAACAGTTGAAATACACTGTGCGAACAATGCCAGTTACAAAGTATACGTCGCGAATGAATCAAAGGACTCACATTCAAAGCGTTCAATTTGTAATTTGCAACCGGTGCACGCGCAATTTTAAAATACGAATAAGTTAAAACAAGTAATTATGAAGAAGATATTTTATCCCGCATTGGCTGTCTGCATTTTTGTAAGCTCAGCATTTGTAACGATGACCGCAGCTAAAGACTACGTGTTCAAAGAAGGTTTCACCATTGCATTCAAAAGCAAAGATCCTTCCGGTGAATTCAAAAAGGCGAAAGGAAACATCACCTTCGATGCCGACAACCTGGCAAATTCCAAGTTTGATATTTCGATTGATGTAAGCTCCATCAATACCGGGAATTCCATGCAGAACAAAAAAGCACAAACTTCCGAGTGGTTCGAAGCTTCCAAATATCCGAATATCAAGTTTGTATCTTCCAAAGTGGAAAAAACCGGCGACGGGTACACCATTACAGGTAAAATGACGATGAAGGGAGTGACCAAAGACAAGAAAATCCCGGCAACGCTGACCAAATCCGGTAATGATCTGACGTTCTCCGGTAAGTTTACCGTAAACCGCATCGATTACGGTGTAGGAGAAAAAAGCGACGCTGTTCCGGATGTCATGAATATTTCCTACTCCATCCCGGTTACTGAAAAATAAACGCCCATGTTCAAACGTCTTTTTTTCCTGGGAATTGCTTCCGGATTGTTTTCGTCTCTGATTTCCTGGGTTTACTCCTACATGTATACCAAGATCGCAGATTTCACGGAACATTCCGGATACATGCACCTGCTTGCTTTTTCCATGATGATTACCATCGGAACAAGCATCCTGGCAGGAATTTGTTACAAGCTGATCAAAAATCAGTCTTTGGCAGCATTTGTCATTCACATGATCCTATCCGGAGTTTCACTGGCATGTGTTTTCTACGTGTTCAAAATGGATGATCCGGTGTTCAAAAACGAAGACGCAGCCGCTATGATTGATTATTACAAAGGGTATCTCATCCCGTTCGTATTTATTCCTGCGCTCTCCTGGTTGAGCTTCAAACCTCTCTTTATTAAATAACATATGAAAAAATCCATATATCTTCTTTCAATAGTGAGTGCTGCAGTTGTCCTTTCATTGGTCTCGGCAAGCGGCTGTACCAAAGCAAAAGCTCCGGTAAACATGGGAACGGTCACTTGTTCGGACACCATTTCGTTCAGCCAGCAAATTGAACCGATGATCCAGACAAATTGTGCAAGTTGCCACGGATATGGAGGCGGAACGTCCCCCTCACTGTCCAATCATGCAGAAATTGCAAGCAACGCCGACAATATCCTGGGAACGCTGCACGGCACTCCTCAGTTGATGCCTCAGGGAGGTCCTGCCCTGGCTGATTCTCTGATTCAGCAGTTTGACTGCTGGATTCAACAAGGAAAAATGAATAACTAAACAGGTTGAAAAACACGCCGGTTTCAGAAATTCATAACTTATTACGGCAATTTCATAACAACAAACAACAATTACCTGTGTAGGTTTGAAACACCCGCATACATAACAAGATGTGATCAGATAAGCGACAACTTCCTGTTCTGTAAGCGAAACAGCCCAATGAATGCCTCAAAGAGGCCCGGCCAAAGAAGATTCCCTGATCATCGGACGATCGGATGAAATGAAACAACGAAAAACGAAAACTTAAAGCATTATGAAAAAAAACTACTTTTTTATTGGTCTACTTCTCGCTTCAGGAATCCTGGTGAGCTTTTCAGGGAAGGAAAACATTGAAAACGTCAAAAAATTCACTCAGAATTTCCATCAATTAAACGCAGCCGGGAGTCCAGGCGGAAGAACGGGAGCTCCAGGCGACGGGAACTGTACCTCCTGTCATTCCGGGACAGTACAAAGTGGTTCCGGGTTTAACCTCGTAACACTAACAAGTGGCGGAACGGCTGTTACGGACTACCAACCGGGAACAACCTACCAGGTCAACGTAACGATGTCTACCAACAACGCGAAAAACGGCTTTGAAATCGTTGCGCTGAGCCCAAGTAATACCGCAGCGGGAACCTTCGCCATTACCGATGCAACCAATACCAAGACCATTTCTTCGGGCGGAAAAACGCGCGTAACACATAAATCTGCAGGAACAGCTGCTACGAGCTGGAGTTTCAACTGGACTGCACCTGCAACCAATATCGGAACAATCACTTTCTACCTGGCAACAAACCAGACAAACAGTAACAACAGCGACACCGGAGATATCATCCGCACTTCCCAGCATCCGTTCGGATCTCAGGCTGGAATTGCAGAAAGCAAGCAAATTGAAACCAGCATCGCTTACCAGGCCAATACCAACTCGCTGAACATTCAACTGGACAGTAAAGTGGAAGGACCGGTATTCGTAAATGTGGTAGACCTGGGCGGAAAATCCGTTTTCACGGAAAACCTCGGAAATGTGAGTGCAGGAGAAAGCGCACTTTCAGTACGTTTGAACCAGGAATTGAACAACGGAATCTACCTGGTAAACGTTTCCGTAAACAACAACATGATCGCTAAGAAAGTATATATTTCAAAATAAGGAATTACACGCAGGCGCGCAATACTTCCCGCGCCTGCTTCTCTTAACTTTTTCCTTTTCAATTTTCACTTTCTATTATCCGATTCTGCGCTGAACCAATTCGTCTACACGTTCATAAAACTGTGACGGCGTGCTTGTTCGCCATTCGATATCTTCCAAATCACCTCCCATCACGAAATAATGGTCTACCCGTGCTTTTTCCAGTTCGCTGATCACATGATCGTGAAAATTCACCAACGCAATCCAGCCGTCTTCCACTTCATCAAACCATTCTTCGTAATAGCAATCATCTGAATAGTGGAAATTCAATACGTTTTCCCCAATCAGGATAAATTTATTGATTCCGTGTCCCATGATTTCCTCAATCACGTTGCGCTTGAGCGTCATGATATCGTTTTCAATCGCATCATTCCACTCGCCGATAAACTCTATAATCGCAAAGCCTTCATCGTAGTCCACAAAAAGAATTTTGGCAAACAAGGTGCGCGACCCGATATTATCCCACTGCGGATGAATCAGGAAATTGTAAATCCGGTCTGTAAACTCAAATTCACTGTACTCCCGGTCGTAAAAGGGAGAAAGGGAATCTTCCGAGGCGATGTATAAATGTCTCCAATTGAAATATGGCTCGATAAAATGCACGAAATCAGCGTTTTAATTTTGGAATAAAAATTGCAATTCTGAACTTCGAAATTAAAAAGAAAGTCTACATTTGAATCTCATTTCGAAACAAAAATTTACCTATGAAAAAATACAATAAAACACTAATAGTCAGCATTTTTGCTTTTAGTGGTATTTTACTATTCAGCTCCTGTTCATCCGATTCCAAAGAGCGCGATGCGGCAGAAGCCACTTCGGCATTGATCCACGGAAATGAAAATATCGTGGTTTTCGGTCACGTGGGAGCAATGAATATCCTCGACAATACGGGCTACAAACACATTCCGAAGGTAAATACCATTCTGGGAAGCGTGTTGAGCAACTGGAAAAAGGGCCTCGAGATCGACAAACCGATCTACTATGCATTGGAAGCTCCTTTTGGACACGATGCAACTCCTGAAACGGTTTACGCGATCATCAACATCAAAAACCAGGACAGTCTGTCCTCCATCATCAGCGAAATGGGATACGACCTGGAAAAAGACGGAGACATTTCTTTCCACCAGGAAGATGATGTGACCTTCGGAATCCGTAACAAACTTTTTATCATCATCAGCAAACCGGGAGATTACGACGGGAAAGCAAAAATCAAGGAAACGTTTGAACTCACAGAAGGTGATCTTTCCGAAGGAACGGCAAACGACATCGTGGAACAAAGCGGTGATATCGTTTCCGGGGTTGATGTTTCACGTTTGCTGAACACATCCAATACCGAACTGGCAAAATTACCATCCGACAAGAAAGAAGAATTGGAAGGATTGGTAGAGAATGCCTTCATTAAAACCGTTGCAGATTTCAAAAACGGTGAGGCGGTGATCCAATCTACCAACTTATTCTCAGAAGAATTGAAAGACAAACTGTTTTTCAAAGATAAAAACGGGAATACCCTGGTGAGCAAATTGGGCGGTGGAACCCCGTGGATGGGCGTTGCAATGAACCTGGATTTGAGAAAAGGAGAAGATTTCCTGACAAATTACCTGCCGGATGCGAAAAAGAGACTGATGGGCGGACTTCCGAACGAAGCGAAATTTGCACTGCTGGCTTTGGGTGAAAATCCGTTCTCCAAACTGTTTTCCGGGCAAGCAGGAGCCATCATGAACGGCGATCCAAAATCAACCATGGGAATGGAACTGGAATATAGCAGCTTCCTTGGTTTAGGGCCCAAAGGAGACATTCTTCAAAAAATGGTCGAAGAGCAGTTCGGAGCCTTCGGAACAAAACAAGGCGATACTTACACCATGGGAACATTGCGCCTTAAATCCAACAAACAGGGGATTTTTGTTTCAAGCGGAAGCAGCAATTTCGGAAAGCTGAACCTTCCTTCCTACGTGAAAAATTTCGGGGAAGACAGCTTCTCAATGTTCATTGCATTTGAAAAAATGGACGTGGCAAGCATGGAACTGGAAGACGAAGCGAAAGTCATTGAAATCCTGCAATATGTCACGATCAATGTGAACCGCGACGGTTCCAAAATGGTCATTGCAGCGAAAAACAAACAAGTGAACATCCTGAAACAGGCGACGGATTTCTACGCAAAACAGATTATGAGCAAGATCGACTCCATGGGAGTGTGATTCGGTGAATTAAGCATTTTTATGAGAGGTTATCGGAAACGATAGCCTCTTTTTTTGCACCTTTTTTCGTATCTTGTATCTGTCAAAAAGAACTATGAAAAAAGAAGCAAAAGACTGGAACAAATTAACGCCCGAAGAAGAACGCATCATTGTACGCAAAGGAACAGAATACCCTTTCACAGGTCAATACAATAAATGGGCAGAACAAGGAATCTTCGTATGCCGACGCTGCGAAGCACCGTTATACAGAAGTTCAGATAAATTCGATTCGGGATGCGGCTGGCCGTCTTTCGACGATGAGATTGAAAACAATGTGAAACGCATTCCCGATCCGGACGGACGACGCATTGAGATCATTTGTGCCAATTGTGAAGGACATCTGGGACATGTATTTATCGGCGAACAGTTTACCCCGAAAGACACACGTCACTGTGTCAATTCACTGAGTATTCTCTTTGTCAAAGACAGCAAAGAATAAATCCTGATCCCGGTATAGCCGGGATTTATTTTTTCACGGTTATCAAAGGTATTTAGCTACCAATTCCTGAGTGTCCAACTGTCTGGATTCCTGGAAAATCTTTTTATGAAAATCATCCAATTTGCGCAAAGTACTGACCAAAAACAACAACTCATCATCACTCAAAATACCCGTTGCCAGGGTAGACAATGATTTGGTCATTTCCGAAGAAGCATAAAGCGCTCCTTTTCCTGCATCTGTAAGCGATACGCGGATGCTTCTTTTGTCATTCGGATCTTGTTCCTGATCCACATATCCCTTGGTAAATAATCGTTTGATGATTTCAGTCCCGGTGGTAATTTGGTGTGCATTCCGGTGAATCAGCTCTGTTTTCGTCATGCTTTTTTCCTGGAGCAAAACAATGAGGTAAGTAAACTCTTCCAGGGAGGTAATGGGAGTCTTGGGCATAGACTTTTTGGCATAATGATCGATGTAACGTCCCATCATCCCAACATAAGCCCCCGCAATTTCAATCAAGGTCTGACGATTAAAATTACTCCAGGAAGAACGTCCGAAATCAAGACCATTGTCTCCTAATTTTCCCAAACGCTTGTTCATGAACAAAAGAAAACCCGCCAGGGAATCCTCTTGCATATCCGTTTTTATTTCAGCCTGATATGCTTCATATTGCATGATTATCTGAACCAACGTACTTTCCATCTTCACCGCATTATTCCTACGAAATTACAATAATTCATACAAAAATGTATTATCCAATTGCTTTTTAATACAAAAACGTATTAATTTAGCGGTTAATAATACGAAAACATATGAAAAAAACGGTTCTACTCTTTTTAGTATTACTGCTTCACCAACTGCATGCGACCGCTCAAACAACCGGAATCATCCAGGGAGTTGCCCGGGATAAAAATACTCAGGAAGCTCTCATCGACGGAATCGTCCGGGTAGTAGGTACCTCCTTTGCTACACGAACCGATACAGATGGGAATTACAGGCTGGAAGTTCCCACCGGAACCTACAACGTAAGTTTCAGCATCGCAACCTATGAAAACATCACGAAATACAATATTTCAGTCACTTCCGGTAACGCCCAGATTGTCAACTTTGAAACGGTTCCGGCTGAAACAGCAATTGATGAAGTGGTGATTTCAAACTCCAACGCCACCCGCGCCGATGCCACCGATATGGTTACTCCGCTTTCTGTTCAACGATTGACAACGGAAGAAATCAAAAGTAACCCCGGCGGTAACTACGATGTATCAAAAGTCGTACAATCCCTTCCCGGTGTGGGAGGAGCAACCGGCGGAGCAGCCAGAAACGACATCATTATCCGGGGCGGTGCTCCGAATGAAAACGTCTACTACCTCGACGGTATTGAAATCCCCGTTCTGAATCACTTCCAGACGCAGGGAAGTTCCGGAGGCGCACAAGGAATCGTCAATGTCTCATTCATTGAAGAACTAAAACTTTCCTCTTCGGCCTTTGATGCACGTTACGACAATGCACTGGCCTCTACCTTCGTTATCAAACAGCGCCAGGGAAACCGATCGAAATTTTCGGGAAATGCGCGGGCCAGCTTGACGGAAACGGCTTTAACACTGGAAGGACCGCTGGGTAAAAAAACGGATTTCCTTGCCGCAGGACGTTTTTCCTACCTCGACCTGCTCTTCACCCTGATCGACCTCCCTATCCGGCCGCGCTACCAGGATTACCAGCTCAAGACATCCACAAAGCTCAATGAAAAAACGACGCTCACATTCATCGGTTTGGGATCCATCGATCGTTTTAACTTCGGTGCGACCCGGAAAGCAAGCCCGGAAAACGAATACTTCCGCCGCTCCCTCCCGTTTATCAATCAATGGAGCTATACCACCGGTGTCACACTGAAAAGACTGATCAAAAAAGGCTATATCAATCTGGCATTGAGCCGGAATATGTTTAACAACCGCCTGGATCAGTTTGAAGATGCCAGAAATGATGACGAAGCATACCGCAACCTGAAACTCCAGTCACAGGAAATTGAAAACAAATTCCGGGCAGATGTCAACAAATATGTCAACGGCTGGAAATATTCCTACGGAATTTCCGGACAATATGTCAAATACAATACCGACCTGTATTCCAAACTCAGCAGTGCAGTCCTTGATTCCAATGGAAACACCGCGATTCCCGCAACAGAAATCAGGTTCAAAAGTGCTATCGAATTCTTCAAATTTGGAGCCTTCGGTCAGGTTTCAAAAACATTCTTTTCTGACAAACTTCTGGTTTCAGCCGGAATCCGCTCCGACATCAACACGTTTACCCAAAACGGATTAAACCCGCTTTCAACACTTTCTCCTCGCCTCTCCGCAGCTGTTCACCTGACTCCGAAATTCGAGTTAACCGGAAGTGTGGGCATTTACTACAAAATACCGACTTACACTGTTTTGGGCTACCGCGACAGCAGCAATCAACTGGTAAACAAGTCCGTGGATTACATCCGTTCCACTCATTATGTATTCGGAGGACAATTTTTGCCAAACGAAGCCCTGCGCATTACCCTGGAAGGATTCTACAAAGAGTACTCCAACTATACTGTGTCACTGAAAAATGGCATCTCCCTGGCCAACCAGGGGCAGGAATTCGGAGCGGTAGGGAATGAAGCCGTTCAAAGCAGCGGAAAAGGACGTGCAATCGGTTTCGAAGTCTTTATCCAGCAAAAAATGGTCAAAAAAATCTTCTATTTCGTGAGTTACACCTATGTGAGAAGTAAATTTTCCGGCTTAAACGGCATCCTGCTTCCTTCTGCCTGGGACAACCAGCACCTGCTCTCCGGAACACTGGGTTATAAATTCAAAAAAAGCTGGCAGCTTGGGCTGAAATACCGCCTGGCAGGAGGTGTTCCTTACACTCCTTACAACCTGGCAGCTTCTCAGCAAGCTTATCCGGTAACCGGAAACGGAGTCCTGGATTATTCCAATCCGAATTCGGAACGATTGAAAACATACAGTCAGCTGGATTTGCGGATTGACAAAACCTGGAACTTCAGGAAAACAAGTGTCATCTTTTTTATTGACGTCCAAAACATATTGGGAACCAAGCAGCAGGGAACACCCTATTACACCTTCAAACGAACTGAAGACAACAGTGGTTTCGTCACCACAGATGGGCAGCCATTGAAAGCAGACGGTTCAAATGGTATTCCTGTGATCCTGAAAAATGAATCTGCAACAGTCACTCCGACACTGGGAGTCATTTTTGAATTCTAATAATAACTCATATGGCAATCCTTACTGCATTCCCTGGTGAGGATTGTCTCAATCCATGTTCCATGCCGCACTGCACTGATAAATGGAAGCAGATTTTTCCGAAAGCATTTTAGCCAGCTGAATGTGTGCCGCCAAAGCCAGCTGCGAATAGTTTTGAGAAGCATTGCCGAAGCTCGCTGCACTGGTTACCCACATTTTCTGAATGAGTTCTTCCCCGCTTGCCACCTGCCCGATTGCATTCACGACCGCTTTCACATTCAATGCTCCCGCGTGGTATACGTGCATGGTCAGCAGGCGGAACCAGATTGCATGTTCATCAACCGTTAATCCTGCGCCTTCGGCAATTCCTCTTGCCGATGGAATACAAATACGCTTCAATAATTGGGATGCCGCGTATGCCGAACGCATGAAATCCTTGCGTTCGTCTACCGTGCGGTTAACCGTCAATCCCATGGAACGCGCCACTCCCGGCATCAGCTGGAACGGGCCGTAAGCACCGACAGACGATTTCTGCATTCTTCCCGGGCTTTCGATCAGCAAAATGGATTGTGCATACCACGGATCTACCCCGAATTGTTCAAAGGCAGAAACTCCCTGTGGCAAACTTTCAAACACCAGGTCGAAGCGGTAGAAATCGTTTTTCCCGGTTGTCACGTTGATCCGTTCATCGGCATTTAAACCGAATAAACTGCGGATACTGTCTTTAAACAGGGTTTTCTGAGCTTCCGTTTGTGCATGCCAGTCTTTGTTCGCCATTTTCGCAATAATCTGGCGGGTAGACCCCACATTCACCAATACCGAATCCGGGGAAAGAATCATGATTTGCTGCCAGAACTTCGGGTGCTGCAACTGATCCCACTGGGCAGCCTGGATTCCCGCCGCTCCCATAATGACATGTTCGGATGAACCTTCCGTAACGGAAATCATTTCAGGTTCCCAATCGGAATTTTGCGAAAAGGATAGGAAAGGAATACACGCTAAGAGCGCCAGGAGAGTTTTGCGTTTCATTGCTGCCGTGGGTTTTCGATGTTGCAAATTAACCAAAGTGCATGAAAGATGCAATACAGCTCCCGGATTTAATGAACAATCCGGTTTTCATTTCCCTGGTTTCATTCTTCGCGTATAACGCTGAAAAAGCCAGAGGTTACACCTTATCAATCATCTGTTTCATCTTCCGATGCCGTTTTCTCCAAATCCTTCGGGAGTTCTTTCTTCGGTTTCAATCCCAGTTTCTTCAATTTGGAAGCCTGCAACACCAGGTTGTCATTCCCGGTCGACAATTGCTTGAATGCATCATCGTATTTGTTTTGTGCTTTCGACAAATGCTCTCCCACGACTTTCAGGTTATCGACAAACCCCACAAACTTGTCATAGAGTTTTGCACCGCGCTCGGCGATAGCAATCGCATTCTGATTTTGATATTCACGTTTCCACAGATCGACAATCAATTTCAGGGAAGTAATCAGGTTCGTTGGATTCAGCAATAAGATGCGTTTGTCGTAAGCAAAATTCCACAATTCGGGATCTCCCTGCATCGCCGCAATATAAGCCGGTTCACTCGGGATAAACAACATCACGAAATCCAGCGCCTGGTCATAATCATCATAGCCTTTGGAACTCAATGAAACAATATGCGCTTTCACCGAAGCAAGATGCGCCGCCAGTTGTGTTTTCTGTTCTTCCGGATCCACGGCGTCCAGGTAGCGGGTAAATGCCGTTAGCGAAACTTTCGAATCGATGATGACACTGCGGTTGTCCGGGTATTTGACGACTGCATCCGGACGCATTTTTTTCCCTTCGGAATCCGACAAAATGGCTTTCCCGTCTTCGCCCGTTAACTGGTGTTCAATGAAGTATTCCCGGTCTTTTACCAATCCCGATTTCTCCAAAATGCTTTCCAGGATCATTTCACCCCAGCGTCCCTGGGTTTTAGACTCTCCTTTCAAAGCGCGGGTCAGGTTTTTGGCTTCTTCACTGATCACCTGGTTCAAATCCGCCAGCTCTTTCACTTTTTGCCCGAGCGAAAATCGCTCCTTGGATTCTTTGTCATACACTTCCTCCACCTTTGCTTTGAACTGGTTGAGGTTTTCGCCCAGCGGTTTCAGCAGGGATTCGATGTTTTGTTTATTCGCGTTAGTGAACTTTTCGGTCTTCTCCTCCAAAATGCGGTTCGCGATGTTCTCAAATTCCAGGCTGAATTTCTCGTTGAGTTTTTCAATTTCCTGCTTCTGGGTCTCCAGTTTTTCAGTCATCGATACCACACCCGCTCTGGCTGCTGCCAGTTCGTTGTTCACGGCGTTGAATTCTTTCGTTTTGTCCGTGAGCTCTCCCTGAACTTCCTTCTGTTTTTCTGTTGCAGAAGCCAATTCACGCGCAATACTTTCCGCTTTCAGGTTTGCTTCCACGAGTTTCATTTCTGCATGATTCTTCTGAGCACTGATGTCGTTCAGTTCTCTTTGGTAATCCTCCCGTTCAGCCGTCAGCTCCGTGATCCGCCCCTGGGAATTTTTCAATTCGTTTTCAAGCGTTGCAACAGTACCGGCATGTTTCTGTCGGATAAAAAGTACCGCAACTACTGCTCCGGCAATCAATCCTCCTACTAAAAAAATCAATTCCATGTGTTTTATTTTATTCGTTTTTCTTCCGGATTCGGGCAGAAGATTCGCATTGAACTCTTTACATCTTTTGAACGACTACAAAGTCACTGTCAAAACTTCTTCAATCCTTCTCCGTCTACATACGCCTTCAACACCACTTCCATTTCTTCCATACTCATGGGAAACCACTCTTCTTTAACCACTTTCCGGATCGTGAGCCGTTCTTTGACAGACAAGGTTCCGTCGACCAGTAATCCGAAGATCAGCAAACGCGCAACCAACCGGTTTTCGTCCGGATTCGCTCCGAACAACTCCTCTATGTTCACTTCAAAGGGATGTTTCAGGTTCAACCCCGGAACTTTTTCCAACAGCCCTTTTACGAAGGAATACAGTGCGAAATTGTATTGTCTTTTCTGCTGCGCCACAAAATGCACCAGGAGCGTCAATTTGTCCTGTACCGACTCCAACTCTTCCGTCGAAAAATCGCGCAAAAAATCTTCCGTCGCCGCGTTGGACACAATCCGCATGCGGGTTTCTTTCATCACTCCCCTGCTCGCCCATGCATTCCAGAAAGCAAAAATCGGTACTCCAACCAGGTCGGTAACGATACGTAGCGCATACCTTCCGAGGAAACGCCGCACCAGGAATTTCATCAGTACATTGGAAAGCGTTGCCCGCAACTTCATCCCGATCAATAGGGAATAATAGGAAAATTTCGTCAATCCCACATACGGGTTGATGTTCAGCAATTGCATATGCTTCGCCGGCATTTCCAATCCCGCTTCGGTCAGTAAGGCAACCTGTTCGGAATAGTCTTTATTCGAGGAAGAAGGGAAACGGTAGATTTCACAGATCCGCCGGACAGCATAGAGATTCAGCATATTGAGCAACCAGATTTCCGGGAAAATCATCAGCACAGCGTAGAGCATGTACGACATCTCCACATCGAATTCATAGCCGAATACGTTGAAATGCTCCGCATCCAGTAATGTTGTGAAATGAAACGGGAAAATAACGATCATCACCGCACAGGCTCCGATAGTCCCGGCAATGAGATATACCTGCAGTTCCAGCTGTTTCAACTGCTTCTTTTGTTGCTCACTCAGGGTATAGCCGTGCATATCTTCCCGCCGGATTCCGGCAGTTTTCCGACTCAAATAACTGTTTCCCAACCGGAAAGCAATACTTCTGCTTCGTTTCTTTTGAATTTCATCCATAAACGTTGAGTAAAATTAACGAAATCCGCTTTGCTTTCTTACGTAACTTTGCATCCGATATGATCATGAAATACATCCGGCAGTTTTTCGTTTCCCTTCTGATTGTTCCCGTGAAGATTTATCAATGGGTCATTAGTCCTATTCTTCCGAATTCCTGCCGGTACGAACCAACCTGTTCGGCCTACATGATCGAAGCATTGAAAATTCACGGTCCCATCAAAGGACTTTGGCTGGGAACACGCCGGATCAGCCGCTGCCATCCCTGGGGCGGGCATGGTTACGATCCCGTTCCGGAGAAAAAACACCGGTGTAAACACCATTCATAATGAATTACGAATGATCTAATTCCGAATTACGAATAGGTTGCAGGAACGAAAAAGGTAATTCTCAAAGTTCGTTTGGCCTTCAAAAATGCGTATCTTAGTTCGAACGACAACGATTCAGACAACAGGCTAAATCGACGAAACAGAAATCATATGGCAACCATATCAGCAAATATCAAAAAGGAACTTTACCGGGTTGAAATCGAATCTCCGACCGGAAACGTAGTTATTGCAGACGAACCATTGGAAAGCGGAGGGAAAGACCTGGGATTTTCGCCCAAAGAACTGCTCATCGCCTCACTTGGAGCCTGTACCAGCGCAACACTGAGAATGTATGCCGATAAAAAAGGCTGGGATTTGCAGGAAGTGAAGCTGGAAATTGACCTCGACCGGGATGAAAAAGCCAACAAAACGATCATCAAACGCAGCATTCAGTTGTTCGGAAACCTCGACGAAAAACAACGCGAACGATTGCTCAATGTGGCAAATGCCTGTCCGGTTCACAAAATTCTGACCAATCCGATTGAAATTACGACGAAACTGGAGTAAGACACATCAATTTCCGGGCTTAAATCAAACGCAAAAGCGCGAAGAACGCAAAGGCTCTTTCGGTGAATCATCTATCTGCAGGAATCCGTGAAATCTTTCAGCTGAGCTCACGACAAAGTCTGCAGGGAATATAAACCACATAGGAACATAGTACACAATAGAACCGTGTCTAAGGGATGTTGTATTGTATAACGTTTTATAAACAGCAGGCTCTGTGGTCTATGTATTTTTTTACCCTGTGCAGCGTATTGTTTATGTTACTTAAAAATAGATAGCATTTAATTACCACATAGATCCATAGGAGAACATAGTACTGTTTCTTTGCATCCAGTTGAAAACATGATCTGCGAGATCTGCGTGCTATATAAAACCCCGTAGTATCAAGATGTCCAGCCCAATCACCAGGAGATTTCTAAAAAAATCCAAAAAAATATTGCCTGATTCATTCTTTTTATTTTACTTTGAATTTCAAAGTTCTTTTTATGGATAGTGAAAAATATTTGGCACAGCTGCATGAGATTCAAAACATGATGCAAAAATCATCGAAGTTTTTGTCTTTGTCCGGACTTTCAGGAATCCTGGCTGGTATATACGCTTTGATCGGTTCCGGGATTGTATTCTTCATGGAGAAGGATTTTGCTTATCCGATCCGTTTTGATTCCCGGGAGTTCCTGCTTGTAACAATCATCGCCGCTCTGATCCTGCTCTTTTCTTTCGTTACAGGAGTCTTTTTTTCTATGAGAAAAGCACGCAAAAAACACGAGTTGATCTGGAACAAAATTTCCCGCTTATTTCTCATGAGTTTCCTGGTTCCATTGATCACTGGCGGTTTGTTTGCGATCATTCTGGTAAGCAAACGGGAATTCGCACTTGTTTCGCCTGTCACGTTGTTGTTTTATGGAATCGGATTGGTAAATGCCAGTCGCTATTCCTTTGAAACACTTCGGAACCTGGGCTTTGTTTTCATCCTTTTGGGATTACTCAATACGCTTTTTGTCCAATATGGTTTGTATTTTTGGATGTTCGGTTTCGGTGTCTGCCACATCATTTACGGCGCATTCATGTACCTGAAATACGATTACAAAAAACCATGACAAGTATTATTTCGGATATCAATAAGATCTTTGATCATCGGATACGGCTGGGAATCATGTCCGTACTGATGGTCAATGACTCCGTGGACTTCAACCGGCTGAAAGAATTGCTGGAAGTGACGGACGGAAACCTGGCATCCCATATCAAGGCACTGGAACAGTCGGAATACATCATCATCAAAAAACAATTTATCGGGAAAAAACCCAATACAACCTATGAAGCTTCTCCGTTGGGGAAACAGACATTTGCCAAGCATCTGGCCGCGCTTGAGCAACTAATCAAAACAAGCAAATAGCTATTTTTTTATTCATTTACTTTGAAATTCAAAGTTCTTTTAAATCAATCAACATGGAAAATCAACAGAAATTGCCCCCGGAAAGCCCGGGTGCGGCAGACAGCAAGGAAACAAGCAGTTTTATGAAGTTTCTGAATTCTTCTTTCGGAAGATTCCTGCTTATCGGGTTCATTACCCTGCTGCTATTAGCGCCATTGGTGCGGGTGATCCTGCTCATCGAAGAACGAAAAGAACGAGCCGAAGAGATCAAAACCGAAATCCGTTCCGAATGGGGAAACAATTTTCATTATTCCGGGATCATCATGCGGATTCCCTTCAAAAAAGAACAAAAAAACTCCTACCTCTTCTTCTCTCCCGAAACGGAAAACAGCAACCTAAAGGTAGAAGTCAACACCAAGAAACGAGGGATTTACCATTTTCCTGTTTTTCAATGCGGAGTGAGTTCTTCTTCCGTATTTACACCTGTTCTCAACAACCCTGACCTGGATTTAAGCCGCATCCAAATCGGTTTACTCGCCTACCCGGATACGCGCCTTTCCGATATCGGGAAAATCATGATCAACGGAAAACCACTGGAGATTGAGGAAGAAACGTTTTCCAATACCAGCAGCTCCAAATTATTTTACTCCACCGCTCCATTCGCTATCGACAAATCCACCACCCAAATCAACGTTAGTATGCATTATTCCGTAAACGGTTCCGGGAATATTACCCTGCAGGGACATGCAAAAAAGAACCGCTTCAACATGGTTTCCAACTGGAAAAATCCTTCTTTTTCGGGAAATTCGCTTCCTGATCCCGATTCCTTCGACGTGAAAAAAGCCGGCTTCACCAGTTCCTGGAATATGCTGAACATCACTCAAAACGCGAAAAAAGGCACCTTTGGGCCGGATCACAACATTACGGTTCACCAGGCTTCGGTCGATTTCCTGGAAAATGTGGATCACTACCAATTGAATGAACGGACAGTCAAGTATGCAATCCTGGTCATTTTACTCACATTCACCATATTTTACCTCATCGAACTGATCGGAAAGATGCTCATTCACCCGATTCATTACTTCATGATCGGATTATCGCTGATCCTGTTTTATGCCATCCTGCTCTCGTTCTCTGAACAATTCGGATTTGCGGTCTCCTACCTGATTGCCAGTTTGAGCATCCTCACCCTGCTTTCCTGGTATGCATGGTCAGTTCTCCGGTCGCTGAAATTTGCCTTGACGGTGCTCGTTGCCATTTCGCTACTTTACTGCTTCCTGTATGTACTCGTGAACCTGGAAACATATGCCCTGATCGTCGGATGTATCGGCTTGTTTATGGTTCTTGCTGCAATCATGAGCTTTACCCGCCGCTTACAGGTGTAACAAACTGAAAAAATTCTCCTCCTCCCGGTCATTGAGCGGAGTCGAAATACCGGGAGGGAGAATTTTAGGTGATTTACTTGGTGTAGGTGTATTTTCGTGAACGGGTAATGTTGATTCCTAAGGAAATTCCGTAGGTTGTTCCGTACTTATTCATGCTCGCATAAAAATTCAGCGGCACATTCAACGCTCCCGGGCGGAACGTCTTCCCGAAAGCAAAAATGAAATTCGTAGAGAAATAAGTTGCACCCCGCGTATCCGGGCGGTTGAAATAGGACATATGTACTGCATTGGCAACGCCCATATCGGACAATTCCTGGTAGGTTCGGAAACTTCCGTCGTAATCGGTTGTTCCGGAAACCAGACGCTTGATGGTAAACGAAGGCCCCATGGCAATTTCCCAGGCTCCTTTCCCGAAACGCACGCCGTGCATGATTGCCAGGGAAGGAATTGGTGTTCCATGTTCCATTCCGGCTACATTGCCGAGAAACTCAAACAATCCGCTGAATTTCTCACTTCCTGCATACTGAACTTCCAGCTGATAACCGATATTGAACAGCACCGGAAGCGTTCCAACTCCGCCGTCGCGCTCTTTTCGCGTGAAGAACTCTCCGTTTTGACCGGTAGCAACTGCAAAACCGATCCGGGGCCCGGAATTGTTCATCTTTCCCAGTCCCGTGCTGGCAGTTGGTCCGTCTTTGAAAAACAAGGCTTTATAGACCGAGAAATCCACGTCCATTTTCAGGAGTTTGTAGATCATGATATCCGTCATCCGATTCAATTCGCGCGGCTGGTTTTCAAATTGTTCAATCTCGTTTCGTTCAATTTCCCCGGTTTTCACATTCACAATCTTCATCGCGATCAAAATCCGGTCTCCCAAACCTTCGTAGCTGGCACTCATGGCAAAATCTGCGCTCAACTGTGTCCCCACTTTCCCGAGGCATTCTTTTCCCATGCATTCTTCCATTTTCTTGCTACCCAGTTTTTCAGCAACATCATACCGGTCGTTGACCACATACTTTTTGGAGTTTACCAGGCTTTTATAGATGACGGAGCGAAGGATGTCTTCATTGGATGAAATGTTCCTGACTTCAATTCCGGCGATGACCATTGAAGGTAGTTGGGCTACCTGGGCCATTGTTTGAAAAGCGCAAAGCCCCAAACAAACTATGAATACTTTTTTCATGGTTTCAATTTTAAGTTTCGGGACAAATTTGCTAGGTATGCATAACACTTGAAAACGGAATTACGCCAACCGATTTCACCCAGTTGCGATTTTCCGTACAGGAATAAGCCACGGTCATCCGGTCATTTCCGGCAACAAAAAAAGGCCGACACCAGTGGTATCAGCCTTTTCATCATGTATGGTATTCTTTATTTCTCCAGGATCACAGGAACATGTTTGGTTCCCATATCCGACAGAATTCGAAGGGTATAAACTCCCTTTGCCATGGCGCTCAGGTTCAAATCCTGCTTCAGAGTCTGAAGTCCTTTCAGTTCGAAAACAAGTTGTCCAACGGCATTGTATACCTGGATTCCGCTCAGGTTCACATCTCCGGAAGAAACGGTCAGCACCCCGGAAGAAGGATTCGGATAAACGGAAATAAAGCTCAGTTCATTTTCCCCGATCGATGCACACTGATCAACCGTTGCCGTAGTCTGTGCAGATCCCGAACATCCGTTTGAGTTAGTATAATTATACGTAATCGAAGTAGAACCAACTCCCGGAACTGCCGGGTTGAACTGGTTTCCTGAAACTCCTGTTCCGGAATAGGTTCCTCCGGATGGACTTCCCTGCGTTAAAGTAATCGGACTGTCGTAGACACAAACCAGCGGTAAACTTCCGAAAGTCACCGCAGGACTTGGATTCACAGTCACTGAAATGCTATTTGAAGCCGCAGACGGACAAGAAGCAACGGTTTGCGTCACTGTATACGTTCCTGAAGCTGTCACAGAAACAGTAGATCCGGTAGCTCCGTTAGACCAGGAGTTGCCTGAACTTGCAGAAGATGTTAGCGTAACGGAACCTCCCTGGCAGAAAGTCGTTGCGCCGCTTGCCGTAATCGTTGGTGCCGCAGGAGAGGCATTCACCGTGATATAATTCGTTTGGTTCGCCACATTGGATCCCCCCGCATTGGTCGCTGTCAGTGAAACACTGTATGTTCCTGCAGTGGAATAAGTCACCGCCTGGCTTGCAGATGTCGAAGACGAAGGAGTTCCCCCCGGGAATGACCAGCTGTAAGAAGTCGGCGAACCGGTCGATGTACTGGTATAGGTAACCGTTTGTCCGGCACACACAGAAGTAGCTGTTGAAGTAAAGGAAGCTGTCGGAGTTGGAGGAGTTCCGCTTACACCTGTTACGTTGATGTTATCCAGATACAGGTTGTTTCCGTTTCCGGCGATGTTTCTGAATGCGATCCATACCGAACCATTCCCCACGTATGGAGTCAGATCAATGGTTTCAGATCGCCATTGTGCCGTTGTAGGAGTGAATGCACTCGTTGTTGCATTTGCAGTTGCCAACGTGGTGTATGACTTGGAATAAACAGAGGTAAATGTTCCGCCGCAGTTTGTAGAAACCAATACTTCCAGTCCGTCATAATACGTTGCATTGTAAGGTGCGTAAGCCACATCAAAGGTCAATTGTGCACTGGAGTAAGCTGTAATATCCAGTTTCGGCAGACGCAATTCATCATCCGTTGCATCATTCACGCTGTAGTTATCGAATTTCACGGAGTTTCCTGTCGTAGGTGCTTTTCCTGCCGCAGTGCTTCTCGCCCAGGTTGCACTGCTGTTCGTATTCAGAATAGTCCAACCTGCCGGAGGGAACGTTGTGGAAACAAAGCCTTCTGAAATCGGCAAACTCACCGATGTTCCGGAATTCACGGTAATGTAGCTTGTTTTTGACTTGGAATACGTATTCCCGTTCGAAGTAGCAGTTACCGTCAAACTTGCGTTGTAAGTTCCTGCTGTGGCGTAGGTCACCGTTGGACTCGCAGCTGTTGAAGTAGCTGGTGTTCCACCCGGGAATGACCAGGAATAGGAAGCAATTCCGTTGGAGGTATTTGCTGTATAAGTAACAGTTGTTCCTTCACACATCGTTGTTTGGGAAGCACTGAAATCGATCGCACAAAGTGACGTCCCCGGGCCTCCGCCCACCAGGTTCAGGTTGGAAGTGGTCCAGACATTGCTTCGTCCTCCTGTTGAACTTACGATCGCATTACGCATGCGGGTAACCTGTCCGGGAGTAAACATTTTGGAACAGTAGGAATAATCCATGTAGTTCTCGTAGTTTTCTACAATACTTGCATTACAGATTTTCGCATTCGCAGCAGTAGGACAAGAAGTATATCCTTTGGTAAGCGGCGTGTCAGATACATAATCGTCTCCACATGCTACTCCCGGGTTGTTGTCATCTCCCCAAACGTGAGAAAGGTTGAACCAGTGACCAACTTCGTGTGTCAGTGCGCGGCTGGTCGTTACGGATGACGTTCCGATTGAACCACAGTAATTATGCAGGAGGAAAACTCCGTTGTAATACATATTGGTGGCATTTGCCGCAGAACCTCCGTTCGGTAAGAAGGTATATCCTGCCGCACCGCCGAGGTTTTTACAAACGTATACGTTCAAATAACGGTTGTGCGGCCATACTCCCTGGTATACGTTGTTTCCAGCGATGATCGCATTCACCTGAGCCTGTCCGTCGCCTCCGTTGGTGGTCTGCGTACTCACTGTACGTGTAATCCCGGAAAAACAAGCTCCGTTCGGTGCAACCGTTGCAAATACGAAGTTGATCTCCGCATCGGTCGGCATTCCCTGGAAAGAAGTATATACGTTGTTTGCATCGGCATTCAGCCTTCTGTAATCACGATTCAGAATAGCCAATGCATCAGCAATCTGTGCGTCGGAAATATTTTCCGTTCCATTGTTATGCAAAATGTGGAATACGACTGGAACAGTATATTCAATCCCTGTCGCTTTTTCTGTTACCGGCGTTTTGACTTTTGCCTGTGGGACATTGGTTTCTCCTCTGAAAACCGTTGCATAGCGTTCCGGATCTTTTTGTTTCATTTCCTGCATGTGAACATGCTGGCTACATTTCTCCTCTTCCGGAGCGGTTTCAAATTTTTGCGGTTTGGATTGTGTGACCTGCGAAAAGGATATAAATCCGCATAGCAAGGCCATAGAAAAGACCGTTAATTTTCTCATAAGCGTAGTTTGTTTAGAAATAGAGATTCTATAGTTCTGGTGTGAAATTTAAATAAAATTTATTCTAAACGACTCTTTATGAGCAGATAGTTTTGCAACGAAAATCATTTCCGGTCCTTTTTCAAGACTTTTTTTCAAACAAAAAATAATGAAACAAAGGGATTTTTTCACATGAAAACCGTGATTTTTCTAAGGAAAGAAAAAACGGTAAGATTAGTTGGATGGAGGTCGGATAAAAAACCTGCTGAACCACGCTCAACACTCCCCAATTCTTTGCGTTCTAAATTTAAATAGAACCGCAAAGAAGCAGAGAGCACAAAACTTTAAATCCAGAGGGAGAAGCTCCGAAAGAACCTCTCCCCTGGTTATTTTTAGCTTAATTTTTCCAATGCAGCTTTCAGATTCGAGATCACTCCGTCCACATCTTCCAGTCGGCAGGTTCCCACTGACAAGCGGTACCAGCTGGAATCGTTGGAAGATCCGAAAGCGTAGAACGGCACAACCGCTACTTTCGCTTCGTCGAGGATATACTTCGTAATATCTTGTGTTGTCTGTAATACGGTTCCTGAAGGTGTTTTCTTTCCATGAAGCTGGAACTGAACGGTCAGGTAAATCGCTGCTTCCGGAGCAATGGCATCCACCTGGTGTCCTGCTGCCTTCAACGACCGGAACCCGTTGTAGAAACCAAGCAAACGGGCATTGATTTCAGATTTGATATGATCCAGGTAGGTGTCATACAAACTCAGTTCGTTTAAATACTTTGCCGTTGCCATTTGTTCCGCTTTCGGAGCCCACGCACCAACGTGAGTCAGGATAGACTTGATTTTGTTAACCACAAATTTCGGCCCCATCGTCCAGCCCACACGTACTCCGGTTGCAGCCAGTGATTTAGAGATCCCGTCTACGAATAAGGTATATTCACGCATTTCCGGACGCAGTGAAACCGGGTTGTAATGTTCGATTTCACCGTGAGTCAAAGGCCAGTAAATCTGGTCATACATCACATAAAGCGGTTTTGCTCCTGACAAAGCGCGCTGTTTGTTTTCAGCCAATACCAGGTCGCAAATTGCCGTGAGGTCTTCTTTCGAGAAAACGGTTCCCGTCGGATTCAGCGGTGAACACAACGCCAACAAACTCGCTTCCGGAAGGAATGGTGCAATTTCCGACGCGCGTGGCATGAAATTATTCTCAACGCTCGTTTCGATCAAAATCGGGCGGGCGTTGTTCAAATACGTGTAATGATTGTTATTCCAGGAAGGAACAGGGAAAATAACCGCGTCTCCCGGATCCACAATAGCCTTGAAAATAGCATAAATTGCAGGACGGGCTCCTCCGGTAACGACGATTTCATCAGCCGCATAATTCAGGTTTCCTCTTTTGGCAAGCAATTGAGAAATCGCCTGGCGCAATTCCAGCATTCCGTCTGCAGCAGGATAGTTCGTCTGATCATCTTCGTAAGCTTCCTGAATGTACTGCTTCAGCTCAGCAGGAATGGGAAAAACTTTCGGATTAAAGTCTCCGATAGTCAAATTGTATACTTTCTCTCCCTGCTTGATCTTCTCATTGACTTCGGCAGCCAGTTTGATGATTTCAGAACCGATAATGTGTTCCGCCAATTTGGAAACCTGCGGTGTCGAAAGTTCGTTTTTAGTATCCATGATCCCTTAAAAATTGTTGATGCAAAAATAGACACAATTCAGGGTTAATCCGGAAGGAAGATGAAAAATAGGTTAAAATAAGAGAAGTAATGTGTGAAAGGTATCATCACTTTTCTGAACGGTAAAAAACAAAGAAATCCCGTCAGCCAGTTTTTGACAGGGATACTGTTTCAGACTGACCGATGGGATTTCCGTACCAAACAAGCCAGGATCAGTTTTTCATCAACCGTTCCAGCACTCGTTTTCCTTCCACATTAATTTCTACCAAATACGTTCCCGGGTTCAATGATGCCACACTTAAGTGCGTTTGCCCCACCATCCGTTGCGAGATCATACAATGTCCGACCATATCGTAGATCGAAACAGTGAAATCCGTTGTATTTGCCTGGATGGTAATCTGATCTCCCGCCGGATTCGGGCCAAAAATGATTCCCGAAGCGGTTTGGATGTTGTCGAGACCCAGGCTCGGATCCACAACCGTTACTTTTCCGGTCATCATAGACGAGTGAATATCGCAGCGATACATATAGATTCCGGGAACATTAAAGCGTTTTCCGAAGGTCCAGTTCGAACCCGATGTGAGCATCGAAAAAGACTCGGGATTGGACGGATATGTCGCAGTTGTCCCGTTGACATTATGCGTTCCGTTGTTGTTATTGATCCATGTAACAGAATCTCCGACCTCAATAGTCAGATCATTGGGTGACCAGGACATCGCCTGGGCATCGACCTGATGATTTGTTTGTCCAAAAGTGAGTGATGACAAACACGTCATGAACAGTAGCGTTTTTTTTCTCATAAGTCTGTGTTTTTATGGAAGGTACAACACTTTATCCAGATTCCTGAATTTATTACCATAAATTAACCAAAAGGTTGACCGGAAAATGCGCCTCTTGCTCCTTCATCCTCTTTTTCTTCCGTCCTTCATAAGATTTTGGCCTGCTCTGCAATATTTCGCTATTTTTAAAATCACTAAAATCGAAATATGAAGAAACTATTTGCTTGGGTCATGATTGGCGCCATGGGGATGAGTCTCCGGATGCCCGCACCTCCTGAAGGAACATCAGACACACCGCTCTGGATGAGATATCCCATTATTTCTCCTGACGGAAAAACCATCGTATTTGAATACAAGGGCGATTTATACCAGGTTCCATCCACAGGAGGGACAGCCGCTCCCATCACATTGAGTGATGCATACGATTTCATGCCGGTGTTTTCAGCCGACGGGAAAACGCTTTATTTCGCATCGGATCGCTACGGAAATTTCGATGTGTTTTCCATTCCATTGGAAGGCGGAAATACCAAGCGCCTGACGTTCCATTCAAGCAGTGATTACCCGCAATGTCTTTCTGCAGACGGAAAACGTATCATTTTCACCGCAACGCGTATGGACAATGCAGCCATGTCGCAGTTTCCATACGGAGCTTTGGGTGAAATCTACTCGGTAGGAATTGACGGCGGACGCGAAAAGCAAGAATTGTCCATTACTGCTGAGAACATCAAATGGAACAAAGCCGGTACCAAGATGATCTTCCACGACAAAAAAGGCTACGAAGATCCGTGGAGAAAACACCATCAATCTTCCGTAACGCGTGATGTATGGATGTATGAAAAAAGCGGTGATAAATTTACCCAATTAACTGATTTTGCAGGTGAAGACCGGAACCCGGTTTGGAACAGCGATGAATCTGCGTTATATTATTTAAGTGAAAAAAGCGGCTCGTTCAACGTCTGGAAAATGAATCCGAATAGTCCGGGTGCGGGAACACAGGTTTCGAAATTCGACAAAAACCCGGTGCGCTTCCTGTCCATTTCAAATGACAACACACTTTGCTATGGTTATGACGGTGAAATTTACACACAGAAAGAAGGTTCAAACCCGCAAAAAGTAAGTATTCAGATTCATGCAGAAGACCGTAATGCCGATATCAAAAACGTAGCGGAATCCGGAAATGCTTCCGAGATTGCAGTTTCTCCGAACGGAAAAGAAGTGGTCTTCACCAATCATGGAGATGTTTTCGCAGTTTCACTGGAAAACGGAGTAACCAAACAAATCACCAATACACCGGAAGAAGAGCGCAACGTGAGTTTTTCACCGGACGGAAAAGCTATTTTGTATGCCTCCGAGCGCAAAAACATCTGGGGAATTTACCAAACAACCCTGGTGCGAAAAGAAGAAAGCTACTTCTACGCTTCTACCTTGCTGAAAGAAGAACCGCTGATTGTAACGACCAATGAATCTTTCCAGCCGCAGTATTCGCCGGACGGAAAGGAAATCGCTTTCCTGGAAAACAGAACCGGGGTGAGCGTTTACAACATCGCGAGCAAAAAAATCCGCAACGTATTGCCTGAAACGAAGAATTACTCTTACAGCGACGGAGACCAGACATTCAACTGGTCACCGGACAGCAAATACATCCTCGTATCCTACTTACAGGACGGAAACTGGCACGACCAGCTTGGCCTGATCGATGTGAGCGGAAAAGAACCGATGCTGGAACTCACGCAAAACGGGTTCTCCAACGGCGGAGCGAAATTCCAGATGAACGGAAAACTGATTTTATGGTTCTCCGACAGAGACGGAATGAAAAACGTAGCAAGCCACGGATCACAGCAGGATGCTTACGGTTTGTTCCTGGATCAGAATGCCTTTGACCTGTTCAAAATGAAAAAGGCGGATTACGAATTGTGGAAGGAACAAAAAGAAAAGAACGATAAAGAGAAAGAAAAAGCCAAAGAATCCGAAACTCCTGCCAAGAAAGGGAAAACGGAAAAAGCCGATTCTACGAAGAAAACAGATCCATTGAAAATCGACCTGGCAGGTTTACAGGATCGCCAGGTGCGACTGACTGAAAATTCTTCGTTCCTGCACGATGCTTTTATGGATCCGAAAGGTGAGAAACTATACTACCTTGCTCCGAATGAAGACGGCGTAAACCTGTATGTACGCGACTTCAAGGAACATGAAACCAAAATGCTGATTCCATTGAAAGCAAACGGCTTCTGGGGCGCATCTATGGATAAAGACGGAAAAAACATCTTCGCGATTATCGACGGACGTTTGACGCGTTTGGACCTCGAAAAGGGAGAACAGAAAAACATTCCGTTCCGCGCGGAACGCACATACGACGGTTACGCAGAACGTGCCTACCTGTTTGAGCACATGTGGCGCCAGGTGAAAGCGAAATTCTACGTGGTAGACCTACAGGGAACCGACTGGGATTACTACAAAACGACTTATGCGAAATTCCTGCCTCACATCAATAATAACTACGATTTTGCAGAAATGTGTAGTGAATTGCTCGGAGAATTGAACGCTTCCCACACCGGGTGCCGTTTCTACCTGCGCAAAGAAAACGGTGATGAAACTGCTCAACTGGGAGTAATCCTCGACGACACGTTCACCGGAAACGGGTTGAAAATTGCAGAAATCCTGGATAAAGGACCCCTCGTAAGTTCCGAAACAAAAATCAAAGCGGGAGCGATCATCGAAAAAATTGATGGCGTGGAAATCAAACCGGAATCCAATTACTACCCGTTGCTGAACAGGAAAACGGGCAAACCGGTTTTACTTTCTATCTACGATCCTGCAAGCGGAAAACGCTGGGAAGAAATCATCAAACCCATCTCTGCCGGATTGCAGAATGAACTGCTTTACCAACGCTGGGTAAAACGCATGCAGGCCATGACCGAAAAACTTTCTGATGGAAAACTGGGCTACATGCACGTGCGTGGTATGGATGACCGCAGCTATCGTGAGTTCTATAACCAGGTAATGGGGAAATACATCAACAAACAGGCATTGATCGTAGATACACGCTTCAACGGCGGCGGCTGGTTGCATGACGATCTGGCAACGTTCCTTTCGGGAAAACAATACATCAATTTTGTACCGAGAGGTCAAAAAATCGGGATTGAGCCGGGTTCCAAATGGACCAAACCAAGTTGTGTTTTAATGGGCGAAGGAAACTACTCCGATGCACACATGTTCCCGGTGGTATACAAAACACTGGGAATCGGGAAACTGATCGGAATGCCGGTACCGGGAACAGGAACGGCTGTTTGGTGGGAAGGTCTGCAGGACAACTCACTCGTTTTCGGAATTCCACAGGTCGGAGTCATGACCATGGACGGAAAGTACTACGAGAACAACCAGTGCGAACCGGATGTGAAAGTAGCCAACGATTACAATACCATGCTGAAAGGTGAAGACGCGCAGCTGAAAAAAGCAGTAGACGTACTACTCGGAAGATAAAAACAGCTCCCGGGATATCACAATCCCCGGTCATTGAGTCCGCCCTGGCGGAAAATGACCGGGGATTTTTTATTTTTACCAAACGATACTAAAAAACCCAACAATCGACACACATGAAACACGTCTTGTTCCTGCTCTTGTTCATTGCAGCTGCATGCAGTACTCCTGAAACTGAAACTCCTGCGAAACCCAGCGAACCCGAAGCCAGCCAAACATATGCTGACATCATCCCGGTAAAAGACACGCTTTATTGTACTTCCGGAGGTGATTTCGAATTCGGAAAACCTTATGGTTATACCAACAAAGCCGGAGACACGGTGATCCGGGAGGGCGAATTCTACAACTGTTTCAGTACTATTTTCACCACGTTTGCCTACGTTTTCGACGAGCGCTTCGGGGACGGAATGGTTGCCGTGAACCGCAACAAGGAACTGATTTTTGACGCATATCTCTTCGACAACGGTCCGGATTACATCAACGAAGGCTTATTCCGGATCAAGCGAAACGGGAAAATCGGGTATGCCGATCCGACAGGAAAAGTGGTTATCCCTGCAATATATAGTTGTGCCGACCCGTTCGAAAACGGAAAAGCACGGGTTGCACTCGATTGTGAATCCGTCAGTGATGGTGACCACACCACATCGAAAAGTGAACATTGGTTTTACATCGATAAAACAGGAAAGAAAATCAATTGATAATGGAAATAAAACATCATACAACATGAGCAACACACTCACCTGGGACGAATTCATGCACGTAGAAATGCGTGTCGGGACGATTATCACAGCAGAACTATTCAAAGAAGTCCGCAATCCGGCATACAAAATCACCATTGATTTCGGGGAATATGGTATCCGGAAAACATCCGCGCAGGTAACAGTTCTGTATTCGGCAGAAGAACTCATCGGCCGGCAAGTCGTTGCGGTAATCAACTTTCCTCCGAAACAAATCGCCAATATGATGAGCGAGTGCCTGGTTTTGGGAGGGATCGGTGACAACAAAGACGTAACATTGTTACAGCCTGAGAGACCCGTAAAAAACGGAACACGGATCGGATAACCCCTTTCTCAAGTGACAATTATAAATCCCGTTCTGCCTGTACCAAATGGCGCTGATTGTGGTAGATCACAAAGCGGAAGGTATCTCCGAGTTTCAATTTGATCCATTTCGAAATACTGATACTGGTTTTGGTTTTGTTCAGACTGATTTTCCGTGCATGTTCCAATAAACGAAGTAGTTCTTGCTGTTGTTCCAAGAATTCAGCAATGACCTGATCTTTGTTTAAGCGGCTGTTTAACGGATTCATATTCTTAAACGTCTTCATCTTGTTGAGCTTGTCTTTCGGGAGCATACTGTTGGCAAAGTAATTCCCCAATTTTCCGCTTTTGAATACGGGTTCCGATCCGGCCCTTGCTTCAGCGACTCTTTTGCTTAATTCGGGAATATAGAACCGTCCGTATAAATTCAAATGCTCCAGGCATTCCAGTGCACTCCAACTTGTTTCGTTTTGTTTGAGATTCAATGCCGCTTCCGGCAGATCGCGCAACTGTTCTCCTTTGGCAAGGCATTTCCTAGTGCGTTTCATCAAATCTGTGATCAATTCGTCTGTTGCAATTTTCATCTGTTTTTTTTCAGCAAAGTTCCCGAATCTGTTTTCAGAAAACATTGATTCAAATCAAGACTTTTTGAGGCGTGATAAGGTTTCGGGAGTCATTCGGAGGTAATTGGCAATGTGTCGGTTGGGTATTTCCTGGAACAATTGCGGACTGCGCTTCAACACCCGTTCGTAACGTTCTTTCGGGGAAGCTGTCAGCAAATCCTTTTCACGCTCAATCTGCTGGATCACCAAATCTTCCAAAATCCCGACCCACAAACGCAGATGGTTCTCATCCTGGTTCAGGAACTGCATGAAGCGTTCTTTCGGAATGATCTTCACCCGGGTCTTTTTGATCGCCTGGATGACAAAATCGGATGGCGCTCCGGTTAAAAAGGAATCCAGCGATACAAGAATGTTGTTTTTGTAACCGAAACGGATGGTTCGTTCTTCCAGGTCGTCCACTACAAACACACGCAAACTTCCTTCTTCCACAAAATAGATCTGCGTATCACAGGTTCCGGCCTGTTTCAGAAAGGCATTACGCTCTACGGTGAGCGTTTTCTCACTTAAGCCGTTGGTTTCTATCAAAGCAATCAGAGCTGCTGGTTTCATGTTTGTTCTTCTCCCGGATGATTAAAGCACATTAAAGATAAGAGAAAGATTGGTTCCGTTTTATTCACGGAAAAAGAGGAGGTGAAATCCCTTTTCATTGCGCCAAACTACCAGACAAAATTCTCCAAATGCAACAAACGAAAAAATCCCGACCGTCTAAGACGTGCCGGGATTCAATTTCCTGCGGAGAGTGAGGGATTCGAACCCCCGGTACCTCTCGGTACAACGGTTTTCAAGACCGCCGCAATCGACCACTCTGCCAACTCTCCGCGACAAAAGTAGTGCTATTTTCCTTTTTGGCAAGTGTTAAACGAAAAAAAAATAAAAGTTATTTACTTGTTACCTGAGAATCAGTACCGTTTAATCAATGATTTTTCATTTCAGGGCAATGCTTTTTACAAAATCCTGTAAATTCATTAACTTTACGAGACATATTGCGCATTATGAAAAAATTATTATTGGTGATCGTCCCCTTGTTTGTGCTTGTTTCAAGTTCCTTCGGACAGCGAAACCAAATGAAAGCGTTCATCGATTACAAAAATTATTATTCTCCGGAACAAGGTCCTTATGTCGACCTGCAGTTCCAGTTCGTTGCCTATACCATCCAGTTTGCACCGGTTGATTCTGTTTTGCAGGCGAAAGTGGCTGTTTCAACAGTAATTACCAGCGAACCAAGCGGAGATACGGTTTACACGGATGGATTTGTTCTCGAAAGTCCGAGAATGCGTGATTCCATCGTGGAAGATTTCTTTGACAATATTCATATTCCGCTTCAACCGGGAAATTATACCGCACACCTGAACCTGATGGATGTTTTTGCGAAAGGAAAATCGCTGGAAGGAAAACTGGAAATTCATGTTCCTGAAAAAACAGCTCTGGCATCTACTTCTGACATCCTGATTGCAGAAGTTGCAACGCCAAGTACTAACCCGGAGTCTCCGTTCCACAAAAGCGGTTATGAAATCATTCCGCGCATTTCCAATTTCTACAGTCAGACGATGACGCGCATTCCGTATTACGTGGAGCTTTACAATACGGATCAAATTCAGGACAGTACTTTCGGATTGAGACAGCAGGTGATTTCAACCGCTACCAACCAGCCGATGCCGGGCTTTTCACGCTTTACGAAAATCAAACCGGGACCGGTAGTTCCGATTTTCAGAAATATGGATATCTCCAAACTTCCTTCAGGTTCTTACCACCTGACGCTGGAGATTCTTGACCGGAATAGCAAATCCATCGGTCAGCCGGCGGATTACTTCTTTGAGCGCATCAACGACATCGAATTGGATATGGAGGTGGAAGACATTGTTCTGAATCCGGAATTCCAGTCGTCTATTACGGATGATTCCCTGAAGTACTACCTGGCGAGTTTGATTCCGATCGCGCGTCCGGCAGAAGTGAAATCCATCATGAAAACCTTGAAAGCAAACAGCCCGGATTTGTGCCGCAAGCACATTCAGCAATTCTGGATTCAAACTGCTGCAAACAACGCTTACAACCAATGGATGACTTACAAGAAGAACGTGCAATTGGTGCAGGCGAATTACGGAAACAACTTCCAGAGCGGATTCGAAACAGATCGCGGACGTGTGTTCCTGCAATACGGACAGCCGAATACGATTATCGTGAGAGAGACTTCTCCATCCGAATATCCGTATGAAATCTGGCATTACTATAAGATCAAAACATTCAGCAACAAACGCTTTGTATTCTACAACCCGGATTTAGTAAATAACGCTTACCGTTTACTTCATTCCGACATGGTTGGAGAACAACAGAACTACAAATGGCAGGAAATGCTGGTGCGAAGAAACAGCTCCAACATGAATGTCGACAGTTCTACAGGAACAAGTCAGTACGGTGCAAACAGTGGTTATTATTACAAACAAGATTAAATCGATCTGTGCAGCATCCTGACGTAGCCGTTGTCATTCTGAACTGGAATGGCAAGCATTTCCTGGAACAATTCCTTCCTCAAGTCGTTGAATATTCGAAGCCGTTTCGGGTAGTCCTGGCAGATAATGCCTCAACCGATGAGTCCGTTGCGTGGACCAAAGAACACTTTCCCGACCTGGAAATTGTGGTCAATGAATCGAACGGCGGTTTTGCAAAAGGCTACAACGATGCATTGAAAAGGATCCGGGCAGATTATTATGTCTTATTGAACAGCGATGTGGAAGTCAGTGAAAACTGGCTTTTGCCGTTGATAGAAACCATGAAAGATCCGAAGGTTGCCGGATGTCAGCCCAAGGTACACTCCTTCCGCTTCAAAGGCGATTTTGAACATGCGGGTGCTTCGGGCGGATTCCTCGATAAGTACCACTACCCTTTTTGCCGCGGCAGAATCATGGATCACGTAGAAAAAGACGAAGGCCAATATGATTATCCTGCACGTATTTTCTGGGCAACCGGAGCGTGTTTAATGATTCGGGCAGATCTGTACCACGAAACCGGCGGACTGGACGAGCGCTTTTTTGCTCACATGGAGGAGATCGACCTGTGCTGGCGCATCCAGCGTTTGGGCTTCCATTTCGAAGTGAACCCGAAAAGCGTGGTGTATCACGTAGGCGGCGGAACACTGAACTACATGAACCCGCGCAAAACGTATTTGAATTTCCGGAACAGCCTGCTCATGATTCACAAAAATCAACGGAAAGGGCTGGCTTATGTGCTCTTCAGAAGACTTTGCTTTGACGGACTTGCGGCTTTTGTCTTCTTGTTCAAAGGACAATTCCCTCACTTTTGGGCCGTTTTCAGAGCGCATATGTCATTCTACAAACACATTCCTTCGAGTATGCGCGAACGCAGAGAATGGAAAAAACGTGATACGCACGTTCCGATTCCGCTCTACAGGGGAAGTATTCTCTGGGCACTTCACATTCAAAAAGTAACGAAATTCAAAGACTTGAACCAGCGGAAGTTCGACAACTGAAAACACATTTCTGAAAACCGGAATGCGATGCAAAGAAATTAACTGATCTGATCGCTTTCCTTTCGAAATCATTATCTTTACTGGCATGCAAAGACTCATTGATACGATTTTAACGCAAAAGGAATTTATTGATAATCCTCCTGTTTTAATGGACATCGGAGCTTCGGGGAGAATCCATGAAAAGTGGGCACCGATAGCAAAGTATTCCAAGTGCATTGCCTTCGACGCGGATGACAGGGATTTCCAGTTTGAGAAACAGGAAAATTCCGGATTCAGGGAATTGGTGATGTATAATTGCATCGTATCGGACCAGGTATCGGAAGAAGCACCTTTCTACCTGACCAAATCCCCGCATTGCTCCAGTTTGCTTGAACCGGATTTGGAGAGTCTGAAAAACTGGGCTTACGCTTCCCTGTTTGAAGTGGAACGCATTGCCAAACTCAAAACAACGGATTTACCTACGGTATTGAAAAACCTCGACGTTGCACAAATCGACTGGTTTAAAACAGATTCCCAGGGAATTGATTTGAGGTTGTTCAAAAGCCTGGGAGAAACAGTCATTTCGAAAGTCATTGCAGCCGAATTTGAACCTGGAATTATCAACGCATACAAAGGAGAAGACAAGTTGCACAGCATTTTGGCATTCATGGATGCTTCCGATCAATTCTGGTTATCTGATTTCATCGTGAAGGGATCTCAAAAGATTTCCGAAAAACGCCTGAACCAGATTATCCCGAAGAAAAAAACTCAAAAACTCTTACTTGCAACCGGGAAAATTTCTCCGGGATGGGGCGAATTAACTTTCCTGAATAATTTCAAAAATCCGGATTTAAGCCGCCGGGAAGTATACCTTGGCTGGATTTTCAGCAGTATTTTAAATCAACACGGATTTGCATCCGAACTGGCACTTACCGGGAAAGAAAAATTCGGTGAGCCGTTGTTCGATCAACTGATTCGTTACTCCGAATCCAAACTGAAAGGACAGTTGTTCAATTTCAAATACGTTCCGCTCGCATACCGGAAAATCAAGCGGATGGTAACCCGTTAAAAACCGGATTATGAGTTCTTCGTTAGCTATTTTCCTGGGAGCTTATCCGAAAACCGTTCGGGAGTTATTTCTCGAAACAAGGGAATTGCTTGAGCGTGAATTGCCCAATAGCCAACAGGAGTTGGATATTCCGGCAAAAATGCTGGCTTTCAGTTATGGCCAGGGATACAAAGGAATGGTCTGTGTACTGCTTCCATCTCAAAAAGGACTGAAACTTTCATTCAGTAAAGGTGCCGAACTGGCAAATAAATACCCGCAATTGACCGGAACAGGAAAGAAAACCCGTTATGTGGAGATCACCAAAACACTCCTGAAGAAAAAAGAACTGGTCGAAATGATCCGCAGCGCCAAACTTCACCACGAAATGACGTTGTAATTACGAATGCCTGATGCAAAAGATATTCAATTCGGAATTTCCTGTCAGTTCGAGTAGCGGGGGTGTATCGGGAACAACTGGAAAAACGCCCTTCTTTTTGCCATTCCCGCTATCTCGGATCTCCGGGGCTCAAACAGACAAAAGTTGTAATTCGAAATTAACTATGAACCATATACTGACAACTGTTTTTTTCATTCTGATCGGGATCATGCACAAGACGCATGCACAGCAGAGTGTGCTTCCCTACAACCTGAAACAGGAGGACAAACGGATTATTCTTCCGGCAGAACTGCGTGAAGTTTCCGGGATCAGTATTGTGGATGCCGAAACACTGGTCTGTGTCCAGGACGAAGAAGGAATCGTATTCGTGTACAATCTCAAAAAACAGGAAGTCACACGCACCATTGATTTTGCAGGACCTGGCGACTACGAAGGAATTACCCCGGCAGGAAATGACCTCTATGTATTGCGCAGTGACGGTACTTTATTCCGGATTCGCGATTTCGAAAAGAAACACCCCCGGGTTGATTCCATTCAAACCGGAATTCCCAACAAAGACAACGAAGGTTTGTGCTTTGACAAGACCAACAAACGCTTGCTGATCGGTTCGAAAAGTAAGATTTCCAAAGGATCGGAATTCAAACACCTGCGCACCATTTATGCATTCGACTTACGTAGCAATACCCTGCAGGAGCAAGCGCTTTATACCTACGACATCCAGGTGATCAAAGAATTTGCGAAACAAAACAACATCGAGCTTCCGACCAAACCCGGCAAGAAAAACCCGGAAGATTCTGTTCCTGTACTCAAATTCCAGATTTCAGGAATCTACATCCACCCGAAATCGGGATTTTTGTACGTCCTGAGCGCTTCTGATTATTACTTGTTTGTATTCGACAAAACGGGAGCGATCCGCCACCTGGAGGTACTGGATCCAAAGACATTCAATAAGGCTGAAGGAATTGCCATCATGCCGAACGGCGATCTGTACATTTCCAATGAAGGTCAGTCCGGAGATCCGAAGATTTTGCTTTTTTCAGAAGTGGATGGAAAATAAGACTTCAGGAGTCATGAGTCATGACTCCTAAAATCAATGTTGTTTCTTCTCACGGTTTGTCAGCTGAAACTGCGCTCCGAACACGACATTGTATTGCATGAAAAAGAAATGCTGGCTTGCTTTGTCGGCAGGATTTCTCGTTGTGCGAATATCCGGCATGTGGATGAACCCGTATTTTGCTTCACTTTGAATGAAGAAGTACTTGAAGAAACTCAGTTTCAATGCTCCTACCAATCCGATTCCGTAACCCGCCAGGTGGAATTCATCGTGACGCGGATTTCCCAAAAGCGTCGTGTTAGTTCTCGGAACCAGTAATCCAGCTCCAATTCCTTCGTTCACACTCAAGTTGAAATGCTTCACATTGATCAACGCATCCGAACGGCGCACTTCCACATTCAGGTAATTTAATCCGTCGGTATGCTCGAATTTCAGGAACGAGGTGTCCAGGTACATATCCTGGTTGTTGTACACTCCGTCATAAGGCGTTCCGGAATTTGAAATGTGTCCGTCCATTTTCACCGTCTGATAGTTCTTCATCACATATTTCATGTGGTCAGAACCGAAGGAGATTTCGTATTTATCCTTGAAGTAATACCCCAAACGCAGGTTGTATTGCGGAATGGTCATCGTTCCCGGATTGAAATAAAGATTGGGGCGGAAAATCGATTGGTGATCGTTTGCAATCACTTTGTTCAAGGTAAAATCATAGGAATTTCCCTTAAAATGGATGTTTGATTTGGTATATGCATCCCGGTTCCATCCCCAATAGATGTAGAACGATCCTTTTTTATTGGGTTTCCAGATTTCAATTTTGTCTTGTGAAAAGGTGGTAAAAGCCAGAGTCAACGTCAAAAGGAATGTTACAGATTTCATGTGTCTGATTTTGGTGCAAAATTAGAAATCTTTTCTGCTGTCTGTGTTAAATTAACAGATAAAAGAAAGCCACCGGTTTTCCCGATGGCTTTGAATGTATTTATGAAGTCAATCTGCGCTATTTTCCTGTATTTATTTCTACACAGAAGTCCGCAGATTCATATACGTATCTGAATGGTTTAACTAAACGCAAAGAAGCAATGGCCGCAAAGGGTTCATTCAGGATAAATCGATGTATTCTATGCACCTTCGCTGTAACTTTGGTGTAAGCTTTGTCCCTATGCGATTCAGAAAAACCGGAATCATTAATACTTGAAGAAACACTGGATTGATTTCCCCGCAATTACTGCACCCTGCTGCGCGGTTGCAGTGGATGGATCCACACGGTAAATCCATGCGTTGGAACCGGTATTCACCGACAGATATACTTTTCCGTCTTCGATGTGGAACGGTGTGTAGTACTGTCCTCCGTGAGCAGGAACATCATTCACAATCTGCAAGGTCTGAGCATTCAAATCCAGGATTGCAATCCGGTGGATTGGAACATCGATTCCGAAAGCCGCCCAGGAACCTCCTGTTTGTGCATCCACTGAATTCGGGATGACACGCGCAATCATTTTCCCGTTCCCAAGGTATGCACCGGTCAGGATTTTATATCCAAGCGCTTCGGTATTGAAGAAGTAACTGCTATTGAAGTCCGTACTCCCCGCATCAATTTTCAAAATCCCGGATGGCTTGGTAGCTTGTGTATATCCGGCTGCCAGCGAACAAGTAGAAATAGTGAAGTGGTTTCCGTTTTCATCCTCGATGATTGCAGGAGAACCTCCGTAATACCCGATCGGGCCGGTACGTGTATCTTTGATTTTTGCTACTAAACTCAATCCCGGGTAGGTGTACACATTCACATATGCCGTATCCGTGCGCGGCGTGTTCCAGGTAGCACCGTTTAGCGGATAGTAGGAAACATACAATTTTCCGTCGGCAATGTAGGACGCTGTCGGCCACATGTTCAATTGTGCCATGGTATCATCATACAATACATTGAACACCACATTTTGAGTGGATGTGATTGACATGGAATTCGGGTTCAGGTTCATGATTTTACAGTTGTACGAACCTCCGCCCCACGGAGCACTGATCGCCAGCACATTTCCGTCAGATGTATTGGTCAGGATGTCCAAACGGTCAAACACAAAACTTCCTGCGGAAGCCAAGGTGTTGTTTGAGATTTTGTACCCGGTGCAAATGTTGTTGGTGTAATCCATCGCCAGGTATTTATCACCTACTTGGTGGTAGTACATCCACCCCATCTGCTCGATTCCGTTTCCGGATGCAGAGATCGTTCCCGACATCAAATCTTCCGACGTGATCAGGTATTCCGCGTCAGCACCGGCACTGGTTGTTTTCAAACCCAAAACATATCCTGAAGCAGGAACCGTTTGTGCTTCTTCTGTTTTTTTCTTCTTCTTACAAGATACAATTGTTGTCATTCCCAACAGGGCAACGAGCGCAATCACCAAGGTGTTTTTTGTTTTCATTTGACTTGTTTTTATTCTTTTAGTTCTGCTCTATTCACATCCGTGAATGATCTTTCTGATCCGCCAATGCAGATCGTTTATCAGAAGCAATGCTTCTTCTTATTGTTTTTGAAGGTAGTATCGCAATTTGACGTTAAAGCTTCGTCCCGGTTTCTGTATCCGGAAATTATCGTAACACAGGGCATCGGTCAGGTTCATGCAGGACACAGAAACGTTGTAGCGTCCCGAGTGACTTGTAAAGCTGACAGAGGCGTTGCTGTAAATTTGTCTTGGAATAATGAATTTGCTGCTGGCAGATCCCAGGCTGGACCATTTCAGGTAAAATTCTTCCACATAGCAGGTTGTCCAGTTAAATCCGATACGCTGCTTGTATTTTCCAAATGGTTTGGTGTTGAATGTGAATGATGCGTTTCCGAACAGGTACGGTGCATTCGGCAGGCGGTCTCCATACAGTTCATCCGGTGAGCCGTCTGCTTTGAGCGAAGCATTCAGGATGTTCTGATACGTTCCGTTTACCTCGATTTTGAACAGGTCGTTGTACGCATAACTTACCGCACCTTCAAAACAATTCACCTTTGCCTGAGCCAGGTTTTCGTAGCGCGAAGTAATCCCGATCGCCACGTTCCGGATCAGGTTTTCAGGCAGGCGGTACATGTAGTTGAAGTCGACATTTACCAGGTGTTTCCCGAATCGTTTTCCGAAGAGGAATCCGGCATTGAAATTCTGGCTCTTTTCCGGTTTCAGATCCGGGTTCGGAAGTAACAGCAAACCATCACCGAATACTTCATAGCCTTCCGGCAAACGGTACGCACTCTCAAAGGAAGCTTTCAGCTGGAGGTAGCTCAACACAAAATAGCTGGTCGCGATTCCATAGCCCGGAAGCTGGAAACGGTTCTGAATCCGGCTCAATTCGCCGGTATTGTTGTCTTCCTTAGATAATTCGGACCACATGTTGAACATTTTTGCGAACACGGAAGTCGTCCAGCGGTTGTTAAACAACTTCAACTGGTAGGAAACTCCTGTAAAATTCTTCGTCAGTGTATTTGGGTCTTCAAACGACAAGGGGCCTTGTTTGATCGGGTCGTGACCAACACGCGTAATGGTTGAATACGTATTGTTGATGGTAAACTGGTGGTGCTTACCTAATTTGTAGTTCAGGGATGCAACTGCCAACCCTGCACGGTCGTTGAACGTGAAAAGCGTTTTGTACCAGTTCAATTCTCCGGAAGTATTCGACAAAAGTTTGGTCGTATATCCGCCTTCCCAATCGTAGATGCGCGAACTGGTGTCTACCAATTGCTGTTTGACAGAACTATACAACCCGGAAACTCGTAACGACAGGTTTTTCACAAACAGGTTCGACTTTTCATATTTCAGGGTCGGAATCAAACTCTGCTCGGTGCGGTGCACTTCTCCGGCAACAATGGTCATATTGGCTCCCTGCTGCACTTCTTTATACGTGGTGTTTCCAATCAAACCGATCAGCAGGCGATCTGCCCATTTCTTATTCACAAAGCCCATTTCGACCATTCCTGTAGCCGATTTAAAGGCGTCGTTGAAGTGTCTCACTTTCGTAGTTTCTTCGTCAATTTTTCCCGTTGCCTTGTCAAACAGGTTCACATCCACTTTGAAATTATTGTCGGAATAGTTGTAGAATGCACTCGCGCTCATGATGAATCCTTTCTTCGTGGTATAGCGCCCTACGACACTTGCCTGGTGCGTATTGAACGAACCATAGCCATAGGAAACATCCAGGAAGTTGCGAACGTTGTTATTCGTCACAATATTCACCGCTCCGCCCAGTACATCTGCTCCGAGTGTAATCGGAACAACTCCCTTATACACTTCCACACGCTCCACGTTGTTTACAGGAATCGCATTGATGCTGAATGATCGTCCCATGACATCCGTCGGAAGGCCGTCGAGGAAGAAACGTACCTGGTTCCCGGTAAAACCACTCAATGAGAACACGAAATCAGATCCCAAGCCACCGCTTTCGCGGATGCGCACCCCGGTGGATTGATTCAACACCTGGTTCACGTTCATATTCAGGTTCTGAACCGGTTTCATATCGATGGATTCAACGGCGAAGGGCTGTTCTTTGATTTCCTGCACTTTGGTTTTCGCCAGGATGGTCACTTCGTCGATTTGAGCAATTTTTTCCAATTGCAACGTACCGAGTTCCAGCTTCGGCTGATTCAAATGAATGGATTTTTCCAACGGTTCGTGTTCGGTGCTTTGCACTTTTAAAACATACTTTCCGTAAGGCACATGTTCGATGAAAAACGTTCCGTTCTCATCCGTAGCAGCTCCCAATGTAGTTCCTTCCAGGGACACCGTTACGAAGGGAAGAACCTGGTTTTTCTCCGCTAGTTTTCCGCTGACGCTCCCGTTTTGGGAGTAGGAAACCGAACATAAAAGGAGGAAAATGAAAAGAATGAGATTTTTCACGAATGGTCTGTTTTACTTTCTTTTACAGAATTTTTTTGCAAAAATACGCCGTGAAGAAAGGGAATATCAATACCCCGTTCTAGTATAATACGGATGCAAAATACCTTTCGAATGGTATGCGCTATCCCTAAAATAGTGGGATCGGTTCTTTTCACTGATTCGTTTTAGTGATCGTTTAAGATCCGGAGAACAGAAAAAGAAGACTTCATTTTATTGTCGAAGAATAATTCAAATAAAATTCCGAACTTTAATTGATTTCAAAAGCACATGGAAACACTTTATGATATTTGGGCACGAATTGCTTATTACATTTCGCTGCGCTACCTGTTTTTTGCAGGAGGAGCTTATCTTCTTTTTTATGTTTTGTTGCGTAGCCGGTTGTTTCAGCAAAAGATTCAGCAGGTTTTTCCCAAGAATCAACGGATCCTGATGGAAGTGTTGTATTCTGTCCAGACAACCGTGATTTTTTCTACGATCTTCCTGCTCGTGGTGGTTGTTTTCAGACCGTATACGAACCTCTACGCTTCCGTATCTGATTACGGGCTGATTTATTACCTGTTCACGATTCCGGTCATGTTCCTGCTGCACGACACGTATTTCTACTGGATGCACCGTGTGATTCATCACCCGAAACTTTTCCGGCACATCCACCTGGTGCATCATCAATCTACCAACCCGACACCACTTGCAGCCTACTCTTTTCATTTTACCGAAAGTATTCTCGAGGGGATGATTATTCCGATCATTGCCTTCACCCTTCCCGTACACCCGAGCGCACTGATTTTGTTCCTCTTCGGGCAATTCGTCATTAACGTCTACGGACACCTCGGATTTGAATTATTTCCGCGTGGTTTTCAGCGTACCCGGATCGGAAAATGGATCAATACATCTGTAGCTCACAACCAGCATCACAAACATTTCCAGGGAAATTACGGTTTGTATTTTCTTTTCTGGGACCGCTGGATGGGAACACTACGCGAAGATTATGACACCGCTTTCGATGAAGTCAAAAACAGAAAAAAACACGTTCATGGAGAATTACAAAGAAATTAACCGGGAGCAATGGAATCAGCGCGTTGAGCCGCATGTCGAATCTGATTTCTATGATGTTGCCGGATTTATAAACGGAAATACCTCACTCAAAGAAACCGAAATAGCACTACTGGGAGATATTCGCGGAAAACGGATTTTGCACCTGCAATGCCATTTCGGACAAGACTCTATTTCGATGGCCCGCATGGGAGCGAGTGTAGTCGGAGCAGACTTGTCAGACAAAGCCATTGATAAAGCAAGGGAGCTGGCGCAGCTTACACAAACCGACGCTACTTTTATCTGCTGCGACCTGTACGACCTTCCGGAGCATCTCAACGAGCAATTCGACCTGGTATTTACGTCCTATGGAACTATCGGCTGGCTTCCCGACCTGGATCGCTGGGCTGCTGTTGTAAACCATTTCCTGAAACCCGGCGGAAAATTCGTTTTCGTGGAATTTCACCCGGTGGTCTGGATGTTCGACGACGATTTTCAATCCATCGCCTATCGTTATTTTCAGTCGGACCCCATCGTTGAAACCACTGCCGGTACGTATGCCGACAGAGACGCCCCCATTCTTGCTACCTCTGTGAGCTGGAATCACGGCATGGCAGAGGTTATCACCAGCCTGTTGAAACAAGGTATTCAGCTCCAGGACCTCGTGGAATATGATTTCTCCAATTACAATTGCTTCGCACACACCACCGAGTTTGAACCGGGGAAATTCCGGATTCAGCATTTGGGAAATAACATTCCGATGATGTACTCAATCGTTGGAGTCAAATCACTTTAAACTGTCAGAACTATGGAAATTGCAGCAAAAATTGTCATCGGGCTTGTGGCCGTCTTCCACATCTACATCTTGTGGCTCGAAATGTTTGCCTGGACAACGAAAGGCCCGAAAACATTCAGGAACTTCGACAAGGAACTTTTCCCCAAAACAAAATCATTGGCTGCCAACCAGGGATTGTACAACGGATTTCTCGCAGCGGGCTTGATCTGGTCTTTTTTCATCTGCGATCCGCAATGGCAGACCAATGTCGGGTTGTTTTTCCTGTCCTGCGTTGCCGTTGCCGGTATCTACGGAGCTTTCACCGCCGACAAGAAAATTTTCTTTGTGCAGGCATTACCCGCTTTGGTGGGGATTGTGTTGTTGGTTGTCGGGATGATATAAAAAAGAGATTCCTCCCCAATAATCCCACCAGTGGGTTGGGGGAATTTTAATCCTCTCTGAAAGAGAAGACCATTTATTCGGAAAATCCAAGGATGGAAAACTTTGTGCTACTAAAATCAGATTATGAAAGTGTATTTTGTCAATTCATGCAATAAGCAGGTTTCATAAACGGATTCCAATAATCCGGGACCTAAAGCCGAATGGACTTTTAATGCACACTGATAAATCATTTTCATCAATGCTTCTTCTTTTTCATAGTTTTTTGATTCCATTGAATAGCGTTTTCTATTTAAGTTACGAAAAATTATCATTTCCCAAACCCTAAAAATGAATCAATTCCAATCAAAAACCTTGTGTCCCTCGTGCTCTTCGTGGTGACATAAATTCAGATGCTAGTACCCGATTTTCCCGCGTTCATTCCCTTTAAACCACTCCAGCGCTAAACGGTATCCGTCCAACCCGAAGCCCATTATGGAACCCGCGCAAACTGCCGTAATAAACGAATTATGGCGGAATTCTTCGCGCTGAGCCAGGTTACTGATATGCACTTCCACCACCGGAATCTGAATTCCCGAAATGGCATCGCGGAGCGCCACGCTGGTATGCGTATAGCCGCCCGCATTCAAAATAATCCCGTCGTGATCCGAAGCATGAAGCGCATTGATCAATTCTCCTTCCACGTTGCTCTGAATGTATTCCAGATCTCCCTGAAAATGAGTCTTCAGCTTATTGAAATACGCTAAAAACGTTTGATTTCCGTAAATTTCAGGCTCACGTGTGCCTAAAAGATTTAAATTCGGGCCATTGAGAATCAGAATACGCATCATTGAAACACTGGGAACATACGATTAGACAATTTGTTCATTATCTGAAGATAGAACGAGGACTGGCTGAAAATTCCGTTTTCGCCTATCAGCAAGATATTGCTAAGTTACGCGACTTTTGCGAATCTTACACACTTTCTCCCGAACACATTCAGGCCGGACATCTCAAACAATTCGTAGCCGAACTGTATGACATGGGGCTCAGTGCCCGCACACAGGCGCGCATCATCAGCGGATGGAAACAGTTTTTTGATTTTCTGCTCCTGGAAGAAATCCGTAAAGACGATCCCTCCGAATCGCTGGAAATGCCGAAAATCGGGCGAAAACTCCCCGAAGTGCTCACCATCGAAGAAATTGATTCCCTGATTGATGCAATTGATTTAAGCAGCAACGAAGGGCAACGGAATAAAGCCATCCTGGAAACGCTATATAGCTGTGGATTGCGCGTAAGTGAACTCGTTTCACTACGTTTTGAGGACTGCTTTTTTACCGAAGGTTTTATCCGTGTTATCGGGAAGGGAAACAAGGAACGCCTCGTTCCGGTAAGCCCGAGTGTGGTAGACGAAGTGGGAATGTATGTCCAAACCGACCGCGAAAATGTACCTGTCAAGAAAGGACATGAAGCATATGTTTTCCTGAATCGCCGGGGAGCACAACTAACCCGCGTCATGATCTTTACCATCATCAAACAACTGGCTGAAAAAGCGGGAATCACCAAAAATATCAGTCCGCATACTTTCCGGCACTCCTTTGCCACTCATTTAATTGAAGGCGGAGCAAACCTCCGTGCTGTTCAGGATATGCTCGGACATGAAAACATCACGACCACCGAGATTTATACACACCTCGACCAGCGTTTCCTGCGCGATGCGATCCTGACGTATCATCCGAGAAACCACGAGTCGTAACTTCCAGTCAATTCCCGATACACCTCCGTTACACTTCGGCACTCGAATTGACTAACGGAAAGCATTCGTAATCAAAACAAATCTGTTCCCTCTATCCGCACACGTGCTTTCTGTACAAACTGCTTAAACTGATCGAGGAAAATGGTGCGCTGACGCTGATTTTCGCCACTGATCTTAATGCAGCTTTTGAGCATCGAATGGAAGACCGCATAGGATTTATTGACGTAATCCTGGTCGATGGTATACAGGTAATTAAGCATATTATGCGTAATGTACAGCATCCGGTAAGCGTTCGTTTCCGAAATGATGGTATTGTCCTGGATATAGGTCTGATGCAGGTACATTTCCAGGTTTCCTTCGTCTGAAATAACGGGTTGCCCCTTGATGAATTTCCGGCCGATTTCTGCTTGTTTCATTAGGTGTTCCTGTAATGCAACTACCTCATCAATCAGGAACAGAGCATCTTCCTGTGATTCGAAATAACCCAGTTCGTAAAACGATACAATCTCACGGATCAATCCTTTTCCGGCATCAATCCCGATCACTTCCGTGGTTTTGGTACGGATGTAAAAATTCGACATCATCTGAAGCTGATCGTCCGGGATTCCACCTTTCCACCCTTTGTGGTATTTCACATCATCCAGCTGCGGCAGTTTCAGGTAGCATTTCCCAAAATAAAGCAGTTTAAACCGGATCAGGGGCGGAGAATTCAATAACTGGAAAAGAATAAAATCCAGTGTCGACATGAATAATTCCTGGCTCCGCTGAGCAGTCATCCGTTTGAAGCCGTCCATAATTCCATTGAGATAGGAATCGAACGAAAATTCGGAGCGCTGAATCGGGTTGTATTGAAAAGTGACGCTTTTTCCTGAAACGCCAATAATTTTATCGATAGACAGTTCGTATTTCTGACAAAGCAGGTGGATCTCCTCCGGCTTCAATGCCGTTTCTCCCCTTGCCCTTCTGTAGGCAGAATCCCTGGATAACTCCAGATCATCCATCAGCAGCTTCCCCAGCGAGGTGTCAGGTGGTAACTTTGCCTTTAACTGTTCAAGTAGTCGGTTTTGAATATCCATGCCGGAAAAATAACAAAAAAATAAAGCCGCCCTTGAACAGAACGGCTTTTGTAGTGATTTCTTTACGTTTATTGTGATTCTGTTAACGGTATACTTTCTCCGTTGTACCGTCGGAATAATAGTATATCACGACTCCCTGCCAGCTGTCATTGACTTCCTGTCCCATCAGGTTATACATCTTCTCTACCTTCTTCGCTTCCTGTGCATTATTGACACTTACGATGTAAGAATCATACACTTTGGATGTTCCATCCAAGTCGGTGGAAGTCAGGCGGTAGTAATTCACCGCTGTCGGAGACGGATTGGCGTGTAGCGCGTTGTAATTGTAAATTTCCTGTGAGAATCCCTGCGCTGCCACATGTGCCACTTCCTGCCAGTTTCCGGAAGCCGGATCTGTTGTCCAGTCGATAGTGAAGTAATTGGATCTTTGTTCCGTCTGCGTAGTCCAGTTGAGCAGGTTTCCTTTCGATGTTTTCTTCGAAGAAAAAGCGGTCAGTTCAACCGGTAGTACGACAGGAGTACATCCCAAAACGGACGTTCCTCCGAATGACATGGTATACGGCTGTCCTGAGTTATTGAAATTATCCACCAGCAAGATGTACACCTGGTTGGCTGTAGTCGTTAAATTGCTGACCCAGCTGTCTCCCCCGGAACCTTCACTCACATCTGCCGGGTTATTGGTCGACGTGATCAAGCCGGTACAGGAGAACAAGCCCAGGAATCCACAACCGAACGAACTACTTTGCCCGGTATACGGAATCATCATCCCGGTGTTTCCGGTCACTGCCGACCAGCTGCATCGAATCGGTGCGGTAGTTGGCGGACAGTTTGCTCCTGCATTTGCAGCCGTGAAAGGTCCCCAGATTGCAAAGTCGTAATCATCACCCGAATTGGATGGTGAGATCGTCATCGTGAGGGTTCCTCCCGTTTGTACATTGAGATAATACCAGGAAGATTGGTGTTCTGTACTCAGACACCCCCTGTTAGCCGTCGTTAGCTCCTGAACTCCTGATCCGCCGCTGTTTGCAGTCTGTGAACCATTCGAACAAAGCAAGCTGGCTGCTTCACAATCTACTCCTCCCGCTTTCTCATATGCTCCGGCAAAAGAAGCCATATACTTCGAATTGGTGACACCCAGTACCGGAATCCCGACGGATTCAAATACGGATCGGACGTAGTTGTCTGCATCTTCCTGCATCAGGATTAATTCGAATCCATCAGGAATCAAATACCTTCCTTTGTTTGAAATATTATCTGTTGCAAGGGAAAGATAATCTTTCGTAACATACATCTGCGGCACGGTAACCTTATATCGGATAGCTTTTTGAGCAAAGGCAGCAGTTGTAGTAATCAGTAGTAGTAGGACGACTTGTATCGTCTTCAGTGAATGATTCATTTTGTTTCAGTTTGTTGTAGCTCTATAAAGTTAGTTTCCAACTAGATATATCATTAGCAAAATGACTATTTAGCAGGATTCAATCAATAAACTATTGATCTCATCGAAAATCAGTGATTAGACTGCGGATAAAATGGAATTCTTCAAACTCAATAATCTGATTATCTGTTTTTTATTTAACAAAACGGGGCGCTTCCATCTTACGCATTTGCAACTCCGCTTGTACTCTAAAACAAATCTCCCGGCAAGATTGGTCGTGCCGGGAGATATCAGATTCGGCTTAATTTAGGATAGAATATGGTATTCTATTAATATTTCTGAACGCGGATTGTAAAGCGCTGTCCGTCTACAGAACCACTTACAAAATAGATCCCCGGAACTTGTTCGCTCAAATCTACTTCAATAGTTTGTGCTGAAAGACCGGATGTATTTACACGCACCTCTTTTCCTTGAATGTCAAACACAGTCAGGATTGAGAAGTCTGCCACTCCGCTTACATTCATCACAAACTTACCGTTTGTAGGGTTCGGGTAAACTTCCAGTCCGGAGATGGTGTTTTCGTTCAATCCAAGACAATCATCTACAACGATCGTGTATGATGCATCATTTTGACATCCATTCGGATCGGTGTATGTGTACACAATTGCGTGGTTTCCTGCACCTGCTGTTGCAGGGTTCAAGACTCCACCGCTAACTCCTGTTCCGGAATAGGTTCCTCCCGCAGGGCTTCCTCCTGACAATGTCAGTGGTGCATGGTTTTCACACAGGGTAGAAACCGGAGAAGTAAATGTTACGTTCGGAAGGTCGTTCACCATCATTACCGTAGTATCGTAATTTGCACATCCGTTTCCATCTGTGTAAGTATACGTGATTACCTGTGTTCCGGCTGCCGGGTTGAAGCTGGTTCCCGTAACTCCTGTTCCGGAGTAGGTTCCTCCTGCCGGACTTCCACCTGTCAGTGTCACTGCTCCTGCATCAGCACAAACTGCTGCGAGAGTACTTTGAGTAACCGTTGGAAGCGAATGCACCAGGAATGTCGCTGTATCTTCGTTCGAACAACCGTTTGCATCCGTGTAGGTATAGGTAATGAGCTGGCTTCCGAGAGCAGGATCAAATTCCCCTGCGTTCACTCCTATTCCGGAGTAAATTCCACCTGCCGGACTTCCTTGCGTCAATGTCACCGGCGCAGCGTCTTCACATACCGGCGCGAAAAAACTCATGGTTACGATCGGAGGATCATTAACTACAAGTGTATAGCTGGAAGAGAAAGCACAACCGTACGGATCTGTGTAATCGTAGGTGATTGTTTGTGTTCCGGATGCCGGATCAAATTCCCCTCCTGAAACTCCCGTTCCGGAGTAAGTTCCCCCTGCCGGAGATCCTTCTGCAAGGGTATAATTTATTCCCTGATTGGTACACAAAGTTGAAGCTGTTCCGATCGAAATCGGGTTTGACGGACACACAACGGTAATGGAGTAGTTTTGAGAACCTGAACAACCGCTTGCATCACTTACTGTTACCGTGAAGTTGAATGTTCCGGTTGCTGTCGGTGTTCCTGAAATAGTTCCGCCTGAGGACAAGGTTACGCCCGGAGGCACTGCTCCTGCTGTAATGGCATAACTTGGAGCTCCCAAAGCCCCGGTTTGTGTTAAACTCGTAGAATAAGCATTTCCTGCTGATCCACTTGTCAAGGCTCCTCCCGGTGTCATCGTAAATGCCGGACAAACGTAGGGTGTATATACCACATTATCAATTCCAATATAATCGGAATTCGTTCCCGTGGGCCCACCATTTGTCACAAAGTAACGAAATGCGATACGCCCGGATGTTGGTGCGGAAAGACCTGAAATGGTAATGGTGAATTGAGTCCATACCGCAGGATACACCCCCGTTACCAGGTTCGGGTTTACGCTTAGCAATAGGGTCGAAAAATCTCCTACTGCAGTGGGACCGGTGCCAACATTCGTACTCGCTCCGTTCGTGCTTAGACGCACTTCCAAACGATCCGGATATTCCGTTGGGTTTGCAGTTGGTCTTCTGGTATAGAACGTAAATACATCTCCGTTTCTGAGGGTTCTGTTTGGTGTTACCAACCAATTGCTGATCGTGCTTGCACCAGTGGTACTGTTGTAGTTTGCGCAGATATATGCATTCGCCGCACCATTATATGCATCAAATGGACCGGTCGGGGTATTCACTCCCTGGATCCAATTGGGGTTAGATCCAATAGCGGAACTATTATTTTGCTGGAACCAACCGTTACCGGCCAGCGTGCTGACATCATCAAAGTTTTCAGTATACGATTGCGCTTTGTACCCGGAAATCCCTCCGAACACAAACAGGCCGCATAAAACAGCCGCTTTTAAAATGCTTGTTTTCATTGTTAGTAAATTAGTTTAGCGTGTTAGGGTACCTGTCGTTTGACTATAGCGCGCAGCTTCCTCTTTCAATTGAGTGAGTAATTGAGAATCGGTCGTTTTCTGCATTTCGGATGAAAGCATCTTCAGGTATTCTTCTTTCAAGACTCTGAATTCTTCATTCAATTGATTCATGACCGCACGCGAAGCAGTGGCTGCTTCTTTCATCTGGTTTTCTTTGGCATCCAGCTTCGCTCTTTGAGCACTCAACCCGGAGTTGGAAGATACAACGAAAGGCACAGGTTCACTGAGATTTTTAGTCTGATTTTGCCCGTAAGTAATTGAGACAGTTGTTGCTAAGAACAACCCTACGAATAGTAAATGTCTTTTCATAGTAAAGGTTTAATAAGCTCAAAAATAAGCCATTAGAACCAGTTTTACTAAAAAAATGCTAAATCCCGGGGGGATTCAGGGGTTTCCCCCTGTATTGAAAAATGTAGTTGACAAGGCAATGAATCAGACCAGTTTGCCGTATAAATCGTAATGATCTGCGGAGGTAATTTCGACCATCGCGAAATCACCGATTCGCACATACCCTTCGGTCTTCTTTACAAGCACCTCATTATCAACTTCCGGCGAATCGAACTCGGTACGACCGATGAAATAATCGCCTTCGATACGGTCGAATAACACTTTAAAGGTTTTTCCTATTTTCTCCTGGTTCAACTCGTAGCTGATTCCCGACTGCAGTTCCATGATCGCATCGGCGCGCTCGCGCTTCACTTCGTCCGGAACATCGTCTTCCAGGTTGTAGGCGTGTGTATTTTCTTCGTGTGAATAGGTAAAGATTCCCAAACGGTCGAAACGCATGCGCTCAACGAACTCATACATTTCTTCGAAGTCGTCTTCTGTTTCTCCGGGATATCCGGCGATCAGGGTGGTACGGATGGCTACTCCGGGAACTTTCTCGCGAATCGTATTGACCAACGCTTCCGTTTTCTCACGTGTGATTCCACGACGCATCGACTGAAGAATTTTCGTTGATCCGTGCTGCAGCGGCATATCGAGGTACAGGCACACATTCGGGTATTTCACCATCGCATCCAGCACATCCATCGGGAAACCTGCCGGGAACGCGTAATGCAGGCGAATCCATTCGATTCCTTCTACTGCTGCCAACTGATCCAGCAATTCTGCCAGGTTGCGTTTCTTGTAGATATCCAGTCCGTAATAGGTCAAATCCTGGGCGATGAGCAAAATTTCCTTCACTCCCTGTGCCGCCAGGCTTTTCGCCGATGCTACCAATTGATCGATCGGTGTAGACACGTGTTTTCCACGCATCAGCGGAATGGCACAAAACGAACACGGACGGTCACAACCTTCCGCAATCTTAAAATATGCGTAGTGCGACGGAGTTGTCAGCAAACGTTCTCCTACCAATTCGTGTTTGTAATCTGCCTTCAGCGTTTTCAGCAAACGGGGCAATTCTCTTGTTCCGAAAAATGCATCCACTTCAGGAATTTCCTGCTCCAGGTCGTCTTTGTAGCGCTGTGCCAAACAACCCGTCACGTAAACCTTATCCACCAATCCGTCTTTTTTAGCTTCCGCATACCGGAGAATGGTTTCAATGGATTCCTGTTTCGCATTGTCGATAAACCCGCAGGTATTGATGATCACGATTTCGGAATCATCCTGCGCGGCTTCATGTTCCACTTCGAATTTATTGGCTTTCAACTGCGCCATCATGACCTCTGAATCAAAGGTATTCTTTGCACATCCAAGCGTTACAACGTTGACTTTATTTTTTCGAAGTGTTTTTGTTTTCATGAACTCGATTCAATACTAAAAGGGGCACAAAGATACGTTGTTTAATTGATACTTCCATACAATTCAACAAGCTCATCACTCGTACTCAATATGAAAGAGGTTCACCTGTGTATTTTTACCCGGGATACTTAACGCCTTTCTTCTGAATCTGTTTTCTTTTCCGGAATACCTTCCGTTCAAGCAAAAAAGCATCTTCCTCCGGGTCTTTTTTGACTCTCTGCAAAAAAATATTTGACGGCGTGGTGTGACGAATTTCATGAATCCCTGCAAAATAATAGAGTTCCGTCATGTTTTGATACATCTTGTCAGGATACATGATTGGCTCGATTGGTATGGTATCCATCGAAAAGTCGGTGATGAGTTCGTTTCTTTCAAAATCAAACAATGCCACATTTGTCGAATCCAGCTTCATGGTTGAATCTTGAAAATAGAAAATCGATCCGCGAAATAATTCAATGGTATTTTTTGAAAACACCTTGTTTTTTCTTTTGCTAATTAACCTGAGATTGGATACTTCAGGTATTAATGGTGTCAATTCATCGTTTTCCGGGCCAGTAATTCCTGCAATCAAACGGTATTTTCCATCCCGGAGCATAATCCCGATCTTGTCTGAAACGTTTAGCCTGGTCTCAGAAGCAGAAGTAATCAAATGCCGCAGGTATTTTCTACTGATCCGGGTAAGCAGCAATGTCCTTAAAAGTGTGTCAACATGCGGGTTGCTGCAGCCTGTAATTTGCAGCTGACTCCGGGAGATAACACGTACTGAAAATTTGGAACCATCCGCCTGGATGAGTTCTCCCGATACGTTTCCCGCCTTAGTTTGAGAAAAAAGGAACACCGGAAAAAAGCCCAATAAGAAGCATGTGGTTTTCATCATTCATGCTCATTAAGTGATACATCCCGTTTTGGTTACAAAGTTCTCACTGGTTATTCGCAACAAAAAAGTCCGCCAGGCGACGGACTTCTACTCTATCTTGCGAGAAAAATTACGGAAGCGGCTTTGCCACTGCTTCATCAAACTTCTCCTGTTCTTTTGCAGGCACCTTGCGGAAAGTAAGATACAATCCGATCAATACAAACGGAATACTCAGCCACTGGCCGGTTTTCAGCATCCAGATATCGTCGTTGTCGTTCTGCCCCACTTTAATAAACTCGATAAAGAAACGCGCACTCCAGATCAGGATCATAAACGCTCCGAACAGTTTTCCCGGCGACAATTTCGCTTTCGTTTTCCAATACATGCGGTACAATATGATGAATGAAATGAAGTAGCAAATTGCTTCATACAACTGGCTTGGGTGGCGTGGAACCACTTCCCCGTTCACCAAATATTCCGGGTCGGCATTAAAGAACCGGAATCCCCATGGAAGATCTGTCGGAATCCCGATAATTTCATGATTCACCAGGTTCCCCAAACGGATAAAACATCCGGCAATGGCAATCGGTGCAACAATGCGGTCCAAAATCCACAACATCGGGCGTTTCACCACTTTTTGGGAATAAACGTACAACATAATCAGGATCACAATTGCAGCTCCGTGACTGGCCAAACCACCTTCCCACACTTTAAAAATGTCCATCGGATGATCCAGGTAGCCTCGTTCCCATACACCTTTTGCATTGAATCCGTCGTGATATGGCCCATAAAAGAATACATGTCCCAAACGCGCACCGATAATGGTTGCCGGAACCACATAAAACAGCAATCTATCGAGGTATTTTTCGGGAATCGCTTCGGAACGGAACATTTTTCGAATCACATAGTATCCGAGAATCATTCCTCCTACAAAGAGTAAACCGTAAAGATTTGGGGTTGACCATCCGTCGATGATTTGTGAGTCTATATGCCAGTCGATTGCTAATTTCACGCGTATTGATTTTGTTGCCCAAAGATAGAATTTTATATGAAACGGATCGGAACGAAACTGAAATCAACCAGGTCTTCCGGTTGATTCGAAAAAAATCTCATCCGGCTACACCTGACGGATGTAAATCACAGGTAAATTTCCGCACATCACACACTGTAAATCATTGATTATCAAATTTATTCACATAAACAAATGAAGTAGTGAAATTTTATGTAACATTGCCGGGGTTAACCCCATAGCTATTCACTGAAAACCTTCAAACATTTTTCTTGTTGATTTTCAGAACTAAAACCAATCAACTGGTTGCGAAACGTTTAGGTGTTTTTGCGACCGGGAAAAGTTGTGCGTCATCGCGTTTTAAAACCACGATGTGCCTTCTTCGGTTTGAATGAAAAAAATAGCTAGAACATACTAAAAACGGAGTCAGCCAAAAATCCAAAACAGAGTAGGCTTTAATGAATAAATGTTATGTTATGGCAACAAAAGGAATTGAATGGGTCAATGAGTACCACGGAAGGGCTTCTGATCTTTCCAACAACGACAACAACGCCCAGGGTTTTTACAACCGTCTCAGCGGAACAAAGCGGTTTGAATACGGAAATGACCTCGCATGGGATCAGGACTTTGAACAATCCGGTTCCGGCTCTCCGTCGACCGGAACGGACTCCAGTTTTGCAGACAACGTTGACATCGTTTTTTTCTCGGGTCACGGTTCAAGCTCAGGAATGTTTTTTGGGAGAAGTGATAAGGATAACGGCTGGGCCGGGCCTTCCGAATTGGGGCTTGGAAACAAAGAGTGTGAATGGCTGGTCGTAGATGCCTGTGAATTTCTAACACAATCCAATGTGACGAATCGCTTACGCGGTGCATTTAAAGGCTTACATTATATTCTCGGGTTTCATACCACCTGCCTGGACGTGAAGGACCGGGGAGAAAAATTTGCAGCCAAGCTGAACAACAGCCAAACTGTACGCAACGCCTGGATCAATGCCTGTGCAGAAACAGAAGACAGCAGCACCGAATGTGCTTACCTCCGGGCCGACAGCAGCGGCACAGATACATTTTCCGACCACTGGCACGGAAAAGGCTTTGTAAGTGCCGATCCTACCGGATCTGTGAGTCTTATTTACTTAAAAACATCCTGTTAACAGCTAACACAAATGACTATGAATACGAAACTTTTTAAAATGGAGGCAAAATTGCCCAAAGTAGGAAAACAGATCAGCATCTTCACTTCTGCAACCGATGCGGAAACCCGGGAACGAAAAACTGCTGAAAGCCTTCGATCATTGAGCAAACTATTCGGCATAGACGGACAAGCTGCCGATGACGGTGAAAAAAAGATCCTGACTTCAAAAAGCAAATCAGTCTCTATTTACCAGGCAAGCAATTCTTTCTGGTTCCAGGACGATGATTATTTCGCACGGGAAGAGAAAAAATTCAGTCAGAAACTACCCGATGCAAAAACCGCTCAGGAAAAAGCTCAGAAATTTTTAAAAGAAAACGGATTACTGCTGGATAACGCTGCTGTTCATTCTGTTACACACACAACCATCGTTGCGGCAAAACCTGATGACAAAAGGGCTGAGGAATACAATACCGAGGTACACGTGAATTTTCGGTATTCGCTCGACGGTTTGCCCGTATTCGGGCCGGGAGCAAAAACGAGGGTCAGTTTTGTGACAGACCGGATCAACTCAGGTGTATACCATTTTTGGAGAGAAGTCAAACAAGAGAAAACCTCCAGGGATTTGATTGATCCGGAACTGGCATTGGAAATCCATGCAAAAAATTTCCGCTTTGCCAGTTTAAAAGAAGGCGCAGCAAAAGTAACGATCAAGAAAATGGAACTGGGATATTTTGCCTTGTCTCCAACGGAATTGCAGCGGGCACTGATCCCGGTGTATAAAATTTCGGGGATCGTTAGTACGGAAGCATTACCGGAATATGCCTTTAGCCACCACGTGGTGGCTGTCAAATACAATGAAGACGATGTTAAAGCAATGGGCTTCCATATCGGAAACGCTAAATCACTTGTATTTTAAAGCTTCGAACGTTTTTTGATTTGGACTCAATCAAAAACAGATAAAAGCAAAAAGCGCCGGCTAATACCGGCGCTTTTTCTTATTTAGTTGTACATGCTTACTTATTCAAAGTCTCGAACAAATGTCCTGCCCGTCCTTTTTTGAAGATTTTATTGCTGTTGTTCAATCCTTTTCGCAGCGCTTTTTGTTCTTCAAATGACAAGTGAATCACCGACTGGCATTCCGGTGTACAGCAATTTTCGTATTTCGCCTTACACTTTTCGCACTGGATGAAGAGCAGATGACATGCTTCGTTTGCACAGTTTGTGTGCTCGTCTGCAGGCTCTCCGCACTGGTGGCAGTGAGAAACAATATCATCCGTGATACGTTCTCCACGGCGTTCATCGAACACGAAGTTTTTTCCTACAAACTTATTGTCAAGCCCTTTTTCACGGCATTCGTTCGCGTATTTGATAATCCCGCCTTCCAGCTGGTGTACATTTCTGAAGCCACGGTGTTTGAACCAGGCAGATGCTTTCTCACAACGGATTCCCCCGGTGCAATACATCACGATGTTTTTATCCTCGTTTCCTTTGAGGTAGGTTTCTTCGATCATCGGAAGGGACTCGCGGAACGTATCTACATCCGGCAAAATAGCTCCTTTGAAATGACCTACTTCGTGCTCGTAGTGATTGCGGAAATCGATCAGGATCGTATCCGGATCGTTTGTCAGTTCGTTGAATTCTTCCGCTTTCAGGTGTTTCCCGATATTGGTCACGTCAAATGATTCATCCGAAAGTCCGTCGGCCAGAATCTTGTTTCTCACTTTGACCTTCAATTTCAGGAACGGAAACTCTGCTCCTTCTTCTTCCACGGCAATGTTCAGGCGAACACCATCCAGGAAGTCGATCGAGTACAAGTCATTACGGAAATCATTCAGACGATCCGTCGGAACGGAAATTTGCGCATTGATTCCTTCATTTGCCACATAAATCCGGCCTACAACCCGAAGATTGTCCAGCATTTGATATAAATAATCTCTGAAAATGGGAGGATTGGCAATGTTTGCGTATTTATAGAACGAAATGGTCACAAACTCATGACCCGCTTCACGCAATTTTTGCTCCAATTCCTCTTTACTAAATGTATTCCACAGTTGCATGCTATGTTTGTTTTTGTAAAAAGTTGCACAAAGATAGTAAAAAGATGGAATACCGAAGAGCGCGGAACAAAAGACAAGTCCTGGTTTTACCCCATTTCCATCAAACGGATTTCCTGTTTCCACGAATAAAAAACTCCGGATACGTATTTTCAGCACCCGGAGTCCACATTCTAAACCTAAACCCTAAAATTTATCACATCATGTCGCTACAACACTTTGTCTGAAATGAATCTCAATTACATATACGTTTGATCTGGATTTCCGGATTTCGAAAACCAAAAAAAAACATTCAGCCAGGCTTCATCCTCATTGCTCCCGAATCCAATCAATCCTGTTTTTCAGTCTTTTTGCAAATTCCCGCCTTAAATTTGGCTCGTTTAACAGGCTTCCCGCCGGTATCTGAGTATAGGATCCACCCATTCAGCAAACCATTCTTCACCTGGTATTCACAATGCTCCATTTCGGAATACAATTTCCCGGAAAACGGCTGATCATTCAAGCTAAAATAATAATATGGTGCTCCGTTACGGGTTTCGATCTCCTGAACAATCCCGGATTGTTTGTATTTAATCGAAGAGATTGCCCGGGGCGAAGCGATTCTATCCGCGGTATAAATCACTGAATCCGTTTCAATCGTCACCGGCCCCCATACGAATGCCTGTGGCAACACATCCGGAGAAAAGTAATCGATCCAGTGTTTGAAAAAAACAGGATAATTTAACGTTTCATACGTTTCCACCTTAAGCCTGCACGAAATCAGGGAGTCATGCCCTTGTAGCTGAAACGTAAAAAAGGCCTTCTGATGCTCAAGGTTAAGTTCCGTCAACTGGTAGGTTGTTTGAATGGAATCATTTTTAAACCTGACCCGAACCAATTCATCGCGTGACAAGGAATCTTCCCGGACACAGTTACCACCGATAGTATACGTACGAATTCCGTCTAACATTCCCTTGCGGTAATTCATTTTCAGCTGTAATTCCGAATGTTCCAGGGTATCGCCGGCCGTTTCCCAACTTCCTTCCCGGAATCCATTAACATAATGTCCTTTTTCTGAATAACGATTCCCGATCCGTCGTTCGAAGGCGCCATTCAATGCGCCACGTTCATAGTTACTGATGGTGCTGTCCGTGTGATCCTGCAGCTTCCGAACCGAAGTCCACAATCCCTGTTTATTATTGAGGTTGTATTCACCTTCCACATGTAGCGAATCCGGGTAATCCAAGAGGTAGTTTCCGGTCAAGCCATATTCATTGTAGTTTGCCCGTTGCGTATATGGAAACCAGGTTACGGCATGATTCCGTTCGTATACGGGATAATAATATCCCCTGGAAGGGCCGTGAGGTTTGTTGTTTTGATAGTATTGGATTTTTGCAGTGTCACCGGCATGTTCTCCCGTCGTTACAAAAACCAGTTGAACGCTGTCTTGCGCACCATGCTTCCAATGTTGTTTGTACAGCATGATCCCTTTAGTATCTCCACTATTTTCATATCTGAAAGACTCTCCGTCTTTCAATCCATTGGCGTAGTTTTCCAAAAGCCATAAATTCCCGTCAGTACCATACATTCGAATGGGGCCATGCAATTGGTTATTCACATACGTTCCCGCAAGAATCGTAACTTTTGTATCGGAAATATACCGGATAAAAGGACCGTTCTTTTGCCCTTTCACGAAGTTGGTTTCTTCCAGCATTTCCGGAAAATCATTCAACGAATCCTGTTTATAGCCGTAGACCGGCAGGATGGCTTTTCCATTCGCCACTCCCTGTTTGTAGGTGATTAAACGAACTGTTTTTCCGTTTTTCTTCTCTATTTCCTGTCCTGTCTTTAAATCGCGCTGCCAGTTGACACTGCGGATCACTTCGCCGTCTTTATTGTACCATTTCTCCGGACCGTAATGCCAGTTATAGCTATACGTCGCCGAATGGCTCAACATCCCGGATTCGGTATATTCATGTTGTTTACCCGACAATCTTCCGTTTGCATAATGTTCTTCCAAACGAATTTTCCCGGAGGGATAATACCCGGTTCTAGGGCCATCCAGCACGCCATTTCGAACCGTTTCTTTCCAGGCTAAAAAGCGGTTTCCATTCGAATCAGATTCATACCGTTCTTTGATCCCGTTGAGGTGATCGAAAGGTCCGAATTTTCGATACAACCGGTGGCGAAAAAGTGACGCATGCTTATTGGTTCCGGGAATCTCGACTGCTTCATACTGCTGTTCAACGATAAAAGTCCCATTGTCGAACGTGGTCGTGATAAAATTCCCGTCTACACGGGCATCCAGTCTTTTGAAGCGAAGTGTCTGTAACTGTGCCTCCATTGCCCCCTGCTCCGCATGTCCGAAGTTATCCCAGGAGATGAACATCAGCGCCGAATCATTTGCAGCGAACTGGTAGTTTCGTGCAATCCCATCGCTTGTCTGAGCAAACAGTGAACGAAAATGATAATTGGCAGAGTCTTTTTGTCCGGACAGGGTATACCCGTTCTTCTGGCACATCGTTACGAGTGAATCCGTTTGTTGATGATCAAACCATTGCATGCAATTCTTTAACGAATTGGTTTGAGACTGCACGCTGACAGGAACCAGTATAAGAGCAAGAATTCTCCACATACTACAAAGATAATGGGATAAACGAGCCTGCAGCATTCAAAAATCAGGAATGAATTTTCAAAAAGCAGTCACAGCTCTGCGCAAACCTAGGTCTTCCGTTTTTGTTTTTTCGCTGCCGGAAATAAGATGTTATTCAGGATCAAACGGTATCCCGGAGAATTCGGATGCAGGTTCAAATCCGTGGGTGGATCTCCAACGCGGTGCTGGTAATCTTCCGGATCGTGACCACCATAAAATGTCCAGGTTCCCTGTCCCATTTCCCCGTGAATGTAGCGCGCTGTGTTCAGTGCTTTGTTTTCTCCCATCACCAGCACGTTGGATTTAATCAAATCACGGCGGAAATCGGTTGTCTGCCCCATGAATCCGTCAATAACATCGGTGTGGCACTGTGTCAGCATGGCAGGAACAATATCCCATTTGGCCGAAAACTCAAACAAGGTAAATTTATCCTGGTTTTCCGGGGTTCTCAGGTGCAAATCCGTTCCGTCGATATTGGAATATTCGTAGACCATCGGGTCCTGGTAGAGTGTGAAATCCTTGAATGCAAAAGTGAGATTAAAGTCGAGTTTATTCTGGCAATTCGGATCACGCGGATCGCCATCAAACATCCGTTCACAAATATCCGTATCGTGTGCCGCCAGGGCAATATCGAAGCTGTCGGTTCCGCTACACATCGTAAACAAAAAGCCGCCACCCATGACGAAGTTGCGGATGTTATTTGCAACTGCCAGTTTCAACTGCGATACTTTGGCAAATCCCAGGTTGGATGCATCTCTTTCCGCATCGGCTACCTGGTTGATGTACCAGGCTTCCCGGTGAAACGAAGCATAGAATTTCCCGTATTGCCCGGTAAAATCTTCGTGGTGCAAATGCAGCCAGTCGTATTTCGGCAAAACGCCCATAACAATGGCTGAATCGTAAATTTTATCGTAGGGAATTTCCGCATAGTCAAGTACCATGGTCACCGCATCATCCCATGGCAGGGCACTGTTTGGGGTATATACTGCGATTTTCGGCGCTTTTTCCAGCTGCACCACTTCCATATTGACTTCCGGGTTGGCAATTTCTGTCCGGATCGCGTTAACTTGTCCGTCTGCAACAATTTCGTAGCTCACGCCGCGGATAATCAATTCTTCTTCAATCCCCTGCAAATGCGGGAACAAAAAAGAACCTCCACGGTAGTTCAACAGCCATTCCATCACGATGCCGTTTTCGAGCACCCAGAAAGAAACTCCGTATGCTTTCAGGTGATTGGTTTGTCTTTCATCCATCGGAACGAGGATAGAAGAGGCTGAAACTGATCGAGCCAGGAACAAAAATGCAAGGGCAAGGAAAAATCTCATAGTAATCTTGTGATAGACATTAAAAGTAATTCATTTTACAAATAACGCCTGATTTACAACATAAATTGTGAATCTGTCTAGAACGGCGTTTCATCCGGTCCGTTAAAATCTTCATCCGGCACGTTGTTCATGTTACTTCCCAGGGTGATTGTTCGCGGCATATCGTCAAATCCACGGTTCATAGACATTCCGGCACTCATGGAATTCGGATTGAAATCCGCTCCGCCACCGCCGCCAAAGGAATTGTACTGATCTTCCATGTTTTCGAAACGCGCATATTTTCCAACGAAGCGCATCCGCACGTTTTCCAATCCACCATTCCGGTGTTTTGCAATGATGATCTCACCGACTCCTTCATTCGACGAACCATCTTCCGCCGTGGTGATTCCGTAATATTCCGGACGGTAAAGGAAGCCTACGATATCGGCATCCTGCTCAATCGCTCCGGATTCACGCAAATCCGATAGCACCGGGCGTTTATCTCCTCCACGCGTTTCTACCGAACGGGAAAGCTGGGAAAGTGCGATAATCGGTACGTTCAGCTCTTTGGCAATTTCCTTGATGGATCGCGAGATCGTGGAGATTTCCTGTTCCCGGTTTCCGGTTCCTTTTCCACCTCCGGCCGACATCAGCTGCAAGTAATCGATGATAACCATCTGGATATCATACTGCATTTTCAAACGGCGGCATTTTGCCCGCAGGTCAAATACGCTCAAACCGGGAGTATCGTCAATGTAAATCGGTGCTTCCGCCAGTTTCGTTACGCGGGAATATAATTGCTGGAATTCATATTCTTCCAGTTTTCCTTTTCTCAATTTTTCAGCAGAGATCATACTTTCTGCCGAAATCAAACGTTTTACCAGCTGTACCGAGGACATCTCCAGGGAGAAGATTGCTACTCCCATGTTGAAATCTACGGCCGTGTTTCTGGCCATGGATAGTACGAATGCCGTTTTTCCCATCGCCGGACGTGCCGCGATAACAATCATATCCGAACGCTGCCAGCCGGAAGTCAATTCGTCCAGTTTTCGGAATCCCGTAGGAACTCCGGAAAGTCCGTCGCTGTTTTTAGCTGCTTGTTCAATTTCCTTGATTGCTTCACTCACAACAATGTTCATCGTTGCAACCGATTTCTTCATGTTATTTTCAGCAATTCCGAACAATTGCCCTTCCGCTTTGGTCAACAATTCGAATACGTCTGTTGTTTCGTCGTAAGCATCACGCAAGGTTTCGGAACACATGCGGATGATTTCGCGCTGAATGTGTTTTTGGGCAATGATCCGCGCATGGTATTCAATGTGTGCCACCGAACCTACACGCTGGGTCAGGGAAGACAGGTAAACCACTCCGCCCGCAGCTTCAAGTTCTCCTTTTTGTTTGAGCTTTTCAGCAACGGTCAGCAAGTCGATCGGATTCGAAGTACCGAACAATTCACGGATAACCCCATAAATATAGGTGTGTTTCGGATCGTAAAAGCTCTCTTCCGAAAGCATATCGATGGTATCTGTTACGGCATTCTTATCCAGCATCATCGCCCCGAGAACCGCCTGCTCCACATCAACAGCCTGGGGAGGAATTTTCCCCATTTCGTTTGCCAGCGGTGAAATGGTATTTCTGGTGCGCGCACCTACTCGGCGGGAATTGCCTGGTTGTTGTTCTTCCATGTAACAAAGATAGGGAATCAAAGCATGCCCTTAAAACGAAATGCAAAGATTTAGTTACGAAGAGTTAATGAACAGGTTATAAACATCATCCTAATTCCTAATTCCTAATTCCTAATTCCTAATTCCTAATTCCTAATTCCTAATTCCTAATTCCTAATTCCTAATTCCTAATTCCTAAACAAAATCTTTTTTAATCCGGTACTCGTTGTTAAATCTTTGATCATTTTTATTATCTTAAATAAGAAACGCTATTCATTATGTCAGAAAATACTATTCAAACTAAAAGTTTCGAGTTTGCCGTTCAAATCATTAAAACATACAAACTACTCATTTCAGAGAAAAAAGAGTTTATTCTTTCAAAACAACTTTTGCGTTCCGGAACATCAATCGGTGCAAATATCTCTGAAGCCGTTCGCGGACAATCTACCAAAGATTTCATTCACAAACTTCAGATCTCCAGAAAAGAAGCAAATGAAACACTTTATTGGATAAAACTTCTTGAAGTAACCGACTACCTGTCAGCAGAAAGGACTCAAAAATTAATTATATTATGTGAGGAACTATTAAAAATTCTGACTGCCATCATCAAATCAACAGAAAACAAAATGAAAACTGCTAAACAAAACATTCGTAATTGATTCAAAAAAAAGCTCATCCGAAGACAAGCTCTTTTCAAATCCAAATTTGACAACTAGAATCTGTAACCCAATGTCAATTGAATCCATTGATTTTTATAGCGTGGAGTGGATGAGGATCCGTCACCATGGTTTGTTTGAAAATCCCATCCAACTCTCGGAGACACTACGAAGTGATTAACATTTACATCGAATCCGACTACTGCACCCAAGGTGTTTTTGCGGATATTGTCGTTTTCATATTCCCTGAATTCAGAAGATGTGTAAGGCCCGGAAGTAAAATCATCCTGCTGACTCATCAAAAAGGAATATTGCGGACCAGCTACGATTGTGAAGAATGATGCCGGCTTGAAAGTGAATAACAACGGTACATCAAGGTAATTGGTTGTACGTTTGAAAGCGTAAGATTGTCCTAAAAGTACTCCCGATCCCTGGAAACCTTTCTGAGAAAACAACACTTCGGGCTGCACTCCCAAATATTTCCCGATCGGAATGTGCAGGAATACTCCGCCCGCGAATCCGGCCTTCCCATTTGCCTGAAAATCTTCCTGTTTTTCATCCCACACATTCGAGTAGTTTACCCCGGCCTTGATTCCGAATTTCAAATTCTCTCTAAAGTCTTCCTGTGCGTTCACATTCATCCCGAACAATGAACAAGCTGCTAAAAGCAATGTCGATAATTTTTTCATGATTGATAGTTTGTATTCGAAAACCATATGCCCAAATCCATGCCCCGGGAGGGTTTTCAACTTCTTAAAAAAACTTAAACACGAGAAATAGCAAGGGATTCAGGAGGGATCCTTAAAAACAGGCAAAATGCCAAAAAAGGCTATTTTATTTCATTTTGAAAAACAGCTTTTCATTTTGGAAATATTTATCCATTTTGAATGGAGTATCGTGTTATAAACGCAAAGATTTTAAATCGCTTCTTTCCTTCAAAGATGCAAAAGGCACAGAGGGATTTTTATATAACTACTTACATCCGATTCTTACAAACAACAAAAAGCCGCATTGAAATCAATACGGCTCTCTTCAAGATCTATTATTCTTACTCCGGGACTACAACGCCAGTTCCAATCCAACCGGACAATGGTCTGATCCCATAATCTCGTTGTGAATGGTTGCTGCTTTCAATTGCGGAATGAAACTTTCGGAAACCAGGAAATAGTCGATTCTCCAGCCGATATTCTTCCCTCTTGCTCCCGCACGGTAGCTCCACCAGGTGTATTTTACTTCTTCACCATTCAAAACGCGCCAGGAGTCAACCAGTCCGCTTCCAACAAACGCATCCATTCCGTCGATTTCTTCCTGCATGAATCCAGCGGATTTGTTGTAGTTTTCTTTCGGACGTGCCAAATCGATTGCTTTATGCGCCACATTGAAGTCTCCGCAAACAATGACCGGTTTCTTCGCCTCCAATCCTTTCAGGTAAGCCAGGAAATCAGCATCCCAGGTTTGGCGGTATGGAAGACGCAACAGTTCGCTTCCCGAATTCGGTACATACACCGTTACCAGGAAAAAACGATCGTACTCGGCGCAAATCACGCGCCCTTCTTCGTCGTGCTCCGGAATTCCCATATCGTACACCACGGAAAGCGGTTCTATTTTTGAAATCAAAGCCGTCCCGGAATACCCTTTTCTTCCGGCTTCATTGGCATACACATACCCATATCCCAAAGGAGCCACGGTATCTTTCACCTGATCCACCGTTGCTTTGGTTTCCTGCAAACAAATGACATCGGCATCCACCTGCTGCATGTCCGTAATAAATGATTTTCCGGCAATGGCACGGATTCCGTTTACATTAAAAGAAAGAAGTTTCATATCTGCGTTTTATTTATGCGGGTAAAACTGGAATAGCGACCGGATTTTGCCAGATATGCGTTTTCAGTTTACCCGATTGTAAAAATAGAATTTTACGGGATGATTCAATGTAAAAAAGAGTATTTGATGGAGGAGAATTCGGGCTTGAAACGCGCGGGAACAGCAAGGCTTGTTTCATACAATTTATTCGCGCCAAAATTCGGAGGTATCTGGATATAAAACGCTTATCAATTAAGTATTGGCGGATATGAATTCGGCGAATTACAGAACAGGCAAATTGCTTAATTTTGCACCAAAAAAACAGCCCCCCACTTAAGAACAACCCAATATATACCACAAAAAGCGGCCTCAAATTACCTGAAAATCACTTCACTTAACAAGATACATTTTAACACATATAAATCTATGAATCATACAAAAGGCAGCACGCATGCCGCGAAAAAAAGAACATTCAGAAGCCTTCTAAAAAGCGCATTAGCGGGTGGTGCACTGTTGATAACCTCAGCAACAGCAAATGCCCAGGTGAATCTGCAATGGGTAAAAAACATGGGGGGAACGAGTGCTGACCTGGGCCAAGCTACCGTCGTAGATACTGCCGGAAATATTTATATAACCGGAACTTTTTACGGAACTGCTGATTTTGATCCCGGAGCCGGAGTAGCCAATTTAACATCTGCCGACCTGGGTGATATTTTTGTAGCCAAATATGACAGCAACGGAAATTACGTTTGGGCAAAACGCATGGGTGGAGCTGGCTCTGACGTAGGTAACTCCATAGCCGTAGATGCCGCAGGAAATGTGTATACCACCGGATATTTTTGGAATACGGTAGACTTTGACCCCGGAGCCGGAGTAGTCAATTTAACTTCCGGAGGATACTCAGATATTTTTGTGAGTAAATTGGACAGTAATGGAAATTACGTTTGGGCTAAAAGTATGATTGGAACGGGGACGAAAGATGACTATGGCAATTCTATAACCCTGGATGCCGCTGGAAATGTGTACACCACCGGATATTTTGAGAATACGGTGGACTTTGACCCCGGAGCCGGAGTAGCCAATTTAACATCGACCGGAGGGACCGATATTTTTGTGAGCAAACTCGACAACAACGGAAATTACGTATGGGCAAAAAACATCGGCGGAACAGCTAATGATCAGGGCAATTCGATAGCTATCGATGCTGCCGGAAATATTTATACTACCGGAGCTTTTATAGGAACCGTTGACTTTGATCCCGGATCAGGTGCAACCAATTTAACTTCTGCCGGAGGTGCCAATGTTTTTGTGAGCAAACTGGACAACAATGGAGATTATGTTTGGGCAAAAGGAATGGGAGGAACTAAAGGCAGTTCTATTGCCATCGATGCCGCAGGAAATGTGCATACCACCGGTTTTTTTTCAGGAACCCGTGACTTTGATCCCGGATCGGGAGTAGCCAATTTAACCTCTGCGGGAATTAATGATATTTTTGTGAGCAAATTAGACAACAACGGAAGTTACCTATGGGCAAAAGGAATGGGAGGAACAGGCATTGATTATGTAACTTCCATGGCCTTAGACGCTACCGGAAATGTGTATACTACAGGATATTTTCCAGGAACCGCAAATTTCAACCCTGCCGGAACCGCCAATTTAACATCTGCCGGAGCTAACGACATTTTTGTGAGTAAGCTCGACAACAACGGAAATTACGTATGGGCAAAAAACATCGGAGGGGCAAGTCATGATTACGGACAGGGTATTGCCCTGGATGCCTCAGGAAATATTTACCTAACCGGATCGTTTGCAGGGCTGGCAAATTTTAATCCGAATGGAAGCACTAATTTATATTCTAACGGCGGTGACGATATTTTCTTAGTAAAACTTTCGGAGGTGTCGGTTAACATTGCTGCATCAGAAAATAATCTATGTACCGGAACAACTATAACCTTTACCGCAACACCTACAGGAGCTACCAGCCCCTCTTACCAATGGAAAGTAAACGGCGCCGATGTTGGAACCAACAGCACTACTTATACTTACACGCCTGCAAACGGCGATGTGGTTACGTGTGTGATGACTGTATCAGGATCGCCAATTACCAGCAACAGCATTACGATGAATGTAAATACATCTCCGGCAACACCAACGTTTACACAAGTAGCAGCGGTTTGTGAAGGAACAGCGTTTACATTGCCGACAACTTCCGGCAACGGAATCTCCGGAACCTGGTCACCGGCGATTAACACAACAGCAACAACGACTTACACCTTTACACCAGCTGCGGGACAATGTGCTACAACCGCATCAATGACCGTAACGGTGAATCCGCCAACAACACCAACGTTTACGCAAGTAGCAGCGGTTTGTGAAGGAACAGCGTTTACATTGCCAACAACTTCCAGCAACGGAATCTCCGGAACCTGGTCACCTGCAATCAACAACACCGCAACAACAACTTACACCTTTACACCAGCTGCGGGACAATGTGCTGCAACAGCACAAATGACCGTAACGGTGAATGCGCCAACAACACCAACATTTACGCAAGTAGCAGCGGTTTGTGAAGGAACAGCATTTACATTGCCAACAACTTCCGGCAACGGAATCTCCGGAACCTGGTCACCGGCGATTAACACAACAGCAACAACGACTTACACCTTTACACCAGCTGCGGGACAATGTGCTACAACCGCACAAATGACCGTAACGGTGAATGCGCCAACAACACCAACGTTTACGCAAGTAGCAGCGGTTTGCGAAGGAACAGCGTTTACATTGCCAACGACTTCCGGCAACGGAATCTCCGGAACATGGTCGCCAGCAATTAATACAACGGCAACAACGACTTACACCTTTACACCAGCTGCGGGACAATGTGCTGCAACAGCACAAATGACCGTAACGGTGAATGCGCCAACAACACCAACGTTTACGCAAGTGGCAGCGGTTTGCGAAGGAACAGCGTTTACATTGCCAACAACTTCCGGCAACGGAATCTCCGGAACCTGGTCGCCGGCGATTAACAACACCGCAACAACGACTTATACCTTTACACCAGCTGCGGGAGCATGCGCTACAACCGCGCAAATGACCGTAACGGTGAATGCGCCAACAACTCCAACCTTTACACAATTAGCAGCGGTTTGCGAAGGAACAGCATTTACATTGCCAACAACTTCCGGCAACGGAATCTCCGGAACATGGTCGCCGGCGATTAACACAACAGCAACAACGACTTACACCTTTACACCAGCTGCGGGACAATGTGCTGCAACCGCACAAATGACCGTAACGGTGAATGCGCCAACAACACCAACGTTTACGCAAGTAGCAGCGGTTTGTGAAGGAACAGCGTTTACATTGCCGACAACTTCCGGCAACGGAATCTCAGGAACCTGGTCGCCAGCAATTAATACAACGGCAACAACGACTTACACCTTTACACCAGCTGCGGGAGAATGTGCCACAACCGCACAAATGACCGTAACGGTGAATCCGCAAACAATGCCAACGTTTACGCAAGTAGCAGCGGTTTGTGAAGGAACAGCGTTTACATTGCCAACGACTTCCAGCAACGGAATCTCAGGAACATGGTCGCCAGCGATTAACACAACGGCAACAACGACTTACACCTTTACGCCAGCTGCGGGAGAATGTGCCACAACGGAAACCATGACGGTAACAGTGAATGCACTTCCTGAACCAATCATTACAGTAAGCGGAAATGTATTCTCTGCGGACGCCGGTTTTGCAACGTATCAATGGATGCGAAACGGAACGGATCTTCCCGGAGCAACTTCTAACACTTACACCCCAACACAAAACGGCGATTATTCTGTTCGTGTTACAAATACAAGTGGCTGCGAAGGGAGTTCGAATGTGATCAGTCATACGGATTTGGGCCTTACGGATAGTGCAAAACAGAAATTGGTAGTTTATCCAAACCCAACAATGGAAACACTAAACATTTCTAACGTCTCTACCCAAGCCACATACACCATCTATGATCTTTACGGAAAAATGATTTCCAAAGGAAAAATCACAGACAACAAAGTGACTGTTTCAAACCTTCCTTCTGCAGCATATTTCATCGCAGTAGAAGACAACGAAACCGTGGAAATGGTACAGTTTATTAAACAGGATTAACTCTTTTTGAATCTTCAAAACACAGAGGCGGGCTTCGGCTCGCCTTTGCGTTTTTTACGAACGATCATTTGGTGATTGATATGATTCTTCTGATTTTACCCCATGACATTCACTAACGACTTCCATTATTTTACGTCTCATTTTGAATTAATCCGAAGTAGTCTCTTGCCAGCTTCCAAATTGCCCTTATTTTTACATCATGAAAGGATTTGATCAGCAAACACTTCGCGACCTGGAGTTTAACCAGATCAGAGAATGGCTGGCTGCATTCAGTATTGGAGACACGGCGAAAAACCGCCTGGAGAACCTGGCACCGAACAACGACTTCAGTGCCATCGAATTTGAATTACACCGCCTCAACGAGTTCAAAAGCATTCGTGTGGAAGGCGAATCGTTTCCTGCGCTGGATTTTGAAGAGCTCTTGACTGAAATTCGCCTGCTCCCGATCCGCAATGCCGTTTTACAGCAGGAAGGCTTTGTTCGTATTACGCGTGCTTCAGACCTGGTGAATCAAATCCTCCATTTTTTCGACAAGCGTTCACAGGATTATCCGAATCTCTTTGCCCTGCTGGGACAGGTCTATTTTACCCGGGAACTGATCGAGGCTATCGATAAAGTATTCGACCGGCGCGGACAGATCAAAGACGATGCTTCACCGGAATTGTTTGTCATTCGCCAGCAGATCAACAAACTGCGCAACCAGATTAACCGCAATTTCGATAAAGAAATGCGTCGCTACCTGAAAGAAGGACTTTTAGGCGACACCAAGGAAACCTTCGTCAACGAGCGGCGGGTATTGACCGTTCAATCGAGTCACAAGCGGAAAGTAGGCGGAATGGTTATGGGTTCTTCCAAAACGGGAAGTCTGACCTTTATTGAACCTGCAATCAATATTCCACTGAATAACGAACTGGAGATGACACTCGACGATGAGCGCAAGGAGATTTTCCGGATTTTGCAGGAGTTGACCCGCGAAATTGCGCATCATCTTCCATTGATCGAAGCATACCAGCATTTGCTCACCGAATTCGACTTCATCAATGCCAAAACCAAACTGGCACTTGATTTAAACGCAAATTTACCTGGAATTGTGCGGAATACGCGCATCGAACTGATTGATGCCTTCCACCCGATTCTCTGGAAAACCAATAAGGCATTAGGAAAAACAACGCTTCCGCAAAGCCTGATCCTGGATCCGAACAGCCGCATGCTGGTTATTTCCGGGCCAAATGCCGGGGGAAAATCCATTACGCTGAAAACGATCGGTTTGCTGCAAATCATGTTGCAGGCAGGTTTGCTCATACCGGTGCACGAAAACAGCAAATTCTGTTTCTTCCAGCAGGTATTAACCGATATTGGCGACAATCAGTCTATCGAGAACGAGTTGAGCACCTATTCCTACCGCCTGAAACGCATGAAGTTCTTCCTGAAGGTTTCCAATAAACGAACCCTTTTGTTACTGGATGAATTCGGAACAGGATCGGATCCGGAACTCGGAGGAGCGCTGGCTGAAGTCTTTTTCGAGGAATTGTACAACAAGAAATCGTATGGGGTCATCACGACACATTACGCTAATATCAAACTCAAGGCAGACCGGCTTCCGAATGCGGTAAACGGCTGTATGCTCTTCAATACCGAAACACTGGAACCTCTATATCGTTTCTCTATGGGACAACCGGGAAGTTCCTTTACGTTCGAAGTTGCCCAAATGAATGGTATCCCAATGGATCTGATTGAACAGGCCAAAGGAAAACTGGATCAGAACCGGGTAAAAATGGATCACTTGCTGAATGAGCTGAACCGCGAAAAAATGTACCTGCAACGCCTGAACAAGGAACACATCGAAGCACAGGAACTGGCTAATTCGGCACGTGAAGAATTCATTGAGAAGAAGAAACGCATTGACGAACGCCTGCGCGCGCAGCAAGATTTGGCCGAAAAGAACAACGTGTATATCAACTCGGGGAAAAAGATGAAGGCCTTCATCGACCGGTACCAGACCAAAACCCGCAAGAAAGAAGCGAACAGCGCGTTGATGGAAGATGTGCGTAAATACCTGATGGTTGAAAAATCAAAAATCGAGGAAGCAAAACGCAAGGTGGAACTGATGCAGCAAAAACCTCAGAAACCCGTTGCCAAAAAGCGAAAAACTCAAAAGCAGGAAGAAGATCTTTACCAACGGGATAAAATTGTGGTCGGTTCAACCGTTAAAATGATTGAAACCAAGCAAAGCGGAACCGTTGAAGAAATCAAAGGACATCTGCTAACCGTGGTATTCGGATTTATGCGCCTAAAAGTGGAACGCGAAAAACTGATGTGGATTAAGTAAGTTAAAATGGTTCAAACGTTCAATTTTTGAATCGAATGCTATTCATTGAACTTTCTGAACACCTTCATTTTACTGAAAACCCTAAAGACTGAAATAACAACTATGCCAACAAACAATAAATACTACTTCTTAGAACAGGCAAGCGTGCTCAACAGCATGCTTTTCCTTGAGCGTTTCGTTTATTACGGATTGCAGACTTTTGCTTACAGCTACCTCATCAGCGAAGCTATGAACCTGTATGGTGATGATGCAACGGAATTGCTCTTCACGTTTTCGTCTGCCCTGCTATTTGCACGCATTTTCGGCGGTTTGATGGTCGATTTTCTTTTCGGAAACAAGATTGCATTCCTGGTCAGCTGTGGTCTGCAAATCCTGGGAATCGTCCTGTTCATGCAGGAAAAGTTGGGCTTGTTCTATCTCGGAATGTTTGTGTTTATCGCCGGACAATCGCTCTTTTCGCCCGCTATACTCAAATCGATCGGTTTGTTATACAGTAGCCGGAAACATAAACTAGACGGCGCAGTAAGTCTCAACACCTTTGCAATCAATCTCGGATCTTTCCTGGCCCCGCTCGCATTCCACTACCTGGAGCTGGCATCAACCTTCCGTGCCGGATTCATTTCCTGCATCATTTGCTTTGCGGTCATTGCCGGATTGAGTTTCCTTGTGAAAAAAGCAGGCCCTGACTCTGCGATAGACGATTCCGTGCAAGACACCGGAAACAACCGCGTCAACGAAACCATTTTCCTTTCGATTTTCGGGTTATTCCTCTACTGGCTGTTCATTCAGCTTACCAACCGCTCCATGACCTACTCCACTTACAGCGGTTTCCGATCCGGAAGTGTCAACTTGTTTGTCTCCCTGATCCCCGCGCTGATCCCATTGGTCGGATACCTGATTTTCGGAATCCTCTGGAACCGCTTCAAGTTTCCTTCTCTGCTGAAAGTGGTTATCGGGTTCGGGTTCGCAACAATCTCCATCTTCGCAGCGATTTTAACGCTGGAAAACAGCCAAACCGACAGCCCGGTTTTCATGAGTACGTTCATCATTCTGAATTTCCTCGGAGAAATCATGATCGTGCCTACCCTGCTGAGCCTTATCCTTCAGTATTCACCGCAGAAACTCATGGGAACATTCAGCGGGCTCGCTTTGTCGGCATACGGCTTTCTGTCCATGTTTATCGGGAATAAACTCTTTGATGAAATCGGAGACGGAAACTACCTGGTGATGGCGATTGTGTCAGGGGCCGGTTTCTTTTTCTGCACACTCACCGTGTTGATTTTATTCTTGCTGACGCGGAAGAAGGATGCGGTTCACAATCATCTGGACGAGTTTTAGATACCATTTTACAAATTTATAATCCCGCTGACGTTCGACTGAGCTCACGCCGAAGTCTATCGAAATGTGTAAAAAGTCCATTTCCAGAGGCTTCCGAACAAATCCAAAACTCATCCCCCAACAAAAAGGCTGCCCGAAGACAGCCTTTAGCCAGTTTGTTTATAAAAAACCTTCCACACTATAAAAGTGTACAGGTCTTAGTGACAGTACCTTGTGATTCATAGCTATCACATGTTTTTTTCGCATCACTGAGCGTTGCGTTCTTAATTGTTTTGTTCTCGGTAATAGTGGTATTGCCAGTATCCTGGTAGGTACATTCACAATTGTAATCCTTCTTACACGATGCCAGGGACAGCAATGCCATTGCTGAAACTCCTAAAACTAACTTCTTCATATTACTTACTTTTGTGTTTTAACTTCAATCAATATAAACAGAAATAAATCAAAGCAGGCATCATTTTTTGTTAAAAAAGTATTAACAATTTCAAAAGTCCGGTGAAATTCACTAAAAAAACAAGCGCCTTTTATTCGCCCAACCGCACGCGAAACCCGGCTGAAGAACTGAATACCGTTTTGCGCACATTGACCGGTGGAGCACTATCGTAAAAAAGGTTAAATTCAATCCGCATATCCAATCTTTTGGTGATTGCCTGGGCAATTTGATACTGTCCGGAGAAACGAAAATCCTTTATTTTGTCCCAGCGCGGCTGGTAGTAAGTAGTTGCAGAAAAACTAAACCCGGTTTTCGTACGGATAAACCAACTCAGGTAATTACTCCAGCGGAAATTACTGTTGATAATCCCATCCTGCGTCAGTTCTTCGTATTCCCAAAAAGTCGATGTTCCTACAAAAAAACGCACGTTATTCGTATCGATAAACTTCCAGCGCGGCCCCGTTCCGATCAGGTAGCGAACCCGCTGATTCAGCAGTTGATTGTATTGAATCTGTGTATAAGCCTCCCACTTCCACGGACTGTTATGAATCCGCCGGGCATACCTGAAATGCGCCATCCCCGAATTGGCATACGTCGTTTTATTCGAAGCGGTATAGTTCAGATCAGCGATCATCAGGTAGAAATTCTTCCGCGTCTTATACTGCGCCCGCGGACGGAAATTCCCGGAATACAATACATCGGAAGAGTTTTGTGTCACCGACATCCCGGCATCCAACGAACCGCTCCACCCCGAAGTATCTTCGTAGATTCGGCGGTTTTCAATGTTCACGATCTGCGCATGCGCACCGAAAACAATCAGGGAGAAAAGAAGTAAGCTGATGATCTGCTTCATTTCGTTACTTTGGAGCAATACGGTATAAGAATATGGCTAAAATGCCAAAAATAACATTCGGGAGCCAAACAGCTGCAACCGGAGGAAAACCAACTGTCGTAGCAGCAACCGTGGTCACTTTCATTGCAAAGATATAAATGAACACGAACAAAAGCCCGATCGCAATGTTAATCCCGATTCCGCCGCGCTTTTTCCTGCTCGAAACACTCACCCCAATCAATGTCAGGACGTAAGTTGCAAAGGGGTAGCTGGTTCGCTGGTAGAGTTCTATCTCAAATGACGGCACATTCGAATTTCCTTTCTCTTTCTCCTTGCGGATAAAGGCCCGCAGCTCCGTATAGGTCATCGCTTCGGCAATATTCTCGCGAATCGCCATGTCATCGATATGATACGGCAGAACGGTGTCTTTTTTGTGTTCTTCAATGAGCTGGATTTTCTGATCAAAGGCCTTGGTGTGCAATTTCAAATCCGGCTTTAGCGTGTCGAGATACGTGATTTTCCGTTCAAAGACATCTGTCAGATGCCAGTTTGTTGTCCCGGAATCCACTTCTGCCGTACGTGCTTTCAGGAAATGAATCAGGCGGTTTTTGTTATCGTAGCGTTCAATCACAAAATCATTGATAATCGATTCGGTCGAACTGTAACTTCCATAATGAACCAGCTCATTCCCCGGAAATTCGGCATGATAATTCTCTACCAATAAACGGTCGCGATAGAATGATTCCTCAAAATCCAGGCGCACCCGGTTTGCACGCGGCAACACAAAATGGTTCAGAACCAACGACATCAGCATGAGGATTGTTGCAGCGATCATGTACGGACGCAGAATCCGCGTAAATGGCCTTCCGCTGTTGAGCATCGGGATGATTTCCGCTTCCTGGGCCATTTTTGCCGTAAACCAGATCACCGAAATGAAGATGATCATCGACGAAAAGGTATTCCCGTAATACAACAGGAAATTGAAGTAATAATCGAACACAATTGCCCGCAAAGGAGCCTGGTTATGAATAAATTCAGGTAAGCGCTCCGCCACATCGAAAACCATCGCCAAAAGCATAATCACCCCCAACATAAAAAAGAATGTCGAGAGGAACTTCCGGATGATATATCGGTCTAAAATTTTGAGCATTAAATCCTTCTTCCCAGTTTTTTCACCTGCTCGTCCTTCCAGGTTCTGAAAGTTCCGTCCAGGATGCGTCTGCGGGCTTCCTTAACCAACGCCAAATAAAAGGCTAAATTGTGAATGGTCGCAATTTGAATCGCCAGATTTTCTTTCGCCTTGATCAAATGGTGCAGGTAAGCCTTCGTGTAAACCTGGTCTACATAAGCCGTGCCGTTTGTATCCAGTGGAGAAAAATCCATACTCCACTTCTGGTTTTTGATATTAATCGTTCCTTCGGAAGTGAACAACATTCCGTGGCGTGCATTGCGCGACGGCATCACACAGTCGAACATATCTACACCCAGCGCAATTCCTTCAAGAATATTCACCGGTGTTCCAACTCCCATCAAATAACGCGGTTTATCAGCAGGCAGAATGGAACAAACCAAATCCGTCATACTGTACATGTCTTCATCCGGTTCTCCGACAGACAATCCACCGATTGCGTTTCCTACGGCCCCTTGCGCAGCGATAAACTCCGCAGATTCTTTTCGCAAATCCGGGTAAACACTTCCCTGAACAATCGGGAACAAGGCCTGGGAATAACCGTATTTCGGCTCCGTAGCATCCATCTGGGAAATACAACGCTTCAACCAGCGGTGCGTCATGTGCATGGAGCGCTTCGCATAGTTGTAATCACACGGGTACGGTGTACACTCGTCGAATGCCATAATGATATCTGCCCCGATCGTACGCTGAATATCGATGGCACGTTCCGGGGAAAAGAAATGGTAACTTCCGTCGTGGTGCGATTGAAAACGCACACCTTCTTCGGTGATTTTCCGGCTTTTTGCCAGTGAATACACCTGGTAGCCGCCGCTATCGGTCAGAATCGGGCGTTCCCAGCCGATAAACTGGTGCAATCCTCCCGCTCCCTCAAGTACTTCCAGTCCCGGACGCAGGTATAAATGAAAGGTGTTTCCCAGGATAATCTGAGCTTCAACATCATCCCGCAATTCCTGCTGGTGCACTCCTTTTACCGTTCCCTGCGTTCCTACCGGCATAAAAATCGGGGTTTCAATCGTACCGTGGTCAGTATGAATCAATCCGGCTCTTGCCTTGGACTGCGGATCGGTATGCTTTAATTCGAAGTGCATAATTCTGTTGAAAAATAAACGCTGCAAAGATAACGGGGATTTCGGAAAGTGCCCCATCTTTGTACGCGAAGAAGACACATTAATGAAAATAATCCCCGAATTACAGGACAGCGTCGTATTTTACATCTATTGGATTTTTGCCGGTCTGGCATTCATACAATTACTCTACAGCATACTCTTCTTCGGACGACTGGCTTTTTGGAAAAACAAATCCGTTTCTTCGGATTTACCACCGGTTTCCATCGTAATCGCCGCACGGAATGAGTCGGACAATTTGTATCAGAATCTCCCGAAAATCCTGGAACAGGACTACCCGGCTCCGTTTGAAGTGGTGGTGATCAACAACCAGTCGATGGATGATTCGAAGTACCTGCTTGATGCCCTGAGCCGTCAATACCCCAACCTGGTGGTCATGGAAGTGGAACGAAGCAAACATTTGGCTCCAAGCAAGAAATTTCCACTCACGATGGGAATCAAGAAGGCCCGCTACGAACATTTGGTATTCACCGATGCAGACTGTGTGCCGGCAAGCGACCTGTGGCTCCGTAAAATCGTGGAGAAATTCAGCGACAAAAAGCAGATTGTTTTGGGTTACGGGCCCTACAACAAGCGCAAAGGCTTCCTCAATAAAATTATCCGTTTCGATACCACAATGATTGCTGTGAATTACTTCTCGATGGCAATCAACCGCGTACCATACATGGGAGTAGGTCGTAACATGGCTTACACCAAAAGCGTTTTTCAATCCACCAATGGGTTCAAATCGCATTATTCACTCATGTCGGGAGATGATGACCTGTTCATCCAGGAAGCGGCACGTAAAAACAATTACACGATCCAGCTCGACCCGGAATCGTTTCAATACAGCGAAGCCAAAGACAACTGGGAATCATTTGTTTTACAAAAATCGCGTCATTACACCACTTCTCCGCGCTACAAGGTTTTCAAGAAAGTAATGTTAGGAATATATCCGGCGAGCTTGATTTTAATGCTGATATCTTTCGTTCTTTTGATCTTACAAAGTGGATGGTGGATACATGCCCTGGCCGGATTTGGTTTCGTAACACTGATAAAGTGGTGGCTGCTCGGAGTTTGTTTTAAAAAACTCAAGTCGCCCGGATTTATTGCTTTACTGCCTCTGACCGACCTGGCATATGTTTTGGTACTTCCATTTTTTTATTACTCAGCATTGCAAAAAAATTCTTCGAGATGGAAGTAGTTGGAGATCACTTATCGGACAAGGCCCGCATCGACCTTATTTTGGTGGATCAGGCCCGAAACGGCGACCAGAGTGCCTACGCGCAGTTAATGGACCGTTACCGTGAATCCATCTACTTCATGATGATGAAAATGGTACGGAATACCGATGACGCGGACGATCTCACGATTGAAGCATTCGGAAAGGCCTTCAGCCGTTTGGATCAATATTCTCCAAGCTTTGCATTTTCGACCTGGCTATTCAAAATTGCATCCAATAACTGTATCGATTTTATCCGCAAAAAGCGTATCAAGCTCACTTCGATGGATAGTGGCTACACCAACGAAGACGGTGAAGCAATTGGTATTGATGCCCGTTCGGAAACCCGCGACCCGGAAGAAAACATCATCCACAACCAAAAGGTGAAGCACATGCGCCAGCTGGTGAGCAAATTGAAACCACGTTACCGCGAACTGATCGAGAAGCGCTATTTCGAAGAATTGAGCTACGAAGAGATTGCGGATGAACTGAACCTTCCTTTGGGAACGGTCAAAGCGCAGTTATTCCGCGCACGGGATTTTCTCGCTCAAATGATGGAGCAGACGAAAGACGCGATTTAAACGCTAATTACGAGCAAAGCTTCCTTACGAAGAAAAAGATACCTGAGATTTTATTTGCTTTCAACGCCAAGGCGCAGACTTCGGCATGAACTCAAAGAATTTCGCATAAACAAAAAAGCCGGAATCATCCCGGCTTTTCAATTTTCCATTATCAATTTTCACTTTACTCGTGGTGATGCTCTTCATAAAAGCCATCCACGACTGTTTTGTATTTCTCCAGGATGATTTTCCGCTTCAGTTTCAACGTCGGAGTCAATTCTCCTGATTCGATTCCGAATTCTTTTGCTAGCAAGGCAAATTTCTTGATCTTCTCCCAGTTTCCGTAACCGGTGTTGATTCGGTCTACTTCTTGCTGAATACGGGCAATCACATCTGCGTTTTTCGCAATTTCCTCCGGAGAATCACCGATCTTGATCCCTTTACGACTCGCCCATTCTTTCACAAACGGGAAAGCAGGAACGATGAGTGCTGCCGGGAATTTCTGTCCTTCTCCCAACACCATAATCTGTTCAATAAAACGTGATTCCTTGAAGGTATTTTCCATCGCCTGAGGAATGATATACTTTCCTCCCGACGTTTTGAAAATCTCCTTTTTGCGGTCTGTGATCTTCAGGAAAATGTCATCTACAAACATCCCGATATCTCCCGTATGGAACCATCCCTGAGCGTCAATCGCTTCGGCCGTTTTATCCGGAAGGTTGTAATACCCCATCATGACATTCGGACCTTTCACCAGGATTTCACCGTCTTCTGCGATTTTTACTTTTACTCCGTCAATCAACGGACCTACTGTTCCGATCTTAATTCCTTTCTTCAGACAGTTTACCGAAATCACCGGCGACGTTTCCGTCAATCCGTAACCTTCCAGTACATTTACTCCTGCCGCCAGGAAGATTTGAGCCAAACGCGGCTGCAACGCAGCTGAGCCGGAAGCAATAGCTTTTACTTCTCCTCCTAAAGCTTCCTGCCATTTGGAGAATACCAGTTTACGCGCAATTCCCAGTTTGATTTTATACCAGAATCCCAATTTTCCTGTATCGTATTTTTCTGCAACGGAAACAGACCAGAAGAAAATGCGGCGTTTGAACCCGGTCAGTTCTTCCCCTTTGAGCATAATCCGGTCGAATACCTTCTCCAGCAAACGCGGAACAGCTGTAAACACGTGCGGTTTCACTTCCACCAGGTTCGGCCCGATCGTATCCATCGATTCCGCAAAATAGATTGCCGAACCACAATACATATACAGGTAGTGCAGCATGCGTTCGTACACGTGACAGACTGGTAAGAAGGTCAGCACGCGTGAATGCTCATCCGCAGGAATACTGTATTTACAGGAAAGTACATTCGACAAGAGGTTGTTATGCGAAAGCATCACCCCTTTCGGGTTCCCGGTGGTTCCGGAAGTGTAAATGATTGTTGCCAGATCCTCATTTCGGACATTGGCTTTTAATTCCGTGATTTTGTTCTGGGGAACATCTGCCCCCAGATCGATCAGATCGCGGTAATGGGGAAATTCATCCAGTTTATCAAAAGTGTATATCTTCTTCAGACTTTTGATCTGGGAGGAAACTCCCTGGATCTTATGAGCCAGATCCGCTCCGCTCACAAAAGCGTGCCTGATCCCGGCATCGTTAAAGATATACGCGTAGTCGTGTTCCGAAATATTCGGATAAACAGGAACTACGATTGCACCTACCTGCTGGATGGCAATGTCCATGACATTCCACTCTACGCGGTTGGGTGAAACAAGAGCCACACGCTCACCAATTGAAACGCCGATTTCCACTAGTCCTTTGGAAATCTGATTTGTAAGTGCTACAAACTCTTCGGTCGTCATAGGTGTCCAGACACCGTCCATTTTCGTTACAAACATGGAGGCATTCGGAAAATTTTTCAATTGATAAGTAGGCACGTCAAACAGTCGTCTTACTTCATTCATATCAGTTGTAATAGCACTCACAATTATATGTATTAAAAATTAAGCAATAGTGCAAAAATGTTCATCCAAAACCCTTGTTTGTTTTTTCACACCCATCTGTTAAGAATCTAGTTCCTACATTTATGTTGTGGGAATATAGTTTCTAACTTCGATCAAGTGCAATTCATGAACTAGTTGGAAAGTTACGAAAAAAAATGACTTGCGTTTGATCGTTTTTGGTTTTTTGGTTTGTAGGGTTCGTTTGCCGGCGAGCCCTTTTTTATTTTAGCACTCTTCACAACCGAAAATACGGGCTATCAGACAAATGAGAAGCCAAACGGTAAAAACCGCAAAGGATGCGAAGAGATATATTACCCGATGATCATTACAGAATAAATACACCAATGGGTCTGCGGGAGAAAACAAACCACATAGTACACAGAGAGCACATCGTATTTACCTATGAAGTCTACGGGAGCAACCAAGTCACTCCATTGAGAAAACAGACTTCCCTTTGATAAAGGTCATAAAGGAGAAATTGGGCTGATAGGTTCCTTTCGAGCGAAACGGACGATCCAGGATTACCAGCGTTGCATCTTTTCCTTTCTCCAGGCTTCCTTTCGTTTCTTCCTGGAAACTTGCAAAAGCCGCCCAGATTGTCATTCCTCTCAGACAGGCTTCTTCCGTCAACGCTTCTTCTACCAAAAAACCCTCAATCGGGTTGCCCTCTGCATTTTTACGGTTCACTGCCGCGTGGATGGTCAGGAACGGGTTCATCCCTTCTACCGGGAAATCCGTACCGATTGCCAGCATTCCGGCTTTATGCAACAGGGAATTGTAGGCATAAGCTCCTTTCAGGCGGTCTTTCCCCAAACGCGCTTCGGCCCAGCGCTGATCACTCACCGCATGTGTCGGTTGTACGGACGGAAATGCTCCCGAAGCTGCCAGCAGATCAAAATCGGCTACATCGACCACTTGCGCATGCTCGATTCTCCAACGGTGGTCCGGATTCCGTTTTGCATATTCCGTAATCAGATCGAGTACCAGGCGGTTTGTCGAATCTCCGATCGCATGAATATTCAGCTGATACCCGGTTAATTCAGCCAAAGCCGAATAGCGTTTCATATCTGCCAGTGAAGTGGTGAGCAACCCGTGATTGTGCACATCATCCGAATAAGCCTGTTTCAGCAAAGCTCCGCGTGACCCGAGCGCTCCGTCTCCGATTACTTTAAACGAGCGCACCAACAGGTTTTTCTCTTTCAAAAAACCGTGTTTCTTCGCAAAATCCGCATTTTCTTTCACAGGATAAAGCATTCCATAAATTCCGAGCGTCAGTTTGTTGGTCTGAACCAATTTCCGAAGCAGTTTAAAATCATGCGGGGTTAAACCGGCTTCATGCACATCGGTGATTCCATATCCAAACAATTCGTTTTGAATTTCCAGCAGCGCCTGCGACAATTCTGCATCCGGAAAATCGGGCAGTTTCTCTCCAATCAATGGAATCGCATTATCCAATAGAATACCCGATGGTTTTCCATCTGCTTTTTTCAATACTTCGCCTCCCTCAACGTGGGTTGTTTCGTTTACGCCGTACTTTTTCAATGCTGCGTCGTTGACCAAAACCGCATGTCCGTCGATCCGGTAAAGCACCACCGGTTTATCCGGAAAGCGTTTGTTCAGTTCTTCATTCGTAGGAAGTTCTTTACTTCCCCACAAGCTTTGATCCCAGCCACGACCCACTATCACCGGACGTTCTTTCTTCTGAGCGTATTTCTCTACCCGCACCAGCAGTTCATCCATCGACCCGGTTCCGGTGAGGTCGGCAGAGAGTTTCATCCGTGCCAGGCTCATCAGATGACCGTGTGCATCGGCAAAACCCGGAAAAATATCTTTCCCTTGCGCATCGATAAATTCATCGGCTGCATATTTATTCATGATCTGCCTGTCGGGACCTACTTCCACTACTTTTCCATCTTTAATTGCAATGGCCTGGGCAATGGTATTTTGATCATCCATCGTATGGATTTTGGCATTGTGGATCACCAGATCAACCGACTTTCCTTTCATGCAGGACACCGAAAGCAGTATCGCCAAACAGAAGAACAGAACTTTTTTCATCGCTTTGAATTAATGTGTTTTGTGAAATGTTGTTGAATTTGCCTGAGCTGTCGGCATAATTACCAAATCGTTGATGCATACGTGTTTCGGGCGGGAGCAGACATAATAAACCGCATCGGCAATGTCTTCTGCCATCAGCGCATCATATCCGTCGTAAACCAATTTCGCTGTTTCCTCGTTTCCTTTGAAACGAACCAGTGAAAATTCGGTTTCTGCCGCACCCGGAGCAATATTCGTTACTTTGATGTGATCGTGAACCAGGTCGATACGCATGGCGCGTGAAAGTGCATCCACCGCGTGTTTGGTAGCGCAATATACGTTTCCGCCTGCATAGACTTCCTTTCCTGCAATACTGGCAATATTCACAATGTGTCCGCCGCCATTCTGTTTCAGGATCGGTGAAACTGCGCGTGTCACATACAGCAATCCTTTGATATTTGTATCGATCATGCGGTTCCAGTCATCGGTATCTCCCGAATCAATCGGCCCGCGGCCAACTGCCAACCCCGCATTATTGATCAGGATTGTCAGGTTTGCCTTCACTTCTTCCGAAAGGGAAGCCACCGCCCTGTTGACTGCTTCTTCCGAGCGCACATCAAAATTCAGCAACACGATGTCTACCTGCTTCGCGCTCAATTCTCCTTTAAGCGCTTCCAAACGCTCATTTCTTCGGCCCGTTAGCACCAAATTCCATCCATTATCGGCAAAAATGCGTGCAGTTGCCTCTCCAAAACCTGCTGTTGCTCCTGTGATTAAAACGTACTTTTTCATAATTTAAATTTGAACGGCCTGGAACCCATTACCGCTATTAAAAATAAAGCCAGGTAAGCCGGCATCCGGTAGCGGACAAGCGCCCCCAAAACGGGAGTTGTCCAGCCAATCAGTACCAGCAAAATAAGTGCAAAGGTGAACAGAAACACCCGGATATTCTTCTCTTCCGGTGTTCTTCTTCCGCGGTTGTACCACAAGCCGAATACCAGCAATCCGAACAAACCACAGGCTTCTACAAAGTTGACAATCTTCAGTTTTCCTCCCGGATCCCACGGTGACGGCCTGAATGATGCATTGATCAACGCCTCGGGAATATTCCGCACCAACTGACCAAAATCATTCCCGATCGGGGTGAGTTCAACATAACTTCCGCAGGACTCTCCTTTAAACACCACATACCAGGGGCCATCGGCCGGTTTCAGCCGGATATCGTCAAAAGGATAATTCATCCCGAAGGTTACTTTCTTCGCCACCAGCGGTTTTCTCAGTTGAATGGTATCGTAAGCCAAAAACCGGATGTCCGGGTATTGATCCCTCCGGAAATAATAAAAACACGAATCGGCGTAGGCGTGAATTCCTCCCCGTCCCACATTGACGAAATCAAACTGCATGCGCGTGAGCCGGTGTGTCACTGTTTTCCGGAAATCGGTGAAAACCGTAAAAATGATCAGAACAGCAACCAATGCGCTCAAAGGGGCCAGCAAAACGTGTTTCCGGAAGACATATTTCCCCAGTAAATATACGGGAACAGCCAGTAACAAACATCCCAAAACATACGGCTTGAAAGCAAGCATCAGTACAAAACCCAATACGTAACGCCACAACCTGCTTTTCCCGGAAAGATTCCCCAGCATGGCATGAAGAATAAACGCAAAACCGGTAATCATCAGCGGTTCTTTCAATACCGAACTGGTCCAGAAACTGAGACTCGGAAAGAAAATGAGTGCGTACCAGAACAGGCGTTTATCGTAAAAAATCCGCTCTTTGAAAGCCATGAATATTTCCCGCAATCCGACAAAAGAGAAGAAGGAAAAGAAAAGTACGTGCACATAAACATTTCCTCCCGACAGGAACACAATCAGGCTGTTGATCCGGAGTACATTGCGGGAATCATTCATCAAATCCAGGTCTCCCGCCGACCAGTGATGTGTATTAGCCAGGTAATGCTGCACATCCCACTCGGAATTCAGGCCGGTTAAAAACTTCAGGTAATCACCGACCGACTGCCAGGCCACTTTGTTGAGCGTCACGCTGTCGTCCATGTATTCCTCCCAATCGACTGTGATTTCTCCAACTCCGTAAATTTTGGTGTGGATTACCATGAACAAAATCCCGAAAAGCAGTTTCACCCCCCAGCCAATCAGCAGATTGGTTCGCGACAGCCCTTCCGTTCTGAATTTCCAGACACACCAGGTCAAAGCAATGAAAACAAGCGAGAATACCATGCGGGCTCTAAGTTAATTCATAAATTACGAATGCCGTCAGCCACGAAGAAACGAATTTAAAAAATGTTTCAGCACGTTTCCGGGTTTAAGCTTTATCACAGACTACGGGTCATTCGTTTTTTTCATCGAAGGCTCCTATTTTCTCCGTTCAAATGGTTAGAAATAGTTCAAAAGTTCAATCAGCTGTTTTTTCGAACTTTTCAAACTATTGAACTTTCTGAACAGCATGAATCTTTAATCCTCATCTGCCAGTTTGAATCTGTGTTAAAAAAAACGGGAACTCTTTGAACTTTTTTCCTCCGAATTTTCAATACGGAATTCAGAATTAGGCATTCGGAATTAGACAGGAATGATTACTTTTGCGTCAAAGTTTTTATAAAATGAGTACTTCCCTTAAGCAAGAAGCGACACTTGAACAGGCAGTTGAACTAGGACTGCGCGCAGATGAATTTGAAATGATCAAAGGCATTCTGGGCCGCACACCAAACTTCACCGAAACTGCTGTTTATTCTGTGATGTGGTCTGAACACTGTTCGTACAAGAACTCCATCTACTGGCTGAAACAACTTCCAAAAGACGGACCTCACATGTTGGTAAAAGCAGGAGAAGAAAATGCCGGATTGGTTGACCTGGGTGACGGAATCGGATGTGTGTTCAAAATCGAATCTCACAACCACCCTTCTGCTCTGGAGCCATACCAGGGAGCTGCAACAGGTGTTGGGGGTATCAACCGTGATATTTTCACGATGGGTGCTCGCCCCGTTGCTCAATTGAACTCATTGCGTTTCGGAGACATTGAAGAAGCGCGTACCAAATGGCTCGTAAAAGGAGTGGTAAAAGGAATCGGGGATTACGGGAACGCATTCGGTATTCCGATCGTAGGAGGTGAAGTATTCTTCGATAAATCTTACAACCAAAACCCGTTGGTGAATGCATTCTCTGCAGGAATCATCGATACGAAAAAAGTGATTTCCGCAAAAGCGAAAGGTCCGGGGAACCCGGTTTACATTGTTGGTTCTGCAACAGGTAAAGACGGAATTGCCGGAGCAGCATTTGCATCGAAAGATATTACGGAAGAATCTGCACAGGATCTTCCATCCGTTCAGGTGGGTGACCCGTTCATGGAAAAATTGCTTTTGGAAGCAACCATGGAGCTGGCAAACACCGATGCTATTGTCGGAATGCAAGACATGGGAGCAGCAGGAATCACTTGCTCTACCTGTGAAATGAGTGCCGGAGGTGGTGTAGGAATGGAAATCCACCTGGACCGTGTACCAACCCGCCAGGAAAATATGCTTCCATACGAAATTCTGCTTTCCGAATCCCAGGAGCGTATGCTGGTGGTGATTCACAAAGGAAAAGAGCAGATCGTAAAAGATATTTTCACGAAATGGGATTTGCATGCAGAAGAAATCGGAACGGTAACAGACGATGGCCGCATCCGTTACTACATGAACGGAGAATTGGTAGGAGACGTTCCTGCTGAGTCTTTGGTACTGGGAGGCGGAGCACCGCAATACCAGCGTGAGTATTCCGAGCCTGCTTACTTCCAGGAATACAAAAAATTCGATATCCATTCGGTAGAACAACCTGAAAACCTGAAAGAAGTAGGGTTCTTCCTGTTGGGACAGCCGAATATCGCTTCCAAGCGTTGGGTCTACGAACAGTACGACTCCATGGTCGGGACAAAAACGATGTCGACAAACCGTCCTACAGATGCAGGGATCGTGAACCTGAAGGGAACCGAGAAAGCATTAGCGATGACTGTTGACTGTAATTCACGCTACGTAAACGCTGACCCGGAAGTGGGAACGGCAATCGCAGTATCTGAAGCAGCAAGAAACATTGTTGTGTCCGGCGGTATTCCAAGTGCAATCACGAACTGTCTGAACTTCGGGAACCCGTACAACCCGGAATCCTACTGGCAGTTTGTCGGAGCGATCAAGGGAATGTCAAAAGCATGTTTGAAATTTGAAACTCCGGTAACGGGAGGAAACGTTTCCTTCTACAACCAAAGTAATATCGGCGGAAAAGAGATTCCGGTTTTCCCAACTCCAACCATCGGAATGATCGGTTTGGTGGAAGATAAATCAAAAATCATGTCTTTGGATTTCAAACAAAAAGGAGATTTGATCTTCGTTTTGGGAGATTCAGTTGACTGTATTTCTTCTTCCGAATACCTGGCGAAATACCACAAAATTGATGCCTCACCGGCTCCACACTTCGATTTGGACAAAGAATACGACCTGCAGCAATCCATCAAAGGATTGATCGGGCTGGAACTGATCAATGCGGCACACGACTGTGCTGACGGAGGTTTGTTTGTAACCCTGGTTGAGATGTCTATGCCGCGCGGACTTGGATTCGACATCGTGACGGATTCTGAAGTACGTGAAGATGCTTTCTTGTTCGGAGAAGCTCAAAGCCGTGTAGTCGTAACCGTTCCGGAAGAAACCGAAGAAGAATTCATCGAATACATGATGGGAAGCGGCGTGAATTACACCTTGCTTGGCCATGTAACAAAAGGAAAAATGATGGTTGACGACGAGCATTTCGGATTCATCTCTGAAGCAAAAGAGATTTACGATAATGCTTTAGGAAAACTCATTGAAGGATAAAAAATAATTATCAATTATACATTGATTTAATGATCAAGGGGTTTCCGGTTAACGAGTAAACCCCTTGATAATTTATAATTGTTAATTAAAGTATAAAATAAATGGAACTCATCTCAAAATACTTCCCGGATCTTACTGATGTGCAACGCGCTCAATTCGGGCAGTTGAAGGATTTGTATGAACACTGGAATGCACAAATCAATGTGATTTCGAGAAAGGATATGGATGAGTTTTACGAACGCCACGTACTGCATTCATTGGGAATTGCCAAAATCATGGCGTTTGCTCCCGGATCACACGTACTTGACATCGGTACCGGCGGAGGATTCCCGGGTATTCCGCTGGCAATCCTGTTTCCGGAAGTTCAGTTCCACCTGGTAGATTCCATCGGAAAAAAAATCAAAGTCGTCAAAGAAGTTGCAGCAGCTCTGAACCTCCAAAACGTTCGCGCAACACACGCCCGGGCGGAAGAAATCAAAGAGCAGTTCGATTTTATCGTAAGCCGCGCCGTGACCGCGATGCCGGCGTTCCTTCCATGGACCAAAGGAAAGTTTCTTTCCGAAAACAAAAACCCGCTTCCAAACGGAATTCTCTACCTGAAAGGCGGCGATCTGACTGAAGAGTTTGCTTCTGTCAAACAAGCTTACACCATCCACCCGCTTCAACCGATTTTCCCGGGAGAATTTTTCGAAACGAAAGCCGTAGTTTACGTAAAAATGAAGGTGTAATTCTGCAATTCACTACGAAACAGCTACTTAACAAACCATAAATTTCACCATCTGTTAATTTTACATTAAATATTCGCCGAACGCTGTTAAATAATCGACGAAAGTCGCGATTTATACATTGAGTCGTTGGTTTTTCTCCTAACCAACTGTTATTTAGTATACTTGTGTATAAACCCTATTGCTTATGAAGTCGTTGTACCTACTACTATGCCTGTCAGCAGGCATTTCCGGCAACTTGTTTGCACAAACGAACTACTCAACCATAGCCTCCAATAGGATCATTCAAAAACACCACCTTCCGGCAACCGTTGCCAAAATTGCTCAGATTGACCCTGCAAGACTCCAGGTTTTGTGGAATTATTTCAGCAATAGCTTCTCATTTTCCGCACCGGAATCCAATTTCACGATTGAAGAGTTGCTCAATATCCAGCATTTTGATGTCTCGGAATACGAGCACCTGAGGCAAGACAATGCACCTGTCCAGTTTATCTTCAGAGGAAGTATTCACATTACGCTCAAATCCGGGCAGGAACTGAATGCACTGCTTCAGGGTTACGACCTTGATGCTTTGCTGCACGAGCTTCCACTACGACCTTTCCCGGAATGGACAGCCGTCAATTTTACAGAATCTGATTTCGAGAACTACAAAAAACAAGTCTGGGACTGGGCAAGAGATTATCCCGAAGCTTACCTGGAGTTGACAGCGGACACCAACCGGATGCATATTCGCTTTCATGAGTGGCAGAACCTGGAAGATACCAGACGCACACAGATTCTGAATGGAATGAATTATTTAATCATCGATTAAACTGCCGGCTATGAAATCCAACAACATTCTTATACTCGCTTTCACCCTCACCTCTTTTACTCAAAGCAGCTTCGGACAATGTTCGGGAGGAAGTTCATTTGCATCAGTAGCTGCTCCAACAGGAACAGCATCTACGACTATCAGCAGTTGCAACTGGGCCGGGGATTACAACACCATTACCGGGGTTGTTTCGGGAAGTACTTATACACTCACCACCAGCCCGGCTGCATGTATCACCATTCACAGTGGTTCTCCGACCGGAACTGTGGTTGCTTACGGAAGCTCATCTGTTTCATTCACCGCTCCCTCATCCGGAACGTATTACATGACACTGAATGCAAACTGTACCGGGTGTGGAACGGGAACTACCTGTCTCACAACAACCATTACCTGCAACTCCTGCGGAACAGGACCTTGCGCCAGTGTCTCCAACATCCCGGGTTGCGGTCAGTCATTTAACTTAACAACGACAGGAGCCTCATCTTTTATCTCAACCTTTTGTTCGACTTCCACTCCGGGACTGGAACAGGTTTATACCTACACAGCAACGTCTACCGGGAACTATTCGTTCAACGTAACCTCCGTAACAGGAGGCGGTTACGCCATCGGGTGGAAAGCCAGCTCCGGGGGATGTTCTGCGACCGGATGGACTTGTGCGGGAATAGCAACTGCTCCGGGATCTGTGGGAACAATCGCTCTCACTTCCGGAACAACTTATTATTTTATTATGGATGCCACTTCAACCGCCGCTTCCGGGATTACCTTCTCACTGACCTGTCCTTCCGGCGGGCCAACCGTGGCGGGAGACTGCGGGATAGCAGCAAACGTTTGTTCCAATGCATCTTTTTCGATCCAGCCTAACGGCTATGGAGCAACCAATGAGATTTGTACCGCCGGAACCTGTGCTGCAAACCCAAGTACAAACGTTTCTAGCTCAAACCCCGGCTGCCTGCTTTCCGGAGAGCTGAACAGTACCTGGATGATCGTAAACGTATTGACAGGAGGAACATTGACATTCCAGATGGGAACACCGAATTCGGGAACTTTCAACTGCCTCGACTGGTCGATGTGGAGTTATACCGCAACAACCTGTGCCAGTATCCTGGCCGGAACCCAGGCCCCTGTTCGTTGTAACTATAACGGTTCCTGTGAGCAATTCACCGGTTTGGCAAGCGCTCTTCCTACAGGAGCAACTTCCATGACCAACTGGGAATCTCCGATTACCGTAGGTTCTTATACTCAATACCTGATCTGTTTGTCCAACTACTCTTCGGCAATCACCACTGTTCCGTTGTCTTTCGGAGGAACGGCAGTAGTCAGCTGTTCGCCGTTGGGAATGGAGAACGTGAGTTTGACCGGAAAAAACGAAGCCGGGTACAATGCACTCGAATGGGTTAGTTCCAGCGAATTCAATGCAGACAAATACCTTGTTGAACGCAGTGACGACGGAATGAATTATACGGAAATCGGAACGGTTGAAGCACAAGGTTTGAGCATGGAATCACTTACTTACCAGTTTGAAGACCTGCAACCTGCCAATAACCTTTCTTATTATCGTGTCAGACTGATCCGCGAAAACGGAAGTTCATCCAGCTCCAATACGCTGACACTGGAACGCCAGTATTCCAAAGATGTGGAAATCGTTAAGACCTATCCGAATCCGGCTTCTGAGGATTTGAATATTATCCTGGCTTCCAAAACAGATGCTTCCTACGAACTCTCACTTTCCAACCTGAACGGACAGCAGGTTTTCAAGGGAAATCAAACGGTTCAGAAAGGATTAACATACGCTTCTATCAACGTTTCTGATTTCCGGAACGGGTTCTACCTGCTCACGGTTTCTCAGAACGGAAAAAATATTGCGACGCATAAGATCGTCATCGAGTGATTTTCTTTAATGAGAATCAGTTTTGGGGGCCGGCAAATTTTGCCGGCCTTTTTTATCGTTGCCTTTAACGTTGCCTTCGACTCCGTTCAGTCAACATTACTACAGGCCGCTCAGTCAACATCATTACAAGCTGAGCAGTCAACGATAAAAAGAAGATTGTTCCAATCACACTTTTCAGTAAAAACCTTTAACTTGGAGAAAATTTTAATCCATGCAAAACCCGGGTACAACTCCAGATGAATTGATTAACAACGCTCCTGAAGAGCGAAAAGCGGCATTAAACAAGTTGAGAAAGACGATCCTGGACAATCTTCCCGGAGGTTTTAAGGAGTGTCTTAATTACGGAATGGTTGGCTACGTGGTTCCGCATACGATCTATCCGGCAGGGTATCACTGCGATCCCAAACTTCCGCTTCCTTTCATGAGTTTTGCTTCTCAGAAGAACTTCATTGCGTTTTACCACATGGGCTTGTATGCCAACCAGGAACTACTGAACTGGTTTGTTTCCGAGTATACAAAAGTCAGTAAAACCAAACTGGACATGGGAAAAAGCTGTGTCCGCTTCAAAAAACCGGATCAGATTCCGTTCGGTCTTATCGGGGAACTGGTCTCTAAAATAAGTGCAGAAGAGTGGATTGCTTTGTACGAAAAGAACCTTAAATCAACAAAATAAACTATGAGTGATATTCTTGACAACATGAGCTTTTTTGCTCAGAAAAACGTGGATTTGAAGAACTTGAATTACCCGTTGAAGTTTACATTCAAGATCGGAACCATGTCGAATGACTTTGTGATTGAAGACTCCGGATCTTCCACACTGGCTTATGTTCGCCAGAAGATGTTCAAATTCATTGATGAAATCCAGGTATTTACAGATACCAGTAAAACCAACCTGGAATTCACGATCAAAGCAAACAAGTGGATTGATTTTTCGGCAACCTATGTTTTCACCGATAAGAACGGGATCGAAAAAGGCCGTGTTGCCAGAAAAGGCTGGGCCTCGATCTGGAAAGCACGCTATGATGTCTACGATCAGAATCAGCACCTGGCTTTCCACATCATGGAAGAAAATGCCTGGACCAAGGTTTTTGACAGCATGTTTAGCGAAATTCCGATTTTGGGAATCTTTACCGGGTATGTTTTCAACCCGAAATACATTGTCGGGAGACCGGACGGTTCAAAAGTGATGCGCCTGAAGAAAAACCCATCTATGTTCGGAAGAAAATTCACCCTCGATAAAATCGGCCCCACAAACAATACCAGTGAAGACGAATGCATCGTGCTTTCGCTGATGATGATGATTTTGCTGGAAAGAAGAAGAGGATAATCAAACGTTACGGCTGATTTTTCAGCCGTAACTTTCAACAAATTGAAAAGGTTCACAGAAAGTTTCAATCTTTCCCGACGACGTTTTCATCCACCTGTACAATATGATCAACACATGAAAGGAAGTATTGGTCTTCGTATCATCAAATACGCTTTAAACCTGCTGGGATTAACCTGGATGCTGTATCTCACCGTGTTTTCTTATGAGCTCATTGCGTATATTCCGGACTGCTCTTATGTGGGTGATGTTATTGCATCCAACATCAACAGATTACTTCCATTTTACCTGTTGTTGCTCCTCATTTTAACAGGAATTAATTTCCTGATTGAACGAAAAGTGGAAAAACGAACCGGAACCCGGGAATATTTTTATCTGTTCATCTTCCAATGCATTGCACTCATCCTCATAGCCGGAATTTCCGAAGCTCCTGTATTTGGCACAAAAAACCACATACCAGCGACGTGCTGAACAGCGAAAACCCTTCAATCCGGAAACAACCGGCTAAAACAATCATTGATTTTCTCCATTGGTACCGGACTGACCAAACAATCAACACGTTCGAACTGGTCGACAATACCGATAACACACCTTTCGATTCCACCAGATTCTACGCAGTTAATTTTACGGAAACGGAAAAATACCTTGGCGCTTTGAAAGCAACAGGATTCGTTTCAGAAAAATATCGGGATCACTGGAGAGCCTATTTCAAAACCTGCACACAGGCACTTCGGAAAAATCCTGCAAACGACGGCCCTCCGGAAGGATTCGAATACGATTTCATAATGCTCTCGCAGGACTATGAAGATGATTTGAAAGACCTCGACCAAGCCAAAGTGCTCATACAATTCGTGTTTGAAAAACGAGCTTATATTAAGATTCGTTTCCCGCATGGAAACATCCTAACCTATGAACTTTCCAGGACAGGGAATCGCTGGGAAATTGACCGGATCTTCCGGTAATTCCATTTTGAGAACCGCTTTTTCTCAGAAGAAATCCGGTTATTTCACTGGTTTTCAAGGAAAATTTCTGAAAAACGACTGATCATATCGCTAAAATACTATATTTATGCAAAAATAAAATAGCATCTGATGAAAATTGAAAGCTGTCCCAAATGCAGAAGCCCCAAAATCATTAAAAGCGGTATTGTCAACAACCGGCAGCGTTATACCTGCAAACAATGCTCTTACAACTTCACCGTAGACAAAATCGGGAAGAAAATTGACGATTACTACATCACCAAAGCGCTTCAGCTTTACCTGGAAGGATTGAGTTACCGGGAGATCGAACGCATTATCGGGGTCTCGCACGTAACAGTCTCCAACTGGGTCAGACACTACAAAATCAAGCGGCTGAACGACGGAAACTACCATCCCACCTACCGCATCATCACACATCATGAATTGGTGGAACAACTTAAAAACAAGGATTTTCTTACCGGAGCAGGAATGATTATCACGGAACTCGGCGATAAATTTATGCTCATTAAATGGGAACGATTCAGGGATTAGCTATATCATTTACAAAAATATATAACTCTTTTTACTCTTTAACCTGAATTACGGAATATTGGAGAAACGAAAACGGCTCACGAGCTTCCGGAACTCAGCAGTCGTTTTGCTACGAACTTATAAAACGTAATTCGAAAGGACATGAGTAACAATACATCATCAAAAGGAATCTGGAAAGTCATTTCCGCCTCCTCCGTCGGAACATTAATCGAGTGGTACGACTTTTACATTTTCGGAAGTTTGGCCGTTGTCATCTCGACCAAATTTTTCCCGGCAGACAATCCTGTAGCCGCATTCTTATCCACCCTGGCAACATTTGCTGCCGGTTTCGTTGTCAGACCCTTCGGAGCTTTGTTCTTCGGACGCCTGGGTGATTTGATCGGACGAAAATACACCTTCATGGTCACCTTGCTTTTAATGGGTGGAGCCACATTCCTGATCGGATGTGTTCCTTCCTACGAAAGCATCGGGGTCTTTGCCCCAATCCTCATTTTATTACTCCGCTTACTCCAGGGACTTGCTCTCGGAGGTGAATACGGTGGTGCTGCAACGTATGTCGCAGAACACTCTCCGGAAGGACAACGCGGATACTGGACTTCCTGGATTCAGACAACTGCCACCTTCGGTTTGTTTGTCTCCCTGGTTGTCATCCTGATCACACGCGGAAGTTTAACAGAAGAACAATTCGATACCTGGGGATGGCGCGTACCGTTCTGGGTTTCCATCCTGATGGTAGCCGTTTCATACCTTATCCGTAAGAAAATGCACGAATCTCCTGAGTTTGCAAAAGCAAAAAGCGAAGGAAAAATCTCTAAAAATCCGTTGAAAGAGAGCTTCGGAAACAAACTGAATTTCAAATTCGTTTTGCTTGCACTTTTCGGAGTTGCGATGGGACAGGGTGTTGTCTGGTACACCGGACAGTTCTACGCCATGAGCTTCATTAAAACCGTGATGAACATTGACGCACAGCAGGTCGACACCCTGATGGGAATTGCCCTTCTGATGGGAACTCCGTTTTTCGTGGTCTTCGGCTGGATGTCGGACAAAATTGGCAGAAAGAAAATCATGCTTGCCGGAATGTTGCTGGCCATTGTATGCTACCGGCCAATCTACCGCATCATGTACGAACGAACCAATGTAGAACATAAAAAAGAACTCCTGGTTTCGACGAAAACCGATCTTTCAGCAACAGCCGTAGCAGCCGGAACGGATTCACTTTACACGACTGTGAACACCTATTCAGACGGAACGGTTTGGACTCAGAAGAAAACGGTTCACCTGGACAAAGATCAAAAAGTGATCGTAGCAGCAGGGAAACCGCGCATCGACAACAAGATTTCGATCAGCATTCCAAGTTCGGATAAGTGGTTCCTGACATTCCTTGTATTCATCCAGGTGATTTTCGTAACGATGGTTTACGGCCCGATTGCAGCCTTCCTGGTCGAAATGTTCCCGGTACAAATCCGCTACACTTCGATGTCGCTTCCATACCACATCGGAAACGGAATCTTCGGAGGGCTTTTACCTGCCATTTCTACTTATCTCGTAACCCAGTCGAAAGACAGTGGCAATTCGGAATTCTACCTGGACGGTTTGTGGTATCCGATTATTATTGCAGCCGTGAGCTTTGTCATCGGACTGATCTATGTGAAGGACAAGAAACCGACCAACGTTATTAACAATTAAAAAAACAGCGACATGAATATCATTAAAAGAGTTTTAGGCGTTTTATGGCTTTTGCTTGCCGCGCTGTCAGCATACTTCTGTGTAGTGAAGTTCGGAATTCCGAAGTTTTCAACAGGAAGCCAGGATGACCTGGTATTTGGAATCATCATCCTCTTTATTCTTACTCCGTTAATTGTTCTTGGTCTGGCGATCTTCGGATATTACGCCATCAAGGGAGAATACGACGACGAGTAGTTTATTTTTATACTGTTTAACAGGAAGCACTTTCGGAAACGGAAGTGCTTTTTGGTTTTAGGGGATTTCGGCAGAAAAACATGGATAGACATCCATCTATTAGCCCAGCGACAGCAGGCTTTTTATACCATTTTATAGATTTGTAAAATGGTATAAAAAAACCGGTTCCCTAATTCGCAATGATGCGAACAGTGATGCTCAACTCTTCTAACGCTTTCTCGGAAGAATTATACAAACACCCTTCCACAACCACCCGGACAACATCATCAACCACCCGGCTATCCGCAATGGTTGACCGACTCTTATCTACCACCGGCACCCCGACAATTTTGCCGGAGGAATCTACTTTTATTTTCAGCACGACCAAACCATTGTAATCGGATCGGATTTTCGAAATATCCGGCTTACCAATCAAATATCTTGAAAATGAAACCTTCGACAGCGTATCCCCCCGACTCTTACCTACAAAAGGTCGTTCAGCCGTATTGGTAAAATGACCTTTTAACCGAAGTGAATCCGTTTCCTGCTGCGCAAAAAGATTACAAGAAAAAAGTGTTAACGCGATGGAAAGGAAACATTGAACATGCATGATTTCAGGAATTACAGCAGCAAGATAGTCAATCCACTTCAAAAGGCAAGTAATAAAAAGCCACCTCCGCTTTTCACGAAGGTGGCAACTCTTAAACAAATCAACACTTAAAACTGAGCCGTTTCCGTCGAATCTTTCATCGCAACTGTTGATGAAACACCGTCCATCACCGTATTCTGAACTGCATCAAAATAGGTTGTACCAACAAAAGCCTGGTGTTTCACGGCCTTAAATCCTTCCGACTGCAGTGCAAATTCGCGCTCCTGCAATTCAGAATATCCAGCCATTCCGCGACGCTTGTACGCCAGCGACAACTCAAACATCGACGTATTCAAAGCATGGAAACCAGCCAGTGTAATGAACTGGAACCGATACCCCATTTCAGCCAATTCCTCACGGAAGGTTTCCATTTCCTGCTTTGATAATTTTGCAGCCCAATTAAATGAAGGCGAACAATTGTATGCCAGTAGTTTTCCCGGGTATTTTGCATGAATCGCTTGTGCAAACTGGCGTGCCTGCTCCAAATCCGGAGTTGAAGTTTCCATCCAGATCAAGTCTGCATACGGAGCATAAGACAGTCCCCGGTCAATTCCCTGCTCAATGCCGTTCTTTACATAAAAGAATCCTTCCGGAGAACGCTCGCCTGTTACAAACCGTCTGTCACGCTCATCGATATCACTTGTCAGCAAGTTTGCCGCATCTGCATCTGTACGGGCAACAATTAAAGTCGGAACGCCCATCACATCTGCCGCCAAGCGAGCCGCAATCAGTTTATTGATCGCTTCCTGTGTAGGAACCAGTACTTTTCCACCCAAGTGACCACACTTTTTAGCTGAAGAAAGCTGATCTTCAAAATGAACACCGGATGCACCAGCCTCGATCATTCCTTTCATCAACTCAAATGCATTCAGGTTTCCCCCAAATCCCGCCTCGGCATCTGCTACAATCGGAACCAGGTAATCTTTCTTGTTTTCAACTTTATTTACACTTTGAATCTGATCCGCACGAAGCAAGGCATTGTTGATCCGCTTCACAACCTGCGGCACACTATTTGCCGGGTAAAGCGACTGATCCGGGTACATTTCCCCGGCAAGATTCGCATCTGCCGCCACTTGCCAACCACTCAGGTAAATCGCTTCCAAACCGGCTTCCACTTCCTGGATCGCCTGGTTTCCTGTCAACGCCCCCAATCCGGCCACCCAGGACTGATTATTTAATTTATTCCAAAGAATTTCAGCTCCGCGACGCGCAACCGAATACTCAATCACATACGATCCCTGAAGCTCTACTACTTTTTCGGCCGTATATGGTCTCACGACACCTTTCCAACGCGGATTCGATACCCAATCCGCTACCAAAGCATTGATTCTTTCTTGTGTTTTCATAACTTTACACTGTTTTAAATAGTTACTCGATAATTGTTTTTAACTGAATTGCCGGATGTTGCAGCGTTCGGCAATTCCCTTTTTATAATTGTCCCTTTTCGGGATTTTTCCATTTTTTATTCCTGCGCGATATACGGATAGACAATCAGCGTCAGGAAATCGTCCAGCTGAGCAGCGCTTACCATCTGCAGGAACAAATCCGCCGCCAGGTCAAACTTCCCGGAAACAAATCGCTCCGGCCCCACATACGATTTGATCTTCATCAACTCTTCAGCGAGGTACTCCCGGTACAATTCAGCCGTGCAGGCACGCCGGTTTTCCAAAACCACCGACCGTTGCAGCCACAACCACAATTGCGCCCTGGAAATTTCAGCCGTAGCCGCATCTTCCATCAAGTGATACAAAGCAGCCGCTCCCGTTCCGTTCAGCCAGGATTCCAAATACAAAACGCCTACATTCAGATTTTTTCGCACACCTGCTTCCGTAATTGCTCCCTGCGGAAGTTCCAGCAACTGCTCCTGCGTAACGACTTCCGCCATGCGGTGCAGGTGCAGCTGGTTACTCGTCGGCATAAATTCATCAAAAACGGCTTTCGCCAGCGGAACCAATGCCGGATGAGCCACCCAGGTTCCGTCATGTCCGTTTTTCACCTCCCGGAGTTTATCTTCTTTGACCTTCGCAAAAGCACGGTCATTTGCCGCTTCATCATTTCTAACCGGGATTTGAGCCGCCATTCCGCCGATCGCCAGGATATTTCTCCGGTGACACACCTCGATCACCCGCTTCGAATAGGCATCCATAAACGGACTCGTCATCGTAATCTGGTCGCGATCCGGAACCATAAATCCCGAATGGTTTTTCATTTTCTTGATATAGGAAAAAATATAATCCCAGCGCCCGCAATTCAGTCCGGCAATATGATCTTTCAATTCGTAAATGATTTCATCCAGCTGAAAACTTGCCGTAATCGTTTCGATCAGAACGGTAGCTTTGATGGTCCCCTTTGGCAATCCGACGTATTCCTGCGCATAGTTAAACACCTCGTTCCACCAGGCCGCTTCGCGGTAATGCTCGAGTTTTGGCAGGTAGAAATACGGAGCGGTTCCACGCTGAATGAGTGTTTTCCAGTTATGAAAAAAATACAATCCGAAATCGACCAGGGATCCGGAAGCAGAAACACCTTCAAACTCCAGGTTTTGCTCTTCCAAATGCAACCCTCTGGGCCGCACGACCAAAACAGCTGTTTGCTCATTCAAGCGGTAGTGTTTTCCATTTTGTTCCAGTGAAATGGTTTGGTCGACCGCCTCTTTCAGGTTCTGCTGACCGTTCATCAGGTTGCTCCACGACGGACTGCAGGCATCTTCAAAATCAGCCATGAACACTTTCGCTCCCGAATTCAATCCGTTGATGACCATTTTGCGGTCTACCGGCCCGGTAATTTCCACGCGGCGGTCCTGTAAATCTGCCGGAATGGATTCCACCACCCAGTCACTTTCCCTGATCAACCGTGTTTCTTTCGGAAAATCAGGAGAACCTCCCTTATCAAAAACCTGCTGTTCCAGCTGCCGGTTTTCAAGCAAGACTTTTCGCCGCTGATTAAATTCTTTATGAAGTGAAAACAGGAAGAGCAATGCTTCCTTTGTAAGTACTTCTTCCGGATTCATGGAATTCCGTACTTCAATCATCTTGTTTCTCGTAATCGTTGTCATGCTGAATAGCTTAGCTGTTGTTTCGGAACAATATTACAAATTAAATTTTACAATTTCAGCGAACGTTCGCTATTTTTTTAAATAAATTTATTTAACCCATTTCCGCAAAGTTTCCGCAACTTTGTATCTTGCAGGTTTTATCACCCTTGAAACGCGTTTACAAATGATCGAAGAAGATTACATCCGGTTGATTTTTGGTTTGAAGATGAAACAAATCCGAACCGAAAGAAACCTCTCCCTTTTCGGACTGGCAAAAGCCACCGGATTGTCCAAATCGTACCTGAACGAGATTGAAAAGGGAAAGAAATACCCGAAGCGCGATAAAATCATTGCCCTGGCCGAAGCCCTGGAAACGAGTTACGATCAGTTGGTTTCCCTGAAACTAGACAAGAACCTGGCTCCAATCGGGGAAATCCTGCAATCCCGTCTTTTAAAGGAAATTCCATTGGAATTATTCGGAATCCGGGAAAGCGACCTGATCGATATCATTGCCGAAGCGCCGGTTAAGGTGAATGCTTTCATTTCGACACTGATCGAGATCTCCAAGCATTACAACCTGAGCAAGGAAAGTTTTTACCTCGCCGCTTTGCGTTCTTACCAGGAAGCGAACAACAACTATTTCGAAGAAATTGAAGTGGCTGCGGAAAAATTCTGCAAGGCCTATTCCATTGACCAGAATAAAAAAGTGTCGGCTCAGGATCTGGAGGAAATATTAATCGAAGAATACGGCTACACGATTAATAATGACGAACTGAGCCAGCACGAAGAATTGACCAACCTGCGTTCGGTTTTTATTCCAAACAGCAAAACGCTGCTGATTTCCAAGCAAACGGATCAATCACAGCGCACCTTTATTTACGCGAAAGAAATTGCATACAATTTCCTGAATATCACAGATCGCTTGTATACGTTTTCGTGGATCAAGTTCGACACTTTCGACCAGGTATTGAACAATTTCTACGCTTCTTATTTTGCAGGAGCCATGATCATTCCGCGCAAAATACTCGTTGAAGAACTGAAGGCTTTCTTTGACAAGAAACAGTTCGATTCCGAGGAGCTGCGCCGGATTATCAACCGGTTCACCGATTCGCCGGAAACATTCTACCAGCGACTCACCAACGTGCTTCCAAAAGATTTCAACCTGAAAAACTTATTCTTTCTCCGCTTCCGGCACAAACCGGGAAGAGGTTTCCAGATGACGAAAGAACTGCACATCACTTCATCGCAGGAACCACATGGAAACGAGAATAACCTGCATTATTGCAGAAGATGGGTTGCGATTAAAACACTTTCTGAAATTCCTGAAACCCAAAGCAAACACCTCATCGAAGCACAGATTTCTTCGTATGTTGATTCGAACCACCAATACCTCGTTTTGAGTTCTGCAACCAAAGACCCGATTCGCGGCGGATTTTACCGTAGCATTGCATTGGGAATCCTGATCTCGAACCAGGCACAAAACCGGATTTCATTCCTGGGCGACCCCGGAATTCCATCCAAACTGGTTGGCGTGAACTGTGAGAAATGTGCGATTGCCGACTGCCAGGAACGCGCAGCAGCCCCCACTCTACTGGAACGGGAACAACGCTTTGCAAAAACGGATCAGGTGGTACTCGAATTAATGAACAAGTTTAAGTAACTGAGATTTTTTGGAAACGCAAAGGAGCTGAGCGTGCAGAGCCTCCAATCTGACTGCCAACAAAAAAAAGACCCGCTTTAAAAGCGAGCCCTTCTTTTATCGAATGATTTTATGATTTATCTGCGTTCTTCTGCGAGATCATTCGGCTGAACACAGAACCGGTCTGCAGGAAAAATTTAACCACATAGAACACATAGTATAACATTTCATCAATCAAACCATGATCCGCGCAATTAGCGGGATTAGCAGGCTTAATTCCTACAACGCATTCTCAACGATCTCATCCACTACCAGCGGATCCAGCAAGGTCGAAGTATCTCCCAGGTTGGAAACATCTCCTTCTGCTACTTTTCGCAAAATTCGGCGCATGATCTTCCCGGAACGTGTCTTCGGCAAGCCGGAAACAAACTGGATTTTCTCCGGAATGGCAATCTTGCCGATCTCAGCGACCACTGCTTCAACGATTTCTCCGCGGGTAAAATCCCTGTTCTCTTCCGAGATTTCGTGCTCACACACCACAAAAGCATAGATCGATTGTCCTTTTACCGGGTGCGGATAACCTACCACCGCAGATTCCACTACCAGGTTGCTCGTATTGATCGCATTTTCGATTTCCGCTGTTCCGAAACGGTGTCCCGACACGTTGATGACGTCATCAATACGTCCGATAATGCGGTACATGCCGTTTTCATCGCGTTTCGCCCCGTCACCGGTAAAGTAATATCCATCGTAATGCGAGAAGTAGTTGATGCGGCAACGTTCGTGATCACCATAAGTTGTGCGCAAAATAGAAGGCCACGGGAATTTGATACACAGGTACCCTTCTTCGTTTGCCCCTTCAATCTCTTTTCCTTCCTGGTTGAGCAATACCGGCTGAATTCCCGGCAGCGGATATCCCGCAAAGGTCGGTTTCAACGGAGAAATATTCCCGATCCCGGAAATCATGATCCCACCGGTTTCTGTCTGCCACCAGTTGTCTACCACCGGACAACGTCCTTTTCCAACGTGCTGGTAATACCATTTCCACGCTTCTTCATTGATCGGTTCACCTACCGTTCCGATGACCTTCAGGGAATCCAAACTGTATGAAAGTACGTGATCTTCTCCACAAGCCATCAGGGAACGAATTGCTGTAGGCGCAGTCAAAAACTGGTTCACGCCATATTTATCAACTACCTGCCAGAAACGTCCCGCATCCGGGTAAGTCGGGATTCCTTCAAACATCACCGTGGTTGCTCCGCTCAGCAAAGGTCCGTAAACGATGTATGAGTGGCCGGTAATCCAGCCCACATCAGCCGTACACCAGAACACATCGCTTTCCTGGTACTGGTATACATTCTGGAAGGAATAGGTTGTATAAACCATGTAGCCACCACAGGTATGCACCACTCCTTTTGGTTTTCCGGTTGATCCGGATGTATACAGAATGAACAACGGATCTTCCGAATCCATCGGTTCCGGTTCGCATTTTTTCTCTTGTCCGGCAATGGCATCTGCCCACCAGATATCGCGGCCTTCTTTCATATACGGAAGCCAGCCCAGGCAGTCATAAACGATTACTTTTTCCACGCAGGTGTTATCTTCCAATGCTTCATCGATTACCCGTTTCAACGGAATCTGCTTCGGCCCGCGGTTTAATCCGTCGGCTGTGATCACCACTTTTGCCTGAGCATCTTCAATCCGGTCTGACAATGCATTTGCTGAGAATCCGGCAAAAACAACCGAGTGAATTGCACCGATACGCGCACAAGCCATCACCGAAATAGCCAGTTCAGGGATCATCGGCATGTAGATACACACACGGTCTCCTTTTTTCACTCCCTGAGCTTTCAAGGCATTCGCAAACACGCATACGTGTTCATACAATTCGCGGTAGGTATAGCGCACAAAGCGTTGTTTCGGATCATTTGGTTCCCAGATCAGCGCCAGTTTGTTTCCGCGCTTTTCCAGGTGGCGATCCAGCATGTTCTCTGTGATATTGAGCTGTGCACCTTTGAACCACTTCACATCCGGCTCGGTAAAGTTCCACTCAAGAACTTTATCCCACTTTTTCATCCATTGAAATTCATTGGCAACCTCTTCCCAAAACCCTTCCGGATCAGAAACGCTTTGTGCGTATTTTTCATGATACTCTTCCAGGGTTTTAATTTGCATCTTATTCATAGTTCCAGTTTTATACAGTTTTTAGTTATAACAATTCCAATATTTCTACCAGCAATTGCTTTGTGCTGAATGGTTTGGTGACGTATTTGTCAGCCCCCATCTTAAGACCTTTCGAAATATCTTCCGGTCGCGATTTTGCAGAAAGAAAGATAATTTTGGTGTGCGCAAAACGCGGATCGGACTTGATGGTTTGACACACATCATACCCGTCGATATCCGGCATCATGATATCCAGGATAATTAAATCCGGAACATGCTCATTTGCCGCACTCAATGCTTCGGTTCCATTTCTGGCTATCAATGGAACAAACCCTTTCCGCCTCACCAAATAGTCTAACGACAGCACAATATTCGGCTCATCGTCCACTATTAAAATCTTCTTTCCTGTCATAATTAAGTTCTGTTCTGGGTGAAGGGAATGCTAAACGTGAAAACCGATCCTTCCGGATCATTGTTACTCACTCCTATTTTCCCTTCGTGAAGTTGGATAATTTTTTTTGAAATTGCCAATCCTAAACCACTTCCTTTCGGTTTTCTCATCGTTTGGTTTTTAGCCTGGAAAAATTTCTCAAAAATGATCTCCCGCAGTTCCGGAATGACTCCTGGCCCGTTGTCTGCAATTTTCACCTGCAGCATCGTTCCCACGCGGTTGACATCCACCCACACTTTCCCACTTTCTTTATCGCAATATTTGGCAGCATTTGCCAATAAGTTCAATACCACCTGCGTGATCCGGTCCGAATCAGCCTCCAGTTTCGGAAGGCGCTCTTCGATGTCGATGCACACATTGATATTCCGCTGCTTAAACACTCCGTCGAGCGATTGTAAACAGTGCTGAATCAATTCTGAAATATCTACTTGATCAATAATCAGCTGATGCTTTCCGGATTCGAAATTCTCCAGGTCCAGCACCTGTGAAATGAGTCGCGTCATGCGATTCGACTCTTTCAGAATGGTATTTAGAAATTCTTTTTTGATTTCTTCCGGCATCGCGTCTTCTTCATCCGAAAGCAACTCGCTGAGCGCTTTGATCGAAGTGAGCGGCGTACGCATTTCATGCGTCACGGTATACAAAAACTCGTCTTTTAACAGGTCATTTTCCTTCATCCGTGCATTAGCCAGTTTCAAGGCTTCCGAAACGCGTTTCAATTCATCGGTGCGCTGTTGCAATTCCTTGTTGACCGCAATGATTTTCTGTGATTCTTCGAGGATGTTTACCACATCTTCCATCGATAGCTTTTCTTCTTTTACCACGGAAGAGATCAGGATTTTTGCCGAAGAAGCTCCCACGATCGGACTCAGCATTTTTTCCGAGTAACCGATCAAACGCGGATCCAGCTCGTCGTGATTATCGAGGTTGATTCCCTGTTTCTGCGCGAAATGATTCAACTCTGCCGTCACCCTGCGCTCTCCCAGGAAACGCGAAAGCAGCGATTTGATATCCGGGAAGAATGCTTTTCCCTTCCACACCACTCCGGAATCCATTTCCGCGGAGTATTTCATGATGTCGACATAAATCGTAGCCTGGTTTTGCTCCAATGCCGTTTGATTCGTAAATAAGGACCCAACGATGTACCCCAGGATATTTGCAAATAAACTCCAGAACAAAACAGTCGTGATCAAATCTCCTTCCGGACTCTTACCGGACCTGGAAACACCGCCCGAAAACAGGCTGTGCAAATCCACGTTTAAAATAGTGGGACCGATCAGGAAAACAAGCCACACGAAGAAGCCAAGCGAAATTCCCAAAATAGCTCCGTATTTGTTTCCCAACTTCCAAAAGATTCCACCCAAAATAGCCGGCGCAAACTGGGCAACCGCCACAAATGAAACCAACCCGATGGAAATCAGGGTGAAATCTGCAACCACAAATTTGTGATACAGGTATGCCAGCAACAACACCACGAAAATACTCAGACGACGAAAGAACACCGGAATACGGTGGTTCCGGTCCTTGAAGCGGTTCAAGACAAACCGGTTATTGATAAAACTCGGCATCAGGATCGCATTCGACACCATTTTACTCAAAGCGTGCGTTGCCACGATGATCATTCCACTGGCTGCAGAAAATCCTCCAAGCAAGACGAGAAGCGCCATCCATCCTTTATCCATCTGGATCGGGATGGAAAGCATGTACATATCCGGGTTCATTTTATGTCCGGCAAACATGTTGTTCCCGATAATTGCAATCGGGATCACAAAAAGATTGATCAGCAACAGGTACAACGGAAACAACCAGATGGCGCGTTTCACCTTCTGTTCATTCGCTCCGGTTACTACCCCCAATTCAAACTGGCGCGGTAAAAACAAGAACGCCAAAGCAGAAAGGAAAATCATCCCGAACCACTGTCCGAAATCGTTATTCGGATTCAATTTGATTTTTTGCGGATCGAAATCGGCATACAGTTCCGGTTTGTCATTCGCATACAATACGATGTACAATCCAAAAAGCAGGAACACCAGCAACTTCACCACCGATTCAATGGCTATTGCTCCGACCAATCCGGTGTTTTGTTCTTTTTCCTGGAAACGCTTGGTGGTAAAAATGATGATGAAATACCCCAAACCAAGCGTCACCAGCAAGCTCGTATCGATGTAACTCAACCAGTCGTTTTGCTCTGTTCCGTTGTGCGTCACAATTGTTTCGATCGCTTTGTCGATACCGGTAATCTGAAGCGCGATGTACGGAATAATCCCAAACATTAACAGCACAGCCACCAGGCGGTTCAACCCGATACTTTTATCGTACCGGTTGGCAATAAAATCTGAAAACGACGAAATTCCCTGTGCACGGGTAATCCGGATGAATTTGCGGTAAATGATCCACAGGAACGGCATTAAGATCACCGGCCCGATGTAGATTGTCAGAAATTGGATGTTGTATGCAGAAGCTCCGCCGACACTTCCGAAGAAGGTCCATGCAGTACAGTAAACCGCCAGCGAAAGCGCATAAATCGTAGGAGAATTGGCTACTCTTAATCTCAGTCGGGTGGACGCATCAATCCTGTATGCCACGAAAAACAGCATCGCCAGGTAAGCCACTATGACCAAAACAATTAAGCCACTCATTCTTTTAATTGCGAATTACGAATGCCGGATGAACGCTTGATTTCATTCAACATTCCATTCTATCCTTTTCCAAAATAGTTCAAGAGTTTAAAAGGTCCGAGAATCCATTCACATCGCATTTGAACTTTTGAACTCTTTTCACTTTTAATCCTCTTTCATTCCTTGTTTCGTTTGGCAATGAGAAAACCGACCACACTGATGCATAACACTACCCCAGAGAAATAAATCAGCAAAGCCGGAATTCCCAACCAAACCTGTCCTTCCATCAGATTTATGACCGGATAGTTAAATAAAACGAAGCCAAGTAACCCAAGCAAAAAGTAACTCGTTTGTATTTTACGTTTATCCATGTTGTCTTTTAATCTGAAAGATACCAATTTATAAGTAGATCATAAATTGGAGCGTCAGTTCGTTTTTATAATTAATTCGTTCAATATTGGTGAAATCAGGACGTGCCCGATAGTTCAATGTAATTTTGGAGTGATGTCCCGCCAGGAACACGTTCAAACCCGCATCGATTGTATTCACAGGAACCAAACGATCAGCTGCGTTGCGCAATCCTTCAAAACGCGAATGCGAGTATGCTCCGTAAACCTGGAAACGCGTTGTCAATCCGAAATTTGGCAATAAATACCCCAGCTGTCCGTAGAAAATTTGTCCCGTTCCGATTGTCGGTACGGCATTTCCGCGCAGCGCTCCACCTCCGTCAGCCGTATTCAGAATCCCGATGCTGCGCACGTAGTTTTTCCCGAAGTTGTAATTCATGTAACTTCCGTAGAAGGTGATCGCATCTTTTTTCGCGCTCAAAGGCATATCCAGGAAGACATCTGCTCCCAACTGCAATTGATCCTGTGTCACAGTATCTCCGGCAGCCGTGCGGTGCCACATTCCATTTTTCCAGTGATCAAAACCAACACCGATATTGAAAACTTTCTTCGTTCCTACATACGTTCCCACCATGTACGGAAGCAGGTTGCTTTCCTCGTCCCAGAATTCGTAATGGATGTATCCTGCCGTGCTCCAGGTGCGGCAATAAGGGTTATAATCCGACACATCTGTTGCAATCGCTTTTGCTTCGTTTGCCTGGAACGGATCGTTTGCAGCCAGACGGTAATCCAGTTTCCCGATTTTTCCTTTTGCAAAGATTCCGAGGTAACGCGCAAACTGATCGCTTTTATCAATGTTGTACCAGTTGAAAATCGGCGCATCCTGCGACATGAAGTTCAACGTACTCGCATTCGCCATCCGGGACACTCCGTTCCAGTAATGCAGCCCCGCTCCGATATTCAGGTAACGCTTGAACACGGTGTAATCCACGTATGCATCATGCAGGAACATCTGCGGTTTCTTACCGTTTGCAGAAGAAACACCACCGCTAAACGTATTCTGATTGTTGATCCCGAAGTGTGTCAGGATCAGGAAGCGGTCTCCCAGCTGGGAATAGGTCAGGAAACGGGATCTTCGCAGTGAAATATCGTATGATTCGTTGATCGGTTTTCCAGCCAGTGTACTTCCGTCGTTGTTTTGATTGTATTTAATCCAGACCTGGTGCCAGGTAATGAAGCGGATGTATTTGGATCCGTCTTCGTTCAATTTAATTTTCAACCCAATGTCGTAATTGGGGTATCCTTGACCAATAACCTTACTCACGCATAATGAGATAGCTCCAAAAAGTAGTAGATGTTTCATCTTTTTTTGAGTTTTCGTTAATAACCGGGATAGCTCAGCTAAGAGACGAAAAAGCTCAGGTATTTCAAAAATGGATATAGTTAATTGGTCAAGGTATATTTTCCTTATTTAACAATCATTCCATTGAAAATTGAGAATGAAAAATTTTAGAATTGAAAAGATGCATACACTAAAACAATTTAAAACAAAGGAATTATTACAGAATATACATTTTTTGTAAAGCTATATTAATTTAGCAAAAATCAATCTTCGGCTCCGCTCAGACTTCTTTACAACAATCCCGGGCTTCGACTCCGCTCAGCCCTCAGGAGAAGGAAATAAAAAACCCTGACGTTTGCCAGGGTTTTCAGTTATTCATCGATTTTGTATTTCTTAAAGAATGAATCCCAATCCCAGAGGAAGTTGTTCATGACCTGATCCATGCGTTTCAGGAACAAGGGATTCGGCGACTGCAGACGTTTGAAATATTCGTCCTGGCAATCGTTCAGGTTGTATTTCTGGAAAACAGCTTTAGACATCGCATAAATCATATTCTTGGAAGGATGATTGATCCGCTGCATAAATTTCTGGTATTCTCTCACTTTTGCTTCTGCATCCACAGCAGATACCCCCATCAATGAGCCCAATTGCTCAAAAATGATCTTTTCGATTCGACTTGCCTGAACGGTTTCAAACGTGGTTTCCAACGTGGAAATATTGGCAACCACTACAATCATTGTAAATTCTCCGTTGCGATCCGCAGGAATGGAAGGCGAAGAAACGAAAGCTAAATCTTCGTTGATCAGGTCTACAACCTCCACGAAGCCATTGTCCACAATCTCGAAGATTCCGTTCAGGAAAACATTCGCCAACTGAGTGTCCGACAATCTCTTTTTTAATAGTGTCCCTAGCATAGGCCTGCATTATTCGTTCTTACAAATTTAGGTGGTAGGCACTTGTTATTTTTAAGTCATGTTATTTAAATGTTAACTAAGTTATTAACATTCTAAGTTCAAGTATTCACAAAATTTCAACGAATTCCCTTTTTGATTGTACCTTTATGAAAAGCGCCCTATGAAGCAGATTCAACTCGTTGTCTTTTTAGCCATTTTATTCATTCTGGCCACTTCCTGTTCAGCTGAAAATGAGAAGGATCCTTCCGATCAATTGCCCCAAACCATTACCATTGCCGGAATCCAGCAACGCGACACCGTTTTTCTGCATTTCGATCTCAAACTAAAAACAATCCGTGCACAGCGCACCGGAAAACTGGAACGCCTGGTCGAAAAACCGGAATTTTCCCGCAACAGTCTGCTGGTGCAATTTGACGACTACGACGTGTTTGTTGCCCTAAGCGGCGAAAAGGAAAGTCTGAAGGAAGAACTGCTCAACAAAATCGATCAGTTTTCCCCTGCTCTTCGTCCGGTGGATAAAAAATGGCGGGAATTTGCCAATAAAATCGGGCCGGGCAATCTCCTTCCTGCCCTACCTGCCTACCAATACAAGGAAGAAGCCGGAGCTTTGGAAGAAATCCACCTGGCAGACAAATACAACGCCTTGCTGAAAAAGGAATCTGAAATCCGGAATTATTTCCAGATGAGCACCGAAAGTGGTTTTATAGTGGAATCTTTCGCAAAATCGGGCGATTATGTTCGAAAAAATCAGCCTTTGATCAGTTACCATTCGAAAAAGGTCAACGTAACGGCCGATGCTTCATTTAAACTGACTAAAAAGATTCAAAGCCAACTGGAAACCAATTTCGTTGTACGGCTTCCCGGTGATAGCTTGCGCATCATCAAACGGACACCACAACAAATCCGGTACGTCCTGAACCTGAAACAGAAGATCAATCCGAAAATGATCCCCGGATATTTCATCATCAACCAAACGGAACACGTATTCATCATTCCTGAAAAATATGTAGGGAAAGAACAAAAAGTGAAGGTTGTGACTGCGAAGGGAATCAAGCGGATGACCGCTTCATCCCGGAACGGGGAATATGTGGTGTTTAGTCCGGAGCGGGCGCTTACCGTTGAGCGGCCCTGAGTGTTTTAAATCGGGCTGCCCCCACTAAAAACAGGCTTTTCACACCATTTTATAAATTTGTGTTTCAAACCGGGATCCGAATCATTCTTTTTTCTTCACAAAATAATTCTCCTGATACTCCACCGGATAACTCTGAATCACAATTGTATCTCCCCGGTAGAACATCGGTTCATAATTATTCTTCGTACCGAACAGCACATGATTTTCATCCTCCAGGAAAGGCATCGTCATTTCCGTAAACGTCATTTTCCGTTCCTTCTTCCCGTTTTTAAAAAACAGAATTTGGTCTTTCCGGTTGATCGTCACCGAAAACGCATCTTTGCCGTCTTTGGCATAAGAAACAGAACGGTCTGCAACCGATTTGTAGTATTTGTAGTCTCCTAATAACTGCGGATAGACACGTTCGATCAATCCGTCGCTTTTAAACGAACAGAGAAACACCACGAGGCCGATGACTAAAAAACGCTTTTGCTTCATAAAACGAAAATACCCAATTTATTCCATCTTTCATCCGGGGCTGAGGGAAGTTCACGAATGATTGATTTTATTGTATATTTGATTCAATGAGAAAACCGGACTACTTCCTGCTGATTTTTCTTTTTGCGGTAAGCTGCACCTTTCGTGTGACTGCTCAGGATATCCATTTCTCTCACCTCAACCGTCAACCACTCTACCAAAACCCTGCCAATACAGGCTTATTCAACGGAGATATTCGCCTGACAGGAAATTACAAAGATCAGTGGCGCAGTGTGACTGTTCCCTTCCAGACTTTTGCCATCGCAGGAGATGCCAAATGGAAAGCCAAAGGAATCAATTTCGGAGCCATGCTGTTTCACGACAACGTAGGAGACGGTTTTTATCAGACGCTCGAATTCCTCGGAAGCATTGCCAAAAACCTGAAACTGACATCGGATTCCTCACACACGATCAGTGTGGGCGTGCAGGTCGGACTCAACTACCGGAAAGTGAACATGGACAAATTCTATTTCGACAACCAGTTCAACGGACTCATCTTCGATGCCGGACTCCCAACCAATGAAGCCTATCAGAACGACAGCCGGGCCAATCTCACCAGCGCAGCAGGAATCGTGCATTGTTATTACTACGGAAAAGGAAATTCACTCAAAACAGGGATCAGCGGACACAACCTCAACCGCCCCAACCAGGGGTTTTACGGGGAGAAAGTGTTGCGCGATATCCGCCTAAGCTTCTTTTCCCAACTGGATCACGCCATCAACAAGGAAATTGCCGTCATTCCCGGAATCGGACTGAATTTCCAGGGAAAGTACCGTGAGTTGATCCTCGGATCGCAGGTTCGCTATACCCTCATCAACAAACTGGGAACCTACCGCGCAGTAGACGGCGGTTTGTGGTTCCGTTCCAAAGATGCAGTCGTTGTGCGGCTCGGATTAGCGATGCAGAACTGGTCGGTGGCGGCCAGCTACGACACCAACATTTCGAAATTGATCCCGGCTAGTTCCGCGCGAGGCGGATTGGAAATTTCTGCCGAATACATCATCACGCGTTTCAAACCCAAAAAAGTCATTCACCGCATATGCCCAGACTATATCTGATCTTCTTTCTGTTGATTTCATCTGCAGGTTTCAGCCAGAACCTGTTGGGGAAATACCTGGACTTTGCAGACGAACAATACGCCAAGGGAGATTACATCTATGCACTCCAGTATTATGAAAAAGCGATGGAACTGGATTCCAACAGCGTGAGCATTCTCTGGAAATATGCCGAAGCACTCCGCAGTTACAAAGATTACCGGAGAGCCGCTTACTACTATCGGAAAGTATATGAAAAGGAAGAAACGTCGATGTTCCCTTCCAGTTTATTACAGTGGGCGCTCATGGAGAAGCAAAACGGAAACTACAACGAAGCCATCGAACTATTCAAACGCGCCAAGAAGAAATATTCGAAAGACAAACGCACCTACAATTACCTGAAATCCAAACGCGAACTGGAATCGTGTTTGTGGGCACAGGCGGCACTCAAAGACACGGCTAATCTCGAAAAGGTCGAATTACCGAAAGGTCTAAACACCGTCAATTCGGAATTCGGGCACACCATTTCGCAGGGTCAGTTTGTATTATCTTCCATGCGGAGCAAAAAAGAAAACGTGGGCGAAGAAATGCTCGACGACAATTACAAAAACCGTTTGTATTATACCCCCTGGAAAGACAGCGTGCCAGAAGTTTCTCCTGCACTCCTTGAAGCATTGAATGATCCAGCCTTCAACACCGGGAACGGATGTTTTTCTCCGGATGGCAAACGTTTTTACTACAGTCGTTGTGGTGGAACGGAAGCTCAGTTCAATTGTCAAATCTGGGTTGCTGCTTACCAAAACGGAAAGTGGTCGGGCCCGAACCCACTCGGAGAAATTGTCAACGAACCGGGAACAAACACCACTACCCCGACCATCGCAGTGATTGAAGGCGAAGAATGGCTGATTTTTTCTTCCAACCGGGAAGACGGAAAAGGCGCGATGGATTTGTATTTCACCGTGATCAAAAACAACGGAAACCAGTTTTCCAAAGTCCGTCCGCTGAATGCTGCCAATTCCCTCGACAACGATATCAGTCCGTTCTATGACGCGGAAAAGAAACGCCTCTACTTCTCCTCTTCCTGGTTCGACGGGTTCGGCGGGTACGATGTGTTCTACTCCGAACTCAAAAACGGGCGTTTTGAAGAACCTAAAAATGCGGGACTCCCGATCAACAGCCCGGCAAACGACCTGTATTATTTCCAGGATCGCGACAGCATGTATGTGTCCAGCAACCGGCTTGGAGTGCAGTATGTGAAAAACCCCACCTGTTGCAGCGATATTTTCGGATTCAAGCATCCGCGCATCGTGATTCCCGAAACCAAGAAAGAAACGCTGGCAGAACTGAACAAGCGCCTGCCGGTAACACTCTACTTCCACAACGACATTCCCGATCCGCGATCGAAAGAAACGACCACCAAAGTCAATTACATCAACAGCTACAGCGATTACATCGCCATGTTACCGGAATACAAAAAGGAATACGCCAAAGGCCTGAGCGGAGAAAAAGCCGTTGAAGCGGAGGAAGACATTGAAAGTTTCTTCCTTCAATACGTCGAACAGGGAGTGAAAGACCTGGTGTTATTTCAAACCCTCTTACTGGAAGAATTACAAAAAGGATTTCAAATTCGTTTGAATGTGCGCGGTTTTGCTTCACCGCTTGCAAAAACGGAATACAACGTGGCACTGACCCAGCGCCGGATCATGTCGCTCAGCAATTACCTGCGCGCTTTCGACAACGGTGTCTTTGCTCCTTACCTGGACGGAACTTCAAAAAATGGCGGAAAGCTGGAATTGGTAGGAATTCCATACGGAGAATATACCGCAAACCAGATTACGAGCGACAATCCGAACGACATCAAAAATTCCATTTTCTCTCGTGCAGCGGCACGGGAACGTAAAATCGAGATTCAAAGCGTGAGTTACCTCGAAACCGATTCCATTTTCTTCTTCGTCGACTGCGTTCCGAATGTTATTACCCTGGGAAAAATTCCACAGGGAGAAACGCACTTCCAGTTTTCGATTCACAACAACCACGACAAAAATCTGAAAATTGCAGCGATCAAAACAGAAGGAGATTTGGTCAATTTCAGCTTCGGGAGCAATCTCTCAGCTAAAGGAAATGTGCTGGTTCAGGCAACTACCGGGAAGAAACTTCCGGACGGGATCTTCTCCTTCCCGATCCTGATTTATTTTGACGGATATCCTACCCCCATCCGCCTGATGATGTTAGGAGAAACACCTCATTAGAATTTATTGAACGGAATCGGGAGAAAATGTATCTTTGTGTGATTAAAATCAAACTATGTCAGGAGAAAATGCTGGGGTGCCGCTAGCGGCTCGTCCCAGATTGAAGTTTATAGACATGGCTCGTTCGATAGCCATTCTGATGATGCTTGAAGGCCATTTCACCGGTTCGGCACTTGCTGATCAATACCGGGATGACAACAATTGGCTCTTTAGCTTCTGGCACAACCTGCACGGTTTGACCTCCCCTTTATTCTTTGCCGTAACCGGTGTGGTGTTTGTTTACCTGCTCAGCAGAAATACGGACGGGTCCTATTTCGGGAACGAACGCGTCAAAAAAGGATTCGGGCGTGTGCGCATGCTTTTGTTCTGGGGATATTTGATCCAGTTTGATTTGATCACCTTTGTTCGCGATACGTATTACGGCTTTGAAGATTTATTCAAAGGCGGAGACCGTGGTTTCGTGTATCACCTCGACTGGTTTCAGGCGTTTCACGTCCTGCAATCCATCGGAGTCGGGATTTTCTTATTGCTCATGACTTTCGGAGTCTACAAACTCATCAAAAAAGGACCGCTTTACCTCTATTACCTGGTTGCGGCACTGATCGTTTTTGTATTCTACGCGTACCTAAAACAACACATCAAACTACATGAAGTGGTTCAGGGAGGTGTTACCATCAAAGATCCGGCAGCATTTGTTCCGCAGGGAGCACCGAAGTTTATCCAGAACATGATCTACGGGCAATTCTCCGATTTTAGTTTCGTGCGTTATTCAGGTTACGTCCTGATGGGAGGTATGATCGGAGCCATTATCCGCCTCTACGAACGCAATGTGCGCAAGTGGTGGTTCGGGGTAACCTTTATCCTGGTTGGGTTGTTGTTCAATGTAGCCGGACAAATGATGTTCCACGAACTGGATAAATTCACCGACTGGATCGGGTTAACGGCTCAGGGATGCTTTGAAAACAATACTACCGGTTTTGCCCGCATGGGTCAGGTCGCCATGCTTTTGGGAACGTTGATGCTGGTAGATGCCAACTTTAAAATCAACGCGCCGTTGTTCCTCAAAATGGGACAAACGACTTTCCCGGTATACATCGTTCACGTCATTATTCTCTACGCCGGAATTATTGGCATAGGACTTGATCCGGAACCATGGTACCATCACCAGTTTTCACCATGGGGCGCGATTTCCATTTCAGCATTCTTCATTACCGTGTTTGTGATCATGGTGAAATACATCGAGCCATTAACAGAATTGTATTACAAAGTATTCGGAATTTTCTATCCTAAACGAAAAAAATTGCGCAATGAATAAATTAGCCCTGTTGCTTTCTTTTATCACCGGAATCTCTTTTGCTCAACAGCCCACCAATGTGTTGTTTATCGGGAATAGCTTTACCCACATGAACAACATGCCGAAGATTTTCGAGCACCTGGCGAAGTCAAAAGGTAAAAACGTGTTTGCGGATTCCATTGCAGTAAGTGGTAGTACACTGAAGGCGCACAGCGAGCGTCCGAGTACCTACAAGAAAATGAAAACCCGCCAGTGGGACTATGTACTCATCCAGGGATTTTCCCGCGAATTTGCGGAAGACAGCAGCGTGATTCTGACGCAATCTATTCCGTATGCCAAAATTTTGATCGACAGCGTACTGAAAACGAGTCCTTGTGCACAGATTTATTTCTACATGACCTGGGGATATGAAAAAGGATACCCGGAACAGCCTGCAAATGATACGTACCCCAAAATGCAGCAACGCATCTGGAACGGCTACATGCTGATGAGCGATTCCCTGCACTACCCGGTGATCCCTGTTGGAATGGTTTGGAAAACGATCCGCGAAACACACCCTGAAATTGATTTGTATTTCACCGACCGTTACCATCCGAATGCACTGGGAAGTTTCACCGCTGCGTGTACTGCTTTTGCTTCCATTTACAAAGAATCACCGGTTGGCGGAACAGCTCCGAAACGCGTTGACAGTACTTACTGGACGATCATCGAACAAGCTGCGGCAAACGTGGTACTCAAAAACCTGAATCTGTATAAACTGAACCAAACACGTGTGTTCGACATCAAGGAAACACCGGTTCTGGATTTTAAAATCAAAGAAACCTGGCTGGCGGCACAGTTCAATAATCAAAGCAAAAATGCCGGTGATTATTACTGGGATTTCGGAGACGGAACGACTTCTACGCAAAAGAATCCGAAGCATTATTACAAAACCTCGGGAACGTATACTGTTACACTGCACATGAAGCAAAACTGTAACAATTTCAAACTGAAGAAGCTCGTCACGGTTTCCAATAAGGTCAAGAAAGCCAATCAGAAGAAATAAGCAAAAAGGTTCAAAAATTCCATTGAACCTTTGAAACAGGTATTTTGTTTGTCTGTCAAATCGAATCCCTCACCAAATCCCGGAAGTACTTCTTCCCGATTTGCTTCCCAGTGAACTGCTGAATCCGGGTGGATTCTCCGGGGTTAAAGATCGCCAATCGGTCTGCTCCTACAGGAGTTTTTCCATAAATCGCCGAATACATCGTACACGCAACGAGATAGGAGCCTTCAAACGACGGATGGGAATTATCTGCCGTGTACAGATCGGTTTCCGGGTAAGTGAGCGCATAATTCCGCCAAACCTTTCCTACGGGAATGACAGGAACTTTATAGCGTTTTTTCAAATTCCGGTAGCCCGAAGCCACAGCACGTAACATCGTATCTGGATTGGAAAACTGTTGATGCATCCGGTCTCCCTTTCGGTAGGGCCAGGTCATGTAGAAATAGACCTTCGCATGCTTCTGGTTTTCCCGGATCATTCCCAGCATTTTGTCCAAAGCCGGATACGTGCGTTTTTTGAAACGGGTCGAATCCCGGAGCATGTCTCTCGAAGAACCTTGCAGCACGATCACATCCCAATCCGCGCTTTTCAGTGCCCGGTAGAGCTTTTGTCGTTTCGACTGCAGGTAAAAGGTATATTTTCCGCGGGTAATGTGCGTAACACGAAGTTTCTCGCCTTTCGATTTGGCAATCTGTTCGAATAGTTTCGGCATGTTATTCCGGTAGGTATAACTGTTACCGACAAATAAAATGCGGGTTGTTTTCCTGCTTTCGGAGCAGGAGAAAAGACATAAGGCTAAAAGAAGAGTAAAACAGCCTAAAACTGCTTTACTCATTCCTTGATTATGCTTGTTGAATCTCTTCTGCGATTTGAGCCAGTTCTTCATGGCTTAAACTCAATTTTTCCTGTGCGAAATTCATATCAGCGATCCCGTTGATCGGAATCAGGTGAATGTGCGCATGAGGCACTTCCAATCCGATTACAGTTACACCGATTTTACGGCATGGAAATACTTTTTTGATTTTATGGGAAACCGCTTTGGCGAAAATCATCATCGCAGCCAGTTCCTCATCTTCCATGTCAAAGATATAGTCCGTTTCCTTTTTAGGAATCACCAGGGCATGTCCTTTTCTCAAAGGCATAATATCCAGGAACGCCAGAAAATCATCGTTTTCAGCGATCTTGTGACACGGGATTTCTCCGGCAATAATCTTTGAAAAAATGGTTGCCATTATCTTGCAATATCAATTACTTCGAACTTCATGATTCCGTTAGGAGTCTGAACATCTGCAATCTCTCCGACTTTCTTACCCAACAATCCTTTTCCGATCGGGGAATCAACGGAGATCTTTTTTGCTTTCAGATCCGCTTCACTTTCCGCTACCAGCGTGTACTCCATTTCCATGTTGTTGGTCACGTTCTTGATCTTTACGCGTGATAAAATGAACACCTTGGAGTTATCCATCAGGGTATTGTCAATGATTCGTGCTTTGGAAACCAATTCTTCCATCTTGGCGATTTTCATTTCCAATAAGCCCTGAGCTTCCTTTGCTGCATCGTACTCCGCATTTTCAGACAAATCTCCCTTGTCACGTGCTTCAGCAATCTGCTCGGATATTCTTGGGCGCTGCACCGTTTTCATTTCATGCAAATCATCTTTCAACTTCTTCAGTCCTTCTTCTGTATAATATGCGAAATCTGACATAATTCTTTTTGTTGTTGTAAGCTATAAATAACAACAAGAGAGCCCATAGGACTCTCCTGTTGCAACAAATATATGTTTTTTAATCCATCGAAACAAGTGTAAACCGCTTATTTCGGTGTCTTTACCCGCAGATTGATCCGATTCAAATCGGTAGAACCGGTGTTCGAAACAACCCTTTTTTCAATGGATTAACAGACTAAAAGGTTTCAAGATCAACCTGGCGCATTCCTCCGAAGAACTTCACAATGCGTTCGCCCACCCCCGGTACTTCCACGTGAATCAGGTACACACCGCTGGCCACCGGAACACCGATCGTATTCTTCAAATCCCAGTCCACATGAGTCACTTCGCTGTCTTTCTTGAATTGCCGGATCAGTTTTCCACTCACGTTGTAAATCGTGATCGTACATTGATCCGGAAGGTTCACAATCTTCACGCGGGTGTCGACACGGTTTCGTTCGTATTCAGAGAACGCATAGTATGGATTCGGAACCACATTGATCAGATCCAGAGCACTCGCCAGTACATCGCGGCTTGCAGTTGTGGTCTGCAAATCATTCATCGACCAGCCATATTTCGGACGACCTCCGTTTGTTCCGGTTGCAGCAAACTCCGCATACTGTTTCTTCACCCGGAGTTTAATCCGCACATCTGTTTCGCGCAATTCGTGTCCCGCAGCCGTTACAGTATTCGCAATCCACATCAAACTGGTGTACAATTTCTTGTAGGAAGCAGATGTTCCAAGCTGGAATTGATCGTATACCCAATTGTTCACTCCGTCGTAGTACGGACAACCTTCGTTGTTGATGTTTACACCGAACACCCAGATCGGCTGATTTCCTCCAAATACCGGAAGGCCGTTGCCGTCATACTGGCGATCGGTCGGATTCCAAATCATATCGGCTCCCTTATCTCCTCCAAGAAATGAGTTTTCACCGAATGCCATATGCAAACGTGCTCCTGTTTCCAGGTCGATGGCATATCCCGGGAACCATCCCATACCGGTTGTTCCTGTTCCGTCAGGGTTACCGTTCTTGTCGACAGACTGTGCTGCTCTCAAACGCCCGGGTTGTCCTCCACCCTGGTTCAGGTTCGCATCACGCCCCAGTTCAATGACAACGCAACGTGTCCATTTCGACGGATCATTGGTGATGACAATATCAACGCTCGGCAGCGATTTGATCGACGCATTCAAACGAGCCACTGACATTCCGGTGTAATTAGACGGATAAGCCAAAGGCATGAAATCTTTCTGGTAACCGGTCAGCTTATGCGGCGCAATTCCCCCTCCCAGCAATTTGTTGTATTGTTCTTTCGGATCACGACCGATCTCATCCGGGTAAGCACACGGACTCAAATACTGAGGTCCTACAAAAGTGCTGCATTCTGCCAATGCATCCGGAACATAGGTTCCTGAACGAATCCAGTTCCGCGGTGTAAAGGAAGCATCGTCTTTGACAAAGTCGAGCCACTGTTTGGACGAATCCGTATAGGAAATACTTGCCGACAGCGGATCGGTATACAAATAGACCTGTGACGCCGGTGCAGAAGGGAAATAGTATTTCTCTTGCATGATTTCAATCGAAACACCCCATTTCGGCACGACTTGCTCGTTTCCTTGCCTGATCGTCATGTTCGAGGTTACAAAATCAATGAGATTCGCTCCCGGGCCTTTGGAATCGTAGTGGTAAACCACCCAGCCAGCCGTATCAATTCCCTTGTATTCGGTTGCAGCTGTTCCGTTTCCGGATGGCCCCGCATAGTTCTTGAATTCGCATTCGAAATAACCGCCCACCACATTCAGCGGATCCACCACTTTCACGTTAATCGGCCCACCATTGTAGTCATATTCCAATTCTCCCTGGAATCCGTTTGCGACAATGGCATTTTCCGATGCTGTGGTCAGTTTTAGTTCACGACCACCGTTTCCAGTTCCGTCCAGGCGGGTAATGCGCGGAGTTTGTCCGTAAATTGAATTTGCCTGAGATCCGCCCAATTCCGGTGAAATGTTGTGTGGAATAGCCGACAATGCAATCAGCGGAGATCCATCGGCATTGATACGGGAACGCAAATACGGTTTCTTTTGTCCGTCTAAGCTGTTTGCTTCAGTCGGGTCGTACGTTTTGTAGTTATTGTAACCATAAGCCACCGCGATGTAATAATATGTTTTAAAATTGACCAGGCGACGGTCTCCCGTTGCAAACAAATCTTCCGTTACGCGGAATGTGTGCTTGATTCCTTCATCGGCTCCTTTCACTTTTTCAACCGGGAAGGAATATCCCAATTCTTCATCGAATTCGAAGTTGACCAAACGCTTCACTCCGTTTTTGATATCACATTGCGCTACCAATCGGGCAACTGTTTGATCGTCCAGATCCGCAACGCTGACTGAAGCATCTTTCATCTGGAAAATCTGGTATCCTTCAAAACGGTAGTATTTGTCGTAAATGATCGGGTCTCCGTTATCCAATGTGTCTCCCGGGCCTGTCGGGTCGATGATGTTAATATCGTCTTCCTCCTCATAGGTTTCGTTCTTGTTGTTTGAATTTCCGGGATTGTCCAGCATAATGATCAATTCATTCCCCAATTCCTGGATGGTCATCACGGGAGCGTTAGGAGGGTTGAGAATCCGGAAACACTTGTCAAACAATGCCTGAGCTTTCGTATCTGCGGATTTCAGCATGTTGACCGAAGACAAGACCTGTCCTTCATAGCTTCTTGCGTAAACAATCCCTACTGTGATGTTGTTTACCGCTCCGGGACGTAAGGTAAACGGCCCTGCTGACTGCACAAAACGACGGTCGCCTGCAGGAGTTGGTGTTGTTCCCAAACCTCCCGGTTCAAACTCCGACCAGTTGAACCCCGGATCAGTTCCATCCGTTGCCCAATGCAGGGAATCGGAATCTCCGGGAAACATGTAGTTCGTTTCAATCGAAGTGGCATATTGAAAACCGGAGAAGCCAGGTCCGCCATAATAAAGCTGATCGCCGTAGCGCCACAATCCACGCATATAATTGTAGAACTGAACAGTTGTTGTCGGGTCTTTCTGCGGATCAGGAGCGCCTTCGTTTCCACTATAGATCGTAAAGTTACGCATCCCGTAGCGTTCGTTATCCACGATTTCGTCCTGGTAACCGATCCCCAGACCTTTGTACACAATTCCCTTGTTTGCAATAGCAGTTGCCACCGCAGGAATGATCCATTCTCCTGTCAGCGTGTCCCAAACCGGCCCCGGGTTATCGATTCCATCTGCATCCTGGTAAGGGCCCTCGAAGAAGTCAACACCGATAGCCGGCGGATTCGGGCCAAAGCCCACATGTCCGGCATTTGATTGATCGACCAGGTTTCCATTATACATGTAGCTCAATCCGCGGGTAACGTCACAGCCGGCATAATCGTCATTGGGATTCCCTAAATCGGCATCGATGTACTGTGAGAAGTAGGTATTGTACAAGGTCTGTGTGCCACGGTTGATCAACTCGTAGTTGTAAAATGTCATTTTGTTGATCTCGTCATCCGTTGCAAAAGCAAAAGCCTGCGCATGGATTTCCATCCCGATCGGTTCACCCTGGGATTCTGTGTGGATGTTCCCTTTATCGTTGAAAACCCACCAGTAAGTCTGGTCACCAAACAAGGTCACCCGGCGATCGCTGCCACACTGAACATCATCACGACCTAAGATGTCATCATACCAGGGGTAATCTCCATCTTCCGGCTCGTAAATCATGTCCTGGTCATTGTCGTAAAACGGAGCCAGAAACTGATCCTGCCCCTGCCCGACAATTGCGTTTCCGGGCCAGGCATTGATCTGTGCCATGGTTTCATTACTTGGTACCGGGCAGTCTCCGGTCGTACATTCATTGTAGATAATAAATGAAATAACTCCCGCTTTGGAAATCGTGAAAATGTTGTCATACAACAAACACTGATCCGGGTTGATGTTTGCAGATCCGTAAGCACGGTGTGTATCGTCTCCCTGCGGAACGTTGGGATCGTAGATGGATGTCTGGTAGTCTACTGTCAATGGGCCGGGCCAGAAATCATTTCCTTCCCGGAATTTAACTGCCGCCAGTTTCAGCTGGCCGTTCACGTCGGTTCCTCCCATCCAAAGCGCTCCTGCATAAATTGCTGTTACGGCGGTTTCGCTTCCTTTTTTCTTCGGAACGGTGTATGTTGCCAAACCGTTCGCCCGGTCAAGGAACAGCAGTCCCCCCGTTTCCAACTGGCAACTTACGTCATTGAAGTCCATGGTCAACCGGTAATTCGCAGGCGCACAGTTTGCCGCCTTGGTCGTTGTTGTGGGTTTCGGTTTTCCTCCCGATTTTCCACTTTTCTCAAAATCATGATTGTAGGCACTGGCATGGCCGGCGCAACACATCGCGAGTGTGAGAGATAAGTAGTTTACTATTCGTCTCATACTTTTATTTTTAATCGTAAAAAAAAGCTCAAACTCTTCCTTCAATTGATCCGACTCCCGGGTGGTCACTTCAATAAGAATGAAATGAGGTGGTCCTTTAAGTAGTATAAAAGAATGAACGAAAACCGCTAAGAAAAGGTTGGTAATAAATTGACAATCAACAAATAAAATGTCCAAAACAAAAAAAAGGAGGACTTTTCAGTCCTCCTTTCCAAAATATGGTGTTGCCTGAAGCAACGATGCTTTTATTTCAAGCTGATTGTAGCTCCGAATGTGTGAATCACACCAAACTGACCTGCCAATCTCATGGCGTATTCCAGTCCTAAAGCAGATTTCTTTTTACCAACTAAAGCGTCAGCTGAGAAACCAGCAGTAAGTCCTACCAATGCATTTGAACGGTTCTCTGTTTTGAAGATTCCCTTTTCAGCTACATATCCAACACGCAGGTTAAATGCTGCTTTTTCGATTGTCAATCCGTAATCCAATCCCATACGGTACTGGTCTTTCTGGAAAGAGTTTGCAGTGAAAGCAGCACTCCAGATCAACTTGTTCTTCTCATTGAAGTTGAAGTCGTAAGAAGCACCGATGTTCAGCAATGACGGCAATTCGAAAGTTGCAGCACGCTGCTCCAAAGTTGCCAGGTTACCATTCACCAGGTAATTTACCTGGTCAGACAATCCGTCACCTTTGTATTTCATTACCGGTCCTACGTTTTTCAGGGCGATACCAAATTTGATCTGATCCTGTTCTCCTGTCACGTAACGGATACCTGCATCAAATGCAACTCCGTTCGCTTTCAGGTTGGAGATACTTTCAGAGATCACTTTGAAGTTTACCCCTCCGTAGATACTTGATGAAAAGCTATGTGCAAAACCTACGTTGAATACATTCAAACGAGGAGAGAAAGTCCCCTGTGTAGGCTCCGGCAACTCGACAGTTGTTTTGTCAATATCACCGAAATTCATCGACTGAACTGAAACGGCGATTACCGTAGAAGCAGAAATTCGCTGAGCAATCCCGGCAGAATTCAATGCAATTCCGGCACTTCCCATCCAGTTTGTGCGGTTAAACTTGATTTGAGTCTTATCTGTAAAAGCCAAACCAGCAATGTTGGTAAATGTAGCTTCAAGCCCGTTCACGTGAGATACACCTGCATCTCCGATACCGATACTTCTTGCCCATGGATTCACCAATAATTGAGTAGCTCCGGCAGAACCAACGCGATCTTCATTTCCAGCGAATGCACTGGAGCAGCTTAACACTACTCCAGCAACCGCTGTATATTTAATTAATTTATTAATCGATTTCATACGTTTTGCTTAACAGGATGATTAAATTGTTTCAAGGTCAACCTGACGCATTCCTCCGAAGAACTTCACAATGCGTTCACCAACTCCAGGTACTTCTACGTGGATCAGGTAAACACCACTTGCGATCGGAACCCCAATTGTGTTCTTCAAATCCCAATCGATGTAAGTCACCTGGTTGTCTTTCTTGAACTGGCGGATCAATTTTCCGCTCACGTTATAGATGGTTACCGTACACTGGTCTGGTAAGTTCACAATCTTCACTCGTGTATCGATACGGTTACGCTCATATTCAGAGAACGCATAGTATGGATTCGGAACCACATTGATCAGATCCAATGCACTTGCCAGTACATCTCTGCTCGCTGTCGTTGTTTGAAGATCATTCATTGACCAACCGTAAGTCGGACGTCCGCCATAATTACCCGTTGCCGCGTAATCTGCGTACTGCTTGTTCACACGCAGTTTCATGCGAACATCTGACTCCATGAAGTCGTGTCCGGATGCTGTTACGGTGTTGGCAACCCACATCAAGCTCGTGTACAATTTCTTGTAAGGGATGGGCAAATCTGGTCATATTGGCCGGAAGATGGCCGCGACCTTTGCCAGCACCGGGACCTCGTCGTTTTT